>NZ_JAOWLB010000010.1 GCF_025751555.1 Ruegeria aquimaris
GAACGCCTTGCCGTCGTCAGTGCGGCAATGCACGAAGTCGTAGCTCCAGACATGGTTGCGGTGCTCGGGCCTCAGGCCCGAGATGCGGGCCGCGTTCCCGGCTCTCGTCACCGATGCCGCGTCGCGCTGGCACCGGGAGATGTGGTACGGGCGGCCGGATTTGAACCGGCACGGCCTTTCAGCCCAGGCATTTTAAGTGCCATGTGTCTACCATTCCACCACGCCCGCACAGCGCATTCATTGGGGAGGGCATAGTCCGTTTCCGGCGTTCGGGCAGGCAGGACCCAAACATCTGGACAGGCGTTTCTGGGACCCGGCGCTGACTTGGCCCGATCCGGTTCACGCAAGACGCCCGGCCCCAACCGGCGCAGAGTCCGTCTAACCAGAATTTGCGCCGACCTCAATGTGACTTGGGTCACGAAACCGAAAAATTTCAATGGGGTTCCGCCAACCTCGGGGGACGCTCACCATGCCTGTGGCGCCGGGATCAGATGTCCTTGCCCTTGGGTTCGAGCGGACCGCCCGGGCCCGCAAGGCCGCGTTCAGGCAGCCAGGGGTTCAGCTCGAGCGCCTCTTGCAGCCCCTCGCGCGCCTCGTCGATACGGCTGAGCCCCAGAAGCGACAGCGCCCGCCCGCTCATCGCCGCCACATGGGTGGGTGACAGCTCCAGCGCGCGGTCGAGATCGACGAGTGCGGCCGCAAAATCCTGCCGCAGGTAGTTGACGAAGGCGCGCTGGTTGTAGCCTTCGGCATAGTCCGGGCAATAGGCCACAAGCCGGTCGAAATCCTCAAGCGCGCCGAGCAGGTCCCAGGACGACCGCCGCGACATGCCGCGATCCAGGATCGCCTGCGCCTGTTCGTCGGGCGCGTCGGCCCAGAACTCCCACATCCGGTTAGAGATCTGCCGCGCCTGTCCCTCGTTCGGGGCCACGCGGATTTCGGCGATCAGGCGGTTGATCTGGGCCGAATGATCCGGCGCCTCAGGGCAGTCCGAGGCCCAGAGCAGGCCCGGCGACAGCGGGAGCAGCAAGGCAATAAGCGCGTGTTTCATGCACCAATGCTGACGCAAAGTGGATTTCCGTCAAGTCACAGTTTCGAGCGCGCCCAACAACCCCGGTTCCTTGACCGCCTCCATCGCGACAAAGGTCGAGGTGCTGGAGACATGCGGCAGGGCCGAGATCCGCTCGGCCAGCACCGCGCGGTATTCGTTCATCGAGCGGGTCCTTACCTTGAGCAGGTAGTCGAAATTGGAGGCGATCATATGGGCCTGTTCCACCTCGGCGATGCGGCGGACGGCGGCGTTGAATTCGGCTAGCGCCTTTTCGCGGGTGTCGCTCAGACGCACCTCGACAAAGGCCACGTGATCGAGCCCCAGACGGATGGGATCGACCAGCGCGCGGTAGCCGGTGATGATGCCTTCGGCCTCAAGCCGTTTGACCCGCGCCTGGGTTGGCGATTTCGACAGGCCGATGCGGCGGGCAAGGTCGGCCACCGACATCCGCCCATCGGCGGCCAGTTCGGCCAGAATCGCCCGGTCGTGCCGGTCGAGGTCTGGAAAGTCCGTTTGCATCGCATGCGCCCCCATCTTTGGTCATTTGGACTGCGTTACCATAAAAATCAGGCGAATGAACCTGTGATTGCGATGTATCATACGCCAACTGAACCGGAGGCATCATGACCCACGCCCTGCGCACCCAAATCGACACCTTCACCTATGCCGACCAATCGGCGCTGCTCGACGCGCTGGTTGCGCAGGCCGCGCTGAGCGCTGAGGATCGCGCCGCGATCAGCGGCGCCGCCGCCGGGTTGGTGCGCGATATTCGCGCCAGCACCGCGCCGGGCATGATGGAGGTATTCCTGGCCGAATACGGGCTTTCGACCGACGAGGGCATCGCGCTGATGTGCCTGGCCGAGGCGCTCTTGCGCGTGCCTGATGCCGACACGATCGACGCGCTGATCGAGGACAAGATCGCGCCGTCGGACTGGGGCAAGCATCTGGGGCATTCCTCGTCCTCGCTGGTCAATGCCTCGACCTGGGCGCTGATGCTGACCGGCAAGGTGCTGGACGAGCGCAAGGCGAGCCCCGTGGGCGCGCTGCGCGGCGCCATCAAGCGGCTGGGCGAGCCGGTGATCCGCACCGCCGTTTCCCGCGCGATGAAGGAGATGGGCCGCCAGTTCGTGCTGGGCGAAAACATCCAGGCGGCGATGAAACGCGCACAGGGGATGGAGGCCAAGGGCTATACCTATTCCTATGACATGCTGGGCGAGGCCGCCCGCACCGAAGCCGATGCCGCGCGCTATCACCTGAGCTATTCGCGCGCCATCGCGGCCATTGCCGAGGCCTGCACCCATGGCGACATCCGCGCCAATCCGGGCATCTCGGTCAAGCTGTCGGCGCTGCATCCGCGTTACGAGCTGGCGCAGGAGACCCGCGTGATGGACGAGCTGGTGCCGCGCCTGCGGGCGCTGGCACTTTTGGCCAAGGCCGCTGGCATGGGGCTGAACGTGGACGCCGAAGAGGCCAACCGGCTGGCGCTGTCGTTGCAGGTGATCGAGGCGGTGATGGCGGAACCGGCGCTGAAGGGCTGGGACGGGTTCGGCATCGTGGTACAGGCCTATGGGCCGCGCGCCGGGCTGGTGATCGACACGCTCTACGAGATGGCGCAGCGCCATGACCGGCGCCTGATGGTGCGACTGGTGAAGGGCGCCTATTGGGATACCGAGGTGAAGCGCGCCCAGGTGGCCGGCGTCGATGGCTTCCCGGTCTTTACGCAAAAGGCGGTGACCGATGTCTCTTACATCGCCAATGCGCGCAAGCTGTTGGGTATGACCGACCGGATCTATCCGCAATTCGCCACCCATAACGCCCATACCGTGGCCGCGATCCTGCATATGGCGCGCGATGGCCAGCCCTTCGAGTTCCAGCGCCTGCATGGCATGGGCGAGACGCTGCATAATCTTGTGCTGACCGCCAACAAGACCCGCTGCCGCATCTATGCGCCGGTAGGGGCGCATCGCGACCTGTTGGCCTATCTGGTGCGGCGCCTGTTGGAGAACGGCGCCAACAGCTCTTTTGTCAACCAGATCGTGGACGAGAACGTCCCGCCCGAGGTGGTGGCCGGCGATCCGTTCGAGATCGCGCAAAAACCGGCCAAACCGCTGAAGCGCGGGCCCGAGCTGTTTGCACCGGAGCGTCCGAACTCGAAAGGGTTCGATCTGGGGCATCAGCCGACGCTGGATGCGATCGACGCCGCGCGCGCGCCGTTCCGCGCCCATCGCTGGCAGGCCGGGCCGCTTTTGTCCGAGGCGGCCGCGCCCGAGGCGGAGGAAGCAGTGGTCAACCCCGCCGACCCGCATGACATACCGGGCAGCGTGGCGCCTGCAAGTGACGCTGATACCGAACTAGCACTGGCCAGCGCTCGGCCGTGGCAGGCCCCTGCCGCCGAGCGCGCGACCGTGCTGAACCGCGCCGCCGACCTTTACGAGGCGCATTATGGCGAGCTGTTTGCGCTGCTGCATCGCGAGGCGGGCAAGACCCTGATGGACGCGGTGGCCGAGCTGCGCGAGGCGGTGGATTTCCTGCGCTATTACGCGGCCAACATCCCCGATGCGGCGCCTGCGGGCATTTTCACCTGCATCAGCCCGTGGAACTTCCCTCTGGCCATCTTCTCGGGTCAGATCGCGGCGGCGCTGGCCACCGGCAACGCGGTGCTGGCGAAACCCGCGCCGCAAACGCCGCTAATCGCCCATCGCGCGGTAGAGTTGCTGCACGAGGCCGGGGTGCCGCGCGACGCGCTGCAACTCTTGCCGGGTGGCCCGGCGGTCGGCGCCGCGCTCACCTCGGACCCACGGGTTTCGGGCGTGGCCTTCACCGGCTCGACCGCAACCGCGCAGAAGATCCGCGCCGCAATGGCCGTGCACATGCGCCCGGGCACGCCGCTGATCGCGGAAACCGGCGGGCTCAATGCGATGATCGTCGATTCCACCGCGCTGCCGGAACAGGCGGTGCAGGCGGTGATCGAAAGCGCGTTCCAGTCGGCGGGCCAGCGCTGTTCGGCGCTGCGCTGTCTCTACCTGCAAGAGGATATCGCCGAGGATGTGCTGACCATGCTCAAGGGCGCGATGGATGCGCTGAGCCTGGGCAATCCCTGGGCGCTGTCCACTGACAGCGGCCCGGTGATCGACGCGGCCGCGCGCCAGACCATCGCCGACCATGTGGCCCGCGCGCGCGCCGAGGGACGGGTACTGAAGGAACTGGCCCTGCCGCCCGAGGGCACATTCGTGGCCCCCACCCTTATCAAGGTTTCCGGCATCGAAGCGCTGGAGCGTGAGATTTTCGGCCCCGTGCTGCATGTGGCCACCTTCCGCTCGGATGAGCTGGATCAGGTGATCGGGGCGATCAACGCCACCGGCTATGGTCTGACATTCGGCCTGCAAACCCGGATCGACGACCGGGTGCAGCATGTGACCGAGGCGGTGCATGCGGGCAATATCTATGTCAACCGCAACCAGATCGGCGCCATTGTCGGCAGCCAGCCCTTTGGCGGCGAGGGCCTGTCGGGCACCGGACCCAAGGCGGGCGGGCCGAACTACATGGCGCGCTTCTGTGCGCCGGACCGGCAGCAGGCGGCGGCTGACTGGGCCGCGCCGATGGCCACCCTGCCCCGCGCGACCGGCACGCCCGCACCGGTGCGGACGCAAAGCCTGCCTGGCCCGACCGGTGAGTCGAACCGGTTGAGCGAGATGGCGCGGCCGCCGCTCCTCTGCCTTGGCCCGACGGCAGCGGCGGTCGCGGCGCAGGCGCAGGCGGTCGAGGCGCTGGGCGGCACCGCGATCCGCGCCACCGGTTCACTGGCGGCGGAAGCTCTGGAAACGGTTGAGGGGATTTCGGGCGTGATCTGGTGGGGCGATGAAGAGACGGCGCGCGCCTACGAGCTGGCGCTGTCGCGCCGGTCCGGTCCGATCCTGCCGCTGATCCCCGGCCTGCCCGACCGCGCCCGGGTGCTGGCCGAGCGCCATGTCTGTGTCGACACCACCGCCGCGGGCGGCAATGCCGCGCTGCTGGGTGGCATGGGCTAAGGCAGGGAGCGCTCCCGCCTGCCGCCGGATCTTGCGATCCGCGGCAGTTGGGCCGGGCGCGCCGCCGACGCGGCGCGTCGGCGCCCCTTGACCTCTGCCCCGTTTGACCGCAGCGTCGCGGGATGTTTCCGATCCGCGATCACAACCCCTCGGGCCGAACGCCCTATGTCGTCTATCTGCTGCTGGCGGCAAATATCGGTATTTTCCTGACCACTCTGGGCATCATGGAGGATCCCCGGTTGGTCAGCCGCTTTTACTATGACTATGCGATCATCCCCGCCCGCATCTCGGACGGGGACGGGTGGCTGACCCTGGTCACTTCGGTCTTTCTGCATGGCGGCTGGATGCATCTGGGCGGCAACATGCTGTTTCTATGGATCTTTGGCGACAATCTGGAAGACGAGATGGGGCATCTGGGCTTTGCGCTCTTCTATCTTGCCGCAGGGATTGGCGCCGGGCTGATCCATGTGCTGAGCGGGCCGGGGTCGATGGTGCCGACCATCGGCGCCTCGGGCGCGATTGCCGGGGTGATGGGAGGGTATCTGCTGCTGTTTCCGCGTGCGCGGGTCGATATCCTGCTGATTCTGGTTGTCTATTTCCGCATTTTCACGATCCCGGCCTTTGTGATGCTCGGGGTCTGGCTGGGGTTCCAGTTCCTGGGCGGGTTCAGTTCCGACCCGGATACTGGCGGCGTCGCCTATTGGGCGCATACGGGCGGCTTTGCGGTGGGGCTGGTTCTGACGCTGCCGCTGTGGCTCAGGCGTGGCGGGCGGGGGTTCTGGCGCCGGACCGAGGGCCACCCGCCGCATCCCGAGCAGAAATACCGCCTGTCGCCCAGCCGGATCCCGAAGATCCCGCGCAAATAGGCGCCAGACATGCAAAACCCGGCCATGGGCCGGGTTCCAGGCTTGTCGATGATAACTCTTGGGTTCGGCTCAGCCGCGGATCACCTTGGCGAATGGATCGAAGATATTGCCATTGGCGCAGATCACCTCGCCGCTGTCGAGGATCGAATCCTCGGGATCGAGCGCCTCGACCAGACCGCCCGCTTCCTTGACGATGATGATGCCCGCCGCCACATCCCAGGCATTGAGGCGCCGCTCCCAGAAGCCTTCGTAGCGGCCCGCCGCCACATAGGCCATGTCGAGCGCAGCAGAGCCCCAGCGCCGCACACCGGCGCAGGCGGGCATCAGTCGCGCCAGATCCTGTAGCGTCAACGGCAGGTCGGCACGCCCGCCAAAGGGCAGGCCGGTGGCAAAGATCGACTCGATCATCCGGTGGCGGCCCGACACCCGGATGCGCTGGTCGTTCATCCAGGCGCCTTCGCCCTTTTCGGCAAAGAACATCTCGTCCTTGGCGGCGTCATAGATGACGCCCGCGACGATCTTGCCCTTATGCTCGAGCGCGATGGAAATCGCCCAATGCGGCAGACCGTGCAGGAAGTTGGTGGTGCCGTCCAGCGGATCGACGATCCAGCGGCGGGTGGGGTCCTCGCCCTCTTCCGAGCCGCCCTCTTCGGCCACCCAGCCATAGGTCGGGCGGGCATTGCGCAGCTCTTCCTTTAGGATCGCCTCGGCGGCGATATCGGCCTTGGACACAAAATCGCCCGCGCCCTTCATCGACACTTGCAGGTTCTCGACCTCGCGGAAATCCTTCACCAGCGACCGGCCTGCCTTGCGGGCGGCCTTGATCATGATGTTGAGGTTCGCACTGCCAATCATCGGGGAGCTCCTGCCTTGGTCAAGCCGCGCGTATACTCGCGCGGGCCCGGCTTGCCAAGGGGCTCTCTGTGCAAGGCGGCTGCCGTACCGGCGTATGGCGCGGCGTCACTGGGGCGGCAAGGTTTGCAGCGGTGCCGCAAGCGACTAGATTTGCGGGGAGCAAAGGAGTTTTCCCATGACCGACCGCATGTACCGCATCGCCCTGGCCAGCCGCCCGACCGGCGCGCCCGAGGCCGCGAATTTCTCGTATGAAGAGGCGCCCGTCCCCGCCCCCGGCCCCGGTGAGGTGCTGGTGCGGGTCCATTACATGTCGCTGGACCCCTATATGCGGGGCCGGATGGACGATGCCAAATCCTATGCCGCGCCGGTGCCGCTCGGCGGCACCATGGAGGCCGGTGGCGTGGGCGAGGTGATCGCATCGAACGATCCGGGGTTTGCGCCGGGCGATTTCGCCTTTGGCATGTTCGGCTGGGCGACACACGGCGTGCAACCGGCGAAGATGCTGCGCAAGATCGACCCCAAGGTGATGCCGATCACCACCGCGCTGGGTGTGCTGGGCATGCCGGGGTTCACCGGCTGGTACGGGCTGATGGAGCATGGCCGGCCCAAGGCGGGCGAGACGCTGGTGGTGGCTGCGGCCACCGGGCCGGTGGGCTCGATGGTGGGTCAGGTCGCGCGCCTGGCCGGGCTGCGCACGGTGGGTATCGCGGGTGGCGCCGACAAATGCCGGATCGCAATCGAGACATTCGGCTTTGACGCCTGTCTGGATCACCGCGCCTATGACAGCGCCGCCGATCTGCGTCGGGCGCTTGCCACCGAGTGCCCGGACGGGATCGACATCTATTTCGAGAATGTCGGCGGCAAGGTGCTGGAGGCCGTATTGCCGCTGATGAACAACTTTGGCCGTATCCCGATCTGCGGCATGATCAGCTGGTACAATGCCGGGGGCCTGGGCGCGGGCGCCTCGGACCCCGGACTGACCGGCCCGGCGATCTGGCGTTCGATCCTGGTCAAGTTCCTGTCGGTCAACGGTTTCATCATCTCGAACCATTTCGACCGTTACCCGGCCTTCCTGTCCGAGGTCGCGCCGAAACTGGCCAATGGCGAGATCCGGTACCTGGAAGATGTGGCCGAAGGGCTGGAAAACGCGCCCGCCGCCTTCATGTCCATGCTCAGGGGCGGCAATACCGGCAAGCAGATCGTGAAGCTGATCTGACCGGCTTCTACATTGGGCGGGGACGCGGGAAGCGACGCTTCCCGCGTCCCCGCGATCCTCAATAGGGGAGCGGATGCGCCTTGTGGGCGGCTGCGATCTCACCCAGGATCTCATCAGAGAGCGTCACATCGGCGGCGCCCAGCGCATGGTCGAGCTGTGCCAGTGTGGTTGCGCCAAAGATCGCCGACATCATGAAGGGGCGTGTCAGCGCCCAGGCCAGCGCCATATGCACCGGGTCGATCCCGTGGCGGCGGGCGATGTCGAGATAGGCCGAGACCGCGCCAAAGACGCGGTCGGATTTGCGCCCGCCGAGTTCCGGCACCAGCGACATGCGCGAGCCCTCGGGCACCTGCCCACCCTGGTACTTGCCGGTCAGCAATCCCGCCGCCAGCGGCGAAAAGGCCATCAGCCCCACCTTCTCGTTCACGCTCAGCTCTGCCATGTCGGTGTCGAAGAGACGGCAGAGCAGCGAATATTCGTTCTGGATCGAGGCGACGCGCGGCCCATGCCCGGCCTCGGCCAGATGCAGCCATTGCGCGGTGCCCCAGGCGCTTTCGTTCGACAGGCCAAAGGCGCGGACGGTGCCGCGATCGACCTCGCGTTGCAGCGCCTCGAGACAGTCGATCATGTTGTCGCGTATCGCCGCCGGATCCTGCCCCGAGGGATCATAGCTCCAGTTCTGGCGGAACATGTAGCTGCCGCGATTGGGCCAATGGAACTGGTAGAGGTCGACATAATCGGTGCGAAGCCGCTTGAGCGAGGCCTCGAGCGTGGCGCGGATGGTCGCGCCCGAGATCGGCGCGCCGTCGCGCACATGCGCCATGCCGCTGCCGGAATGTTTGGTGGCCAGGATGAACTCACCGCGCCGGGCGGGATTGGCCGCGTTCCAGGCGCCGATGATCTCCTCGGTACGGCCAATGGTCTCTTTGCTGACCGGGTTCACCGGGTACATCTCGGCGGTGTCGATGAAGTTGATCCCCGCCGCGAGCGCATGGTCGATCTGGGCATGCGCCTGCTCCTGCGTGGTCTGGGTGCCAAAGGTCATCGTGCCCAGGCACAGTTCGCTTACACTCATGCCGGTGCGGCCCAGCGGTCTCTGTTTCATCGCACATCCCCTTGTCTCCGATCCGGGGAAGCCTAGCGGGATGAGGATCGTCGGCAACCCCTCTTGAGCTGGCTGCAGGTTTCGGTCAGCCTGTGGACGAGTCGCGGGAGGACGGGCATGGCACAGAAGATAACCAAGGGCATCAAGACGCTGCTGAAAGAGGCGAACGCGGTGGTCGACACGCTGTCGGTCGAAGAGGCCAAGGGGCTTTTTGACAATCCCGGCTATGTCTTCGTCGATCTGCGCGACATTCGCGAGTTGCAGCGTTCCGGTATGATCCCGGGGGCGTTTTCCTGCCCGCGCGGCATGCTGGAATTCTGGATCGACCCCGAGAGTCCCTATCACAAGGCGGTGTTCAACCAGGACAAGACCTATGTCTTTTACTGCGCCAGCGCCTGGCGGTCGGCCCTGTCGGCGAAGGTGGCTCAGGAAATGGGGCTGAGACCGGTGATGCATCTGGAAGGCGGCTTCACCGAATGGGTGAAGCAGGACGGTCCGGTGATCGAAAAGACCTGAACGCGCGCGGTCACAAAGTGTCAATGACACTTTGCCCCAAGCGCCTGGAACAGGCGCTTGTACAGGATTTTCAAAAATCCTGTGGACAAGGATTTCCTTAAATCCTTGATCCCGCGCCTGCCGCAGGCGGGCGCTTGTTGTCTGGCGGGCGCGTATCGCTTAGAGATTCGGGCAAGACATTTCCAAAGGGAGACTCCACCCATGTCCGATACCCCCAGCTACGGCTTCGACACGTTGCAGATCCATGCCGGCGCCCGGCCCGACCCGGCCACCGGCGCGCGGCAGACGCCGATCTATCAGACCACGGCCTATGTGTTCCGCGACGCCGATCACGCCGCCGCGCTCTTCAACCTGCAAGAGGTGGGCTATATCTATTCCCGCCTGACCAACCCCACCGTCGCCGTGTTGCAGGAGCGTATCGCCACGCTCGAAGGCGGGGTCGGCGCGGTCTGCTGCTCGTCGGGTCACGCGGCGCAGATCATGGCGCTCTTTCCGCTGATGGGACCGGGCTGCAACGTGGTGGCCTCGACCCGGCTATATGGTGGCACCGTCACCCAGTTCAGCCAGACCATCAAGCGGTTCGGCTGGTCGGCCAAGTTCGTCGATACCGACGATCTGGAGGCGGTGAAGGCCGCCATCGACGAAAACACAAGGGCGGTGTTTTGTGAATCGATCGCCAATCCCGGCGGCTATGTCACCGATATCCGCGCCCTGGCCGACGTGGCCGATGCCGCGGGCATCCCGCTGATCGTCGACAATACCAGCGCCACCCCCTATCTGTGCCGCCCCATCGAACAAGGCGCGACACTGGTGGTACATTCGACCACCAAGTACCTGACCGGCAACGGAACCGTCACCGGCGGCTGTATCGTGGATTCGGGGCGCTTCGACTGGTCGGCCAACGATAAGTTCCCCTCGCTCAGCGCGCCGGAACCGGCCTATCACGGGCTCAAGTTCCACGAGACCTTTGGCTCGCTTGCCTTTACCTTCCACGGCATCGCCATCGGGTTGCGGGACCTGGGCATGACGATGAACCCGCAGGCCGCCCATTACACGCTGATGGGGATCGAGACGCTGAGCCTGCGCATGCAGCGCCATGTGGAGAACGCAAAGAAGGTGGCGGCCTGGCTCGAGGCCGATCCGCGGGTGGATTACGTGACCTATGCCGGGCTGCCCTCGTCGCCCTATTATGACCGGGTGCAGAAATGCTATCCCAAAGGCGCGGGCGCGCTCTTTACCTTTGCGGTCAAGGGCGGCTACGAGGCCTGCGTCAAGCTGGTCAACGCGCTGGAGATCTTCAGCCATGTGGCCAACCTGGGTGACGCGCGCTCGCTGATCATCCATTCGGCCTCGACCACGCACCGCCAGTTGTCCCCCGCGCAGCAGGAGGCGGCAGGCGCCGGCCCCAATGTTGTGCGGGTATCGATCGGCATCGAGGATGCCGCCGACATCATCGCGGACCTCGACCAGGCCCTGACCAAGGCAACCGCCTGATATGTTTGACAAGAGAAGCAGCCGGAACCGGCTGCTTCTTCGCTTGCGGCACAGGTTTCCGGCTATGGAAAACCTGACTTTCCCGATCCCCTGACATAACCCAGAATTGTATCTGCGGGTCATTTTCCCGCCATTTCAGCAATTCATTTGGAGATCAAGTCATGGGTGATTCAACCACCACCACCGAAACAAATCCCAACGACGGTTCGACCCGGACCACGACCAAGAACGGGGACGGTTCCAGCGTCGAGACCACGACCGGTGGATCGAGCGGCAACACCAAGGTGAAAGTACGTTCGGCCAGCGGCGACAGTGCGACCATCTTCATCAGTGGCAAGACCGGAGAGATCAAGATCACCCGACCCTGACCCCCGGGTGCGTCGGAACAAGCCAATGGAGGCGGCCCTGCGGGCCGCTCTCCGCTCAGTCCAGCCGCAGCCGCGCCAGCGCATAGACCAGCAGCGCCAGACAGCACAGGCCCGCTAGCAGGAAGGGCGCACGCAAAGCCATCTCGCGGCTCATCTGCTGTTCGGCCAGCGCCACCGCGGCGCCCCCCGCCAGTGCCCCCAGCGGCATCGAACCCCAGCCGAAAAAACGATAGATGCTGTTCACGCGGCCCAGCATGGCGGGCGGGATGCGTCGTTGGCGCCAGGACACGGTGATCACGTTCCACAGCATCGCCGCCGCCATGATCGCGGTCAGCGCCAGCCCCATGATCCAGCCGCTGTTCGACAGGCCGATGATGGCATAGCCCGCGCCCCAGACCGCAACCGACAGGAACAGGCACGCTTGCGTGCCGATCAGCCGCATCGCGCGCGGTGCCAGGAGGCTGCCGCAAATCGCCCCCACCGCCCCCGCCGACAGCACCAGCCCGTATTGCGCGGCCCCAAGTCCCAGCACCTCTTGTGCAAAGAGGACCTGCACGGTGATCGTGGCCATGGCGATGAAATTGGCCAGCCCCAGCACCACCGCCAGCCGCAACAGCAGCGCGTCGCCGCGCATGAAGGCGATGCCCTCGGCCAGCGCCTCGGCGAACCGCGCGCGGCTGGGCACCTGCGGCGGCAGCGAGATCAGCCAGACCAGACCGGCGGCCAGCACCAGAACCGCCGCATCGAGGCCAAAGGGCACCGCGATCCCGGCCGAGATCAGCACGCCGGCCAGCGGCGGGCCGATGAACTGGCCGGTCAGCTGCTCGGTGCTCCAGAGCTGGCCATTGGCGGCCTCCAGATCGTCGGGATCGACCAGCGCGGGCAGGATGGTCTGGGCGGCATTGTCGCGCAGCACCTCTGCCGAGCCCAGAAGAAAGGCCAGCCCCGCCAGCGCCCAGATCGCGCCCGGCACCGGATCGCCCAGCGCCAAGAGCAGGATCGCCAGCACGATGCCTGCCCGCATCAGATCGGCCCGCGCGATCAGCTTGCGACGGTCGCTGCGGTCGATGATCACGCCCGCAGGCAGGGCAAAGAGCAACCAGGGCAACCGCGCCGCCGCCGCCACGGCGGCAATCGCCACCGCATCGCGGGTCATCAGCGCCGCCAGCCACGGCACCGCAAGCACCAGCACCCCGTCGCCCAGATTGGTCAGGGCGCCCGCGGTGAAGAGCAGGCGGAAGTTGCGATTTCGGATTACCAGCGGTGCCGCCATGTCTGTCTCCGGGTCAAGTCCGGGTCAGAGTGGCGCGACCGTGCGTGATGGTCAATGCGGGGGGGCGGCCAGCCGCCCGCCCCCTGCCCGGTTCACTGCCGGATTTCGTAGACCATGGTGACGGTGCCGCTCAGCCCGATCTCGCCACCGGCCACCGGCACATCCATCGACTCGGCCATGGCGGCCATGCGCATCATCGGGCGCGGTTGCGGGTCGGAGTAAAGCTCCGAGATCGACACGATCCGGCCCAGCGACACCCCGGCCGCCTCGGCCAGTTGCTGTGCCTTGTCGCGGGCATCCGCCACCGCCTTGGCCCGCGCCTGATCGCGCAGCGGCTTGGGCTCCTTGACCGAGAATTCCAGCCCGTTGAACGTGTTGGCCCCGTCGGACACGACCGTATCCAGGATCTCGCCCAGCCGCGCCAGGTCACGGACCCGCACCGTCACCCGGTTCGAGGCCTGAAAGCCGGTTATCGCCGGGGGTTCGGTGCTGGACCCACGGTTGGACCAGACCGGCGACAGCGACAGGTCCGAGGTCTGCATGTCGCGCGCCTCGACCCCCAGTTCGGTCAGACGGGCAAGAACCCGGCCGACCGCCTCGGATGTCGCCGAGAGCGCCGCCCGCGCCTCCTTGGCCTCTTGCGTCACGCCAAGGGTGATAACGGCCATGTCGGGCACGGTTTCCACCACCCCTGTGCCGGTTACGGTGATCTGTCCGGGCTGCTCGTCGGCGCGGGCCAAGCCCACTGCGGCAAACAGCAACGCCACCACCAGAAAAACCAATGTCCTCAACTTTGCTCTCCTGTTATTCTTTGTTCCAAAGATGGGGCGGCGGCATGTCGCGCGACAAGGGGAAGTTACGCGTTTTTCTTTCCCTCGGCGGTTCTCTGCTCTAATGTCGCGCCGGGATGCGCCGCGGCGCGTGCTACGGCCTTGATTGGATTGGTTAACTGGTCAGATGAAACCCGCGTTTGCGTTATCCTTGTCGTTTGAGGGGATCTCCCTTCTTCACCGTGCCGCCGGTGGCTGGCGGCAGGTGGGGGCGGTGACGCTTGACGATCCCGATCTGGCCCGGTCGCTGGCCCGTCTGCGCGACCTTGCCCTGCGGCTGGACCCGGACCTGCGATGCAAGCTGATCCTGCCCAACGACCAGATCCGGTATCTGACCGTCGATACCGGCCCGTTCCGGGGCGAGACGCGGCTGAATGTCATCGAGGACGCGGTTGCCAACGCGACCCCCTATGCGCTGGAGGAGCTGATCTGGGACACCTCGCCCGATGGCAGCGTGACCCATGTGGCGGCGGTGGCGCGGGAAACCCTGGCCGAGGCCGAAGCCTTTGCCGAGGAGCACGGGTTTCATCCGGTCAGCTTTGTCGCGGTGCCCGATGACAATGCCTTTCTCGGCGAGCCGTTCTTTGGCCCGGCCTCGGGTCTGCGGGAGCTGACCGGCACCGATGCGGTGGAACCCGACGGCATCGCAGTTGTGGTGATCGGCCCGGCGGTGATCCCCGACAGCGCGCCCGTGGCCCAGGCACCCGAGGCGTCCAGCAAGGCGCCCGTGGCGAAAAAGGCCGAGCCGCCAAAGGCGCAGAGCGCCGCGCCGGTGGTCGGGTTCTCATCGCGCCGGAGCAAACCCGACGAGAGCATCGCCGCCAAACCGCCCGAAAGCGCGGCTGTGTCCGAGGCCCCTGCCGCAGCGCCGCCCGCCGATGCGCCGCCGCAAGACGCGGCGGGCCTCAGTTTCCAGTCGGTTCGCGGCGACGAGCCGGCGGCCCCGCCGCCGGTCAGACCAAAGGCCACCAGCGCTCCCGCTCCGGCAAGACCCGTCGCGCCACCGGTTGCGCCACCGGTCGCACCACCGGTCGCGGCGCGCCTGATCACCGAGGAGATGCCGCCCCCCGCGTTTACCCCGGCCGCGCGGCCCGACCAGGTCCCGCGCGACGAGGCCGACCGGCTCACCATCTTTGGCGCGCGCAAGGGCGGCATGATCGGCGGCAAGCCACGGTTCCTGGGCCTGTCGCTGACCGTGGGTCTGCTGTTGTTCCTTGCCGCGATTGCTGTCTTTGCCGCAGTGGTGGGGACCGGCGTGTTCCGGGACGGGTCCGACCGCAGTGGCGATCCGGCGCCCGCCGCATTCAGCCCGCCGACCGATCCTGCGACCGATCCTGCGGCCGCCCCGGAGCCCGAGGCGCCCGCGATCGCGCCACTGGCGGAGAGTCCGGACAACGGCCCGGCACCCGCTCTGGAACCGGCCTCGATCGACGAGGATCCGGTACAGCTCTCGGCGCTACAGGATCCGGCCGACCGCCCGGCCCTGAGCAGCACCGACGATGCGGTGCTTCAGGCGCTTCAGGTGGAGCCGCAACAGGTCGAGGAAATGGAGTTCGAACCCGAGCCGGATACGGCTACGGGCGAGAACGAGGCCGGAATTCTGGTCACCGCCCCGGACGCGCCCGAGGTGCCGGGGCTGATCGGGCTGGGCGATCTCTTTGTCGCCTCGATCGACCGCACCGATATCTTTCAGGACGCGGTGGCGCTGCCGGATGGAACCCGGTTCGACACCGACGCCCTGCCCGAGGGCAACAATGCCCCCGCCGCCGCCGGACAGGCCTTTGCCCTGGATGACAAGGGGCTGGTCGAGCCCAGCCCCGAAGGCGCGCTCAACCCCGATGGCGTGCTGATCTTTGCCGGGCGGCCCGCCCGGGTGCCGCCCGCGCCGCCGGTCCGGTTCGAAGCCGCGCCCGAAGCTGACCCTGCGCAGGAACGGCTGGCCGCGAAACGGCCCAAGGCGCGGCCCGACGACCTGGTGGAACAGGCTGAACGGTCGCAGTTCGGGGGCCGGTCCCTGACCGAGCTCGCCACGCTGCGCCCCAAGGCGCGGCCGGCATCGGTGCAGGAACAGGCCGAGGCGGAACAGGCCGCATCGCCCGAGGACGAGGCCCAGGCGGTCAGCCCGCTGGCGGTGGCCAGCGCCAAGAAACCCAAGCCGCGCCCGGAGGGGCTGGCGGTGGCCGCAGCGGCGGCAAACACCAACCTGGGATCGCTGGCCAATCCCAGCCGCGGCGCCGGGTCCAACATTTCCGGCGACGGGTTTGTCGCGGCGACGGTCAAGCCCAAGGCGCCCTCGCCGACCTCGGTCGCGCGCCAGGCGACACTGGACAACGCGATCAACCTGCGTGACCTGAACCTTATCGGAGTCTATGGCACCCCGTCGAACCGGCGCGCGCTGGTGCGGCTGCCATCTGGCCGCTACAAGAAGGTCAAGGTCGGCGACAGCATCGAGGGTGGCCGCATCACCGCCATCGGCGACAGCGAGCTGCGCTATCAGAAGGGCGGCCGCAATCTGACCCTGAAAATCCCCAGTGGCTGACAAAAAAGGACGGAGCCCGCGCCCCGTCCTTCATTTCGCTCAAAATACTCCCGGGGAGTCGCCGTCAGGCGACGGGGCAGCACCCCTGCCCCGGTCGACTTATTCGGCGGCCTTGATCTCACCGCTTTCGATCTGCTCGCGCTCGATGCTTTCGAACAACGCCTTGAAGTTGCCCTCGCCGAACCCGTCATCGCCCTTGCGCTGAATGAATTCGAAGAAGATCGGCCCGATCACGGTCTTCGAGAAGATCTGGAGCAAGATCTTGGTCTCGCCGCCATCCACCACGCCTTCGCCGTCGATCAGGATGCCGTGTTCCATCATCCGGTCCTTGGGCTCGTCATGGCCCGCGACCCGCTCATAGGACATGTCGTAATAGGCCTCGTTCGGGCCGGGCATGAATTTCAGGCCCTTGGCCGCGATCGCATCCACCGAGTCGTAGATGTCGTCGGTGCCCACGGCGATATGCTGGATGCCTTCGCCATTGTATTTCTTCAGGTAGCTGACGATCTGGCCGGTTTCGCCGCGATCCTCGTTGATCGGGATGCGGATGCGCCCGCAGGGCGAGGTCAGCGCCCGGCTGTAGAGGCCGGTGAACTTGCCCTGGATGTCAAAGAAGCGGATTTCGCGGAAGTTGAACAGGTCGCCATAGAACTTGAACCACTTGTCCATGTTGCCCTTGTAGACATTGTGGGTCAGGTGATCGAGGTAATAGAACCCGTCGCCGCGCGGCTTGGACTGCTTCAGCCACTCGAACTCGGTGTTGTAGGGCGAGGTGTGGTAATACTGGTCGATGAAATACAGCAGCGAGCCGCCGATACCCTTGATCGCAGGCACGTTCATGGTCTTGTCGTCGCCCTCATAGGGTTCGGCGCCCATCTTCACCGCGTGATCGAAGGCGGCCTGCGCATCCACCACGCGCCAGCCCATCGAGGGGGCACAAGGGCCGTGCAGTTCGATGAACTTCTCGGCAAAGCTGCCTTTTTCGGCGTTCAGGATATAGGTCACATCGCCCTGCTGCCACAGTTCGATGCCGGGCTTGTCCTTGTGGCGGGCGACCATATCAAAGCCCATGCGCGCGAAGAGATCGCGCAGCACCTGCGGCTCGGGATGGGCGAATTCGACAAATTCGAACCCGTCGGTTCCGGCGGGGTTTTCGGGGGTGATTTCGGATTTCGGGGCGTTATGCGGGAAAGGACCCATGGCGCGTCTCCTCGGCTGGCGGAATAATTGCTGAGTCGAGAATACGCGTTCAGCCATGCTGGTTCTGCGCATTGTTTTTTGGATTCCAACATTTACGTGCGCGATTTACGCACTAAAATAAGAAAAAACGAGGAAAATGCGCACATGTTGGATTCGATGGATCTGCGCCTGCTCGATGCGCTGCAAAAGGACGCGCATCTGACCGCCCAGCAGCTGGGCGAGATGCTGCATCTGTCCAGCAGCCAGGCTGGGCGGCGGCGGCAGCGGCTGGAATCCGAGGGCTATATCACCGGCTATGCCGCCAAGCTTGACCCGCTGAAGCTGGGCCTGCATGTGCAGGGCTTCATCCAGGTGCATCTGGGCACCCATGGGCCGGAGCAATCGGCCAAGTTCGCCCGGATGGTGAATTCCCGCCCGGAGATCACAAGCGCATGGACGATGACCGGCGAAGCGGATTATCTGCTGCATGTCTACTGCGCTGATTTGCCCGCGCTGAATCGGTTGCTGCACGAGGTGATCCTGCCGCATCCGGCAGTGGCGCGGGTGCAGAGCCAGATCGTGATGGACCAACTGAAACGGGACGCTCCGCTGCCCACCTGAGCCGGACGAAAGGACAAGCATGGAAAGCTTCCTCTACCAGGCGACGATCTATCTGGCGGCCGCGGTGATCGCGGTGCCGCTGTCGGCACGCCTGGGTCTGGGATCTGTGCTGGGTTATCTGGCGGCGGGGCTGATCATCGGGCCGATACTGGGTCTTGTCGGCGACGAAACCGCCGATCTTCAGCATGTGGCCGAGTTCGGCGTCGTGATGATGCTGTTCCTGATCGGGCTGGAGCTGGAACCGCGGGCGCTCTGGGACATGCGGGACAAGCTGCTGGGTCTGGGCGGGTTGCAGGTGGGGGTCTCGACCCTTGCCATCATGGTTGTGGCGATGGTGGCGGGCCACCCCTGGAGCGTGGCGCTGGCGGTGGGCCTGACCCTGTCGCTGAGTTCGACCGCGATCGTGTTGCAGACCCTGTCGGAAAAGGGGTTGATGCAGACCAATGGCGGGCGGGCCACCTTCTCGGTCCTGTTGACGCAGGATATCGCGGTGATCCCTATCCTGGCCCTCCTGCCGCTGCTGGCCAGTGTGCCGGGGCTGGCCGAGCTTACCCCCGATGGGTCAATCAACCTGTTGCACGACGACGAGAAGGGCGCGCACGACCTGTCTCTCGTCGAGGGGCTGCCCGGCTGGGCGGTCACGCTGGTCACCATCGGCGCGGTCGGCTTTGTGGTGCTGGCGGGCATCTATCTGACCCGGCCGCTGTTCCGCTTTATTCACGCCAGCCGCCTGCGCGAGATGTACACCGCGCTGGCGCTGGTGATCGTGGTGGGGATCTCGTTTCTGATGACCCTGGTGGGCCTGTCGCCCGCGCTTGGCGCCTTTCTCGCTGGCGTGGTTCTGGCCAACTCGGAGTTCCGACACGAACTTGAAAGCGATCTGGAACCGTTCAAGGGGCTGCTTCTGGGCCTGTTCTTCATCACCGTGGGCGCGGGCATCGACGTCGGGTTTTTCTTTGCAGATCCGCTGGATCTGATCGGGTTGGCGTTGCTGGTGATCCTGTTCAAAGGCGTGATCCTCTATGTCGTCGGGCGCGCTTTCAGGCTCAAGGGACGCGACCGCTGGCTGTTCACGCTGGGGCTGGCACAGGCGGGCGAGTTCGGCTTTGTCCTCTTGGCGTTTTCGACCCAGCAGAACGTCATCCCGGCGCATCTGTCGCAGAAGCTCTTGATGATCATCGCGCTGACCATGCTGATCACGCCGCTCTTGTTCATCCTTTACGAGGTGCTGTCGCGCCGGATACGCGAGCATGTCGCGGATATGGTGCCGGACGAGATCGACGAGCAGGGACCGGTGATCATTGCGGGCATCGGCCGGTTCGGGCAGATCGTCAACCGGCTGGTCACCGCCAGCGGGTTCAAGACCATCGTGCTGGACCACGACATGGAAACGATCCAGACCATGCGGCGGTTCGGCGTCAAGGGCTTCCTGGGCGATCCGACCCGGCCCGAACTGCTCAAGGCGGCGGGCCTGGCCAAGGCGCAGGTGCTGGTGGCGGCGCTGGACGATGACGCCCAGGTCACGAAACTGGTGGCCTATGCCCGGCGCCAGCGGCCCGACCTGCATATCATCGCCCGCGCGCGGGACCGCAACCATGTCTATGAGCTCTACCGCGCGGGTGCCAATGACATCGTGCGCGAGATGTTCGACAGTTCGGTCCGCGCCGGGCGCTATGTGCTGGAAAATGTCGGCCTCAGCGAGTACGAGGCGGCGCAGGCGGCGCAGACCTTCTATCATCACGACCGCAAGGCGGTGCGTGATCTGGCAGAGGTCTGGGACCCCAACGTCCCGACCGCCGAGAACAGAGCCTATGTCGAGCGCTCGCAGGCGCTGCAAAAGGATCTGGAAACCGCGCTGATGGAGCTGAACGAGGAACTGGCGTCGCGGCGCTCGGCCTGAGCGCCGCTTGAGCGGACGGCGGTCAGCCGTCCGAGACACCCGCCTCGGCAAAGGTGGCCATGCCGGAATGGCAGGCCACCGCGCTTCTGACGATGTTGATCGCCAGCGCCGCACCCGAGCCTTCGCCCAGCCGCAGACCAAGCGACAGCAGCGCCTCTTTGCCCAGCTTGGCAAGCAGCGCGCCATGGGCGCCCTCGGCGCTTTGGTGGCCTGCGATCGCGTGATCGAGCGCGTCCGGCGCGACCGCCGCCAGCGTTGCCGCTGCCGCGGTGCAAATGAACCCGTCCAGGATCACCGGTATGCGCAGCTGGCGGGCGGCGGCGATGGCACCGGCCATGGCGGCAAGCTCGCGCCCGCCCAGGCAGCGCAGCACCTCCAGCCCGTCGCGGCTGGTATGCCGGGCAACGCCCTCGGCCACGACCCGCGTCTTGTTGGCGAGCCCTGCGTCGTCGACCCCGGTGCCGCGCCCGGTCCAGTCACCCGCCGTACCGCCGTAAAGCGCATGCGCGATGGCCGCCGCAGGGGTGGTGTTGCCGATGCCCATCTCGCCCACCACCAGCAGATCGGCCGCCGGATCGACGGCGGCCCAGCCGGTTTGCAGCGCGGTCAGCAATTCGGCCTTGGTCATCGCCGGGGCTTGGGTGAAATCCTGGGTCGGGCGGTCCAGTTCCAGCGCGTGCACATCCATCCGCGCCCCGGCGGCGCGCGCCAACTGGTTGATGGCGGCACCGCCATGTTCGAAATTCATCACCATCTGCACCGTCACTTCGGCCGGAAAGGCCGAGACGCCCTGCGCCGTCACCCCGTGATTGCCGGCAAAGACGATGACCTGCGGCGCCTCGATCCGGGGTCGGGCATCGCCGCGCCAGCCGGCATACCAGATCGCCACATCCTCGAGCCGTCCCAGCGCGCCGGGCGGTTTGGTAAGCTGGCCGTTGCGGGCCTCGGCCCCGGCGCGGGCGGCGCTGTCGGGCCCGGGCGCATTCACCAGCAGGTCACGGAACTGGTCGAGATCGGTAAGGGTCGGCAGCATGGAAAGCCTCTTTGCAACTGGGGTCCGCCCGTGTTTAACCGTTGCATCCGGTGCGACAAGACCTTGAAAGGCGGAGAGGTGCGCAAAAACGACATCACGGGCATTTCCCCCTGGGATCCGCTGCTGGCGCTGGTGCTGCTGACCCGGTTGCCGCTGCCCCGGCTGCCGGATTCCGTGTTTGCACGGCAGGCAGCCGCCATCTGGGCGTTTCCGCTGGCCGGGCTGGCCGTGGGTGCCCTGATCTGTGTCACCGGTTGGCTGGCACAGGCGGTCGGGCTGTCCGCCTGGATCGCAGCCGGTCTGATGCTGGCCGTCTCGGTGATGGTCACCGGCGCCATGCACGAGGACGGGCTGGCCGATACGGCCGACGGTCTCTGGGGCGGGTTCACCGCCGAGCGGCGGCTGGAGATCATGAAGGACAGCCATATCGGCACCTATGGCGTGCTGGCGCTGATCCTGTCGCAATTGCTGCGATTGTCGGCCCTTGCGGCGCTGGTGAGCGCTGGCGCGCTCTGGTCGCTGCTGGCTGCCGCGATCTGGTCGCGCGCGCTGATGCCGGTCGTAATGACCGCCCTGCCCAATGCGCGCGGTGCGGGGTTGAGCCAGTCGGTCGGACGGCCCGCACCGCAGGCGGTGGGGCTGGGGCTTGCGCTGGCGGCGGCGCTGGTCGTCGCGGTCATGGGAGCCGCCGGGCTGGGTCCGGCGCTGCTGTCCGCCGTCGCGGTTCTTGGGCTTGGCGCGCTTGCAAAGGCCAAGATCGGTGGACAGACCGGCGACATCCTGGGCGCCAGTCAGCAACTGGCCGAGATCGTGTTCCTGCTGGCGCTGGCGGCTCAGCTTAGTTGACACCGCCGGTTTCGATATTGATCAGCCCGCCACAATGCTTGCAATGCACCGCATCGGGATCGTGCCGATAAAGCCCGCATCCCGGACATTTGTAGCGCACCTTTTGCGGCGAGAAGATCGCGGTGGCCAGCCGGACGAACAGGGCCACACCCACCACCATGACAAAGACCGAAAACAGCTTGCCCGCAGGTGTCGACAGGGTGATGTCGCCGAACCCGGTGGTGGTCAGCGTCGCCATGGTGAAATAGAGCGCGTCGATATAGGGGGTCTCGCTGCTGCCGGGCGGGATGAAGAACACCAGAACCGCCGTTGTGGTCAGGAAGATGAAGACCAGAAGGTTGACGGCGGCGATGATGGCATCCTCGCGGGTGCGAAAGAACTGGCTGTCGCGGCGCAGGTCGTGCAGCAGGTGATAGGAGTGGATCAGGCGCATCCCCCGCAGGATGCGCAGGAAGGCCAGGCTCTGCGTCAGGAACGGATCGAGCAACAGCGACAGGATGACCACGATATCGGCCAGCGTATAGATCCGGGTCAGAAACTCGCGCCTGCTGCGTGCGATCCAAAGCCGGGCCAGGAAATCGGCGAGGATCACGAGGCCCACAAAAACGCTGATCGCCGTCAGGACCGGTCCGTGCACCATGTAGGCGGTGGCAACAAAGAACAGGATCGTGACCAGATCGAACAGGATCAACGCATAGCGAAACCGAACCGACGCCCGGTTGCGTCCGACATAGAGTCTTCGAACCCACAGCTTTAGTGCGCGCATGTCGCCGTTGTCCCCTTTGGCAGCCCATCAAAGACCGACGGACGCATGTTGTGCAAGGGGTTAGGTGAATGCAAAAAGGGCCGCCCCGAAGGACGGCCCCGAATGCCTTGCAGCGTGCCGATCAGGCGGCGCGCGAGGTCAGGACGTCATCCACCTGCTTGGCGGCGGCGATCTCGTCGGCGCCCGACACGGCGGCCACTTCGCGGGTGAGACGCTCCAGCGCGGCCTCGTAGAGCTGACGCTCGGAATAGCTCTGCTCACGCTGATCGTCGGTGCGGTGCAGGTCGCGGACCACCTCGGCGATCGAGATCAGGTCGCCCGAGTTGATCTTTTGCTCGTATTCCTGGGCGCGGCGCGACCACATCGCGCGCTTGACCTTGGCCTTGCCCTTGAGCGTCTTCATGGCCTGGCTGATCACGTCCGGCGAGCTGAGGGAGCGCAGGCCAGATTCGGTGATCCGGTTGGTCGGAACCCGCAGGGTCATCTTGTCCTTTTCGAAGGAGATCACAAACAGCTCGAGCTTGAACCCGGCGACTTCCTGCTCCTCGATGGAGATGATCTGGCCAACGCCATGCGCGGGATAGACCACATAATCATTGGGGCGGAACTCGAGCTTCTTCGACTTGGTCATTCAGATCTTTCCTAGGTTGCGAACCGGGTTTGCGGCGACAAAAAACCACGCGCGGGGCAACTGCGTCCCCGATAGCGGGTTGATACTGTCACAATCGAATTCTGCCAAAAGCACCCTGGCTTTTGGGTCCCATCCCAGTTCTTTGCGTTACTTCGGCAGGAAGCATACCATAAAAATGGGCATCCTGAAAGATGCACCCTAAAGAGAGCTATGTTTGCACTGCAATTTCAGCATGTTGCCAGTGCATAGCCGCGCGCGGGGCGGCGCGGCACTGCGAATCACCTGGGGGTCAGCCGCCCTGTCCCGGCGCCTCGGAGAAATACTTCTCCATCTTGCCCTCTTCGCCGTCCCGCGACTCTGCATCGGGCAGCGGGTCTTTCTTGGTCACGATCACCGGCCATTGCTCGGCGTATTTGCGGTTGAACTCCACCCAAGGCTCCATCCCCGGCTCGGTATCGGGACGGATCGCGTCAGCGGGGCATTCCGGCTCGCAGACGCCGCAGTCGATACATTCGTCGGGATGGATGACCAGCGTGTTCTCGCCCTCGTAGAAACAGTCGACCGGGCAGACCTCGACGCAGTCGGTGTATTTGCAGGCGATGCAGTTCTCGGTGACGACGTAGGTCATGGGCAGAAATCCACTTCTCGTTTGCCGGACTAGCTAAATCACAGCGGACCATTCTTCAAGTCAGGATCGCCCCTGCTCCGCGACGGAAAGACCGGAAATGCGCGGCTTTGCCACGGAGGGACGACGCGGTTTCGTTCTTTAGTCCGTCGCAGGGGGAGTGTCCCGGTTTTCGTCCAGATCCCGGTACAATGTCTGCGCCTCGCTGGCCGGGCCGCGCCGGGTTCCCAGCGCTTCGACCCGGATCAACCGGACATTGCCCGCCTGCACAAAGGTCAGCACATCACCCGGCGCCACCGCATGGGCGGGTTTCGAGATCCGGCTGCCGTTGACGCGCGTGCGGCCGTTTCCGGCCGCCTCCGCCGCCAGCCCGCGCGTCTTGAAGAAACGCGCGTGCCAGAGCCATTTGTCGATCCGCATCTTGGACGGCTGGTCGACCATCCGTCGTCAGTTGCCCTCTTTGAGCGCCAGCAGCGCGGCAAAGGGGTTGTCGGGGTCGATGGCCTTTTCCTTTTTCGGCGGGCGCGAGGAATAGGTCTTGGCCCCCTGCTGAGCCGGTTTGCCGCCCTTGCCGCCATACGGCTTGCCATCGCGGCGGCGTTCGCCGTCCTTGGCCTTGCCCCGGGATTTGTCCTGCGGCTTGTCGCGGCGGCCCTGGCGGGCCTCGCCCTGCGGTCGGGGCTGGCCTTCGCCGCGCGGCTCGCGGCGCGGGCCACGGCCCTGCGGGCGCGTGCGGGCCCAGGTGAAGGTGTAGAAGACCTCGACCTCGGGCTCTTCGGCAGCCGCCGCATCGGCGGGTGCGGCTTCGGCCTCTGCGGCTACGGGTTCGACCGGTTCGGTCTCGACCGGCTCCGCTGTCGTCGGCTCTGCTGCGGGCTCGACGGCGGCTTCGGCAGTTGCTTCGGGCGCGGTATCCGGCGTGCCCGGTTTGACCTTGGCCCGTTCGCCGCGCTCGGCATTATAGCCCAGCCCCTGCATCAGGTCGGCGAACTGTTCCAGCGTCATGCCGGTGATCGACAGCATGTCCGCCGTCGCCTCGAACCCGGCGCGGCTGTCCTTGGCGCGCAGCATGTCGGCCAAACGTTCCAGCATGTCGATGCGCACCGCCCGTTCGCCCGCCATCCGGTAGCCGCACATGGTGTCGACGCCCGGCTCGGCATCCTTGACCGAGGGCACCGTCACCAGACCCGGCGGCGGTGCCTCGGGGAATTCCTGAAGCCCGTTGGCCAGCGACCAGAGCACCAGGCGCAGACGGGTCGGCGCCGGTTTCAGCAGGAGCGGCATGAAAATGGTGAACTGGCCAAAACGGATGCCATGCTTGCGCAGGGCGCCACGCGCCTCCTGATCCAGATCCTTGACCTCTTGCGCCACATCGGCGCGCGGCAGGATGCCAAAATTCTCGACCATGCGGAAGGCAAAGCCACGCGCCAGCCCGGTCAGGGCCTCGTCGCGCGAAAGCGCCAATAGCGGCTCGAACAGCGCGGCCACCTTGCGGTCGATGAAATGTTGCAGGCGGCGGCGGACCTTCTGTTCGACATCCGGTCCGGCGACCTCGTCGACAAAGACCTCGACCTGAGGTTTCAGCGCATCGGCCCCGGCCACCAGCTTGCCGACGGCGTTCTCGCCCCACATCAGCCCGCCCTGTTCGGTAAAGTCGATCTCGGTATCGGGCGCGTTATAGAAGCGGTCCGCTCGCAGATGGAACTGCGGCGCCAGCGCCTGCATCGACGCGGCTTTTAGCGCCTTGGCTTCGGTGCCCTGCGCGCTTTTGTCCGGGCTGAACCGGAACCCTTCCAGACGTCCGACGAATTCGCCTTCGACGGTCACTTCACCCTTGTCGTTCACTTCGGCCAAAAGGGCCTCCTTCTGCTTGAGCCGGCGCAGCAGCACGCTGGTGCGCCGGTCCACAAATCTCTGCGTCAGACGTTCATGGAGGGCGTCCGACACCCTGTCTTCTACAGCGCGGGTTTCCTCGCGCCAATGGGTTTCGTCACGAACCCAGCCGTTCCGCTGCGCGACATATGTCCACGTCCGGATATATGCCAGCCGTTTCGACAGCGCGTCGATGTCGCCATGGGTCCGGTCGATTCGCCGGATCTGGCGCGCGATGAAGTCGTCGGGGATATGACCGTGCTCATGCAGATGCTCGTAAATCACCTGCAAAAGCCCGGCATGTTCGGCGTGAGAGATGCCGCGGAAATCGGGAATCCGGCAGACATCCCACAAGAGCCGCACCGCCTGGCCCGAGCTTGCGCGGGCCATCACCTCGGGCATCTGGGCCAGCGATTTCAGCGCCATCAGGTCATCGGCCTCGCGCGCCTTGAGCAGATCCTCGCCGACGGGGGGCTGTTCGAGTGAGCGGATCAGCGCCTCGACCGTGCCGAAACTGAGGTCGCTGTTGCGCCAGTTGAGCTTCTTGAGCGGGGTAAAGCGATGCTCCATGATCGCCTGCGCCATGCCGTCGTCCAGCGGCCGCGCCTCGCCGGTGACACCAAAGGTACCGTCGGACATGCCGCGCCCGGCCCGGCCCGCGATCTGGGCCAGCTCGTTCGGGGCCAGTTGCCGCATCCGGCGGCCATCGAATTTGGACAAGCTGGAAAAGGCCACATGGTCGATATCGAGGTTCAGCCCCATGCCGATGGCGTCGGTGGCGACCAGATAGTCGACCTCGCCATTCTGGTAGAGCGCCACCTGCGCATTGCGGGTGCGCGGGCTGAGCGCCCCCATCACCACGGCAGCACCACCCTTTTGCCGGCGGATCAGCTCGGCGATGGCATAGACGTTTTCCACCGAGAAGCCGACAATGGCGCTGCGTGGCGGCATCCGGGTGATCTTTTTCGAGCCGGTATAGACCAACTGGCTCATCCGCTCGCGGCGCATGAACTGCGCCTGAGGCACCAGCGCGGCAATCGCCCCGCGCATGGTGTCCGAGCCCAGGAACAGGGTTTCATGCAGACCCCGCGCGCGCAGCAGCCGGTCGGTGAACACATGGCCGCGTTCGGGATCGGCGCAGAGCTGGATTTCGTCGATGGCGACAAAATCGGCGCCCATGCCCTCGGGCATCGCCTCGACCGTGCAGACCCAGTATTGCGTGCGCGGCGGCACGATCCGCTCTTCGCCGGTGACCAGCGCCACGACCGACGGCCCGCGCAGGCCCACGATACGGTCATAGACCTCGCGCGCAAGCAGCCGCAGCGGCAGGCCGATCACCCCCGTCCGGTGCCCCAGCATCCGTTCGATCGCGTAATGCGTCTTGCCTGTGTTGGTCGGGCCAAGAACGGCCACGATCCGCGAGGATCCGTTCACCTGTCTGCCCCCTGCCCCTGGCCTGCTTCAGAGCGCCTGGCCCTCGATCCGGGGCTTCAGCCGATTCACGGCACTGGTTACTTCCTCGTGATGGGGATGTATAGCCAGCGCGCGGGAATAGGCGGCAAAGGCCGCCTCGGGCCGGTCCAGTGCTTCGAGCATCAGGCCCAGACCGTAGATCGCGTTATAATGGTTCGGGTTCAGGGCCAGGACATGTTCGAGATCGGCAATGGCGGGCCCGAAGAGATTGACCGCGAAATAGGCCGAGGCGCGGGCATGCCAGCCTTCGGCGAAATCCGGCGCATGATCGGTCAGCGCCGTGAGATGTTCGATTGCCGCGCCATAGTCATGTAGCTCGAGCGCGTCGCGCCCACGTTTGAGCAGGAAATCGGCCGAGGGTGAGCCGGATTTCGCCCAGAGCGCCTGCAATTGCCGGTCGAGCTGGCGCGCGCGCGTGGTATCGGCCTGTGCCAGTTCCGCCAGCAACGCGGTTTCGTCGCTGGAATCGGCCTGTTGCGCAGCGAGGCTGCCGGAAATCGCGACTAGCAGCCCGATTGCCGCGACGATACCTTTGAGATTGAGTGGCGCAGTTGTCATAACAAATCTCACATTAGCGCGGTATGCGCCGTTGTCCAATCACGGACAATGTCACGAAACGAGGATGAAGATGAGCGAAATTCTTGACCAGGCCGTGGCCGAGCTGAACCAAAAGATGAGCGGCGCGGGCTTTGCCTCGTCGGCCAAGTTCGCGATCGCCGAAGTGGGTTCGATCGTGCTGGACGCCAGCGGCGCGCGGATCAGCGACGAGGATGCGGATGTGACCCTGTCGGCCGATGCCGACACCTTCCAGCAGATCATCAGCGGCGAGATGAACCCGACCGGCGCGTTCATGTCGGGCAAGCTGACCATCGACGGCGACATGGGTGTCGCCATGCAACTGGCCTCGGCGCTGGCCTGATGGACCTGTCGCCGGCCCCGCTGTTCGAGGATGTGGCCGGCGGACCGCCCGGCGGGGCGGCGCATTGGCTGCGTACCGATGACGGCATTCGCATCCGGGTCGGCCACTGGCGGCCCGAGGGCACGGTGCAAGGCACCGTGTTCCTGTTTCCCGGGCGCACCGAATATGTCGAGAAATACGGCGATGCCGCGCGCGAGTTTACCCGGCGCGGCCTGGCCATGCTGGCGGTGGACTGGCGCGGACAGGGGCTGGCTGACCGGTTGCTGGACGACCGGCGGTTGGGCCATGTCGTGTCTTTCCCGGACTATCAGCGCGATGTCGCGGCGGTGGTCGATCTGGCCGCGGCGCTGGAGCTGCCGCGCCCGTGGTTCGTGATCGGTCATTCGATGGGCGGCGCCATCGGCCTGCGCGCGGTGATGGAGGGGCTACCGGTGGTGGCCTGCGCCTTTACCGGGCCGATGTGGGGCATCTTCTTTACCCCGGTGATGAAACCCCTGAGTTGGGTCACCTCGACCCTGGCGCCGGTGCTGGGGATGGGGCACAAGAACCCGGCCACCACCTCGCCCGAGCCTTATGTGGTCGTGCAAGAGTTCGAGGGCAACAGCCTGACCCGCGACCCGGCGATGTACCAGATGATGCGCGATCAACTGGCCGCCTATCCCGAACTGTCGCTGGGGGCGCCGACCAATATCTGGCTGCGCGAGGCCCTGAATGAATGCCGCCTGCTGGCAGCGCGCGCCGCGCCTGCCCTACCCTGCCTGACCTATCTGGGCAGCCATGAGCAAATCGTCGACCGCAAGGCGATCCGCAGACGCATGGCGGCCTGGCCGGGTGGAGCGCTGGTGGAAATTCCCGGTGGCGAGCACGAGGTTCTGATGGAGGCGCCCGCAGTGCGGGGGCCGGTCTATGATCGGCTGGCGGCCCATTTCCGGGCCGCCGGCTAATCCGCTCTCCGCGCGCGCCAGCCAAGAAAATTCGACGAATTTTCTTGGGCCGCCCGTGACGTGCTCTGGCATCCGCCCGGCTTCGGGCTAGACTTGCCGCATGGCGCGCGATCCGGTTCTTGAGTTTACCGAACGGGGCATCTATTGCCCGGCGGGCGGTTTCTACGTCGACCCCTGGCACCCGGTCGACCGGGCGCTGATCACTCATGGCCATGCCGATCATGCCCGCCCCGGCCATTCCCGCTATCTATCCACCACCGGTGCGGCGCCCATTCTGCGCCAGCGTCTGGGCGATATCATGCTCGAGACCGTCTCTTATGGCGCGCGCCTGCGCATCGGCGATGCGTTGGTTTCCTTTCATCCTGCCGGACATGTGCCGGGGTCGGCGCAGATCCGGATCGAGGTGGCCGGAGAGATCTGGGTAGTTTCGGGCGATTACAAGACCGTACCCGACGGGCTGAGCGAGCCGTTCGAGCCGGTGCGGTGCCACAGCTTCATCACCGAAAGCACATTCGGCCTGCCGGTGTTTCGCTGGCCCGATCCGGCGGAGGTGGCGCGGGACCTGAACGACTGGTGGCGTGACAGTGTCGCGGCGGGCCGGACGCCGGTGCTGGGTGCCTATGCGCTGGGAAAGGCGCAGAGGCTGTTGTCGATGCTGGACCCCGGCATCGGTCCGCTCCTGACCCATGGCGCGATTGAAACGGCCACTTCGGTTCTGCGTGCGCAGGGGTATAGCCTGCCACCGACGGTGGCGGTGACGCCCGAGACCGACCCGCGCGCGCATGGTGGGGCGCTGGTCCTGGCGCCGCCCTCGGCGCTTGGCAGTGCCTGGATGCGGCGGTTCGGCCCTGTCTCGACCGGCTTCGCCAGCGGCTGGATGATGCTGCGCGGCGTGCGGCGACGGCGGGCGATGGACCGGGGCTTTGTCCTGTCCGATCATGCCGATTGGCCTGGGCTGAACACGGCGGTGAAGGAGAGTGGTGCGGAAAAGATATTTGTAACGCATGGTTACACCGAAGTCTTTACGCAATGGCTCAGGTCGAGAGGGTTGGATGCGGATATCGTCCCAACCCGGTTCACAGGCGACGAGGCGCAGGTTGAATGATCCGGTTCGCCCACCTTTTCGAAGCGCTCGATCAGAGCACACGCACGACCGACAAGGTCAACGCGCTGGCCGCCTATTTCGCCGAGGCGGAACCGCTGGACCGGCTGTGGACAGTGGCGCTCTTCTCGGGTCGCAGACCGCGCCGGGCGGTCACCACCACCGAGTTGCGCAACTGGGCGGCGGAGGCGGCAGCGCTGCCGCTGTGGCTGGTCGAAGAGAGCTATCCCGTGGTCGGCGATCTGGCCGAGACCATCGCGCTGATCCTGCCGCCGCCGGATCGCCTGTCCCGGCGATCTTTGTCGGGCTGGATGGCGTTGCTTCGCGACCTGGCCGGGCAGCCGGAGGCGGCCCGCCGGGCCGCGATCCTTCAGGCCTGGGCCGAGCTCGACACCGCGCAGCGTTTCCTGTTCAACAAGCTGGTCACCGGCGGGTTCCGCGTGGGGGTCAGCCAGAAGCTGATGACCCGTGCGCTGGCACAGGCGACAGGCCACGATGCGGCAGAGCTGGCGCATCGACTGATGGGAAGCTGGTCGCCCGAGATGACAAGCTGGGAGCGGTTGATCGAAGCGGAGGATGGTGGAGCCGATGCCTCGCGCCCCTATCCGTTCTGCCTAGCGCATCCGCTGGAGAGCGCGCCGGACGATCTGGGCCCGCCGCAGGACTGGCGCGCCGAGTGGAAATGGGACGGCATACGCGGCCAGTTGATCCTGCGCGAGGGGCGGCATTTCGTCTGGTCGCGCGGTGAGGAGCTGATGACCGACCGCTTTCCCGAACTGGCGCGGGCGCTCGATTTCCTGCCGCCGGGCACGGTGCTGGATGGCGAGATCCTGGCCTGGGACGGTATCGCGCCGCTGCCCTTTGCGGCGCTGCAACGCCGGATCGGGCGCAAGAGCGTGCCGAAGAAACTGCTGGCCGAGGCGCCGGTAATCCTGCTGGCCTATGACCTGCTGGAATGGCAGGGCCGCGACCTGCGGTCGGCGCCGTTTGTACAACGGCGCGCGCTGCTGGACCGCGCGCTGAGTGGCCTGCCCCCGGATGCGCCGGTGCGCCCCTCGCCGCTGGTAGGCTTTGACGACTGGCAGGCGCTGGCGGATATCCGAACCGAGGCCCGCAACCGCCAAGCCGAGGGCTTGATGCTGAAACGGGTCGCCAGTCCCTATCATGCAGGGCGCAAGAAGGGCGATTGGTGGAAATGGAAGCTTGACCCCCATACGGTGGATGCGGTGATGATCTATGCGCAGGCGGGCCATGGGCGGCGCGCCACGCTGTACACCGATTTCACCTTTGCGGTCTGGGATGGCGATGCGCTGGTTCCCTTTGCCAAGGCCTATTCCGGCCTGACCGATGCCGAGTTTCGCGAGATCACCGCCTGGGTGCGCAGCAATACGCTGCAACGGTTCGGTCCGGTGCGGCAGGTGAAGCCAGAGCTGGTGTTCGAGATCGCATTCGAGGGTATCCAGCAAAGCCCGCGCCACAAATCCGGTATCGCCCTGCGCTTTCCGCGCATGCTGCGCTGGCGGCGCGACAAGCCCGCGGCCGAGGCCAACCGGCTGGAGGATCTCAAACAGTTGCTCGACCCGCCCGGCACCTGAGCCGCGTTGCCGGTTGCGGCGGGCGGCCATGCTCCTTAAGTGTGAGGCAACCAGAAATGACGAGGCTCTCATGTTCCACCTGCCCTTTCCCCTTCGCGACGCCAATGCCGGTTCCGGTTCCAAGGATCTCGGCAACCTGCCCGAATGGGACCTGAGCGACCTCTATTCCGGCGAGGATGCGCCGGAACTGAAGCGCGACCTCGACTGGCTGGAAACCGAATGCGCCGCATTCGCCACCGATTACGAGGGCAAGCTGGCCGATCTTGATGCGGCCGCCCTGCTGACCTGTGTGCAGCGTAACGAAAAGATCAGCGCCATCGCGGGCCGCATCATGTCCTTTGCAGGCTTGCGCTATTACCAGCTGACCATCGACGGGGGCCGGGCCAAGTTCATGTCCGACTGCCAGGAAAAGATCACCAATTTCACCACGCCGCTGGTGTTCTTTACCCTGGAGTTGAACCGGATCGAGGATGACGCTCTGGCCGCCCGCTTTGCAGAAAACGCCGAACTGGCGCGCTATGCGCCCGTGTTCCGCCGCATCCGCGCAATGAAACCCTATCAGCTGAGCGACGAGCTGGAACGGTTCCTGCACGATCTGGGCGTGGTGGGCGACGCCTGGGAGCGGCTGTTCGACGAGACCATCGCCGGGCTCACCTTTGACATCGACGGCGAAGAGCTGAACATCGAGGGCACGCTGAACCTGCTGACCGAGCAGGACCGCAACAAGCGCGAGGCCGCCGCCCACGAGTTGGCGCGCGTCTTTGGCGAGAACATCAAGACCTTCGCCCGCGTACACAACACCGCCGCCAAGGAAAAGGAAGTGATCGACCGCTGGCGCAAGATGCCCAGCGCCCAGACCGGCCGGCACCTGTCGAACGATGTGGAACCCGAAGTGGTCGAGGCCCTGCGCGAGGCGGTGGTTGCCGCCTATCCCAAGCTGAGCCACCGCTATTACGAACTCAAACGCAAATGGCTGGGGCTGGACCGTATGCAGGTCTGGGACCGCAACGCGCCGCTGCCGATGGAAGACACCCGCACCATCCCCTGGGCGCAGGCCGAGCGCATGGTGATGGAGGCTTACGAGGCCTTTGACCCGCGCATGGGGGAAATCGCCGCGCCCTTCTTCTCCAAGGGCTGGATCGACGCAGCCGTCAAACCCGGCAAGGCGCCGGGCGCCTTTGCCCATCCCACCGTGACCGAGGTGCACCCCTATGTGATGCTCAACTATCTGGGCAAGCCGCGCGACGTGATGACACTGGCCCATGAACTGGGCCATGGCGTGCATCAGGTGCTGGCCGCCGGTCAGGGCGAAATGCTCAGCTCGACCCCGCTGACGCTCGCCGAGACCGCAAGCGTGTTCGGCGAGATGCTGACCTTCCGCAAGATGCTGGAAAAGGCCGAAACCCAGAAACAGCGCAAGGTGCTGCTGGCGGGCAAGGTCGAGGACATGATCAACACGGTGGTGCGCCAGATCGCGTTCTATGACTTTGAATGCAAGCTGCACGCCGCCCGCCGCCAGGGGGAACTCACGCCCGAGGATATCGGCGCGTTGTGGATGAGCGTGCAGGGCGAAAGCCTTGGGCCCGCATTCGACTTCATGGAAGGCTATGAAAGCTTCTGGGCCTATATCCCGCATTTCGTGCACTCGCCCTTCTACGTCTATGCCTACGCCTTCGGCGACGGGCTGGTGAACGCGCTTTACTCGGTCTATGCCGAGGGCAAGCCGGGATTCCAGGATCTCTATTTCGAGATGCTGAAGGCGGGCGGTTCCAAGCACCACAAGGAGCTTCTGGCGCCCTTCGGCCTTGACGCGACGGACCCGAAGTTCTGGGACAAGGGGCTGAACATGATCTCGGGCTTCATCGACGAGTTGGAGGCGATGGAGGATTGAGCGACTGGCACCAGCGGCGCATCGCCCTGCGCATGCGCCTGCGCCCGGTGCTGCAACGCATCCGCCGCAACGTGCCGCGCGGATTGCGGATTGTGCTGGGCGCGTTGCTGATGGTCGGTGGCGTGTTCGGCTTTCTGCCTGTGCTCGGCTTCTGGATGATCCCTTTGGGATTCATGGTGGCGGCGATGGATGTCGACCTCTATCGCCGCTGGAAACGGCGCAAACGGCGCTAGTCAGACCGAGACGGCGGCCAGCAGATCGTCGCGCGCGACCTCGCCCGCCCGGCCCCGCAGGCAGACCTGCCCGCGTTTGAGCGCCACGAAACTGTCCCCAAGCCCATAGGCAAAGTCGAAGAACTGTTCGACCAGCATGATGGCCATGCCGCCCTGCATGCGCAGATGCGCGATCACCTCGCCGATCTGCTGGATGATATTGGGCTGGATCCCCTCGGTCGGCTCGTCGAGCAGCAAGAGCTTTGGCCGGGTGATCAGGGCCCGCGCGATGGCCAGTTGCTGCTGTTGACCGCCCGACAGGTCGCCGCCGCGCCGGTTCTGCATCTGTTTGAGGACCGGGAAAAGCTGGAACATCTCTTCGGGGACCTGCCAATCGGCGCGCGGCAGGCAGCCAAACCCGGTTTCAAGGTTCTCGCGCACGCTGAGCAGCGGAAAGATCTCGCGCCCCTGCGGCACCAGGGCCACGCCCTTGCGCGCCATGGCATGGGCGGGGAGCACGCCCAGCGCCTCGCCATCCAGCGTCACCTGCCCGCCCGAGCGCGGATGGGTGCCCGCAATCGCCTTGATCAGGCTGGTCTTGCCCACCCCGTTCGATCCCATCAGGCAGGTCACCTCGCCCGCGCGGGCCTCCATCGAGATACCGTCCAGAATGCGCGAATGGCCGTAATGCAGGGTGATATCGTCAAGTTTCAGCATCTGTCAGCGTCCCAGGTAAACGTCGATGACCCGCTTGTCGGCGGTCACGTGATCAAGGCTGCCCTCGGCCAGAACCGCGCCTTCGTGCAGGACGGTCACCTTGCAGTTCAGCCGCCGTACGAATTCCATGTCATGCTCCACCACCACGACGGCGCGGGTCTTTGCCGCCTCGACCAGAATGGCGGTGGTGTGTTCGCGTTCCTCGGGGGTCATGCCTGCGGCGGGTTCGTCGACCAGCAGCAGGCGCGGATCCTGCGCCAGCAGCATGCCGATCTCCAACCATTGCTTCTGCCCGTGCGACAGCTCACCCGCCTTGCGGGGCAGATGGTCACCAAGGCCGATTTCGGCAGCCAGTTCCCCGACCCGCGCAAGGTGGGCCGCGTTGGGGCGATAGAACAGGACAGACCACGGCCCACGCGGACCTTGCAGGGCCATCAGCAGGTTCTCGTGCACGCTCTGATCCTCGAACACGGTGGGTTTCTGGAACTTGCGCCCGATCCCGGCCCGGGCGATCTGTGCCTCGGACAGGCCCAAGAGCGACAAGCTGCGCTCGCCCCAGAGCACCCGGCCCTCGTCGGGCCGGGTCTTGCCGGTGACGATGTCCATGAAGGTGGTCTTGCCCGCCCCGTTGGGGCCGATCACCGCCCGCATTTCGGCCTGGCCGATGCGGAAGGACAGGTTGTTGATTGCCTTGAATCCGTCGAAACTGACCGAGACGCCGGAAACTTCGAGAAGTGTGCTCATTCCGTGGCCTCCCGTTCGCGCAGGGCGCCCGCATCGGGACCCAGATCGGCGCCATGCCGGTCGGGAGGACGCCTGCCCTGCCAGAGATCGAACAGCCCGCCGATGCCCGAGGGCGCGAAGAGTGTGACCAGCACGAAGGAGAGACCCAGAACGATGGTCCACCAGTCCACCCATTTGATGGTCAGCGGACCCAACACAAGGTCGGGGATCTGCCCGCCGGTGAACCACGACGAGACAAGGCTGACGAAGGCCGCCCCGATCACCGCGCCGTAAAGCCGACCGCGCCCGCCGATGGCGACCCAGACGGCAAGGTAGATCGACGCGATGGGCGCGATCTCGGCCGGGTTCACGATACCTGCCTGCGGGTAGTAGAGCGCGCCTGCGATCCCGGCGATACAGGCGGTCAGGGTAAAGACGGCAAGCTTGTAGGTCTCGACCGAGTAGCCGAGGAACCGCACCCGCGCCTCGTTGTCGCGAATGCCGCGGATGACCGAGCCGAACTTGCCCGACACGATCCAGGCGGCCAGCAGGTAACCCAGGCCCAGCGCCAGCGCCGAGGCCCAGAAGAACCACAGGCTGATCACCGCTTGCGGCGCCTCTACGCCGGGCAGGTTCTGCAATCCGGACAGGCCATTGTTGCCGCGCAACCCGCTGTCGTTCTGGAACAGGTACAGCGCCAGCGCCAGTGTCATCGCCTGGGTCAGGATCGACAGGTAGACGCCGGTCACCCGGCTGCGGAAGGCGAGCCAGCCAAAGACCAGCGCCAGCAGACCGGGGGCCAGCACCACCATGGCCAGTTGCAGGATCAGGCTGTCGGCAAAGGCCCAGACCAGGGGGAAATCCGAGGAACCGACCACGCCGAAGATCTGAGTGCCGATGGCATCCACGACCTCCTGTTCCGTGGGCGGCAGCGCACCCTGTGCCAGCGAGCCTTCGACGATGAGCCGGGTGCGCTCATACATCAGCCACATGCCGATCATGTAGCCGCCCAGCCCGAAAAAGGCGAAATGACCAAGGCTGAGAATGCCGCAATAGCCCCAGATCAGGTCCATCGCCACCGCGATCAGGCACAGGCAGAGCGTCTTGCCCAGCGTCTTGACGAAGCTGGTGGAGATCAGGCCGATGCCAAAGCCTTCGGACAGGACGCTGACGCCCAGGGTGAACAGGGCAAGAAGCGCAAGAAAGGCCAGCACCGACGGGTGACGCGCGACAAAGCTGTTTCTCATGGCGTCAATCCCCCGCCGCGCGGCCCTTGAGGGCGATGATCCCCCGCGGCCGAAACTGAATGAAGATGATGATGAAGATGATCATGTAGGTCTGCGCCGCGAGGGTGTTCGAAGGGTTCAGCCATTCGATCCCCTTTTGCAGCGTGCCGATCATCGCGGCCCCGGCCAGCGTGCCCCAGATATTGCCGACACCGCCCACCACCACGGTCATGAAGCTTTGCACGATGTAGTCGCTGCCCAGTTCCGATGTGACCTTGGCAAAGAGGCCGATGGCCACCCCGGCAATCCCGGCGATGCCGGAGCCGAGGCCAAAGGTCAGCATGTTGATACGGTCGGGGTTGATGCCCATCGACGCCGCCATGCGCGGGTTCTGGGTGACGGCGCGGGTCTCCAGCCCCAGCCGGGTGCGCCGCATGATGAACAGGAAGAGACCCAGAAAGATCAGCGCGAGGACAAAGATAGCGATGCGGATATAGCTGATCGACACCACGTCGTTCAGCACCCAGGCGCCGTCCAGCCAGCCCGGCGCGGTCAACGGACGCGCTTGCGTGCCAAAGATGTTCTTGGCCAGTTGCTGCAAGGCGATCGAGATGCCGAAGGTCGCGAGCAGCGTCTCCAGAGGCCGGTTATAGAGGTGTCGGATCACCAGCCGCTCCATCGTGACACCGGCGGCGAAGGTGACGGCAAAGGCCAGCGGGATCGCCACCAGGATCGACAGGGTGTGATCGGCAATCACCTGCTGCACCATATAGCCGGTATAGGCCCCCATCATGATGAACTCGCCATGGGCCATGTTGATCACCCCCATGACGCCAAAGGTGATCGCCAGCCCGATGGCGGCGAGGAAATAGATCGAGGCCAGCGACAGTGCATCCAGCCCTAGGTCGATGGCTTGATTGAGGCCGACGCGCCTCTCGATTTCGGCCAGCGCCTGTTCGGCGGCTTCGGTAACGGCGGCGGAGGGTTCGGAATAGACCTCGACAAACCGGTGCCGGGTCACCACCACCTCGGGCGCCTCGGCGGTGGACCAACGCGGCACCAACCCGGCCTGCGCCAATTGCACATAGGCCGCGTCGCGCGCCTCCTGACTATCGAGGCGGTGGACTGGAACGCCGGCGACCTGGCCATCGACCATGTTCGCGATCAACAGCGCCTTGCGCGCCTCATTATCCGGGATAGGTTGCGCCTGTCCGGCGGCAATCAGCATGTCATAGGCGGCTGCTACGCCCAGCGCGGGATCGCCCGGTTTCACCTCGCGCCGGATGTTTGCGGTCTCTGGCAAGCCTTCGGCCAGCGCAATTCGGGTGACCAGCAGCGGATTGAGTGTCGCGCGCATGTCGACGCCAAGATCGCCCGACATCTCCTCTATCGCGGCGATCCGGGACGGCTCGTCGGGATCGAAGGCGATGGTCAACAGGCGTTCCACCCGCATCTTGCGGGCTTTCAGGGCAGTGTCCGGCTCTGCCGGGATCGACGCGCGCAGAGGCGCCAGCAAATCGGCTCCGGGGCTGCGCTGGATCGCATCCAGCGCTTCGGCGCGGCGGGTGGGATCGGGGTCTGACAATTGAAACTGCACCAGGGCGGTGCCAATCATCGCCCGCACGCCGCTGTTAGGCTTGATCTGGCTCAGTTCGTCGCGACTCACTGTCCCAAAGCTTTGTCCGGTGTCGAAATCGAAAAGCTCGACCTGGCGGGCGGGTTTCTCTGTCCCGCGATAGAACAGACCGTCATCGCTGCGCTGCCACATCTCCTTGGCGGCCCAGACCTGAAGCACCTCCTGCGCCTGCGGCAGCCCGCTGGCGGCGATTGCGTCGATGGCCGAACCGATCGATGTGCGCGAGCCCTTCTCGATGGTTTCGCGATGCGCCTGGAGCACGCTTTGTACCGTGGTCTCTTGCGCCATGGCCTGCGCGCAGAACAGCACCAGCGCCGCCAGCGCGATCATCAGTCTTGTCATGTCTTGATTTCCGCCTGTGGGTCGGAAGGGGCGGAACGCCCCTTCCCCTCTGTCTGGCTCAGTAGTTGGACAGCGTCTGGACGCAGGTCTTGGTCTGGGTGTTGTACATGCCACAGCCCAGATCCTTCCAATCCGACATCAGCACCGCAGATTCCGGCAGGAAGTCGGTCCAGGCGTCGCCGGGCACTTCGGAGGTCTGGCTGATGATATCGAACTGACCATCGGCCTGGATCTCGCCGATCAGCACCGGCTTGGCCAGATGGTGGTTCGGCAGCATGACGGCGGTGCCGCCGGTCAGGTTCGGAAACTCCTGCCCGTACATGGCGGTGCGCACGGCATCCACATCGGTGGAACCTGCGGCGGTGGCCGCGTTCACCCACATGTTGAAGCCGATGTAATGGGCCTCCATCGGGTCGTTGGTCACGCGGTCCTCGCCCATCTTGGCCTTCCACGCCTTGACGAAATCGGCATTGATCTCGGTATCGGCCGACTGGAAATAGTTCCAGGCCGCGAGATGCCCGACGAGGTTGGTGGTGTCGAGACCCGAGAGCTCCTCTTCGCCCACCGAGAAGGCCACCACCGGGATGTCATCCGCCGAAACGCCGGCCGCCGCCAGTTCCTTGTAGAACCCGATATTGGCGTCGCCGTTGATGGTCGAGATCACGCCCACTTTCTTGCCATCGGCGCCAAGGGCGACCACATCAGCCACGATCTTGGACCAGTCGGAATGGCCAAAGGGCGTGTAGTTCACAAAGATATCCGAATCCGCGATTCCCTTTTGCTTGAGATAGGATTCGAGGATGTTGTTGGTGGTGCGGGGATAGACATAGTCGGTGCCCAGCAGCGCGAATTTCTCGACCCCCAGTTCCTCGAGGAAGTAATCGGTTGCCGGGATCGCCTGCTGGTTCGGCGCAGCCCCGGTATAGAACACGTTCTTCGAACTTTCCTCGCCCTCGTACTGCACCGGATAGAAAAGCAGGCCGTTCAGTTCCTCGATCACCGGCAGGACCGACTTGCGGCTGACGCTGGTCCAGTTGCCAAAGATCACGTCGACATTGTGCACGGTCAGCAACTCGCGCGCCTTTTCGGCAAAGAGCGGCCAGTCCGAGGCCGGGTCGACCACCACCGCTTCAAGCTCGCAGCCCAGCAAGCCGCCCTTGGCATTCTGCTGCTCGATCAGCATCAGCATGGTGTCCTTGAGCGTGGTTTCCGAAATCGCCATGGTCCCGGACAGCGAATGCAGCACGCCGACCTTGACCGGGCAATCTGCCGCCAGGGCCGGGGCGCCAAACCCGGCGAGCAGAGCGGCGGTTGCGAGAGAGGATTTAAGATGAGTCATATGTTTCTCCTCGCAGGGGCGCGCATCCGGGCCTTGCCGAAAAGGGCAAATCGACCTAGGTGACCCCTGCAACAAATCGTTGCACCCGTGTGGCGGCCGGTCAGAGCTCCAATTCGTCTGGTCGCCACACACCCGTTTGCGGCGCGGCCTTTTGCGCCTTGGGTGGCTTATCGGTTCTGCATCGCAGCATGAATCGCAACACTGGGATGTAGCTTTCCCCCCACCCCAAAGCCAGTTGCCGGATTTTTAGGCCAACGCCATGCAATTCGCTCAATTTCCGTGCAAATCCAGCGGTTGGCCAATGCAAAACAGCCTGCATCCCTGACACCGGACCGACACTGTGCTGTCTCTTTGAGCAAAGAACGCCGCAGACGGAGGCCAAGATTACCGCAGCGCAGCACATACACCCGGACCGCTCCGGCGATGCGCAGCCCCGCGCGATCGGGCAGGCCTTTCTGTCGGTGCAAACACACGCTGGGCTCAGCGAGCTGGAGGGCCTGCGCCAGTCCGGATCGCTCAAGCTGCTGTTCCCGCGGCGCGACGACAGCACGCTGCAAGCGGTTCTGGTCAATACGGCGGGCGGCGTCACCGGTGGCGACCGGTTTTCCCTGCGCGCCGAGGTCGGGCCGGGCGCCGCGGCGACCCTGACCACCCAGGCGGCCGAACGGGCCTACCGCGCCCGGGGCGCCGCGCCGGGCCGGATCGACACCCGCCTGACCCTGGCCGAGCGCGCGCATCTGAACTGGGTGCCGCAAGAGACCATCCTGTTCAATGGCTGCGCGATCCGGCGAAACCTGCGGATCGACATGGCCGGGGATGCCCGCCTGCTGATGGTGGAATCGCTGGTTTTCGGTCGCGCGGCGATGGGCGAGACCCTGACCGGCGCGCAGTTCCGCGACCGGATCGAGATCCGGCGCGATGGCAGGATCGCGCATCTTGATGCGCTCCACTTTGATGGCAATGTCGCCGATCATCTGGCCCGGCCGCACGTGGCCGCAGCTGCCGGAGCGATGGCCAGCCTCGTGCTGATCGGGCCTGATGCGGCCGCGCATCTGGCGCCGGTACGGGCCGCGCTACCCGCCACGGGCGGCGCCAGCCTGGTGGGCGAGGACATGCTGCTGATGCGCCTGCTGGCCCCGGACAGTTTCCTGTTGCGCCGCACGCTGGTTCCGATCCTCAACCGCCTGACCCGCAACGCCCTGCCCCGACCCTGGATGATCTGACATGCAACTGACCCCGCGCGAAAAAGACAAACTGCTGATCGCCATGGCGGCAGAGGTGGCGCGCCGCCGCCTCGCGCGCGGCGTCAAGCTCAACTATCCCGAGGCCATCGCCCTGATCACCGATGCGGTGGTCGAGGGCGCCCGCGACGGCCGCTCGGTCGCCGACATGATGGAAGCAGGCGCCCAGGTGGTGCGCCGCGCCCAATGCATGGAGGGTGTGCCCGACATGATCCCCGAGGTGCAGGTCGAGGCCACGTTTCCCGATGGCACCAAGCTTGTCACCGTTCACCAACCGATCCGCTGAGGAGACCCCAGATGAAGACCATGCTTTCCCTGCCACTGACCCTGATCGCCGCCCCTGCAATGGCACATGACGGCGTGCACCTGCATCCGCACGGTTCCGGCGACTGGCTCGCCGTGTCGCTGGGCCTGATCGCATGTGGCCTGGCCCTGCTGGCCTGGCTGAAGGCCACAAGATGATCCCGGGCGAGGTAATCCCGGCCCCCGGCGACATCGAACTGAACGCCGACAGGACCGCGACCATCCTGATGGTCGCCAACACCGGCGACCGCCCGGTTCAGGTCGGGTCGCACTATCATTTTGCCGAAACCAACCCGGCTCTGGATTTCGATCGCGGGGCGGCGCGGGGCATGCGGCTGGATATCGCCGCGGGCACTGCCGTCCGGTTCGAACCGGGTCAGCGCCGCGAGGTGCAGCTGATCCCGGTATCCGGGAACCGTCGCATCTTCGGCTTCAACGGTCAGATCATGGGACCGCTGTGATGTCTCTCCTACTCTCAATGGCATCGCACCCCGACCGATGGTATTTGCAATCACACGATCCGTCGCGGGACACGAACAAACTCTCCGCGACGAAGGCAGATCGGCCACAATCAGAATGGCGGACGATTCGGAGGAACTTGCCTCAAAACCAGCCACGGTATTTTCCCCAGACCACAATTGCTGCGAGTGCAATCGCAGACAAGCGCAAGCACAATTCAGTTAATGTCACAGTCACCCCTTTCATTGGTTGGGCGCAGTCAACGCGCATTCGGGCGACCAAACAAATAGTCAATAAATCTGGTTCATTGTGGTTATTTTTTGACATTGAAATATCAGCCACTGATCAAAAATCAGTTGCAGATGCAACCGTATCAATATTTTCCGTTTTTTTACCTCCTGTAATGCTCGCGTCATTTCTTTCAAAATACCTTTCAAAAACAATAGGTAACACCAGAGTTCACTTTTTGATTTTTCGAAAAATTGTATTTAAATCAAATAGTTATACATTGCCTGAAAGCTTTTCATTCGGACGCCGACGCAATTTGAAACAATCGTGAGGACGAAATGCCCACCACTATCTCCCGCGCGGACTACGCCGCCATGTACGGCCCCACCACGGGCGACCGGGTGCGGCTGGCCGATACCGATCTGATCATCGAGGTTGAACGCGACCTGACGACCTATGGCGAAGAGGTCAAGTTCGGCGGCGGCAAGGTGATCCGCGACGGCATGGGGCAAGCTCAGGTCACGCGCGCGGCGGGCGCCGTAGATACCGTGATCACAAACGCGCTGATCGTCGACTGGACCGGCATCTACAAGGCGGACGTGGGCCTCAAGGATGGGCGCATCCACAAGATCGGCAAGGCCGGAAACCCGGATACCCAGCCTGGCGTCGACATCATCGTCGGCCCCGGAACCGAGGTGATCGCGGGCGAAGGCCGCATCCTGACCGCAGGCGGGTTCGACAGCCATATCCATTTCATCTGCCCGCAACAGATCGAGGACGCGCTGCATTCCGGCCTCACCACCATGCTGGGCGGCGGCACCGGCCCCGCGCATGGCACGCTGGCCACCACCTGCACCCCCGGCCCCTGGCATATCGGGCGGATGTTGCAGGCGGCCGATGCCTTTCCGATGAACCTTGCTTTTGCGGGCAAGGGCAATGCCTCGTTGCCCGCAGCGCTGGAGGAACAGGTGTTGGCCGGGGCCTGCGCGTTGAAACTGCACGAGGACTGGGGCACTACGCCCGCCGCGATCGACTGTTGCCTGTCGGTGGCGGATGCCTTGGACGTGCAGGTGATGATCCACACCGATACGCTCAACGAAAGCGGTTTCGTGGAACATACGGTCAAGGCCATGAAGGGCCGTACCATCCACGCCTTCCACACCGAAGGTGCAGGCGGCGGCCATGCCCCCGATATCATCCGGATCTGCGGCGAGGCGCATGTTCTGCCCTCCTCGACCAACCCCACGCGCCCCTTTACCGTGAACACGGTCGAGGAGCATCTAGACATGCTGATGGTCTGTCATCACCTCGACAAGTCGATCCCCGAGGATGTGGCCTTTGCCGAAAGCCGCATCCGGCGCGAGACCATCGCGGCCGAGGATATCCTGCACGACATGGGCGCGTTTTCCATCATCGCGTCCGACAGCCAGGCCATGGGCCGGGTGGGCGAGGTGCTGATCCGCACCTGGCAGACCGCCGACAAGATGAAGAAACAGCGCGGCCGACTAGCCGAGGAAAGCGGCGATAACGACAATTTCCGTGTCCGTCGCTATATCGCGAAATACACGATCAACCCGGCGATTGCGCATGGGATCGGGCATGAGATCGGCAGCATCGAGGAGGGCAAGCGCGCCGATCTGGTGCTTTGGAACCCGGCCTTCTTCGGGGTCAAACCGGAAATGGTGCTGCTGGGCGGCACCATCGTCTGTGCCCAGATGGGCGACCCCAACGCCTCGATCCCGACGCCGCAGCCTGTGTACAGTCGTCCGATGTGGGGCGCTTATGGCCGTTCGGTCGAGCATTCGGCCGTGCTCTTCGTCTCCGAGGCGGCGCAGGCCGATGGCGTGCGCGCAAGACTGGGGCTGGCCAAGCAGACGCTGGCCGTCCGCAACACCCGTAATATCGGCAAGCGGGATCTGAGGCTGAACGACGCCCTGCCCCATGTGGAGGTCCATCCCGAAACATACGAGGTGCGCGCGGATGGCGAACTGCTCACCTGCCAGCCCGCCGAAGTCTTGCCGATGGCGCAACGCTATTTCTTGTTTTGAAGGGAGCCGAGATGCAAGTCGTCACCAGCCAGAGTATTCGCCGTTGTGGTGAGTGGAGCGAGCCAGACGGGTCTGTCCTGCTCACTTACGAAGACCGGTTCCTGCGCCGCAAGATGCTGACCACCCTGCATTGCGAGGACTTTCTTGTCGATCTGGCACAGACCACATCGCTGGACGGCGGCGACGCCTTCGAGCTTGGCGACGGGCGCCTGATCGAGGTTGTCGCCGCAAACGAACCCCTGCTGGCCATCACGGGCGACAACCTGACCCGGCTGGCCTGGCACATCGGCAACCGGCACACACCCTGCCAGATCGAGGCGGACCGGCTGCTGATCCGGCAGGATCACGTGATCCGCGACATGCTTGAAAGGCTCGGTGCAAGTGTGACCGAGGTCAACGCGCCCTTTACCCCCGAGGGTGGAGCCTATGGGCACGGGCGCACCCATGGGCACAGTCACGGGCACGCGCATGCAAACGGCCACTGACATCGATCTGCTGACGCTTATGCAATGGCTGTCGCCCGCCTATCCGGTAGGCGCGTTTGCCTATTCGCATGGGCTGGAGCGGCTGGTTCAAACCGGCGCCGTGGCGAATGTCGCAGACCTGCAAGACTGGTTGCATGACCTGCTCGACTTCGGTTCGGGCTGGTCCGATAGCCTGTTTCTTGTCGCGGCCTGGCGCGCAGGCACCGGCGACGAGGTGCTGGATATCGACGCGATGGCGCGCGCCTTTGCCGGACCCGCCGAACGCCGCTTGGAAACCCTTCAGCAAGGCGCGGCCTTTGTCCGGATCACGTCAAAGATCTGGGGAAGTCACGAGGGCGACCTGTCCTATCCGGTCGCAATTGGCCGCGCCGCGCGCGCGGCGGACCTGCCCGTGGACCTGACGGCGAAGATGTATCTGCATGCCTTCGTCTCGAACCTTGTCTCGGCAACGCAACGGCTGATGCCGCTGGGCCAGAGCGCGGCACAGGCGCTGGTGCACCAAATGGCACCGTTCTGCGCCGCGCGGGCAGAGGCGGCGCTTGCCGCCGATCTGTCAGCCTTGTCCGGCACCGCCTTTCTGGCCGAGATCGCGGCCATGCAACACGAAACCCAGGAACCGAGGATATTCCGCACATGACCCAGATGAATGGCCCCCTGCGCGTCGGCATCGGTGGCCCGGTGGGCGCGGGCAAGACCAGCCTGACCGCCGCGCTGGCCCGCGCGCTGCGTGACACCCACTCGATCGGTGTGATCACCAATGACATCTACACGCAGGAGGATGCCGAGGCGCTGATGCGCATGCAAATCCTGCCGCAGGACCGGGTGATCGGCGTCGAGACCGGCGGCTGCCCGCATACCGCGATCCGCGAGGATGCCTCGATCAACCTGGCTGCCGTCGCCGAGATGGAGCGGCGTCATCCGGATATCGAAATTGTGCTGATCGAATCCGGCGGCGACAACCTGTCGGCGACGTTCAGCCCGGAACTGGCCGATGTGACCCTCTATGTGATCGACGTAGCCGCTGGCGAGGAGATCCCGCGCAAAGGCGGACCCGCGATCACGAGGTCTGATATTCTGGTGATCAACAAGACCGATCTGGCGCCTTATGTCGGGGCCGATCTGGGTGTCATGGAACGGGACGCCGCGCGGATGCGCGGCGAACGGCCCTTCGTTTTCACCTCGGTCCGGCACGGAGAGGGTGTGGAGCAGGTCCTGGCCCTGCTCGACCGCATCGGCGGCATCGGGCCGGGCCGGAAAAACGCGGCCTGATCCGGCGTCACTTCAGCTGGCTGTCCTTGGAACCGCGCCGGTTGATGCCGCCGCGTGCCTTGTAGGCGCCGTCGCGTTCCTGCTGGCAATCGAGGCACAGTTTCACCCCCGGGATCGCCTGCCGACGCGGCTCGGGGATCTCCTCTTCGCATTCGGCGCAATGGGTCAGGCTCTCGCCCACCGGCGCGCGGCGTGCCTGCATGCGCGCCAGTTCGTCGGAAATCGACGCCTCGATCTGTTCGCTCACCGCGCCGTCGCGGGCCCAGCCTCCGGCCATGTTTCACCTCCGCTCTGGCATTGAGACTATCCCCCGCGCCGGGCCTTGCAAAGCCCTGCCGCTCGGGTCACATGGGCGACTGACCATGCGCGCCGGTCCAGTAGAGCCCCGGCACCAGCGCCTCGGCGCTGGCCTTCAGATCTTCGGGCCGCGTGCCGGGCGGGTGTGGCGCACCATAGAACACATCGTAGGAGCCGCCCAGTTTCGCCAGCAGTTCTGCCGCATAACGCAATGAACCGACCATGGCACCAAAATGTTCGTCACCGCCGCTGACAAACTGTGCGATCCTGCGCAAGCCATAGTAATAGCCGGTGTTTCGCGCATCCAGCGCCGCTGGCACGATCTGCGTTTGGCATTGCAGCGACATGCGGGTTGTGCCGCTGCGCCACGCGGGTTCGACAAGCCGACCGTTCCGCAAGCTTGGCACTCGCCCCGATCCGAACACCAGCAACGCGCCCTCACCCATCAGATGCGCTTCCATCGCGGCCAGGGTGGCGCCGGCGGACACCGCGCGGTTGCGTTTGTCGATATCCACCGCGACGATGCTGTCCTTGCCCAGGAACCGCTCGGTTTCCCGGTTCGCGACCACCTTCAAATCGGGCCGCCGGGCGAGCAGCGCGCCTGCATGGGCGACAAAATCGAACATCCCTGTGGGATGTGTGGCGGCGATGATCACACGTCCCGTGGCCGGGACATTTTCCATGCCAGGGGCCGAAACCGTCGTCCCCCCGTCGCGGCCCAGAATATGCTCGACCAACGCCTTGCCGCCCAGTCCGGCAATCTCGTCCAGCAGATCCTCGGTTTCGCGCAAGGCGATGAAGGGTTGGCGGAATAGCAGCCGACTGATCGCATCGGTCGCGCTCAGGCAAGAGCGCACGACCCCCAGGCCCAACCGGTTTTCTTCGGACAGATGCAAACGGGCCCGCAAGACCGGGTCCAGCGGGTGTTCACGGCCGCCAACGGTATGCGGTTGTTGCGCGTTTTTCATCGGGCTCCACTGCGCTGAATTTCTCCAGCTTCCCGCAATCCGTGATCAAGCGCAATGACGGTCCCGAGCCTTGATGTCCCGGCCCGCTGAAAACACGGTCGACTGTTCCTGGACCCCGACGCATGAAGCATGCCGTTCTTGCGGCGACCGGGCGATGAAGCGCCCCGATGATTGCCGGGGTCGGACGTTGCCATACCGCCGCGCGAATCCGAGGGCCCGACGCAGGGTCAGTCTTTGTCCTGACATGTTCGCGGCATAGGCTGGCGCCAAATCGCATCAGGGAGAGGATCATGCGAAAGGTTCTGAAATGGGTGGCGCAGCTCATCGCGCTGGCGGTGGTGATCGGGGCGGTGGGGTTCTTCGGCTTTCTGCCCGCCTATGTCGAGGACACATCGAACAACGTGATCGACCACGCGCCCTATCCGGTCAGCGACCGCGCCGCCGCCCTGCACAGGACGTTGATCGTGGGCGACTGGCATGCCGACCCGCTGCTGTGGAGCCGCGATCTGAGCCAGCGCGGCAGCCGGGGCCAGGTCGATGTGCCGCGCCTGCTCGAAGGTAACGTGGCCTTGCAAGTCTTTACCGCCGTTACGAAATCGCCCGCCGGACTGAACTATGACAGCAACTCGGCCGAGGCGTTCGACAATATCACCCTGCTGGCGGTGGGCCAGCTCTGGCCGCTGCGCACCTGGACCAGCCTGCGCGAACGGGCGATCTGGCAGGCCGAAAAGCTGCACAAGGTCGAGGCCGCATCTGATGGGCGCCTCAAGATCATCAAGACCGCCGCCGATCTGGAGCAGGTGCTCGCCGCCAAGGCGCGCGGCGAGGAGGTGGTGGGCGGCATCCTGGGCATCGAGGGGGCGCATCCGCTCGAGGGCAATCTGGCCAATCTCGACCCGATCTATGACGCCGGGCACCGGGTCTATGGGCTGCAACATTTCTTCGACAACGAACTGGGCGGCTCACTGCATGGCGAGGCCGATACCGGCCTGACCGAATTCGGGCGCGCGGTGGTGACGGAACTGGCCCGCCGCCCGGTGGTGATCGACCTGGCCCATTCCAGCCAGCAGGTGGCGCGCGACGTGCTGGCGATGACCGACATGCCGCTGGTGGTCAGCCATGGCGGGCTGCACGGCCATTGCCCGGTGAAACGCAACTATCCCGACGAGCTGATGCGCGAGATCGCCGCCACCGGCGGGGTGATCGGCATGGGCTACTGGGCCGAGGTCGCCTGTGACGACATCACCCCCACCGGTATCGCCAGGATGATCGTCAAGGCGATCGAGACAGTGGGCGCCGATCACGTCTCGCTTGGGTCGGACTATGACGGTTCGGTGGAAACTGCTTTCGACACGTCTGAACTGGCGGCGCTTACCTCGGCGCTTCTGGATGCGGGCGTGAGTGAAGACCAGATCCGCAAGGTGATGGGCGAGAACATGGTCCGCGTCCTGCGCGCCAGGTTGCGTTAGGGACAGGCCAAAGTCGGACCGGCCGGATACTCAGAGTTGCGATCCGATAGGAAGCACGGCGTAGATTCCCGATACAACCTTTTCCCAGAACGATCCGGTAGGCTCGTAGTAGTAGATTCTATGCCTGTTGCCTTGTATCGTTTCCGTCCACGACATTCGCCCGCCCTCGGACAACCCTACGACATAGGTTTCATTCTTCAAGACCTGCCGCAGAGCTGCCGACGTCTCACTTGTGAACGCAGTTGAATCGATCAGGATCCCCATTTCTGTATTGATGTTCACGGATCTTGGGTCCCAGTTGAACGAGCCGACGAACAGATATCGGTCGTCAACGGTGAAAGCTTTGGCATGCAGGCCCGATCGGGACTCGCCCCAGTTGATACCGCGTTGCTGTTCCTGATCTGCATCGGGTTTCAGTTCGTACAGTTCGATACCACCATCCAGCAGGCTGCGACGGCTCTTGGCGTAATGTGCATAGACCGGTTTTACGTCGTTCGATGCCAGTGAGTTGGTAACAACAGTCACCTCCACCCCACGCGCCTCAAGCTCGCGAAGCCAATCCGTGCCAGGTCTGCGCGGTACGAAATAGGCCGATATTATTTCGACCTTGGATTGCGCATTGACAAAGTACCGCGTCAACTGAGACGCAAGGATTTCTTCGCCGCTATTCTTGCCGGCAGCTTTCGACGGCGGATCAGAATACATCTTCGCAGGAACCCACCTGAGCTTCAGCGTGGAGGGAGTGAAATTCTGGCGTCCGGCCTCGCGCACGACATCGGCATACTCCGTCTTCCGCGCGTCACCTATGATCTCTGCGAGCCGAGCGCGCGCATCCTCCAACCCTAACTCGTCAGGTTCGCCAACGACGGCCCGTGCTGGCACCGCGAAACTGCTGTTCCAGAACGCATCGAAATTGTTCGAAACCTCCCCGACAACAGGTCCCGCCACAAGAACGTCGAGATCAGCATAGTTCATTTCCCTTTTGGCAAGGAAATATTCATCACCTACGTTTCTGCCGCCCACGATGGACATGGCATTGTCGGCGGTCATCGACTTGTTGTGCATGCGTCGGTTGATCCGCCTGAAATCCGTGAGGCCCGCTACGATCAGGCTCTGGTCTCGCCAGAAAGGATTGAACAGTCGAATCTCGATGTTCTCATGAGAATCCAAGGCGGCAGTCGCGGCATCGTACCCCTTGGTATCCATGTCATCGAGCAAGAGGCGAACCCGGACCCCGCGATCCGCGGCCTCCAGCAGGCTCCATGCAAAGACCTGTCCGGTCAGGTCATTGTGCAGAAGATAGTATTGCGCGTCTATCGTCCTTTCCGCTGCCGCAGCCAGCGCCAGGCGTGCCGCAAAAGCTTCCTCGCCGTTTCCTATGAGCTTAACTCCCGAGCGCCCGTCGCCCGGATCACCAAGTTCCCGTACCGCGCGCGCCAGTTTCGTTCGCGTCGGCTGTTCCGGTGCATAAGAAGGTATTTGCTCGAATGTTCGGTTGCCCGTTGCGCACGCCGTGAGGAGCGGCAAAGCAATTCCTATCAGCAACAAAATCGCTCTCATAAATCCCCCGCGCAGTCTGTCTTCGGTGGTTCCATGGTCAGGCAAATCTGTCTTATGACAATCAGTGCCCCACACTAGTCAAAACGAAGAATGATGGTTTTGGCCCTCAACACAACAATCATACCGAAAGCAAAACCGTGGCGGGTTGTTCCTGCACCACTTGCGCATAAGGCGCGGAACACGGGACCGCAGCACAGAATACCGGCAGGGTCGATACAAAATGCGAAGTCGTGTCTGATCTGCGTCTGCGCACAAAGAAGGGCCCCACCGGGCCCCTCTCTTCATTCCGCCATAAATACTCACCTGCGGGCCGGTCAGGCCGGGATCAGCATGCCTTTTTCGCGGGCCAGGTCGCGCATGCGCTTTTGCAGCTTTTCAAAGGCGCGCACCTCGATCTGGCGGATGCGTTCGCGGCTGACCCCGTATTGCGCGCTCAGATCTTCCAGCGTCACCGGCTGGTCCATCAGGCGGCGCTGGGTCAGCACGTCCTTTTCCCGGTCGTTCAGCACGTCAAGCGCCGCAACCAGCAACTCGCGCCGCGCCTCCAGCTCATCCCGCTCTTCGTAATCGGTGGCCTGATCGGCATCCTCATCCTCGAGCCAGTCCTGCCACTGCATCGAGCCTTCGCCCTCGGCGCCCACGGTCGCGTTCAGCGACGCGTCGCCGCCCGACATGCGCCGGTTCATGCTGATCACGTCATCCTCGCTCACGCCCAGGTCCTTGGCGATCTGGCGCACGTTGTCGGGATGCAAATCGCCCTCTTCGAGGGCGCCGATCTTGGCCTTGGCCTTGCGCAGGTTAAAGAACAGCTTCTTTTGCGCGCTGGTGGTGCCCAGCTTCACCAGCGACCACGAGCGCAGGATGTATTCCTGGATCGCGGCACGGATCCACCACATGGCATAGGTCGCCAGACGGAACCCCTTTTCAGGGTCGAACCGCTTGACCGCCTGCATCAGGCCCACATTGGCCTCGGAAATCACCTCGGCCTGCGGCAGGCCATAGCCGCGATAGCCCATAGCGATCTTGGCCGCCAGCCGCAGGTGGCTGGTGACCATCTTGTGGGCCGCCGCGCTGTCCTGCTCTTCGACCCAGCGCTTGGCCAGCATGTATTCCTCTTCCGGTTCCAGCAGCGGGAACTTGCGGATTTCCTGCATGTAACGGTTCAGGCCGCCTTCGGGCGTAGGCGCCGGGAGATTTGCATAATTCGCCATTGTTCGTGTCCCTCCCATAATGTTTAAGGACTTAACATAGGATATGGGTCACCTTTATAGCCCATTCAAGTCCCAACCGGTACAGTAGTGATATTAAGCTTCGATTAAGAAAATGTGAGACCTTGGACATCACCTTGACGTGCGGATTGTTTCACCGTCCCCGCAGGGTGTCGAGCAAGGTTTCGAAATCCTGCGGCAGCGGAGAGTTGAACTGCATCGCATTGCCGGTAACCGGATGTTCAAATCCCAGGCTGGCGGCATGCAACGCCTGGCGGGGAAAACCCGCCACCGCCTCGACCGCCTCGGGCGACAGCGCCTTTGGCGACAGTTTGCGCCGCCCGCCATAGACCGGATCACCGAGCAGTCCGTGCCCGGCATGAGCCATATGCACACGGATCTGATGGGTACGGCCGGTTTCCAGCCAGCAGTCGATCAGCGAGACCGCTGCCGGGGCGCCAAAGCTTTCGACCACCCGCGCCCGTGTCACCGCGTGGCGGCCGCCATGAAAGACCACGGCCTGTTTCTGGCGGTCATGCGGGTGCCGGGCCAGCTGGGTGGTCAGGCGCAGCACATTGCCCGGCTCGAAACTGGCGCCTTTCACCCCGCGCAGGCGCGGATCGCTGCCATCGGGCACACCATAGCAAAGCGCCGAATAGTGGCGATCGACGCTATGCGCCTCGAACTGGGCCGCAAGGCCGTGATGCGCGGCGTCGCTCTTGGCCACTACCAGGAGGCCGCTGGTGTCCTTGTCGATCCGGTGCACGATGCCGGGCCGTTTCACGCCGCCCACCCCCGACAGATTGTCGCCGCAATGGGCCAGCAGCGCGTTGACCAGCGTGCCCGAGGGCGTGCCGGGTGCCGGATGCACCACCAGCCCGGCAGGCTTGTCGATCACGATCAGATCATCGTCTTCGAAGACCACGTCGAGCAAGATGGGTTCGGGTGCGATATGGCTCTCATCAGCTTCCTCGATGGCGATCTTCACCCGGGCGCCTTCGTCGATGCGCGCCTTGGGGTCGGTGATCACCTGCCCGTCGACCGAAACGGCCCCTTCGGCGATCAGCCGGGCCAGACGCGTGCGCGACAGGGCGGCGGCGTCTGGCACATCGCGAGAAAGCGCCTTATCAAGGCGGGGCGGCGGTGCGGCCGCGATGTCGAATTCCACGATGCGGGTGCCCATGAACGTTCCTTCCGATCCCGAGATACCGCAGGAAACCCCGCAGCTGAAACTGCTGCGGCGCATGGTCATGGCATTGACCGCGGTGATGATTGGCGGGGTTCTAGTAACATTCGCGCTGATTGTCATCCGCCTGAGCGACAGAACCCCGACACTGCCCGAACAGGTCGAATTGCCGGACGGGGCCCGGGCGCTTGCCGTGACCATCGGATCCAATTGGTACGCGGTTGTCACCGATGACAACCGCATCCTGATCTTTGACAAGACCACCGGAAAACTGCGGCAGTCAGTGCCCCTTGCGGCTGAACGATCGGATTAGGCACTATCCTTTGGTATAGCGGCGCTATCCCCTTGAGCTTTGGCACCTGCCGCTGCCGTTTGCTACTTGTGTGTTAGCGAAACATCGCCACTCACCAAGCGTCAGGCCCGCAACAAAGGGGAGGTTGCGGGTCTGTCCGGTTCTTCACGGCATAGATATTGCATGTGACACGCGCGTGACGCGGACAGATGGCCCTTGCCGCAAACCCAAGCGCGCCCGGAGCAGCGACCGGGCGCTTTGCGATGCCGAAAAAGTCACTGGTGCATTTGCTTGACCGGCCCTAGCGTGCCGGCATGACACATCCGGTTCACGACAGCGCCTATTCCTGGTTCCGCCTTGCCATCACCCTGGCAATAGCGGCGGTATCCTCTGCCGGTATGTGGGCGGTGATCGTTGTGATGCCCGCGATCGAGGCGCAATTCGGCACCGGCCGGGCAGCCTCGTCGATGCCCTATACGCTGACGATGATCGGATTTGCCTTTGGCAACATGTGGCTGGGACGTCTGGTCGACCGCATGGGCGTGACCCGCGCCCTGATCGGCGCGGCGCTGCTGTCGGCGCTGAGCTATCTGCTGGCGACCCTGGCACCAACCATCCTGTTGCTCTCGGTGACGCATCTGCTGATGGGGCTGGGCACCGCGATCGGATTTGGGCCGCTGATGGCGGATATCTCGCACTGGTTCATGCGCCGGCGCGGCATTGCCGTGGCGGTGGTGGCCAGCGGCAACTACCTGGCCGGTGCCATCTGGCCTGCCCTGATGGCCGATGTGCTGGCCGGGCGCGGCTGGCAGGCGGTGTATCTGTCGCTGGCGGTGCTGACACTGGCGGTGGTGATCCCGCTGTCGCTGGTGCTGCGCCGCAGGCTGCCGGACGAGGCGCATCTGGCCGCCGCCGCCACCGCTCAGGTCAACGCGCGCAGTGTCGGGCTCGGCCCCCGGCCGCTGCAATACCTGCTGGGCATCGCCGGGATCGGCTGTTGCGTGGCGATGTCGATGCCTCAGGTCCATATCGTGTCCTATTGCGTCGGGCTGGGCTATGGCCCGGCGGTGGGGGCTGAGATGCTGTCGCTGATGCTCTTGGGTGGCGTGGTGAGCCGGATCGTGTCCGGCCTTGTCGCCGACCGCCTGGGCGGGCTCAGGACCCTGCTCATCGGCTCGGTGCTGCAATGCGCGGCGCTGTTCCTGTTCCTGCCTTATGACGGGATGGTGCCGCTTTACGTGATCAGCACGCTCTTTGGTCTGAGCCAGGGCGGCATCGTGCCCAGCTATGCACTGATCGTGCGCGAATACATGCCTCCGCGCGAGGCCGGTGCCCGGGTGGGCTTTGTCCTGATGATGACCATTCTGGGCATGGCGCTTGGCGGCTGGATGTCGGGCTGGATCTACGATCTGACCTCCAGCTATCAGCTCGCCTTCATAAACGGCATCGCCTGGAACGCACTCAACATCGCCATCGCGCTCTGGCTGCTGTCGCGGTCCCGGCCGCGGGCACAGGCGGTTCCCGCCTGACATCTCTCCGGACAAGGGCACAAAGGAGGTCGTTCCATGCCCCTGCTCACCCGCCGCGCCCTGCTTTCCGTTTTCCTGCTGTTGCCCGCGTGGCGACCTGCGGCCGCCGCCCCGGTCCGCTATGTTCTGGATCAAGACCGGTCCGAGGTCGGCTTCAGCTTCGATCTTGCCGGGACACGGCTGCGCGGCACCATGCCGGTGGCCCGCGCCGAGGTGCTGGTCGATCTCAATGACCTGAGCCGCAGCAATGTCGATGTCACGCTTGATGTCGCCAAGGCCCGGGTCGCGCTGCCGCTGGCGCGGCAGGCGATGCTGGGACCCGAGGTCCTGTGGGCCGAACGCTATCCCGAGATTCGGTTTGTTTCGGCCCGCGTCAGACTTGGACCCGAAGGCCGAATCTCTGAGGGCGCCGAAATCGTCGGCCACCTGACCATCCGGGATGTCACCCGGCCCGTGACGCTGCGAGCGGCGCTTTACCGTCAGCCCGGAAGCCCGCCCGAGGATCTGGATCTCCTCGAAATCCGGCTGACTGGCAGTATCAGCCGCCGTGCCTTTGGCGCATCGGGCCGCGCCGATATCGTGCGGGACCGGGTCGACCTGGACATAACCGCCACGATCCGGCGCGCGGAATGACAAAAGGGTCGAAATCGACCTCAAAACGTCGATAAATCAGAGGACAGTTCTGCCCCGCCCCATTACCAGCCAAGACCATGCGCACAATCATTTCCTTTGCCGCCCTGTTCCTGTCCGTCATCCTGCTGCAACTCTCGACCGGCGGTGTCGGGCCGCTGGATGCGATTTCAGGCTTCACGCTGGGTTTCTCCAAAGGAGAGATCGGCATGCTGGGTTCGGCGCATTTCTTCGGCTTTTTCATCGGATGCTGGTGGGCGCCGCGCCTGATGGGGTCGGTCGGCCATTCGCGCGCCTTTGCCGCCTGCACCGCCCTGGGCGCCATGGGGTTGATCGGCCATACCCTGACCGAGGATCCCTATGCCTGGGCCGTGATGCGGGTCGCGTCGGGCATCTGCGTCGCGGGCTGCTATACGGTGATTGAGGCCTGGCTTAACGCCAAGCTAACCAACGAGATCCGTGGTCGCGCCATGGGCACCTACCGGATCGCCGATTCCGGCGCTTCGCTCTGTGCGCAGCTGATTATCGCGGTGCTGCCGCCTGCCGCCTACGTGTCCTACAACCTGCTGGCGATCCTGTGCTGTGCGGCGCTTCTGCCGCTGACGCTGAGCAAGGCGTCCCAGCCCGAAACCCCCGACGCCCCGCGTCTGCGGCCCGGGTTGGCCTGGGCTTGTTCGCCGCTCGCCGTCGCCGGTGTGATTGTGGCCGCCGTCAGTTCCGCCTCGTTCCGGATGGTCGGACCGGTCTATGGTCAGGAGGTTGGGCTGGCGGTGAACCAGATCGCCTTCTTCCTTGCCGCCTTTGTGCTGGGCGGGGTAGCGGCGCAATACCCGGTCGGGTGGCTGGCCGACAAGTATGACCGCCGCTGGGTGCTGATCTGGGTCTCGGTCGCGGCGATGGGCGCCTGTGGTGTGATCGCGGCGGCCGGTGACACCGGCACATTGGGCGTGATGCTGGCGGCGGGGCTGTTCGGCTTTACTTCCTTCCCGATCTTCTCGATCTCGGCGGCCCATGCCAACGACTTCGCCACTTCGGAACAGCGCGTGGAACTGTCGGCGGCGCTGATGTTCTGGTACGCGCTCGGCGCCATCGCCGCGCCTTACCTTGCCTCGACCCTGATCGAAGGGTTCGGACCGCCCGCGCTCTTTGGCCTGATCGCCACCGCGCATCTGTTCCTGATCGGCTTTGGCCTGACCCGCATGCGCGCCCGGCCCACGCCCGAGGAGCGCACCAGCTATGTGTTCTCGCCCCGGACCTCGTTCACCATCGGGCGCCTTCTGAAACGCTCGCGCGAAGAGAATTAAGGGCCTGCCCCGAAAAGGGGGATTTCTCCCCCTGCCCGCCTGCGCTAAAGGAAGCCCACACGATTTTCGCGGAAGTGGGACTATGGCACGTATTCTGATCACCTCGGCGATCCCTTATATCAACGGGATCAAGCACCTCGGCAATCTGGTGGGTTCGCAGCTGCCCGCCGATCTCTATGCGCGCTATCAGCGCGGCCGGGGCAATGAGGTGATGTTCCTCTGCGCCACCGACGAGCACGGCACCCCCGCCGAGCTGGCAGCTGCCAAGGCGGGCAAGCCGGTTGCCGAGTATTGCGCCGAGATGCACGGGGTACAGGCCGATATCGCCCGCCGCTTTGGCCTGAGCTTCGACCATTTCGGGCGCTCTTCGAGCCCGCAGAACCACAGGCTGACCCAGCATTTCGCAGGCAAGCTGGCCGAGAACGACCTGATCCGCGAAGTGAGCGAGCGGCAGGTCTATTCCAATGCCGATGGCCGGTTCCTGCCCGACCGCTATATCGAGGGCACCTGCCCCAATTGCGGTTACGACAAGGCGCGCGGCGACCAGTGCGAGAATTGCACCAAGCAGCTGGACCCGACCGACCTGATCGAGCCGCGCTCGGCCATTTCCGGATCGACGGATCTGGAGGTGCGCGAGACCAAGCACCTCTACCTGCGTCAGTCTGCGCTCAAGGATCAGCTCGACGCCTGGATCGACTCGAAAACCGACTGGCCGTTGCTGACCACTTCGATCGCCAAGAAATGGCTGCATGACGGCGACGGCTTGCAGGATCGCGGCATCACCCGCGATCTGGACTGGGGCATCCCGGTGAAGAAGGGCGAGCAGGACTGGCCGGGGATGGAGGGCAAGGTCTTCTATGTCTGGTTCGACGCGCCGATCGAGTACATCGCCTGCGCGGGCGAATGGGCCCAGGCGCATGGCAAGAGCGACGCGGAATGGGAACGCTGGTGGCGCACCGACAAGGGTGCGGATGACGTGCGCTATGTGCAGTTCATGGGCAAGGACAACGTGCCCTTCCACACGCTGAGCTTTCCGGCCACCCTGATCGGCTCGGGCGAGCCGTGGAAGATGGTCGATCACCTGAAATCCTTCAACTACCTGAATTACGATGGCGGTCAGTTCTCGACCTCGCAGGGTCGTGGCGTGTTCATGGATCAGGCGCTGGAGATCCTGCCCGCCGACTATTGGCGCTGGTGGCTCTTGTCCCATGCGCCGGAAAACAGCGACAGCGAATTCACCTGGGAGAACTTCCAGGCCAGCGTGAACAAGGACCTGGCCGATGTGCTGGGCAATTTCGTCAGCCGGATCACCAAGTTCTGCCGCTCGAAGTTCGGCGAGGAAGTGCCCGAGGGCGGCACCTATGGCCCGCAGGAAGAGGCGCTGATCGCGGAACTGACGACGCGGGTGCGCGCCTACGAGGGGCATATGGAGGCGATGGAGGTCCGCAAGTCGGCGCAGGAGTTGCGCGCGATCTGGGCGGCAGGCAATGAGTATCTGCAAAGCGCCGCTCCCTGGACCCTGTTCAAGACCGACCCGGTGCAGGCGGCGGCGCAGGTGCGGCTGGGTCTGAACCTGATCCGGCTTTACGCGGTGCTCTCGGCCCCGTTCATTCCCGCCTCCTCGGCGCGGATGCTGGAGGCGATGCAGACGACAGACGACAGCTGGCCCGAGGATGTTGCAGGCGCGCTGAGCGTTCTGGCCCCGGGTCACGCCTTCACGGTGCCCGAAGTCCTGTTTGCCAAGATCTCGGACGAGGATCGCGAAGACTGGCAGCAGCGGTTTTCCGGCGTGCGGTCCTGACCGCACGACAAGGTTTCACCGAAACCTTGTAAACACGATTTGATTCAAATCGTGTTCCAGCGCCTTTCCAAGGCGCTGGAGACAGGAATTTACTACAAATTCCTGCCCCGTTCAGCCGCTGTGCTTGTCAACGCAACACGTCCTCAAGTGCGGCCTGAAGTCTTTGGGCGATCAGCCCGGCATCCGCCTCGGCCATGACAAACGGCGGCGCCAGCAGAACGTGGTCACCATTGCGCCCGTCACGGGTCCCGGGCATCGGGTAGCAGATCAGCCCCTGCGCCATGGCGGCTTTCTTGAGCTTGCCCGCCACGCCTTTCGCCGGGTCAAACGACACCTTGCCATCGCGATCGACGACCAGCTCCACGCCCCAGAACAGCCCCCGGCCTCGGATGTCGCCCACGTTGGGATGCTGGCCAAACGCCTTGCGCAACTCCCGTTCCATGACCGGTTCCAGCGCCCGCACCCGCGCAGGCAGGTCACGCTCCAGCATCTCACGCAACACCGCCAGCCCGGCGGCGGTGGCAACCGGGTGGCCGATATAGGTATGCCCGTGCTGGAAAAAGCCCGAGCCACTGGCGATGGCGTCATAGATCGCCCCCGAGCACAGCATCGCCCCCACCGGCTGGTAGCCCGCCCCCAGCCCCTTGGCGATGGTGACGATATCGGGCCGCACTCCCTCGCCCATGCAGGCAAAGAGATGACCGGTGCGCCCCATGCCACACATCACCTCGTCCAGGATCAGGAGCACGCCATACTTGTCACAGATCTCGCGGATGCGGGCGAAATACCCTTCGACCGCAGGCACCGCACCCAGGGTTGCGCCCACCACCGGCTCGGCGATAAACCCCATCACCGTGTCAGCGCCCAGCCGCAGGATCTCGGCCTCCAGCTCGTCCGCGGCGCGGCGTCCATACTCGGCGAGGCTCTCGCCCTCGGCCCGCTCGGCATATTCATAGCAAGGCGCGATATGGCTGACCCCAATCAACAGCGGATCAAACTGCGCCCGCCGCCAGGCATTGCCGCCCGCCGCCAGCGCCCCCAGCGTGTTGCCGTGATAGCTCTGCCGCCGGGCGATCAGGTGGCGCCGTTCGGGTTGCCCCACTTCCAGATAGTACTGCCGCGCCAGCTTGATCGCAGCCTCGATCGCCTCGGATCCGCCCGAGACGAAATAGACGCGCTCGATTCCCTCCGGCGCGTTGGCGATCAAGAGATCGGCCAGATCCTCGGCCGGATCAGAGGTGAAAAAGCCGGTATGGGCAAAGGCCAGCCGGTCCACCTGATCCTTGATCGCCTGTTTCACGCGGTCGTTGGAATGGCCAAGGCAGGACACCGCCGCCCCACCCGAGGCGTCGAAATAGCGCTTGCCGGTGCTGTCTATGAGGTAACAGCCCTCGCCGCCCACGGCAGTGGGCAGTTGCGCGTGACAGTGACGGGGGAAGACATGGCTCATGCCGCTTTCCTTTCCAGATGATGCCGCAGGGATGCCACCGCGGCGGAATTATCGGGCCAGGGGGTGCCATCGGGCGACAGCAAGTTGTTTTCAAAGCCGACGCGCAGGACCTCGGCACCCGCGCGCGCTCCGGCCAGCAGGCAGGCCTGTTCCTGCGGACCAAAGGCACACAGGCCCAGCCGCAAACCATCCAGCGCCGGGGCAAGTGCGGCCAGTTCCTCGGGCCGCCCCGCCCGCGGCGGCGCATAGGCGCCCAGTACGCAGATCACCTCGTCCTGCTCGGCGCGGATGATGCCCGTCGCCCGGCTCTGCGCCAACAGGTCCAGATCGCCGCGGTCATAGGCGATATGCTGAAGGCGGATGCCCTGATCGGCGGCCAGTGCATAAAGGCGCGGTGCCAGATCCGGATCGCGGGCGATTTCGCGCAGCGAGACGCTGGCCCAGGCCGGGCGCAGCGCGTCGAGACAGGCATATTGCTCGGTCGGGCTGTAGATACCCGCCGCCTCGGTGGTGATCTGCACCGCAATGCCCGGCACGGAGCGCGCCAGTTCAGTCAGCGCCTCGCGATAGAGGCCCGCATCCAGCGAGTGCATACCGGATGTGTCGCGGATATGCAGATGCAAGGCATCGGCCCCGGCCGCGTGGCAGAGGCGGGCCTCCGCCACGATCTCTACGAGGTCGAGCGGCAGGCGGACATGATCTTCCTTGCCACGCCGCGCCCCGTTTGGGGCAACCATAATCAGGGGTTGGGTCATTGGACCTCCATCGGTATCGAGCTTAACCTACGACAGGGGCTCGAAACCAACTTGATCAGAAACGACACACTGATTGATCTAATTCGACAAACGATCCTGCGATGGCAACAGGCCGAACACCCGCTTGTATGCACGGCCGAACCCTGCCGGACCATAGCCGTAGTCGAGCGCGATCTCGGTCAGGCTGCGACGGCCCGTCTGCACCTCGGCCCGCGCCTCGGTCAGGCGGAGTTCCGTATAGAGCGCATTGGGCGTCTTGCCGAACTGCTGCGCAAAGACGCGCTCGAGCCTGCGCTCGCTTACCCCTTGAACGCGCGCTATGTCGGCGATGGGCATCGGCGAGAACAGATTGGCGCGCATCAGGCGCAGGGCGGCAAAGGCGACGGGATCAACCGTCTCGAACCGCATCTCAAGCGCGCGCCGCTGCTGGACCTGACCGCTGCGCATCGCGTCGATCACCAGCCGGGCGGCGATTTCGTCGGCGACCTCGGCGCCCAGATCGCGCCGCAGCACGCTGAGCATCATGTCGGTCGCGGCCCCGCCCCCCGCACAGGTCATCATCGGGCCATCCGTCAGGAACAAGGAGGCGCTGACTTTGACCTGCGGGTGGCAATCGCGCAGATAGGCGACGTCCTCCCAATGGGCAGCCACACGGCGACCGTCCAGAATGCCCGCCTGCGCCAGCCGCACCACGCCCGACGAAATGCCCCAGACCGGGTGCCCCCGGCGCACCCAACGCCGGATCAGGGCCGCCAGCGCCGGTTCCGCGCTGCGATTGGCGCGCACGCCTGCCACGACCACGACAACAGACCGGGGCGGCACCTGCGCGGCGGCAAAATCAGGAATCAGCCGGAACCCGTTCGAGGCTGCCACAGGCTCACCCGACAGGCTGGCGGCGCTATAGGTATAGCCCGAGCCCGGACGCACCCGCTCGACCAGGCGTAGCGCCTCGACCGCCGAAGAAAACGCCTGCATGGTGAAGCCTTCGTCGAGGACAAAAACAAAATGCCTGCCGTCATCGGGCCTGCTCATGGCGGTCTCCCGCTTTCTTCAGATCCGTCAAGACTAGACCCCGCCAACCCCGCAGGGAACCCCACACCGCGCCCTGGCATACAAGGTCACGGTTTGCTTGAGAATTCCGGCCGTTGCGGTCATTGTCGATACAAACCCTGATCGACTCGGAGCGCAGATCGGCGAACCCGGGCGATATCGGCCAAGACACTTTATTGAAGAGGTTCTCCATGCCAGGCACTTTTTCCTTTTTCGGATTTTCCAGAGCGGGCGCGGGGCGGCGGGCAACGACCCTCTCTCTCGTACTGGGCCTTGGTCTTGCCTGTTCCGCATCGGCGCAATCGTCCGACCAACCCGCCCCCAAAGTATCCGTGGCTGCCGCTTATTCGCAGGACATCACGCAGGAGGCGGTGTTTATCGGCCGGGGCGAAGCCATCGACAAGGTTGATATCGTGGCCCGCGTGAACGGCTTTCTCGAAGAGCGCAAGGTCGAGGATGGCAGCCTTGTGAACGAGAATGACCTGCTGTTCCGCATCGAACCCGACCTCTATCAAGCGACGCTTGACGCCCGCAAGGCGGACCTGGACAAAGCCCAGGCCAATCTGGAACTGGCCAAGGTGGAACTGGCGCGCAAGGAAGAATTGCTGCGGCGTGAGGCAACCCCGGCCTCCGAGGTCGATATCGCCCGCGCCAACGAACTGGTGGCCGAAGCGGCGGTAAAATCGGCGCAAGCGGCGATCCAGCAGGCCGAGCTTGACCTCAGCTATACCGAGATCCGCGCGCCCTTCCCGGGCCGCATGGGGCGCGTCGCCACCTCGGAAGGCGATGTGGTGGGGCCCAGCAACCCTCCGCTTGTGACCCTGGTGCGCGAGACGCCCATCTATGTCAGCTTCGCCCTGAACGAAAAACAGCTGGTCAATGTGCTTCAGGAACTGGGGGAAACCACGGACAGCCTGGCCCATAGCCAGCGCAGCCCCGATGTGCATGTGACCCTGCCCAACGGTACCAACCTGGATGAAACCGGACGTATCGTGTTCATCGACAACCGGATCGACCCGCTGACCGGCGCCATTATCCTGCGCGCCGAATTCGCCAACGAGAAACGGCTGATCGTGGACGGCTCCTTTGTGCATGTGCGCATTTCGGCGCTGGAGCCGACAACACAGGTCCTGGTCCCCCAGGCGGCCTTGCAGCGCGACCAGCGCGGCGAGTTTGCGCTGGTGGTCAATGACAAGCAGATGGTCGAACAACGCTATGTTACCACCGGCGACACGGTCGGCAACGCCATCATCGTGCTGGACGGCATGCGCGAAGGTGAAAGCGTCATCGTCGAAGGCCTGCAACGCGTCCGACCCGGTGTGGCCGTCGACGCCGTCGTGGCCGCCGAACAGCCCAAGGAATAAGCCATGTTCTCGGCGCTTTTCATCAGCAGGCCGAAACTGGCCTTTGTCATCTCTCTGGTTCTGACCATCATGGGGGCCATCGGCTACATGGCCCTGCCGGTCGCCCAGTTCCCGGATATCACACCGCCGGTGGTCAGTGTCTCGGCCAACTATACCGGCGCCAACGCGGAAACGGTTGAAAACGCGGTGGCCGCCCCGATCGAGGCGCAGGTCAACGGCGTCGACGACATGCTCTACATGACGTCCAGCTCGGCCGACAACGGATCGTATTCGCTGAGCGTGACCTTCGAGGTCGGCACCGATCCCGACATCGCCTCGGTCAACGTGCAGAACCGGGTGGCGCAGGCGCTGTCCGCGCTGCCGACCGAGGTGACGAATTCGGGCGTGGTGACCCAGAAGTCTTCGACCAACATGCTGATGGTTGTCACGCTCACTTCGCCCAACGACACATATGACAGCGTTTTCCTGTCGAACTACGCCTCGATCAACCTCAAGGACGCGCTGGCGCGGGTTCAGGGGGTGGGCAAGGCCGACGTGCTGACCGACCTGAAATATGCCATGCGCATGTGGATGGACCCGGACAAGATGGCCGCATTGGGGATCACCCCCGGCGACCTGATCGGCGCCATCCGGGAACAGAACCTCGAAGTATCGGCGGGCCAGATCGGTGCACCGCCTGCGCCCGAGGGTCAGACCTTTCAGTACACGATCAAATCCAAGGGCCGCCTGAGTTCGGTCCAGGAATTCGAGAATATCGTGGTAAGGACCGGCGATGCCGGGGCGATCGTGCGGGTCCGGGATATCGCCCGTGTCGAACTGGGAGCCCAGTTCTATAACGCGTCCGGATATTTCCAGGGCAAGCAGGCGACGATCCTGGCGATCTATCAGGCGCCGGGTGCCAACGCGCTGGCGGTGTCCGAGCGTGTCACCGCCGAGCTGGAACGGCTCTCGCGGGCCTTTCCAGCCGATGTCGAATACGAGATTCCCTTCAACACCACCGACTTTGTCGAACAGTCGCTGAATGACGTGGTCTCGACCCTGATGCTGACTTTTGTTCTGGTGGTGTCGGTGGTATTCGTCTTCCTGGGAAGCTGGCGGGCCACACTGGTTCCGGCAGTGGCGATCCCGGTCTCTCTGATCGGCACCTTCGCCTTTCTTCTGGCCTTTGGCATGTCGCTCAACACCATTTCGCTGTTTGCACTGGTGCTGGCCATCGGCATCGTGGTGGACGATGCCATCGTAGTGGTGGAAAACGTCGAACGTATCATCGCCGAAGAGGGGTTGAGCCCGCCCGAGGCGACGCGCAAGGCGATGGGCCAGATCACCGGCCCGGTGATCGCGACCACGCTGGTGCTGCTGGCGGTGTTTGTTCCGGTCACCTTCATGCCGGGCATCACCGGACGGCTCTATTCGCAGTTCGCCATCACCATTTCGACCGCGGTCGTGATCTCCTCGATCAACGCGCTGACCCTGTCGCCGGCCCTTTGCGGGTTGGTGCTCAAGGCCCGCTCCGGCCCGCCCACCGGCCTCCTGGCCCTGTTCGAAGGGGTCATTGGCAAGACCCGCGACGGCTATGTCGCCATCGTGCGCAAGCTGCTGATCGTGCCGGTCGTCTCGCTTGGCATCATCGCGGCGCTGGGTGTGGGAACCGGGACCCTGTTCGGCAATACCTCCAAAGGGTTCCTGCCGCTGGAGGATAACGGCTATCTGTTTGTCGACGTGCAATTGCCGGACGCCGCCACGCTGGCGCGGACCGAAACGGTCACCGACCGGCTGAACGAACAGTTCCGGGCCATTGACGGTGTCGCCAACACTGTTCTGGTCAACGGGTTTTCGATGCTGAACGGCGTGACCCCGAATGGCGCCATGATCATCGTCAACCTCAAGAACTGGAGCGAACGGCAAGACGAGCATCTGAGCGCAAACGCGATCCTGGACCAGATCCTGGCCATCGCCTGGGGCGAAAGCGCGGCTTCGATCGTGGCCTTCAACCCGCCCCCGATCCAGGGCCTGGGCATGTCGGCAGGCGTCGAGATGGAGGTTCAGCAGACCGGCGGCGGCTCGGCCCAGGATCTGGCCTCGGCCGTCGGTTCGCTGGTCTATGCCGCCAACCAGCGCCCCGAGATCGCGCAAAGCTACACCACCTTCCGTGCGAACGTGCCGCAGCTCTTTGTCGATCTGGATCGCGAAAAGGCCAAGACTCTGCAAGTCTCGGTGGCCGAGGTGTTCCAGACCATGCAGGCGCATCTGGGATCGTATTACGTCAACGACTTCAACCTGTTCGGGCGGGTCTACCGGGTGATGATCCAGGCCGAGGGCAGCTATCGCGACAAGGTCGAGGATATCGGCAACCTCTACGTCCGTTCCACCAAGGGCGAGATGGTGCCGCTGGGCACGCTGGTCGATGTCGAAAACGTGCTCGGGCCGGTGCTGCTCAAACGGCATAACCTGTTCCGCTCCGCCACGGTGACGGCGGTTCCCACCCCTGGCCTGTCCACCGGTGACGCGATCCAGGTGATGACCGAGGAAACGGCCAACGCCCTGCCCCCCGGATATGCCTTTGAATGGACCGGCACCGCGCAGCAACAGTTGAGTTCGAGCGGGATGGTCCAGGTGATCCTGGGTCTGGCGGTGTTGTTCGGTTACCTGTTCCTGGTCGGGCAATACGAAAGCTGGTCGATGCCCGTCTCGATCCTGCTGTCGGTCATCGTCGCGATGTTCGGTGCGGTGCTGGCGGTCGCCATCGTCGGGTCGGATATCAACCTTTATACCCAGATCGGCATGATCATGCTGGTCGGCATGGCCTCCAAGAACGGTATCCTGATCGTGGAATTCGCGATGGAACAGCGCGCCAAGGGGATGAGCATCCGCGAAGCTGCCGCCGAGGCGGCGCATCAGCGCTTTCGCGCGGTGATGATGACGGCGCTGTCCTTCCTCCTGGGGGTGGTACCGTTGCTGACCGCCAACAGCGCCGGTGCCGCCAGCCAGAAGGCGATCGGCACGGCGGTGTTTGGCGGCATGCTGGCCGCGACGGTGATCGGTGTCGTTCTGGTGCCGGTGCTTTATGCGGTGATGCAGGGCGTGCGCGAGCGCATCAAGGGCAGCCCCAAGACGCCGCCCCCAACCGCCGCCGAATGACCATGATGGGTTGAGAGAGGGCACTCATGTTCGACGTGCTGCGCCACCGTGCCTACCGGCATCTCTTTGCCGCGCAGGTGGTGGCGCTGACCGGAACCGGGCTCGCCACCGTGGCGCTGGGCCTCTTGGCCTATGATCTGGCAGGGCCGCGCGCCGGTCTGGTGCTGGGCATCGCGCTCACCATCAAGATGCTGGCCTATGTGTTTCTCTCGCCGCTCGCCGCCGCCCTGACCGAGGCGATGGACCGGCGCCGAGTGCTGGTCGCGCTGGACCTAGTGCGGGCGGCGGCGGCGGCCTGCCTGCCGCTGGTCACCGAGATCTGGCAGGTCTACCTGCTGATCTTCGTGCTACAGGCCGCCTCGGCCGGGTTCACCCCGGCCTTTCAGGCCACCATCCCCTCCCTGCTGCCCGAGGAAGAGGACTATACCAAGGCGCTGTCACTCAGCCGCCTGACCTATGATCTGGAAAGCCTCGTCAGCCCCACGCTGGCGGCGCTGCTGCTGGGGCTGGTCAGCTTCAACGCGCTGTTTCTGGGCACCGCGCTGGGTTTTGTCGGCTCGGCGCTGCTGGTAGTCTCGGTCGTTCTGCCCAAGCCCGGCACCAGCCGCAGCGGCGGGCTGGCGACGCGCAGCCTGCGGGGCCTGCGCCTCTATCTCTCGATCCCCCGGCTGCGCGGGCTTTTGGCGCTGAACCTTGCCGTGGCGATGCCCGGCGCCATGGTGCTGGTCAACACGGTGGTTCTGGTCAAGAGCGAACTGGGTGGTTCGGACCGGATGGTGGCGCTGGCGCTGGGGGCCTATGGCGGCGGTTCGATGCTGGCGGCCTTTGCCCTGCCCCGGCTGCTGGCGCGTCTGGGCGACCGGCCAATCATGCTGGCGGGCGGCGCGGCGATGGCGGTGACCGGGCTGGCGCTGGCGCTCTGGGTGGCTCTAACGGGTCTGAGCGCGCCGCCGCTGCTGCTGGCCTGGTTCGTGAGCGGCATCGGCTTTGCCTCGGCGCTGACACCCTCGGGCCGCCTGTTGCGCCGCTCGGCCGGATCCGAGGATCTGCCCGCGCTGTTTGCGGCGCAGTTCTCGCTCTCCCATGCCTGCTGGCTGCTGGCCTATCCACTGGCCGGCTGGCTGGCCACCGTCGTCCCGCCGCAGGGGGCGCTGACAGTGCTGGCGCTGCTGGGCGTGATCGGGTGTTTGATCGCGGCGCGGCTGTGGTCCGGGGCTAAGCCGGGCGATGGCGTTGGCGATACTGGATCGGCGTCATCTCGAACACCCGACGAAACGATTTGTAAAACGCCGATTTCGAATTGAACCCCACGGCAAAGGCCACATCCAGCACCGCCGTTTCCGAACCGCACAGCCGGATGGCCGCGTCGCGCACGCGCCATTCATTGACATAATCGAAGAAACACTGCCCCACCCTGTCGTTCAGCGCCTGTGAGACATGGTTGGTCGAGGCGCCCAGCCGGGTCGCCAGATCCCAGAGCGTCAGGTCCGGATCGCGATAGAGGTGTTCGACCTTCATCAGCAGGCGGATCTTGTCGCTCAAACGGTCCATCCTGCCATCGCTGAGCGCCGAGTTGCCGTATTTGCGCGGCGCGGGCGGCATCGGCTCGGGTGTGAACACGGACATCGGCGGCAACAGGCGCGGGGGCGGCATCAGGCCTGGTTTCTGCCGTAGACCCCAAAGGCCCAGCACCCAGATCAACAGGAACTGCGCCGCAGCCAGGACCGCCAGTTCCAGCCAGGGATTGACCGGGTGAAAGCCGATCTCGAGCACCTCCAGCAGCACCTCGACGATATTGACGCACCAGAATCCCAGCGACATAAGCGCCAGCCAGCGCAACCAGCGCATCTCGCGCCGCTCGGTGCTGGCGAAGAGGTCCTTTAGCGCGATGCGATAGTGCATCAGCCGCCGGATCACCATGACGCTGAAGACCGGCCCCATCAGGTGAAACAGCGCCGTGGCCAGATAGAAACCCAGAACAAGCCCCCGCTCGACCCAGCTCATCTCAGCAAAGGGAAGGATCAGGTTGTCAAAGGTCGATTGCGGCTGGCAAAAGGAAAACCCGGCAAACCCCACCGCCAGAGCCGCGGGCAGCAAGTGCCAGAGCTGGCGCCTGCGGAGGGTCGGACGCCCGGCGCCGGTCAGAAGGCAGACATAGAACCAAATCAGCGGCGGCTGCGCCAAGTTGACGGGTATATTGCCAAGCTCCATCAGCAAAAGAAGCCGCGGCCATTCCATCCCCGGATCGAGCCCGCGCAACATGTACCGCAACAGGCTGATGGCGTTCAGTACAAAGAACGCAACCAGCGGCCAGCGCACCGCCAGCCCCTTGCGCGACAGGCACAACGCATGGGTGCAGAACAGCGACAGAACAAGCATCGCCATGGTAAGCGCCACTTCGAAGGTCGCAATATCCGGAGCATTCACAGACGGGGCCATTGGAATCCTTGGCAGTGGCGGGCGGCGCGTCCATAGCCGCGCCGCCCGGTGTTAGCATGATCAGAACAGGAAGTCGGCCTCGGTCAGGACGGAAAACTCACCGGTCAGGGTGATCTCGGTCTGACCGAAGGCAACATGCGCAAAGCCGCTGGCAGGCGCGCTTATCGTGAGATCGGCAAAGCTGATGCCAGCGGCGGAAAGGCCCAGACGGTCGACCCCCGCCTGAAAGTCCAGGACATGGTCATGGCCGCTGCCCGAGCCAAACACAAAGACATCCGCCCCCCCTCAACATGTCATGCCCGGCGCCCCCCGCCAGCGTGTCATCGCCGCGCCCGCCGCTGAGATGATCGCTGCCAGCACCCCCCGATAGCTGGTCGTCGCCCCGTCCCCCATCGAGCAGGTCGGGTCCGGCGCCACCGTCCAGCCTGTCATCGCCATCCCGACCGCTCAACCGGTCATTGCCGGCGCCGCCACTGATCCGGTCATCGCCGTGACCGCCGAACAAGCTGTCATCGCCGCCCAGACCGATCAATCGGTTGTCGGCCCTGCCCGGACCAACCGACCCGGCATCGTCCCCAGCCGAAAGTCGCGTATTATATAGAATGTCGATCCGTTCGCCACCCGCATCGGCCACACGCAGCACCGATCCATCGGAGAAACTCAACCGCACCGCGTCGAACCCGGCCATGTCTCCGGCAAAGGACAGCGACACATCGCCCTTGGTCAGCACCGTTTCAACCGCACCCGTGGCCGAGATATCCTCGTAGAGGTCGATCTCGGCGGTCGCGCCTTCGATGATGAAACTGCCATCGTTGGGATCGAAGCTGGCCCAACGACCATCGCTAAAGATCTGCTCGAAAGCAGACAGCACCAGGGTCGGTGGCTCTACCCCCGAATGGGTTACCGCGACCGAAACGATGGTGCCGCTTTCCACATGCAGGATGGTGCCCAAATTGATGCCCAGCATGCCGCCGAAAAACCCCCGAAATGCTGGCCCTTGAGTTCGGAGGCGCCGAGCCCCAGCCCGTTGCCATCGCCGCTGGGCCGGTTGTCGGCATCGCGGTAATCCGTGATCAGCGCCAGCATCTCGGGCGAAAGAAGCGTCTCGGAGACCAGGAGCGCATCGAGAAACCGGATCATGTCGGCGGAGGTCGAAACCACCCCGCCCGAGCCGCCCAGATTGATCGGCACATTGGTGACCTCCAGAGGCGTGCCGTCCGGAAGGGTGGCTTAGGAGTGAAGGATATCGGCGGGCCGCTCCAACGCGCCTGGCAGGGTATCGTCCATGCCCAGCGGATCGAAAATGCGGGCTGTCAGCGCGTGCCCCATACTGTTGCCGGTGACCTGTTCGATCAGTTTCTCCAGCAGCAGAAAGTTGGTGTTGGAATATTCATAGCCCTGCCCCGGCGCAAATGCCGCCGGATGCCCGGCGGCAATGGCCAGCATCTCGTCGGGTCCCTGCGGCACATCCGGATTGGCAATGATATTCTCGATAAACACCGGCAGGCCACTATCGCCCATGACCGTGTCGAAATCGGGAATACCCGACCGGTTGGCCAGCAGATGCCGGATGGTGGCGGTTTCGAGATTGGCGATATCGGGCAGGCCAGACAGGTCAAGGTGATCGCTGAGCTTGTCGTCAAGCCCGATGCTGCCTTCCTGCACCAGTTGCAGCACCAGGACGGCGGTCATCATCTTGCTTTGCGAGCCGACCTCGAACCGATCATCGGCGCTGGCCGCCGGACCGCTGCCCAGTTCGGTCACGCCATGGGCCTTGGCAACGCTCGCCCCGGCGCGCCAAACCTCCATCAGCACCGCGGGCGCAGAGGAGTTGGCGGCGGCGAACTGGTCCAGCACCCGCTGCGGGGTCGCTTCAAGCGCGTTGATATCGAGATAAGACATGAAATGGATCCTTCTGGTTGGGGGAAATCAGTTCCCTGCCACCGGAACCAGACCCACCCCCTTCCTGTCGTCTCTCCCTATAGGGAAGGACAACGGAACCCGGGTTTCTTGCTCGAAACGCACTGTATCATCGAAAGAGGACAGCGCGCCTCACCGTTGTTTTTCTTCGATGAACCCAGCGACGGCGCGTAAGTTGCCGGACCCGATCTCGGCTCGGGCATCCGTCATAAGATCGGCCAGCGTCTGCCCCCGCAGTGATGCGCGCCAGGCCTGTTCGGCGGCCAGCATGCGACGTTTGATAAAACAGTCCTTGCGATAAGCGCAGGGGTCGTTGCTGGTCACATCGCCCTTTTGCCGGATCTCGCGGCAGACAAAGGCCGGGCCGGGGCCATCCACCGCCTCGACCACATCAAGCAGCGAGACCTGCTCCGGCGCGCGTGCCAGACGGAACCCGCCGCGCGGCCCCGGCACCGCCTCGGTGACCCCGGCGGCGGTCAATGCCCGCATATGTTTGAGCAGGTAGCTTTCCGAGACACCATGCAGAACCGCCAGGTCGCGGCCCGACAGGACCTTGCCCGCCGGAAGCTCGGCCAGTACCGCCGCGCAATGCAACGCCACCTCGACGCCGTCGCCCAATCTCCGCATGCCCTGCCTCCGCTCTGGCTCTGCCGATCCCGCTTGCCATGATCATTCGTGGATATAAAGTATCCACGATTCGCGCAACCACCTGCATGAAAGGACACCAAACCATGCGCTTCAACTTCACCAAGGAAATACCCCGGGTCTATGACGCCATGCTGTCGCTGGACGCCACCATCACGCAGGCCAATCCCGACAGGCGTCTGGTTCACCTGACCAAGATCCGGGTGTCGCAGATCAACGGCTGCGCCTATTGCGTCAACATGCATGTGAAAGAGGCGCAGCAGGACGGGCTGCCTGACATGCTGCTGCATCTGGTCGCGGTGTGGCCCGAAACAAGTGTCTTCACCGCCCGCGATCGGGCGGCGCTGGCCTGGGCCGAGACATTGACCCGGCTCGAAGGGTCCGAAGTGTCGGATGCCGATTATGCGGTGGCGCGCGCGGAGCTGTCGACACAGGAAGTGGCAGCGCTCACTGCCTCGGTCGCGATGATCAACCTGTGGAACCGTATGGCCACCGGTGCCCGCCTGCCGGCCTGAGGCATATCAGGCGACGTTGGCACAGGATCCGGGCGCCGCAGCAAGATACACAGTTTCAGAATTTGAGATTGGTGCGGGTGAAGGGACTTGAACCCCCACGCCTTGCGGCGCCAGAACCTAAATCTGGTGCGTCTACCAATTCCGCCACACCCGCAGTCACGGCCCGATGGAGCGGTACCGTGACGCGCTGAATAGCAAAGCTTTCAGCCAAGCGCGAGAGGCAATCTGCCCGCACATGACACGATACCGTAAAGTCACGCCTGCTCGAATTTATCTAAAATCGACAGCAATGCGCCGCGACATATACATGTTTTTGCCATATTCCTGTCCCAAAAAATATCGAGCAGACTGAGGGAACAAACATGAGCGCAAAGGCAGCCGCGCTTGCTGCGGGCAAAGCGTCGTACCCCAACCCGGAAATTGAGCCGGCGCCCGAAGCAGGTTTTCTGGCCGGTACTTCCCTGCTGACGCAGGATGGAGAGCTACCTGTCGAATTTGTGTCGCCGGGGGACCGGATCATCACCCGCGACCATGGCTTTGCCCCGCTGCATCACGTCACCCGCGCGCGCCAGACCGTGCGTGCAATCCGCTTTGCCGCCGGGTCGCTGGGCGATACGCGGCCCGATTGCGACCTGATCCTGCCCGCCGGACAAGCCGTTCTGATCCGCGACTGGCGGGCGCAGGCGCTGTTTGGCACCAAGCAGGCCATGGTGCGGGCCGATGCGCTGGTGGATGGAGAGTTCATCTGCGATCTGGGTCCGCGTGACATGCAGCTGTTCCAACTGCATTTCGACGCCGCTCATGTGCTCTATGCCGGCGGGCTGGAAGTGGCGGGCCAATGCCTGCCCGCCGCGGGCCGCCTCGCCGCTTAGACGCCCAGTTTCCGGAATACCGCCGGCAATTGCTCCGGCAGGTCCTCGGCGATCAGCCCGGGGCCGAATTCCAGCGCACATTCCACATGCAGCCAGGCGGCGGTCTCGGCCGCCTGCATGGGCGCAAAGCCGCGCGCCAGCAGCCCGGTGATGAAACCCGCCAGCACGTCGCCCGACCCGGCGGTGGCCAGCCAGGGCGCGGAGCGCTCGTAATGGGCCGAGTTGACCGAGCAGCACCCGTCGGGCGCCGCGATCACCGTATCTGCCCCCTTGAACAGCACCACACAGCCCGCGCGCTTTGCCGCTTCGCGGGTGGCGTCCACTTTGGAATAGGCCGGTCCCGTCATTGCGGGCGCGTTCAGCTTCGCGGCAATATCCGGGAACAGCCGCGCAAGCTCGCCGCCATGCGGGGTCAGAACGCAAGCCTCATGCAGTTGGGCAAACAGTTCGGCCGGATCCTCGGCAAAGGCAGTTAGCGCATCGGCATCCAGCACCGTTGCGCACCGCGCGGCCAGCGCCACCGGCACCAGATCGCGCGCCCGTTCGATGCCCATGCCCGGCCCCAGGCAAAGTGCATTCAGGCGGGTATCATCCAACACCGCCGCAAACCCTTCGGCGCCGTCGATCCGCGCCAGCATCAGCGCGGTGATCTGACAGGCAACCTCCTGCTGCGCGTTGGGTGGCACCCCCAGCGTCACCAGCCCCGCCCCGATCCGGAGCGCACCGCGCGCCGCCAACCGCGCCGCGCCGGTCCTGCCGGACCCACCGGAGAGGATAAGGGCGTGGCCGTGCGTGTATTTGTGGGACTCCGCCGCCTTGTCCAACAGCCTTGGTTGCGTCAGGCGCACAATTTCGCTGGCAAGCTCCCTTGCGGCAGCGCGACTTGATGGCAAGTCATCCAAGCCGATGCTCTTCACCACTGTTTTTCCGCAAAAAGCCGGTCCATCTGAAATTCGATGCCCAACTTTCTCGCGATGAAAACTCACAGACAGTTCAAATTCCAGCTTTCCACGCCCGATCTCATCTTGGGTATCAATGAGAGGCTTTCCGCTGTCGGCACATAATCCAGAAGGAAGATCAATTGCCACGCGACGCGCGTTGACCACCCCAGATGTGAGCACACCGATCTTCTCATGCAGCCAGATCTCGCTGCCGACCGGGCGAACCAACCCAGTGCCAAAAACCGCATCCACTATGAGATCGACCTCTCCAACCTCTCCGGTTTGCCAATTCCAGTTTTCTGGCTCAAACTCCGCAAAGGCCTGAACCTTCCCCGCCTCGCAACACCGTTCATAATTCGCCCGCGCATCCGGCGGCAGCTTATCGGGCGCCCCATAAAGGAATACCTCCACGGCCCAGCCGCGCGCGCGCAACAGCCGCGCCACCACGAACCCGTCACCGCCATTGTTGCCCGGCCCGCACAGGACCACCGCGCGCCATGCCCCTTCCTCTTGCTGCAAATATCCCGGGGGTGCGGGGGCTGGCCCCCGCTCTTCCGCCAGTTCCGGCCATTCCTCGAAAATCGCCTCGACCACGCCGCGGCCCGCGCGCTCCATCAACTCCAGCCCGGTTACCTCGCCCGAGGCAATGGCCGCTTGTTCTATTGCCCGCATCTGTGCTGCGGTGAGCAGTTCAGCCATGTTCCGATCACTCGCGATTCAATTTTGATGCTTTTTTGTGCGTCATGATGAAATTTTCACCTCATGCCCATTTTTGCCGCATCTGCACCGGCTGATTTCGGCAATCGCATTGTGACCTCAGCTTAGACGTGATCTGAGGCGGGCTGACAAGCTTGCAAGGAGCACCGCGATGAAGAAGATCGAAGCGATCATCAAACCGTTCAAGCTGGACGAGGTGAAAGAGGCGCTGCAAGACGTGGGCGTCCAGGGCCTCAGCGTGGTCGAGGTCAAGGGCTTTGGCCGTCAGAAAGGCCATACCGAGCTCTATCGCGGTGCCGAATATGTGGTCGATTTCCTGCCCAAGGTGAAACTCGAAGTGGTGCTGGACGACGATCAGGTCGACGCCGCCATCGAGGCCATCGTGGGCGCCGCCAAGACCGACAAGATCGGTGACGGCAAGATTTTTGTCTCGACCATCGAACAAGCCATCCGCATCCGTACCGGCGAGACCGGTTCGGACGCGCTTTGACCCGAACACACTCTAGCAGAGGACAACAGAGTATGAGCAAGGACGCAGTTCTTCAGCTGATCAAGGACGAGGGTGCCGAGTATGTCGACATCCGCTTTACCGACCCCCGGGGCAAACTTCAGCACGTGACCGTCGTGGCCGATCTGGTCGACGAGGATTTCCTGGAAGAAGGCTTCATGTTCGACGGCTCGTCGATTGCCGGCTGGAAGTCGATCGAAGCATCGGACATGAAACTGATGCCCGACACCGAGAGCGCCTATGTCGATCCGTTCTACGCGGAAAAGACCATCTGCATTCATTGCTCGGTGGTCGAGCCCGACACCGGCGAGGCCTACAACCGCGACCCACGCGGCACCGCCGCCAAGGCCGAGGCCTATCTCAAGGCATCGGGTATCGGCGATGTGGCCTATATGGGCCCCGAGGCCGAGTTCTTCCTGTTCGACGACGTGCGCTTCTCGAACACCATCAACAAGGTATCCTATGAAGTCGACGCAACCGACGCGTCCTGGAACACCGATACTGAATACGAGACCGGCAACATGGGTCACCGTCCCGGTCTCAAGGGCGGCTATTTCCCGGTCAATCCGACCGACGAAGCGCAGGATCTGCGTTCGGAAATGCTCTCGACCATGAAGCGCATGGGCATGAAGGTCGACAAGCACCACCACGAAGTGGCGTCCTGCCAGCACGAACTGGGCCTGATCTTCGGCACGCTGACCAAGCAGGCCGACGAGATCCAGAAATACAAATACGTGATCCACAACGTGGCCCACGCCTATGGCAAGTCGGCCACCTTCATGCCGAAGCCGATCTATGGCGACAACGGCTCGGGCATGCATGTCAACATGTCGATCTGGAAAGACGGCAAGCCGCTCTTTGCCGGCGACAAATATGCCGATCTGAGCCAGGAAGCGCTTTATTTCATCGGTGGCATTCTGAAGCACGCCAAGACGCTGAACGCGTTCACCAACCCGGGCACCAACAGCTACAAGCGTCTGATCCCCGGTTTCGAGGCCCCCGTTCTGCGCGCCTATTCGGCCCGCAACCGCTCGGGCTGCGTTCGTATCCCATGGACCGAGTCGCCGAAAGCCAAGCGCGTCGAGGCCCGCTTCCCCGATCCGTCGGCAAACCCCTATCTGGCCTTTGCCGCGCTGCTGATGGCCGGTCTTGACGGCATCAAGAACAAGATCGATCCGGGCGAGGCAATGGACAAGAACCTTTACGACCTGCCCGCCGAGGAACTGGCCGGCATCCCGACCGTCTGCGGCTCGCTGCGCGAAGCGCTGGAATGCCTGGCGGCAGACCACGACTTCCTGTTGCAGGGCGATGTGTTTACCAAGGACCAGATCGAAGGCTATATCGAGCTGAAGATGGAAGAGGTCCACAAGTACGAGCACACCCCGCACCCGGTGGAATTCGGCATGTACTACAGCTGCTGATCTCAGCCTGTATCTCAGATGGGGGGCGTCCTTCGGGGCGCCCTCTTTCTTTGATTGGTTCATAGTCCAGCGAATTCAGGGCTGGAATCGGCAATTGCTCAATCGTCAAGCACTTAAGGCAACTGAGTTGCTTCCGGGCTGTCTTCCAGCCTGAAAACCTCAATCGGCTCCCGTATTCCTTTCAGATGCAGGGAACCACGTGAAACCACCCGGAATTCATCTTCGACCGCGATAGCCGCTCTCGTGCTCAGAAGAATCTCTCCGTCTTCAGCCTCGTCGCAAAGTCTGGAACCGAGGTTTATCGCGGTCCCGGACGCGGTGTAATCAAACCGCCCTTCGGACCCGACCATTCCGACAGTGGCATACCCCATCGATACACCAACACCAAATCCCAGACGGTACCCCAGCCGTTTCCACTGCCGACCGAGGTCCGCCATCCTTTCGCGCATCGCAACGGCCAACCGCACGGCTTGGCCGGCCGGGTTATCGCAGGGTATCGGATCATTGAACAAAACCATGATCCCATCCCCCATCCGGTGATCGACGCCCGCCCCATGGGCATTGATCAGCTTGCCCATCTCCTCATGATAAGTCTGCAAGACCTCGATGGTCTCTTCGGGTTCGGCGGTTTCGCAAAATGCGGTAAATCCGCGAATATCGCAAAACAACACCCCCAGCAGGGCGCGGTGGCTGGACAGCATTCTGTCCGAACCTGAGGAGACAATGGCATTGGCCACCGCGGGTGGCAGAAACCGTTTGAGCCGCCCCATGCGTTCGATCTCGGCCACTTGCGTGTCGACCCGATCTTGCAGCGATTGGTTGAGTGTTTCCACCTCTTCGGTCTTGTCCTTCAGCGCACAAAACTGCCGGACATTCTCGACGGCGATCATTGCGTGGTCGGCAAACAACTGGATCAGCTCGATATCAGTGCCTGAAAAGGCCCCGGGAACGCGTCCGGCCAGGCTCAGAACGCCGTGACACCGATCACGCGCCAGTAAAGGGACGTGCAGCATACTTCTTGCCGCGCCGGTATCCTGACTTGTGGCGACATCCTCGGTATCGGGAATATGAACAACCGTTCTCGATACCGCCGCGCGCACCAGCGGGTTGGCAACGTCTTCCAATCGGGGCGGTTTCTGGAAATGCAACGCAACCAGCCATTCGTCTTCGCCCTGATAAGCGGTCAATTGCAGTTCCTGCCCGTCATCCGACAAAAGAAAAAGCCCTGCATGCAGGCTGTCACACAACCGGCGCGCATGGGCCAGGATCACATCGAATACCGGGAGGCTGTCTTCGCGAGAGCGGGTAATGACCTGAAGAATGTCACGCGATGCCGCCTCACGTTCCCGCATGGCTTGAAACGTTGGCAAATCGACTTTCGTTTCCGTGTCTGAATTCAACCTTGGACCCTTGGTCAGGAGATCAAATGAGATTCTTCAAGGCCAATCGTCAAAGACTATGGCGTCAGATCCATCGCCGTGACGATACCGCTATAGGGCAAGCCCGCCTGGTCGTTCAGGGCGCGCACGTCGTCGGCTGTCTCGGCCTCGAAAAGACACATGCAACGTCCGTCCTGCGGCGCAAACGTCGACCGGATATATCGGATTTCGGTTCCCGCCGCGCGCATTTCCGCCGCCTTCGAAATCGCGGCCTTCTGCGCCCCTGCCAGGTCTTCCATAGCGATCCCCTTGAGATCGCGCTCTACCATAAATACCGGCATCCGCCTCCCACTCCTCGGTTCCGTTGATGTCAAATCATACAACAAAGCCTTCGTCGGTAGAACGAGCAATTGAGCATCTTTTCTTTTCCACGAGGTTCCGGACGCCAAGTTGCCGCCGCTCAGCGCCGCCGATACATTCTGCGCAGGTCAGACAAGTTCAGCAAACTATGTTAGACTTAGGCTTCCGAACCAGGAGACAGCCCCATGATAACCAAACTTGCAGTTGCGCAAGTTCTCCGTGTTTCGACTGTTGTGCTATCCAGTGCAATCGCGGTCTTTGCGCCGGTCCGTTCGATTGCGCAATCCGCTGATTGCCAGGTTCAAGAACTTTTTCGACAACAAGAAGCTGTTGCCGTTTTTCGCAGACTTCACCTTGAGATCGGAACTCTGATGCAAGCGCAATCCGAAGCCATTCTAGAAGTTGACCACGATGTCGTGATCAGCAGCCTCGATGACGGTGGTTTTTTTGGGCCAACCGGGTTTCTCGGCAAGCGTATGGACAAAGGTCAAAGCGAGATAAAATCAATCCTGATCGCGGGCCGCCGATTAGGAATGGATGACGAAGCTGTGGCCCGGATGGACGAGATCGAAGCGAGCGCAGATGAAATCATCGCAGTCGGGCACGAGATGGTGACTTTGCTCGGAGATGGGCAAACCAAGCAGGCGACCACACTCTATGCGAGAAGCTCCGTGCCAGCCCAGGTTGCAGCGGTTGGAGCCGCCTATACCATGTCTTCTGGATTGGAGCGGAAAGCGAAGGTGATGTCACTCAAGTGCCGCTGATCCGCACCACGCTGTTTCCACGTCCGGAGCATTCTCCCAGCGGCGGGCAGGCACCAAGTAAGTTACCTACGCCTTTTGACCCGAGCAGAGTTCATATTCCCCTTTGAGCCAAGCCCCTGCCCGGCTAGTCTGAATGTGTATTACTGGCAAAGGACTATTTCATGCGGCTTCTTGCTTTGACACTGGCGATCACACTGACCGCCGGCACTGTTGCGGCCCAGACCATCGAGCGTATTCGCGACACCGGGAAAATCACCATAGGATTCCGCGTCGACGCCGCACCACTCTCCTTTGCCGATGCCGAAGGTCGACCTGCGGGGTATACACCTTTGCTCTGCGACAGGCTGGCGCAATCAATGGCCGACCGGCTGGACATGGCCGAATTGAAGGCGAGCTTTGTGCCGGTTACGACCACGGACAGGTTCGAACGGATCGCCAAGGGTGAAATCGACATTCTCTGCGGCGCGGCGACCGTGACGCTGGAGCGGCAGAAGATCGTCGATTTCTCGATCCCGGTCTATGTGGACGGGACTTCCGTTATCACGCGGCGCGGTGCGGGCACTCACCTGTCTGACCTTGCGGGCAAGACCATAGGCTTTCGCGCCGACACCACCACCGAACAGGCTGTCTTGAACTCGTTTCAGGCTGCCGAGCTAGAGGCCCGTTTCGAACGCTTCACCGATCACAAGGCCGGGTTCAAAGCGCTGAACGATGGTACACTCGACGCCTATTTCGCCGATCAATCGATCCTGATATATAACTATCTTGCGGGCAAGATGGCCGACCGCTTCCAGCTTATGGACGAGATCCTGACGCTTGAAAAACAAGCGCTTGCCCTGCCCCGAGGCGACAGCGATTTCCGTCTTCTGGTCGATACGCTGCTGTCTGAAATGTATGCCGACGGCACCATCGACCGCGTCTTTCGCGAAGCGCTGCCCGGTGTCCAACCGGGCGCTGCGCTAAAGGCGATGTTCCTGATCGCGCCCACGCTGCCCTGACATCTGACAGAACTGACATGGTACCCGACATGCGTCCACTCCTTCTGGCCCTGTTCCTGGCCCAATTTCCCTCTATCAGCGCCGCTCTGACCTGCGGCAACACCGCTACGGGGTTTAATGCCTGGAAGGCCGAGTTCGCGCAGTTGGCGCGGCGAAACGGCATCGGCAAAGCGGGTCTAAGCGCTCTGGAACAGGCCAGCTATGCAACGGCCACGATCCGTGCGGATCGCGGCCAGAAGAGCTTCAAGTACTCGCTGGAAAAGTTCATGCAGGTGCGTGGCGCCGAGACCATCGTCGCACAGGGCCGCAAGCGCAAGGCGCGCAATCCCGAGTTCTATGCCGCTCTCGAACGGCAATACGGCGTGCCAGCGGGCATCCTGATTGCACTGCACGGCATGGAAACCGCCTTTGGCAGCTTTATGGGCGACAGCCCCGTTGTAGCTGCGATCACCACCCTGGCCTATGATTGCCGCAGGTCTGATTTCTTTATCCCCCATGCCTTGGCCGCGCTGGAGCTGGTTGACCGCAAGGCGATCACCGCCAATACCAAAGGAGCCAAGCACGGCGAGCTGGGGCACACTCAGTTCCTTCCCGGAAACGCCCTGACCTATGGCGTCGACGCAACCGGAGATGGAAAGGTCGATTTTTACAACATGACCGACGCACTGGCCTCGACCGCCAACTTTCTGCGCCAGAAGGGCTGGAAACCGGGCCGCGGATACCAGCCCGGAGAACCCAATTTCGAAGTAATCAAGCAATGGAACGCGGCTTCGGTCTACCAGCAGGCGATCGCTATCATGGCGCGGAGAATCGACAGCTAATAGTTGCATCCAGTCAATCGAACGACGTCCGGGTGACAAACTCCTGCCACAATTGATGAGGTTTTTAGCTAAAATACTGGTTTCCAGTCCCGAACCAATTTGAACAGAAAAGGTGAATTGCCCTCCTATCATGCCTTTTCGGCCCCATTTTCTCCACCATACCCGCCTAGATTTGGATTCAGATGAACACGTATGGAGGAACTCACTGTGGCACAGGCAGGCAAGTATCACGGTGGACTGGTATTCCTGGGAAACGAAGAAGGCGTTCTCGATCGCTTCAGTCGGATCGTTACCGCCACCCTCGAGGATTACGGGCACGCCGTCGAGCGTCAGACGCTACTGAGTGATCGTGAAGCCCGCATCGTCTCGAGCCAGTTTCTTGTCAAGTTGACGCTCGAAGCGGACGCCGAAGAAAACCCGCGTGCCCGTCTCCTTGACGAGGCGGCAGGCCTAAACCGCCGTATGCACATGGCCAAGATACGCCCCCGAAACCGTCTCGTCATTGCGATCACCCCGGTTTCCGAGTGCTCCGAAGACCGCGATGTCACAGAACTCATGCTGGTGGTGATGCTGTATCGAATGGTCGATCTCTACGCCAGCGAGCTGATCGAATGGCTGGACCCGAATGTGAAACTGACGGTCGAACAGTTTCTCGGCGCGTTCTCCAACATCTCGCCGCGGCGGGTGCGCGGACGCCAGCAGATCATTTACAATCAAGGCGACCGCTTTGCCTCGATCGACGAAACCGCGCCCGGTCTCGCAACCCGATATGACACGATCATGGGTCAGACGGCGCATCAGGGAGAAACGGGTCTCATCGAGCTGACGGAACAGGAAGCCCTGGCCCTTGCCTTTCGCAGCGACCCGCGCCCCGACGAACTGGATGGCCTCACCCCAGAGGAGAGAGCCCAGAACGATATTCGCCGACTGGCGAGCTGGGGCATGACCGGTTGTCTCGCCTTTGTCTCGGCGCCGATCGCAGTTTCACTCGCCGCCGTGAACCTGATCCGTGGCGAGGATTTTCGCCTGAACACACAAGTCCTGTCGCTGACCGCCGCAATGGTTTTCATGCAAAGCTCGGGCGCCATGACAAGCGTCCTGTCATTCCTGCCGCTCTAACAACAGGTAGATAACGGCCCAAGGCCTTCGCCGGATCAGGCGGAGGCCTTTTTAGTGCCCCGGCACTCTTGGCGCATCCGCCCGAGCAATAACGTAGGTATGGATTGAAAACACGACCGCCTGAGATTGCGGCAATCGCAGGATGCTTTGCTTTTCGCTGCGCAGGAAACCGGCGTCTTCCGGCACCGGAACACGCCGCCGGTTGTGAATGCTGCGCGGCTGGTGCAACTCGGCGTCAGCATACCATAAGGCATTGAACCGCCAAAGCGGGCGCCCGACCTGTACACCGTCAAACAATCGCTGCACCCGGCGTGCCACGTCGGTGTCATAGCTGGCGACAGGCTCATGTATCGAGATCAGGGGGCGGCCGAACTTCTCTGCCAGGGTCCAGCTTGCAGGAAAGCAAAGCACAGCCGCGGTCAAAACGTGCTCGTCACCCTGTTTCTGCAAGATGCAAAAGTCCTCCTGAACCAGACGCCCCAGCGTCCGCATCGGCTGTCTCCGGTCGACCTCGACCGTCACGCCGTCGGGGCGCTGGATACGATCCCCGGCCGTGGGATAAGCCGCCGTCAGAACCGTATCCAGCAACTCCTCGGCCGCCGGACGCGCCTCTTCGGACAGGGCCAGAACGGTTTCCGCCTTTGTTGCGATCAACACATCCCGGCGTGCCATCTGACCATTGAAGGCCTCATCGCGCCGCAACCAATCCGCCATGTCCAGCGGCTGTATCCCCGGCAGCGGTCTGGGCGCCAAGACATCATAGGGCAGCGATTTTTGCAGAATCTCTTTCATCTTTTTCCCATATCACCCGAAGAAACAGTGCGTCAGGTCGAAAACGACATGGTTTGACGTCGCGAGAGCGTGCGACTCATGCGTTTTTCCGGGTGACCTTTGGGCAGTCAAAGGGAGACCCTGTCTTGAACAACCACTACCGCGACACCCGCAAGATCGACCCGACCCGTGGCGCCACGCTGGGCGATGGATCGCCCAATGACAATGACCGGATCGAAATCGGGCCAACACAACTGGCGTTTTCCGAATGGGCTGCCGCCGGGCTGGAGCTGCCCAACCTGACCCGGATGCGCGAGTTTCGCTGGAAACGGTTGACCCAGGCCATTGTCGATCGCGAGTATGGCGGCCTCTTGATGTTCGACCCGCTCAACATCCGCTATGCCACCGACTCGACCAACATGCAGCTTTGGAACACGCATAACCCGTTCCGCGCGGTGCTGCTGTGTGCCGATGGCTACATGGTGATCTGGGACTACAAGAACTCGCCCTTTCTGAGCACATTCAACCCGCTGGTGCGCGAACAACGCTCGGGCGCGGACCTGTTCTACTTCGACCGGGGCGACAAGGTGGATATCGCCGCCGATGTCCTGTCGAACGAAGTTCGCGTGCTGATCGAGGAACACGGCGGCAACAACAAGCGCCTTGCAGTGGACAAGGTCATGCTGCACGGGCTGCGCGCGCTCGAGGCGCAGGGGTTCGAGATCATGGAGGGCGAGGAGGTCACCGAAAAGACACGCGCCATCAAGGGGACCGACGAGATCCTCGCCATGCGCTGCGCCCATCATGCCTGCGACAGCGCCATCGCCGAGATGGAGCGATTTGCCCGCGCCAATGTGGGCGACGGCAAGACCAGCGAGGATGACATCTGGGCAGTGCTGCATGCCGAGAATATCCGCCGCGGCGGCGAATGGATCGAGACCCGGTTGCTGGCCTCGGGGCAGCGCACCAACCCCTGGTTTCAGGAATGCGGCCCGCGCATCACGCAGAAGAACGAGATCATCGCCTTCGACACCGATCTGATCGGCTCTTACGGCATCTGCATCGACATCTCCCGCACCTGGTGGATCGGCGACCAGAAACCGCGCGCAGACATGATCGAGGCGATGAAACACGCGCATGAGTTCATCAACTACAACATGTCGCTGCTGAAACCCGGATTGATGATCCCCGACCTGATCGCGCAATGCATGAAGCACCCGGCCAAGTACAATGCGCAGAAATACGGCTGTCTGATGCACGGTGTGGGCCTGTGTGACGAATGGCCCTTGGTCGCGCATCCGGACAAGGCCGTGCCGGGCGCGTTCGACTATGCGCTGGAACCCGGGATGGTGCTGTGTGTCGAGGCCTGCTGTGGCGAGGTCGGCGGTGATTTCACCATCAAGCTGGAGGATCAGGTTCTGATCACCGAGGACGGGTTTGAGAACCTGACCAGCTATCCGTTTGATGCGGCCCTGATGGGTGCCGATTGACACGAGGTTTGCCGCGCTTGCGGCGAGTCACCTCCGCGTGAAGTTCCTGACATGTGGGTTGTGGCGGGCGGCTTGCCTGCCCAATCTACAAAAAACCGATCAGGAGTGACCTCATGCCCACCGAACGGATCACCTTTGCCGGTCATGACGGCAGCCAACTGGCTGCCCGGCTGGACCTGCCGGAGGGGCCAGTTCTGGCCACGGCACTGTTTGCCCATTGCTTCACCTGTTCCAAGGACATTCCCGCCGCGCGCCGGATCGCGGCACGGCTGGCGGCGATGGGGATCGCGGTGCTGCGCTTCGATTTCACCGGGCTGGGCCATTCCGAGGGCGAGTTCGCCAACACGACATTCACCTCGAATGTCGATGATCTGGACGCCGCCGCCACCTATCTGGCCGGACGCGACATGGCGCCGGCGCTGCTGATCGGGCATTCGCTGGGCGGGGCGGCGGTGCTGCGTGCCCGCGCGCGCATCGCCTCGGTCCGCGCCGTGGTGACCATCGGCGCCCCCGCCGACCCGGGCCATGTGGCGCATCATTTCCAGGATGCCCTGCCCCGCATCCGGGCCGAGGGCGCGGCCGAGGTCTGTCTGGGCGGGCGGCCTTTCCGCATCGGGCGGGACTTTGTCGAGGATATCGCCGAAAGCGCGCTGCAACCGGCCATCGCCGATCTGCGCGCGGCGCTCCTGGTGCTGCACGCCCCGCGCGACGAGACGGTGGACATAGACAACGCCAGCCGCATCTTCCTGGCCGCGAAACACCCCAAGAGCTTTGTCACGCTTGACGATGCCGATCACCTGATCAGCCGCGCGCAGGATGCCGAATATGCCGCTGATGTGATCGCGGCTTGGGTCGGTCGCTATGTGAACCTGTCGCCGCCGGCGCCACCGCCCGGCGCGCCCGAGGGCGTGGTGCGCGTCACCGAGGTGGACGCGAACGGCTTCCTCCAGGATGTGCAGTCCGGGCCGGACCATCACACCCAGGCCGACGAGCCATTGTCCTATGGCGGCACCAATCGCGGCATGTCACCTTATGGTTTCGTCTCGGCCGGGCTGGGCGCCTGCACCTCGATGACCATCCGCATGTATGCCCAGCGCAAGAATTGGCCCCTGACCGGGATCAGCGTCGATGTCTGTCATGACAAGGTGCACGCCCAGGACGCCGAGACAGGCGCCAGTGGAAAGATCGACGCCTTTACGCGGGTCATCAAGCTCGCCGGTCCGCTGAGCGACGAGCAGCGGGCCAAGTTGCTGGAGATCGCCGACAAATGCCCGGTTCACCGCACGCTTGAAGGGACTGCGCGGATTGTCACGCGCCTGTCCTCCGGCGCCTGACAAGCCTCAGCGCAGGCGGGCGGGCATCGGTCGGGCGACTGGTGGACGGTGAATCGGCGGGCGTGCGATGGGCGGGCGGGCAATCGGTGGTACCGGTTTCACCGGGGGCCGCTCGATCGGGTGTTCGGGGCGCGGACGGTCCGGCCGAGGCGGACGGGGGTAGCCATAGTAATAGTCGTTCCACAGCATCGAGTCGTAATAGACCGATCCGCTGCCAGTCGCGTTCGGATCGCACCCCGAAAGGCCAAGAACGGCAGCGCAAAGACCAGCGGTCAGGGAAAGTTTTGCAACACGCATGGCGCCGTTCTCCTAGTTTGCCGCCCGGAACGAGGCGTAGATCGCGTTGATATCCTCGACCAGTTCGGGCCGGGCGACCGCCTCGACCACCGCCAGCGAAATTGCCACCCGGCTACCAGGCAGATCGACCAGGACTGCGGTGAACTCGACCGCACGACCATTGCGCCGCCCGGTTCCCGCATAGCGGGCTGCCGGCAGCCCGCCGACGCGAATACTGTTCTGTTCACGCAACTCAGGATCGCTGACCACCGACTTGCCGATGTTGCGAAGGTATTCCTCGGCCTGGGCAAAGGTCGAGACCCCGTTGGGCGACATGAAGCCGACCCAGACCCCCGGTTCGGCTTCGGGCTCTAAGCCGATCACCCGGTTGATCAGCCGCGCCTCTTCCGAGCCCGGTGGCGTCAACGCGCGCGGACCGCCGCTGCGGACCTGCCAGAAATCCGGTGCCTTGAGATGAAACAGCGCCTCGCCGTCGGAAACATAGGTGAGCGGCATGTCGGCAACCGCCGACATAGGCAGCAGGGACGCTACAAGCGCTAGCCAGCGCAGAGACTTTAATGATCTTGGCATGACAAACGGCTTTCCTGATGTTGCCCGGGTCGAGTGTCTCCATCCAACCCCGGAAAATCAACCAAAATGGCCCGACACCGGGGCCATGTCTGCGCCCTGGAGTTTGGAGCACCCGCGCCCAACGACGCGAGATATCCCGCTATCGCCGCCGGTATTCGGTAACCATGTCATAGTCCTTGCGCGGCCCGCTCACGCGCCAGCGCACCTTCCAGAGCGGCCAGCGGGCGAAGTCGTAGCGCGCGTCATAACTGTCGGGCGGGCAATCGTGATGGTCAGCCGGTTCCGCCTGTCCCAGCATCAACCGGTGAAAATACCGGCCATCGTCAAAATGAATGGCGATGCCACCCGGTCCCGGACGCCACAGATAGCGGCGGGTGCCCTGAAACGGCGGCTGGTCCGGCATGAACAGCGTCACCTGCTCGTCATAGGTCAGCCCGCCCTCGCTGCGAAGCAGCGTCGCGCGCCCTTCGGCCCGCAGCTTTTGCCCCGCCAGACGGTCGTCGATGACGCGGCTCAGCAGCCAGTCGCCCTCGAACTCCGCAATGTCCTGCGGCAGGGTCATTCGGCATAGGTCCCGTCGGTGATATCGCCCCCCTGCCCGAAAAAGCGTATCCTTTCGCCGTCGCTGGCCACCGTGTAACAGGACCAGAGATCGGAGGGCGGCCAGAGCGAACAATACAGATCGCCTCGCAGGCTCCACCGGCCCTGGCTCGGCCGGTCGGTCACATAGAACGTCCCGCCCGAGGCGTCAAAGCTCTGCCGCGCGCCGCCTTCATAGACCAGCTCCCTGCCTGCCAGCGCGGCGCGGATCTCGTCTCCGGCCAGCGGCATGAACCCATCCGCCATCGCCCAGGTGGGCACAGCCGCCAAAATCAGGGCAAACCGTCTCATATTTGTGCTCCTGCCTTGTCCCGCGATGCGGCTGGGTCTATGACCCGCGCCAACAGGTCCTGCCAATCACAAAAAGGTGTCGCTGCCAATGATCCCCCGCTACTCCCGCCCCGAGATGGTTGCAATCTGGTCGCCCGAGACCAAGTTCAAGATCTGGTACGAGATCGAGGCCCATGCCTGTGACGCCATGGCCGATCTGGGGGTGATCCCGCGGGAGAACGCCGAGGCCGTGTGGAAAGCCAAGGATGTGGAATTCGACGTTGCCCGCATCGACGAGATCGAGGCGGTCACCAAACATGACGTCATCGCCTTCCTCACCCATCTGGCCGAACATGTGGGCAGCGAAGAGGCGCGGTTCGTGCATCAGGGCATGACCAGTTCGGACGTTCTGGATACCTGCCTGAACGTGCAACTGGTGCGGGCCGCCGACCTGCTGCTGGTAGGGATGGACAAGGTGCTCGCCGCGCTCAAGAAACGTGCATATGAGCACAAGGATACCGTGCGCGTCGGCCGCAGCCACGGCATCCATGCCGAACCCACCACCATGGGCCTGACCTTCGCCCGCTTCTATGCCGAGATGGATCGCAACAAGAACCGGCTGGAAAAGGCCCGTTGGGAGGTCGCCACCGGCGCCATCTCGGGCGCGGTCGGCACATTCGCCAATATCGACCCCGCGGTCGAAGAGCATGTCTGCGCCAAGCTGGGCCTGCGGCCCGAGCCGATCAGCACCCAGGTCATCCCGCGCGACCGCCACGCGATGTTCTTTGCCACGCTGGGCGTGATCGCAAGCTCGATCGAAAATATCGCCATCGAGATCCGCCACATGCAGCGCACCGAGGTGCTGGAAGGCGCCGAGTTCTTCTCGATGGGGCAGAAGGGCTCTTCGGCCATGCCGCACAAGAAGAACCCGGTTCTGACCGAGAACCTGACCGGTCTGGCGCGTCTGGTGCGTATGGCGGTGATCCCGGCGATGGAAAACGTGGCGCTCTGGCATGAACGCGACATCTCGCATTCCTCGGTCGAGCGCGGCATCGGCCCCGACGCCACCGTGACGCTGGATTTCGCCCTGCATCGCCTTGCCGGCGTGGTCGACAAGATGCTGATCTTCCCCGAGAACATGCTCGACAACATGAACAAGTTCCCCGGGTTGGTGATGAGCCAGCGGGTGCTGCTCGCCCTCACCCAGGCCGGTGTCAGCCGCGAGGACGCCTATGTCATGGTGCAGCGCAATGCGCTGAAGGTCTGGGAAGAGCGGGTCGATTTCCGCGAGCAACTCCTGGCCGATGCCGATGTGGTCGCCGCGCTGGGCGAGGACGGCATCAACGAGAAATTCGACATGGGCTATCACACCAAACATGTCGACACGATCTTTGCCCGCGTTTTCGGCAAGTGATCCGGGCCGGATCGGCCAGTGCTGGCCGATCCGACACATCCGCGTGAGCGCCTCTTTGACCGAATGAGAAGCTGCGCTACACTCCTCGCCAGTAAGCCATGGGAGGAGACCCCGATGACCCTCAAGACTTTGACTTGCGCAGTGGTTCTGGCGATGGCGCCGCTTTCGGCGCTGGCCATGGGCTGTTCCAGCCGCGGCCACGAGCAGACGCAATCCTGCGCACCGGGCACCCAATGGGATGCCGCCTCGCAAAGCTGCGTGCAGGTCGTCAACAGCTAAGCGGTGCCAGGCATCGCAATGCCAGGCGGGTGCGCGTCGCTGCACCCGATACGTAACTGGTGTGACTTTTGTTCTCGTTTCGGAGTATCCCAATGCGCCTCATTCCCGTCATCGCCCTTGCCGCTGCCCTGCCCCTGAGCGCCTTTGCTGCCGGAAGCGACAGCGGCGGCGGTTCGACATGGACCAACCCACCCAAGGAGACGCAGACGAGCAAGAACTGCAAGGGCGTGAAGGTCTGGGATGAAAAGACCGGCAAATGCGTCGCCCCCAAGAATTCGTCGCTGGACAGCGACACGCACTATGGCGCGGTTCGGGAACTGGCTTATGCCGGGCGCTACACAGACGCACAGGGCGTTCTGGCCGCCATGCCCGACCAGTCGGATGACCGCGTTCTGACATATTGGGGTTTCACCCATCGCAAGATGGGCAACTTGGACCGCGCCGCTTTCTATTATCAGGCCGCCATCCAGGCCAATCCCGACAATATCCTCGCCCGCAGCTACATGGGTCAGGGCTTTGTCGAAGAGGGCAAAACCGATCTTGCCATCGCCCAATGGCGCGAGATCAAGGCGCGCGGCGGCGAAGGAACCTGGGCCGAGGTTTCGCTGCGCGAGGCGATCCGCACCGGCCTGACATACAGCTACTGACCGCCGTCGGTTTAGCGTTTCTTTACGCCCCCGGCGCTAACCTGTCTGCGACTCTGATCACGGATGACGCAGGCAGATGCAGGACAGAAACGCGTTGGCGCCCCTGGACGCCGAGATGTTTGACATCGACACACCACCTGCGCGGGTGTCGAGCGGTGGTGTCGCGCAACCAGACGATCCCCCCCGCCGTGTTCCGCGCGCGCTTTCCAATCTGGAAAAGGCGGCCGTAGTGGTGCGCCTGCTGCTGAACGAAGGCGCCGATCTTCCGCTGGAGGCCCTGCCCGAAGACTTGCAGGCGCGTTTGATCAAGCAGATGGGCAGCATGGGACTGGTCGACCGGGTGACCCTTGATGCGGTGGCCGAGGAATTCGCCGAGGCGCTCGAAGGGATCGGCCTCAGCTTTCCACACGGGCTGGCGGGCGCCCTCTCCGCCATGGACGGCAAGATCACCCCGACCACGGCCGCGCGCCTCCGGCGCGAGGCGGGGGTGAGGCAGATGGGCGACCCCTGGCAGCGCCTGCGCGCCCTGCCCCCCGAGGAACTCGCCGAAATCGCCGAGGCGGAAAGCACCGAAGTGGCCGCCGTCATGCTGTCCAAGCTGGATACCGCCAAGGCGGCAGCCCTGCTGGGGAAACTGCCGGGACCGGTGGCGCGGCGCATAACCTACGCCATCTCGCAGACAGGTAAGGTGACACCCGAAGCGGTCGACAGAATCGGCTGGTCCCTGGCCACGCAAATCGACGCACGGCCGATCCTGGCCTTTGCCGACCGGCCCGAAAAACGCGTCGGAAACATCCTCAACCAATCGGCGCAGACCACCCGCGAACAGGTGATGAGCGCGCTGGACGAAGAGGATGCCGCCTTTGCCACCTCGGTACGCAAAGTACTCTTCACCTTTGCCGACATTCCCCGACGTGTCGCGACCCGCGACGTGCCCTCCGTCGTCCGGGGCGCAGATCCGGATCAACTTGTGGTGGCCCTTGCCGCCGCCACCGAGGGGGACGAGGCCGCCGTGGCCGAGTTCCTGCTCGGCAACATGTCAGCCCGCATGGCCGACAACCTGCGCGACGAAGTACGGGAACGCGGCAAGATCAAGCGGGCCGAAGGCGAAGCCGCCATGACCGCACTGGTCGCCATCATCCGGGCGCTGGAAGAGGAAGGCGCGCTGACGCTCATCGACCCGGACGAGGAGGAGAGCTGAGCCGCGGCGCGGCGCGGCCATAGACAGTGGGCGAAGGCGGCGCTATCAGCTTCACATGTTCAGTGAATTGCCTCTCCAGCACCGGGTCACCGCCCGATGAGCCAGTCTTCCCGTCAGGCCATCCTCTATATGGTGTCGGCGATGCTGTTCTTCACCCTGATGGATGCATCGGTCAAGGCACTGGCGCCGCGTATCGGCGTCATCCCATCGCTCTGGGCACGGTACACGGGCCAGATGGTGCTGGTCCTGATCCTGGTACTGCCCCGGCTGCGCCACGTGGCGCGCACGAGGTACCCGCGCCTGCAACTCTTGCGGTCGCTGATGCTGATGGGCGCGACTTGGTTCTTCTTCATCGGGATAAGCCGCATCCCGCTGACCGACGCCAGCGCGCTTATGGCGGTAAATCCAGTGCTGATCACGCTCGGCGCGGCTCTGTTCCTGGGCGAGGCACTGGGACCCCGCCGCATTCTTGGCATCGCCATCGCGCTGGTGGGGGCGGCGATCATCCTGCGCCCCGGCACGGGCCTGTTCCAGTCTGCCGCCCTGTTCCCGCTGGCCGCCGCCGCCTGTTACTCGACCTATGCCCTGCTCACCCGCCGCGTCGGCCCTGACGAGGATGTGTGGACCTCGCTCCTCTATACCGGGCTTGTGGGCACGGTCCTTCTCAGCGCTCTCGTCCCGGCCTACTGGCAGCCTCCCGACGCGCGTGCCTGGGGGCTGATCATGCTGGTCGTGGGGTTCGGCACCATGGGCCAGCTCAGCCTCATCCGCGCCTTTTCACAGGGCGAAGCCGCCATGCTTGCCCCCTATGCCTATTGCGGCCTGGGTTTCGCCGCTGTCTGGAGCGCCATATTTTTTGGCGAATATCCCGATACATGGACGGTCCTGGGCGCGCTTGTGATCGCGGGGGCGGGCCTATATGTGTGGCATCGCGAAATGCACAGCCGGTAAGAGACCCCGATGCCCCTGGAAAAATCCGAACTCAGCCGTGGCGCACGCGCGTCCTACTATGCCCAGTATCTGGTGTTGCGCGGGCTGATCGGCGGCATGCGGATGCTGCCCTATGACACCCGTATCGCCGCCATGGGCCGGTTGATGCGCACACTCGGCCCGCTGGTGGGCTTCAGCAAGCGCATCCGCGACAACCTCGCTCTGACCTGCCCCGATCTGCCCGAGACCGAGGTTCGCCGCCTGTGCCGCGCCGTGCCCGACAATGCCGGCCGCGCGATCATGGAGCATTTCTCGCCCGAAGGCTTCACCCAACGCCAGAAAAGCGCCGAGATCACCGGCCCCGGTATTGCCGCGTTCGACGCGGCGGTTGCGGCGGGCAAGCCTGTAATGATGATCACGGCCCATTTCGGCCATTATCTGGCCGCACGCGTCGCGTTGCAGGCCCGGGGCGGCAAGCCGATTGGCTGCCTCTACCGCCGCATGGCCAACCCCTATTTCAACGAGATCTACGTAGACGCCTTTCACCAGACCGGCGAGCCGATGTTCGAACAGGGGCGGCGCGGCATGATGGAAATGGTCCGGTCTCTGAAACAGGGCGGTATCATCGCCATCGTTTCGGACCTGCACGCTCATGGCGGCGAGGAACTGACCTTCTTCGGCCAGACCGCGGTCACATCGGTTCTGAATGCCGAACTGGCGCTGAAATACGATGCGGTGATGATCCCCTGCTATGCGGTGCGCAAGCCTGACGGGCTGGATTTCGAGATCGTTCTGCACGACCCGGTGCCACATAGCGACGCCACCACAATGACCCAGTTCATCAACGACGATCTGGAAAAGATGGTGCGCAAACACATGGGGCAATGGTTCTGGATACACCGCCGCTGGAAACCCTGGCTCGACGCCGAACCCCAGCCGACAACGGATGCCGCCTGATTACTTGACGCGGGCTGCAGCCACGATGGGACCGGCGCCAGCCTGCTGCACCAGCACGACGATCGGCAAGTCACCTTCGACCGGTACGCTCAGGTCCATCTGCGACCGGCCATCCCAGCGGCCCACGACGCTCAGGCTTTCGACCACATTGGCATAGTCCAGATCGTGTCCTGCAAGCTCACCCCGCTTGATCGACGCATGGCGCAGCGGCGTATAGCGGAGCAGTTGTACCACATGGTCCTCCGCAACGCTGGCCTCAGTCGGCGCCAGCGCAACCGATAGCTCCTGCCCCGTGCGAGTCACCGAAAGATCCGCCTGCGCGGGTAGCTTCTTGTGTGCCTCAATCAGCGACACAACGTCCTGCTCACGCGCGCCTACCACGTCCTCGACCCCCTGCACCACCATCTGCGGGGTATAGATCATCGAGCGCCCGCCGGACCGCGCATAGGCCTGTTGCCGAAGCGTATGGGCCGGGCTGGCAAAGGCATCTTTCCAACCGATGTAATCCCAATAGTCCACATGCAGCGCCAGCCCGATCACGTCGTCACGCTCTGCAAGCCGATGCATGATCTCATCCGCTGGCGGGCACGAAGAGCATCCTTGCGAGGTGAACAACTCCACCACAACCGGCTGCTCGGCCCGGGCGGCGGCGGACATGAACAGCACGGTCAGCAGAAGACACAGGGCGGTGGATTTCATCACGGTTATCTTTCCTGTCCGGGGGATTTAGCCCAAGCCTACCGCCTGTCCAATCACGGCGCCAATCAAGGTTGCTTGAGTACGTCAAAGCAAATTGTATACCATTGCATGCAGTATATTGCGATCGCATGTGTGCAATGGTATACCATAATTGACGCACCCCCCGTCTTGGTGCTTGAACACAAGGCGGGCGTGATGCAGATAACCCGCAGCGAATCCCATTTCCACGTTCCTTCAGAGGGAGGCCAAGATGCCCATCACAGTCGGACAGGATACCGCCAAGACGCGCCGCACGCTCAGCGTCAATGGCAAATCCATTTCCTATTACTCCATTCCCGCCGCGACCGAAGCCGGTCTTGGCGATTTCTCGAACCTGCCCGCCTCGCTGAAGGTGGTGCTGGAAAACATGCTCCGGTTCGAGGATGGCGGTTTCTCGGTTTCGGTCGAGGACATCAAGGCATTCGCCGAATGGGGCGCCAAGGGGGGCAAGAACCCGCGCGAGATCGCCTATCGTCCGGCCCGCGTGCTGATGCAGGACTTCACCGGCGTGCCCGCCGTGGTCGACCTGGCCGCGATGCGCGACGGCATCAAGGGCCTGGGCGGCGACGCGCAGAAGATCAACCCGCTGAACCCGGTCGACCTGGTCATCGACCACTCGGTCATGATCGACGAGTTCGGCAACCCGCGCGCCTTCCAGATGAACGTAGACCGTGAATACGAGCGGAACCTGGAACGCTACACCTTCCTGAAATGGGGCCAGAACGCGTTCAATAACTTCCGCGTGGTGCCGCCGGGCACCGGCATCTGTCACCAGGTCAACGTGGAGTACCTGGCGCAGACCGTCTGGACCGACACCGACCAGAATGGTGACACCGTTGCCTATCCTGACACTTTGGTCGGCACCGACAGCCACACCACCATGGTCAATGGTCTGGCCGTGCTGGGCTGGGGCGTCGGCGGTATCGAGGCCGAGGCCGCGATGCTGGGCCAGCCGATCTCGATGCTGATCCCCGAGGTTGTGGGCTTCAAGCTGACCGGCGAGATGGTCGAAGGCACCACCGCCACCGACCTGGTGCTGAAAGTGGTCGAGATGCTGCGTAAGCACGGCGTGGTGGGCAAGTTCGTCGAATTCTATGGCCCCGGCCTCGATAAACTGCCCCTGCCCGACCGTTCGACCATCGCCAACATGGCGCCCGAATACGGCGCGACCTGCGGTTTCTTCCCGATCGACGACGAGACCCTGCGTTACCTGCGCCAGACCGGCCGCGACGAAGACCGCATCGCCCTGGTCGAGGCCTATGCCAAGGAAAACGGTTTCTGGCGCGGCGCCAACTATGCGCCGGTCTACAGCTCGACGCTGGAACTGGACATGGGCACCATCGTGCCCGCGATCTCGGGCCCCAAGCGCCCGCAGGATTACCTGCCGCTGACCGGTGCCAAGTCCGCGTTTGCCCGCGAAATGGCCGAGACCTTCAAGCGCCCGGCCGACAAAGAAGTCGCCGTCGAGGGCGAAGATTACACCATGTCCTCGGGCAAGGTCGTGATCGCCTCGATCACCTCCTGCACCAACACCTCGAACCCCTATGTGCTGATCGGCGCCGGTCTGGTTGCCCGCAAGGCGCGTGAACTGGGCCTGAACCGCAAGCCCTGGGTCAAGACTTCGCTGGCCCCCGGCAGCCAGGTGGTAACCGAGTATCTGGAGGCCGCTGGCCTGCAAGAGGATCTGGATGCCATCGGCTTCAACCTCGTGGGCTATGGCTGCACCACCTGCATCGGCAACTCCGGCCCGCTGCAACCCGAGATCTCCAAGGCGATCAACGAGGGCGACCTTGTTGCCACCGCCGTGCTGTCGGGCAACCGCAACTTCGAGGGCCGGATCAGCCCTGACGTGCGTGCAAACTACCTGGCCTCGCCGCCGCTCGTCGTCGCCTACGCGCTGGCCGGTGACATGAACATCGACCTGACCACCGAGCCGCTCGGCACCTCGAAGGATGGCCAGCCGGTCTATCTGAAGGACATCTGGCCGTCGAACAAGGAAATCGCCGATCTGGTGCACGCCACCGTGACCCGCGAGGCGTTCCTCAAGAAATACGCCGACGTGTTCAAGGGTGACGCCAAGTGGCAGGCGGTCGAGACCACCGACAGCGAGACCTATGACTGGCCCGCGACCTCGACCTATATCCAGAACCCGCCCTACTTCCAGGGCATGTCCCCTGAAAAGGGTGAGATCACCAATATCGAGGGCGCCCGCGTTCTGGCCATCTTGGGCGACATGATCACCACCGACCACATCTCGCCCGCCGGTTCGTTCAAGGTTGACACCCCGGCAGGCAAGTACCTGACCGAGCGCCAGGTGCAGCCGCGCGAGTTCAACTCCTATGGCTCGCGCCGTGGCAACCACGAGGTGATGATGCGCGGCACCTTCGCCAATATCCGCATCAAGAACGAGATGCTGGACGGTGTCGAAGGCGGCTTTACCAAAGGCCCCGATGGCGCGCAGACCTCGATCTACGATGCCTCGATGGCCTATCAGGAGGCCGGTACCCCGCTGGTGATCTTCGCCGGCAAGGAGTACGGCGCCGGTTCGTCGCGCGATTGGGCAGCCAAGGGCACCGCACTGCTGGGCGTCAAGGCCGTGATCGCCGAAAGCTTCGAGCGTATCCACCGCTCGAACCTGGTCGGCATGGGCGTCATCCCGTTCGAGTTCACCGGCGGCGACACCCGCCAGTCGCTGGGCCTGAAGGGCGATGAAACCGTCTCGATCCGAGGTCTGGACACCATCCAGCCGCTTCAGACCGTACCTTGCGACATCACCTTCGCCGATGGCAGCAGCAAGACGATCGAGGTCAAGTGCCGGATCGATACCGCTCCCGAGATCGAATATATCGAGAATGGCGGCGTGCTGCACTACGTGCTGCGCAACCTGGCCAAAGCCAGCTGAGACCGCAGCAAAGAAAAGACAGCGGGCGCCGTTTCGGCGCCCGTTTTTGTTGCGAGGCTCTGCCTCGCGCTCCGGAGTATTTCTTGCCAGAAAGAAGCCGGAATGCAGGGCCTAGGAGGATTTCCGACCCTGAACAGTCTATTGCGCGGCTTTTTCCAGCGCCGGTCGGATGGTGCTGTCTATTACCCGCGAAGTGATCGGACCGGCAAAGCGCAGCACGATGGTTCCGTCACCCTTGATGACATAGGTCTCGGGCACGCCGTAGACGCCCCAGTCGAGGCCGGTCCGCCCCTGTTCGTCCCGGCCCAGGGCGCGGAAGGGATTGCCAAGCTCGTCGAGGAAACCTTGCGCGTTCTCGACCTTGTCCTTGTAGTTCACGCCATAGATCGGGATGCCTTCGGCGGCGAGTTTCTCCAGGCTCGGATGTTCCGCCCGGCATGGCGCGCACCAGCTGGCCCAGAAATTGACCAGCTTGACCTCGCCATCGCGCAATGTCGCATCGTCGAACCCCGGCGCGCCCGGAAACTCGGTCATCACCAGTGCCGGAGCCGGTTGCCCTTCGCGGGCCGACGGCAACGACTGAGGGTCCTCCCGGAACATGCCGACAGCGGCCAGCAGAACAAATGCGCCGAAGATCAGCGGCGGCGCCAGCATCAGCGGCGAGACCTTAGCCATTGCGCGACATCCTCTGTTCGACTTGTTCCATTTCCGCCCGGACCTTGCGTCCCCGGCGAATGCTCAGCGCGACCAGCGCCACCAGCAGCACGATGGATGTGCCATAGGCGGACAGCACCGTGCCCGCGTATTTTCCAAGATCCGGGATCATCCGTTCACCCTTTCACGCGCCAACAGCGCCTTGATCCGGCGGGCGCGGATCTCGGTCCCCGTCCGGTAGAAGACCAGTGCCACGAACAGCAGAAAGAAACCGGCCATCGAAAGCAGCAGCGGATAGGCATAGACATTGCTGACCTTCTCGGTGGTATCGGTCCCGGCAACCGCCCCGGCGCGGAGCACCGAGGCCCCCTGATGCAGCCCCTGGTTCCAGAAATAGACGGCATAGCGGCTGAGCACGGCAAAAACCGAGCCGACAAGGCAAAGGACCGAGGTCAGATCGGCGGCGGTATCGGGATCCTCGATTGCCTCCCACAGGGCCATGTACCCGAGGTAGAACAGGAAGAGCACCAGAAACGAGGTCAGGCGCGGGTCCCATTCCCACCATGTGCCCCACATCGGCTGGCCCCAGATCGCCCCGGTGACCAGCGCGATAAGGGTCATCACCGCCCCGATTGGCGCCGCCGCGCGCGAGGCCAGCGCGCTGACATGATGCCTGCGGATCAACCAGACCAGCGAGGTGATCAGCATCATGAACCAGGCACTGGTCGCCAGAAAGGCCGAGGGCACGTGGATATAGATGATCTTGACCGTCGATCCCTGCCGGTAATCGTCGGGCGTGAAGAAGAAGCCCCAGACAAGCCCGCCAACCAGTGTGACGGCCGTGAGCAGCCACAGAACCGGCAGCACCCGCTCGGTGGTGGCCAGGAACTTGCGCGGGTTGGCATATTCCCAGAGCGCATTGAGTCTCGTTGATATCGACATGGGCCCTATCTAGTCTGAAGCAGAGGCATTCTCAATTGACTTGCGTCAACGCAGATTGACGCGGAGCACGGCGGCGCTGGCAAAAGGCAGAAGCGCGATCACCGCCGCACTGATCCCGGCCAGCATCATCAGCGGCGTTGCCACGGTCATGCCCTCGGCGCCGCGACGTGCGACCTCGGCCCCATAGATCAACGTCGGGACATAGAGCGGCAGCACAAGGAGCGACAACAGCAGGCCGCCACGCTTCAGCCCCACTGTCAGCGCCGCGCCAAATGTGCCGATGACGCTGAGTGCCGGGGTACCAAGGGCGAGCGAGATCACCATCCACAAAAAACCCGGCCCAGGCAGGTTCAGCAGCACGCCCAGTACAGGTGCAGCCAGCACAAGTGGCAAGCCGGTCGTCAGCCAATGCGCCAGCGCCTTGATCGTGACCACCGATTCCAGCGGCAGGGGTGCCGTTGCCAACAGGTCGAGCGTGCCATCCTCCCAATCGAGGGCCAGCAAACGGTCAAGCGACAGGAGGCAGGCCAGCAAGGCCCCCAGCCACAGCACGCCCGGTGCGATGGTACCCAGCAGCGACGACTGCGGTCCGACCGAGAAAGGCACCAGAACAGTGACGATCAGAAAGAAGGCAAGGCCCAGCCCAAAGCCGCCACCGGCGCGCAGGGCCAGCACCAGGTCGCGTTTCAACAGCGCGATCACAGGAAACCTCCATCGAAATCGCTGTCCAGAACCGGCTTGGCCTTGTAAGGCCCCACGTCCAGGATGGTTCCGTCAAGCCCAAGGTCGATATGGGTGGCGATCAGGGCTGACCCACCCTGGGCCAGATGCGCGCGCACCGCGTCGGCAAACATCGCAACCGCCTCGCGGTCAAGCGACACGGTCGGTTCATCCAGCATCCAGATCGGCCGCCCGGTGACCAGCAGCCGCGACAGGCCAAGGCGACGCTTCTGCCCGGCCGACAGATTGCCCGCATGGCGATCGGCCAGATCGTCCAGACGAAACGCCTGCAGGGCCGGACCGATATCGCGCCCGCCAAATACAGAGGCCCAGAATGTCAGGTTCTCGGTCACGCTGAGCGTCGGTTTTAGCCCGTCGGAATGCCCGGCATAGGCGATCCGGTCCTCGGCCCCGTCGATGTGCCCCGCCAGCGGGCGTTGCAGGCCCGCAAGGGTACGTAGAAGGGTTGTCTTTCCCGCACCGTTTGGACCGCGCAGGATCAGAGCCTGGCCGGACTCGAGCCTGAAGCTGAGCCCTTCCAGCACGGGTATGCCGCCGCGGGCAATGGCAAGGTCGGTGACGGTGAGTGTCATATGTTTCGCTTATCTCATTGGTGCCGGGGGCAAAAGGCTGGAAATGACGCATCCACCGCCTGAGCCCTGCCAGCAGGCGCAAGCGAGGGGCCAGCCCCTCGCGCTCCCCGGAGTATTTCTAGCGAAATGAAGAGAAGGGCGCTCAGACGGGCAGTGCTGCCAGTGCGATCCGGCGGCCTTCGGACAGCAGAACGTTGTAGGTGCGGCAGGCAGAGGGCGAGTTCATCACTTCAACCCCGATACCCTGCCCTTCCAGAGCGTCACGCAAGGCCGACGGGATATGCGCAACCTCGGCCCCGGTACCGATGAAGAGCACATCCACCTGACCCGAGAGCGCCAGCAAAGGTGATGCATCCTCGTACCCCGCCCAGGCCGCAGTCCCCGCCGCGCCGGTCAACACGGGGCCATGCCGCACCACACCGCCGATCCGAAAGAACCCGGGACCATAGCCGTCAACCGGTTGCGCATCGCTATAGTTCACTTCGGTCAGGCGCATTTCACTCTCCCGCAGTCCAGAATGGCAGGCCCGACAGCGCCGCGCCCAGAATCAGCCCATAGGCGGCCAGCCGGTAGGCCCGTTCGTACCCGGGCACGAATAACGCCGCACCCGACAGGGTGCCAAGCATATTCGGCGCGATCAGGATCAGACCGGTCACCAGGAATTCCGGATCGAGCCTCCCGGCCAGCCCCATCATCGCAAGAACCATCCAGTCATAGCCGAAAAGATAAAAGGTGATATTGGCTCGGATGGAAGAGGCGGGCTTTGGGCTGGCCATATAGACAAAGATGACCGGCGGCCCCGGAACCCCTACAACACCGCCCAGAAAGCCCGATGCGGCACCGGTTGCGGCAACGGCCCCCGGAGGCAATGCCCCGCCATAGCGCCAGCCAAGGACAAGACCGCTCAGCATGAGCAGGGAAACACCCGAAACCAGATAGCGGAAATCCTGCGCGTCCAGCAGGAACAAGGCATAGAGCCCCAGCGGCAACGCCACGACCGCCCCGCCAAGCAACCGGGCCAGATCGCCCCTGTCCACATGGCGCGCAGCACGCGGCAGCATCGGCAATGGCCCGACGATATCCATCAGCACCAGAACCGTGATCGCCTGCACCGGCGACAGGACCATACCGGCAAAGGGCAGAAAGATCAGCGCGGTCCCAAAGCCCGCGAACCCCCGGACCAGCCCGGCAAGATATGCCGCGGCGACAAGGATTCCCATGTCCGAAAGCGACAGTTCAGGTACAAGGATCATGGCGGCCACCCTTACCGGTTTCGCCGCCGGCCCTTAGTGCCAGCGGCGAAGCAGGTATGTCGCCAGCATCAGGCGTCGATATCGCCGAACTGGTTCCCGGTATTGTTGGTGTTTTTCGTCCAGTCGCGCTTGACGCCCAGCCAAAGCAGGATGGTCGAGGCCACGAAAATCGACGAATAGGTACCGACAACGATGCCCCAGATCATCGCAAAGACAAACCCCCGGATCACGTCACCGCCCAGCACATACAGCGCGATGAGCGCCAGAAGCGTCGTGATCGAGGTCATCAGCGTCCGGCTGAGGGTCTCGTTGATCGACAGGTTCAGCAGATCCTTGAGTTCCATCTGTTTGTATTTGCGCAGGTTTTCCCGCACCCGGTCGAACACGACCACCGTGTCGTTCAGCGAATAGCCGACAATGGTCAAAAGCGCCGCGATGATCGCAAGGTCAAAGCGGATCTGAAGCTCGGAAAACACGCCGATGGTCAGGACCACGTCATGGATCAGCGCGGCCACCGCGCCCAGGGCGAACTGCCATTCGAACCGCAGCCAGATGTAGACCAGCACCGAAAGGATCGCCAACGACACCGCCAGAACCGCCGTCTGGATCAGTTCGCCCGACACCTTTGGACCGACGGATTCCACCGATACGAACTCGATATCGGGCGTCGCTGCCAACAGCGCCGCCTCGACGGCGGCAATGGTCTCCGCGCTGACCGCTTCGGCGTCGTCCTGGGCCTGAATACGGATCATCGCCACGTTTTCGTCCGGGCCAAAGGTCGGGTCGAAAATCTCGGTGATGGTCACGTCGCCCAGCCCCAACGGGGCGATCGCATCGCGATAGGCGCCGACGTCGATGGCTTGTGTGCTCTGTGTGCGGATCGTGGTTCCGCCGCGAAAGTCGATGCCGAAATTCAGCCCCTGCACAGCGAAGGAGGCGAAGCCGACCACCACCATCAGCGCCGAGATGCCCAGCCACAGTTTCCAGCGTCCGAAAAAGTCGAACGAGGTTACATCGGGTACGAGTTTCAAGCGCATGTCAGACCTCGATCGTCTTGGGACGGCGGCGTTCGAACCACATCACCACCAGCAGGCGGGTGACGAAGATCGCGGTGAAGACCGAGGTCAGGATCCCCAGACCAAGGGTAATGGCAAAGCCGCGCACCGGACCCGAGCCCATGGCAAACAGGATCACGGCGGTCATGAACGTGGTGATATTGGCGTCCAGAATGGCGCTCAGCGCCTTTTCATAGCCCAGCTCAATGGCCCGCGCAGGCCCCTTGGCGGTTTTCAGCTCTTCGCGGATCCGCTCAAAGATCAGAACGTTGGCATCGACCGCCATACCGACGGTCAGAACGATACCGGCGATCCCGGGCAGCGTCAGTGTCCCGCCAATCAGGCTGAGCAGGCCAAAAAGCAGCCCGACGTTTATCATCAGCGCGATATTGGCAAAGATACCGAAAAGACCATAGCTGGCCCACATAAAGCCCAGCACCGCGACAAAGGCGACAACGGTCGCGACCTTGCCTGCGTCGATACTGTCCTGACCCAGTTCTGGCCCGATTGTACGCTCTTCAAGGAAATCGAGACCCGCCGGCAGAGCGCCCGCGCGCAACAGAACGGCAAGATTGGTGCTTTCCTCAACGGTGAAATTGCCGGTGATGATACCCGAACCGCCGGGGATGTGAGACTGGATGACTGGGGCGCTGATCACTTCGTTGTCCAGCACGATGGCAAAGGGCGCGCCGATATTGTCGCGGGTATAATCACCGAACTTGCGGGCACCCGAGGTGTTGAAGCGGAAGTTCACCGCGGGCCGCCCGTTCTGATCAAAGGCGGGCTGCGCATCCACCAATTCTTCTCCGGTGACAACCGGGGCCGCCTCCACGGTGTAATAGACCCCTTGCTGGTCGAGGGCCGGTATCACCTTCTGCCCGATCTCGGCGCGCGCCTCGGCGTCGGTGCCGCGCGAAACGACCGGGTTGAAGGTCAACTGCGCCGTGGTGCCGATGATGGCCTTCAACTCGCTGGCGCTGCCGATTCCCGGCACCTGGATCAGGATCCGGTCCGCCCCCTGGCGCTGGATGGTCGGTTCGCGCGTCCCCACCTCGTCGATACGGCGGCGCACGATTTCCAGAGCTTGCCGGACCGTACGGTCGTCGGTGGCCAGTTTCTCGGCCTCGCTCAGGGTCACGACGATCTCGTCGCCGGCACCGCGCACCTCGATATCGTTCGAGCCGGCCCCGGTCAGCGTCTGGATCGGGCGACCCAGACCGCGCACGACCTCCAATGCCCGGGTCATGCCTTCGGGTTTGCTGATCTTGATCCGAATCTCGTCGCTTGGGGACGGCTGCTTGCGGATCGTGCCGACCGTGTCCCGCTCGCCCCGCAGCGCGTTGCGGATTTCGGGCCACATGGCCTCCATGCGGGCCTCGTAGACATCGCCGACCCGCACCTCGGCCAGCAGATGGGCGCCGCCACGCAGATCCAGACCCAGATTGACCAGCGAAGACGGCATCCAGGACGGCCATTGCCCTGCCGTCTGCGTCAGTTCAGCGGTTGCCCCCTGAACCTCCATCGCGGCGCGGGCGTCATTGCTTTGTTCGACACGGGTGTAAAACGCGTTGGGCAGGGCCAGCAGCAGACCGGCCGCACAGACCAGAATGATCAGCACCCGCTTCCAGGTATCAATTTGCAGCATAAGCCTGCCTTTTCAGGAGGTTGTGGCGAGTTCTCACTTCGCCGGTTCGGTCTTGCTCAGGACCTGGGCGATGGTCGCCTTGATGACACGCACTTTCACGCCTTCGGCGATCTCGACTTCAAGCTCGCCATCATCCTTGACCTTGACAACCTTGCCAACCAGACCGCCCTGGGTGATCACCTGGTCGCCGCGACGCAGCGCAGCCACCATCGCCTGATGTTCCTTGACCTTCTTTTGCTGCGGACGGATCAGCAGGAAATACATGATCGCAAAGATCAGGATAAGCGGGAGAAACTGGGCGATTGCGCCACCTTCCATGGGAGAATCCTTTGTGCTGGCTGGCGGGAGAGCCCCGCAGATTTCGCCGGGAACCTATGCGCAGAACCGTTCCTTTGCAAGTCGAGCACAAAAGCAGGTTTCTTTGCGCATTTTCCCTTCTGGTCAGGTTTCAATCCGCAGGTATAGTCGGTTCGACAGCTGAGGGGAAATCCAGCCATGATCCGCCTGTTGGTGATAGCGGTACTTGTTGTTCAGACACTCTGTGTATCGGTGGCATCGGCACAGGACACATCGGCCTCGGCGCCAATGTCGTCGGGTGTGTTTCAGGCCCCTGTCATCCTGGACGGGTCCGAGCTTTTCCTTTTGCGCGGCGTCAGCGGCATGCCCGCCGAACGGCGCGCGCTGGAGGTACATGAACGGCTTGTTCAGGTTGCCACGGCCTCCAACAGCAATACCGTCAATATCCAGAAACGAGAAGAACGCTTTGGTTTCGTCATCTTGGCGGATGGCGTTGAAATCCTGACGGTCACACAAGCCGACGCCGCTCTGGAAAGGATCGATCTGGCGTTGCTGGCCGACGTGCATGCCAAGGTCATTAAAGAGGCGATCTTGTCCTACAGATCGGAACGATCCGACAAGGCCCGGATCGAGGGCGCGATCTATGCCATGGGGTGGACATTGGCCTTTGCGCTCTTCACCTTCCTTGGCTTCCTTCTTCGCAGGTTCCTCAACACCCGGATTACAAGACTGGTCCACAGAAACCTGGCCGAGGTTGAGTCCGCCACCCGGGCCCATGTTCGCGCCGATGCCATCGCCGCGCTGATCCGGTTCGGGATCAACTTCGTCCTGTTGTCGATCTTCTTCCTGGGCGTCTACTACTACCTGTCGTTCATTCTGCTGGCCTTTGCCGAGACGCGTTACGTGGCTCAGCTTCTGCTGACCTATGTCACCCGGCCGGTTCTTAACATCGTCCTTGGCTTCATCAACTACCTTCCCAATCTCGTCACGCTGCTGATCATCGCGGCTGTCACGCAATACATCATCCGTGGCCTGCGGATTTTCTTCGAGGCGGTCGAGGCCGGCAGTTTCGAAATCGGCAACTTCGAACGGCATTGGGTCATTCCCACTTTCAACATCGTCCGAGCCATTCTGATCCTGATCGCTCTGGTGTTTGCCTTTCCCTATATCCCCGGATCGGAGTCGGCCGCCTTTCAGGGGCTGACCATCCTTGTCGGGGCGATGCTGTCGCTCGGCTCGAACTCGGTCATGAACAATCTGATTTCGGGACTCTTCGTGATTTATCGCCGGTCCACGTCGATCGGAGACCGCATCAAGATCGGCGAGCATCTGGGTGATGTGGTCGAAATCAAGATGATGGAAACCCATCTACGCTCGATCAAGAACGAGTTGATCTCGATCCCGAACGCACAGCTGCTGAATTCCGAAGTCGTCAACTATTCCAAACATGCCGACGCCAACGGCCTTCTGGTCCACACGACAGTCGGTATTGGCTACGAGGAACCCACCGAAAAGGTCGAGGCCATGCTGATCGAGGCGGCAAGACGTACCAATGGCCTCAAGAACCGTCCTGCCCCCTTCGTGCTCTGGGCGGCGCTGGCGGACTATGCCGTCAATTATCAGATCAACGCCTACACGACCCAAGGTGCGATCATTCCTCGGATCAAATCCGACCTGCACCGCAACATACTCGATGTGTTCACCGAGAACGGCGTCCAGATCATGACCCCGTCCTATGTCGCCGACCCGGTCGACGCCAAGGTCGCGACCGCGCGCTGGGATGGCAAGCTGGCGCATCAGAATACCGGCGAATCGGGACAATCCAAAGCCTAGCGGGCTGTTGTAGGCTGTTTCGGGAATGTCTGGTGATTTCCGTTGCTTTGCAGCGCGAATCAGTGCCTTGATTTGCTGGCGCGAACCGCTGTGCGCAACGAAATTACTTTGGTGTTCCAGACCGGGAAGCGGCCCGGCCAATCTGCTAGAAGGAACAGGCGCATGATGATGGTGCGCTGCTATCTCGCCCCCTCCGAAATCGAAGGGCTGGGCGTATTTTGCCATGACGACATCCAACGCGGCGACAAGGTCTGGCGGCACGACAGGATGCTCGATATCACATTCCCGGAAGCCAAGATCGACAATGTAGAACCGCATGTCCGCGAGTTTCTGGAGCGCTACAGCTATCCCGACATCCACCGCCCGGGTTACCGGATGCTCGAAGGCGACGAAGGCCGCTTCATGAATCACTCGATGTATCCCAACCTGGACTATTCGGACGGGATCTGGGGGATCGCGTTGGCGGATATTCCGGCCGGAACCGAATTGACCCGCGATTATGCGGATTTCATGACCGGAGAGATCCGCATGTATCCGCCGCGCCACAGGCTGGTGCCACCGCAGGTGATGCTGAACTGAGACCGGGCGGGGCTGCGACTGGCCCGCAGCCCCACCACCCGAGCTTGGGTTCCAAGGGCGCTACACCCCGTTCCATATTTGGTGCATAACGCCGTGCAGTGATTCACCTTTCGAGGACCAGACCCATGCACGACATCCGCGCCATTCGCGAGAATCCCACAGCCTTTGACGCCGCCCTGGCGCGCCGCGGGGATGCGCCGGTGTCGTCGCAAATCCTCGCCCTGGACGAAGAGCGCCGCGCCCGTATTCTGGCGGCCGAAACCGCGCAGGCCGAACAGAACAAGGCGTCCAAGGAAGTGGGCGCCGCCAAGGCCCGGGGCGACGAGGCCGAATTCGAACGCTTGCGCGCCGTGGTGACCGAGAAAAAGGCCGAAATCGCCCAGATGCAGGCCGAGGCAAAAGACCTCGACACCCAATTGGCCGATGTGCTGTCGCGCATCGCCAACTTGCCCGCCGACGACGTGCCCGATGGCGCCGACGAGACCGACAATGTCGAGATCAACCGCTGGGGCATCCCGCGCAGCTTTGCCTTTGCGCCAAAGGAGCATTTCGACATTCCCGCCGTCCAGAACGGGATGGATTTCGAAACCGCCGCCAAACTGTCGGGCGCCCGGTTCGTTCTGCTCTCGGGCGGTGTCGCGCGCATCCACCGCGCACTGGCGCAGTTCATGCTCGACACCCACACCGGAGAGAACGGGCTGACCGAGGTCAACGGCCCCGTTCTGGTGCTGTCCGAAATGATGCAGGGCACCGGCCAGTTGCCGAAATTCGGCGAAGACAGCTATCAGACCCGCGAGGGCTGGTGGCTGATCCCCACCTCCGAGGTTTCGCTGACCAACATCGTGAACGGCAACACGATCGAGGAAAGCTATCTGCCGCGCCGCTACACCTCGCATTCGCTGTGCTTCCGGTCCGAGGCCGGTTCGGCAGGCCGCGACACCCGCGGCATGCTGCGCCAGCACCAATTCGAAAAGGTCGAGATGGTTTCGGTCACCCATCCCGACAACTCGGATGAGGAACAGAAACGCATGCTGCGCTGCGCCGAAGGGATCCTGGAAAAGCTGGGCATCCCCTATCGCACTGTGGTGCTCTGCACCGGCGACATGGGGTTCGGCGCCCGCCGGACCTATGACATCGAAGCCTGGCTGCCCGGTCAGAACACCTATCGCGAGATCAGTTCCGTTTCGACCTGTGGCGATTTTCAGGCCCGCCGCATGAACGCCCGGTTCAAACCCGCCGATGGCGGCAAGCCGCAATTCGTGCACACGCTGAACGGCTCGGGCCTGGCGGTGGGGCGTTGCCTGATCGCGGTGCTGGAGAACGGCCAGAACGAAGACGGCACCGTCACCCTGCCCGAGGCGCTGTCACCCTACCTGGGTGGAAAGCTGACCCTGACGCGCGACGGCATCCTGGTCTGACCTCCACCGCAAGATGGACCTGGAAAGGCGAAGAAGCTACTTCTTCGCCTTCTTCTTGTCCTTCTTCTTTTTCTTCTTGTCGGACTTCTTCTTGTCGGACTTCTTTTTGACCTTTTCCTTGGCCTTCTTGATCTTTTCTTCGAAGTCCTTCTTCTTTTGCTTGGCCTTGGCTTCCTTGGCGGCGGCCTTGGCCTTTTTCTTGTCCTTGACCTCGTCTTCGGCCATTTCCGCCACTGCCGCAGCATCCGCTTGCGCGATCTCCGCCTCGCTGCGCACGGCTACCGCCCGTTGAACCGGCACGACAGGCGCGCTGCGCGGCGTCTTGCCCCGCGCCAAACGCCCAGGCCGCGCAACCGGGTTCCGCCGTTGCGAGGGGGTTCTTGCCGCAGTGGCCTTACCCGTCGTCGAACTGCCGACCAGCGCTTGAGCAGCGGACAGGATCGCGGCACCCCGTGCCGCTCCAATTCCCGGTATCGCACATAACTGCTCCAGGCTGGCTTTCGCGACGGCTTCAGCACTCTTGAACCCGGCCTCTGTCAACAACTTGCCCAAAGCTGGGCCAACGCCTTCAATCTCGTTTACCGATTTCATCTCAGCTCTCGTCCTGTCCACTATCTTCCGGAAACTGTTCGATTTGTGTTTTGCAAATCCGCCCCAAACGCGGCTTCGCCCGTTTTACCCGGCGACCCGGGCCTTGGCCACAGGGCGCCCCGGCGGGAACGGCACCAGCCGCCGTGTGTCCTCGTCCCACAACTTCAGGTTCAACGCCGCGACCGCTTCCCCGAACTTGATCCGGCGCGGCGCATATTCGGGCGGCAACCCGTAATGGCACGCACGCAACCGGTAAGACGGGATGCGCGCATTGAAATGGTGAATGTCATGCAGGGTGATGCAGGCCACGGCATTGTCGAACCACCATCCGAAATCCAGTGCCGACGACCCCTGCAACGCCGCAAGCTGCGGATCGAGATCAGGGCGGCGATCCCAGTATGTGTCCTCGAAATTGTGCTGGAGATAGACAAGAAACACCCCCAGCATCCCGCCCAGGAACGAGAAGATCAGCCAGACCAGCACCCCCGTCGTTCCCGCCATCCACCACAGCAAGCCCAGGAAAACCGCGATAGCGCCATTATGCGCAACCACCCCAAGGGCACCGAAGCGGGTCGCGTTCTTGGGCCATCTGTAGCGGATAAAGTACGTAAACGCCGCGCCCAGCGGGATCAGGATGAACGGGTTGCGATACAGCCGATAGATCAGGCGGGTCTTCCAGTCGGCGGCCTGCCATTCCCGCAGGGTCATGGTATGGATCTCGCCGGTCTCCCGATGCTCCAGATTGCCCACACCCGCGTGATGCAGGTTGTGGTTCTGTTTCATCACCTCGAAGGGCGCGAACGTGAACGGTGACAGGACATGACCGGCAATCTCGTTCTGCCGCCGTGTCTCGAACAGCGAGTGATGCCCGCAATCGTGTTGCAGGACGTAAAGACGCACCGCGGCAAAGGCAAAGACAACCCCGGCGGGAATCATGGCAAACCAGCGGTCCACATGGGTGATCGCCAGATAGAGGGCGGCAAAATACACCGCGAATGTCCCAAAATAGCTCAACCCCGCCAAGCGATTGTCCTGGACGGCGAATTGGCGTGTATAGGCCCTCAGATCCATGATCGTCTGCTCCCCCAGACCTGAACGCTAAACGACTTTCATCACAACTTAATAAAGCTGCACCCGCAAACAAGCCGCCTGCGGATGAATTGCGCCCGATGTGCGAATGCTATCGCGAAGCAAGTGGCGCTGTCACGCCCCTTGCGAAAATATGTAGCAGTTCTTGAGCCTTAAGACCGCGCTTTGAGATGTTTGGTCAAGGCGCCGGCATTCTTTTTGCGCCGCCCCTTATAGGGGTTCTTGTCACCCTGCCCGCGCAGGGTCAGCCGGATTGGCGTGCCGGGCATGTCAAAATCCTGCCTGAGACCGTTGACCAGGTAGCGCGAGTAGCTCTCCGGCATCTTGTCGGGATGGCTGCACATCACCACGAACCCCGGCGGCCGGGTCTTGGCCTGGGTCATGTAGCGCAGCTTGATCCGCTTGCCCTGCGGCGCGGGCGGCGGGTGCTGTTCCAGCATGCCGATCAGCCAGCGGTTCAGGGCGGCGGTGGGCACGCGCCGGTTCCAGACCGCATGTGCCCGAAGGATGGCATCGTGCAACCGGTCCAGCCCCCGGCCCGTCTTGGCCGATACCGTGACCAGCGGCGCACCACGCAATTGCGGCAAGAGGCGCTCAAAGCTTTCCTTCAGTTCCCGCAGCTTGTCCTGCTTGTTTTCCTCGACATCCCATTTGTTGACCGCGATCACCACGGCCCGGCCTTCGCGTTCGGCCAGATCAGCGATGCGCAGATCCTGCTGTTCGAACGGGATGGCCGCGTCGAGCAGGACCACCACGACCTCGGCGAACTTGACCGCGCGCAAACCGTCGCTGACCGAGAGCTTCTCCAGCTTTTCCTGCACCTTGGCCTTCTTGCGCATGCCGGCGGTGTCAAAGATCCGCATCGGCGTGCCGTCCCAGTCGATTTGCAGGGAAATGGCATCGCGGGTGATCCCGGCCTCGGGACCGGTCAACAGCCGTTCCTCGCCGAGGATCTTGTTGATCAAGGTCGACTTGCCCGCGTTGGGGCGCCCCACCACCGCAACCTGCAAGGGCTTTTCGGCAGTGATCGCGGGCGGTTCATCGGCGCGCCCTTCGGTGTCCTCCTCGTCATCCTCGGAAATGTCGACATCGGTTTCAGGCGCCACATCCTCGGCCGCCTCTTCCATCGCGTCGGCAAGCGGCATCAGCCGGGTGTAAAGGTCGTTCATCCCCTCGCCATGCTCGGCCGACAGGCGGATCGGCTCGCCCAGCCCCAGCCCATAGGCCTCCAGCACACCGGCATCGGCGGCAGCGCCCTCGGCCTTGTTGGCGGCCAGGATCACATGGGCCGAGCGACGGCGCAGGATATCGGCGAATATCTCGTCATTGGGGGTGACACCGGCGCGCGCGTCGATCAGGAACAGGCAGATATCGGCCATGTCGACCGCACGTTCGGTCAGCCGCCGCATCCGGCCGGGCAAACTGTCGTCGGTGGCGTTCTCCAACCCCGCCGTATCGATCACCGTAAAGCGCAGATCGCCCAGCCGCGCCTGACCTTCGCGCAGGTCGCGGGTCACGCCCGGCTGGTCGTCGACCAGCGCCAGCCGTTTGCCGACCAGACGGTTGAACAGGGTGGATTTGCCCACATTGGGCCGCCCCACGATGGCGAGGGTCAGAGACATGGCACTCTACTTTTCTAGACTCAGACGCGCCCTATAGCGCGTCCGCGCGTCAACGGAAAGCGTGCAGTTGGCCCTTGGCCCCAACAACATAGAGCGTGCTGCCCGCCACGACCGGCCCGGTGGTGGCCCCGCCGGGGACCTCGATGCGCTGCAACAGCGCCCCGTCCTCGGGGTTGTAGAGACGCAGGAAACCATCGTTCGAGGCGACAATGACCCGGCCACCGGCCAGCACCGGCCCGTAATGCGCATAACTCGCCCCACGCTTCTTGGGCTTGTCCTTGACAAAGCCCGGCAGGTCCTGCGCCCAGATCACGCTGCCATCGGTCGCATTCATGCGAATGATCTGGTTGCGGTCGCTGACCAGGAAGATGCTGTCGCCCGCAGGCCAGACCGGCCCCAGCGCGCCCTCTGACGCGGTCCACAGGCGTTCGCCGTTATCGACACGGAAAGCCACGGTGCGGCCCGAGTGGTTGCCCGCGTAGAGCGTGCTGCCCGAGATCACCGGGCTGCCGGTCACATCGCCGATGCGCGACGCCGCGCGGCCCTTGCGCTCGCCGGTGACCGAGGCGCCCCAGCGCCGGACGCCGCCCTTGCGGAACGCGCCAACCAGATCACCGGAGCCAAAGGCAAAGATAGCCAGATCGCTGCTCAGCGCCGGAGCGGGCGCCCCCAACACGTTTCCGACACTCGGCGTCGCCTGAATCTGCCAGGCGATCCGGCCATCCTTGGTATTGACGGCCCAGGCGGTATCGTCGCCTGCCACCAGATAGATGAGACCGTCCCGGATGGTGGGCGAGCCCGAGCCGGTGGCGTTCAGTTTCTGCCGCCAGCGCACCGTTCCCGTCTTGGCGTCCAGCGCCGTCAGGTTGCCATAGCCCGAGGACACGTAGAGCACCCCGTCGGCATAGCCCATGCCACCGCCCGTGGCCTGACCCTCGGCCTCGCCCGGCAGGATCAGGTCGCTCTGCCAGACCAGACCGCCGCCCGGTGTCACCGCCGACACCCGCTCGGCACTGTCCAGGGTATAGACCAGCCCGCCCGCAACCACCGGATCGGCGGTGATGCGCTGCCGCTTGCTGTCACCGGACCCGATCGGCACCGACCAGACCAATTGCGGGGACGACCGCAAGGCGGGATGCGCCGTGCGGAACGCAGGTGTTCCGAAACTCTGTGTCCATTCGGCGTTGGATTGCTGCGCGGCCAGCTTGATCGCGCGCGACTGATTGGCCTGTTCCGCCTCCGCCGCCGGGCGGATGTCTTCACGAACGCCGGGCAGGATCACCTCTGGCTCCTCACAGCCCGCAAGCAGCAGGAATGCACCACCCATCAGGGCCGCCCCGATCCGGGAGAATGAGCTGGTCACCATGGTCGAACTCGCCTGTCTATCGTTTTTGTTCCGCACCTTCGCCGCCATCCGCATGCCTGGTATCAGCCCTGCTGCGCCAGCGGTGCGGGATCGGCCCCCAGCGCCACCATCAACTGAGTTGCGCGCTGTTGCAAGTCTGAGCTGACTTCGGCGTCTTCCCGGATCGCCCGCAAACGCGTCAGGGCCGCGTCCACGTTCCCTTCGGAAATGTCGATCAGGGCCAGTTGTTCCGATGCAAGCAGGCGTAGCGGCGCACCGGGCCGGGCCAGCGCCTCGAAGCGTTGGCGCAGATCGGCGGCGGGCAATGTCTCCGCTTGCAGAATCAGCGACTTGAACCCGGCAATCTCGCGATAGATTTCCGGCAGAGCGCCGTCCGTGGCGATGGCCTCCAGCCGCTGCACCGCAGCCGCCTTGTCATTGGCGCTTTCGGCCGCGGCAGTCAGCATGCCAAGCACAGCCGTACCACCCGCGGTATCCGTTTCAATCCCGCTCAGCGCCGCAGCGCGCCCGGCGCCGTCATCCGACGCCAGCGCCGCAATGATGTCATCGCCCAGTTTCTGCGCCTTGGCCGTGGTCTGCGCCTTGGAGTACTCGTTCCAGGCGGCGCCGCCGACGATGGCGACCACCGCCAGCGCTCCGACCCAGCCCCATCGTTTGAGCAGCAGGAACATGCGGTCACGGCGGACCTCTTCGGTGACCTCGTCGATGAAACTGTCGGTGTCGCTCATTCCGGTCCCTGTCTGTCTTTCGGTTCATTGCCCATTGAATACCCGCCCCTCATAGCGCGCCCCTGCGGGCAAGCCAAGACCGTCAACATGCCTGGCGCCTATGCACGTGCGCCGCACCGTTCAAAAAATCGAACTGAACTGATCAGTTCAGTCTGGACATCCGACAGCTCAAACCCCATGTCTCACTCCACAAGTCGGCATGTTCCGTATCAATTTCACGGCATGCGTCGTTATTGAAGAAAGGTGTTCGATGCGTCTGGTCCCCTTCCTCACCGCGATTCTGGTGACCGTAGGATTATACCTGCTCGTCTTCGAACGCGACGAACTGATGGCCTTTGCCAAGGCCGAAACAACGACACCTGCAACAGAAGAGACCACCTCGCCCCCCGCCGGTCAGCCCGCGCCCAACGCGATGCGGGTCGTGGTCCTGCGTTCTGACGCCAGCGAGATCGACAGCGCGGTGGTCCTGCGCGGACAGACCCGCGCCATTCGTCAGGTCGATGTCAGGTCCGAGACCACCTCGACCGTCCTTTCCGAACCCAAGCGCAAGGGGGCATTCGTCACCGCGGGCGATATGCTGTGCGAGCTTGATCCGGGCACCCGGCCTGCCCAACTTGCCGAGGCCAAGGCTCGCAAAGCGCAGGCCGAAAGCTCGATGCCCGAAGCGCAAGCGCGCCTAGAAGAGGCCAAGGCCCGGCTGGAAGAGGCGCTCATCAACAACAATGCCGCACAGAAGTTGGCCGAGACAGGCTATGCCTCCGAAACGCGGCGCATCTCGACCCAGGCCGCCGTCAGTTCCGCCGAAGCCGGAATCAAATCCGCCGAGGCCGGTCTGGAAACCAGCCGCGCCAGTATCGAGGCGGCAACCGCAGCCGTGGCGGCGGCGCAGCGCGAGATCGACCGGCTGACCATCGAGGCCCCGTTCCAGGGCCTGCTGGAAAGCGACACTGCCGAGCTTGGCAGCCTGATGCAGCCGGGTTCGCTCTGCGCGACCATCATCCAGCTCAACCCGATCAAGGTCGTGGGCTATGTCCCCGAAACCGCGGTCAACCGGGTGCAGGTCGGCGCGCTTGCGGGCGCGGAGCTGGCCACCGGGCTCCAGGTGCAAGGCCGTGTCACCTTCCTGAGCCGTTCGGCAGATCCGAACACCCGGACCTTCGAGGTAGAGATCACCGTAGACAATCCCGAACTGCTCATCCGCGACGGCCAGACGGCAACCATCGCGATTTCCTCCGATGGTGCAAAGGCGCATCGCCTGCCGCAATCTGCGCTGACCCTTAACAATGACGGCAAACTGGGCGTCCGCACCGTTGGGCCCGGCAATGTCGTCGCGTTTGTCCCTGTTGAAGTTGTGCGCGATACACCCTTGGGGGTCTGGCTTACCGGCCTGCCGGAAACCGCGGATGTGATCGTCGTGGGTCAGGACTTTGTGATCGAAGGCGTGACCGTGGAACCGACCTGGCGGGAGGCGTCCGAATGATCGGCATCGTCGACTGGGCCGCGTCCCGGGCGCGTATGGTCCTTGCCTTCATTGCAATCTCGATCCTGATTGGCGGTTTTGCCTATGTGAACCTGCCGAAAGAGGGGGAACCGGATATCGAGATTCCGGCGCTCTTCGTCTCGGTCCAGTTCCCGGGCATTTCGGCGGAAGACAGCGAAAGCCTGTTGGTCAAGCCGATGGAAACCGAGTTGGCCGATCTGGACGGGCTCAAGAAGATGTCGTCCACCGCCGCCGAGAACTATGCAGGCGTTGCGCTCGAATTCGAGTTCGGCTGGGACAAGTCCGCCATCACCGCCGATGTCCGCGACGCGATGAATACCGCCCAGGCATCGTTCCCGACCGGGGCCGAACAATACACCCTGACCGAGATCAATTTCTCCGAATTCCCAATCGTCATTGTGAACCTTACTGGCGCGGTCCCGGAACGCACCATGGCGCGCATCGCCAAGGATCTTCAGGACGAGTTGGAAGCACTCGACGCGGTGCTCGAAGCGGGCATCGCCGGCAATCGCGACGAAATGCTCGAGGTCATCATCGACCCGCTGCGGCTCGAAGCCTACAACGTCACGGCGCTGGAACTGATCAATGTGGTCCAGAACAACAACCAGTTGATCGCGGCGGGCGAGGTCGAGTCGGAACAGGGCGCTTTCTCGGTCAAGATCCCCTCCTCCTTCAAATCCGCGCGTGACGTCTACGAACTGCCGATCAAGGTCAATGGCGACCGCGTGGTGACGCTGGGTGAGCTGGCGCAGATCAACTACACGTTCGAAGACCGCGAAGGCACCGCCCGGTTCGACGGTGAAAACACCGTCGCGCTGCAAGTGGTCAAGCGCAAGGGCTACAACCTGATCGACACCGTGGACATGGTAAAGGCCACGGTAGCCAAGGCAAAAGACGCCTGGCCCGAAGAGATGAAGGCGGCGGTGCAGGTCGGTACCTCCAACGATCAGAGCCGTGTCGTCGGCTCGATGGTCAGCCAGCTCGAAGGCTCGGTGCTGACCGCAATTGCGCTGGTGATGATCGTGGTGCTCGCCAGCCTTGGCAGCCGCGCGGCGCTTCTGGTCGGTTTCGCCATCCCCACATCGTTCCTGCTGTGTTTCGCCCTGTTGGCGGCGATGGGCGTGTCGATCTCGAACATCGTGATGTTCGGCCTGATCCTCGCCGTGGGCATGCTGGTCGATGGCGCCATCGTGGTGGTGGAATATGCCGACAAGCGGATCAAGGACGGCATCGGCCCGATGCATGCCTATGTCGAGGCGGCGCAGCGGATGTTCTGGCCAGTGGTCTCGTCCACCGCGACAACGCTCTGTGCCTTTCTGCCGATGCTGTTCTGGCCCGGCGTGCCGGGCGAGTTCATGGGCATGCTGCCGGTCACCCTGATCTTTGTGCTCTCGGCCTCGCTTGTCGTGGCGCTGATCTATCTGCCGGTCATGGGCGGTGTTTCCGGCCGCATCAGCCGCACCTTTGGCCGCATGTCCGACTGGCTGCGCGCCCGCACCCCCTGGGTGGTCAGGGCGCTGATGGTGCCGCCGGCGCTCTACGGGATGTTCATGGGCGCGATGCAGTTGCTGAACCCCGCCTACCTGTTGCCACCGGGCGTACCGGGCGGAACCCTGATCGGTGCGGTGCTCTTCCTGCTCAGCGCCTTTGCCGCCTCGGTCACTCTCACCGCCGCGCGGATCGAGTTGCCGCAGCGGCGCGTTGCCACGTCCAGCGGGCACACCCCGTTTGGCCATGTGATCAATTTCATCGCAGGCAACCCGATCATGCCGATCGTGTCGATCGTCGTCATCGCCTTCGCGGTCTATCAGATCACCTTCGTGATGTTCCCGCAGCGGTCGCTGGGGGTCGAGTTCTTTGTCGAAAGCGAGCCCGAACAGGCGACAACCTATGTTCGGGCCCGAGGCAACCTATCGCTGGCCGAAAAGGACGAGATGGTCCGCCAGGCCGAAGAGGTCATTCGCGCCCACCCGGCGGTGGTGAACGTGTTTTCCTTTGCCGGCAAAGGCGGGCTGAACCAGAACACCGGCGGCGCCCAGGCGCCTGCCGATACCGTGGGACAGATCCAGTTCGAGATCATCCCCTGGGAAGACCGTCCCACCGAACAGCACCCGCTGACCGGCTGGCTTGGCAGCCGCCTCACCAACTGGCTCGGCTTTCAAGAGGAAGTGGTCGCCGATGAATATGACGGCGATTTTGTGCTGGAACAGCTCAATGCCCAACTTGCGCTTCTGCCTGGCTTCGTGACCGAGATCGAGCCGCTTGGCCGTGGCCCGGCATCCGCCAAGCCGGTGCATCTCCGCCTCAAGGGCGACAATTGGGATGACCTGGTGGCGACCACGGCGCGGGCACGCGAACAATTCGAAGCCACGCCCGGACTGATCAAGATCGAAGACACCCTGCCCCTGCCCGGCATCGACTGGCAGATCGACGTGGATGTGGCCAAGGCGGGCCGCTTCGGTGCCGATGTGGCAACGGTCGGCGCCATGGTACAGCTGGTCACGCGGGGCGTTCTGCTGGGAGAATACCGGCCCGCCGATGCGGATGACGAGATCGAGATCCGCGTGCGCCTTCCCGAAGAGGACCGGGTTCTGTCGACGCTCGACACGCTCAAGGTCCGGACACCCGATGGGCTGGTGCCGCTGTCAAACTTCATCACCCGCAAGCCGGTTGAAAAACTGGCAAAGATCAGCCGCGTCGACCAGCAGCGCTACTTCGACGTCAAGTCGGATGTCGAACCGGGGCTGAGCAAGGTGGTCATGGACGCGCCCGAAGGCGGCGAATCCCGCCTTGCCGTTGTGCGGGCCCTGTCCGACGGCGTGCAGCCGAAAGCTCAGGTTCTGACCCGTCCGGTTGACGGAGCGCGGTTCGAACTTGTGATGCTGACCGGGGCCGACAGCATCGCCGGGATGCAGGAGATGATCGACGCCGGACAAGCCCGCTTTGCCCCGATCAATGCCAATGAACGCATTACCGTGGTGACCGAGTGGCTGGAAACCACCCCCTTCCCCACAGGGATCGACTGGGAATGGACCGGCGATCAGGAAGACCAGTCGGAAAGCCAGGCCTTCCTGTCCAAGGCGTTTCTGGCCGCACTGGGGCTGATGTTCATCATCCTGCTCGCCCAGTTCAACAGTTTCTACAACTCGGTTCTGGTGCTTCTGGCGGTTGTCCTCAGCACCACCGGCGTGCTGATCGGGATGATGGTGATGAACCAGCCCTTCTCGATCATCATGACCGGCACCGGCATCGTGGCGCTGGCGGGCATCGTGGTGAACAACAACATCGTTCTGATCGACACCTATCAGGAGTTCAGCCGCTACATGCCCCGGATCGAAGCCATCGTGCGCACCGCCGAGGCCCGCATCCGCCCGGTGTTGCTGACCACGATCACCACCATGGCGGGCCTGACGCCGATGATGTTCGGGCTCAGCCTCGACTTCATCAATGGCGGTTACTCCATCGATAGCCCCACCGCGCTCTGGTGGAAGCAGCTGGCCACCGCCGTGGTGTTCGGTCTGGGGATCGCGACGGTGCTGACGCTGATTGTCACGCCGTCCCTGCTGGCACTTCGTGTCTGGGCCTCGACCTACGCGGTGATGATCGGGCGTGGCTTAGCGCGCATCACCTCCGGACGCTCCAGCCGCGTCGCCCGCGACATGCGCCTGCGCCGCTCAGCCAAGAAGCTGAAGGCGACCGAGATCATCTGGGATCCGATGCCGGAAGAACCGCCCCAGATCGCACCGGAGCATACACTGAAGGCGGCGGAATAGGAACGGCACGCGACGCTTCGCCAAAAACGTCGCCTGCCTCGCGCGCCCCGCAATACCGATCCGGGGTGGCTTGTGCGACCGGATTGATCACGGATCAGCTGCAATTCGCAAACGGCAACGCCACCGTTTCCACAGATGCGCCGAAACGTGGCAAAAACTTGTAAAAATCAAGGCAGTTCGGCATCCTCGACACCGACATACAAAGGGAATCTGCTCCATGCTCCAAAAAGGCATCGTGACCGCAAGCGCAGCGATTTCGGCGCTGTTCCTGACATCCACATCCGCCGCCGCGCAGTCCTATAGCTGGTGGTCCTGGTGGGGCGGCTGGAGCTATGGCGGCGGGAGCGGCAGCAGCTCGTCGGTACCCGAGATCGACGCATCGACCGGCGCGCTGGCACTGGCTGCCGTGGCGGCCGGGCTGTTGCTGGCGCGCGAGATCCGCCATCGCAAAAGCCGTTGATCCTACCCGTCAGATCAACGACCAGTCCCCGGTGATCAGCGCGGTCAGCGCGATCAAACCGTTGGCCACCGCATGTGCCACAATGGCGTCACCCAGACGCCCCCGGCGCAACGCAACCCAGGCAAAGACGAGACCGGCCAGACCGGCCTCTATCACGCGTCCATGCAACAGCGCAAAGGCAAGGCTGGTAACCGCCACCGCCAGCGCGGTCTGCCACATCGCCCGCCCGCCCAGCAGCTGCAACAGATAGCCCCGAAAAAACCCCTCTTCGATCACCGGCACCAGGAATGTGGTGCCAAGGGTCCGGCACAGGATCCAGCCAGCCAGCGCCGCACCTGTCAATTCTGACTGCCCCTCGGGCGCGGGACCGCCGCGAAAGGACAGGATCCAACCGACCCCGACCACCGCCCCCGCGAGCAGGGCAACCGGATCGAACCGCCAGTCCAGCGCCAGCAACGGCTTGCGAAACAGCCACAGCGCCGCCGCCATCAGCGCCGCCTGAAGCGGATAGCCCAGCGCCGGGGCCTGCCACAGGCTTTGCACCAGCAGGCCGGAGAGCATGAACACGATGAAGGGGGTAATCAGCGCCGCGCTCGGATCCTCGCGAAAGGGAATGACCACCCCGGTCCCGGTCGCCGCCGCCGGAGCCCGGTGCAGCGAAGGGCGCGCCTGTACCACCCAGATCACCCCCAGTGCCAGCACGGTAAAGAACAGCCAGCCCGCGAAGCTGTGAAACCCGTTCACCGCCAGTTCGGGCGAGACTCGCGCCCCGATCGCGATCAGCGCCGCGATACGCAGCACGTTGAACAGCCAGCTGACCAGCAGCGCCAGCGGAAAGACGATCATCCAGAACCGGCCCAGCCGCAGCGTATCGCGCATCAGCACCGAATAGATGGCAAAGAAACCGGTGGTCAGGGCAAAGCCCTCGATCCCGGAACAGGTGCCCGCCATTTCGACAAAGAAACCCTCGGTACCGATGGTGGCGAAATCCGGGTTGAGCACCACGTGAAAGCCCAGCGCCGCCAGGACCACCGCCACCCCATAGAAGGTGGCCAGGATCAGGCCGCGAAACGCCCACCAGAGCGGCGCCAGCGCATCCGCCAGATCGGGGATAAGCGCCGCCACCAGCACCACCAGCGCCAGACCCGCGCCGCCCTCGCGCAGCAAGGCCGAAACGTCGCGGCGCGGCACCAGCAGGAACAGCGCACCAGTTGACGCAAGGACCGCCCCTGCCAGCAGCGTGACCAGATGCGCCTGGAAATCGGCGTTCAGACTGGCCGGATCCGCCCGGAGCCAGGGCACAAAGATCAGGCCCAGGCCGATCAGATGTACCGCCCACCAGCGCCGCGCCTCGCCATCCACGGAGTCGGCGGCGGTTACCAGACGGCGGTGCAGATGCGGGCGGAACCAGATGAACAGACCCAGACCGATTCCGACACAGAGTATGCGGATGGTGGCGCTGCGCAGCGCGCGACAGACGGTTTCGATCCCGGTCAAGCGGCATTCGACCGACGAGAACACCTGAAAGATCAGGACGATGGCCAGCATCTCCAGGGCGAATAGCACTGTCAACTTGTAAAACTGGTGTCGCAACGTCTGATCTATTCCGTAGTCTGCCCACTCTCGAGAACGCGTGTTCCCTATCGCGTAAAATGGGCATGACTATGAAGGATAAATGACCGTCCCATGGTGGGTGGGCTGCTCAGGCCGCCTCGTCCTCGCCTGCCTGCTGGCGCGTCCAAAGCTGGGCATAGCGTCCGCCGCGCGACAGCAGCGCGTCATGGGTGCCCTGTTCGACGATCTCGCCCTTCTCCAGCACCACGATCTTGTCGGCCTCGGCAATGGTGCTGAGACGATGCGCGATTGTGATAACCGTGCGCCCCTCGCCCGCAAGCGCCAGCGCTTCCTTGATCTCCTGCTCGGTCTCGGTGTCCAGCGCGCTGGTCGCCTCGTCCAGCAGCAGGATCGGCGGGTTCTTGAGCAGGGTGCGCGCGATGCCCACCCGCTGTTTCTCTCCCCCCGACAGTTTCAGACCGCGCTCGCCCACCTTGGTGTCATAGCCCTCGGGCAGCGAGGCGATGAAATCGTGGATCTGCGCCGCACGCGCCGCCATCTCGACATCGGCCTGGGTCGCATCTTCGCGCCCGTAGGCGATGTTATAGCGGATGGTATCGTTGAACAGCACCGTGTCCTGCGGCACCACGCCGATAGCGTCATGCAGGCTGGTCTGGGTCACATCCCGGATGTCCTGCCCGTCGATCTTCAGCGCACCGCCGGTCACATCATAGAACCGGAACAACAGCCGCCCGATGGTCGACTTGCCCGAGCCGGTGGCCCCCACGATTGCCACGGTCTGGCCCGCCGGTACGGTCAGCGATACGCCCTTGAGGATCTCGCGTTCCACCTCATAGCCAAAGCGCACATCCTTCAACGTGATCTCACCGCCACTGACCTTGAGCGGCGCGGCGCCTGGCTTGTCGCTCACCTCGGCGGGCTGTTCCAGCAGGTCGAACATCTCGCCCATATCGACCAGCGCTTGGCGGATCTCGCGATAGACGGTGCCCAGGAAATTCAACGGCACGGTGATCTGGATCATATAGGCGTTGACCATGACGAAATCGCCCACGGTCAACTGTCCCGCCTGCACGCCATAAGCCGCCAGAACCATCACCCCGATCAGGCCGCAGGTGATCAGCATCGACTGGCCGAAATTGAGGAAAGCCAGAGAATACGCGGTCTTCAGCGCCGCCTGCGCATAGGCCCGCATCGACTGGTCGTACCGGCGGGCCTCACGCTCCTCGGCGCCAAAATACTTGACCGTCTCGAAATTCAGCAGGCTGTCGATGGCACGCTGGTTGGCCTCGGTGTCCTGGTCGTTCATCTCGCGGCGCAGCTTCACCCGCCACTCGGTCACCGCAAAGGTGAACCAGATATAAAGCGCGATGGTGACAACGACGACCACCAGATACCAGATGTCGAACAGGTACATCAGGATGATCGCGACAAGCACCAGTTCCAGCATCAGCGGCCCGATGGAAAACAGCATGAAGCGCAGGAGGAACTCGACCCCCTTGACCCCGCGCTCGATGATGCGGCTCAACCCGCCGGTCTTGCGGGTGATATGATAGCGCATCGACAGCCGGTGGATATGGCGAAAGGTCTCCAGCGCCAGCGCGCGCAGCGCGCGCTGCCCGACCGGGGCAAAGAGCGCATCGCGCAATTGCTGGAACCCCACTGTCATCATCCGTGCCACGCCATAGGCCACGGTCAACCCGACCGCGCCCAGCGCCAGTGGCGGCACGCCCTCGCCCGCCAGCGCGTCGACCGCGCCCTTGTAGAGGATCGGGGTATAGACCGCGATCAGCTTGGCCAGCACCAGCATCGCCATCGCCAGAACCACCCGGCGTTTGACCCATCCCTCGCCCTCGGGCCAGAGATAAGGCGCGACCCGCCGGATCGTGCGCCAACCGGAACGCCGTTCGGCATCCGCGCTCTGCTCTGCCGGTGCTGTGTGGGCCAGTCGTCTCATTGCGTGCCTATGACTTGGGTACGTAGTTGGAAACCGGCCCCTGGCGGGCCGTCCAGCGGCTTAATCCGGCAGAGTGAATATCTGCCCCGGATAGATCAGGTCAGGGTTCCGGATGCTGCTGCGATTGGCATCGAACACCTTCACATACAGCAAGCCCTCGCCATAGCGCTCCCGCGAAATCGCCCAGAGCGTATCGCCCTTCTGTACGGTGACAGCATGAACCAGTGGCCGCGCCGGAGCTTCGCCGGATTGCGGATCGGCCGGGCGCAATATTTCCGGGGCCTCTCGCTTGAACGGCGTTTCCAACCGGCTGAGAACCGTGCCGCCCTGCCCCAACTCGTCCAGCCGCAGCGTGTAGACGCCCGGTTCGACCCCATCGATCTCGCCACGCCATTTGCCCTTGTCATCCGTCGAGACATCGGAAACCGCGCGGTTGTTGAAATAGACCCGCACCACCGATCCGCCATTGGCCCGTCCGGTCAGGCGCACGCTGCCGGTATCGGAATACCCGATCGTGTCCAGCGCCACACGCACGGGCTCCAGCGGAGATTTCACTTCCGGTGCCTGCACCAGGTCGACACCCGAGGCATCCGACCGCAGAACGGCGACCGGCGCGGTTTGCGCCGCAACCGCTTCTCCTGCCCCGGGCTGCTCCGCTGTCGCGGCGACCGTAGGCGCGGCCTGCTCTTGCGCCGCGGTGGCCGTGTCCGGAGCTTCAGCCTCGACCGGCGCAGGGCTGGTGGGGGCCTGCTCGGTTGCGACCGGCTCGGCTGTCGCCGTCTGTTCGGGCTGCGCGGATGCCGCCGCCGGGGCGTCGGTCGCGGGGGCGGACGCCTCACCACTTGTTGCGACCGGCGCGGGCGCCAGGGCAGCTTCGGCCTGTTGTGTCTGCGGCTCTTCCCTGGCCTCCGTCGCGGTCTCGGACGCAATCGGCGCTGGCGGCTGTGCGACCGCCACCGTTTCAGCCTGCGAAGCCTGCGGCACGGGCTGCGTTTGCTGCGGGGCCTCGGCCACCTTGTTCTGAGCCCCGACGTCGCTTGCCGCGTCGGAAACCTGCGCGGTTGCATCCGCGTTCACCGCCGGTTGTGTCGCTTCGGCAGGTACCGGCGCGGAACCGGTCTGCCCCTCGGCGGTTTCCACAGCGGCAGGCTCGGCACTTTCTTCGGCGGCCTCCGCCGCTTGCACCGGTTCGGGTGCGGGCAATGCCGCAATGATATAGTCGCCCGACATCGCCGACTGGCCATCGCGGGCCGCCCTGAGGGTCAGAACACGGGCCGCCTCGCTGAAGGACAGCGTCAGGAATTCGGCAAACTTGCCGTCGCCCGCCACGTCGAAGCCGTGCATCTCTGCCCCGTCCAGAAGCACCGATATACGGCTCCCGACTTCGGCGCTACCGGACAGCAGCAGGGTGCCGTCCCGCTCGACAAAAATCTGATCCAGCACGGGCACGGCCAGCGCAACGTCTTGCGGCTCAGGTTCGGGGGCGGGTGCGGGCGCGGCGGCCTGCTCGGCCGCGGGCGCGGCTTCCGGTTCGGGCTTGGCCTCGTCCGGTTCCGCGACAGTCTCGGTTGCAGCTTGGGCCTGAGGATCCGCCTTGGGCTCGGGCGTAACCGCCTCGTCGGGCTTGGTCTCTGCCGCCACGGGTTTGTCGGCCTCGGCCTCCTGGGCCGGGGCGGGTACCGCCGTCGCCGTCTCCTCCGCCCCTCGTGGTCCGATCACCCCCAAGGCATAAAGCGCGATCAATCCCGCCGACAGCGCACCGCCCGCGACAACCGCCCAGCCCCCCGTGCTGAGCCCCCCAGTTCCGGCTTCTTTGGCCATCTTCGTCCTTCCCCATACCCAAAGCCCGCTTTGCGGCTGCTCTGGCCATATCCCCATCCATGACGCCGGTTGAGCCCGGCTTTCATTCCCGCTATCAGGATTTCACCCCAATACAGGAAATCCGGAAAGGCCGCCATGACCGTCAAATCCGTTTGTGTCTATTGCGGATCGCGATCCGGAGCAATGCCTGCCTATGCCGCAGCCGCCCGCGACCTTGGACGCCTGCTGGCGGACGCGGGCTGGCGCCTGGTCTATGGCGCGGGCGACGTGGGGCTGATGGGCGAGGTTGCCCGCGCCGCGCAGCAGGCGGGTGGCCAGACCTTTGGCGTGATCCCGGTGCACCTGTTGCGCCGCGAGGTCGGCAAGACCGACCTGAGCACCTTTGTCGTGACCGAGACCATGCATGAACGCAAGAAGGTGATGATCATGAACGCTGACGCCGTCGTGGTCCTTCCCGGCGGCCCCGGATCCCTTGATGAGCTGTTCGAAGCGCTCACCTGGCGGCAACTCGGCCTGCATGACAAACCGATCCTGGTGATGAATGTGGACGGCTACTGGAACCCGCTGCGCAGCCTGATCGAACGCACCGTGGATCAGGGTTTTGCCGATGCCTCGCTGGCGGATTACCTGACCTGGGTCGACACGCCGGTCGCGGCCATGGCCGCCCTGCGCGCCAGCCTGTCCTGACGCAAAAGTGATAGCGAAAACACCGCCACCGCCAGCCAGATGAGGGCAAAGGCCACCCCGTGCCATGGGGTGAAGATCTCGCCGAACACCAGCACCGCGCACAGGAATTGCAGGGTCGGGTTGATGTATTGCAACACGCCCACCGTCGACAGTGGCACCCGCCGCGCGGCATAGCTGAACAGGATCAGAGGAATCGCCGTCAGTGGCCCGGACCCGATCAATAGCAATGATGTGGTCAGATCGGCGCCAAACGCCCCCGCGCCACGCAGATGTGCCCAGGCCAACACCGACAGAAAGATCGGCATCAGGATCACGATTTCGGTCGTCACCGAAATCACCGGCCCCAGGGCCAACCCCTTCTTGACCGCGCCGTAGAGCGCGAAACTGGTCGACAGGATCAGCGCCACCCAGGGCGCGACCCCCAGCCCCCAGGTCAGAACCAGAACCGCCAGCGCCGCCAGACCGATGGCCAGCCACTGCGCCCGCGCCAGCTGTTCGGCAAACATGAACCGCCCCGCCAGCACCGCCATCAGCGGAAAGATGTAGTAACCCAGAGAGGCCTCGGTCACATGACCCGCCTGCACCGAAAAGATGAACACCAGCCAGTTGAGCGAGATCATCAGCGCCGCCAGCAGGATCAGTCCGGTCTGGCGCAGGCCGGAATAGGCGCGCAGCAACTCTCCGAGCCGCCCCTGGAGCGTCAGGTACACCCCGAACAGCAGCACGGACCACAGCGTGCGATGCGACAGCACTTCTGGCGGCGGCACATGCGTCAAAAGCTTGTAATAGAGCGGCGACAGGCCCCAGACCACGCAGGCCCCGATCATCGCCAGAATGCCACGCCCGACCTCGCCCATGCCCTGCCCCGGATGTTGTTCCCCGCCGCTCTTGCCGCGCCCGGGCCGGATTGGCAAGACGGGAACGTCGCGTCAGACCTTCCAGTCCAGATGTCTGCGGCCCGGATCCATGAAGTGATCGACCATCACCGGCGTCGCCAGGGCATAGGCCTCTTCCAGCGACAGCTCGAGATGCCGATAGAGCGTCTGCTTGCCCAATCCCACCGGGCCGGGATTGCGCGCGGCCAGCGTCCGGGCCAGATCGCGCACCATCCCGTGCAGCGCGTCCTGCGGAACAACCCGGTTGATCAACCCGGCGGCCAGCGCCCAATCCGCATCATAGGCCGCACCGGTCAGGGCCATCTCCATCACCGCCTTGCGCCCGATCGCACGCGACACTGCCACGGCAGGCGTTGTGCAAAAACCACCATTCTGAACCCCGGGCAGGCAGAACGTGGCCTCGGGCGTGGCATAGGCCAGATCGCAGGCCGCAACCAGCTGCAACCCGGCGGCGGTGGCAATGCCCTCGACCATCGCAATGGTCGGCTTTACCATCCGGGTAAGGTCCAGCATCATCGCCGAACAGGCCTGGAACAGATCCTCGACATAGGCCCGGCCTTCATCCGCATCCGCGCGATGCCGCGCGATTTCCTTCAGATCGTGACCCGCGCAAAAGATCCGCCCCGGCCCGTGGATCACTACCACCCTGACCGCATCGTCCTGCCCGGCCCGGCCGAGCGCATCATGCAGCGCTCCGATCATCGCCCGTGACAGCGGATGCGCCGGCGCCCGCCCCAGTGTCAGGGTCAGCACGCCGTCGTTCAACGCCTCGCTCACCAGCCCGTGCGACATCTCGTTCATGCCTTGATCCTCCCGGCCGCAGAATGCCGCGCATGGCCCGGCCTGACCAGCCCCTTCATTTCGCCCAAAATACTCCGGGGGAGTCGCGCAAGGCGCGACGGGGGCAGCGCCCCCTCCCGCCCAAAGAAAAACCCGGCCCCCAAACGGGGACCGGGCCCGAAGAAACACGCCTTGCGCAGAATTACATCCGCGAGGCGACGTTTTCCCAGTTCACGAGCTTGTCGAGGAAGTTCGACAGATAGGCCGGACGCTTGTTGCGGAAGTCGATGTAATAGCTGTGCTCCCACACGTCGCAACCCAGCAGCGCGGTCTGACCGAAGCAGAGCGGGTTGACACCGTTCTCGGTCTTGGTCACCGCCAGCGAGCCATCGGCATTCTTGACCAGCCAGCACCAGCCCGAACCGAACTGCCCGGCACCTGCGGCGGAAAACTGCGACTTGAACTCGTCGACCGAGCCAAAGCTCTCGACCAGCGCCTTTTCCAGCTCGCCCGGCATCTTGCTCTCGCCCGGCCCCATCATCTCCCAGAACTGGTTGTGGTTCCACAGCTGGCTGATGTTGTTGAAGATGCCGTTCTGCGCCACGGCGGTCTTGTTATAGGTGCCGATGATGATCTCTTCCATCGACTTCGATTCCCATTCGGTCCCGGCGATCAGCTTGTTGCCGTTGTCGACATAGGCCTTGTGGTGCAGGTCGTGGTGATATTCCAGCGTCTCGGCGCTCATGCCCTTGGATGCCAGCGCGTCATGTGCATAAGGAAGATCAGGAAGTTCAAAAGCCATCTTGGCCCCCTGTTGAAATTGATGTTGCGTTCCCAAGGTTACATGCTTTGGGCATGCCCGCAGGTCAAGGGCCGATGCAAGAAAAGCGGCGGGAAGAGGCGGATGCTGACCAGAATACGCAAGATGATCTACCGCGCCCGTGGCCATGTGCCCGGCCGTCTGAACGGCGAACCGTTCCGGCTCGACCCCTATCATTCCAAATTCTGGCGCAAGGCCAGTTCCGGCACCTGGGAACCCGAAACCTTTGCCGTGCTCGACCAATATCTGTCGCCGGACCACGACTATGTCGATATCGGCGCCTGGATCGGGCCGACCGTGCTTTATGCCGCGCGCCGCGCACGCCACGTCTGGTGTTTCGAACCCGATCCGGTGGCGCTGCGCCATCTGCTCTGGAACCTGGAGCTGAACGACATCCGCAATGTCTCGGCCTTTGGCGTGGCGCTGTCGGACGGGTTCGGACTGGCCCGCATGGCGTCTTTCGGGGGCGAGGCCGGCGATTCGATGACCTCACTGCTGGCCGACGGGACCCATGGCACCGAGGCGCTGACCATCGGCTGGGACCAGTTCGCACAAACCGTCGACCTGTCCGGCGTCTCGCTGGTCAAGATGGATGTAGAGGGCGCAGAGTTTGGTGTGGTGCCGACGCTGACCGACTGGCTGCGCGCCCATCGCCCGGCCTTCTACCTGTCGACCCACGCGCCATTTCTGGAGGAGAACGCACGGGCCGGGGCCATGACCGGGCTGGCGCGGAACCTCGACTTCTATGCCCGCGCGACGGACGAGACCGGCGCCGCCGCCGACCTCACCGCGCCCGACGCGCTGAGCCGGTTCCGCAGTTTCCTGTACACCCGGTAAGGTGAAGGATCATCCCGCCCGGCGGCACTGTCCCCGGCCCATCGAAGGCTCAAGGTTCCCCGGCACGTCGGCCCGCATCGACGCCTTGCCGCTGGTATGCGTCAGGATCACCCGGTAATCGGCCTGCGATGTCCGGTTGCGCGAAAACGGCACTTCGACCTCCCACAGGATGGTCCAGGACTTGCCGTCGCGCTTGGACATGCTGACGGCGATCGGGCCGCCATGCTTGGCCAGTACCAGCGCATCCTGAACCGTACCGGTCAGCTTTGCTTCGTCGATGACAAAGCGAACGGAGGCGGGAATATAAGGATCCTTGCCCGCCCCCTTGAACGAACAGTCCCATGTCGTATCCGCGCTCGCGGCCGATGCGGTCGACACAGATCCCAGCAAAGCCAGTATCGCCACCCGAAAAAAGCTTGAAGAGGAAGGCATGCGTTCTCTCCTTTCTCGACAACAGCATAGGGCAGATAGGGCTTTTTGGGCAAACGGCGGCCTCTGAACACGAAAAAGCCCGGCCACATACCAGGCCGGGCCATGCATTCGCGGGCGGGACTGCCGCCCTTGGCTTCAGAACACGCCGACAGCGCTTCCGGGTTGAGCGGCCACTTTCAGCAGCTTGAACACGTAATCGGCGACCGAACGGAAGCAGATGATGCAGAAGCTGCCATCTTCCTCCATCCAGAAGGCCCCGGCCACCTGCGCCAGGCGCGAGCGGCGGAAATCGCCGGGGCCAAAGGCGCCCGGGGCGAAATCGACCGGGGCGAGCTTGGCCATCACCTCGCGCGCATTTGCGCCCGAGACACGGAACATCGCGCGGGCGTCGGACACATCCACCGCCAGGCTGTGAGCATCGCCCAGGGTCTTGGTCATGGCGGCCAGCTTGTCGCCGACCTTTGCATGGGGCACCAGCACCAGCAACTCATCGGGCGACATCCAGCACAGTCCGCTTTGGCCCGTCACATTGGCGCGGCGCTGGCCGGGCATCTGTTGCCCGGAGGCGCCGGTGGCCGCCGCGATGACCCGACTCGAAGCCAGATCGCCCCGCAGGGTGATCATGCCTTGCAGGCCGCATTCCTCGACCCGCACGATGCCGTCATAGGCGGCACCCATCAATGCGCTGACAGGTTCAGACATTCTGTTTCGCCCCTTCCTTGTCATAGAAAACCGGGTCCACGATCTTGGCCTTGTAGGTCTTGCCATCGGTGCCGGGGAATTCGACGATCTCGCCCATCCGGTCCGGCCCGTGCTGGATCAGACCCATGGCGATGCCACGGCCCAGATTGGCCGAGTAATAGGTCGAGGTGACCCGCCCGATCATGTTGCGCTGACCGTTGGCATTGACTCCCTCGCCCACCGCATAAGCGCCATCCGGCAGGACCGAACCATCGACCGATTCCAGACCCACCAGTTTCCAGCGGTCGCGGTCGGCCATGTGGCTGCGCTCCTGCGCGCGCTTGCCAAGATAGTCGTCCTTCTTCTTCGAGATCGCCCAGCCAAGCCCCAGATCCTGCGGGATCACGGTGCCGTCGGTCTCGTCCCCGATCATGATGAAGCCCTTTTCGGCACGCAGGATGTGCAGCGTCTCGGTGCCATAAGGCATGACGCCAAACTCTTTGCCCGCATCCACCAGCGCCTCCCAGAAGGCCAGGCCCTGGCTTGCCGGAACCGCGATCTCATAGCTCAACTCGCCCGAGAACGAGATGCGATAGGCGCGTGCGTCGAATTCACCGATCCGCCCGTCGCGCCATTCCATGAAGGGCAGCGCCTCGGCCGACAGATCCATGCCACCGCCCGCCTTGGCGTTCAGCTTTTCCAGCACCTTGCGGGCCTTGGGGCCGACCACCGCGATCTGGGCATATTGCTCGGTCACGTTGGCGACATAGACTTTCCAGTCCCACCATTCGGTTTGCAGCCATTCCTCCATGTGGCCATGGATACGCTCGGCGCCGCCGGTGGTGGTGTGACACAGGAACGTGTCCTCGTCGATCCGCGCCACCACGCCGTCGTCGATGAGGAACCCGTTTTCCGAACACATCAGGCCATAGCGGCACTTGCCCGGTTTCAGGGTGCTCATCATATTTGTGTAGAGCATGTCGAGGAACTTGCCCGCATCCGGCCCCTTGACGATAAGCTTGCCCAGCGTCGAGGCATCGAGCAGCCCGAGGTTCTCGCGCGTGTTCCTGACCTCGCGATTGACCGCATCATGCACGCTTTCGCCCGGACGGACATAGGCAAAGGGACGCCGCCACTGGCCCACCGGTTCCCAGTCGGCGCCATTGGCGTTGCTCCAGTCATAGATCGGCGTCTTGCGCACCGGCTGGAACACCTCGCCGCGCGCCTCGCCGCCGATGGCGCCCATCGAGATCGGCGTATAAGGCGGGCGGAAGGTGGTGGTGCCGACCTGCGGGATATCCGCGTTCAACGCATCGGCAAGGATCGCCAGACCGTTGATATTGCTCAACTTACCCTGATCGGTCGCCATGCCCAGCGTGGTATAGCGCTTGGTATGTTCGACGCTTTCATACCCCTCGCGCGCGGCCAGCTGTACGTCCGAGACCTTGACGTCGTTCTGGAAGTCGAGCCAGGATTTCATTCGCAGCTGGATTTCCGCATTGGCGGGCATCAGCCAGACCGCTTCCATTGCGTTCTCGCCCTCGGCCGCGCCTTCGGGCGCCTTGGTGCGCTTGGGGGTAAAGCCCGCCGCCTTGGCCGCGGCCTTGCCCGCGGCATCGGCGTCGGCCATCACCTGATCCAGCGCCAAGGGGCCGTTGGCGGACCCGGCGGCCAAGACAAAACCCTTGCCATCCGCGCCCAGCGGCGGGCGGTCGGGATCGGGGCGGAAATGCGCATTGGCGCGGTCCCAGATCAGCTTGCCACCGCAATGGGACCACATATGCACCACCGGCGACCAGCCGCCCGACATCGCGACCGCGTCGGCCTCGACCTCTTCGCGGGCGCCGCCGACGCCGTCCTGATTGCAGATCGAGATCTTCCTGACCCGCTTGCCGCCCTTTACCTTGGCAATCGCCTTGCCGGGATCGACCCGGATGCCCAGCGCGCGCGCTTCGTCGGCCAGTGCTCCGCCACCCTCCTTGCGGGCGTCGAGAATGCGCAGCACGTCGACTCCGGCCTTTTTCAGAATGATCGCGGTGCGATAGGCGTCGTCATTATTGGTGGCAACCACCACGCGCTGACCAGGGGTCACGCCCCAGTTCACCACATAGTCGCGCATTGCGCCCGCCAGCATCACGCCGGGCACATCGTTGCCGGCAAAGGACAGCGGCCGCTCGATGGCTCCGGTGGCGCTGACGATCTGCTTGGCGCGAATCCGCCACAACCGATGGCGCGGCCCGGGCACGCCGGGGGTATGGTCGGCCACCCGCTCGTATCCCAGCGCATAGCCGTGGTCGTAGACACCGGCGCCCATGGTGCGGGCGCGCAGGGTGACGTTGTCCATCGCTTCCAGCTCAGCCACGGTGCGGCTCACCCATTCGTCGGGCGACAAGCCGTCAATGGTGCCGCCATCGACCGGCGCGCGACCGCCCCAATGGGCGGTCTGCTCGATCAGCAGCACCCGCGCGCCCGAGCTTGCGGCCACCTTGGCCGCCTGCAACCCGGCCACGCCGCCGCCGATCACCAGCACATCGGTATGGACATGGAAATGCTCATAGGTATCGGCATCCACCAGCTCCTTGTCGGGCGCCTTGCCCAGACCGGCCGAGCGGCGGATGATCGGCTCGTAGACATGTTTCCAGAACGGCGCCGGGTGGATGAACATCTTGTAGTAAAAGCCCGCCGGCAGAAAGCGCGACAGATAGGTGTTCACCGCCCCGATATCGAAATCGAGGTTCGGCCAATGGTTCTGGCTGGCGGCCTTGAGCCCATCGAAGAGCTCGGTCGTGGTGGCGCGCTGGTTCGGCTCGAACCGCGTCCCCTCGCCCAGACCCACCAGCGCGTTGGGCTCTTCGGCGCCACTGGCCACCACCCCGCGCGGGCGGTGATACTTGAACGAACGGCCCATCATCATCTGGTCATTGGCCAGCAGCGCCGAGGCGAGCGTATCGCCCTCATACCCGCGCATGGTGGTGCCGTTGAAGGTAAAGGTCACCTGTTTCGAACGGTCGATCAGGCGGCCCTGTTTTGCGAGACGGGTGCTCATCTTACGTGAACCTTTCGCAAGAGAAGAACGGAAAAGTGGCGGACATCAGGAGAATTCCCTCCAGCTCCAGCCGGGGCGTTTTGCGCTGATCGCGTCGCGGATTTCCTGCGGCGGGCCGCTGACCTGCGCCTTGTAGGTGCCGAACACCTCCAGCGTGGCGGTACAGCGGGCGGCATGGAACCACTTGCCGCAGCCCGAGGCATGACGCCAGCGTTCCAGATGCACGCCCTTGGGATTTTCGCGGGTGAAGAGATAGTCATGCAGCTCGTCATCGCTCGATCCCGGTCCGAAACGCTTCAGATGCGCTTCGCCACCGGCGGCAAGCTCGGTCTCATCGGCATCGACGCCGCAATAGGGGCAGTTGAGGATCAGCATATCGTCATCCTTTCGGCGGCAGGCTGGCAGCATGGGCCAGCGAGAATTCGGTCAGTTTCGCGCGCAGCGCGTCGTCTTCAAAGGTGCCGGCGTCCAGTTCCACCATGCCGCCCATCGGGCGGCCGGTGAAGGACAGCGGTTGCGCCCCCAGTTCCAGCGCCGCGCCCTCCTGCGCCTTGCCGGGGCGGTACATGGCGCCGTCGCGGGTAACGCCACAGACCATGTTGCCATGCAACAGAAAGCAGAGCCCGCCGAACATCTTCTTCTCGGACAGGCCCGGCTCAACCCCCAGATCGGCGCGCATGATCTCGGCCATGGTCTCGGAATAGGCCACCGGTCACGCCCTCCGGACCCGGAGGGCACCAAAGTTTTCGAACAAAACTTTGGACCAGATTTTTATTGAAAAAATCTGGGTCAATGCGCCACCCCAGCGGCAACGCTCTCGTCGATGAAGCGGCCTTCCTTGAAGCGGTCGAGCGAAAACGCCTCGGTCAGCGGCGAATGGCCCGTGGCCATCAGCTGCGCCATGCCCCAGCCGGAACCGGGAATCGCCTTGAACCCGCCGGTGCCCCAGCCACAGTTGATGAAACAGCCGCCCAGCGGCGTCTTGGACAGGATGGGCGAGCGGTCGCCGGTCATGTCGACGATGCCGCCCCATTGCCGCAGCATCTTGAGCCGGCTCAGCATCGGGAAGGTCTCGTTCAGCGCGCGCACGGTTTCCTCGATATGGTGGAAGCTGCCGCGCTGGGTAAAGTTGTTGAACCCGTCGGTGCCGCCGCCGATCACCATCTCGCCCTTGTCGGATTGCGACATGTAGCCATGCACCGTGTTGGCCATCACCACCACGTCCATGCAGGGCTTGATCGGCTCGCTGACCAGCGCCTGAAGCGCCAGCGCCTCGACCGGCAGGCGGAAGCCCGCCATCTCGGCCAGCTGGCCGGAATGGCCCGCCACCACGATGCCCAGCTTGCCGCAATCGATCGGACCCTTGGTCGTGTCCACACCCACGACCTGCCCCGCCTCGCTGCGCACACCGGTCACTTCGCATTGCTGGATGATATCCATGCCCATGGCCGAACAGGCCCGGGCATAACCCCAGGCCACCGCATCGTGGCGCGCGGTGCCGCCGCGCTCTTGCCAGAGCGCGCCCAGCACCGGGTAACGCGGCCCGTGCAGGTTGATGATCGGCACCAGCTGCTTGACCCGTTCGGGGCCGATCCACTCGGTCTTGACCCCTTGCAGCGCGTTGGCATGCGCGGTGCGCTTGTAGCCGCGCACCTCATGCTGGGTCTGGGCCAGCATCATCACGCCGCGCGGACTGAACATCACGTTATAGTTCAGGTCCTGGCTCATGGTCTCGTAGAGACCGCGCGCCTTCTCGTAGATCGCCGCCGAAGGGTCCTGAAGGTAGTTCGAGCGGATGATGGTGGTATTGCGCCCGGTATTGCCGCCGCCCAGCCAGCCCTTCTCGATCACCGCAACATTCTGGATGCCGTAATTCTTGCCCAGGTAATAGGCCGTCGCCAGCCCGTGCCCGCCCGCACCGACAATCACCACGTCATAACGTTTCTTCGGCTCAGGCGAACGCCAGGCGCGTTCCCATCCGGTGTGATAACGCAGCGCTTCGCGCGCCACGGCAAAGGCAGAATAGTGCTTCATGTGCGAATCCGATCCGGTTTCGTGTCTTGCGGCAGGTATGCCGTGCACGTCCAGAATACCCCCGCCGCATACCGCCGCAATATCGCAAGATTGCGACATGAGACCGCCTCGCGTCCTTTTGCCCCTTTTTTCGGCGGTCGTGCACCGCTAGATGACAGGGAACAAAGCGGAGCTTTCATGATCTTCTGGATACTCGTCTCTCTGATGGCACTTGCGGTGGCGGGGCTGCTGGCGCTGGCCGCGCTCAGGGCGCGCAACACCGCCGAACCGGCGGCGGCCTATGATCTGCGCGTCTATCGCGACCAGCTGGCGGGCGTGGACCGCGACCTTGCGCGCGGCGTGATCGACGCCGCCGATGCCGAGCGCATCCGCACCGAGATCTCGCGCCGCATTCTGGCCGCCGATACCCAGATCCAGGCCGAGGCAAAGGACCCCGCACAGACCCGCCGGGGTGCGATGATCGTTGCGCTTTCATCGGCCCTTGTGATCGTTGCCGGATCGCTGTGGTTCTATTCCAGCCTCGGCGCGCCGGGCTATGGCGACCTGCCGCTGAAACTCCGGCTTGAAATTGCCGAACAGAACCGGACCGACCGCCCGGCGCAGGGCGAGGCCGAGACCCGCATGCCCGCCCAGGCGCAGCCCCAGATCGAACCCGGATACGCGGATCTGCTGCAAAAGCTGCGCGAGACGGTGGCGCAGCGCCCGGACGACATCCAGGGCCATATGCTGCTGGCCCAGCACGAGGCCAATACCGGCAACCTGCGCGCCGCCTACGCGGCCAAGGCGCGGGTGATCGAGTTGCTGCAAGGCGACACCACGGCGGCCGACTACTCCGAACAGGCGGAACTGATGATCATGGCCGCCGGCGGCTATGTCTCGCCCGAGGCCGAGGCGGTTCTGCGCCAGGCGCTGCTGCGCGACCCGGAATACGGCCCCGCGCGCTATTACTGGGGTGTGATGCTGATCCAGGTCGGGCGCCCGGATCTTGCCTTTGAAATCTGGGCCCGCACGCTCGAAGCCGCCCCTGCCGATGCGTCCTGGGCCGAGGCGATCCGCACCCGGATCGGCGAGGTTGCCCTGCGCGCCGGGGTGGACTACACCCCGCCCCCCGTCGCCGCCCTGCCCGGCCCCAGCCAGGAGGACATGCAGGCGGCGTCCGAGATGGACCCCGATACCCGCAACGAGATGATCCGCGGCATGGTCGAGCGCCTGTCCGAGCGGCTGGCCACCGACGGCGGCACGCCGCAGGAATGGGCGCGCCTGATCGGCGCCCTCTCTGTGCTGGGCGAGACAGAGCGCGCAGGCGCGATCCTGACCGAAGCGCGCCAGGTCTATGCCGAAACCCCCGAGGCCTTGGCTCTGATCGAATCCGCCGCTCAACAGGCGGGACTCGGTCAATGATCTGCGACGAGATCCGGGATTTTGCCGCCGCTCTGCCCGCGTTTGGCGCACTGGCGGGGCTCGACCTTGGCGACCGCACCATCGGCGTCGCGGTTTCCGATACCATGCGCGGCGTCGCCTCGCCGCTGGAAACCATCCGCAGGCGCAAATTCTCGCTCGACGCGGCCGACCTGCTGACCATCGTCCAGAAGCGCCAGATCGCCGGTCTGGTGCTGGGCCTGCCGCGCAACATGGACGGCTCCGAGGGACCGCGCTGCCAATCCACCCGCGCCTTTGCCCGCAACCTCAGCCGCCTGACAGAGCTGCCGATCACCTTCTGGGACGAACGGCTCAGCACGGTTGCCGCCGAAAAAGCGCTGCTCGAGGCGGATACGACCAGAAAACGTCGCTCCGAGGTTATTGATCACGTCGCGGCGGGCTATATCTTGCAAGGCGCGCTGGATCGTTTGCGCAACCTCTAGGAGCTTCGGCGATGACCGACACGGTCTGGAAACGCAACGAAATCGACTCGCCCTGCATCCGCATCTGCGTGGTGCACCCGACCGAGCGGATCTGCACCGGCTGCTTTCGCACCATCGACGAGATCTCGCGCTGGTCACGCATGGAAAGCGACGAGCGCGCCCAGATCATGGCCGAACTGCCGGCCCGCGCCCCCAACCTGAGCAAGCGCAGAGGCGGCCGCGCCGCGCGGCTCAGAGGCTGACGCCCCGTTTGGTCCTTTCTTCTGAAGGGCCAAGCTTCCGGCGGGAGCAGTTTCCGAAAAGACAAAGCTGGTCAGGTCGCACCGATCCAGGTGGGCACTCCACCGGGCATTAGGGGACGGAAATAGGCGATCATGCGACCGTCCGGCCCGGCAGTGGCGCCCTCTGCCCAAGGCGCGACCCCGTGCAGGCAATGACGGTGCAAGAGATAGGCCTCGCCCGGCCGCGCAGGCAGGGCGATTTGGGGGCAGGTTTCGAATACCTCGTGGCGTGCCGCCTGATAGGCCTCGGTCACGTCGACGCGCGGCCAGTCCTCGGGCGGATACCCTTCCATCGCGCGCGCCAGCGCGGGACCCAGGATAAGGTGACTACCCTCCCACAGGATCAGCGGCGCGGCCTCGGGCGGCGCCTCGCTCAGCGGCAGGCCCAGGATCCAGCCATGCGGCTCGTCCACATGGCGGCGCCGGTCGGGGCCTTCGGGTTTCAACCCATCCACATGCGCCGCCCCCCGGTTCAGGCGATAGCGAAAGGCCGCCTCGCCCTCGCGCCGGCGCGGGCGGGGGTATCCCGGATAGGTGACCGAGACCTGACCACGATGCAGCGGCAGCATGCCCAGGTGACGGGTGATGAAGTCGATCGCCTGGCCCGCCAGCGCCGGACCGTCGCCCACCCGGCCCATCTCGTCATTGTCCAGCGCATCGACGCCGATGAACCATGTTCCCTCGCAATCGAGCCATTGCGAATGGACCGGATCGGTCACCGCATGCCGCGCGGCAGGCAGAACATGATTGACCCACCCGGCCAATACCGGGTCGAACGGAAACCGCAGCCAGCCCCGGCGCAGGAAATCCTCTACCATCCCAGCGCCTTGCGCAGCATGTTGAGCGCCACCAGCGTCAGGAACACCGCGAAGATGCGTTTCAGCGGCTTGGGGTCCATCGCATGGGCCAGTTTCACCCCCCAGGGGGTGGTGATCAGGGTCATGCAGATGACCACACCGAAGGCCACCAGATTGACCGCCCCCACCGTCAGCGGCGGCCGCTGCGCCGGGTCGATCTGCAAGAGCAGGAAGCCCAGCACCGAAGGAACCGCGATGATCACGCCAAAGCCCGCGGCGGTGGCGACCGCGCGGTGAATGGGCGTGTTGTAAAGGCTCATCAGCGGCACGCCAAAGCTGCCGCCGCCGATGCCCATCAGCACCGACAGAAAGCCCACCATGGGCGACAGGATCAACCGGCGCGGACCGACAGGCATCGCCTCGCCCAGCCGCCAATGGGCACGGCCCAGCCCCAGATAGGCGCCGATCACGATCCCCAGCACGCCAAACAGCGCCTGCAACGCGACCGAGCGCAGCGAGGCCGCGACCATCACCCCCAGAACCGCACCCACCGCGATCCCCGGCCCCCAGCCACGCAGGATATCCCAGTCCACCGCGCCCTTCTTGTTATGGCCCAGGACCGAGCGCAGCGACGTCACGATGATGGTGGCCAGCGAGGTGGCCAGGCACATCTGCATCAACTGCGGCCCGCCATAGCCCAGCGTCTGGAAGGCGTAGAAGAAGGCCGGGACCAGCACGATACCGCCCCCCACACCCAGCAACCCCGCCAGCACCCCGGCAAAGGCGCCGATGACGATCAGCAGGGCCAGCATCTGCATCAGCAGCATCATGTCGGGCATCGGTCAGTCTCCGCGCTTTGGTTCCGACAGGGGTACAACGCCGGCAAGACAAGGAAAAGCGGTCTTGTGGGGTCAGTCCCCGTGCGGGACCCCATATGCAGTTCACTGTCGCGTCATCATCCGGCCACGGGAGTTCTGTGAGATGCCGAAGCCAACATTGAGCCCAGAGCTGCCAGATCACTTGCTAGAGTTCGATCAAAGAACCGGCACCAGGACGTTCGTAGCCAAACTCGGTTTGAAGGCGGGCCTGAATGTCGAATGAGACGCAGTGAACGGGAAAAAGATGTGGGATATTCTCCGTCTTGAACCACTCAATTGTTTCATTCACCGCAGGCTTTTCTGGATTGACCAGATGAAATCCGCCGATGACGGCGTACAAGTCCTGCCCTGTGACTTCCTTGGCATGGGTACAAATATTGCAGATACCACTGTGCGAGCATCCTGTGACCACTACCGCTCCGCGTTTAGTCCGAAAGGCCAAAGCAGTGTCGTCGTCCATCGGGTCTTCGTAGTAATATCCGCGCTCAAACGGTGTGACCCTGGGAATTTGGCCAAGGAAGAAAGCTCCCGGGGCAAACTCCAACGGCTCTTTTGCTTCAACAACCTGGAAATCGGCGCGGATCTTCTGCTCAATCTCTGCGTACTTGTGAGGGAGATGGCGATCAACCGGCTCGATGAATGGATCGAGGAGCGCAGTCATGACGCGCGGGTGCAGAACAAGCTTTTTCTTCTGTGTGAAGGAATGATACAGCAAGCCACGAGAATGGTCGCTGTGGAAGTGGGACAGGGCAATTACGCCCACTTTGTCCAGATCAATACCCGCAGTCTTGGCGTTTCGACGCCAAACATCGGACCAGCCCGTATCGAAGAGGATGTTCGTATCGCCGTATTCAATCCATGCCGAAAATCCATATTCCGCAAGCCAGCAAAGATCGGACACGAGGTTCTCGTTTAACAGCCGGATCTTCATGTTGTTCACCATGCGAAATTCAAGAATTGGAGAGCAGCATAGCCGAAAGCGGCTCAAAAACGAAGTCACTCGAACGTCAGGAAAGCTCGCTCATCCAGCCCTTTGATAAATGACCCCAAGATAGAGCCGCATCTCAATGTTAGGCCGGGGCGGTGTTGCGTCTCCAAAGTGCGAGCGACCGTAGGTGCGTTAGGCTCACATAAGTTGCCCAACAAAAAGGGCGGGGTTCTCCCCGCCCTTTTCATCGAAACCTCAGCCAGTTAGCTGAACTTCTTGATCTCGCCCGACTTGAGCCGCGACAGATAGGAGTCGAGCTCGCGCTTGACGATCGGCATCAGCAGGTAGAGCGCGATGATGTTGACCACGGCCATGGCAAAGATCGCCGCATCCGAGAAGTCGATGACCGGGCCCAGGCTGGCCGACGCGCCGATCACCACGAAGATGCAGAAGATCACCTTGAACACCAGTTCCTTGGTCTGGCCTTCGCCGAACAGGAAGGTCCAGGCCTTGAGGCCGTAATAGGACCAGCTGATCATGGTCGAGAAGGCAAACAGGATCACCGCGATGGCCAGGATGTACTTGAAGAACGGGAAGGCCGAGGAGAAGGCCGCCGAGGTCAGCGCCACGCCCTTGTTGCCGTCCACGGTCTGGATGGTGCTTGCGCCCTCGTCCAGCAGGTAGAGGCCGGTATTCGGATCGCTGACCAACTGACCGGTGATGATGATCACCAGCGCGGTCATGGTGCAGATCACCACGGTATCGATGAACGGCTCCAGGAGCGACACGAAACCTTCGGTGATCGGTTCCTTGGTGCGCACCGCCGAGTGGGCGATGGCGGCCGAACCGACGCCCGCCTCGTTCGAAAACGCCGCCCGCTTGAAGCCCTGGATCAGCGCGCCGACCATGCCACCGGCAATGCCCAGCCCGGTAAAGGCACCGGCAAAGATCTGGCCGAAGGCCCAGCCGATCATGTCCGCGTTCATCGCGATGATCACCAGCGCGGTGGCCACATAGAGCACGCCCATGAACGGCACGACCTTTTCGGTCACGCTGGCGATGGATTTCAGACCGCCGACGATGACCGCAAAGACGATACCGGCAAAGATCAGGCCGGTGATCCAGCCCGGGAACTCGCCCACCACATTGGTGATCTGCGCATGCGCCTGGTTGGCCTGGAACATGTTGCCGCCACCCAGGGCGCCGAGGATACAGAAGATCGAGAACAGGATGGCCATGAACTTGCCCGCCGGAATGCCACGCTCTTCGAACCCCTTGGTCATGTAATACATCGGGCCGCCCGAAACGGTACCGTCTGCATATTCGTTGCGGTATTTCACACCCAGCGTACATTCGGTGAATTTCGACGCCATGCCCATCAGACCGGCAAGGATCATCCAGAAGGTCGCGCCCGGACCGCCGATGCCCACTGCAACGGCCACACCGGCGATGTTGCCCAGACCCACGGTGCCCGACAGCGCGGTGGCCAGCGCCTGGAAATGGCTGACCTCGCCCGCGTCGTTCGGGTCGGAATAGTCGCCTTTGACCAGCGCGATCGAATGCGGGAAGGCCCGGAACTGGATGAACCCGAAATAGAGCGTGAACACCGTCGCGGCGATCACCAGCCACATCACGATCCAGGGGAACGAAGTGCCGGGGAACGGGCTGAAGATGAAATTGACGAACCAACCGGTCGAACTGGCAAAGATCTGGTTGACCTTTTCATCGACGGATTGAGCCAGTGCCGGAACTGCGGACAGCATGGCAACCGGCGCGGCCAATGCCGCTGCTTTGGAGAGAGATGTCATGTGTTACCTCGACTGTTGGAGAGTTACGGCACGATGGTGCAAGGAACCGGCGCACATTGCGCCAGGGTGCCCGCAACCGATCCAAAGACACGCGCGGCCAGGCCGCTTTCGCCCTTGCGCGCGACAAAGATCTGGGCGGCGCCGCTATCGGTCGCGATATCACAGATCGTATCGGCTACGTGACCATACCGGATCACTGTCTCGACGGTCACACCCTGCCCTGCAAGCTGGCTTTTCAGCGGCGCCATCAGGTGGTTTTCCGCACGGGCCAGTTCCTCGCCACGGCGCTTGTGACGCTCTTCCAGCTCGGTTGGGGTCAGGAACGAATAGGGCGACCACTCCAGCACATGTGCAACGATCAGCGTGGCGCCAACAGCCGCCGCACGCTCCATCGCAAAGTCCAGTGCACGCCGGGATGCCGCGCTGCCGTCGTAACCGACGACGAATTTGGTTGTCATGTCTTCCTCCCTGGGACTGCTGCGCGTCCTTCTGACGCACTTGTAAACTACACCACAGACCAGGCGATTTGTTACGAAAATTCCTTGCCTGTGGGAAAGTTTTCGGAAATTATCCCAAAATTGGGGGCAAGATGAGAAGTTTTCCGATGGATCAGCTGGACAAGAAGATTCTTTCCGTCTTGCAGCAGGACGGCCAGATCTCGATGGCGGCCCTGTCCGAACGGATCGGGCTGTCGTTATCGGCCTGCCACCGGCGGGTCAAGCTGATGGAGGCAGAGGGCATCATCCGCAACTATGCCGCCCAGATCGACCGCCAGACCGTGGGTCTGGAGGTGCAGGTATTCATCGAGGTGAAACTGAACTCGCAGCGCCGCGAGGATCTGGAAGCCTTTGAAAAGGCGATCCTGTCAATGCCCGAGATTCTGGAATGCCACATGATCACCGGCGAGTTCGATTTCCTGATCCGGGTCTGCGTGCAGTCCCCCGCCGATTACGAGGCGCTTTATCGCAGTTCACTTTCGGCCATCCCGGCGGTGTCGCAGATGAAGACGCTGCTCAGCCTGTCGACGGTCAAGGAGTTTCGCGGCTATCACCTGCGCTGACTGCGGCGTTACCCGTCCCGTCCCGGGTCCGCCGGGTTGCTGGAGAACAGCGCGATCTTGTTGCCCTGCGGGTCGCGCAGATAGCTCACATAGAAGTGCGGTCCATAAGCGGCGCGGAACCCCGGCTGCCCTTCGTCATGGCCGCCCGCCGCCAGGGCCGCGGCATGCAGCGCGCGCACCTGCGCCTGATTGCGCGCCTCAAAGGCGACCATGGCACCATTCCCGGCTGTGGCCGGGCCACCGTCAAAGGGCGGTTTGACGTAGAAATCCGGAAAGACGGGGACCTGTCCCGGCGCCACCGGCAGCGCATAGCTGAGGCCCTCGGGCCCCTCTTTCAGACCATAGCCCAGCGCCGGCAGAAAGGCCGAATAGAACCGTTTCGCGGCAGCAATGTCATCGGCCCCAACGGTGACGTAAGCAATCATCTTACCCTCCCTTTTCCCAAGGTCGCGGTGTTTACCCTGCAACCTGTCCCAGCGCCGCCTCGACCAGCTCCGGCCCGGCACCGGGGCGCACCGCGCCTTCGGACAGCATCCGCCGCCAGCCGCGCGCGCCCGGACGCCCGGCAAACAGGCCCAGCATGTGCCGGGTCACCTGATGCAACCGCCCGCCAGAGGCCAGATGCGCCTCGATATAGGGCAGCATGGCGCGCGCCGCCGTCACCGGGTCGCTGGCCTCTCCGGTGCCATGGATCAGCGGATCGGCCTGGCACAGGATATCGGCGGGCTGGTGATAGGCCGCCCGCCCGATCATCACCCCATCCAGCCCCGCCTCCAGATGCGCCCGCGCCGCCGCGAGCGTGTCGATACCGCCATTGAGCGAGATATGCAGTTCGGGAAACCGCGCCTTCATCCGGTGCACCAGATCGTAATCGAGCGGCGGGATGTCCCGGTTCTCCTTGGGGCTCAACCCCTGCAACCAGGCCTTGCGCGCATGGATGGTCACCCGCTGGCACCCGGCCCCGGCGATCTGCTCCAGGAACTGCGGCAGCACGGTCTCGGGGTCCTGATCGTCGACCCCGATCCGGCATTTGACCGTCACCTCGACATCGACCGCCGCGCGCATGGCAGCCACGCACTCGGCCACCAGCCCGGGATGTTTCATCAGCACCGCGCCGAATGTCCCCGATTGCACCCGATCCGACGGGCAGCCACAGTTGAGGTTGATCTCGTCATACCCCGCCTCCCCCCCCAGCCGCGCGGCCTGCGCCAGCTCCTCGGGGTCCGACCCGCCGAGTTGCAGGGCCACGGGATGCTCCTCGGGGCTGAACGCCAACAGATGCAGCGCCCCCCCGCGCACCAAAGCCGGCGCGGTCACCATCTCGGTGTAAAGCAGCGCTCTCCCACTCAGCAGCCTATGCAGATAGCGACAATGCCGGTCGGTCCAATCCATCATCGGGGCGACCGACAATCTTGCATTATATTTCAATGATTTAAACACCGATAAAACACCTGTTTTCAACTAAAATTGCACACACTGTCCGTCGTCAGCGTTACCTTGCTGCCTGCGTCGCACCAACAGGCAAGCGAGCCGTTTGCGCGTAGAAACACGCTGTGATTTGAATGACAATCCAACCGAATTCCCCAAGCAGAAGGCCCTCCCTTCGATGTTGCCGCTGCAAGTAGCGCCGATCAAGCCTCTTGATCAGGCTCAACCCGCGGGGTTGTCGGGATTGTAGAACTCGCAAGTCTTCTGTCGGGCGGCAAGCCACCAGCCGGACTGTTTCGGCCAGCTTGCAAAAACCGTGTCGTGGCCCAGGTCGCGCGCAGCGTGAAGCGCCCACATCGGGTCCACCAGTGCCTCGCGAGCGATTGCGATCAGATCGGCCTGTCCACGCTCTAGGATCGTCTCCGCCTGTACCGGGTGCGTGATCAGACCAACGGCCATGGTGAGCATGCCGGTTTCTTTCCTGACCCGTTCGGCGTAGGGCACCTGGAAACCCGGCTGGCGCTTGCTGCCTGCGCCAGCAGTTGCCGCGCCGGAAATCCCGCTGGACGAGCAGTCCATAACATCCACGCCAATCTCTTTGAGCCGACTGGCGAGTACGACCGTATCGTCGAGCGTCCAGCCATCCGGGGGCCCATCCACGGCCGACGTTCTGAAGAACAGCGGAACATCGTCGGGAAGCGTTGCGCGAACGGCCTCGGCAATCTC
>NZ_JAOWLB010000011.1 GCF_025751555.1 Ruegeria aquimaris
GCCAAGGCGCCGGTCACGACCGAGGTGGTCCGCTTTTACTCCGCCCAATGGCCGGAAATTGCGCCGCCGTTGACATTAGACTGAACGCACCATCCCGGGATCGACATGCAGATTGCCTCAATTCTAGACTACATCGACAACGGGCACATGGCTCTGCCCGAGTTTCAACGCGGCTATGTCTGGGGGAGAGAACAGGTTCGAGGACTTTTTCAGTCGCTGTATCGCGGGCACCCGGTTGGCAGCCTCTTGGTATGGGCAACCGATGCGTCCACAGCAGCCCATCGTGGCGACGGCAAGCTGGCTCCTGGGGTCGTGAAATTGCTTCTGGACGGCCAGCAGCGCATTACCTCGCTTTATGGCGTCATCCGAGGTAAACCGCCACGTTTCTTTGACGGGAACGAAAAGGCGTTCACCGACCTGCGCTTCAATCTTGAGACCGAGGAATTCGAGTTTTTCCAACCGATCAAGATGCGAGAAGATCCGCTTTGGGTTGACGTTACCGAAGTCATGCAAAAGGGAAATAACGGCATTGGAGCCTTCCTGACCGCTCTCAGCCAAGACCCAAGCAACATGGCGAATATCGGCAAGTATATGGGTCGAATGAATCAGCTTCTTGGCATCCGCGATAAGGCTTTTCACATCGAGGAAGTCACAGGAGCAGACAAGACGCTGGACGTGGTGGTGGACATTTTCAACCGGGTCAACAGTGGTGGAACGAAACTGTCGAAAGGCGACCTAGCGCTGGCAAAGATTTGCGCCGACTGGCCTGAGGCCCGTGACACAATGAAAACCAGCATCGCGCAGTGGCGTGCCGACGGCTATGACTTCACTCTCGACTGGCTTCTGCGATCGGTGAATACGGTTCTGACCGGAGAAGCCAAGTTCCTTTACCTGCACTCGCAAGGCACGGACGACATCGCCAACGCGCTCAAGCGTGCCGTCCGTCACATCGACACGTCGCTGAACATGATTGCTGGGCGCCTCGGGTTAGACCATGACCGGGTTCTGTTTTCACGTTTCGCCATTCCCGTAATGGTGCGCTACCTCGATACGCACGGCGGAAAGCTTGATGAGAAAACGCGCGACAAGCTCCTATTCTGGTTCGTCCAGACAGGCATGTGGGGGCGTTACTCTTCTGCAGTCGAGAGCACCATCGACAAAGACCTGGGCATTCTCGAACAAAGCGACGGCGACCTGGAAAAACTAATCGCGGAATTGCGCCTCTCGCAGGGAGGTTTGCGGGTTGAACCAGATCATTTCCATTCATGGAGTGTAGGGGCGCGATTCTACCCCGTCCTTTACATGCTCACCCGCATGACCGAGGCACGGGATTGGGGCACTGGGCTCCCTCTGAAAAACAACCTGCTAGGAAAAATGAGCCGACTGGAAGTTCATCACATTTTTCCTCGCGCCCGTCTTTATGAAGCCAGCTATGCCCGAGCTGAGGTCAACGCCCTAGCAAACTTCTGTTTCCTGACCAAGGATACGAACCTGTCGATTTCTGACCGTCGACCTGAGGACTATTTTCCCAAAATCGAAGCAGATCATCCCGGCGCTTTGCACTCGCAGTGGATTCCGCAAGACCCGGCGCTTTGGCGGATCGAAAATTACAGAGACTTCCTTGAAGCCCGCAAAGAGCTTTTGGCGGACGCTGCAAACGCGTGCCTCGAGTCCCTTCTGCATGGCGACACATCGTTGCTCGACGGTGTCCGCACGGCCCGAACCACCGATCGTGTCCTTCTTGGTGGCATCGCGAGCGAAGATGAAGCGAACGAGCTGGAAGCTCTGAATGACTGGGTTGTGGAGCAAGGCTACGCGCGGGGCGAAATGGCCTTCGATCATGTGGACCCGGACACAGGCGAGCAGCGCGCCATCCTTGATCTGGTTTGGCCCAGTGGGGTTCAGGCTGAATTAACCGAGCCGGTAGCCGTTCTTCTTGGTGAGGGCGCAGAACTTATCTCGATGGCCAGTGCGGCGGGCTATCGATGCTTTACATCGTCAGGCGAGTTCAGAACCTACGTCAATAAGCTCAGTGCATCTGGTTCCGGCTTGGCAGCGGAGTAGGTCGAAGTCCCCAAATTACTCCCGGTGCTGCTGCGTGGGCAAAATAACGAACCGCGACCATTCCTCCATCATCTCGCGGCGCCTCTCGACCATGTCACTGCGCCGGTAAGCGCGTTCGACATCACTGCCAACATTATGGGCAAGCGCAATCTCTGCCATGTCGCGAGGATAAGTGGTGCGCTCGGCGGCCCAGTCGCGAAAGGTGGATCGCAACCCGTGCGGGACAGCAGGGCGGCGTGAGCGCGGGTCGAGGAAACCGGGACGCCCGTCCTTCTCTTCGGTCTCCTGAATACGGCGCATGACTGCGGAGAGCGTCATGTCCGACATCTGTCCGTTCCTGGGGGAAGGAAAGACGTAGGGGCAGCCCTTGAACCTGGGCAAGGTCTTCAAGAGCTTGATTGCCTCATAGGAGAGAGGCACTCGATGTTCGCGGCCGGCTTTCATCCTGTCTGCGGGAATGGTCCAGATGCCCCTTTCCAGATCGATCTCGCCCCAAAGCGCTCCACGCACTTCGCCTGAACGCGACGCGGTCAATGTAAGGAACTCCAGAGCGCGTGCTGCCATTCCGTTCCTGGTGCGCAGAATATGGAACCATTCCGCGACCTCGTCGAGGTCGACGGCCGGATACCGGTTCTCTTTCTGCACCTTGTCTGGAGACGGAAGAATCTGTTGAAGGTTGCCTTTCCACCGTGCCGGGTTTTCACCATCCCGGAGCTTCATGGCTTTGGACCAATCCAGCACGGCCTCGATGCGCTGGCGCACGCGCGAGGCGGTCTCGTTCTTCGTGGTCCAGATCGGGCGGAGGACCGCCAGGACGTCCTCCACTGAGATCGTCGCGACGGACTTTTCGCCGATGACCGGGAAGGCGTAAGTCGTGAGCGTCGATTGCCACTGCTTGACATGCTTGGCGTTCTTGAGTTCGCCCTGCACCTTCTCCTCGTAGAAGCTGTTGAAGGCGTCCCGAAAGGTCGTGCGTTGCTTTTCCTCAAGAACAAGGGCGGCCCGTTCAGCCTGTCGCTGTTCGACCGGGTCGATGCCTGCGCTGATCTTCCGCTTCATCTCCAGCGCCAGTTCACGTGCCTCTGCGAGAGAGACTTCTGGGTATGAGCCCAGTCCAATATGTCGGCGGTTGCGTCCCACCGTCACCCGGAATATCCATGATCTGGCGCCAGTCTCAGTGATGTTCAAGCTGAGCCCCGGGGGTATTCCTCCGACTGCGTGGCGGCCGGGTTCACTCAACCGCTTGACCTGGATCGCTTTCAGTTCCACCGCTTGTTTGGGCACTCTATGCCACCATCCTTGCCACCAAAAATGTTTCCCTTGTTTGCGGCAGATTGCAACTTAATGCAAATGATAATTCAGTTATGTTATTGACTATTAACGTAAAAATACGTCTCTTTGCATTCTCCTGCAACCCGATGAGATGTGTGAATGGCGGTTCCTCGGTCCGCCATGGTAATCCCCTACATTTCTTAAATAAAATGGTTTCAGAGCGCGATTGGTGACCTGCCAATGGTCTTTCATCCCGCCGCGACCGGAGCCTGATCTTCATTCACGCCTGTTGGCGCGGGTTGAGCAATCCCCCGTCGCGCGGAACTTTCATCGCGTGCAGCGGGTCGGGCGGTACTGGGAACCATCGCTTGTGCGGGTATCTGCGCAGGAACCGGCCGCAACACCAGTTCACCATGGAACCCAGCACATTGCCGAGCGTGGCGGTCCCGAACGGTCGCAAAGGCCACAAATCCGGATTACTCACCTGATACGCCAGCAAGGCCTCGATTGCATCGGAAACATCGTGGCTGCCGCGAATGCAGCTGCAAAAGACTGAGATAAATCTGCAAGATTACGGGTGCCGACCAAACAGATCATGCCGCTTGGTAGTGGCTGAAAACCTCAGCCGATCCATCCCTGAGCATCAGAATCACATCATAGGCTTCGCGCTCGTTGTCCGGGCCCATCCCGGGCGACCCGTATGGCATACCCGGGACTGCCAGCCCCACGGCGTCGGGCCGCTCTGCCAACAGACGGCGAATATCGGCGACCGGAACGTGACCTTCGATCACATAGCCGTCGACTAATGCCGTGTGACAGGACGCGATCGCGTCCGGCACGCCGCTGATCATTTTGAATCTCAATAGCTCATCTCGATCCACGTTTGTCTGGGAAACCGCAAACCCTTGGTCCGCCAAGATCGTCATCCAGGCTGAACAGCAACCGCAATTCGGATCCTTGACGACCTGGATCGACGTGCCAGCAGCCCAAAGGCGTCTCGGAACAAATGCAGTTGCTGCCAGTGATACCAAGATCGCTCTGCGTGACTTCCTGTTGCTCATTACAGACCCTCCAAGCTCATAGTGACAATGTGGAGTCTGGAAGCGCTGCTGGCAAGGACATGACTAACCTATCGGTAGCGCCCGCTCCCAACGTGCTGCGGCCCAGAGTTCATAGCTCAGGCTGTTCCGGACCGGATAACAGCGGTCGCAGCCAAGACGGCCTATATCGGGCCGGGATCACCCTGAGAGAACGGATACCGCGAAAGCTTCAACAAAAGGCTTCGGAATGAACTGCGGTACGGTGAACTCTTCTGTTCGCTACCGGAGGTGTAAACCTTGATCGAGCAATGGCGGAAACACTACAATACCAGACAACCCGGTTATCGCCCACCAGCCCCGGAGGTCATCGTTCCGATGAAACCCAGGCCAATCCTGCACCAACATTCAATCGGACCACTCAGGTGGGGCTGATCAATTGTCGAAATAGTTGAAGCTTGCGGCGGCCCTGAAATCTTGCTCTGAATTGCAGCGACCTCCACGCGCCGGGTTGGCTGTGTGACGCGAGGATCTTGAGCACAGGGGAGCAATATGAAGGTATTCATTGCCGGTCTTGCGACAGAGACCAACAGCTTTTCTCCGATACCGACGGGAACCCTTGCCTTTCAGGACAGTTTCGTCAGCCGTAAGGCCACCGCGGAACCGGCCAATCTGTTCTCGGCGCCGCTGCATGAGTGGCGCCAGATGGCAGAGGCCCGGGGGTGGGAGGTGATCGAAAGCCTTGCCGCCTTTGCCCAGCCTGCCGGACCGACCATACGCGGGACTTATGAAGGTTTTCGCGAGGAAATCCTGGCTGACCTCCGCAAGGCCTCGCCCGACATTGCGCTGTTCTCGATGCACGGAGCGATGATCGCCGATGGTTATGACGATTGCGAGGGTGATCTGCTGACCCATGCACGCGCGATTCTGGGTGACAGGGTCGTGATCGGGCTGGAAATCGACCCTCACAATCACCTGACCCAGGACATGCTCGACGCGGCCGATCTGATCATCTGCTACAAGGAATACCCGCATACCGACAGCCCTGACCGGGCGCGTGAGCTGTTCGTGCTGGCGGCGGATACGGCCGAAGGCAAGATCAAACCCGTGATGCGGGACTACGATTGCCGGATGATCACGATGTTTCACACCACGCGCGCGCCGATGCGCGGGTTCGTCGATGAAATGCAGGCGACCGAAGGCAAGGATGGTGTCTTGTCTCTGTCTCTATCACACGGATTCCCCTGGGGCGATTGCGAGCGCGTAGGTGCACGGATGCTGGCGATAACCGATGGAAATGCCGACCAGGCCCAAGCCGTTGCCCGCGCTTTCGGCGAAAAGCTTTGGTCCCTGCGCGAAGGTGTACGGGTGAATTGGCCGTCGATCGGCGGCGCCTTGGACAAGGCGCAGGCGGCGGCGAAAACACCTGTCGTGGTCGCAGACTTTGCCGACAATGCCGGGGGCGGCGCACCGGCGGACTCGACCTTTGTCTTGCAAGAGGTCCTGACGCGCGGACTGAGCGATGTGGCAATCGGCATTTTCTGGGATCCGGTGGTTGTTCGGATGTGCATGGATTCCGGTGTCGGTGCGACGATGCAGGTCAGGTTGGGGGGAAAGGTCGGGCCGATGTCGGGCGATCCGGTCGACCTGACGGTGACCGTGCGCGGCATCAAGGAAAACATGCATCAGATGATGGGTCAGACCAGAATGCCGATGGGCAATGGTGTCTGGCTTGAAGCGAATGGCGTACACATGGTGCTGAGCGACAAGCGCACCCAGGCCTTTCATCCGATCGGCTTCACCGATCTTGGGCTTGACCTGTCTAAGATGAAGATCGTTGTGGTGAAATCCTCGCAGCATTTCCATGCGGGTTTTGCGCCGATTGCGTCTGAGGTGATCTATATCTCCGGGCCCGGTGCGATTACGCCTGACTATGCCAACATCCCCTATACCAAGCGTCACGGGGGATACTGGCCCAAGGTGGAAGATCCCTTTCGCTGATTCCTTTCTAGCGGGTTCTCACACAACTGCCTTTTTAGTCATTTTAGAGGGTTTGCCTTTGAAAAGGCGGGCTTTTCCTGCGTTTCGGTTTGCTATTCGAACCGACGGTGATCTTTTTTCCGAAATCCTTTGACTCGTGCAGGCGGCGCCTCAATGATCAGGTCAGCGCATCAAAATTGCGTGTGAAAATGACAGGGAGCAAACAATGTTCAAAACCGCACGACGCGGCCTTATAAAAGGTGCCGTGGCCGCGATGGTGATGGGCCTGGGGTTGAGCGCCACAGGAACATTCGCCCAGGCCGAGACCACCCTGAAAGTCGTTCCGCATTCGGACCTGAAGATTCTCGACCCGATCTGGACCACTGCCTATATCTCGCGCAACCACGGCTATATGGTCTATGACACGCTGTTCGCGCTGGACGCATCCGGCAACGTCCAGCCACAAATGGTGGATACGGTCTCGACATCCGACGATGGGCTGACCATCACCATGACCCTGCGCGACGGTCTGTCGTGGCATGACGGTGCGCCGGTGACGGCGGCGGACTGTGTGGCCTCGATCAAGCGCTGGGGCTCCAAGGACGCCATGGGCCAGAAGATGATGAGCTTCGTCGACTCGCTGGAAGCGACGGATGACAAGACCATCACCTTCAAGCTGAACGCTCAGACTGGCCTTGTGACGCTGGCGTTGGCCAAGCCCAGCTCGAACGTGCCGTTCATGATGCCCGAGCGTATCGCCAATACACCGTCATCCGAGCAGATCTCGGAATTCATCGGTTCCGGTCCTTTCGTTTTCAATCAAGAGGCTTGGGAGCCCGGCACCAAGATCGTCTATGACAAGTTCGCAGGTTATGTTCCGCGCTCGGAACCGGCCTCGGGTCTGGCAGGCGGTAAAATTGCCAAGGTCGACCGGGTCGAGTGGTTGCCGATCCGTGACCAGCAACAGGCGGTCAACGCGCTGAAAGCCGGCGAACTCGACTATATCGAAGGTCTGCCTCACGATCTGCTGCCGCTGGTCGAGGGTGACGAGAACATCAAACTTGTCGACTTTAACCCGGCCGGCAACCAGTTCACCTTCCGGTACAATGTGCTGCACCCGCCGTTTGACAATCCGAAGATGCGGCAAGCGCTTCTCTATGCCTTCAACCAGGAAGATTTCCTGCAAGCCCAGATCGGCAACGCCGATTATTACAAGGCGTGCAAGGCTATGTTCGGCTGCGGCATGCCGTTCGAAACCACGGCTCATATGGATGGCTTGCTGGAATCGAACTTCGACAAGGCGCGCGAGTTGATCGCGGAATCGGGTTACAACGGCGAGCCGATCCTGCTGATGCATTCGACCGACCTTGCGGTTCTCACCAACCTTGCGCCGGTGGCCAAGGACCTGATGGAGGCCATCGGTCTGAATGTCGACATGCAGTCGATGGACTGGCAGACGCTGGTGGCACGCCGCGCGAAGAAGGATCTGCCTGCCGATGGCGGCTGGAACGCCTTCATCACGTCTTGGACTGCGGGCGACCTGTTCAACCCGGTGGCTATGGCCTTCCTCAATTCGTCATGTGACACGGCCCTCTTCGGCTGGCCCTGCGACGAAAAGATCGAGGGGCTGCGCGATTCCTTTGCACGTGCGACCACCAAGGAAGAGCAGTTGAAGATCGTCGAGGATGTGCAGGGAGCCTGGCTCGAATATCCGACCCATATTCACCTGGGTCAGTGGAACCAGGCGACGGCGACGCGGTCGAACATCGACGGTGTTCTGCCCACGGGTGCTGCGGTGTTCTGGAACATCTCCAAGAACTGACAAAAGTGAACTGCGCGGCGGCCCATGCTGCCGCGCAGACCATTTCGCCGCGCAAAAGAGTCAGAGACCCATGCTCAGCTATCTTCTTCGCCGATTGATCGCGACCATTCCGGTCATGTTGCTGGTTGCGGTCTTCGTTTTCATGCTGTTGCGTCTGACGCCCGGCGACCCCGCTGCGATCATCGCGGGCGATTACGCAAACGATGCACAGATCGCCGAGATCAGGGCAAAGCTCGGACTGGACAAGCCCTTGCCGGTTCAATTCATGGTCTGGCTTGGCAACATGTTCCAAGGCGATTTTGGCGAAAGCTTCTTTTACAAGAAACAGGTCGGAGAATTGATTGCGGCGCGGCTGGAGCCGACCTTGTCCTTGTCTCTTCTGACCATCATTCTGACCGTCTGTATCGCTGTCCCGTTGGGCACGCTGGCGGCCTATCGCCAAGGCAGCTGGCTTGACCGGGGCATCATGGGCTTTTCGGTTCTGGGTTTTTCGCTACCGGTCTTTGTTATCGGCTACATGCTGATCTACCTGTTTTCGATCAAGCTCGGCTGGCTGCCGGTACAGGGGTATCAGCGCATCTCCGACGGGGTTGGCGGATGGCTGCTCCGACTGATCCTGCCTTCGGTCGCGCTTTCGGTGATCTTCGTGGCGTTCATCGCCCGGATGACGCGAACCAGCGTGCTCGAAGTTCTTGGCGAGGATTATGTTCGCACGGCGCGGGCCAAGGGGCAGACGGAAACCAAGGTGCTCATGCGCCATGCGGTACGCAACGCGGCGGTGCCTATCGTCACCGTGATCGGGCTTTCCTTTGCGATCCTGATTGGCGGCGTGGTCGTGACCGAGTCCGTGTTTAACCTGCCCGGTCTTGGTCTGTTGACAGTCGAAGCCGTGCTTGCCCGGGACTTTCCGACCATCCAGGCCGTTATCCTCCTGTTCTCCTTCATCTATGTGCTGATCAATCTTCTGATTGACGTCAGCTATACCGTTCTTGACCCGAGGATCCGTTACTGATGTCGACTGCCGCGATTTCCCCCGGTCGCCAGACCCTGCGCCGAATGTTGGCCAACCCTTCGGTGATCATCGGTGGGGTGCTGGTCCTGGCTGTCGTGCTGTTGGGGTTACTGGCTCCGGTGCTGGGCACCCGCGACCCGGCCGATATTTCACCCAAGGACCGCAATCAGCCCCCGGGGTACGAGACTACGGTGCGTGACCATTCGGGCAAGAAGGTGCCGGTTGTCTATCGGCTGGGATCCGACACGCTGGGTCGCGATGTTTACAGCCGCATCATTTATGGGGCGCGAATTTCGCTTGTCGTGGGTGTCTCAGTCGCCACGATCTCGATCGTGATCGGCATGGCGATCGGTGTGCTGGCCGGTTATGTCAGATGGCTTGACGGGATCATCATGCGTGTCATGGACGGGCTTATGGCCATCCCCGCGATCCTTCTTGCCATTGCGGTGGTTTCCCTGTTCAGCGCCGGCCTGACCAGCGTGATCATCGCCATCGTGGTGCCAGAGGTGCCCCGCGTGGTGCGCCTTGTCCGCTCGATCGTGCTGTCCATCCGCGAAGAACCCTATGTCGAAGCAGCGATCACCGCGGGCACCCGTACCCCGGTCCTGCTGGTGCGCCATATCCTGCCCAACACCATCGCGCCGCTGATCGTGCAGGGCACGTTTATCGTGGCATCCGCGATCATCGTCGAGGCGATCCTGTCTTTCCTGGGCATCGGCATCCCGCCCGAGATTCCGACCTGGGGCAATATCATGGCCGAGGGCCGAGCGGTGTTTCAGCTTTTCCCGCACAATATCTTCTATCCTGGTCTGGTGCTGGCTCTGACCGTTCTTGCGGTCAACATGCTGGGTGACGGTCTGCGCGACACGCTCGACCCGCGCTTTGCAAAACGGTTGTGAGAAGGGCGCAGGAAATGGAACAGCAAAACGTCCTCGAGGTTCGCAACCTGACGGTCAGTCTGCCCAAAAATGCAGACCGTCCCAATGCTGTGGAGAACATCAGCTTTACAGTCGCTCCGGGCGAGATTGTCTGTGTCGTGGGCGAAAGCGGATCCGGCAAATCGGTTACCGCCTCGGCCGTCATGGGGTTGCTACCAGCGGCCCTGAAGCCGTCAACGGGCGAGACTCTCCTACAAGGCGAAGACACGCTTCAGGCCAGTGCGAACCGGCTGCGTGACCTGCGCGGCACCCGTATGGCGATGATCTTTCAAGAGCCGATGACCGCCCTCAACCCGGTGACGCGGGTGGGGGAACAGATTTCCGAGGTGCTTGAGATCCATACGGATCTTTCCGCCGCTGACCGACGTAAGCGCGCCATCGAGATCATGGAGGCGGTACACCTGCCTGACCCTGAAAAGATGGTCGACAGTTTCCCGCACCAGCTTTCGGGCGGGCAGCGACAGAGGATCATGATCGCGATGGCGCTGGTGCTTGACCCTGCGCTGTTGATTGCCGACGAACCGACGACGGCGCTGGATGTGACGACCCAGGCGCAAATCCTCAAGCTGGTCAAGGAGATGCAAGAGCGGCGGGGAACCGGCGTTCTGTTCATCACCCATGACTTTGGCGTGGTGGCGGAAATCGCAGATCGCATCGTTGTCATGCAGAACGGCCGGGTGGTCGAATATGGCGACCGCGATGACGTTCTGCGCCGCCCCAAGGAACCCTACACGCAGATGCTTATGGCCTCGGTCCCGTCCATGACGCCGCCGGACCGGATGCCGCGGACCGGGAAAAACGCGATCGAGGTAAGCAACCTCAACAAGATCTATGGTCGCACCGGTTGGTTGTCGAAGGACCGGATCGTACATGCGGCCTCCGATGTCGACCTGCATGTCCGCAGGGGCGAGACCCTGGGTATCGTCGGTGAATCCGGGTCGGGCAAATCCACCGTCGCGCGTTGCATCGCCCGGCTGATTGACCCGACCTCGGGCACCATCAGCCTGCATGGAACCGATATCGGCACCCTGCCGCAGTCCAAACTGCGCCCACATCGCCGCAAGGTTCAGATCGTGTTCCAGGATCCTTACCGGTCGCTCAATCCGCGCCGTACCATCGGGCAGTCGCTGATTGAGGCACCGGTGAACTTCGGCGTGGCGATTGATCAGGCGCTGAAAACCGCGCGCGACCTTATGGAATTGGTCGGGCTGTCGGGCGACGCGCTCGAACGTTACCCTCACCAGTTCTCGGGTGGTCAGCGACAGCGGATCTGCATCGCCCGAGCGCTGGCGGTAGAACCCGATGTGCTGATCGCGGACGAGGCGGTGTCAGCGCTTGATGTCTCGGTTCAGGCCCAAGTGCTTGAATTGCTCGATGACATCCGCGAACGCTATGACCTTGCCATGCTCTTCATCACCCATGACTTGCGTGTCGCCGCTCAGATCTGTGACCGTCTGATCGTGATGAAAAAGGGCGTTGTCGTGGAACAGGGCCCTACGAAAGACGTCTATTCCAACCCGCAGCACGACTATACCCGGCTGTTGCTCGACGCGGCACCGGGGCGCGACGTTACCTTTGGGTCTGATACCGCCGCCTGAGACAGGGCAGGGTTACGAAAAGGAAAACAACATGGCCATTCTTCCCGTCATCGAACAAAGCAAGGGTGAGTTGGAGGCGATCTTCAAGGATCTGCACGCCCACCCTGAGATCGGGTTCACCGAAACCCGCACCGCTGGTGTGGTGGCCGAAAAGCTCCGCGCATATGGGGTGGACGAGGTGCACGAGGGCATTGGCAAGACGGGTGTTGTCGCGCTCATCAAGGGCAAGGGCGGCGGTAACCGCCGCGTCGGCCTGCGGGCGGACATGGATGCGCTGCCGATCCACGAGGAATCCGGGCTTGACTACGCCTCTCAGAATCCCGGGGTCATGCACGCCTGCGGTCATGACGCCCATACCACCATGCTGTTGGGCGCGGCCAAGCACCTTGCCGAAACACGTGATTTCGATGGTACTGCCGTCCTGATCTTCCAGCCTGCCGAAGAGGGGCTGGGCGGTGCGCGCGGTATGCTGGGGGACGGCTTGTTCGAGAAGTTTCCCTGTGACGAGATCTACGGCCTGCATAATTGGCCCAGTGGCCAGCCGCGCAAATTCGGCATTGTCAAAGGCGCGGCCATGGCCGGGTCGAGCTTTTTCGATATCAAGATCAAGGGCAAGGGCAGTCACGGCGCCATGCCGCATGAATCGCGTGATCCGCTCATAATCGCGTCGTCGCTGGTGGGCGACATCCAGACCATCGTGTCGCGCAATGTGCGCGCGCTCGACGCCTGCGTCGTCTCGGTCACGCAAATCCATGCCGGATCGGCCTATAACGTGGTGCCGGACACGGCGACGCTGGCCGGTACCATCCGGTACTTCAAGGATGAGGTCTGCGAACTCGCGGAACGCCGGATGAAGGAACTTTGCGATGGTTTCGCGCTGGCCTATGGGGTCGAGATCGACCTGCACCTGCGCAATGTTTTCAACGTGCTGCAAAACGATTCTGACCTGTCCGATGCTTATATGGAAGCAGCAGGGGATATCGTTGGCGCCGAGAACGTCGTTGAACGCGACGAGCCGGTGACCGGGTCCGAGGATTTCGCCGACATGCTGCGCGTGGTGCCCGGAGCTTATTGCACGCTGGGTCATGCAGGTACGGTTGCGGTTCACAATCCGAAATTCGTGATCGATACCGGTATATTGCCAGTCGGGGCCTCAATCATGGCGCGCGTGCTGGAGCGCCGCCTGCCGCTGGCTGGATAAACATATGCCCTTTCTGGATCTGCCTTTTGACTCCGACACCATGGTGGCGGGCCTGCGCCCCTGGATCGAATGCGAAAGCCCCACATTCGATGCCAGCGCAGTAAACCGGATGATGGATCTGGCCGCCTATGATCTGGCCGCTCTCGGTACGGTCGAGCGCATTCCGGGCCGGATGGGATTCGGCGGCAGCCTGCGCGTGCGCCTGCCGCATCCGGACGCTGGCAAGCCGGGCATCCTGATATCGGGTCACATGGATACGGTCCACCCGGTCGGTACCTTGAAGAAACTGCCGTTCCGGCGCGAGGGAAACCTGTGTTATGGTCCTGGTATTCAGGACATGAAGGGCGGCAATTTCTGCGCGGTCGAGGCGCTGCGCCAACTGGCCCGGGCAGGCATTCAGACGCCGCTGCCGGTTACGGTTCTTTTTACCCCGGACGAAGAGGTCGGCACCCCGTCAACCCGTGACCTGATCGAGGCGGAGGCCGCGCGCAATCGGTATGTTCTGGTGCCCGAACCTGCCCGCGACGATGGCGGTGCGGTGGTCGGTCGTTACGCCATAGCGCGCTTCAATCTGGAAACAGTGGGCCGTCCCAGCCATGCCGGCGCAAGACTGGCCGAAGGCCGGTCTGCAATTGCCACGATGGCGCGCAAGATCCTTGAGATCGAGGCGATGACAGGCCCCGATTGCACTTTCAGCGTTGGCGTGATCCATGCCGGGCAATGGGTCAATTGCGTATCCTCGGCCTGTCATGCCGAAGCGCTCAGCATGGCCAAACGGCAAGAGGATCTGGACAACGGCGTCGCGCGGATGTTGGCCCTCTCTGGCGAAGAGAATGGTGTCGAGTTCCGTGTCACCCGTGGTGTCACCCGCCCCGTCTGGGAGCCCGATCAGCCCGGCACGATGGCGATGTTCGAAATCGCGCGCGACATCGCGCAAGGGCTGGGATTTGATCTGACGGCAGCCAGTGCTGGCGGCGGATCGGACGGGAACTTTACCGGCGCGATGGGTATTCCAACGCTCGATTCCATCGGCGTGCGCGGCAAGGGGCTGCATACGCTGAACGAGCATATCGAGGTCGACAGCCTGCCGGAACGTGCCCGGCTGATCGCCGGACTTCTCATGCGTCTGACCTGATTGCGCATGAAAAAAACCCGGGCCAATGGCCCGGGCAAGGTCTCACACCGGTGAGGAAGGAAGCTTAGGATTTCGAGAACTCGGGATAAGCTTCCATGCCGAGTTCGGCCATGTCGAGCCCGTTGATCTCGTCTTCGGAGGAGACGCGAATCCCCATCACGGTCTTGAGCACGAACCAGAGCACGCCCGAGACGACGAAGGTGAAGGCGCCGACAACAACGATGGAGTAGAGTTGCGTTCCAAGGCTCGCATCGGCATTGGTCAGAACCACGGCAATGGTACCCCAGATACCGGCCATCAGGTGAACCGGGATCGCGCCGACGACGTCGTCGATCTTGACACGGTCGAGGAAGGGCACGGCGAAGACCACGATCACCCCACCGACTGCACCAATCAGGGTGGCAGCACCCAGGCCGGGGGTCAGCGGCTCGGCAGTGATCGACACCAGGCCTGCCAGCGCGCCGTTCAGCACCATGGTCAGGTCGACCTTTTTGTACATCAGCTGGGTCAGGATCAGGGCCGCGATGGCGCCACCTGCCGCTGCGGTGTTGGTGTTGGCAAAGATCCGGCTGATGTCAGCGACGTTGCCTGCCGTGTCCATATAGAGCTGCGAACCGCCGTTGAAACCGAACCACCCCAACCACAGGATAAACGTACCCAACGTGGCGAGCGGCAGGTTCGAACCCATGATCGGGATCACGCGACCATCCTTGTACTTGCCGAGGCGCGGTCCGAGGATCAGCGCGCCCGCAAGCGCGGCCCAACCACCGACCGAGTGAACCACGGTCGAACCGGCGAAATCAAGGAAACCTGCCGCATCCAGGAAACCACCGCCCCATTTCCACGACGCCTGGATCGGGTAGATCAGGCCGGTCAGCACGATGACGAAGATCAGGAAGGGCCACAGCTTGATCCGTTCGGCCAGGGTACCCGACACGATCGAAGCGGTCGTGGCGCAGAACATCAGCTGAAAGAAGAAATCCGAACCAACGCTGGCATAGGTCAGGTCGGTTTCGGTATCTGCCAGCCCGACAGGCTCCATCGCCGCCATCGAGAAGGCGCCCAGCACGCCGTCGATGCTCCAGCCGTCGCCGGGATACATCAGGTTGTAGCCGATCGCGTAATACATCAGCGCCGCGATCGAGAAGAGCGCGATGTTCTTGGTCAGCTGCATGGTCACGTTCTTTTGCCGTACCAGCCCGGCCTCGAGCATGGTGAAACCGGCCGCCATCCACATCACCAGGAACCCGGTGACCAGGAACATGAACGTAGTGAAGATATAGCCGATTTCTTCGTTCGGCGGCGTTACATCGGCCTCTTGGGCCAGTCCCAGCGTCGGCAACGCGATCAGCGCAGCGGCCGGAAGAAGTGTCTTGATTAGCGTCATAGCCTTGGTTTCCTTGAACATGTCTGAGGCGCCGATCACAGCGCGTCCTCGTCGGTTTCACCGGTGCGCACGCGCAGGGCCTGTGCCACGTCGACAACGAAAATCTTGCCGTCGCCGATCTTGCCGGTGCGTGCCGTGGTCGCGATCGTTTCGACGATCTGGTCGACAACCTGATCGGAGACGACCAGTTCCAGCTTGATCTTGGGTACGAAATTCACGGTGTATTCCGCACCGCGATAGATTTCGGTGTGACCGGACTGGGCGCCGAACCCCTTGATCTCGGTCACCATCATGCCGCGCACCCCGGCGTCGGTCAGGGCCTGCCTGACCTCCTCGAGCTTGAACGGCTTGATCGTTGCTATGATCAGTTTCACGTCTTTCCCCTTCGTTCAGCCGGGCGATCCGGCACTTTGCACATGCAGAAAGACCGGTTTTGGCGCCGCAACGAAGGATTCTGCGCAATTCCTGCCCTCCAAACCGGGGGTGAGCGCACAAATTTTGCACAAATATTCGGAGACGGTTAAATTTTAGGCGATAACCAAAAGGGGAAGATATCCAAATTCACACCTCTACACGGCAAGCCTGAGGCGTTATTGTGCGACCCAAGAAAAATCGGGCAGAGCTGGCATGACGGATTCCAAACGGCGCAAATCGGGTTTAGTCGCCGACAAACGATATGGCTCCAAGAGCAAGTCCCCGGCTCCGGCAAAACCGCGCGGCGCCAGCGGGAAACTGGCACAGAAACGCAAGGCAAAATCACCCCGGCGTTCGGGAGGCAACTTCATCACCCGGTTCTTTGGTTGGCTTTTCGGATTGGTCTGGGGGCTGATCTGGCGAACGGGCATGATCGTGGTGCTGCTGGTCGGGTTGGCTATCGCCCTGATCTATTCCACCCTGCCGGATGTCAGCGCTCTGCTCGATGGGCGGGCGCGCGGATCGGTTACCCTGATGGATCGGGACGACAAGGTATTCGCCTGGCGCGGTGACCAGTTCGGCGGGGTCATCACCACCGATACCGTATCCCCGCACCTCAAGAACGCGGTTCTGGCGACCGAGGATAAGCGGTTCTACTACCATTTCGGGATCAGCCCGCGTGGTGTCGCAAGTGCCGTGCGTATCAACCTGCGCGAGGGGCGGGGGCCGTTGTCTGGTCACGGCGGCTCTACCATTACCCAGCAGACGGCCAAGCTGTTGTGTCTGGGCGTGCCTTATGATCCCGATGTCTGGAAATCCGAAGCGGAGTACGAATCCGACTGTCGGCAGGGATCATTGTGGCGCAAGATCAAGGAAGCCGTCTTTGCCATGGCGATGGAAGCCAAATACAGCAAGGACGAAATCCTGAACATCTACCTGAACCGGGCCTTCCTTGGGGCGGGCGCTCGCGGGTTCGAAGCGGCAAGCCAGCGCTATTTCGGCAAGTCCGCAGCTCAGGTTAACCCGTCCGAAGCCGCGATGCTGGCGGGCTTGCTGGTTGCGCCAACGCGTTATGCGCCGACCAACAGCCTGAAACGCTCGCAAGAGCGGGCACAGGTCGTGCTTGGGTTGATGGAAGAACAGGGTTACCTGACCGCTGATCAGGCGCAGTCGGCGCGCGCCAATCCGGCGCATCTGTCCGAAGCCGCAGCGGCGCAGGCGGGCGGGTACTTCGCCGACTGGGTGATGAGCGAGCTGCCGGACTATTTTGGCGGCAATACCACAGAGGACGTGATCATCAAGACCACGCTCGACCAGCGTATCCAGACCTCGGCCGAAGAGGCGATGCGATTCATCTTCCAGGAAAAGGTTCGCGACGGGTCCAAGGCACAGGCCGCAATCGTCGTGATGTCTGCCGATGGCGCCGTGCGCGCGATGGTGGGCGGTCGCGACACCCGTGTCACCGGTGCGTTCAACCGGGCGACCCAGGCCGCGCGGCAGACCGGCTCTTCGTTCAAGCCGTTTGTCTACGCCACCGCGCTGGAGATGGGGCATTCGCCGCTCGATACGGTGGTGGACGAACCCTATTGCATCAACATCCCGGGATCGGGTCAGTGGTGCCCAAAGAACTACACCAACAAGTACTACGGCCGGGTTACCCTGGCGCAGGCGCTGAAAGACTCGCTGAACGTTCCGGCTGTCAAGGTGGCCGAGGCGATGGGTCTGGACAATGTGCGCAAGGTGGCCAGCGAGTTCGGCATCGAAAGTGATCTTGCCGCTGGACCGGCACTGGCGCTGGGCGCATCGGAAAGCTCTCTGCTGGAAATGACGGGCGCATATGCGGGCATCCTGAACGGCGGATCCTCGGTAGAGCCTTACGGTCTGACCGAGTTGCGCCTGCAAGGCGAAAGCGAAGTGCTGATGGGAACGGGAACCGGCATCGGTGAGCGTGTGATAAACGCCGAGGCTGCGGGGCAACTGATCTGGATGATGGAGAAGGTGATCTCCGAAGGATCAGGCCGCCGCGCCGCGCTGCCCGGCTGGCAGGCGGCGGGCAAGACGGGCACGACTCAGGCCGCGCGCGATGCATGGTTCATCGGGTTTACCGCGGATTACGTGGCGGGTGTCTGGATGGGATATGATGACAACACGCCGTTGAGCGGCGTCACCGGCGGTGGCCTGCCTGCCGAGATCTGGCACGAAACCATGGTCCGGATACACGAAGGCATGACGCCAAAACCGTTGCCGATGCAGGCGCCGCGGCAGCCCAAGGTCATTGCACAGCCTAAACCTGCCAAGCCGCAGGGCGGATTGGGCCAAGCCGTCGACAAACTTCTCAAGGATCTGTTCGGGAACTGACCACCTGGAAGCAGGTGGTCAGAATCAGGATTATCCGGCCGATGCCAGATCTCGGATCACGGCGTCGATATCGCCCTTGCGGCGATCCAGCATCGAACCGATCTCGGTGCGTTCGGTCAACAGCAGGTTCACGCCTTCGATGAACATGTTGAAGAACTTGTCCTTGCCGGACTTGTCCGAGACCAGGAAAGTCACGTCGAAGGGCGCCTGTCCTTGCAACTTGACCTTTGTGCGGACTTCATAGCCTGCCTTGATCTTGCGGGCTGCCTGTACGGTGACGGAACCGCCAATGAACTCGCGGAACCGTTTGCCATACTTGCGCGAGATGTAACCCTGGAACGCGCTGGTGAAATTCTTCAACTGCGCGGCCGAAGCCGTGCGCGCGTCCGGCCCCAACGCATAGCGTGCCATGATCGGGACATCGCCATAGCGGATAAAGATCCGCTCGAAATCCTTGATCATCGCGTTTTCGGACTTGCCCGATGCTATCACCTTGTTGATTTCCGACACCACCTCGTTGACCAGAGACGAGGCGCTTGCCTCGGTCAAGGCAAAGGCAGGGACAGGCAGGGACAGCGCGGTCAGGCCAGCGGCCAGAGTAGTGGCAAAGCTACGGCGGGAGAAAAGCTTACTCGGCATAGGGATCCTCATAAGGGTCAGCCAGATCGGGCGCGACCGGTGTTCCTGTGTCGGAATAGGGGTCACTGTACAGTCCCAGATAGGCATCTTCGTCGTCGGTTGCCAGCTCGAACCGGCGGTTTTGCAGGTAGATCAGGCGCAGCTGGGCGTAACTGTCCGAACTATCGTAGAGAATCGAATCGACCGTATCGGAATACAGGCCGCGATCCCCCAGCCGACGGACAATCTCGGCATAAAGCCCGAGGTTGTTGATCGGGCGGGTCGGTGCGAAGTCGATCGGATTGGTGAACAGGTTTACAAACACGCCGATTGCGTCCCGCGTGGTTGACGGGCCGTAGAGAGGCAGCTCCAGATAGGGTCCTTCGGCAAAGCCCCAGACATGCAAGGTTTCGCCGAAATCGGTATCGGCGCGTGGAATCTGGAAATCGCTCGCCGGATCGGCGAGGCCGGCAAAGCCCACGGTCGAGTTCACGACAAAACGGAACAGTGTGGTTCCTGCCTCTTTCGGCTTGCCCTGCAACAGGTAATCCACAGTTTGCCCCGGCAGCGAGAGGTTTTCGGCGAACATGTTGAAAGAGTTCACCATCGGTCGCGGAATGACAGTGACATACCCTTTCGCCGCCGGGCGAAAGAACACCCTGTCAACGCCTCGGTTGAAGCTGTGAATCGCGCGGTTGGTGTTCTCATACGGATCATAGACCTGACCGCCACCCTCCGGCGTCGGATTCGATGAAGCGCAGGCAGTCAGAACGGCCAACAGCGGTACCGCCAGAAATTTGAGCATATTTCGGGAGAACTTGTTCATGATGATCTCAGAGATGCCAAAGCGGTCCGCCAGAGTCGAGGTTTGAAATTCGAGGTTCCAAGCTTAAGGTTTGCTCAGATACAATGAAAACACATAGGCTATCTTTTCCGGATATGAAACAGCGACGCATTTAACTTGCCGCGCGGCTCACGTAAAGAAAGCTATGCGCATAGCAACGCGAATTTGAGAACTTGTTCACATGACTTCTAAATCACATCTGCACGGAGCAGAGGAACTTCGGATGGCCCGCCGGCAAAGCCGCGCGCTGTATTGGTTCGTCGCCCTGTTCAGTTTCTTTGCAAACATGTTGATGCTGACCGGCCCGCTCTACATGCTTCAGGTCTATGATCGGGTGCTTGGAAGCCGGTCGGAACAGACGCTGGTCGCCTTGTCGCTTCTCGTGGTGTTCCTCTATGGCATCATGGGCATTCTCGACTATACCCGCGGGCGGGTGATGGCCCGGGCAGGCGCCCGGTTCCAAGCACAGCTCGATCACCGGGTGTTCAACGCGATGGTGCGCCGGTCAGCGGTGGCGCAGGACCCTGTGGCGCAGACCGGGCTTGCCGATCTGGAATCGGTTCAGCGATTCATCTCCTCTCCGGTGACGATGTCATTGTTCGACCTGCCGTGGACGCCGATTTTCCTTGCCGGTATCGCCATTTTTCATCCCTGGCTTGGCATCATGGCGCTGGCGGGCGGTTTCGTGCTGATCATCATCACCGTTCTCAACCAGCTCTTCTCTCGCAAGCCGACGTTTCATGCCGCGGTTGCGGCGAACCGGGCTACGTTGATCGGTGACGAAATCCGGAACGAGGCGGAAACCATCCAGTCCATGGGGATGCGCGGGGCGGCCTTTGCCCGCTGGAACGGCGCGCGCGAAACCTCGCTTGTCGATGGATTGGGCGCAAGCGACATCGTCGGGAGCTTCTCGACCGTTACCAAGACCCTGCGGTTGTTCCTGCAATCGGCGATGCTGGGTCTGGGGGCCTATCTTGTATTGCTTGGCGAAATCACGCCTGGTGCGATGATTGCGGCCTCTATCCTGTTGGGACGGGCACTGGCGCCGGTCGAGATGATCGTGAACCAGTGGCAGGTGGCACAACGGGCCATGAAAGGGTGGTCTAACCTGGCCGAGCTCTTGGAAAAGGTACCGCCAGAGCAGCCGCGTATGCCGCTGCCCAAGCCCAAGGCAAAGCTCGACGTTCAGGCGTTGACCGTGGTGCCGCCCGGCGATACCCGGGCGCAGCTCAAGACAGTCAGCTTTTCGGTGCAGCCCGGACAGGCCGTAGGTGTCATTGGCCCCTCGGGGTCCGGAAAATCGACACTTGCCAAGGCGCTGACCGGGCTGTGGCGTCCGGCTGGCGGTACGGTGCGATTGGATGGTGCATCTCTGGACCAATACGATCCGGATGTTCTGGGTCAGAACATCGGTTACCTGCCGCAGCGCGTGCAGCTCTTCGAAGGCACGATTGCCGAGAATATTGCCCGCCTGTCAGGTAGCCCCGACGCCAAGAAAGTGGTCGAAGCGGCGAAAAAAGCCGCAGTGCACGACATGATTGTGCAATTGCCGAACGGCTACGACACCCGTATCGCTTCGGGCGGCGGTCGCCTGTCCGGCGGTCAGATGCAGCGGATTGCATTGGCGCGTGCGCTTTATGACGATCCGGTGATCGTTATCCTCGACGAACCGAACTCCAACCTCGACAATGAGGGGTCGCAGGCGCTGAACCAGGCGATCAGGTCCCTCAAGGAGGCCGGAAAATCGGTGCTCATCATGGCGCACCGTCCGGCCGCAATTGCGGAATGTGATCTGCTTCTGGTGCTTGACAACGGCCAAGCCGTGGCCTTTGGGCCAAAGGATCAGGTCCTGAAGGAACGGGTTACCAATCACCAGACCATTCAGCAAACCAAGGCGCTTGGAGGCGTGCGATGAGCGAGAACAGGTTTTCCGCACGTGGCCCGATTGTCTTTGGCGTCATTGGTCTGATCGTTCTGGTCGGTGGTTTTGGGACCTGGGCCGTGATGAGCCAGATCGCCGGTGCGGTTGTCGCAGGCGGCCGGATCGAAGTCGACCGGAACCGCCAGATCGTGCAGCACCTCGATGGCGGTGTCGTTGCCGAAATCCAGGTCGACGAAGGCGATACTGTATCCGAGGGGCAGGTTCTGATCCGCCTCGACAGCAATCTGCTGAACTCGCAATTGCTGATCGTCGAAGGCCAGCTGTTCGAACTCATGGCCCGCCGCGGTCGGCTTGAGGCCGAGCGCGATGGTAATGACACGATTTCATTCGACGGTGAACTGCTTGATGTCGCGGCGCACCGGCCAGAGGTGGCGGAACTGATCGACGGCCAAGAACGTCTGTTCCGCGCCCGGCAGGAATCGATCGCCAAGGAAACCGAGCAGCTGGAAAAGCGCCGCGCCCAGATCGGCAATCAGATCGAAGGCATTATCGCGCAGCAAAAGTCGCGACAGTCGCAACTCAAGCTCATCGAAGAGGAGTTGGTGAGCCAACGCTCTTTGCTGGACAAGGGGCTGGCGCAGGCTGCCCGGGTTCTCAGCCTTGAGCGAACCAAGGCGGATCTCGAAGGGTCGCTCGGCGAGCTGATCGCGGCTCAGGCACAGCAGGAAGGCCGGATCACAGAGATCGACATCGAGATTCTGAAACTCGGCACCCGCCAGCGCGAAGAGGCAATCACCCGGCTGCGCGACCTTCAGTATCGGGAATTGGAACTCGCCGAACAGCGCCGGTCGTTGCAAGAGCAACTCTCGCGGCTTGATATCAAGGCGCCGGTCTCGGGGATCGTCTACGGATTGCAGGTGCATACCCCCCGTTCGGTCATCCGACCAGCGGAACCGGTCCTGTTCCTGGTGCCGCAGGACCGGCCGCTGGTCATCGCGGCGCGGGTCGAGACCATTCACATCGACCAGATCCATGTCGGTCAGCCGGTGATGCTGCGGTTCTCTGCGTTGGATCAGCGGCAGACGCCAGAGTTGGTTGGAACGGTGAAACTGGTATCTGCGGACGCTTTTGTGGACGAGGCGAGTCAGGTTTCCTACTACCGTGCCGAGATCGAGCTGAACGAGGGTGAAGTCGAGAAGCTCCCAGAGGGGGCCGTTCTGATTCCGGGGATGCCGGTCGAGGCGTTCATCCGAACGGCGGACCAATCTCCGATCTATTACCTGGTCAAGCCGCTGGCCGACTATTTCACCAAAGCGTTCCGCGAAACCTGATATTTGGCTCTTTTCCGCGCGGACGTTCCCGGTTAGCGTCCGCGCCACCAAACGCCAACAGGAGGATTACGACCATGGGTATCGAGGATAAACTGGCCAGTCTGGGTGTGACCTTGCCGAATGCACCTGCCCCGGCGGCAAATTATGTGCCCTTCGTCAAAGTGGGCAGCATCGTCTATATCTCGGGTCAAATCTCGAACGACGAGAACGGTCTTATAGTTGGCAAGCTGGGCGAGAATATGGATGTGGCCGCCGGCGCCGCGGCGGCGCGCCGTTGCGCGATCAACCTCTTGGCGCAGGTCAAGGCCGCCTGTGGCGGCGATCTGGATCAACTCGTCCGCGTCATCAAGCTGACCGGCTTTGTGAACTCCACTGCCGATTTCACCAACCAGCCGCAGGTGATCAACGGCGCCTCTGATTTTCTGGTCGAGGCGCTGGGCGAGGCCGGGCGGCATTCACGTTCGGCGGTCAGCGCCGCAGCACTGCCTCTGGGTGTCGCGGTCGAGATCGAAGGTATCTTCGAGGTAAAATGACGCCCGCCCTGCCTGCCGCCCTGCTTGGCGCGCCGATTGCACATCGTGGCTTTCACGATATCTCTCAGGGTCGGCCAGAGAACAGCCGCGCGGCCATCCGCGCGGCCATCGAAGCCGGATATGCCATCGAGATCGACCTGCAACTGACCGCTGACGGTCAGGCGATGGTGTTTCACGACTACGACATGCGCCGTCTTACCGGGCAGGCGGGTGCAATCCGCCAGATCACCGGTGCAGAGGCCAGCAGCATCCCATTGCTGCATGGGGATGGCGAAGGCGTCCCAACGCTGGTGGAGATTCTCGCTCTTGTCGCCGGTCGTGCCCCGCTGTTGATCGAGTTGAAGGATCAGGATGGCGGCATGGGTCCCGATATCGGCATTCTGGAGGCTGCGGCCGCGCAGGCCCTGGCCGGGTACCGGGGTCCGGTCGCCGTGATGTCTTTCAACCCTTACAGCGTCACAGCGATGGCGCGGCTTGCGCCAGATCTTCCGCGCGGGTTGGTGACCAGCGCCTATCACCCGCACGAATGGCCACTGCCAATCGCGACTTGCGAGCGTTTGCGCGATATCCCCGATTTCGAGAGCAGCGCCAGCGCGTTCATCAGCCACGAGGTCGAGGACCTTACCCGCCCGCGCGTCGCCGAACTCAAGGCGCGCGGTGTGCCGGTGCTATGCTGGACGGTGCGCTCGGCTGAGCAAGCCTCCGAGGCGCGGAGCATCGCCGACAATATCACCTTCGAGGGATACGCGGCTTGATCCTGCCCGCTCCGGTCACAGATTGAAGTGGAAAGAGGGCGGCGAATGGATCAGGCGCAGATCGAAATCAGGGTGGTGCAGTCGCTGAGTGATATCTCTGCGACGGAATGGGATGCCTGCGCCTGTCCCGAAACGGCGGATGGCGGTCGGCCGCTGGACCCGTTCACCACCTATCGGTTTCTCCAGGCGCTGGAGGTGAGTGGTTCCGTCGGGCGCGGCACCGGCTGGCAGCCGCAATATCTGACCGCTTATCTGGACGGAATGATGATCGGTGCCGCACCGATGTACGTCAAATCGCACAGCCAGGGCGAGTACATCTTCGACCACAGCTGGGCCCATGCCTATGAACGGGCAGGGGGCCATTATTACCCCAAGCTTCAGGTCTCGGTTCCATTCACCCCCGCCACGGGGCGGAGGCTGCTGGTCAGGCCCGGGTACGAAGAGATCGGCCAGTCGGCGCTGGTTCAGGGCGCGGTGCAGCTTGCGGCAAACAACAGTGTCTCCAGCCTGCACATCACCTTCTGCACGGGGGCCGAGGCAGAGGCAGGCCGCCAGATGGGTCTGATGCACCGCGTGACCCAACAGTTCCATTGGCTGAATGATGGTTATGCCGATTTCGACGGGTTTCTCTCCGCACTCTCGTCGCGCAAACGCAAGACGATCCGCAAAGAACGCGCGCAGGCCCAGGCGTTCGGTGGCCATATCCGCGCCCTGACCGGCAGCGAACTGCAACCCGAACACTGGGATGCGTTCTGGCGTTTCTACCAGGACACCGGTTCGCGCAAATGGGGGTCTCCCTATCTGACACGAGCCTTCTTCGACCTTGTGCACGACACGATGGCCGACGACGTTGTTCTGGTCCTGGCAGAGCGGGATGGGTATGCCATCGCCGGTGCGCTCAACTTCATCGGGCGCAAAACGCTTTTCGGCCGATATTGGGGGTGTACCGAACATCACCCCTGCCTGCATTTCGAACTGTGCTACTATCAGGCCATCGACTGGGCCATCGCTCATGGCCTGACCCGAGTCGAGGCCGGGGCGCAGGGCGAACACAAGCTGGCGCGCGGGTATCTTCCGACCCGCACCCATAGCCTGCATTGGGTCAATGATCCGGGTTTCGCGAATGCGGTCGCCCGCTATCTCGAGGCCGAGGGTGCGGCGGTCGATGAGGAAATTGAAATCCTGACGGACTATGGTCCGTTCAGAAAGACGCAAGTGGAGGAACAGCAATGAGCGAACGATTGTCCGAGGAAACCCGCGGGCCGCTGCTGGACCCGCTGCTGGCCAATGGCTGGACTATGGTCCAGGGCCGGGACGCGATCACCAAGACCTATTCCTTTGACACATTTGTCGACGCGATCGGCTGGATGATGCGGGTCGCAATCTGGGCCGAGAAATGGAACCACCACCCCGAGTGGTCGAACGTCTATGGCAAGGTCGATGTCGTGCTGACCACCCACGACGTGGGCGGGCTCAGCTCGCTTGACGCGAAACTGGCGCGCAAAATGGACAGTCTCTGCTAACGCGACGCGCGCTTCCCGACCCGCGCGGCTGTCCGCTCGGCCTGGCGCATCAGTTTCTGAAAACTGGGACAGTCCAGATGTGACGACGCGGGGCAGTCGGCAACATGCCGCAAGGTATCCTGGAGCAATTGCAGGCGCCGGATCTGGCGGCCCAGATCGTCGGCGCGCGCGTGCAACTCGTCGCGGGGCAGGTCGGGGTGCCCGTCGGCACCCAGCATCTGTGCGATCTCTGGCAGGCTGAACCCGGCCGCCTTGCCCATCGAGATCAGGGTCAGTCGCAACAGGGTCTGTGGCCCGTATTGCCGCCGCAGACCCTTGCGCCCGATGGGCGCAATCAGGCCCTGTTCCTCGTAATAGCGCAGCGTCGAGGGCGGTACGCCCGACTGCGCGGCGACCTCTCCGATGTCGAGAATTTTCATGCTTGACCTCAAGTTGACTTGAATTCGCAGAGTGCGCGTCTGTTGCGAATGACTCAAGAGATCAATCATGAATTCCTCCGTCGAAACCACATCTGTCGACGCCGTCTGGCGCGATCGGCGCGCGCAGGCGTTGCTGCTGGCGGCAACGCTGACCATCATGGCAAACGCCACCATCAGCCCGGCCCTGCCCGGGTTGGCGCGCGAATTCGCCACCCACCCGCAGGTGGCCTTGCTGACCCGGCTTCTGGTGCCTGCGCCCTCGCTTGCGGTGGTGCTTGTGGCGCCGCTGGTCGGTGTCCTGTCCGACCGCGTCGGGCGGCGCAGTCTGCTGCTTTGGGGGATCGTACTGTTTGCGCTGGCGGGCAGTGCCGGTCTGCTGCTGCCAGGGTTGGAGAGCATCCTGGTCAGCCGCCTGATCCTGGGGGTTGCGGTGGCCGCGATCATGACCACCCAGACGGCGCTGATCGGCGATTACTTCAGCGGCGCGGCACGGGCGGCACTGACCGGATTGCAGACCTCGGCGCGCAATTTCGGTGGTTTTGCCTTCATCTCATCCGCCGGGTTGCTCGCGGGTCTGTCTCCGCGGCTGCCCTTTCTCATCTATGCCCTGCCCTTGCTGGTCCTCCCCTTTTTGATGCGGTCCCTGCCGCGCCCGACCCCGCGGGCCGCTGGGCAAGGCGCAGAGGCCCCGGAGACAGACGGGCACCCACAGTGGCGGCTGATCCTGATGGGCCTCTTGCTGTTTCAGATGATCACCAACATGACCTTTTTCATCATGCCGACGCAGATCCCCTTTTATCTGGATGCGCTGGGTCATGACGGCGCGGTGATGACCGGCACGGTGCTGGGTCTGCTGACCCTGGCCGGAGGGCTGGCCGCGCTGGTTTACGGGCATCTTGCAGCCCGGCTGGGCGTGGCCGGGATCTTGGCGCTGGGATATGCCGCCATGGCGATGGGCATCGCCGCCATCGGGGCCCGGGCGGGGCTGCCCGCGATGCTGGCCGGGGGTGTGTGCATCGGGATCGGCTTTGCCTGGGTGCTGCCTGCATTTGTGACTGTGATGCTCGCATTGGCCCCGGCGCGGCGCCGGGGCACCGCAGGTGGCCTGCTGACCACGTCGATCTTCCTGGGCCAGGTCCTGTCGCCCTTCCTGAGCCTGCCGATCATCGCCTCCATCGGATTTGACGGGCTCTACCTGGGTGCCGGGGTTCTGCTGGTAACGATCAGCGCGCTGGCGCTGATCGCGGGTGTTTTACGTCTAGGTCTCGGGCGTGCGCTCTGAAGGGAAAGGTGACTTAGATCTGCTCCAGCAGCTCTTCGCCGACGGTCAGCTTGCAGGCACCCGCCTCCTCTTCGAGGTTCAGCACCTTGATCACCCCGTCCTCGGCCAGCAGGGCAAAGCGCTGACAGCGGTCGTAGAGGCCCACCACCGGTGCGCTGAACGCCAGCCCGATGGCCTTGGTAAACTCCGCCATCGGATCGGCCAGCATGGTGATTCCGGCCTCGGCGGCGCCGCTTTGCTGGCCCCAGGCCGTCATCACGAAGGGGTCATTCACGGAAACGCAGATCACCTCGTCCACGCCCTTGTCGGCCAGGGCCTGACGGGTGCGGATGAAACTGGGCAGATGCGTCATCGAACAACCACGGGTAAAGGCGCCCGGCAGACCGAACATCACCACCTTGCGGCCTTTCAGCTTGGCGCCAAGATCGACCGTCTCGGGGCCTTTTTCGCTGAAGATCATGAATGTGGCGTCCGGCAGTCTATCTCCGACTGAAATCATCTTCGTGAACCTCTCTGTTGGATTTGCGGAACTCGTCCCTCCGGCATATAGCTGTCAGATATGACAAGGCCATGGGAAAAAGCGGGGCGAGCAGAAAGATGAGCCATATCGTTGTGATCGGTGCAGGACAGGCAGGGGTGTCTCTGGTCGCGCGGCTGCGCAAGGACGGGTTTGCGGGCGAGATCACCCTGATCGGCGCCGAACCTGTGCCGCCCTATCAGCGCCCGCCACTCAGCAAGGCCTATTTGCTGGGCGAGATGGAGAAAGAGCGGCTGTTCCTGCGGCCCGAGAGTTTCTATGTCGAACAGAACATCACCCTGCGCCTGGGCGCACAGGTGAGCGCCATCGACCCGGCGGCCAAGACCGTTTCTCTGGGCGACGAGACCATCGCCTATGACCAATTGGCACTGACCACCGGATCGACGCCACGCCGCCTGCCCGCTGCCATCGGCGGTGATCTGGTGGGGGTGCATGTGGTGCGCGATTTGGCCGATATCGACGCAATGGCGCCTTCGGTGACCGAAGGCGCCCGCGCCCTGATCGTGGGCGGCGGGTATATCGGCCTTGAGGCTGCCGCTGTGTGTTCCAAACGCGGGGTCAAGGTTACACTGGTCGAAATGGCCGACCGCATCCTGCAACGGGTGGCGGCACCCGAAACCAGCGCCTATTTCCGCGCGCTTCATACCAGCCACGGAGTCGATATCCGCGAGGGTGTGGGCCTGACCCGGCTGACCGGAGCGCAAGGCCGCGTGTCCGGCGCCGTGCTGACCGATGGCGGCGAACTGCCGGTTGATTTTGTCGTCGTCGGCGTCGGCATCGCACCGGCTACCGCACTGGCCGAGGCTGCGGGTCTGGCGCTGGAAAACGGCATCCGCACCGATGGGCAAGGCCGCACATCGGATCCGTCGATCTGGGCGGCGGGCGATTGCGCCTCGTTCCCCTACAAGGGCGGGCGCATCCGGCTGGAAAGCGTGCCAAACGCCATCGACCAGGCCGAAATGGTGGCGCAGAACATGCTAGGCGCGGGCAAGGATTATGTGGCGCAGCCGTGGTTCTGGTCTGACCAGTATGACGTCAAGCTGCAAATCGCCGGGCTGAACACGGGCTATGACCGGGTGGTGACCCGCCCGGGCGAGGGGCAGACCGTGTCTTTCTGGTACTATACCGGTGATCAGCTGGTGGCGGTTGATGCCATGAATGACCCGCGCGCCTATATGGTAGGCAAGCGGCTGATCGACAGCGGCAAGACCGCCGATCCGGCCATCGTTGCCGACCCGTCAGCGGATCTGAAACCGCTGCTCAAGGCGTGAGGATTATCGCGGGCGCATTCCGGGGCCGGGCGCTGGCCTCGGTCGGCAAGGGCGATGCGGGAGCGCATCTGCGCCCCACCACCGACCGCGTCCGCGAAAGCCTGTTCAACGTGCTCACCCATCTCGATGTGATCGAGGGCGCGCAGGTGCTCGACCTTTTTGCCGGTACCGGCGCGCTGGGGCTCGAGGCCCTGTCGCGCGGTGCATCCCATGTCACATTCGTCGATGACGGGCGGGTGGCCCAGGGGCTGATCACTAAGAATATCGACCTGACGCGCAGCAGCGGTCAAACCACGCTGATCCGCCGTGACGCCACGCGGCTTGGAACCAATCCCGGCGCGCCCTGCGGCCTGATCTTTGTTGACCCGCCCTATGGCAAGGGGATGGGCGCGCGCGCCCTTGCGGCTGCTCTGGAAGGCGGCTGGGTGGCCGATGACGCCCTGATCGTGTGGGAGGAAAGCGCGCCCATGGCCGCGCCCGAGGGGTTCACCCTTCATGATACCCGCAAGTATGGCGATACCCATATATCCCTGATGTGGCGGGATGTTTCAGGGTGAAACAGGGTCGGCATGCCGCCGCTTGCCACTGGTTTGCCCCGACATCCAGGCCGCGTTAGACCTCGTTTGGGTAACCCGGAGCACCTCATGCGACATGAACTGGTGATATTCGATTGTGATGGGGTTCTGGTGGATAGCGAGCCGGCGTCGAACCGGATAATGGCGGAAAACCTGACGCGGCATGGGCTGCCGCTGACCGCGGAACAGTCGATGGAACTGTTCGTTGGCTGTTCCATGGCCGGGGTAAGGGAAAAGGCGATCAGCTTGGGTGCAGAGCTGCCACATGATTGGGTAGAGCAGGTCTATTCCGAGGAATACGCCTGTCTTCGAAAGGGTGTGCCGCTGGTGTCCGGTATCCCGGAACTGCTGAAAAGGTTGGATACCGCTGGCATCAGGTGTTGCGTGGCCTCCAACGGCAGCGAAGACAAGATGCTCATCACGCTGGGCCAAAACGGGTTGTGGGAGCGGTTCCATCCCAACGCCATGTTTTCAGCGCATGAACTTGGTTTTTCCAAGCCGGATCCGGGTCTGTTTCAGGCCGCTGCCAGACAATTTCAGGTGGAGGCAAGGGATTGCGTGGTGATCGAGGACAGCACCAGCGGTGTGACCGCCGCAATTCGGGCTGGAATGCGCTGCCTTGGCTATGCCGCCCACGACGACGGCGCGCGGCTGCGCGAACTCGGGGCCGAGGTGTTTCACGAAATGGCCGAGGTTCCGGCGCTGCTGGGACTCTGACCGGCCCGCGCGCGCACCCTTCCAGCGGCTTCGCGCCTTGTCTTTTCTCTTGCTACAAATATCCCGGGGGGTCCGGGGGCTGGCCCCCGGTTCCGCCCTGGTCAGGCGTAGGTCGGATGGAACTTGCCGCCCGGCGACAGGGTAAAGATCTCGACCCCGTTCGCCGTCACGCCCACCGAATGCTCGAACTGCGCCGACAGCGACTTGTCGCGAGTGACCGCAGTCCAGTCATCGGCCAACGTCTTGGTCTCGGGACGGCCCAGGTTCACCATCGGCTCGATGGTGAAGAACATGCCTTCCTCGAGCATCGCGCCGGTGCCGGGGCGGCCGTAATGCAGCACGTTGGGCGGCGCGTGAAACACCTGGCCCAGCCCGTGACCGCAGAAATCGCGTACCACCGACATGCGATGCGCTTCGACATAGGCCTGGATCGCATGGCCGATATCGCCAAAGGTGTTGCCGGGCTTGACCATCTCGATGCCCTTGAACAGGGCGTCATGGGTAACCTGGATCAGCCGTTCGGCCTTGCGCGGCAGCTTGCCCGCCACATACATCCGGCTGGTATCGCCGAACCAGCCATCGACGATCACGGTCACGTCGATGTTCAGGATGTCACCATCATTCAGCCGCTTGTCGCCGGGAATTCCGTGGCAAACCACATGGTTGACCGAGATGCAGCTGGCGTGCTGATAGCCCTTGTACCCGATGGTTGCCGATTTTGCACCTGCGGCCTCCACCATCTCGGTTATGAGGCGGTCGATCTCGCCCGTGGTCTGGCCGGGAAAGACATGTTCCGCGATATCGTCCAGGATGCGCGCCGCTACCGCGCCTGCGGCGTGCATGCCGGCAAAGTCCGCGGGTTCGTAGATGCGGATGCCATCCTTGGTCAGGCGGCCACGATGTTCTTTCATCGGTGCGGGGCTCCATTTGTTGCGCGCGGACCCTTGTTTACGCTGCTTGCGCAGAAAGTGCCAGAGGGCGCAGGGTCGCAATATGTCAAAGCATATCGGCGATTTCGACCCCTTCTGGTGAGATATGGGTGGTAAGGATCAGATTTTCCACACCCCGAGCATGGGCCGTATCGAAGGCGCGTGCATAGGTCGGGTCGATATCGGCGGCCAGTGCGAACCGGTCGCAATCGGTGCGCTGCACCAGATACAGCATGATCGCGCGGTGCCCTTGCTGTGCCATCATGGTCAGCTCTGCCAGATGCTTGGCGCCGCGCGCCGTGACGCTGTCGGGAAATTCGGCCAGGCCGGGCTTGCGCGAGAGGGTTACGCTTTTGACTTCGACATAAGCGTCGGGCAGGTCGGGGCCGGACAAGAGAAAGTCGATGCGGCTGTTTGTACCGTATTTGACCTCGGAATTGACCGTTTTGTACATGGCCAGAGCGGGCAATGTTCCGTTTTGTAACACCTCGCGCAGCGCGCGATTGGGCACAGAAGTGTCGACGCCGGTAAAATTCCCGTCCTCGTGATCGACCAGCCGCCAGCCGAATTTCAGCTTTTTCTTCGGGTCGTCGTTGGGCTCCAGCCAGATTTTCATACCCGGTTCGGCCAGGCCCAACATGGAGCCGGGATTGGCGCAATGGGCGGTCACTTCGCGCCCGTCCTCCAGCCGGCAATCGGCCAGAAAGCGTTTGTAGCGGCGGATCAGGCGGGCGGGGACAAGCGGGGTCGCAAACTGCATGACCCCTCGCATATCGCAGCCCCGCCCGGTTGCAAAGGGTCAGGCCACGCCCGCCATCACCCCGCCATCGACATCCCAGATCGCGCCGGTGACCCAGGCGGTATTGTCCGACAGCAGATGCTGAATGGTGGCTGCCACATCTGCCGGTCGGCCGACACGCCCAATGGGGTGAAAGCCGTCGAAGCCACCGGTCAGCGTTGCCTCGATCTGTTCCGGCTCGATGAAGGCGCCATAGATCGGCGTGATCACCACAGCCGGAGAGACCGCGTTCACCCGAATGCCATGCGGCGCCAGTTCCATCGCCAGATGCTGGGTCAACGCGTGCAGACCGGCCTTGGCCATGGAATAGGCCGAGGAAGGCGTGGCGCGCACGGCCTGTTTGGCCCACATCGAGCCAATGTTCACGATCGCGCCGCCGCCATGGGCCACCATGTTGCGCGCCACCGCCTGGGTCAGCAGAAATGTGGCCCGGTTCAGGCTCATGTAGCGGTCATAGTCGGCGGCCTCATGCTCCAGAAAGGGTTTCGGTGCAAAGACACCGGCGGCGTTGACCAGACCGTGAATATGACGGGTTTCGGTTTCGATGCGGGCGATCAATGCCTCGACAGCGGCGGTGTCGGTCAGATCGGTGCGGATGATATCCGCCAGCGCGCCAAGCTTGGCCTTGGCCGCGTCGAGCTTGGCCGCCGAGGATCCGACCAGCGTGACATGGCCGCCTTGGGCCACGATGCGGTGGGCGGTTTCCAGGCCCATGCCGCTGGTGCCGCCGATGATCAGGGTGGTTTTGTTGGTCATGAGATGATTCCCTATCTACTGATAGGTAGGTAAATTGACATTGGCACAGGCAATTGCAACCCCTATCTATAGGTAGGTAAAAATATTCCGATCACGAAAGCGCGAGCAGATGAGCCAACCCGACACGGTGACCCGCATTCTGGACAGTGCCGAGCGACTGGCGCGGCAGGGCGGCTATAACGCCTTCAGCTTTCGCCAGATCGCCGCCGAAATCGGCGTGAAGCCGGCCAGCATCCACTATCACTTTGCCACCAAGGAGGATCTGGGCGCCGCTCTGGCGGAACGCTATGCCGACAGGTTCCTCAAGGCGCTGGGCGACCCCGAGGAAGGCGACCCGCCGCAATTGCTGCTGCGCTATATCGACGCCTATCGCGCGGCGCTGGTCACGGACGAACTGATGTGTCTGTGCGGCATGTTCGGGGCCGAGATCGGGTCCTTACCGGAGGTGGTGGCGCGGCAGACGCGCGGGTTCTTTGAGCGCAATCTGGTATGGCTGGGCCGGGTTTTTGCCCGCGCGAACAGGGCCGAGCCCGACAACTGCGCCGCGCGGACCATCGCCACGCTCGAAGGTGGGATGATCCTGGCGCGTGCCATGGGGGACATGGCGCTGTTCGACAAAAGTGTTCGCGCACTGAGCGCGGAAATGCCGGTGGCGTGACGCTGCTCTCTTGCAGGCGGGCACAGGACCGATATTTTTGGATCAGACTTCAGGGAAGGGGCCCATCATGCCAAACCCAACTGCCGCCATGCTGGTCATCGGGGACGAGATCCTGTCGGGCCGCACCCGCGACGCCAACATGTACCATCTGGCCGGAGAACTGACCAAGCACGGGATCGACCTGAAAGAGGTGCGCGTCGTCAGCGACGACGCCCCCGCCATCGAGGCGTCGGTCAGGGCCCTGTCCGACGGGTTCGATCATGTTTTTACCAGCGGTGGCATCGGACCCACCCATGACGACATCACCGCCGATTGCATCGCGCGGGCCTTTGGCGACCATATCGACATCCGCGCCGATGCGCGCGCCCTGCTTGAAGCGCATTACCAGCGCACCGGGCTGGAGTTGAACGCCGCGCGCCTGCGCATGGCGCGCATCCCCGACAGCGCCACGCTGATCGACAACCCGGTCAGCACCGCGCCGGGGTTCACCATCCGCAACGTGCATGTGATGGCGGGTGTGCCCAGCGTGTTCCAGGCGATGGTCGCCAGTGTCCTGCCGACGCTGACCGGTGGCGAGCCGCTGTTGTCGCAGACCCTGCGCATCGACCGGGGAGAGGGTGATATTGCCGAAACGCTGACGCAACTGGCGGCGGACTATCCGGATCTGTCCATCGGCTGTTATCCGTTCCAGATCAACGGCGCGTTTGGCGCCAACGTGGTGGTGCGCGGCACCGATGGCGCCCGGGTCGATGCCGCGGTGACCCGGCTGGCGCGGGAGACCGCGCAATGACGCCCGACTGGTTCGCGGTGGTAGATGCCACCTGGCCCGCTGCGCGCAGTGAGACGCGCGGCAACCTGTTGCTCCGCGAGGGGCGCGGTGGCGGCAAGCGGGTCTCGGCCGCCTCGGCGCTGGGCCCGGTCAACGCAGGCGAGATCGACGCAGCCGAGGACGCGATGCGCGCCATGGGCCAGCAGCCGCTGTTCCAGTTGCGGCCGGGGGATGAGGCGCTGGATGCGGAGCTGGCGCGCCGGGGCTATGACGTTATCGACCCGGTCAATATCTATGCCATCGCCGCCGAGCAGCTGACCGATATCCCGATCCCGCGCGTGACCGTCTTTGCCCTGTGGGAACCGCTGGCCATCATGCGCGAGCTATGGGCCGAGGGTGGCATCGGCCCCGGACGGCTGGCAGTGATGGACCGGGTCACCGGGCCCAAGACCGGGTTGCTGATGCGGCATCGGGACAAGCCGGGTGGGGTGGCCTTTGTCGCGGTTCATGACGGTGTCGCCATGCTGCATGCGCTGGAGATTCCGCCGCACCAGCGTCGGCAGGGTCTGGGCCAATGGGCGATGCGCGGCGCGGCCTTTTGGGCGATGGACAACGGTGCGCATACGCTTAGCGTGGTCTGCACCAAGGCGAACGAGGGTGCCAACGCGCTCTACCGCTCTCTGGGCATGGAGATCGTTGGAGAGTATCACTATCGCCTTTTGGAGGAGAACGAGACCGCATGACCGACCAGACCCGCCCCACCGCGCTGGATCTGCCGATGGTGGACCCGCTGCCGCCCGAGACGCAGAAATACTTCGATATCTGTGTCGAGAAACTGGGCATGGTGCCCAATGTCCTCAAGGCGAACGCGTTCGACATTGCGAAGCTCAATGCCTTTACCGCGATGTATAACGATCTGATGCTGGCACCCAGCGGCCTGAGCAAGCTGGAGCGTGAGATGATCGCGGTTGTGGTTTCGTCGATCAACAAGTGTTTCTACTGCCTGGTCGCGCATGGCGCTGCCGTGCGGCAGTTGTCGGGTGATCCCAAGCTGGGCGAGATGCTGGTGATGAACTATCGCGTGGCGCCTCTGGATGCGCGGCAGCGGGCGATGCTGGATTTCGCCGCCAAGATGACCACCGCCAGTGCCGAGATCGAGGAAACGCATCGCCAAGCGCTGCGCGATGTCGGGTTCAGCGACCGCGACATCTGGGACATCGCCAATGTGGCCGGGTTCTTCAACATGTCGAACCGGGTGGCCAGCGCGACGGCGATGGTGCCCAACGACGAGTATCACGCGCAATTCCGATGATCCGCTGGCTCGCCCTCTGCGCGGCGCTTGCCGCGTTTCCGGCAACGGCGCAGGACTTTGGCCTGAGCCTGCCGCAGGGCAGCCGCCAGTTGACCGAGCGTATCCGCGTGCTCGATAGCTATGACCTGCCAACGGGGGTCTGGGCGAACGGTGTGCTGCCGGTTCAGGCGCTGGAGGGCCGGGTCGAGAAACGCAGCTGGCGGATCAGCGTCGGGTCGAAGACCACGCTTCAGATCCTGGCGCCGCTGCGCGACCAGATCCTTGAGGCGGGTTTCGATCTGCTGCTCGATTGCGCCGCGCAAACCTGTGGCGGCTTCGATTTCCGCTTTGCGACCGAGGTGATCCCCAGCCCAGACATGTATGTCGCGGTGCGGGACTATCGTTTTCTTTCGGCCATGCGGGGGGACGAGGCGCTGAGCCTGCTGGTCAGCCGCAACCCGCCTGACGCCTATGTACAGCTGATCCGGGTGTTGCCGACCGGAGCGTCGGAGGCCGAGGATGAAACCATCGCCGCGCCGGCACCGGCGCAAGGTCCGGCGCCGATAGACATGCTGGGGCGGCTTCAGACCCGGGGTCGGGTCATCCTGTCGGGTCTCGATTTCGGTACCGGGGCGGGTGCCCTGGGCGAAGGCCCGTTTGATGCGCTGGGCGAGTTGGCGCAGATTCTCGCTTCTGATACGGCCCTGCGCCTGACGCTGGTGGGGCATACCGACAATGTCGGCGGTCTGGATGCCAATATCGACCTCAGCCGCCGCCGGGCCGAGGCGGTGCGCGACCGGCTGGTCGAGCAATACGGCATCGCGCCCGACCGGCTTGAGGCGCAGGGAGCGGGGTATCTCGCGCCAATTGCAAGCAACCTCACCGCCGAGGGCCGCGATGCCAACCGCCGGGTCGAGGCTGTTCTGATGGCGCAGTAGGCTATTGGGCGATCAGCCGGGGCCAGAGCGCGGCATTGCGCCGGGCAAAGGCACCCAGATGGCCAATGTCGCGCAGCCCGTGTTCCTTTGGCCGCAACAGGTGCTGTCGCGCACTGTCGCCATAAAGGTCGGCCAGACGCCAGACACATTCGGGTGGGATCGTGTCATCATCCGCGCAGGCAAAGAGATCGACCTGCGCGCGCGAGCGGCCCCAATCGGGTATTGGCAGGCGGTGGCCTGTTTCGGGTAAGTAGGCGCCGGGCGTGGTGCACCAGCGCCGCCATTCCCAATAGACGCCGGGCGGCAGGTCGGTGCCAAAACCTATCGCACGGCCCGGCAGATAGCCCAAGGTCTTGACCAGCAGGGGTGCATGGCCAAACCAGAACAGCCGCGCCAGCGCCTGATAGGGCCAGGGGTGGTCCGAGTGATGCACCAGCCCGGAACAGACGCAGATCATGCGCGCGATGGACTCGATGCCCGGTTGCAGCGGGCCAAGCATCCCACCAACGGAATGGCCGATCACCCAGAGCGGCAGATCGGGAAACCGGCGCTGCATTTCGGCGTAGGCGGCGGGCATGTCAACGAGCGCCCAGTCGGACATGGTGGCGGTCGACGCCGCAAGCGGCCCGGTCAGCGAATGACCAAAATCGCGATAATCATAGGTCAGGCAGGCCATGCCCCGCTCGGCCACCAGCCAGGTGGCGAAATGCTGGTAATAGTCGCGCGGCACCCCGGTGGCGCTGTTGATCACCACCGCGACCCGGGGCGTGTGCGCAGGCAAATAGAGCCGCGCCGAAAGTTGCGCCGACCCGGCGGGAAATTGAAAATCCTCGACCCTGACAGATGACTGCATATCCAGCATTGCGACCTCCAGATGACCTAGACCGATTGGTCTATTTCTTGTGTCTGGACCAATCGGTCTAGAGCTGTCAATATCCCCCGCACATGACCCAACGTCCGCTTCCGACCAAAGATCGCCTGATCCGCACCGCCGCCCAGCTGTTCCAGCGCCGGGGGTATCACGGAGTCGGGTTGTCGGAATTGCTGGCCGAGGCCGAAGCGCCCAAGGGGTCGCTCTATCACCACTTTCCCAACGGCAAGTCCGATCTGGCGCTGGCGGCGGCAACCTGGGCCTCGGATCAGATGCTGCGGCTGATCGCGGCCTCATTCGAACCGGCCGACAGCTTTCATTCCGGGATGGAGGCTCTGTGCGGCAAGATCGCGAAACTGTTCGACAAATCGGGCCAGTGGAATGGCTGCCCGATCTCGTCTACCCTGTTCGAAGGGCCGGACAATGCGGCGTTCCGCGCCCATGCCCGCCACCTGTTCGAAGGCTGGATCACCGAAGGGGCGCATCACGCCAAGCGCTTTGGGCTGGGTGATCCGCAAAAGACCGCCGAGACCATGTTCATCCTTCTGCAAGGCGGCTGGATGCTGGCCCGCGCCCGGCAGTCCTCGGACGTTTTGCGCCGCCTGCCCGAGATGCTACCGCGCGCGGATTAGAGCCGGTTGGTGCTGAACGTGTCGCAGCTTGCGACCCGGCCACTATCAAAGCCGCGTTCGAACCAGGCCGCCCGCTGCGCCGAGGTGCCGTGGGTGAATGTATGCGGTTGCGGCACCCTGCCCGCCTGCCGTTGCAGGCGGTCGTCACCGATCATCCGGGCGGCGTTCAGCGCTTCCTCCAGATCGCCGCGTTCCATGAGGCCCCGGACCGAGCGCGCCCAGACCCCAGACAGGCAATCGGCCTGTAATTCCAGCCGCACGGTCAGGGCGTTGGCCTCGACCTGCGAGGATTGCCGCCGGGCCTGATCCACCTGGCCCAGAATACCCAGCTGATTCTGCACGTGATGCGCCACCTCATGGGCGATCACGTAAGCGGCGGCAAAATCGCCGCCCGCCTGCAAACGGCGCGCGAGCGTGGCAAAGAAATCGGTGTCGAGATAGGCCTTTTGGTCGGCGGGGCAGTAGAACGGCCCGGTCGCGCCCGAGGCGCCGCCACAGGGGCTGGATGTCACCTGAGAAAACAGCACCAGCGTCGGCGGGATGTAGTCGCGGCCAAGCTGCTCGCGGAACACGGTGCCCCAGACATCCTCGGTCGTGGTGAGAACACGCGAGACAAATTCGCCCGCCTGTCGCTCTTCGGCGGTCAGTTCCTTGGGGGCGCTCTGGCTCGGGCCCGGCTGTTCGGTCAGAAACGGGGTGACGTCGATGCCGGTAAAGGCGCCGATCACCAAGAGCAGCAGCACCCCGCCGATGCCCAGCCCGCGCCCGCCGATGGCCATGCCGCCGCGGCCGCGCCGCGCGCGGCGATCCTCGACATTCCTGCTGCCGCGCACACCTCTTAGCCGCATGACGATCACCCTTTGAAGCCTGATTATCCGATACGGGTATCCGCAACCGGTCGCAGGGGGAAAAATCCTGGGCCGGATACCGCAGCTTGACACCTGCACCGTACAAACGCTACCGCTGGCGTGATGGTTCCCGGGCCGTATTCGACTCGGGATGAAAAGGGAACACGGTGCGGCCTGCTGGCGACAGAGGACCAATACCGGGACTGCCCCCGCAACTGTAGGCGGAGAGCGAAGCCGAAATACCACTGGCCGCAAGGCCGGGAAGGTCGGCAACGCAGCGACCCGCGAGTCAGGAGACCTGCCATCGGCATTGTTACTCGAACCCGGGCGGGGTGTCCGGGAGGGACAGAAGCGCCGTAACCGGCCGTCTCTCCATCACCCCTGCCCCTTGCGCGGAGGGCGCTGATGATCTGGACGACCGAGACCCACCAGTTTGCTGTTACCCTGTGTCAGGTGACAGGCAAACCCTGCCCGGCCCTGTCGGCGCTGGCTTTGAACCTGGCCCGGGCCATGCAGAAGGCGGAACCGGTCACCGGGCAGGATTTCGAAATCGAAGGCGAATGCGCGCTGGCCGCCTGTGGCGAAGGGTGTCAGGCGCTCTATTCCGCCTCGCATAGCCGTATCCGCATCTTCTGCGGCACCGGTGAGGCGACTGATTTCGGCTGGTTCGACCGGTTGGCGGATGCGCTGATGGCGCCGGGCGGACAGATCATCGTCAAGGACAAGAGGCCGCTTCCCTGTGCCATGGCAGAGGCGCGGCGGATCTCCCCATCCCAGGTCAGAACCGGCGCTGCTTCGGACGAGGAACGCCGCGCTTTTAACTGACAGTGTGACCGGCTTTGGCCCAGGCCATCTGTTCGTCGGTTTCGACAGCACAGGGGCGGACGGCACGCAGGTGTTTCAGCGCAGCGTCCGGGTTTTCTCCGGTTTCGATCATCAGCCGCAGGGCCGCCATGCCCGAACGCCCGCAACCGCCCATGCAATGGATCAAGACACGCCCGCCGCCACGCAGGGCATGGCGGGCCGAGGCGCTGGCCGTGGCCCATTTCGCTTCGATCTCGCGGCTGGGGGTTCCGAAATCGTCCACCGGCAGGTGTACCCATCGGCAGGCGCGGCTCTGGACATCGGCGCCGAAGTTGCGCGCGCCATGCTGCATCATTTCGATCTCGGTGGTCATCGAGATGACCAGACCCGGTGCCCAGGACGCGATCAGGTCCAGATCGCCCGCATAATCGCCGGACCGGCCGGGCAATTGGCAGATCGCCAACGTGCCGCCGCCGACTTGCAGCGCATAAAGCACCAGCTGCGCCATCTGCGGTTTTCCCTCCCGTACACACCGCGCCGTGGGGCATGCCCAGTGCGCCCCGGCGGTAGAATGCCCCCGGACATGGTCGCATCGCAAGCCAAGATACCCAGGAGCGGAAAAACAGCCGCCGGGTGTGTCACTGGTTGTCGATGTGCAGCTCGATCTGGCCCGGGCTCATCCCTTGCACGCCGAGCAGATGCGCGATCGGGATACCGTTGATCAGGACAAGGGTTCCACCGTCATCCTCAAGCTCTTGCAGGCTGACCGGCGAGGTCCCGTCCGGCGCCGGGCGCAACAGGTCGGCGTTGCCTTGTACAGTCAGCGCATCCTGTCCGGCGATGAAATCTGTGATCGTGATCAGATCATAGCCATCCACAACGCCGTTATAGGTCTCGATCACCACCTGGTCGGCGCCATCGCCAGTGGTGACATGATCGCCCTGATCCACCACCAGAATGTCCTGGCCAACGCCGCCCCTGACGGTATCCGCCGTGCCTTGATCGCTGGCATCATCCACGGAAATGATGAAATCGTCGCCCTGCTGGCCATTGATCAGGTTGCGACCGAAATTGTCCGAAATCGCATCGTCGCCCGTGCCGCCCGCGATCGTGTCGTTGCCCTGTTCCAGATCGTCGCCGCGCACAAGCGTATCGCCGACGGGAATGGCATCGTCGGGTTCCGGAAAGCTCTGAACATCGTCGTCCCGGTGGATCACGCGCGTGTCGGTGCCATAGACATCGTCGCCCGATCCCAGGTTGACATTATCCGCACCGGCACCGGACAGAACGGTATCGTCGCCCTCGCCGGTCTCGATCCGGTTGTTGCCCTCCAGCAGCACAACCCCATCGTCGCCCGCGCGGGTATCCAGATTCTGGGTGCCGGAGACAAAGTCGATATCGCCCAGGATCTCGTCCGCCTCGGCCCGGGTTATCTCGCCTTCTGCGACCAGATCGTCGAGACCCACCGAGATGCCCGGGCGAAATTCTTGGTCAAAGACGAAATCGTCATCCTCCGTGGTGACCCGGGGGCCTGACGGGACTGCCTCTGAATCGTCATCATCGTCGTTCAGCATCAGCGCGGTGAGGCCGACCCCCAACCCGACCAGCGCGAGGATTCCCAGCATAATCAAATACCTTTATGGAATAACCCTGTTACCGCGAGTCGTAGAACTGCCGACAGAGTCGGTCAACGGGAACAAGAGGGAGATTGTTGCCGTGCCGGGTCCGATCCCTGCGCAGTCGGGAAACAATCACGCAAGCGGTGGACCTTCGCCGCGCTGCCCGGTACCGTCTGCGCATGTAGAATCCAGTCCCGATGAAAGCCGCCAATGTCCGACGCTTCCCCAACCCCCTATCAGGTGCTGGCCCGCAAGTACCGGCCCGAGACCTTTGCCGATCTGGTGGGGCAGGATGCGATGGTGCGGACGCTGAAAAACGCGTTTGCGGCCGACCGGATCGCGCAGGCCTTTATCATGACCGGCATCCGGGGCACCGGCAAGACGACCACCGCGCGGATCATCGCCAAGGGAATGAACTGTATCGGCCCGGACGGGAATGGCGGGCCGACCACCGAGCCTTGCGGCAAATGCGAGCATTGCGTGGCCATCATGGAAGGCCGCCATGTCGACGTGATGGAGATGGACGCCGCCAGCCGCACCGGCGTGAACGATATCCGCGAGATCATCGACAGTGTCCGCTATCGCGCCGCCAGCGCGCGCTACAAGATCTATATCATCGACGAGGTTCACATGCTGTCGACCAGCGCGTTCAACGCGCTGCTCAAGACGCTGGAGGAACCGCCCGCGCATGTGAAATTCATCTTTGCCACCACCGAGATCCGCAAGGTGCCGGTAACGGTGCTGAGCCGGTGTCAGCGGTTCGACCTGCGCCGGATCGAGCCCGAGGACATGATCGCGCTGATGCGCCGAATTGCCGATGCCGAGGGGGCGCAGATCGCCGAGGATGCGCTGGCGCTGATCGTGCGCGCGGCGGAAGGGTCAGCGCGGGATGCGACCTCTCTTCTGGATCAGGCGATCAGCCATGGCGCGGGCGAGACCAGCGCCGAACAGGTGCGCGCGATGCTGGGGCTGGCCGACCGGGGCAGGGTGCTGGACCTGATCGACATGATCCTGCGCGGTGATGCGGGCGCGGCGCTGACCGAGCTTGGCGCGCAATATGCGGAAGGTGCGGACCCGATGGCGGTGCTGCGCGACCTGGCCGAGATCACCCATTGGGTATCGGTGGTCAAGATCACGCCCGATGCCGCCGAAGACCCGACCGTATCGCCCGACGAGCGCGCGCGCGGCCAACAGATGGCGGATGCGCTGCCGATGCGGGTGCTGACCCGGATGTGGCAGATGCTGCTGAAGGCGCTGGAAGAGGTGGCCGCCGCCCCCAACGCGATGATGGCCGCCGAAATGGCGGTGATCCGGCTGACCCATGTAGCCGACCTGCCCAGCCCAGAAGAGCTGATCAAGCGGTTGCAGGATGCGCCGCCGCCCCCGAACCCCGGCGGAGGGGCGCGCGGCGGTCAGGGCGCCCCGGTCTCTAACGGGGTGAGCGCCAGCTATGCGCCCGCTCCGCGCGGTGGTGGCGGTGGGCCGGTGGCGGCGCTGGCGCAGGACGCGCAAACGGCATTGGCGCGGTTTCCCACGTTTGAACATGTGGTCGAGCTGATCCGCGCCAATCGCGACGGCAAGCTGTTGGCGGATATCGAAATGGATCTGCGGCTGGTCAGCTATCAGCCGGGGCGGATAGAGTTCGAGCCGACCGAGCGCGCGCCCGCCGATCTGGCGCAGCGGCTGGGCAGTGCCCTGCAACGCTGGACCGGCAATCGCTGGGCGGTGAGCGTGGTGGCGCAGGGCGGCGGCAAGACCATCGACGAGGTGCGCAACGCCGAGAAATACGCGCTGGAGGAAAAGGCGCGGGAACATCCGCTGGTGCAGGCGGTGCTGGCGCAGTTTCCCAAGGCGCGGATCACCCATATCGAGACCCCCGAACAACGCGCCGCCAAGGTGGTGACCGAGGCGCTGCCCGAGGTCGAGGATGAATGGGATCCGTTCGAGGACGGCTGAGCGCCGGTGACGCGCCTCAGGCGAATGCTTTTTGCATGGTGATCGAGGTGGGCCGGTCGTAGCCGGGATGCGCGGTCTCTCCGGTCTTTACAAATCCCAGCCGGGCAAAGGCGGCATGGTTTTCCACCAGTTCGACCCGTGTTTCCAGTTCCAGTACCGGCAAGCCCAGCGCGCGGGCGCGGGCCTCGGCCTGGGTGACCAGCCGACGCGCCAGACCCTGGCCGCGCATGGATGCATCCACCGCCAGCTTGCCGAGATAGAGCCGCCCGGGCTTGGCCGTCAGGAACATCACCGCCAATGGTGGGATTCCAAGCGCCCAGATTTCGTGCTGTGCAGCGTGATCCGCGACTGCCTTCTCGGTGAGCCGGTGCATTGACGAGGGCGGGTCGATCCGGCCGTCCATGAAAGCGAAACTGCCCCGGATCAGGGACAGGACCGCGCCAACCTGCGGGCTGTCCGGGGCGATCTGATAAGGGGCGAGCGTCACAGCGAGGCCTCCGGGCGGAAACCCTCGGGGATGCTGTCACGCCCCTCCAGTACCAGATCGGCCATCACCTGGGCCACCTTGGGCGCCATGCCGAAGCCGATCTTGAACCCGCCATTGGCGATGAACTGGCCGGGATAGAGCGGATGCCCCCCCAGCATCGGCGCGCGCGAGCGCGAGCGGGGGCGCACGCCCGCCCAGCGCTCGATCACCTCGGCGCCGTGCAAGAGCGGCACCGCCTGCATTGCGCGGTCCAGAACCGCGTCCAGTGCCGCATCGGTGCTGGTCGGGTCATCGTAGTCGCGTTCCGAGGTGGAGCCGATTGCCAGCGTGCCATCCGCATGCGGCACGATATGCACTGTGTCGGCAAAAAGCTGTGGCGCCTGCCGCCCTGCATCGAAACGCAACAGCGCCGCCTGCCCCTTGACCCCGGTGCCGATGGTGCGCCCGTGCGCGCGGTTCAACTCTTCCAGCCCGGCGATGCCGGTAGCGTGGATCACCTGCCCCCGGTCGGGGGCCTCGGCCTGTACCTCGACCCCGCGCACCGCCAGCGCGGCGACCAGCGCGGCACAGGCGCGGCGCGGGTGCATGCGGGCGCTGAGCGTATCCTGCACCACCAGCCCGGTGGGAGAGGGCGGGCACCAGCCGCCCATCTCGTCAACCGGGCAGACCCGCCATTCGGCCCGCCCCTGCCACAGGGTGCGGGCGCTTTCCGCCCGTTCCTGTGCCAAAGCCACGGCACGATCATCCGCCAGCGGCTGGATACGTCCGGTGCGGCCATAGCCGGGCGACACGCCGCCTGCGCCTTCGACCCCGGCCCAGAATCCTTCGGCCATCATCAGACTGTCGAACTGGAACGCCTTCTTGGCATTCCAGTTCTCCGGCACATGCGGGGCCAGCGCACCAACCAGCCCGCCCGAAGACCCGGCCCCCGGCCCGAACGGGTCAACCACCTGCACCCGCGCCCCGCGCAGGACGCAGGCCCATGCGATGGAAAGGCCGAATATCCCCGCGCCGCGTATCGTCACATCGGCCATTGCCATCGCCCGTCCCTTTCGCCAGTGTCGCGCCGATTTCGTAGGGGATATTCGCATGGTTGACCAGCAGGCGAAACTGAGCTGGACCGAGGACCGGGTGCCGGTGTCGGAGCAGTTCGACGACCCCTATTTCTCGCTTCAGAACGGGTTGGAGGAAACGCGGCATGTGTTTCTGGCAGGCAATGACCTGCCGACGCGGTTCGGCCCCGGTTTCCATATCGCCGAGCTGGGGTTCGGGACCGGCCTCAACATGCTGACCGTCTGGTCGGAATGGGAGCGCGCGGGGCGAACCGACCCGTTGCGCTTTACCAGTTTCGAGGCCTTTCCGATGGCGGTCGCGGATCAGGCCCGGGCGCTGGCGGTGTTTCCCGAACTCGCCCCCTGGGCCACGCGGTTTCTGGACACTTGGCGCGGGGGCAGCTGCGATCTGGGCACCCTGCGCCTGACGGTTATCGAAGGCGATGCGCGCCGGACGCTGCCCGGCTGGGACGGCGTTGCCGACGCCTGGTTTCTGGACGGGTTTTCCCCGGCGAAGAATCCGGAGCTCTGGGGGCAGGAATTGCTGACCCATGTCGCAAACCACACAGCGCCGGGGGGCACTGTTGCGACATACACGGCGGCAGGATTCGTTCGGCGCGGGCTGCAGGCGGCGGGTTTCACCGTGATCCGCAGCCCGGGATACGGGCGGAAACGTCACATGACAAAAGGTCTGAAGGCATGACAGCGGCAACGATGCGGGTACAACAGAACAACATTCCCGCAGGCATCGCGCTGATGCTGGCGGCGACGGTGGTGTTTGCGCTGCAAGACGGGATCTCGCGCCATCTGGCGTCGAGCTACAACACCTACATGGTGGTGATGATCCGCTATTGGTTTTTTGCCGCCTTTGTCATCGCCCTGGCGGCGCGGTCGCGCGGCGGTCTGCGGGCGGCGGTGCGGACGCAGCAGCCCGGAATGCAGATCTTTCGCGGCCTGCTGCTGGCCGGTGAAATCTGTGTCGCCGTCTTTGGCTTTACCGTTCTGGGCCTGATCGAGAGCATGGCGGTCTTTATCTGCTATCCGCTGTTGGTGGCGGCCCTGTCCGGGCCGGTTCTGGGCGAGAAGGTCGGCTGGCGGCGGTGGAGCGCCATCGGCGTCGGGCTGGTTGGCGTGCTGATCATCCTTCAGCCGGGCATGGGGGTGTTCAACCCCTGGGCCATCGTGCCGCTGATCTCGGCCTTCATGTTCGCGCTTTACGGCCTGCTGACCCGCTATGTGGCGCGGCAGGACAGTACCGCGACCAGTTTCTTCTGGACCGGTACGGTTGGTGCCGTCGCCATGACGGCCGTCGGCCTGTGGTTCTGGGAGCCGATGAGTGCCGCCGATTGGCGCTGGATGGCGGTTCTTTGCGTCACCGGTGCGCTGGGTCACTGGTTGCTGATCAAGTGCTATGAGATGGCCGAGGCCAGCGCGGTGCAGCCCTTTGCCTATTTCCACCTGATGTGGACCTCGATCCTGGGGATCACGATCTTTGGCGAGACCCTGCGCAGCGCCGTGATCATCGGCGCCACGCTGATCGTTGCCGCGGGCCTGTTCACCCTATGGCGCGAACGCGCGCAGCGTCGCGCCAGCAAGCTCGGCTGAGAACGGGATCGGCAGAGGCTCCTGCCCCAGCCGTGCCCGGTAGACCGGCAGGCTTTCGGTGACCCGCATGATGTAGTTGCGGGTTTCCTCAAACGGGATGTGCTCGATCCAGTCGACGATATCGGGGGTGCCGCTGCGCGGGTCGCCGAACCGCTCCATCCAGCTGATCGGGCGATTGGGGCCGGCGTTGTAACCCGCGGCCATCATCACCACGTTGCCGTCGAAGTCGCCCGCCAGCCCGGCCAGATAGTTCGCCCCCAGCTTGGCATTGTATTGCCAGTCCCGGATCAGGCTGTCGGTCGAGTGCCCGCCCAGAATGCCCAGACCATCGGCCACCAGCCGCGCGGTCGCGGGCATCACCTGCATCAGCCCGCGTGCGCCAGCGCCGCTGATCACCACCGGGTCAAATTCGCTTTCGCGGCGGGCGATGGACAGCACCATTTCCGGCGCCATGGGCAGTTTCAGGTCACCCACCGGATGCAGCGGGTAATAGGCCCCGGCCAGCACCACCCCCTCTTGCGCCTTGCGCTTGGCGATCATCAGCGCCAGATGCGGTTCGCCCATGTCCAGCGCCATATCGGCCAGTTGCGACGCCTGCTGCTGGTCCAGGCTTTCGGCCAGGTGGGTCAGGAAGCGTTCCGCCAGGTCCAGTTCCCCCGCGCGCAGCAACAGCAAACCGGCCTCCAGCACGCTGGACGTCATGAACGGCGCGTCGCGCCAGGGCGGGTTTTTCGGCGGTGTCTTGAGTGTCGGGTCAAACGGCCGCCCGATCCGTTCGGCGGCCAAGAGACCATAGAACGATGTCTGGTTCTCGGCCCCGAGGGCATAGGCGGCATGCGCCTTGTCCGCATCCCCAAGCGCCGCATAGGCGCGGCCCAGCCAATAGCCCGACCGCCCCTTGGAAATCGGTGAGTTCACCGCCGCATCGAATCGCTGGAAATGCGCCACGGCGGTAGCGGGATCGTTCAGCTTGGCCAGCGCGATATAGCCCGCGATCCATTCCAGCTCGGCATAGGTATAGCCCATCTCGGGGGTCATGAAATGCAGGGCCGCCACCTTGTAGGCCTGTTCATTTCGTTCCTGTCGCATCAAGAGCCGGGCAAGCCGGGCCCGCGCATTGCCCCATTTGTCGGGTTCGCCCAGCGCGGCGGCGCTGGTCGAACGTTCCAGCATCAGCTCGATGGCGCTGTCGTCCAGCTCCTTGCGGTCGCGCCAGACAAACCGGTCATGGGCCAGCCCCGGCGCATCAGCAAGGCTCGCCGGGACGGCGGCGATCAACCCATCCACCCCCGGCTCCATATCCTTGAGCGCGATGCGGGCCGCCGCCAGTTTGCGGTGATCCTCGTCCACCAGCGACAGCATCTGCCGGGCGCTGATGGTGTAGCCTTCCCACAGCATCCGGTCCAGCCGCGCCTCGTGATGCGGTTGCAGCAGCTTGCCGAAATTCTCGACGAAATCCTTTTGCAGCCCGGCCCCCATCGGCAGGGTGCGCCAGGCCTTGACCAGTTCCGCCTCGGCATCGCCGCGTTGCCCCTTGGCGATCAGTGCTGTGGCATAGTTCAACACGCCTTCGGCACTCTGCGGCGGCAGACCGGCGTAGAATTTCAGCACGCGGTCGGGGTCGGCATTGGTGAATTGCGGCTCGGACTGTCTGCGCAGATAATCCATGCCGGGCCAGTCCGCGCGCCTTTCGGCAAACACCAGCGCGTCGCCGTCGGTACCATAGCTGCGGCGCAGCCAATGCCAGACGATCAGGTCCCGTGACACCGAGCCACGCTCGCCCGCGATCTCCAGCGCCTCGGTCCAGTTTTCGTCACGCATCTCGCGCAGCGCCGCGCGCAGATTCGCCGCCGCATCCGCCCAAACCGGGGCCACAAACGCGAAACACCAGAAAATCATGGCCGCCAAGGCGGTCGGAAGACGGGTCATCCCTTGCATTTCCTGTCGAACCAAGGCTAGAGCCTTTCACGTTAAACCTTGCGCGGACGGGATCAAATCACATTCCCGCCCGTGTGAGGAACCGGCGGGCAATTGCCCGTTCGCCATGCAATCTAGGGAGCATTTTCCATGTTCAAAGGCTCGATGCCTGCACTCGTCACCCCGTTCCGCAACGGCGAGCTGGACCTGGACACGCTCAAACGTCTGGTCGAGTGGCAGATCGGCGAAGGATCGACCGGTCTGGTGCCTGTCGGAACCACCGGCGAAAGCCCGACGCTGACGCATGAGGAACACGAAACCGTCGTGGCCGAAGTGGTCAAGGCCGCCGCCGGTCGCGTGCCGGTGATCGCGGGCGCGGGGTCGAACAACACGGTCGAGGCGATCCGCTTTGTCCAGTTCGCGGAAAAGGTCGGCGCCGACGCGGCGCTGGTGGTGACGCCCTATTACAACAAGCCCACCGCACGCGGGCTGATCGCGCATTTCACCGCGCTGCACGATTGCGCCGATATCCCGATCGTCATCTACAATATCCCCGGTCGCTCGGTGATCGACATGAAACCCGCGACGATGGGGGCGCTGGCGAAACTGCCGCGTATTATCGGCGTCAAGGATGCCACTGGCGATCTGGCCCGGGTCAGCCAGCAGCGTGCCGCTTGTGGACCGGACTTCGTGCAGCTCTCGGGCGAGGATGCCACCGCACTGGGCTTCAACGCGCATGGCGGGGTGGGGTGTATCTCGGTCACCGCCAACGTCGCGCCGCGGCTTTGTGCCGAGTTCCAGCAGGCCACCCTTGCTGGTGACTATGCCAAGGCGCTCGCCTATCAGGACCGGCTGATGCCGCTGCACGAGGCGATCTTTATCGAGCCGGGTCTGGTCGGCGCCAAATATGCCCTGTCGAAACTGGGCCTGTGCAGCGAAGAGGTCCGCTCGCCCCTGACCGGTCTGGAAGACAGCACCAAGGCGGCGATCGACGCCGCGATGAAGCACGCCGGGCTGCTGTAACAGCCGGACAAAGAACCGGCGCCCTATCCCTGGGCGCCGGACTGGTGCTTCTTTCTGGTCAAAAATACTCAAATCGCGGCGTTGCCGCGCAGGCTAACGTTTGCCGTAGTAGAGACCGACCACATGTTCCGCCTGGGCAAAGAACAGCCAGCGCGACGTGGCGATGCCGATCAGATGCGCGATCACGGCAATCAGGGCGAGCAGATGTTTGACGACTACGTCATGCACCGGCACCAGCAACAATAGCAGCGGCAGGACAAAGCCTAGGCCCAAGGCCAGCATTCGCAGCTTAGCCGCGTGTTTTCGGCCGACGACATGCACGAATTCCCGCAGCAGATAGTTGCTGCCTGTATGCGGCGGCTCAAAGGCGCGCACCTTGCCGCGCGATCCTAGCCCGGTCGCGGTTCCGATATCGGTGCCAGAGTCCGCCAGCGCGGTGTCGCCCTGTTTCCAGTAAGCCAGTTGCACCGTACCCGCGATCAGCAGCAGAACGATTGCGGCGGTGTTCTGGCCGGCCAGCAGCGCGCCGCCGGCAAGGCTGAAGGACAGAAACATCGCCGGTGTAAGGTTCATGTTCCAGCGCGGAATGGTCTTGAGCTGGGCATAGATCATCGACGTGGTGAACACGGTGATCAGCGACAGTGCAGCACCGACCCAGCCCAGCACAGCCCAGCGCTGGTCCAGGAAGATGACGCCGATGGCATAGATCCCCATGAGGATCAGCGCGGCCACCGCAGAGCAGCCCTCGCGGCTGAGCCAGCTTGTGCGCCACTGGCTGAACGCCTTCCAGGCGCGTTCCGGGTGACCGAGGTGGAATGTCGAAGCCAGAAGCCCGCCGACGGCCAGACCGAAGGCAATGGCGAAGAAGACGAAGGCCACCCAACCGGAAACATCCGGCAGGCCAAGACCGAGAAAGGCCAGAAGGCCAAAGCCGAGGCCCGACAAGGTGGTGAAGATGATGACGGAAGGAGCGGGATGCATCAGAGTTTCTCCAGGGCCTTGTCGAGCCAGGCGATGAACCCTTTGGGTTCATCGGCCACCGGCGCCAGCAGCGGCGCCAGGATATCGATCTGATCCTCGATCCGGTCCTTGGGCCGGGGCGGCAGGTACTTGTTCACGGGCTTGGTGCCCATCTCGGGCATCAGGTCCATGCCGCCGCGCTCGGCCACCAGTTGCGACACCGCGCTGTCCGGATCACCCAGATCGCCGAAATGGCGCGCACCGGCCGGGCAGGTGCGCACGCAGGACGGCACGCGGTCCACCTCGGGCAGGTTGTCGTTATAGATGCGGTCGACGCAGAGGGTGCATTTCTTCATCACGCCTTCGGCCAGATCCAGTTCGCGCGCGCCATAGGGGCAAGCCCAGGCGCAGAGGCCGCAGCCGATGCAGTCGCTTTCGTTGACCAGAACGATCCCGTCTTCCGAGCGCTTGTAGCTGGCGCCGGTCGGGCAGACGGTGACACAGGGCGCGTCCTCGCAATGCAGGCAGGATTTCGGGAAATGGATCAGCTGGGCGTGGCCCTCGGGCGGCTGCACCTCGTAGGAATGCACCCGGTTCAGGAAGGTGCCCGACGGATCGGCGCCATAGGGATTCTGATCGCTGAGCGGCGCGCCGTAATTCTCGGTGTTCCAGCCTTTGCAGGAGATCACGCAGGCATGGCAGCCGACACAGGTATCGAGGTCGATGACCAGGCCCATCTTGCGGTCGGTGGATTGGGGGAGTTGGGTCATTCACCTACCTTCCAAGCCAGGGTTTTCGGGCCGGTTCCGACCGGCGACTTGATCGGGTCGAAGGCCGGTTGGCTCTCGGTCATTTCCTCGGGGCCCGCCACCTTTTCGATTTTCACCTTGAGGTCGAACCACGCCGCCTGGCCGGTCACCGGGTCGGAGTTGGCCCAGCGCAGCCCGTCACCCTTGGGTGGCAGCAATTCGTGGATCAGGTGGTTGAGCAGGAAGCCCTTGGTGGCCTCGGGCGCATCCGGTTCCAGCGCCCAGGCGCCCTTGCGCTTGCCGATCGCGTTCCAGGTCCAGACGGTGTTGTCGTTGAGCGCGGCCATCTCCATCACCGGCACCACGATCTGACCATGGGGAGAGGTGACCCGCGCCCAGTCGCCATCTTCAAGCCCCTGTTCGCGCATTATTTTTGTCGGAACATAAAGCGGGTTGCGCCCGTGCAGCTGCCGCAACCAGGCGTTCTGGGTGCCCCAGCTGTGATACATCGCCATGGGGCGCTGGGTCAGGGCGTTGACGGTGAAGCCTTCGTTGCCGTGCTGATCGGTCTCGTACCAGATTGGCAACGGGTCCAGCCGCTGGCTGATCCGGGCGCGCAGGTGATCCGGTGGCTGGCGCTCGCCATGGCCTTCGGCGGCCAGCTGGAACCGGCGCATGGGTTCGGAATAGAGCTGGAACAGGTAGGGTTGCGGGCTGTCATAGAGACCCATGCCGACGGCCCAGTCCTGATAGGCCGTGTTCCAGGGTTTGTAGTATCGCGCCGCGTCCGGCACATGTTCGACAAAGAAACCGCCGTTCGCGATATAGCGGTCGAGCTGATCGGGATTGACCTCACCCCGCCCGGCCTTGTCGCCTGCCGCGCCCCGGAAACCGGCCAGCGGGCCGATGCCCGGTTTGCGCTGGTGGTTGACGATGTAATCGGCGTAATCGGTGTATTTCGCCGCGCCGTTCTCATCGGTGAAACCGGGCAGTTTCAGCTTGTTGGCCAGTTGCACCAGCACCGTCTGGAAGCCGCGCACATCGCGGTCGGGCTCGATCACCGGCCAGCGGATCGCATCCGCCGCGCCGTCCGCCTCGCAGATGGGACGGTCGAGCAGCGAGATGCAGTCGTGCCGTTCCAGATAGGTGGTGTCGGGCAGGATCAGGTCGGCATAGGCGACCATTTCACTGCTATAGGCATCCGAGTAGATGATCCGCGGAATGACGTATTCGCCGCTCTCGTCCTTGTCCGTCAGCATGTCGATCACGCCGCGCGTGTTCATGGTCGAGTTCCACGACATGTTCGCCATGTACATGAACAGCGTGTCGATCTTGTAGGGATCGCCGGCATGGGCGTTCGAGATCACCATATGCATAAGCCCATGAGAAGACATGGGATTTTCCCAGGTGAACGCTTTGTCGATGCGCGCCGGGCTGCCGTCGGGTTTGAGCGCCAGATCCTCGGGCCCGCGCACGAAACCCAGGTGCGGACCATCAAGCGGGGCGCCGGGCGTTGCCTTGCAATGGGGTTTGGGGTGCGCCTCGACCGGCTTGGGATAGGGCGGTTTGAAGCGGAAGCCGCCGGGGACCTCGACCGTACCCAAAAGGATCTGCAACAGGTGCAGGGCGCGGCAGGTCTGGAACCCGTTGGCGTGGGCCGAGATACCGCGCATGGAGTGGAAGGAGACCGGGCGGCCCTTCATCACCTTGTGGGTCTCGCCCCGGAAATCCGTCCATTCCTGTTCGATTTCGAACGCTTCGTCAAAGGCGACGCGGGCGATCTCGGCGGCCAGCGCGCGGATGCGCGCGGCCGGGATGCCGCAGCGGTCGGCCACCGCCTCGGGTGTGTACTCCTCGGACAGGTAGCGATTGACCGTTTTGTGCATCACCGTGTGGCAGGTTTGACCGTTTTGTACATGCGTCCCGGTCAGGTCCGGGCGCACGCCGGGACGGTCGAAGGGGGCCGGTTCGCCGGTCGCACGGTCGATCACCTGCACCTTGCCGTCCGCATCACGCAGCAGGAGGCCGTGGTCGTCGGCACCGGGGTTCTCGATCACCAGACAGGGCGCGTTGGTGTAGCGGGCGAGATAGTCGAGGTCGATCTTGCCCGCCTTCATCAGCACGTGGATCAGCGACAGGATCAGCAGACCGTCGGTGCCGGGCGTTATCCCGTACCAGTCGTCGGCCACCGCGTTGTAGCCCGAGCGGATCGGGTTGACGCCGACCACCCGCGCGCCGCGCGCCTTGATCCTGCCGATCCCCATCTTGATCGGGTTGCTGTCATGATCCTCGGCCACGCCGAAGAGAATGAACAGCTTGGTATGATCCCAGTCGGGCTGGCCGAATTCCCAGAAGGCGCCGCCCATCGTATAGATGCCCGCCGCCGCCATGTTGACAGAGCAGAAGCCGCCATGTGCGGCATAGTTCGGGGTGCCGAAATTCTGCGCCCAGAAACTGGTGAAGCTTTGTGACTGGTCGCGCCCTGTGAAGAAGGCCAGTTTCGACGGATCGTTCTCGCGGATCGGTTTCAGCCAGCCGGTGGCGATCTCCAGCGCCTCGTCCCAGGTGATCTCCTGGAACTCGCCCGAGCCGCGCGGCCCCACCCGTTTGAGCGGCGCGCGCAGGCGCGAGGGGGCATTGACCTGCATGATCCCGGCGGAGCCCTTGGCACAGAGCACGCCCTTGTTCACCGGATGGTCGCGGTTGCCCTCGATATAGGCGACCTTACCATTTTTCATGTGCACGTTGATGCCGCAGCGGCAGGCGCACATGTAGCACGTGGTTTTTCGCACCTCGTCGGAAACCTTGGGCGAGGTGTCGAGCTTTGGTTGCTGGTGGATCATTCGGGTTTCCCTGTTCTGTCGTCCCTCACGCTAGGGCAGATCACCCTTTCCGGCGACAATTTTCTTGCAAATTCAAACTTCCCGAAACCCTTTTCCGCAAAACCGCAATTCTGGGTGGTATTGTTCTTTCATTGCGCCTGCGCCAGAGCTTGCAGAACGGTGACGGCGATCATCTGGGTGACGTCATCGGCAACGCAGCCGCGTGACAGGTCGTTGGCTGGTTTGGCCAGCCCTTGCAGAACCGGACCGATGGCGGTGTACCCGCCCAGGCGCTGGGTGATCTTGTAGCCGATGTTGCCCGCGTCGAGATTGGGGAAGATCATCACATTGGCCTTCCCGGCCACCTGCGAGCCGGGCGCCTTGGACGCGCCCACCGAGGGCACAAAGGCGGCATCGAACTGCAATTCACCGTCGGCGTCCAGTTCGGGATGATCCCTGCGCAACCGTGCCAGCGCATCGGTGACCTTGGTGACGTTGGGGTGTCGCGCGCTGCCCATGGTGGAAAAGGACAGCATGGCGATCTTCGGCTCCTGCCGCAGCAGCGCCCGGCACGAGGCGGCAGAGGCGGCGGCGATGGCGGCCAGTTCCGTGGACGATGGGTCGATCACCAGCCCGCTGTCGGAATAGAGCATCGCGCGGGCATGCGCGGTGGCGCTCTCGGGCGGGTACATCAGGAAGAAGCTGGAGACCATGGCGGCACCGGGCGCGGCGCCGATCACCTGAATGGCGGTGCGCACCACGTCGGATGTGGTGGCAACCGCGCCGCCGACCGTGCCCGCCGCGTGACCGGCCCGCACCAGCATGGCGGCATAGACAAGCGGGGTGCGGACGGCGGCAAGCGCGTCGGCCTCGGTGACGCCCTTGTGTCGCCTGAGATCGTGATAGGCCGCCGCAAACCCGGCGGTCAGCGGCGCGGTGTCGGGATCGTGGATCGACAGACCATCGCCCTCGGCCGCGCCCTGCGCTTGAAGCTCGGTCTGGATCGCGGCGGTCTGCCCGACGAGGATCACATCGGCAATCCCCGCCTTTCGGGCGGCCAGCGCCCCCGCGACAACGCGGGGGTCGCTGCCTTCGCTCAGCGCGACGGTGGCGCGCCGGGCCGGGGGTTCAGACAGCAAAAGCTCGATTGGTGTTTGTGTCATCACCCTGGCCCCTGTTGCGCTCAGACCTGCTGCGGCCGCATGTCGGCCTTGTCGATCCCGGCGACGCGCACCGGTTTCTTCATGGCGTCGCGGCGGAAGGGCTCGCCCAGCTCCTGGTTGATCATCGCTTCGATCAGGGTGGTCTTGCCTGCCTTCTGGTCCTCGATGGCCTTGGCCAGGGCGGTGGTCAGCTCGTCCATGGTGCGGGCCACGACGCCTTGCAGGCCGCAGGCCTTGGCGATGCCGGCATAGCTAACCTGCTGGTCCAGTTCGGTGCCGACGAAGTTGTCGTCGAACCAGAGGGTCGAGTTGCGCTTCTCCGCGCCCCACTGATAGTTGCGGAACACGATATGGGTGATGGCGGGCCATTGCCCGCGACCGATGGCGGTCAATTCGTTGACCGCGATGCCAAAGGCGCCGTCGCCGGAGAAGCCGACAACCGGAACGTCGGGCTGGCCGATCTTGGCGCCGACAATCGCGGGCAGGCCGTAACCACAGGGGCCGAAGAGGCCGGGGGCCAGGTATTTGCGGCCTTCGTCAAAGTCGGGATAGGCGTTGCCGATGGCGCAGTTGTTGCCGATGTCCGACGAGATGATCGCCTCGCGCGGGAGCGCGGCCTGGATCGCGCGCCATGCCATGCGGGGGCTCATCCAGTCGGGCTTGTCGGCGCGGGCGCGTTCGTTCCAGGTGGTGCCCGGATCGTCGTCCTCGTGGGTCATCGACGACAGCTGCTGGGCCCAGGCCGATTTGGTCTGGGCGATACGGTCCTTGCGCGCGGCGCGGCCTTCGTCGCCGGCGGTGTCGCTGAGCTGGGCCAGGATGCCACGTGCGACCTTGGCGGCGTCGCCGATGATGCCGACCGAGACCTTCTTGGTCAGGCCGATACGGTCGGGGTTGATGTCGACCTGGATGATCTTGGCATCCGCGGGCCAGTACTCCATGCCATAGCCCGGCAGGGTCGAGAACGGGTTCAGACGGGTGCCCAGGCAGAGCACAACATCGGCGGTCTTGATCAGTTCCATCGCCGCCTTGGAGCCGTTGTAACCCAGCGGCCCGGCAAACAGCGGGTGCGAGCCGGGGAAGGCGTCGTTATGCTGGTAGCCGACGCAGACCGGCGCATCGAGACGCTCGGCCAGCGCCTTGGAGGCGGCGATGCCGCCCTTGGACAGGACCACGCCCGCGCCGTTCAGGATCACCGGGTTCTTGGCGTTCGACAGCAGTTCAGCGGCTTGCGCCACGGCCTGTTCGCCGCCCGAGGGGCGCTCGAACTCGACGATGGCGGGCAGGGCGATGTCGATGACCTGAGTCCACATGTCACGCGGGATGTTGATCTGGGCCGGGGCGCTGGCGCGCTTGGCGTTCATGATCACGCGGTTCAGGACCTCGGCCACGCGGGTGGGGTCGCGGACCTCTTCCTGATAGGCAACGCAGTCGGCGAACATGCGCATCTGTTCCATCTCCTGGAAACCGCCCTGACCGATGGTCTTGTTGGCGGCCTGCGGGGTGACCAGCAGCAGCGGCGTGTGGTTCCAGTAGGCGGTTTTTACGGCGGTGACGAAGTTGGTGATGCCCGGCCCGTTCTGGGCGATCATCATCGACATCTTGCCGGTCGCGCGGGTGTAGCCGTCGGCCATGAAGCCGCCCGAACCCTCGTGCGCGCAATCCCAGAAGGTGATGCCAGCGGCGGGGAAGATATCGGAGATCGGCATCATGGCCGACCCGATGATCCCGAACGCATGCTCGATCCCATGCATCTGAAGGGTTTTGACGAAAGCTTCCTCGGTCGTCATTTTCATAAGAACGCACTCCATGCGATTGACAGGGGCCAGTGTCCTTCCGGGCATCGGCGGATTGGAGTCAGGTTTAGGCGCAAGGGGAACGTGGGCGTTAGGGCCAGAAGGGCCGTCAGCTTAATGCCAGTTTGGTCCGGCGTGGCGCTCTATGGCCCGGGCGATGCGTTCGATGCCCGGTGCGATGCGGTCCGTCTGGATCGAGGAATAGCCGAGCCGGTAATAGTTCGTCGGCCGGTCGGAGCCGGAAAAGAAGGTGGTGCCCGGTTCGATATGCACGCTTTCGCCGCGCAGCGACATGGCCAGCGCGCCGCAGTTCACCCCGACGGGCGCCTGCATCCAGAGCGACGAGCCGCCATAGACGCCGCGCCCGGCGATGGTCAGCCCATGCTCGGCGATGGCGCGCTCGATTTCGCGCCGCCGTTGCAGCAGCACCGATGACATGCGCCGGATCTGGGTGTCGTAATGGCCAAGCGACAGGAAATAGGCGGCGGTGCGCTGGATATGGCCCGGCGGATGGCGCAGCACCAGTGAGCGCAGCGCGCGCGCCTCGCGGATGAACGGCTCAGATCCCACCATGTAGCCCAGCCGCAGACCCGGAAAGAGCGATTTCGAGAAACTGCCGACATAGATGACCCGCCCGTCGCTGTCGAAAGATTTCAGCGCGGGCGAGGGTGACCCCAGAAAGGCCAGTTCAAACTCGTAATCGTCCTCGACGATCATCGCGTCGATTTCGCGGGCGCGTTCCAGCAGCCGGTGCCGACGCGACACCGGCATGGTGGCGGTGGTCGGGCTCTGATGGCTGGGTGTGGTAAAGATCACGTCGGTATCTTCGGGGATCTCCTCGGGCGGGAGGCCGTCGAGATCGACCCGGATCGGAACCAGATTGCATCGCGACTGGATCAGCAATTCGCGCAGGGCATAGTAACACGGATCCTCGATTGCGGCCTTGCGTCGCCGGTTCAGCAACACCCGCGCCGCCAGCCAGAGCGCATTCTGGGCGCCGAGCGTGATCAGGATCTCTTCGGGCCGGGCCGAGATGCCGCGCCGGGGCAGGGTGTGGCGGGCGATGAACTCGATCAGCAGCGGATCGTCCTGGTCCACGTAATCGGCGGTGAGCGAGGCGAAATCCTTTTGCCCCAGCGCGCGCACGGCGCAGAGCCGCCAGTTGGCGTGATCGAACAGGGTCGGATCGGCCTGACCATAGATGAACGGATAGCGGTAGCTGCGCCAGTCCGCCGGTTTCTGGAGCGTGTCGCCGCCGGTGAACTTGCGCGCGATGGCCCGGTTCCAGTCGACGGTTTCCTGATCGCGTTGCGGCGGTGCATAGCTGGGCGGGATCGGGGCGTTTTCGGACACGAAATAGCCCGAGCGCCCGCGGGAGGTGAGATAATCGTTTGCCAGAAGCTCGGTATAGGCCAGCGTCACCGTGATCCGGCTGACGCCCAGATGGGTGGCCAGCCGCCGCGACGAGGGCAGTTTTTCTCCCATGTGGAAGCGGCCCGACAGGATGCCCTCGGCGATCATCTGCTGGATCTGCGCCTGCAAGGTGCCCTGTGCGCCCTGCTTGAGAAAGAAGGTTTCGACGGGTATGGCCATGGCATCAGCCTATATTGGACTTATGCCAGGTACAATTTGGACTTATCGCGACATGGCAAGCATTTTCCCCTGTTGGCGTCAGGATTGACATCCAACTGGCCTTATGCCGGACCGGAAGAAAGGACTTGCGCGGCTCAACGATTCTATATAACTAGTTTTGTAGTTTAATGAGGTGGCGACGATGTGGAAAACGGCGGCCGAGGGATTTAACGCCATGGGGTCGGAGGCGCGGCTGAAGGTGCTGCGCGTGCTGATCCGGGCCGGGCGACCGGGCCTCTCGGTGGGAGATATTCAGGCGCGGACGGGGATTCCGGCCTCGACCCTGGCGCATCACCTGAAGGCGCTGACCGCAGGCGGCGTGATCGAGCAGGAGCGTATAGGGCGGACGACCATAAACCGCGCCTCGTACGAACGTCTGGATGCGCTGGCACGTTTCATCCTGGCCGAATGCTGTGTCGATCAGGGAGTTGTATCGGAGAAGGAGACGGAACATGGCTGAGATGGCCCATCCCACGACCCAGCCGCTGCGCCGCGTCCGGGCTGCGTTGAAGACCCCCTGGGCGCTGAGCGCGGCGTTGCTGGTGGCGGTTGCGGTGCTGGATCCGCAGAACCTGAGTACCGTGTCGGTGTTTGCGGTGCGGGCGCTGGGGCATACCGCGCAATACATCCTGTTTGCGGTACTGCTCCTGGCCTATCTCAAGGCGACAGGGGCCGAGGTGCTGGTGGCGCGCGCCTTTGAGGGGCGCGAGACGCGGATGATCGTGCTGGCGGCGCTGTTTGGCGGGCTGGCGCCGTTCTGTTCCTGCGAGGTGATCCCGTTCATCGCCGGGCTGCTGGCGCTGGGCGCGCCCTTGTCGGCGGTCATGGCCTTCTGGCTGAGCTCGCCGCTGATTGATCCGCCGACGCTGTTGATCACGGCGGGGGCGCTGGGCTGGCCCTTTGCCATCGGCAAGGCGGTGGCGGCGGTGGGGCTGGGCTTGTTTGGCGGGTTCGTGGTGCGGGCGCTGTCGCGGGGCGGTGCGCTGGCCGATCCGCTGCGGTTTTACAAGCGCGCGGGCTGCTGCGGCTGCGGGGCGCCGAAACCGGTTGCGCCGGTGTGGCGGTTCTGGACCGAGGCGGACCGTATCGCGGTGTTTCGCGAGGAGTTTCTGAGCAACGCGCTGTTCCTGCTGAAATGGCTGGCGCTGGCTTATGTGATCGAGGCGCTGTTGGTCGAATACGTCCCGGCAGAGGTGATCGCCGGGCTGGTCGGTGGCGAGGGGCTGTTGCCGATCGTCATTGCGGCGCTGGTGGGCATGCCGGCCTATCTGAACTCTTACGTGGCGCCGCCGCTGTTGGCGGGGCTGACCGAGCAGGGGATGACGGCGGGTGCTGCGATGGCGTTCATGGTGGCGGGCGCGGTCAGTTCGGTACCGGCGATGGCGGCGGTCTGGTCGCTGGTCAAGCCAAGGGTCTTTGCGCTGTATCTGGGGCTGGGGATCACCGGCGCGGTGATCGCCGGTGTTCTGTTCCAGATGATCTGAGCCCGGTTACTGCCCCGCGCAATGCTGGGGCAGTTTCAGCCGGTACCGCGCCTCGCGGCTGGTCACGTAGACCCGTTTTTCGACACAGGCTGTGGTGGTGATCGCGTTGGCAATCGGCCCGTCGGTGGTGGAGATCGAGATGGCATGCCCATTGGGCAGCCGGACCGAGACCACGGCGCCCTTGTTGAGGTCACCGTTGACAGCCACCGCCGAGAGCACGTCGAGGGTCAGGAAGGCCTCGTGCTCGTGGTCTTCCTCGCCGCGGCCGAAGAAGAACAGCGTGAGCAGGATTGCCACGATGAGAGCCGCCGCCGCCAGGAAGGCGCCACGGGTCTGGAAGAAGGCATAGACCGAGACCGCGCGGTGCGGTCCGATCAGTTTGGACAGGATGTCTAGCATGGGATCTTGCAAGTAAGAACCCCGGCCAGTTGGCCGGGGCGTGTCGGGTCAGCGGCGCGGATCGTCTTCGTCTTCGTCGTCGTGATCGCCGCCCTTGGGCAGGTTGAAGAAGCTGTCGGCATCCACGATGGGGCCGTGATCGTCATCGTCGTCATCGCTGGTGTCGATCGGCTCGGAGAGCGAGAAATTCTCCAGCCCTTCGATGGCGGTCGGGATGCGGGGGCCGGTGTCCATGCCCAGCGACTGTTCGGTCGAAACCAGCTTGCGGCGTTCGTCGTCGCTCATCACGCCGCCTTCGGCGGCTTTCTTGGCGGCGGCCTTTTGCACCACCGAGTCCAGTTCGGACTGGCGGCAGAGGCCCAGCGCCACCGGGTCGATGGGCTGCATGTTGGAGATGTTCCAGTGGGTGCGCTCGCGGATCGACTGGATCGTCGGCTTGGTGGTGCCCACAAGTTTGGCGATCTGGCCGTCCGACAGTTCCGGGTGGAACTTGACCAGCCACAGGATCGCGTTCGGGCGGTCCTGGCGTTTCGACAGCGGGGTGTAGCGCGGGCCGCGACGCTTTTCCTCGCCCGAGGCAGCGGGGTTGAACTTGAGCTTGAGCTTGTGCAGCGGGTTGTTCTGCGCCTTGTCGATCTCTTCCTGGGTCAGCTGGTTGTTGGCGATCGGGTCGAAGCCCTTGACGCCTGCGGCCACATCGCCATCGGCGATGCCCTGGATCTCCAGTTCGTGCATGCCGACGAAGTCGGCGATCTGCTTGAAACTGATCGTCGTGTTGTCAACCAGCCAGACGGCGGTCGCCTTGGCCATCAAAGGTTTTGCCATGGCTTGTCTCCTTGCGAATACATCTCTCCCGTCGCCGGAATTCGGCTGCCCCGGGGTCTTGGGGCGGTTTCCGTTGTCGGGGAACTCCGGCTGTATATAGTCGGGCTGGGCAGATAAGGAAAGAGCGAATGCGCTGGCTGATTCTCTGGGTTCTAAGCGCGGTTTCGGCATTCGCCGATGGCGAGAAAGCGGGCCAGTTCGACTATTACGTGCTGTCGCTCAGCTGGTCGCCGAACTGGTGCGAGACCACGGGCGATGCGCGCGGCGAGGACCAGTGCAGCCCGCGTCATGACCATGGCTGGATCCTGCATGGCCTTTGGCCGCAGTATCAGTATGGCTGGCCTTCTTATTGCCGCACGGCCGAGGCGCCGCCCTCGCGCCAGATGACGGCGGAAATGGCCGATATTCAGGGCAGTTCGGGCCTTGCCTGGCATCAGTGGAAGAAACACGGCACCTGTACGGGGCTGAGCGCGCAGAACTATTTCGACCTGTCGCGTGAGGCCTATGACAGCGTGGTCCGGCCCGAGGTGTTCCGGCGGCTGGACCGCACGGTGCAACTGCCCGCGCGGGTGGTGGAAGAGGCGTTCCTGAAGGCCAATCCGAACCTGGAACGCGACATGCTGACGGTGACCTGCAGCGGACGCTACATCGCCGAGGTGCGCATCTGCCTGTCAAACAGCCTGAAACCGGTTCCGTGCGGCCGCGACGTGGTGCGCGACTGCCGCACTGAAGACGCGCTGCTGTACGCGATTCGCTGAGAGCGGGTCAGCCCTGTTCCTTTTGGCAGGTGCGGGCGTATTCCAGCGCCTTGGCGGTTCCCTTGAGGTCGATTGCCATGACCTGCTGACCGCTTACACCATAGACGGTCATCACCTTGCGCTGGGCGATGGCGTGCACGAATTCGCGGTCGGTGAAGAACACGGTCGCGCCGCGCACCTTGCCCTGTTTCGCGCCAATCGCGGTGGCTTCGAACTTCTCCCCGTCCAGGTCGAAGGTGACGGGGTAGCTTTTGCCGTCTTCGATCTCGCCCTAGGCCTTGTTGTAGACGGTGAAATAGCCGCGATTGCCCGAGGCGTCATAGCCGAGGCGGACAATCGAGAGATCCTGATAGACGGTCTGGATCAGGCAGCCGTTGCCAAGGGCGGGGTCCACCATCAGGTTCCAGCCATGCACGAACCCCTTGTCGATCAGCTCTTGCGACCAAGCGGCGGTGGCGGTTGTGGCGGCGAGGGCAAGGGCAAGAATGCGCATCATCGGGACATCTCCGGGCGGTGAATGAGGCTTTATCCTTACCTAGCCGCAAAGCGGGTGGGACAAAAGGAAAACCCCGCCGGGCGTTACCGATTTCCTAGGGCAGGATTGGGCGCGTATCTCATGATATGACCATCGGTTCGGCGCCGGGGAGTAACCCGGCAGGCCAAGGGTCGACTGGCGCGGTCAGGCAAAGCCGAAGCGCATGGCGCCCGCCGCTGCGAGTTCGTCATCCAGTGCGCTGGAGGTGAGCAGGTCGAGAACGGCGGTGGCACCGCGGCCGGGTGAGGCGCTGAGGAAGATCGACATGTCGATGTCGGTGCCGAAGTCGCGGGGAAAGACCGCAGCGGGGGCGATGCCGGGGGTCGACAGAATCGTCGACAGTGGTGCCACGGCCAGTTCGGTGTCCCCTGCCGCGACCGAAGCGACCGGTTCGCCGCCGCCCATCGGGCGGCTTTTCGGGCGTAGGGTGTCCGACAGCCCCAGCCGCGCGACCGCATCCAAGAAGATGCGGCCGCTGGTGCCCGCGCCGGTATAGGCGATGCTGTCCGCCCGCCGGAAAAGATCGGCGATCTCGAGCGCGTCCCGGAGAGGCTCTGCCTTGGCGCCCGACCGGCAGCCGACCGCAAGCGGCACCCGGCCAAAGGGCCGGTGCGTGGTAGCGTCGACATGGCGGCTGGCGATCAGGGCGGGGACGTATTCGGGATTGGTCAGCCCGATGTCGAAGGCTTCGCCAGCGGCGATGCGTTGGGGTATCCGGGGGTTGAGGTCGATGATCTGTGTCACCGGTCGGCCCGCTGCCGCGTCGAGACGGGGGCCAAGGCGCGCCATGATGCCCCGGATCGCCGTCGGCACGAAAATGTGCAAATCCGCTGTTGTCATGTCCCGGCCCTCGTGGTGACCCGCCCTTTGGGGCAGAGTACCGGCCTTTGGGAAGCCGGGCTAGAGATCCTTGCGGGCGCGCATCGCGGCCGAGATGGTGCCGTCGTCGAGATAGTCGAGCTCGCCGCCAATGGGCACACCCTGTGCCAGCGAGGTCAGCCGGACGCGGCCGCCCAACTGATCGGCGATGTAATGGGCGGTGGTCTGGCCGTCGATGGTGGCGTTGAGGGCCAGGATCACCTCGGTGATCGCCTCGGTGGTGATGCGGTCGGCCAGGCGGGGAATGCGCAGTTCCTCGGGACCGACGCCGTCCAACGCCGACAGGGTGCCGCCCAGCACGTGATAGCGGCCCTTGAACACGCCCGAGCGTTCCATCGCCCAGAGATCGGCCACATCCTCGACCACGCAGAGCTCGCCGGTGGCGCGGCGCTCGTCGGTGCAGATGTCGCAGACATCCGAGGTGCCGATATTGCCGCAATTGAGGCATTCGCGCGCGGTGGCGGCGACCCGTGTCATCAGCTCGGCCAGCGGGGTCAGGAGCAGCGCGCGCTTGCGGATCAGGTGCAGCACCGCGCGCCGGGCCGAGCGTGGCCCCAGCCCCGGCAGACGCGCCATCAACTCGATCAGCGCGTCGATATCCTTGGTCGATCCGGCCATGGTTCTGGGTCCTGCTCGCTGCCTGCTTTGCCACGATGATGCACCGGCTTCACGGCAAAGGAAACGGCTGCCGTCGTCAGAACGGCAGCTTGATGTCCTTGGGCAGGCCCATGCTTTCGGTCAGGCGGGCCATTTCCTCTTGCGCCTTTTCGGCCGCTTTGGCCTGGGCGTCCTTGATGGCGGCGAGGATCAGATCCTCGACCACTTCCTTGTCGTCGCCGTTGAAGATCGAGGGGTCGATGTTCAGCCCCTTGAGCTCGCCCTTGGCGGTGGCGGTGGCCTTGACCAGGCCGGCGCCGGATTCGCCGGTCACCAGGACAGTGTTCAGATCTTCCTGCATCTGAGCCATCTTGGTCTGCAATTCCTGCGCCGATTTCATCATCTTGGCCATGTCGCCAAGACCGCCGAGTCCTTTGAACATTGGGTGTCTCCCGCAATTGAGGTTTGAGCCTAGATACGGGCGGCGGTCCTGCGGCACAAGCCTATCCGGGCGCGGATGCGCAATCGGCTGTCTTTGGCCGCGTTCGATGATAGGCTGACGTGCAACCGGATCGCGGAGGAGGATGGCCATGTTCGCGGTTGCAGATACGGACAAGCTGGTTGACGACGGGGTGATCGCGCCCGAGGCCGCGCGCGAGATCGAGGCGCGGTCGCGGCAGGCGATGGTGACACTGGGCATCAACACGGTCCTGTGCCTGGGTATCCTGTCGGCGACGGGCGGGCTGGTCCTGTGGTTGCAGGATCCGCTGGCGGTGGCGGTGGTGGGGCTTTTGTTGCTGGCGGGCGGGTTTGGCATTCTGGCGCGTGGCGGCGGGGACTTGCGGATGTTCGGCAATGCGGCGGCGCTGATCGGGGCCGGTATGCTGTGCGGCGGCGGCACGGTCGAGCTGGTGTCGAACCATCCGCGGATCGCGGGCCAGATGCTGAGTGTTCTTGGTGGGGTGATCATGGCCGGGGCGATGTTCGCCTTTGTCCGTGATCTGGCGCGAGCGCCGTTTGTCACCGGGGCGGTGGCCCTGATGGGGCTGGCGATGCATGTCGGCGGGCTGGGATACCTGATTGCCTACAACGGGGTGTCGGGCCTGCCCGTGAGCCTGTTTTATCTCTATACGGCGGGTTTGCTGGCGGCGGGGGGGTGGCTGCTGGACGTGCGGCTGATCACTGCGTTGGCCATCGTGCCCTTTGCCCAGATGCTGGATACCGGCACCTTTTACTTCCATGCGGCCTATGTGTTCTACTCGCCGGAATCGACGCTTTCGATCCTGCAAATGGCGGTGCTGCTGGCGGCCTGTCTCTGGGTGGCGGGGCGATATGGCGAGCGCAGCGCGCGGCACGCGCGCATCCTGGCGATGCTGGGCTTTGTCGTGGCCAATCTTTGTGCGCTGGTTGGCTCGCTCTGGGGCGATGTGGTGGGCGAGACGATCTGGGGTCCGGCAGAACCCGAGGTCTGGAGCGAAGGCGCCTGGGACGCCTATTCCAAGGCGCGCGACGCCTATCGCGAAACGGCCCCGTTCATTTCCGAGGGCGTCTATTCGGTGCTGTGGGCAGCGGCGCTGGTGGCGCTGCTGTTCTGGTCGGCGCATCGGGGCAACCGGGGGCTGTTCAACGCCTCGCTCGTGTTCGGGGTGATCCACGCCTATACCCAGATGTTCGAAAGCTTTGGCGACGAACCGCTGGCCTATGTCATCGGCGGTCTGGCTCTGATCCCGATCGCCTGGGGCATGTGGCGGTTCGATCGGTGGATCAAGGCGCAGGCCCCCGCCGCTTCAGGCGTGCAGCACCCGGACGGCTGACAGCCCATCGGCCTCGGTCACCGAACAGCAGATCGAGCGCAGGGTGCGCTCGTGGTCGTAATCCCAGGGGCGGCCCCGGTGCAGGGTGGCGCGTTCGTCCCAGATCAGCACGTCACCCACCTGCCAGCGGTGGGTATAGACGTATTCGGGCCGGGTGCAGAAGGCGATCGCCTCTTCCAGGATCTCCTGACTTTCGGCATGGCCGAGCCCCTCGATGGCAAAGGCATGCGAGGCGATGAAGAGCGCCTCCTCGCCGGTGACCGGGTTGGGCCAGATCGCGCGCCAGGGCCGGTCGGGCCAGCGGGTCATTGTCGGCAGGCGGGCGAGTTCGGCCGAAAGCTTCGCGCGGCTGTGCGACAGCCGGTGCCAGATCACCGCATGTTGGAGCCGGTCGCGCAGATGCGGCGGCATCTCGGCCCAGGCGACGCGGGTCGAGGCGATCTCGGTCTCGCCGCCCGAGGGCGGCACCACCAGCGCGGTCAGGATGTTGATCAGCGCCGGGGTGGGCAGGAAGGTGCTGTCGGTATGCCAGAGCATGTTGGATTGCAGGTTCAGCATATGCAGGTCGTCCTGTGCCCGCAGCCCGTTCCTGGTCTGGTTGCTGAGCTCCGAAACCTGGAATTCCACATCGCGCCCGGCGGCCATCGCATCGCGGTTTTCCAACGGGCCGAACAATTCCCCAAGCCGGGTGTGGTCGGCATCCGTGATCGTCTGCGCGGGAAACAGCAGCGCCGAATGGGTTTCGAACAGCGCCCGGATTTCGAGGTAGAGATGGTCGGAGGTTACCTCACGCAGGTCGACATCATGAACGATGCGACCGAATTTCGGATGAAGCGCGCTGGTGTGCATTCCGGTCTCCTGTTACCTGACAGGGTCAGGCTGGCGCGGCTTTGCCCGCCGCGCTTGCCGGTTTGCGACACATTTGCGGTTTAGCGTTGCGCTTCGATGCGCAGCTTGTCCATCAGCCGTTGCAGGGTGGCGGTATATTGATCGCTGATCAGGTGACCCTGGTCGTCGAACTGGTTGGAACTGTCGGCCAGATGCACCCCCGGGCCGGACAGTAGTCGGGGCTGGAACGGCACGAGGAAGCCGCGCAGCGTGGCCTGCGCGCGCTCGCCACCGGCCCGGCCACCCGCCGCCGACATCACCGCCACCGGCTTGTCGGCCCAGGGGCTGCCCTTGGTGCGGCTGATCCAGTCGAGCGCGTTCTTGAGCACGCCGGACGGCCCCTTGTTGTATTCCGGCGTCGAGATCACCACGGCATCTGCGGCGGCGATCTGGTCGGCGAGCGCCTGGACCGATGCGGGGATGCCCTCTGCCTGTTCGTTGTCGCCGTCATAAAGCGGCAGATTGAGGTCGGCCACGATGAATCGGGCGGGCGCGAAAAGCCGCGCGGCCTCGTGCATCAGTTTGCGGTTGGTGGCCTCGCGACGCAGCGAGCCGCTGATACCCAACAAGGTAAGATCGGTCATGTCGGTCTCCTCAACGTGTTGGGTTCAACCTAGCCCGCGATGCCCGGGCGCCAAACCCCTGCCGTCGCGCAATCCCTGTGTGAAAATGCGCGACAATGGGAGGGGGCGTGTCGATGCCACGCAGCGCGACTCAGACTTTTGAAAAAAGTCTGTAGACAAATCCTCTGCGAGGATTTGGTGTCGCGCTGCGACGGTGAGAGTGCCGCTGGTTCAGCGGTTCTTGGGCACGATGACGATCTCGACCCGGCGGTTCCGGGCCTTGCCTTCGGCCGTCAGGTTTGAGGCGATCGGATTGTTTTCACCCATGCCGATGGTCGAGATCCGGTCATAGGTCACCCCGCCCGATTGCAGGATGTCGGCCACCGCGTTGGCGCGGCGTTCGGACAGGCCCTGGTTGTAGGCGGCATCGCCGTCGCTGTCGGTATGGCCGATCACCTGCACGTTCGACTTGGGATAGCGCACGAGATGGGCCGCGACCTTGCGCAGGTCGGATTGCAGCGCCGGGCGTACGGTATAGCTGTCTGTGTCGAAGGTGATGTCGTTCGGGACGGTCACGATCAGCCGATCGCCGGTGTTGATGATCGAGATACCGTCATTGGCCAGTTCCTGGCGCAGTTCGGCCGCCTGTTGGTCGAGTTGTTTGCCGATCAGCCCGCCGCCGGCGGCGCCGATGGCGGCACCTGCGAGCGCGCCCAGAGCGGGGTTGGAATCGTTGGCGATGGCGCCGACACCGGCGCCTAGGATGGCGCCCGCGATGGCACCGGTCTTGGTGTTCTTGTTCGGGTCGGCATTGGTGCTGAGCGAAGCCGGGTCGGTACAGGCGCCCAGTGTCAGAACGGCCACCAGCCCGGCCGCAAGGAAATGTTTGTTCGAAGTCATGGATTCACCTTCTGCTCCTGCGCTCACTTAACGCGGCACTTGTTGCTTTGTTCCAGTATATCACCGCCAGTGTTGGTCCGAACAAGCGACAAAGCGGTGAAATCGGCGATTCCCCGCCCATCCGGCGGTCAATTCTGTGTGGCGGCCTCGTCCCAGCGGCTTTGATCCTGCCAGAGCTGGTGCAGGGCTGCCGCTTGCGGGGCAAAGCTGTCGGGCAGCAGGTCGCAGGCCCAGATCCGGTCGGTGCGGAAATGGCGAAAGCCTTGCCGCAATTCGCACCAACCCGCCAGCATGGTGCAGTCGAGGTGATAGATCAGCCCGACCGGGCGCAGCACGCGCAGCGTGCGGCTGCCGTCGCCGCTGCGATACTCGATCCTGAGCTTGCGCGCCTCGCGCACCGCGCTGCGCAACAGTGCGATGGGGGTGCAACCTTGCCTGGGGTCGTCGGCGGGCGCGCCCCAGGGCGCCACCCGCAGCCAGTCGGCCGGATCGTGCAGCGCGTCGATCTTGGCGCAGACCCGTTGGGCGGCCTGTTGCAGGGCGCTGTCGCCGGTGCGCGCCAGCATCGAGAGGCCGACGCGCAGCGCCTCGACCTCTTCCTGATCGAAGTTGAGCGGTGGCAGGTCATAGCCGCCGCGCATGACGTAACCCAGGCCCGCCGCACCCTCGATCGGGGTGCGCATGGCCTGAAGTGCGGCGATGTCGCGATAGACGGTGCGGGCCGAGACTTCGAGCCGCGCGGCCAGATCCTCGGCGGTGATGGGCGCGGTGGCGGCGCGCACGATCTGGATGATTTCGAACAGTCGGGTGGAGCGGCGCATGGGATCCTCTGAAACACTGCTGACACCTTAGCACAGCCCCCTGACAACGGGGTGTCAGCAGGGTTGCGGTCTGATGGCGTGCATATCGGCAGCCATAGGAGACTGATCATGCCAAGCCGCGACCACCAAGTGCTGATGGCCCGCAAACTGGAGCTTTGGAGTGAACCTCACACCCTGCGCAACTGGGAGATCGAGAGAGAGCTTGCCGCCCGCCGCGAAGCGCCGCCAAGGCGGTTGCATCTGTTGCGCTGGATGGCGGCGCGCTGGCGCTAGGCCTCGCTGCGGGCCGCTTCCCAGGCCAACATGGCGCGTTTCACCGGCAGGCCCCAGTGATAGCCGCCCAGGCCACCCGATTTGCGCAGGGCGCGGTGGCAGGGGATCAGCCAGCTGACCGGGTTGCGCCCCACCGCCGTGCCCACCGCGCGCACCGCGCGCGGCTGGCCGATGGATTGGGCCAGTTCGCCATAGGTGGTGACCTGGCCCGAGGGGATGCGCAGCAATGCCTCCCAGACCTTGATCTGCAAGGGCGCGCCGATCAGGTAGAGCGGCACCGGTTCCAGACGGTCGCTGGCGGCGCCAAAGGCGCTGAGCACCCAGGGGCGCAGGCGCATCGGGTCCTCGACGAAGGTGGCCTGTGGCCAGCGCGACAGTAGATCCTGCATCGTGGCCTCGGCGCCGGCCTCCGCGGCAAAGCCGATGCCGCAGATGCCGCGCTCGGTCCCCATCACCAGTGCGGGGCCAAAGGGGCTTTCGAACCAGCCCCAGTAGATGGTCAGATCCGCGCCCTTGCGGGCATAATCGCCGGGGCTCATCGCCTCCCACCGGACGAAGAGATCATGCAGGCGACCGGTACCAGACAGGCCCACATTCTGGGCGGCCTCAAGCAGAGTGAACCGGTCCTCCAGCAGCGCCTTTGCATGACCCAGCGTCAGGTATTGCTGGTACTTCTTGGGCGAGACCCCGACCCAGCGCGAAAAGATGCGCTGGAAATGCGCGGGGCTCATGTTCATCTGCGTCGCCAGATCATCCAGCGACATGCTCTCGCCGCCCGCGTCGATCAGTTCGATTGCGCGGCGGATGACGCCATAGTGATAGCCCTCTTCCGTGGTCTGAACGTTCATGTCGCACCTCTTTGTCTGAATTGGAGAGTAGCGCGCGGGCGCCGTTGTCGCGACCCGGAACCTGTGCAAATGTTTGTCAACTGAGTTGACGAATCGTGCCGTCCGGTCCAGTACTGCGGGCATGACACATGAACCCGATCAGCTTTATCAGGCGGTACAGGCCACGCGGCCGCTCTTGCGCCACATCACGGCGGCGGTGGAGCGGGGCAGTCTACGCGCCGGAGTCACCGTGGGACAGCGGGCCATCCTTGAAGGTCTGTCGCTGACTCCCGGCGCGACGGCGCCACAACTGGGCGCCGCGTTGCAGATGAAGCGGCAATATGTCTCTCGCATCCTGCAAGAGGTGCAACGCGCCGGGCTGATCGAACGGCGGGCCAATCCCGAACACGCTCGGTCGCACCGCTATTGGCTGACCCCGAAGGGGGAGGCCATCATAACTGCGATCCGGGCGGATGAGATGGAGAAGCTGGCGCTGTTCTCCGAGGCTTTCTCACCCGCCGAGCTTGCCGCCTATCACAAGGTGCAGCTTGCCCTGAACGGGTTCTTTGCGAATTTGGCCAAGGAGGTCTGACATGTCCGTTCTCTGGATTATCGCGGCTGGGCTGTTGGTTGTGGTTCTCTATGTCCTGCTGGAGATCCGCAAGATCGGTACTCCAACCAAAGGTCCGCAGATCGACCGGGCCGCGCGCACCGGAATCGCGCTGGTGGTGATCGACATGCAGAGCGATTTCACCTCCCTGCCGGTGTGGGAGGCCGCACAACTGGAAACCGCGATAGAGAACATTAGAACGTCGGCGGACGTGGCACGACGGGCCGGAATGCCGGTGATCGCGGTTCGGCAGGTGTACAAGGCCGGGTTGGCCCGGCTGTTGAACGGCTGGTTCAATCAGGGGCGCGGCAACGCGGGGTCGCCGGGTATCGGGCTGGACCCGCGCCTGAGCCGGGTGCCTGATATCGAGTTCGAGAAATCCATGGGAGATGCGTTTTCCGAACCCGCGTTGGAGCGATACCTAGAGGAAAACCGGATCGGCACGCTGATCCTCATGGGCTTGGATGGCTGTCACTGTGTAAAGAATACCGCGTTTGGCGCGCTGAATCGGGGCTATGCGGTGCGGATCGACCCGGCGACGGTGTTGGCGGCCGATGAGGCCGGATGGTCGAAGGTACAGCAGAACCTGACGGCAGCCGGGGCGGAAATGAGCGCGACAGCGGCATAGGCGCTGCCTTTTCAATTGCGGGGGATTGTCTGTCAGGGCATTAAGGCCCGGATGGCAAAGCAACTCGATTATCACACGATCCGCGAGATCTTTACCCGGTTTCAGGCCGCCGATCCCGAACCCAAGGGCGAGCTGGAGCATGTGAACGCCTATACCTTGGTGGTGGCGGTCGCGCTGAGCGCGCAGGCCACGGATGCGGGGGTGAACAAGGCGACGCGCGAGCTGTTCAAGATCGCCGACACCCCGGAAAAGATGCTGGCGCTGGGCGAAGAGGGTGTGACCGAGCATATCAAGACCATTGGCCTGTTCCGGCAGAAGGCCAAGAACGTGATCAAGCTGAGCCACATCCTTGTCGAGCAATATGGCGGCGAGGTGCCCAATTCGCGCGCCGCGCTGCAATCGCTGCCCGGTGTCGGTCGCAAGACCGCCAATGTGGTGCTGAACATGTGGTGGCGCATCCCGGCGCAGGCGGTGGACACCCATATCTTTCGTGTCGGCAATCGCACCGGCATCTGCCCGGGCAAGGATGTGGACGCGGTCGAGCGCGCCATCGAAGACAATATCCCGGCCGACTTCCAGCAGCATGCGCATCACTGGCTGATCCTGCACGGCCGTTACCATTGCAAAGCCAGAAAGCCGATGTGCGGCACCTGCCTCATCCGCGATCTGTGCCAATTCGAGGACAAGACCCTATGAAGACCTACGATGTCGTTGGCATCGGCAATGCCGTTGTCGATGTGATCTCGCAAGCCGATGACAGCTTTCTCGACCTGATGGGGATCGAGAAGGGCATCATGCAACTGATCGAGCAGGAGCGCGGCGAGGTGCTCTATGCCTCGATGAAGGCGCGGGTGCAGACGCCGGGCGGTTCGGTGGCCAACACGATCGCGGGCGCGGGCGCGCTGGGGTTGGATACGGCGTTTATCGGGCGGGTGCGCGACGACGCACTGGGCCATTTCTATGCCGATGCGATGAATGAGGGCGGTATCGACTTCGTCAACCCGCCGGTGGCGGGCGATCTGGCGACCTCGCGCTCGATGATCTTTGTCTCGCCCGATGGCGAGCGGTCGATGAACACCTATCTGGGCATCTCGACCACGCTGAGTTCGGCGGACGTGCCGCAGGATGTGACCGGAAATGCGAAACTGATGTTCCTCGAAGGCTACCTGTTCGACCATGACGCCGGCAAATCCGCGTTCCGCGAAGCGGCGCGGGCGACCCGCGCGGCGGGCGGCAAGGCGGGGATTGCGATTTCCGATCCGTTCTGCGTCGACCGGCACCGGGCAGATTTCCTGTCGCTGATCCAGCACGACCTGGATTTCGTGATCGGCAACGAGGCCGAGATCCAGTCGCTGTTCGAGACCGACCATCTGGACGATGCGCTGATGCTGACCTCGGGCATCTGTCCGCTGGTGGTCTGCACCCGTTCGGGCGACGGGGTGACGGTGATGGACGGCACGGTCCGCATCGACGTGCCTGTTGAAAAGGTGGTGCCGGTGGATGCCACCGGTGCGGGCGATCAGTTCGCCGCAGGCTTTCTGTTTGGCATGGCGACGGGCCGCGACTACGAGACCTGTGCCCGGATCGGCAATGTCTGCGCGCGCGAGGTGATCAGCCATATCGGCCCGCGCCCCGAGACGAACATGGTCGAGTTGCTGAAGGAAAACGGGCTGCTCTGAGTTCGGGCTGGAGAGGGGCGCTGCCCCTCTTGCCCTGCGGGCAATTCACCCCGGAGTACTTTTGACCAGAAAGAAGCAGGGGACGGACGCCGCCCCTTTTTTGATGCGCCTGTTTCCCGGGTGGGCGGGTAGCGGTCAAATTCTTGCCGGATTGCGGGGCTATTCCGAAGTGATGCGTAACGAGTCGGGTAGGCGGTATGAAGGCAAGGGTGGCGGTGTTCGCGGATGGCGACAATATCGGGGCCGCGCGGGCGCAGGAGGTGCTGGGCACGGCCCGGCAGCAGGGCAGTGTCGACTATGCCCGCGTCTATCTGGATGTGCAGCGCCCGAGCGCCTGGGCCGATCAGGCGGATTGGCGTTTGGTTCACGCTGGGCGGGGCAAGAACGCGGCGGATTTGTTGCTGACCCTCGATGCGATGGAGCTTGCCTTGACCGGGAGTTTTGACTGTTTCGTCATTGCCAGTTCGGATGGGGATTTCGCCCATCTGGCGCGGCGGTTGCGCGAGATCGGCAAAAGGGCCATCGGTATTGGTGAAGCCAAGGCGCCGGATGGATTCCGGTCAGCCTGTAGCCTGTTTGTCGAACTGGAGGCGAAATCTGCGGCGGCGGCGGTCAGTGTGCAGCCTGAGCGGTGCTCGAAGCTGGATCGGCAGATCAGGTCGGTGATCGCAAAGCACAGCAAGAACGGGCAGGGCATGGCGCTGACCCGGTTGGCACCGCTGATGCATCAGCAGTTTGGCACGCGCATCAGCCAGCGTCCGGAACGCAACTGGCGCGGATATCTTTCGGCGCGGCCCGATCTGTACGACCTGGATGCCAAGGGTACCGACGCGATGGTCCGGTTTCTTCCGGCCGGGTTTGCCGGAAGCGAGTTGGCCGATCTGGCCTAAGCTTCGGCGCGGGCGTTTGCGGTCTCGGCGCTGTGCAGGGCCTTGGCCAGCAGGGCGGTCAGTGCCACTTGTTCCTCCGTCGTCAACCCCTCCAAGAGCTGCGCCTGCGTCGCCACATGGGCGGCCATCATATCGTTGATAAGGGTCAGCCCCCTGGGTGTAAGCGCGATGATCACGCTGCGGCTGTCTTCGGGGTTCTTGCGGCGTTCGACCAGCCCGTCCTGTTCCAGCCGGTCGATCCGGTTGGTCATGGTGCCCGAGGCGACCATGGTCGTGTCGAGCAGCGCGCCGGGGGACAGCGCATAGGGCGGGCCCGAGCGCAGGAGCGTGGCGAGAACGTCGAACTTGGCCGGGTTGAGCCCGTATCGGGCAAAAGTTCTCTGCATCCCCTGGGTAAAGGCCATGGACAGCCGCGCCACCCGACCGATCACAGCCATGGCCCGCGTGTCGAGATCGGGGCGCTCGGCCGCCCATTGCCGGGTGATAAGGTCTACATGATCCATGAACCGGGTTATTTCGCCGATTTATCTTGACGTCAAGATAAATGATGTTATCTCGACGTCGAGATAAATTGATGAGGCTCCCATGTCACGCACAACGGATATCGCCCTGACTGCAATCGCCCCGGCCATCTGGGGCAGTTCCTATATTGTCACCACCCAGTTCCTGCCCGCGCATTCGCCTTTTGCCGTGGCGCTTCTGAGGGCGCTGCCAGCCGGGTTGCTTTTGATGCTGCTGGTGCGCCAATTGCCGCCGCGCGGCTGGATCGGGCGGCTGCTGATCCTGGGGGCGCTCAACTTCGCGGTGTTCTGGTCGCTGCTCTTTGTTGCCGCCTATCGCCTGCCGGGCGGGGTGGCCGCGACGGTGGGCGCGGTACAGCCGCTGATCGTCGTGTTCCTGTCAGCGGTGGCGCTGGGGACGCAGATCCGGCTGGGCGCGGTGCTGTCGGCGTTGGGCGGAATTGTCGGCGTGGCGCTGCTGCTGGGGCCCGAGGCGCGGCTGGATTGGGTTGGCGTGCTGGCCGGGCTGGGCGGCGCGCTGTCGATGGCGGTGGGCGTGGTGCTGACCCGCAAATGGCGGCCCGATGTGCCGCTGGTCACATTCACCGCCTGGCAGTTGACCGCCGGTGGTCTGTTGATGATGCCGGTGGCCTGGCTGGCCGCGCCAGATTGGCCGGCGCTGAGCCTGATCAATCTGGCGGCACTTGCCTGGCTCAGCCTGATCGGTGGTGCGCTGACCTATATCCTGTGGTTTCGCGGTCTGGCCCGGATCGAACCGGCGGCGGTATCGCTGCTCGGCATCCTCAGCCCGTTGACGGCGGTGATCCTGGGTTGGCTGGCGCTGGGCGAATCCCTGAGCCCGGTGCAGGGTCTGGGCGCGATCATCGTGCTGGGCGCGGTGTGGATCGGGCAGCGCCCGGCGGGCGCGCCCCGGCGGCTGCGCTTTGCTCAGCCCAGATGCGGGGCAAAGGCCGCAACGACGCGCTCGTAGACGTCACGCTTGAACGGCACGATCTCGGCCACCAGCCGGTCGGGATCCTGCCATTTCCAGCGGCTGAATTCGGGGTGGTCGGTCTTGATGTCGATCTGGTCGTCGCGGCCGGTGAAGCGGAACAGGTACCATTTCTGCTCCTGCCCGCGATAGCGCCCCTTCCAGATGCGCGGCACAAGGTCATGCGGCAGGTCGTAGGGCAGCCAGCCCTCGGTTTCTGCCACCCTCTCGACCAGATCGGCGGTCACGCCGGTTTCTTCCCATAGCTCGCGCAGGGCGGCCTCGAAGGGGTCCTCGTCCTCGTCCACCCCGCCTTGGGGCATCTGCCAGGCGTCGGTGTTCTGGTCCATGCGCTGGCCGACAAAGACGAACCCATCGCCATTCATCAGGACCACACCCACGCAGGGGCGATAGGGGAGCGCGGCAATCTCTTCGGGTGTCATAGATGTCTTTCCTTTGGGTTGGCCCTGTCTAGCAAGCGACGTTACGGCGGCAAAGGGGGTGACGTCGGGTTTCGCGTGACAGGTGCGCGGGCTAGGGTGATCTTGCCCGTCAAATCCAAGGGAGAGTAATTCCGATGACTGCGTACCCACATATGCTTGCCCCGCTTGATCTGGGCTTTACCACGTTGAAGAACCGCGTGCTGATGGGCTCGATGCATACCGGGCTGGAAGAGACCCGCGACTGGAACCGGGTGGCCGAGTTCTATGCCGACCGCGCGCGGGGGGGCGTGGCGCTGATGGTAACGGGCGGTATCGGGCCGAACATGGAAGGCTCGGTCCTGCCGGGTGCGGCGATGATGACCAGCGACAAGGATGTCGCAAACCATTCCATCGTTACCGCCCGCGTGCACGAGGCGGGCGGCAAGATTGCGATGCAGATCCTGCATGCGGGGCGCTATGCCTATGGGCCGAAATGCGTGGCGCCTTCGCCGGTGAAATCGCCGATCTCTCCGTTCCCGCCGACCGAGCTGGACGAGGAGGGTATCGAGAAGCAGATCACCGATATCGTCAATGCCGCGGTGCTGGCGCAGCAGGCGGGCTATGACGGGGTCGAGATCATGGGGTCCGAGGGGTATTTCCTGAACCAGTTCCTGGTCACCCATACCAACAAGCGCACCGACCGCTGGGGCGGATCTTATGAGAACCGGATGCGCCTGCCGATCGAGGTGGTGCGCCGGACCCGCGAGGCGGTGGGCCGTGATTTCATCATCATCTATCGCCTGTCGATGATCGACCTTGTCCCCAATGGCTCGACCTTCGACGAGGTGGTGCAACTGGCGAAAGAGATCGAAAAGGCCGGGGCCACCATCATCAATACCGGTATCGGCTGGCACGAGGCGCGGATTCCGACGATTGCCACCAGCGTGCCGCGCGCGGCCTTTGCCTGGGTCACAAAAAAGCTGATGGGGCAAGTGTCGATCCCGGTCATCACCTCGAACCGGATCAACACGCCCGAAGTGGCCGAAGAGGTGCTTGCCAGTGGTTGCGCCGACATGGTGTCGATGGCCCGCCCGATGCTGGCGGATGCGGATTTCGTCAACAAGGCGGCGGCGGGACAGGGCGACCGCATTGCCCCCTGCATTGCCTGCAACCAGGCCTGTCTGGACCATACGTTTGGTGGCAAGCTGACCTCGTGCCTGGTGAACCCGCGCGCCTGTCATGAAACCGAACTGGTGGTGGAGAAGGCGGCGGCGCCCAAGAAGGTGGCCATCGTGGGGGCCGGTCCTGCGGGCCTGTCGACCGCCATCACCGCCGCGCAGCGCGGCCATGCGGTGACGGTGTTCGACAAGTCGGACGAGATCGGCGGGCAGCTCAACATGGCCAAGCAGGTGCCGGGCAAGGAAGAATTCTGGGGTCTGGTGGACTGGTACCGGGTGATGCTGGCCGATCTGGGTGTGACCCTGAAACTGGGCCAGTCGGTAGGCGCCGATGATCTGAGCGGATTTGACGAGGTGGTGATCGCCACCGGTGTTAGCCCGCGTGACCCGGCGATTCCGGGGCAGGACCGCGCCAATGTGCTGAGCTATATCGACGTGCTGCGCCACAAGAAGCCGGTGGGCAAGCGGGTGGCGGTGATCGGTGCCGGGGGCATCGGGTTCGACGTTTCCGAGTTCCTGCTGGAAGAGGGCCACAGCCCTGCCACCGACCTGCCGCTGTGGATGAAGGAATGGGGCGTGACCGATCCGGGCGAGCACCGCTCGGGCCTGGCGCCCGAGGGGCCGCAGCCCGCCAAGCCCGAGCGTGAGGTAACGCTGTTGCAGCGCAAGGCCAAGGCGCATGGCAAGGATCTGGGCAAGACGACGGGCTGGATCCACCGCGCGACGCTGAAGATGAAGGGTGTCAATTTCGTGGGCGGCGTGAACTACGAGAAGATCGACGACGAGGGTTTGCATGTGAGCTTTGGTGAAGCGCGGGAGAACCCGACGCTCATCGCCTGCGACACCGTGGTTCTGTGTGCCGGTCAGGTCTCGGACCGGTCGCTGGCGGATGCGCTGGAGGCCAAGGGTGTGCCCTGCCATGTGATCGGCGGCGCCGATGTGGCCGCCGAACTGGACGCCAAGCGCGCGATCAACCAGGGCACCCGGCTGGCGCTGTCCTTCTGATCCGGGCGGGGGGGAGAGATTTTTCGTCGAAAAATCTCTGCCTCCGGCGGGAGTATTTGCAGCGAAATGAAGGGGCAAAGCGCTTGGGCCTTGGGTGGGTCTTGTGATAGTGTTCAGCTATTGGTTGCAAGGATTGAACGCTCATGTCGGAAAAAGCGCTTTATGAACCCCTCTCTGCCGGTGACCCGCTGTTTTCGGGCTATCGGTTCCGTACCAGCGATCCCAGCGGTCCGCAGACCGAAGGGTTAGGGCTTGGCCTGGGCGGCGAGAACGGGCTGCAACCGGGCGATCCGGTTGCGCTCGATCAGCATTATGTACGCGCGGTGGCCTTTACCCGCGAGGCCAGCGGCAAGGTTAGCTGGTTCAACAGCCTGTTCAGTGCGCAGGCCAGCGGCAAGTCGGTGGGCGTGTTGCAGGAGGCGAAATCCTTCATGGTGGGGACGGTCGATGGCCAGCAGGTCGAGATCGGCGTTGCGGTTCTGTTGAAGATCGAGGCCACCAGTTTCAAATCGGAGGCTCAGGTTTCGGTGGCCAATATCGCGGCCGAGGCGCAGCTGGGCCTGTCGCGGGCCGAGATGGAGATCAGCGTGCGGGGCTATACCGGCGCGCTGGGCGACATGCTGCCTGCGCCAAGCGGAGTAGACCTGACCTCGTACACCAAATATCTCGAATCGTTCGAGCGCATCCAGAAACATGTGTTCGGGCCTGGCGGCGCGGCGCAGTATTCGCCCGTTGTCCTGGGCAAGCTGCGGGCCGGTGCCGGGGGCGATTGACCGCCACACGGATCGGACCGCGCCCTCTGTTGGTTGAAACGTCTGTTGCGCCGCTTGTTCTAGCCGTGGCTTGCGCGGCTGTCGTCGGGCGCCTGATCGCGGTCGGTCATGCCATAGTCGCGGATCACACCCGCCACGCGCAGGCGGTAGTCGGCGAAGAGCGCCTCGCGCCCGCGAGTCTGGGAGCCGCGATGGGCGGCAAGCTGGCGCCAGCGGGTGACGGCCTCTTCATCCTCCCAGAAGGACAGCGACAAGAGCTTGCCGGGATTGGTGAGGCTCTGGAACCGTTCGACCGAGATGAAGCCCGGCATATCGTCAAGCAGGGCGCGCATCCGGCCCGCGAGATCGAGATAGGCGCCCTGTTGCCCTGGGGCGGGTTCGACTTCGAAGATGATGGCGATCATGTCGGTTCTCCATGCGCGGTGGAGACCAGTTTGAGCCATGTGCGGTCCTCGCGCAAAATGAACTTCTCGGACTGGGCAAAGTCGTAGTTCTGCCGCCCCAGCGGATCGGCGGCAAGGCGGGCGCGATATGCCTCGTATTCGGCCAGGCTGGGAATGTTGTAGATGCCGTAGGCAAGGGTCGATGAGCCCTCGTGCGGGGCGTAGTAGCCGATCAGGTCGGCGCCGCAGCGCGGGATCGCCTGGCCCCAGGTACGGGCGTAGCGTTCGAACTGGGCCCGTTTGGTCGGGTCGATATGGTAGCGGATGATGCAGGTCAGCATGGGGGTCCTTTCGTCTGGACCCCCGTCTTAGGGCAAGGATCGCGGGCGAGGGTTCGCCCGCTACCGAAGTCTTGGGTCTTATTTCACCTCGATCGTGATTACCTCGGACATGATCGGGGTGCTGTGGGGCACATGGGTATAGTCGCCCATCACCAGTTGCAGCGTGTGCTTGCCGGGCGCGAGGTCGAGCGTGACCTCAGTCTGCCCCTTGCCGAAGTGGCGGTGGTGCTCATCGGCGGGAAGCGCGTAGGTCAGTTCTTCGGCCCCGTCTTCGCCCTGACCCATCGGGGGGCGGTCGACCAGAAGGTGGTGATGGCCGGTATTCTCGGCCTCTGTCCCCGCCGGGGCGACGCCCATGCCGCTGAGGCCGAAGATCACCGTGACCGGAGAGGCGACGGTATCGCCATCGGCGAGATTGGCGAAATAAACGCGTGCCTCGGGGTTTCCGGGCGTATCGCCGCCCGCCAGGGCGGCGCTTGCCAAGAGGCCGATGCCAAGTGCTGACAGAAAGCTTTTCATAACCTGTTCCTCGTTGCTGAAACACTGGTTGCACTCTATGCGACACAGGGCGGAAAATCGAACATGCATTGCGAGTACACGGACTTGTGTATTTGCCCGCGCAGACGCAAGGTTCGGCGCATCAACCGGGGCATGGGGCAGGCATGATCGCGACAATCCTGATGGGGCTGGTGCCCAGCTTTCTGATGGTCGGTCTGGGCGGCATGGTCCGGGCCCGCCTGGCCCCGGCGGCCTGGCAGGGGCTGGACAAGCTGAATTTCGAGGTCCTGTTTCCGGCCTTGCTGTTCTTTGCCGCCAGCAACCGGCCGATTGCCGTGCAGGATGTGATCCGTATCGGCCCCGCCGTCTGGGCGGTTATGGGGTTGGCGCTGATGCTGGGATATCCGGCGCGCCGGTTCGGGCCGGAGCGGTTTCTCGATTTTGCCGGGGCGTGGCAAACCGCCTGGAGGTTCAATACCGCGATGGCCTTTGTCGCGGTGCCAACGTTGCACCTGGCCGATGTCGGACAGATGGCGGTGGCCATCGGCATGGCGGTTCCGGTGGCCAATCTGCTGGCGGTCTCGGCGTTGTCGCGGGGCGGCAACCTGACTCTCTGGGCGACGGTGCGGAAGATTGCGCTCAACCCGTTTCTGCTGGCCTCGGTTGCAGGCGTGGCGGTGGGTCTGTCGGGTTACAAGATCCCGGACCCGATCCTGGCCCCGGCGCAGATGCTGGCGCAAGCCGCCATTCCGATCGCCCTGCTGTCGATCGGCGCGACCATGGATTGGCGCGCCCTCACCCGGCTGGATCTGTTCAACGGCTATCTCTGCGCGGTACGGCTGCTGCTGACCCCGGCGCTGATATGGGTGTTGTGCCGCTTGTTGGAGGTCGAGCCCGGTCTGGCCGCGGTGGTGATCCTGTTCGCGGCGTTGCCGACGGCATCGGCGGCGCATGTGCTGGCCTCGGGCTTTGGCGCGGACCGCAGGCTGGTGGCCACGCTGATCGCCCAATCCACCCTGCTGAGCGCCGTGACACTGCCCCTGTGGATCTATCTGATAGGGATCAGTTTCTGAAAGCTGAAACGGATTCTCGGATTGTTTCCGTGTTTCCCTGTCGCAAACGATCCGCGACAAAACCCTGATATTATCCCAGCTCTGCCCCGTTCTCGCCCAGATTGCCGCCGATAACCGGTTCCTGAAAAACAGCAATCAGCCGAGGAACCAGGAATGGACCGACTGACAGAAATGGAAGCTTTTGCCAACGTCGTGGACCAGGGCGGTTTTACCGATGCGGCCAAGAAGATGGGAATTTCGAAATCGGCCGTGTCCAAGCATGTGTCCAGCCTGGAGGCCCGCTTGGGTGCCCGGTTGCTGAACCGTACGACGCGGCGGGTGTCGCCGACCGAGATCGGGCTGGCCTATTACGACCGCGCCCGCCGGGTGCTGAATGATGCCGGCGAGGCTGACGCGCTGGTCACGTCGATGCAATCGGCGCCTTCGGGGTTGCTGAGGATCTCGGTGGCCACCGATTTCGGGGTCAATCACCTGTCACCGGTCTTGTCGGATTTCCTGGCTGAATTCCCGGACATCACCGTGAACATGGTGCTGAACAACCGGTATGTGGAACTGATTTCTGAAGGGTTCGACATGGCGGTACGGATCGGCGAGCTGGAGGACAGCACGCTGCGCGCCCGCAAGTTGACCGAGACCACCAAGCGGATGATCGCCAGCCCGAAATATTTCGAGAAATATGGCCGCCCGCAGAAGATCGACGATCTGAACGAGCACAAGCTGTTGCATTATTCGAGCCAGTCCTCGGGCAACGTGTGGAAACTGACCGCGCCCTCGGGGGAAAAGCGGCAGGTGCGCACCGCCGGATGGCTGAGCGTGAACGACGGTCAGTCGCTGCTGAACGCCGCGATCTCGGGCCTGGGGATCGCCTATCTGCCCTGCTACCTGTTCACCGAGGCGATGGAGAAGGGGCTGGTCGAGGATGCGATGCCGTCGCTGCCCGACGAGGTGCAGGGCATCTATGCCGTCTATCCGCCGGGCCGGTTCACCCAGCCCAAGGTCCGCGCCTTTATCGATTTCCTGGTTCATGCCTTTGACACCAAAGGCCCGATGAACTGGTAAGATCTCCCGCTTGCTTCCCTTGGCAAGACAAACTGCCCCGCGCTCGTCGCGGGGCTTTTTCTGTGGTGCGCAGCGTTGCAAAGAGGCCGCCGCCAGAGTGCAGCGGCATGTCACGGATCGGGCCGGGCAAGCAGCCAGATCCAGAGATCCTGCACCGCGCGACGCGACAGGTTGCGCGTCCAGACCGAGAGATAATAGCGCCGCTCGGTTTCAAGCGGCGTGGCGGCCGCGCGGACAAGCGTGCCGTTTGCAAGAAATGAACCGGCGGTAATCTCTGACCCAAGGCAGATGCCCAGTCCCGCCGCGGCCGCCTGGAGCATCATCGCCGGGTCTGAGAAATTCAGTCCGGCGGCGAATTCCCGGCGCGCGGATTTTGCCTGCGTGAACCACTTCTGCCAGTCGTCCTCGCCCTCGTCATGCAAGAGTGCCGCATGGTCGAGGCGATGGCTGTCGGCGGTCTGCGGCAGGGTGGCGGCAACCCCGGGGGCGGCCAGGGGCCAGAGGCGATCCGGCAGCAGAGGCCGGGATAGGGTGCGTTCGTCAGCCCAGGGCGTATCCGAGAGCACAATATCTATCTCGGCCTCTTCCGGCACCCAGGCCTCGGTCGTGGTGTGCAGCCAGGGTTCCACATGCGGCAGTTCGGCCCGCAGCCGTGCCAGACGCGGCAGGAACCAACCCTGTGCCAGAGCCGGGGTCATCATGAGGATGACCGATCCCGGCTTGGTATAGGCGTGCAGGCGGCGGACTCCGTGGCGTACTGTCTCCAGCGCCTCTTGCGCGGTCGCCAGCAGATCCTGCCCGGCATCGGTCAGTTCGATCCGACGTCCGATGCGGAGGAACAGCGGCTGGCCCAGATGCGCCTCGAGCATCCGGATCTGGTGGCTGACGGCGGACTGGGTCACGTTCAGCTCTTCTGCCGCGCGCGAAAAACTCAGGCATCTGGCTGCGGCTTCGAAACCGATAAGGGCCGAGAGTGGCGGGAGCGCACGATACGGATTATTCATGAGGAAAATTTGCCATAATAATAAGAATTGCGCATTTTGCACAAAATATTCTTCATGTCATTCTGCCTGACAACACATTTTTGTTGGAGAGATCATGCAGAGCGCCGTCGCCACGCCTCGGGATCGAGGCTATCGCATGCCCGCCGAATTCGCACCTCATGCCCGCACCTGGATGATGTGGCCCTGTCGCGCTGAAGTCTGGCCTGATCTGGAGGCGACGCGGCGCGCCTATGCCGCCGTGGCCCATGCAATCCGCGAGTTCGAACCGCTGAGCATGGCGGTACGGCCCCAGGATCGCGCCGGAGCCGAGGCGCTGTTGGGCCGCGATATCGACCTGATCGACATCCCGTTTGACGATTCCTGGGCACGGGATGCGGGCCCGAATTTCGTGGTTGATGCCAAGGGTAACAAAGCCGCCGCGCTGTTCCGGTTCAACGCCTGGGGCGGCAAGTATCACCCTTTCGACCAGGACGCCGCCTTTGGCGCCCGCGTCGCGGAACTCTGTGGTGCGCGCGCCTTTGCCAGCGGTCTGATCGCCGAGGGGGGCGGCGTCAGCGTCGATGGCGACGGCACGATCCTGACCACCGAAACCTGCTTTCCCAATGCCAACCGCAACCCGGGCTGGAGCCGCGATGCGATCACCGAAGAGTTGAAGGCGATGCTGGGCGGCGACAAGGTGATCTGGCTGCCGGGCAACGCGGACGAGACCGAGACCGACGGCCATGTCGACGGTATCGCGGTTTTCGTGGCCCCCGGCGTCGTGCTGATCGAAGGCGCTGACGACCCGAACGATCCATGGCGGGCGATCAAGCAGGCCAATATCGACGCGCTGGCGGGCCAGACCGATGCGAAAGGCCGTCCGATCCGCATGGTCATGATCCCCGAGGCCGAGGAAAGCTGCACCATCGGCGACCGCTTCTGCCGGTCCTATGTCAATTCCTACGTATGCAACGGCGGCGTGGTGATGCCGCGTTATGGCACCGCAAGCGACGGGTGGGTGCGCGAGATCTTCGAAGATCTCTTCCCTGATCGCCGGATCAGCCTGATCGATATTGCCGACATCGCGGTGGGCGGCGGTGGCGTCCACTGCATCACCCAGCAGGAGCCCGCATGACCACAGCCGCGACGGTCATCGCCCTGGCCGACATGGCGCCGCTGACCGCGCCGCAGCCGCTTGCCGTGATGGAGCGGTTGGCCGAGGCGGTCGGCCATGTCGGCACGTCGGGGTTTGAATCGGCCTTTATCTGCGCCTTCTTTCCCGATCACTCGCCGGTGGTGCTGTTCGATGACCTGCACGACAGCGACAGCGCCCCGCTCGCCCTCTATCTGGTCTAGTCCTGTCTGCTGGACCCGCTGCATGATCTTTATCGCGATGGCAGCACCGACAGCGTGGCCCCGCTGGCCGAATTTGCCCCGGACGGCTTCCGTTCCGTCTACTGAATGACGAAGGAGAGACCCATGGTGACTCGCCGCAGCCTGATCCGCAGGGCAAGTGCGCTTGCTGCCGCATCCGTGCTTCCCGGCGCGGCGGTCGCGCAGACCGCCCGCGCCGCCGGTTTCCGCTATGCCGAGGAAACCGCGCCGCATGAACGCACCTTCATGCAATGGCCGGTCAGCCGTGCTGTTTATGGTGGCGGCAGCTACCTGGACAGGGTGCAGGAAACGATCGCCGATATCGCCAATACCGTGGCCGAGTTTGAGCCCGTCGTGATGCTGATGGCATCCGAGCACGAGGCCACCGCCCGCAAGCTGCTTGGCAAGGGGATCGAGATCTGGGACGTGCCGACCGAAGACCTCTGGGCGCGCGATTCCGGCCCTTCCTTTGTCGTTGACGGCAAGGGCGGGCTGGCGATGACCCAATTCAACTTCAACGGTTGGGGCGGCAAGCAGCCGCATCGCAACGACAGCCAGGTCGCCCGGCGTGTGGCCGAGATCATGGGTCTGACGCTTTACGACGCGGGTCTTGTCGGCGAGGCGGGCGGAGCCGAGTTTGACGGCCACGCGACGCTGATTGCCCATGAAAGCAGCTGGGTGAACAAGAACCGCAACAAGGGCGGCAAGGACGAGATTACGCGGATGCTGCTGGACACCTATGGCGCCAAAAAGTTGATCTGGGCGCCGGGCATCAAGGGCGCCGACATCACCGATTTCCACATTGATGCGCTGGCGCGGTTCACTGAACCGGGTGTCGCGCTGATCCAGATGGGCGATGAAATCGACCCCGCCGACCCCTGGAGCCGCGCGGCCTTTGAGACCTACGATATCCTGGCGGCCGCGACCGATGCCTCGGGCCGGAAGCTGGAACTGGTACGTCTGCCCGAACCGATTGATATCCGTGGTTCCGGCAATGATTTTGTCGCCTCCTACGTCAACTACTACGTCTGCAACGGCGCGGTCATTGCCTCGCATTTCGGCGACGATGCGGCGGATGAAGAAGCGCAGGCGATTCTTTCGGATCGTTACCCGGGCCGCGAAATCGTGATGCTGGATACCGACCCTGTTGGCGAGGCCGGCGGCGGCATCCACTGCGCAACGCACGAACAACCAAAGGTCTGATCCATGTGGAACTGGCTAAGGCGCAATGCTGAGCCCATGGAGACGGTGGGCTCCCTGGTCACGGCGGCGGCGGCCCTAGTCGCCATCGTCGTCATCCCCTGGCAGATATCCGCGGCCGACCGCATCGGCCGCGACCAGACCGCGCGGGAAATCTACCGCGAATTTCTGAACCTGACCGCGCAAAAACCGGAACTGGCGGCGGCGGATTATTGCGCCCTGCCCGATGGCTCGCAGACAGTCGCCTATACCGCCTATGTCGAATACCTGCTCTATACGACCGAACAGATGATCGGCACCGACCAGACATGGCAGGGGCCGATGGAAAGCTATCTTTCCGATCACATGCCCTGTCTATGCACCAATGACGATTGGTCGTCTCTGTCCGAAGATGTTTACCAGATCGTTCTGGGTCTGAGGGCCGGTTGCGGGCCGGTTGCCGCCTGCCCGCAGGGCTGAACGCCTCAGCCCACCACCCGGTTCACCCCGTCCATCGTCGCGAGCGCCCCGTACATGTCGGGCCTGCGGTCGCGGAACACCCCCCAGGCGCGGCGATAGCTCGCAATCTCGTCCAGATCGAAACTTGCCGTCAGGACGGTTTCGTCGGTGCGGTTCGCCTCGGCCACTTTTGCACCGGTATGATCGGCGATGAAGGACGAGCCGTAAAAGGTCATCTCGGTGTCCCCGTCCTTCTCGGAACCGACCCGGTTCGAGGCGACGAGCGGCATGATATTGGCCGCCGCGTGGCCCTGCATGGTGCGCTGCCAATGCGCGGCGCTGTCGAGGTCGGGGTAATGCGGTTCCGACCCAATGGCGGTCGGGAACATCAGCACCTCTGCCCCCATCAGAGCCAGCGACCGCGCGGTTTCGGGAAACCATTGGTCCCAGCAGACGCCACAGCCAAGCCGCGCGAATTTGGTGTCTACCACCTTGAACCCGGTATCGCCCGGGGTGAAATAGTATTTCTCCTCATAGCCCGCGGCCTGCGGAATATGGGTCTTGCGGTAGTTCGCGAGTATCCCGCCATCGGCGTCGATCAGCGCGAGCGCGTTGTAATGCGCCAGTCCCGCGCGCTCGAAATAGGAAATCGGCAGCACCACGCCGAGCTTTTTCGCCAAGGCCCGGAAATGCGCGACCGCGCGGTTTTCGGTGATCGGGCGCGCAAGGTCGAAGAACCGGGCCGAGATTTCGAGGCAGAAATACGGGGTTTCGAACAGTTCCTGCAACAGGATGATCTGCGCGCCCTTCTCGGCGGCGGCGATGACCAGCTTTTCGGCCTTGTCGATGTTTTCATCCGCATCCCAGGAACAGGCCATCTGGGTCGCGGCAAGGGTGACTTCGCGCATATTTGTCTCCGAAGGTGCAGCTGTTGCACCCGTTTCTATCATTGGGACGGGGGCGCGGCGCAAGGGGCGCCGCGATCCTGTTCAGTTCAGAAGCTTGGTCCAGACCCGGTCGCAAAGCGCGATCGAGGCGGACGAGGAGACCGGGATCAACTCGGGTGCCGGGGCACCGGCCGGGGGCGTCATCTCGGGCGCGGCACAGAGATGCGGGGGGGGCGCGGTTCCCGTGATCGGGGATCGGGTTGCAAATCACTTTCCGATAGCGCGGTCTTGCCAATAATCGGGACCAGCTCGTCGGGCACCTTGATCCTGACACGCCACTTCCCGCGAATGTGCCGGACGTATTTCATGCCTGCCTCGAAGCGCTGTTTTGTAGCAGAGCTTGTAACATATGCCCATGAAAATATGGGTTTCGTGCGATTTCAATGGGGTGAGAAGGGATAAGGTGAGAGGCTGGACATCGACCCAAGCGGGACTCGTTGTGGCTGCTTCCTTCCGGACCTGACCAGGTTGGCGAGGCGCTCGCCCGCGCCAACCTCTCGGAGGTCGATATAGGCGCAGGGGTTCAAAATGGCAAGATGCTAGAAATCCAGCAGCAGGCGCAGATATCCGGCATCGTCGACTCCCAGATCAGTGATGCGACTGGCCTGCAATTCGGCCAGGTGCGCGCGTGCCCTCGGGCCGGTGCGCAAAATGGCCTGTCCGCCGGGCAAGGGGGCGAACCGCCATGGTACTGGCGCCTCCTCGATCGGATCGCCGGGCAGTTTACCCGACAGGTAGTCCCGTAGGATGGTTTGAATGGGAAGAGTCGGTAGTTTGATCTGGGGCGCCATGTCCAGCATGTGAAACCGCCCACCGCCATTGGCCCTGTAGTTGTTCAGCGCCACGATGAACTGCTGATCCTCCGTGACCCGTATTCCGTTGCAGGTGAGGTTGCGGATCCTGAGGGCGCCGGGATTGATTACCGTGCCGTGGGCATCAAAGCGGGGTGGCGCGGACAGATCGATGACGTAGCTGAGCCCGTATAGAACATCGAAGTTGTGGCCGGGTATGACGGGGTTCAGCAAGGGCCTGGGCGGTTCTTTGGCGGAGATCTGGTGGAAGAGGCTCACCGCCATTTCAAGCCAGTCGCGCAGGATGGCGCCGGTGGCGACAATGGCCCGCAGTTCGTTTGGGAACATGTGCAGGTCGGCGATGTGTCGCATCAGCAAGGGACCCGCCGGCACGTCGGTGTAATGCTGTGGGCCCGCCCGCCCGCCCGCCTTCAGCGGCGAGACCGCCGAAAGCAGGGGCAGGGTGCTCTGGGGACTGCCATGCAGGAAAGGGCGCAGGGTGGCGGCCTGGGCTGCTGCGACCTTTGCCAGGCCCAGGTCGGGCGCGATGAAGCAGAAGTAGCTGTGCAGCGGCTGATCAGACGAACCCGCCGGCATGTTCGCCGCAGCGCGCGTTGCGGCGTGCACATGCGAAAGCCGTTTCGCAAGAGCCTTGGAGACAGGGACAGCGGCATCTGCCGCCCTGAGAGAGGCTCGTGACCGAAGTACGCGCCATCGCCCGCGCGCATCCAGGCCAAGATCGAGGTCCAGCAGGCCCAGATGGGTGCCGTATTGCCCGGGCATGACCACGGGTTTGCCGTGGATCATGCCGCGCACGGCATCCACCTGTGGCCTTGGGTCCGGGGCCGGGCTGGGCAGGTGAAGATGGGTGTGCCCTGCGACGATGGCATCGATGGCGTCGATTTCGGCCAGCGGGATAACGGCGTTCTCTTGTTCCGGTGCCGGATGGGTTTCGCCCAGCCCGGAGTGGGCCAGCGCCAGGACAATGTGGCATCCCTTTGCCCTGAGTTGCCGGGCGCGGGTGCGGGCGGTTTCCACGATATCCGCGATCTTGATCCGGCCAAGTAGGTGATGGGCGTCCCATTGCAGCGATTGTGGCGGCAAGACCGAGATAATCCCGATCTCCAGCGGCATGTCTGTGCCGGACACCGTCAGATGGCGCCTGAGCACCACGTCCCTGACCCAAAGCGCGGGGCCGTCCAGCCGTTGGGCATTGCTGCATATCACCGGGCAAGGCGCCTGTCGCAGGGCATGATCGAGGACGTCTAGCCCATAGTTGAAATCGTGGTTTCCAAGCCCGATCGCGTCATAGCCGAGATCGCCGAACGCTTGCATGAGGGGATGCGGTTGCGCGGGTTGCCCGGCGCAGAGATCCGCCATGGGTGTGCCCTGAAGGCTGTCGCCATTGTCGACCAGAAGGGTCAGAACCAGGCCGGGTTCGGCACGGGCCGCGTGAATCAGGGTGGCAAGCCGGGTCAGCCCGCCGACGGGCTCAGGGCGGTCGGCGTAATAGTCGAACCCGGTCAGTTGCATGTGCAGGTCCGAGGTGGCCAGTATCCGGAGTTTCTGCAACACTTGGTCGCGGCCTTCTGGTCCTGTCGTCGTGTCCCGGGCGCTGCGTGTCATTGGATTTTCATCAGCGGCGCGCGACACGACTTTCCCCCATAGGTTGAATTGCTTTCTTTGGACACAGAAAAGTTGCGATAATACAAGGGTTTGATTGGGGCGGTTTTGTGTCAGGCTTGTATCGCAATCGCGTCAAATTGCGAGTTCGCGATTGAAATGAACCACCACCCATGGCAGCAGTCAGCAGAGCGGGCAAAGGGGGAGCGCGGTGTGAAGCGGGCGGAACAGGTGACTTTTGGTGGCAGCGGGCTGAACAGGGCCGCCCATCTGCGTGGCGACGCCGAGGCTATGGCGCAGGCGACGGCCCATTCCTCGGCCCGGTGTCTGCTGGTCTGGCGCGGCAAACTTTTGTTGCACGCAGATGGACTGGACCGTCTTGCCTGGGTGCCCATAGACCATCCGCTGGTCATCGACGGGCCGGGCGGGGAGTCTGACATTCCCATCTTTCTGGGGCTGGACGACGCGGGCGCGGCGCTGTTCGCCCATGACATTTCGGGCTGGACCGCCGAGGGGTTGGATACCAGCACCGTCGGTGCCTTTGTCGACAAGTCCGAGCAGCAGCATCCAGACTTGCCAGATGGTCAGGTGTTTGCCGAGCTGCGCCGCGTGATGACGCGGCTGAGTCCGCGGGACGCCGAACTGGCCGCCACCGCCAAGGCGGTTATCGGCTGGCATTCGACACACAGGTTCTGTGCACGCTGCGGCGCCGCCAGCGGTATGGCTCAGAGCGGCTGGCAACGCAGTTGCCCGGCCTGCGGCGGACAGCATTTCCCGCGCACCGACCCGGTCGTTATCATGCTGATCACCCATGGCAACGACGTCCTGATGGGGCGGTCGCCGGGTTGGCCCGAAGGGATGTACTCGCTGCTGGCCGGTTTCGTCGAACCCGGCGAGACGCTGGAGGCGGCGGTCCGCCGCGAGGTTCTGGAAGAGGCAGGCATACCGGTCGGGCGGGTCGGTTATCTCGCCAGTCAGCCCTGGCCGTTTCCCGCCTCCCTGATGTTCGGGTGCGAGGGCGAGGCGCTGGCGCGCGAAATCAAGGTGGATCCGGTCGAGCTTGAGGATGCGATCTGGGTCGGGCGGAGCGAGATGATGCAGGTCTTTGCGGGCGATCATCCCACCATCCTGCCGGCCCGCAAGGGCGCCATCGCGCATTTCCTGTTGCAGAACTGGCTTGCGGATACGCTGGATTAAGGGGACATTTGGGCAAGAGCAGAACAAGTCAGGGTTGTCATGCAGTTCGTCAGCAAAGAAGATATCGAGGCGCCGGTCGCGAATGTGTTCGCCATCCTGTCGGAATTCGAGAGTTACGAGCGTTCTGCCATTCGCCGGGGAATCGAAGTTCAACGGGTCGACCAGACTGCGGCTATCGGCGTCGGCATGGCTTGGGACGCGCGGTTCAATCTGCGGGGCAGGCCGCGTGAAATGCATGTTGTGCTGAAGCAGTTCGAGCCGCCGCAACTGATGCGGTTCGAAGGCCACAGCAAGGGGATCACCTCGATTGTGAATATCGAATTGCTGGCGCTTTCGCCGCGCCGGACGCGGTTGAGCTTTGACATCCAGCTCAGCGCCAAGACACTGTCGGCGCGCTTGTTCCTGCAATCGCTGAAACTGGCCCGAAAGAATCTGACGCGCCGGTTCAAGCTGCGGATTGCGGAATTCGCCAAGGATGTCGAAGACCGCTGCGCCCGCTGACGGGCGCGGGGCCGGTCACGACCGGGGGCGTGCCGCCGGATAGACGCCCAGGATTTCCACATTCGTCGTGAAGTGGTTGAGCTCGTCCATCGCCAGTGCCACGTTGGGATCCTCGGGATGGCCCACGATGTCGGCATAGAACTGGGTGGCCGAGAACGAACCGTCCAGCATGTAGCTTTCCAGTTTGGTCATGTTGACGCCATTTGTCGCGAATCCGCCGAGTGCCTTGTAGAGCGCGGCCGGGATGCTGCGCACTTCGAAGACGAAACTGGTGATCATGCCGAAATCGCCGCGCCGCGATTCGTCGGCCTCGCGCGACATAACCAGGAACCGGGTGGTATTGTTGTCGGTATCCTCGACATGGCGGGCGAGCACGTTCAGCCCATAGATTTCTCCGGCCAGTTCGCTGGCCAGCGCGGCATGGCTCTTGTCGCCGCGCTCGGCCACTTCGCGGGCGGCGCGGGCATTATCGGGGCTGACCCGGCCGGTGATTGCGTGTTTTTTCAGAAAGCCCGCGCATTGTGGCAGCAGCACCAGATGCGAATGCGCCTCGCGGATATCTTGGAGTTTCGCGCCCGGCACCCCCAAGAGGTTGATGTGAACCCGCACAAAAGCCTCGTCGATGATATGCAGGCCGCTGTGCGGCAGCAGGCGGTGGATATCGGCGACTCGGCCGTATGTCGTGTTCTCGACCGGCAGCATCGCAAGCTCGGCCTCGCCCGAACGGACCGCCTGGATCACGTCTTCGAAAGTGCGGCAGGGCAGGGCCTCCATCTCGGGGCGGGCGTTGCGGCAGGCCTCGTGACTGTAGGCGCCGGGCTCTCCCTGGAAGGCGATGCGATGGGTCATAGGGTCGTTTCCGTGCAACAAGTTACATTTTGGGCGTTTGGTCGCGGTGTCTATACCTTGCCTCTTGCGAGGGGAAGCCTTAGACAGCCGCCCAGACAGCTGAAATGGACTCGCGATCAATGTTCGACACGATGACAGTTACCAAGGCCGCTGCCGGCCTGTTCGGCGCTTTCCTGGCGCTTCTTCTCGCCAAGTGGGCCGCCGAAACGGTCTATCATGTTGGTGGCCACGGGGACGAGCCCGCCTATGCAATCGAAGCCGCCGAAGCCGAAGAGTCGGCCGGTGAAGCGGAAACCGTGAGCTTCGAAGAGCTGATGGCCTCGGCAGATGCCGAAAAAGGCGAAAAGGTCTTCAAGAAATGCGCCGCTTGCCACAAGGTCAACGGCGAGGATGCCACCGGTCCGCACCTGAACGGTGTGGTTGGCCGTGCGGTCGCCTCGGTTGCCGGTTTCGGCTACTCGGGCGCCATGCAGAGCCATGGCGGCGACTGGACCCCCGAGGCGCTGGACGCATTCCTGACCAAGCCGTCGGCGGCCGTTCCCGGCACCTCGATGAGCTTCTCGGGCCTGGGCAAGGTCAGCGACCGGGTCAACCTGATCGCCTATCTGCAAAGCACCGGCGGCTGAGCCGGGCGCTTTACCCTGACAGAACAAGGGCCGCTGCCGCCGTGCAGCGGCCTTTTTCGTTTGGCGGGGCTGACTTCACGAACGGTTCACCTAATCTAAACTTGCAAGTCCCCTTGCGGGACCATTAGCTATCGGAAACAAGATTGGCCGCCATGCCAGCCCAACCCGGAGGAAGAGCCCGATGAAATCCCCCCGCGCCGCAACCCGTGCCCGTGCATTGGACATCCGGCCAGGCGTGATGATGCTGGTTGCAGGGGTGGTCCTGTTGGCGCTGGCCGGTCTGGCCCGGGCCGAAGAGAAAATCATCAAGAGCCATGGGTTCTCGGAGTTCGGCGATCTGAAATACCCCGAGGGATTTGCGCATTTCGACTATGTCAATCCCGATGCGCCCAAGGGTGGCGAGCTGAGCTATGCCGCGATCGGGACATTCGACAACCTGAACCCGTTCACCCGCAAGGGGCGCGCGGCGGCGCGGTCGGCGGATCAGTATGAATCGCTGCTGTTCCCGTCTTATGACGAACCGGCGTCGTATTATGGGCTGGTGGCTGAAAGCCTGGAATACCCCGAAAGCCAGGATTGGGTGATCTTCAACATCCGGCCCGAGGCGAAGTTCTCCGACGGCACACCGATCACCGCTGAGGATGTGGTGTTCAGTCACGAGATCCTGCTGGAGCAGGGTCTGAAATCTTATGCCGAGGCGGTCAAGAAACGGATTCCCAAGGCCGAAGCTTTGGACAAGCATCGGGTGAAGTTCTATTTCGCCCCCGACATCCCGCGTCGGGCGTTAATCACCCAGGTCGGCGGCACGCCGATCTTTTCCAAGGCCTGGTTCATGGCCGATCCCGAGAAACGCCGCCTGGACGAGCCGCGGCTCGAGCAGGGTATCGGCTCGGCGCCCTATGTGCTGGAGAGCTTCGACATCAACCGGCGCATCACCTATCGCCGCAATCCCGATTATTGGGGTGCACATCTGAACGTGAATGTCGGGCGGAACAATTACGATCGCATCCGGGTCGAGTATTACACTGACACCATCGCCGCGATGGAAGGGTTCAAGGCCGGGAACTATACGCTGCGGCAGGAGAACAACTCGAAAAGCTGGGCCACCGCCTATGACTTTCCGGCCATCGAAAAGGGCCATGTGGTCAAGGCAGAACTGTTTGACGGCGACGTGCCCAGTGCCAGCGGCTTTGTGATGAACATGGACCGGCCTCAGTTTCAGGACATCCGCGTGCGCGCGGCGGTGCAGTTGGCGTTCAACTTCGAATGGACCAATGACAGCCTGCAATATGGCCTGTTCCAGCAGCGACATTCCTTTTGGCAGGGCACGCCGCTGGAAGCGACCGGCCTGCCCGAGGGCCGCGAGCGCGAGGTGCTTGAGGCGCTGGGCGATGCGCTGGATTCGGCCGTGCTGAGCGAAGAGCCTGTAAGCGCCCATAGTTCAAGCCCTGACCGACAGAACGACCGCAAGAACCTGCGCCGCGCGATGAAGCTGCTGGATGAGGCGGGGTGGGCCGTCGGCGGCGATGGCATCCGGCGCAATGCGGCGGGTGAGACGCTGAAGATCGAGTTCCTGTCCGACGAGCCGACGCTGGACCGGATCATTCAGCCGTTTGTCGATAACCTCAAGGTCATGGGCATCGACGCCCGTTACAACCGCGTCGATGACGCGCAATTCACGCTGCGGCGGCGCGACCGCGATTTCGACATGATCATGGGTGGCTACCCGATGTCGCTGCAACCCTCGACCGGGCTCTACCAGCAGTTCGGCAGCGAGGCTGCGGCCTATTCCCTGTTCAACCCCTCTGGCGTGCATGGGCCGGACATCGAGCCGCTGATCGACGGGATTGTCGCGGCCAAGACCACCGAAGAGTTGCAGGCCAATGTGCGCGCGCTGGACCGTGTGCTGCGGGCCAAGCGGATCATGGTGCCGACCTGGTACCTGGGCAAATACTGGGTGGCCTATTGGGACATGTACTCCTACCCTCAGAACCTGCCGCCGTATGCGTTGGGCATCGAGGACCTGTGGTGGGTCGAAGGTGATCGCGCGGCGGCGCTGAAATCCTCGGGTGCGTTGAGGTAAGCGGGCTTTATGGGCGCCTATATCCTAAGACGACTGCTTTTGGTGATCCCGACCTTGCTCGGGATCATGCTGGTGAACTTCGTGCTGGTGCAGTTCGTGCCTGGCGGTCCGGTGGATCAGGCCATCGCGCAACTGCAGGGTGGCGGTGATGTGTTCGAAAGCTTTGCCGGGCAGGGCAACGATGCGCAGCTGAACACCCAGACCAACGCGGTCAACGATCGTTATATCGGCGCGCGGGGCCTGCCGCCCGAGTTCATCAAGGAGCTGGAGGAACTATACGGCCTCGACAAGCCCGCGCATGAACGGTTCCTGCTGATGCTTTGGAACTATCTGAACCTCGATTTCGGCGAGAGCTATTTCCGCAAGATCGACGTTGTCGATCTGGTGCTGGAGAAGATGCCGGTTTCGATCACGCTGGGCCTGTGGTCTACCCTCATCGCCTATGCCATCTCGATCCCGCTGGGCATCCGCAAGGCGGTGCGCGACGGGTCGCGGTTCGACACCTGGACCAGCGGGCTGATCATCGCGGCCTATGCGATTCCGGGGTTCCTGTTTGCCATTCTGCTTCTGGTGCTGTTCGCCGGGGGCAGTTACTGGCAGATATTCCCGCTGCGCGGCCTCACATCGGACGATTTTGCCGATCTGTCGCTGATCGGCAAGGTTCTGGACTATCTCTGGCACATCGCATTGCCGCTGACCGCCTATACGATCGGCGCCTTTACCACGTTGACGCTGCTGACCAAGAACAGCTTTCTGGACGAGATCAAGAAGCAATACGTGATCACCGCCCGCGCCAAGGGCCTGAGCGAAAGCCGGGTTCTTTATGGCCACGTGTTCCGCAACGCGATGCTGATCGTGATCTCGGGCTTTCCGGCGGTGTTCCTTTCGGTATTCCTGGGCGGGTCGCTGATCATCGAGACGATCTTTTCGCTCGACGGTCTGGGGCGGCTGGGGTTCGAGGCAACGGTGGCGCGCGATTATCCGGTGATGTTCGGCACGCTTTTTGTCTTCGGCCTGATTGGCCTCTTGGTCGGGATCCTGTCGGACCTGACCTATGTGCTGGTCGATCCCCGGATCGACTTTGAGCGGCGGGAGGGTTGAGCCATGCGCCTGTCGCCCCTGAACCAGCGCCGCTGGAACAACTTTTGCCGGAACCGCCGCGCCTTCTGGTCGCTGATCCTGTTTTCGGTGCTGTTCGGGATTTCGCTCTTTGCCGAGTTCCTGGCGAATGACAAGCCGATCCTTGTCAGCTATCGCGGCGAGTTGCGGATGCCGATCTTTTCCTTCTATCCCGAAACCGCCTTTGGCGGCGATTTCCAGACCGAGGCGATCTATCGCGATCCAGAGGTGCAGTGCCTGATTGCCAGCGGCGGGATGGAGGACTGTTTCGACGATCCCGAAGGCATCATCGAAGCGATCGGGGCGGGTACCTATCAGGCCGAGGATTTCCAGGAAGGCTGGGCCATCTGGCCGCCGATTCCCTATTCCTATCGTACCACGGTGGATCGGCCCGGCGCCGCGCCGTTGCCGCCCAATGGGCAGAACTGGCTGGGCACCGATGACACCAAGCGGGACGTGGTGGCGCGGGTGATCTACGGGTTCCGGCTGTCGATTCTGTTCGCGCTAATCGTCACCGCCGCCTCCAGCGTCATCGGGGTGATCGCGGGGGCAGTGCAGGGGTTCTTTGGCGGCAGGCTGGACCTGGTGATGCAGCGGGTGATCGAGATCTGGGGGGCGACGCCGGGTCTATATGTGATCATCATCATGTTCTCGATATTCCAGCGCAGTTTCTGGATGCTGGTGATCATCTCGATCATTTTCGGCTGGACCGCGCTGGTGGGGGTTGTACGGGCCGAATTCCTGCGCGCCCGAAACCTGGAATACGTGCGCGCGGCGCGGGCCCTGGGTGTCAGTGACTGGACCATAATGTTCCGCCACATGCTGCCCAACGCGATGGTGGCGACGGTCACCATCCTGCCGTTCCTGGTTACCGGGTCCATCGGCGGGCTGGCCTCGCTCGACTTTCTGGGCTTTGGCCTGCCGTCCTCGGCCCCGTCTCTGGGCGAGTTGACCTTGCAGGCGAAACAGAACCTGCAAGCGCCCTGGCTGGCGTTTACCGCGTTTTTCACCTTTGCCATCATGCTGTCGCTTCTGGTCTTCATCTTCGAAGGCGTGCGCGATGCCTTCGACCCCAGAAAGACTTTCTCATGAGCGCGCTTCTGGAGGTCAAAGGGCTGAAGGTCTCGTTCCGGCAGGATGGCCGGATCAGCCAGGCGGTGCGCGGCGTGTCCTTCTCGGTCAACCGGGGCGAGACAGTAGCGCTGGTGGGCGAAAGCGGCTCGGGCAAGTCGGTGTCGGCGCTCTCGACCGTGTCTCTGTTGGGCGACAGCGCGATTGTCGAAGGCTCGGTCAAGTATGACGGGAAGGAGATGATCGGCGCCAGCGAACAGCGGTTGATGGATGTGCGCGGCAACGACATCAGCTTTATCTTCCAGGAGCCGATGACCTCGCTCAACCCGCTGCACACGATCCAGAAGCAGATGGCGGAATCGCTGGCGCTGCATCAGGGGCTGGCGGGTGAGGCTGCGCGGGCGCGTATTCTGGAGCTGCTGGTCAAGGTCGGGATCCGCGATCCCGAAACCCGACTGGATGCCTATCCGCATCAATTGAGCGGCGGGCAGCGGCAGCGGGTGATGATCGCGATGGCGCTGGCCAACAAGCCTGACATCCTGATCGCGGACGAGCCGACCACGGCGCTGGATGTCACCATTCAGGCGCAGATCTTGGAACTGCTGGCGGAGTTGCAGAAATCCGAGAACATGGGGATGCTGTTTATCACCCATGACCTGGGTATCGTGCGGCGGATTGCCGACCGGGTCTGTGTGATGAAAGCCGGCGAGATCGTGGAAACCGGTCCGACCGCCGAGATATTCGCGAACCCCCGGCACCCCTATACCCGCAAGCTCTTGGCCGCCGAACCGTCGGGCAGGCCGGACCCTGTTTCGGACCGCGCCGAAGAGATCGTGCAGACCCGAAACCTGCGTGTCTGGTTCCCGATCCAGCGCGGGTTCCTGAAACGGACAGTGGGTCATGTAAAGGCGGTGAACGATGCCTCGATCTCGGTCCGGGCCGGTGAGACGCTGGGGATCGTGGGTGAAAGCGGCTCGGGCAAGACCACGCTGGCGCTGGCCATCATGCGGCTAATCGGGTCCGAGGGCGGCATCACCTTTCGCGGTGAGGATGTGCGCGGCTGGTCCACGCGCGAACTGCGCCGTCTGCGCAAGGATATGCAGATCGTGTTCCAGGACCCGTTCGGCAGCCTGAGCCCGCGCATGACCTGTGCCCAGATCATTTCCGAGGGGTTGGCGATCCACAAGGTGGACCCGCAGCGCGCGCCGCGTGACCTGGTGACCGAGGTGATGCAGGAGGTAGGGCTGGACCCGGCGACGATGGACCGCTATCCGCACGAGTTTTCCGGCGGCCAGCGCCAGCGGATTGCCATCGCGCGTGCCATGGTGCTGCGGCCCAAGCTTTTGGTGCTGGACGAACCGACCAGCGCGCTGGACATGACGGTGCAGGTGCAGATCGTCGAACTGCTGCGCGCGTTGCAGCGCAAGTACGGGCTGGCCTATCTGTTCATCAGCCATGACCTGAAAGTCGTGCGCGCGATGTCTCACAAGGTTGTCGTCATGCGACAGGGCGACGTGATCGAAACCGGCGAGACCGAGGCGTTGTTCGAGAACGCCCAGACCGAGTACACCCGCACCCTGATCGCGGCGGCGGGCTGACAGCGAAAGGCCCGGAGGGTTTCCGGGCCTTCGAGCCGTTTCATGTCATCCAGCGGCGGCGCGTTCCTTTGCCGATTTCGGGACTGGGCCGCGCAGCTCTTCGTAGTGGTCGAAGCCCAGTTTTACCCAACCGGTGCCACGGGTTGAACTGGCCAGCGAGCGATGCAGCTCGTCCTCGGCCACTGCTGGCAGCAGCGCGTTGAAGACCTCCCATCCGGTGGCGCTGGGATGCGCTTCAAAGCCCAGGACCTGGCCCTGAAGCGAACTGATCGTTGGCACTAGGTCACCGACAAAGGTGGACGGCAGGTGGATTTCAGCGCGCATTATCGGTTGCAGAACCACGGGTTTCGCCATTGGCAGCGCCTCGCGGACCGCCGCCTTGCCCGCCGTACGGAAGGCATAGTCGGAACTGTCCACCGCGTGGTGCTTGCCGTCCTTCAGCGTCACCTTCACGTCGACAACCTTGAACCCTTCGGGACCTTGGGCCAGCGCGTCTTCGGCCCCTTGCGCAACGGAGGGGATATAGTTCTTGGGCACCGCGCCGCCCTTGACCACCTCGTCGAACTGGAACCCGCTGCCGCGCGGCAGCGGTTCGATCGAGATATGGACATCGGCGAACTGACCCGCCCCGCCCGATTGCTTGCGGTGCCGGTGATGGTGATCGACCGGTTTCTGGATGGTTTCACGATAGGCGGTCTCGACCGGTTCGGCGATGACCTCGACCCCGAAATCCTCGGCCAGCTTGGCCGAAACCCGGCGCAGGTGCTGTGGCCCCTGGCAGCCCAGAATGGAATGCCCGGTCGCCTCGTCGGTGCTGAGGTGCAGGCCCGGGTCGATCTCGTCCATCCGGGCCAGGGCCGACGACAGCCGGGCATCGTCGCGCTCGTGCGCGGGGGTGATGAGTTGCCGGTGGCTGGGCGGGTGACTGCGTGCCCAGTGCGGCAACTCGGTCGCAGCGGCGCTGTCATAGATGTTGCCCGGCGACAGGTGATCGGATTTCACGGCAAGGCCGATCTGCCCGGCCTCCAGCGCGCCGATCTGGGTACGCGCGTCGAGTTCCATCAGGCTGCCGACGGTTTCGCCCCCCAGCGCATCATGTGCCTTGACGCCGTCTCCGAGGCCGCGCAGCACCACGATCTTGCCGATATGTTTCTTGACATCGGCAAAGCCCGCGATGGCGCGCGCCTTTTCGCCCGCCTCGTCACGACCGGCGGCGATGTCGAATTGCGGTGCTTCGTGACGCAGCGCCTTCATCACCCGGGTCAGGCCATTGCCATGGCTGGCCGCGCCCAGGTAGGCCGGGATTAGCTGGTGATTTTGCAGGACCTTGGCGGCCAGATCGTAGATCTCGGCACTGGGCGGCTGCTTGTCCTCGATCAGTTGTTCGAGCAGGTGATCATCGTAATCCGACAGCGCCTCGAGCAGTTCGGCGCGCGCCTCCTGTTCCCGTTCGACGGTCGAGCCAGGCATTTCGATCAGGGCAGAGGGCTGGCCCTCGCGGTATTGCCACGCGCGTTCCGAGATCAGGTCCACCGCGCCCACGATCTGGTCGCCCTCGCGGATGGGCACCTGTCGCAGGGTGATATGATGGCTGCAATATCCCTGCAACGCCGCCACGATATCGCGGATCCGCCCATTGGGATTGTCCATCCGGTTGATGAACAGGATCGCGGGGATACCGGCCTCTTCCACCAGCCGCAGATAGGGGGCGCAGAGCACGGCGGCATCCGGATCGGGCGGCACCACGATCACCGCCGCATCGGAAATTGCCATGGCCGGGCCGACAAAGGCCAGCGCATCGCCGCCCCCGTCCACTTCAATCGCGCACCACGGCTCATCCAGGTAAGAAAAACCGTGCAAGTGCACGGTTCCGGAGACATCGAATGTCGTGGGGCGGCTGTCGAGGCGACTGATGGCCTCGACCAGCGTGGACTTGCCCGATTGGGTGGGTCCGAGAACGGTGAAAACGCGCATTGGGGCTGTCCCTTTTCTTGCTGCAATACTGTGCTGCGCAATAAAGGTTGTGACGAACGGCGATGCGTCCGCTTGCCTGTTTCGGGTGTCGCCTGCCTCACGGCGGGATCCCTATGTGCAGATGCGGCCCGCATCGCCAGGGTTTCCCGCCTTGGTTCGAGTGTGGGAAATCAGGGCTTTGTACGTCAAGTCCCTTGGTGAAAATGAAGGCGGGATCGTGCAGGACCCCGCCTTCCGCTGCCTCGGCTCCTCCTCCGAGGTCAGATGGCCGAACTGTGTCCGGCCTTGCTGAGATCGTAGTCGTCGAAACACCGGGCCACCATCCGGGTGAGCGGCCTGGCTTCCGGCGGAATAAACAGACCGTCGTCGGTGACGCGCAGCAGACCTTCGAAGCTCTCGTTGGCCTGATGGTACATGCGCTGCAACTCGGTGGCCGAGATGTCGTGATCGCGCAGAATCTCGGCCGTATTGATGCGAAAATCACACATCAGCGCCTCGATAAGCCGCGCACGAAGAACGTCCTGACCCTTGAACAAATGGCCCCGCGAGGTCGAGAATTTTCCGGCGCGGATGGCGCCCGTGTGGGCCGATGTCGCCGGGGCGTTCTGGGCAAAACCTTGCGGGAACTTTGAAATCGCGCTGGCGCCGACCCCGATCAGAACGTCGGCCTGATCGTCGGTGTAACCCTGGAAGTTTCGTTTCAGCTTGCCGGCATCCAGCGCCCGCGTCAGTCCGTCTTCGCGCGTGGCGAAATGGTCGATTCCGATTTCGGCATAGTTGTCCCACAGGAACAGCCGCCGGGCGGTGTCGAACAGGTCGAGCCGTTCCTCGGGTGTCGGCAGCGCATCCGAGGGGATCAGTTGCTGGCGCTTGGCCATCCATGGAACATGCGCATAACCGTAAAGCGCGACCCGGTCCGGGTTGAGCGACAACAGCTTTTGCACGCTTTCGGTCATGCGGGCGCGGGTCTGGTGCGGCAGGCCGTAAAGGATATCGGCGTTCAGGCTGTAGATTCCGCGGGCGCGGATCATGTCTACCGCCTTGCGGGTGATGTCATACCCCTGAATACGCCCGATTGTCTTCTGGATCTCGCTGTCGAAATCCTGAATGCCGATGGAGGCGCGGTTCATGCCGGCCTCGGCAAGGGCATCCAGACGGGCATCGTCGATTTCGTTGGGGTCGATTTCCACCGAGAACTCGGCATTGGGGCCAAGGGGCACGATGTCGAAAATCGACTTTGCCAGATCGCGCATCAGGTCGGGATTCAGCAGGGTCGGCGTGCCACCACCCCAATGCAGCCGGGAAAGACGAACGCCTTCGGGCAGACGACTGGCCAACAGGGCAAGCTCGGCCTTGAGCGTTTCCACATAGGCGATGACCGGATTGTCGGTCTGGGTGCCCTGGGTCCGGCAAGCACAGAACCAGCACAATCTGCGGCAAAACGGTACATGCACATAGAGGGAAATCTCGCTGTACGGCGGAATTGCCCCGATCCAGTTGCCAAAATCACTGGCGCCCACGTCATTGCTGAAGTGGGGCGCGGTCGGGTAGCTCGTATATCTCGGTACTTTCGCGTCAAAAAGTCCGAGTCGGGCCAATTGAGGTTTCGCTTTCATGCAAGTACGCTTATGTGAGCCTTTCGATATGGACCTTGACTCAGATCAAGTAGGACCGGGAACACATGAGCAGCCACCCCCAGCTTTGCCATTCCGATTGCGACGATTGTCCGATCAGGCACCGCGCAGTCTGCGCTCACTGCGACTCGCGTGAGTTGGAGGAGCTGGAAGAGATCAAGTATTACCGCAGCTTCGAGGCGGGGCAGACCGTGATCTGGTCGGGCGACCAGATGAGTTTTGTGGGCTCGGTCGTGTCCGGTATCGCCTCGCTGACCCAGACGATGGAGGATGGGCGGACCCAGATGGTGGGTCTATTGCTGCCGTCGGATTTCGTCGGGCGCCCGGGGCGTGAGGGCGCGCCCTATGACGTCGTGGCGACCACGGATCTGGTCATGTGCTGTTTCCGCAAGAAACCGTTCGAAGAGTTGATGGCGCGCACCCCGCATATCGCGCACCGTCTGCTGGAAATGACACTGGACGAGCTGGATGCCGCGCGCGAATGGATGCTGGTGCTGGGCCGCAAGACCGCGCGCGAAAAGATCGCCAGCCTTTTGTCGATCATTGCCCGACGCGATGCCTCGCTGACCAAGCGCGGCATGAGCGGGCCGATGGTGTTTGACCTGCCGCTGACCCGCGAGGCGATGGCCGATTACCTGGGCCTGACGCTGGAAACGGTGAGCCGCCAGATCTCGGCCCTGAAAAAGGACGGGGTGATTCATCTGGAAGGCAAGCGCCACGTCACCATCCCGGATATGGGCCGGTTGATGGAGGAAGCGGGCGACGATACCGATGGCGGGTTCCTGGTCTGAGACCGGGTATTTGCGAGGCTCTGCCTCGCGCTCCGGAGTATTTATGGCGAAATGAAGAGGGCGGGCCGGGGTTCAACTCTGACCCCGCAGCCAATCGGCCACGCGCTGAGCGGCGGAGCCGGGCAGCAGCGGTCGCGGGGCCCAGAGCCGCAAGGCGTGCGACAGGGTAACCCGGGTGGCAAAGGGTGCCACCAGTTGGCCGCGTGCGAGATAGGGCGCGATCAGCGCCTCGTGTCCCATCAGCACCCCGGCGCCATTCACCGTTTCCTCGACCGCCAGTGCATAGAGCGAGAATTCGGGGCCGCGCGGCACAAAGGTCTGGCCGGGCAGCGCGGTCGCCATCCAGAGCGACCAGTCGGCATGCCAGGTGGTGTCGATCAGACAGGGCAGGTGGCGCAGATCCTCGGGCCGCTTTAACCGCCGCGCCAGGGCGGGCGCGCAGACGGGGGTGATGATGTCGGCGGCCAGTACCTCGCCCGGCCCGTCGCCGAAGAACAGGCACAGGTCGAAAGGCGCGCGTTTCAGATCAGGCGGTTGTTCCATCGCGGTGACCGAAATCTCGATCTCGGGTGCCGCCGCGCGCAGACCGGGCAGGCGGGGCGACAGCCAGAGCTGGGCGACTGAGGGCAGGGCCGCCACATGCACCACCTGTGGTTTGGCGCCGGTGCGCAGGCTATGGCTGACGGTGGCCAGCCGGTCGAAGGCGACGGTGAGATCGGGCAGTACATCGACCGCAAGCGCGGTGAGGGTGACGCCCCGGGCACCGCGCTCGAACAGCGGCGCGCCGAGCATGTCCTCAAGCTGCTTGATCTGAGCGGAGACGGCGCCGGGGCTGACGCCCAGTTCCTCGGCGGCGACGGCGAAACCGCTCAGTCGCGCGGCAGCCTCGAACGCGCGCAGGGCGTTCAGTGGCAAGGGGCGCGGGCGGGGCGGGGCGACGGGCATGGGGCAGACTCAGATTTTCTGACCCTAGTTTTCCGGGAAACTGATTTGCGCGCAAGAGCTGGTTTGATGATCCTGAGGGCAAAGATATGGAGGTTCCCATGCCACAGCTCGCCACCCGCCCCTGGGTGCCCGCCCATTGCGAAGCCCGCGTTCAGCAGATCGCCGAGGCTACGGCCCGGGCCGACAGCAATGCCATCGACGCTCGTCTGGAGGTGTTGATCGAGCAGAACCGCGCGATCCATGACGCGGAGTGTTTCAACCTGAATCCCGCGACCAATGTGATGAACCCGCGTGCCGAGGCGGCGCTGGCGCGGGGATTGGGCAGCCGCCCCTCGCTGGGCTATCCGGGCGACAAATACGAGATGGGGCTGGAGGCGATCGAAGAGATCGAGGTCATCGCCGCTGAGCTGGCAGCACGGGTGTTCAACGCGCGCTATGCCGAGATCCGGGTGGGCTCGGGCGCGCTGGCCAATCTCTATGGCTTCATGGCGCTGACCCGGCCCGGTGACACGATCATCGCGCCACCGGCCAGCATCGGTGGCCATGTGACCCATCACAAGGCAGGTTGTGCGGGGCTTTATGGCCTGAAAACCATCGAGGCGCCGGTGGATGCGGATGGTTACAGTCTGGACCTGACAACGCTGGCGGAACTGGCCGAGCGGCACCAGCCCAAGCTGATCACGATAGGCGGTTCGTTGAACCTGTTTCCGCATCCCGTCGCCGCGGTGCGCGAGATCGCCGACCGGGTCGGGGCCAAGGTTCTGTTCGACGCGGCGCATCAATGCGGGATCATCGCCGGCGGTGTCTGGGCCAACCCGCTGGACGAGGGCGCGCATCTGATGACGATGAGCACCTACAAGAGCCTGGGCGGCCCTGCGGGTGGGCTGATCGTGACCAATGATGCCGAGATCGCCGAGCGGCTGGATGCCATCGCATTTCCCGGCATGACCGCCAATTTCGACGCGGCGAAATCGGCAGCGCTGGCGATCTCGTTGCTGGACTGGGTCGATCACGGCGCGGCCTATGGTCAGGCCATGGTCGAACTGGCACAGGCGCTGGCCGCCGAGTTGGAGGCGCTGGGCCTGCCGGTGTTTCATGGTGCGGGCGGGGCCACCGCCTCGCACCAGTTCGCGGTCGAGGCGGCGCGGTTCGGCGGCGGTCAGGTGGCATCGAAGCTGCTGCGCAGAGCGGGGTTCCTGGCCTGCGGCATCGGCCTGCCGATTGCGCCGGTTGCGGGAGACATGAACGGGCTCAGGATCGGCACGCCCGAATTGGTGCGGCGCGGGGTGACACCTGATCATGCCGCCGAACTGGCCTGGCTGATCACGCAAGGTCTCACCGGCAACGACCCCGTGGCGGTGGCGCGGCGTACACGCGAGATGCGGGCTCAGTTTCAGGGGATGCATTACATCAGGTCGTGACCGGTTCGGTGATCCGTGATCTACTTTCCCAAAGATACCAGATATTGGGAGACGCGTATCATGCAGTTCGAAAGCCTGTTGGTTATGCTTATTGTGGGTGCGTTGGCCGGTTGGCTGTCCGGCCGGATCATGGCCGGGCGCGGGTTTGGCTTGATCGGCAATGTTATCGTCGGGATTGTTGGGGCCTTCCTGGCCGGTATGATCTTTCCGGCCTTGGGCTTTGCGGTCGGCGGTGGATTTATTGCGTCGGTTATCCATGCCACCGTCGGCGCGGTGATTCTGTTGTTCCTGATCGGATTGGTCCGCAAGGCATGATGCGTCTGCCTTGAATCAGGGAAGAGTCCGAATGGAGAGACGGTTGGCGGCGGTGCTGGTCGCGGATTTTGCAGGCTACAGTTCCCATGTCGGCCGCAACGAAGAACTCGCGGTCCGCGCGGCGCGTGGGCATCTGGACGCCATCGAACTGGTGATCGGCCTGCATCGGGGGCGCGTGGTCAAGACGATGGGGGACGGGTTGCTGGCTGAGTTTGCCTCGTCACGGGATGCGGTGAGCTGTGCGGCTGCGATCCAGCATCGGATGATGGAACGCAATGCGCCCCTGGATGCCTCCGAGCACATGCTATTGCGGGTCGGCGTTCACTCGGGCGAGATCCTTTCGGAAAATGGCGATATCTTTGGCGATGATGTGAATATCGCAGCCAGGATCGAGGCCCATGCGCCGACAGGCGGTGTTGCCGTGTCAGAACGGGTCCGTGATGAAGTGGAAGGCCGTTTGGACATAGCATTTCGGGATGCTGGTTCGCCTGCCTTGAAAAACATAACGCGCAGCATCCGCCTGTTCGATTGGATGCCGTTGCGACAGGCGGATGCGCCCATGGCGCGACCAAAAACGATTGCCGACAAACCCTCGCTGGCGGTTCTTCCCCTGACGAACTGGTCGGCAAATCCACAGACCGAGTACATCGCCGATGGATTGACCGAGGATATCATTTCCGCCCTTGCGCGGGTTCCGTGGCTTTTCGTGATCGCCCGGAACTCTTCCTTTGCCTACAAAGGCACCCCGATGGACGTGCGGCAGATCGGCAGGGATCTGGGTGTCAGATATGTTCTGGAGGGCAGCATGCGCATCCAGGGCAACCGGATCCGGGTCAGCGGCCAACTTGCCGACACGGCATCCGGTGCACAGGTGTGGTCAGAGCGGTTCGATGGAACCGACGAGGACATATTCGATTTGCAGGACAAGGTGACCGCCGCCGTGGTTGCCGCCGTGGCCCCCACCGTGCAGGTGGCCGAGATGCAGCGCGCCGCCCAGAGCGCGCCAGGCAATGCCAGCGCCTATGATTACTATCTGCAAGGGCTGGCAGCGCTGAACCGGGCGCAGGTGGCCAAGGCTGCCGATTTGCTCGACGCCGCCATCGATGCGTCTCCGGGGTACGCAAAGGCGATGGCGATCAGGGCGTGGTGCCACACACTGAACGTGGCGTGGCGTGTCGGTTATGCCCAAGAGACCGACCGAACCAGAGGCGGAGAGTTGGCCAATGCAGCGCTTGATCTTGCTCCGGGAGATCTGGAGGTGGCAGCCTATGCCGGCTACACGCTGGCCTTTTTGGGCCTGGAGATAGAACGGGGCATGGGGCTGGTCCGGCAGGCTTGCGAAGGCTGTCCAAGTTTTGCCTGGGCCTGGACGTCGCTGGCGATGCTGGAAGCATTGCAGGGTGACAGCGACAAGGTGCTGGACCTTGCGGGTCGGGCGCGGCAACTGAACCCCAAAGATCCCTTGTGGTTCCGTGCGCTGGTCGCCATTGCCGCCGTTCACCGCGACGCGGGGCGGTTCGACGAGGCGCTACAGGCTGCACAAGAGGGGTTGCGGCTCAATCCCAATGTCGTTGTGCTCTATGTCCATTCGATCTGCGCGCTCTGCGAACTGGACAGGATGAACGAGGCGCGGACAATGGCGAGCAGGCTTCTGGACCTGTCCCCGGAATTCTCGGTGTCCCGGTTTCAGGACCACCACAAATATTTCCGCGCGGCACTGCATACCGCGCAGAACACACGCTGGCTTACGGCGGTGGGGCTACCGGAGTAGCCCCTTGCCTGTTCAATGCGCCATGAAGATGGGAACGCTTGCCATCTCCAGCATGTTGCGCGTCGCGCCGCCAAGGATCGCTTCGCGGAAACGGGAGTGACCGTAGGCCCCCATCACGATCATGTCGGCATCGGTATCCGCGGCATGCCGGTTGAGGATGTCCGACACACGGGTCATCGTTTTGCTCAGAACGTCGATTTCGACCTTTACACCATGACGGGACAGCATCTGGCTGAGCAATCCGCCGGGATCCGACCGGTCCGGGCCGTGTTGCGGCGGGTCGATCACCACGATGCGGACCAGTTCGGCCGCCTTCAGGAACGGCATCGCAAGACGGATCGCCCGCATGGCTTCGACGCTTTCGTTCCAGCCGATCAGGACCGTGCGCGGTTGCTTGATCGCAGTCCGGTTGTCGGGAACCACCAGAACCGGGGCATGACCTTCGAACATGGCGGCTTCGATGATCGGCTCTGCCTCTGCGCCGCGGTTTTCACCATAGGGTCGCGGTAGCACGACAAGATCCGAGAACCGGGCGCGATGCGCGACATGCCGACCCAGATCGGCAATCTGGGCCACACCGCTTTCCGCCGACCAGCGCACGCCCGATTTGGACAGGTGATCCTTGGCCAAAGCCAGCACTTCCTCGGCCTCCGCGTTCGCCCGGTTCAGGGTTTCTTGCAGGATCAAGGCGTTTGCCCCAGCGTAGTAATAACCGGTCTGGCTACGGTCGACGCCAAGGCAGAGTGCCTCGGCATGGGCATCCTGGGCGTCCGCCAGAGCAACCAGCTGATCCAGGGTCGTTGTCGACTGTTTGGGATCCGTCAGGACCGTCAGCAAGGATTTATAGGTCATCTCACCCTCGTGTGAACATCAAGCCCCGATCATCGGGGCGTTACAATTGACTAATGCCTCTCACACATTTCGGGAGTATGTCTTGATGCAGATCAAAGCAGATATGGGCGCAATTCTTCAATTAAGCGCCCAGTCTAATCCGTCTGGCGTGACATAAGAATCGCGCGGGGCAAGGCAAAGGGACGCAAAATGTCGAATTATATCAAGCTCATCGTGCTTGGTCTCATCGCGCTGTTCGCCGCGATGGGGATCAATTATGCGCGCGACGTGGCTTACATGGTGCATGCAGTGATCGTGCTGCTTGTCTCCGGTGGGCTTTTCATCTGGACTCTTCGTAACACCGGCGAGCCCGACATCCTGACCGACCGCTCGGGCGAGTACATGGATGGCGTGGTTCGTTACGGTGTCATCGCAACCGCATTCTGGGGCGTCGTCGGCTTTCTGGCCGGGACGTTTATTGCCTTTCAGCTCGCCTTTCCGGGCCTGAATTTTGAATGGGCCCAGGGTTATGCCAATTTCGGTCGCCTGCGTCCGCTGCACACCTCGGCGGTGATTTTCGCCTTTGGTGGCAACGCGCTGCTGGCCACCTCGTTCTACGTGGTCCAGCGCACCAGCGCTGCGCGGCTCTGGGGCGGTAACCTGGCGTGGTTCGTGTTCTGGGGCTATCAGCTGTTCATCGTTCTGGCGGCTACTGGCTATCTGTTGGGCGGTACCCAGTCGAAGGAATACGCCGAGCCGGAATGGTATGTTGACCTGTGGCTGACTGTGGTCTGGGTGGCCTATCTGGCCGTGTTCCTGGGCACGATCATCAAGCGCAAGGAACCCCATATCTATGTGGCCAACTGGTTCTATCTGAGCTTCATCGTTACTGTCGCCATGCTGCATGTGGTCAACAACATGACCATCCCGGTCAGCATCTGGGGCTCGAAATCGGTCATCGTCTGGCCGGGTGTGCAGGACGCCATGGTGCAGTGGTGGTACGGTCACAACGCCGTGGGCTTCTTCCTGACCGCGGGCTTCCTGGGCATGATGTACTATTTCATCCCGAAACAGGCCGAACGTCCGGTGTTCAGCTACAAGCTGTCGATCATCCACTTCTGGGCGCTGATCTTCATCTATATCTGGGCCGGTCCGCACCACCTGCACTATACCGCATTGCCTGACTGGGCCTCGACGCTGGGCATGGTGTTCTCGGTCGTGCTGTGGATGCCGTCCTGGGGTGGCATGATCAACGGTCTGATGACGCTCTCGGGCGCCTGGGACAAGCTGCGCACCGACCCGATCATCCGCATGATGGTGATCTCGGTCGGCTTCTACGGCATGTCGACCTTCGAAGGCCCGATGATGTCGATCCGCGCGGTGAACTCGCTGTCGCACTACACCGACTGGACCATCGGCCACGTACACTCGGGTGCGTTGGGCTGGAACGGCATGATCACCTTCGGCGCGCTTTACTTCCTGGTGCCGGTGTTGTGGAAGCGGGATCGCCTCTACTCGCTGAAACTGGTCAACGTGCACTTCTGGCTCGCCACCATCGGTATCGTGCTTTACGCGGCCTCGATGTGGGTGACCGGGATCATGGAAGGCCTGATGTGGCGTGAAGTGGATGCCAACGGCTTCCTGGTGAACTCGTTCGCCGACACCGTTGCCGCCAAGTTCCCGATGTACGTGGTGCGCGGTCTGGGCGGGGTCATGTTCCTCGCTGGTGCCGTGATCATGTGCTACAACCTGTGGATGACCGTTCGGAAGGCGCCGGCCAAAGAGGCCAGCCTGTCCGTCGCGGTCCCGGCTGAATAAGGAGGGCTGGAGCAATGGCAATTCTCGACAAACATAAGATCCTCGAGACCAACGCGACCCTCCTGCTGATCTTCAGCTTCCTGGTCGTGACCATCGGCGGCATCGTGCAGATCGCACCGCTTTTCTGGTTGGAAAACACCATCGAGAAGGTGGAGGGCATGCGTCCCTACACCCCTCTCGAAATGGCGGGGCGTGAAATCTACATCCGCGAAGGCTGCTATGTCTGCCACAGCCAGATGATCCGCCCGATGCGGGACGAGGTCGAACGCTATGGCCACTACTCGCTGGCGGCGGAGTCGATGTACGATCATCCGTTCCAGTGGGGCTCCAAGCGGACCGGGCCGGACCTGGCCCGCGTGGGCGGCCGCTATTCGGATGACTGGCATGTGGATCACATGCGGGACCCGCAATCGGTGGTGCCGGAATCGGTGATGCCCAAGTATGGCTATCTGGAACGCACCATGATCGATGGCAAGTACATCGGTGACATCATGGCCACCAACGCGATTGTCGGTGTGCCGTATACCGATGAGATGATCGAGGCCGCACAAGCCGATTTTGCCGCCCAGGCCGATCCCGACAGCGACTATGACGGGCTGCTGGAGCGTTATGGCGACAAGGTCAATGTGCGCAACTTCGACGGTCAGCCGGGTGTTTCCGAGGCCGATGCCCTGATCGCTTATCTGCAAATGCTGGGTACGTTGGTCGATTTCTCGACCTTCACGCCGGACGCGAGCCGCTGAGGAGGGGAATATGGAAGAGTATACCCTTCTGCGGCAGTTCGCGGACAGCTGGATGCTGTTGGCCCTGTTTGCCTTCTTTGTCGGTGTGATCATCTGGGTGTTCCGCCCAGGATCGAGCAAGACCTACGGCGACACGGCCAACATCCCGTTCCGGCATCAGGATAAACCCGCCACACATAAGGAGGCGCGGCAATGAGCAAGAAACCCGAAATGAAAAAGGGCGATCCGGAAACCACCGGCCACAGCTGGGACGGGATCGAAGAGTTCAACAACCCGCTGCCGCGCTGGTGGCTGTGGACCTTCTACCTCTGCATCGTCTGGGGCATCGGCTATACCATCGCCTATCCCGCCTGGCCGATGATCAACTCGGCCACCGCCGGGGTGATGGGCTGGTCGACCCGCGCCAATGTCGCGGCGGCGATCACCGACGTCGAAGAGGCGAATGCGCCGATCAACGCCAAGCTGGAAGCGGCCGAGCTGACGGCGATCGCCTCGGATCCGGAGTTGAACTCCTATGCCGTTTCGGCAGGGAGCGCTGTGTTCAAGACCTGGTGCGCCCAGTGCCACGGGTCGGGTGCTGCGGGTGCGGTGGGCTATCCCAACCTGCTGGACGACGACTGGCTCTGGGGCGGCTCGATCGAGGACATCCACCAGACCGTCACCGCCGGTATCCGCAACACGGAGAACGACGACGCCCGGTACTCCGAGATGCCGGCATTCGGTCGCGACGAACTGCTGGAAGCCGAGCAGATCGACCAGGTGGTCAATTATGTGATGTCGCTGTCGGGTGAACCGCAGGATGCCTCCAAGGTATCCGAGGGCGCCGTGGTGTTTGCGGACAACTGCGCATCTTGCCATGCCGAGGACGCTACCGGCGACCGCACGCAAGGTGCGCCCAACCTGTCGGATGCGATCTGGCTCTTTGGTGGTGACTATGCCGCGATTTCCGAGTCGGTGAACAACGCCCGGTTCGGCGTGATGCCTGCCTGGAACACCCGCCTGACCGAGGCGCAGATCCGCGCGGTCTCGGCCTATGTCCACCAGCTGGGTGGCGGCGAGTAACACGAGAATCCCTCCGGGCTGCGTTTGCGGCCCGGAGGGTGGCGTCGGCTGTTCGATCTGTTCGCGCGTTTCCTGAACAGCCGACGCCCTTAGTCTTAGTCCAAAAGCATCCGCCGACCAATCCGGTCGGCGTTCTTGTTCAGATCGTGGGTGGGGATGCGCAATGTCTTGGTGTCAAACACAATTTCGTGAAGAACGTTGAGAGACAGACGTCGGCAAACGCCGTTTTCTACCCAAAAGACTGCATGCGGCGTATCGACCGCTGCGCTTGCAGCATCAAAAGCTGCGCCACAGATACGCTTTTTGACCCATATCAAAGTGTGTGGCGCGCTCATCTGGAAGAAGTCGCGCTGTAGAATAGCCAAACCGGAGTGAGTCCGTGAGCGAGTCGACCCCAGAACCCAGTCTTTACGCCGCGCGAGAGCCGATCTTTCCCCGAAGAGTTTCCGGAAAGTTCCGCAATCTCAAATGGATCATCATGGCGATCACGCTGGGTATCTATTACGTGACCCCGTGGATTCGCTGGGACCGCGGCCCCAGCCTGCCGGATCAGGCCGTGCTGCTCGATATGGGCAATCGCCGGTTCTATTTCTTCTGGATCGAGATCTGGCCACACGAATTCTACTTTGTGGCGGGCCTGCTGATCATGGCCGGTCTGGGGCTGTTCCTGTTTACGTCCGCACTGGGCCGGGTCTGGTGCGGATACGCCTGCCCGCAGACCGTCTGGACTGATTTGTTCATACTGGTCGAACGCTGGATCGAGGGTGACCGAAACGCCCGTTTGCGTCTGCACCGGCAGCAGAAGCTGGATTTTCGCAAGGCGCGGTTGCGGCTGACCAAATGGACCGTCTGGTTGATGATCGGGCTTGCCACGGGCGGGGCCTGGATCTTCTATTTCGCCGACGCGCCCACATTGCTGCGCGATCTTGTGACGCTGAACGCGCATCCTATCGCCTACACGACGATGGCGGTGTTGAGTTTCACCACTTTCTTTTTCGGTGGCTTCGCGCGCGAGCAGATCTGCATCTATGCCTGTCCCTGGCCGCGAATTCAGGCGGCGATGATGGACGAGGATACCCTGACCGTCGGATACCGCGAATGGCGGGGCGAGCCGCGTGGCAAGGGCAAGCGGACCGCAGATTCGGAGCTGGGCGACTGCATCGACTGCATGGCTTGCGTCAACGTCTGCCCTGTGGGCATCGACATTCGTGATGGGCAGCAGTTGGAATGCATCACCTGCGCGCTTTGCATCGACGCCTGCGACGACATGATGGACAAGATCGGCAAGCCACGCGGGCTGATCGACTATATGGCGCTCAAAGACGAGCAGGCCGAACGCGCCGGAAACCCGCCCAAGAGCGTCTGGAAGCATATCCTGCGGCCGCGTACGATCATGTACACAAGCCTTTGGTCTCTGGTCGGGTTTGCGTTGCTGTTCGCGCTGTTCATCCGGTCCGATATCGACCTGACGGTGGCGCCGGTGCGCAATCCGACCTATGTCACTCTGTCCGACGGGTCGATCCGCAACACCTATGACGTGCGCCTGCGCAACAAACATGGCGAGGATCGGCGGTTCCGCCTTTCCGTGGCCGGAGATCAGACAATGCGGATCGAGCTGGAAGGCACGCCGTATGAATCCGTGATCGTTCCGGCTGACACGGCCCAGTTGCAGCGTGTATATATTGTTGCACCAAAAGATGCCGCGCCGTCGAACGCCGCCAGCACCGATGCGCGGATCTGGGTCGAGGACCTTGGCAATGGCGAGCGAGCCTACAAGGACACGACGTTCAACGGACGGGGGAACTGAGCATGAGCGAACGCAAGTTCACCGGAAAGCACGCTGCGGCTGTCTTCATCGGCGCCTTTGGCGTGATCATCGGGGTCAACATTCTGCTGGCCGTCAGTGCGGTCAAAACCTTTCCGGGATTGGAAGTTAAGAACTCTTACGTCGCCAGCCAGGAATTCAACACCCGGCTGCATGCGCAAGAGTCCTTGGGCTGGTCCGTGCGTGCCGATGCCTTGGGTGGTCTTGTCACCCTCTCGATCACCGATCAGGCGGGCCAGCCGGTCGAGGTGGCCGAGCTGAAGGCGGTGCTGGGCCGTGCGACCCACGTCAAGGAAGATATCGAACCCGCCTTCACCTTTGACGGCACGGCCTATGTGGCCAAGGCCGAATTGGGTGACGGCAACTGGAACATTCGCATGGTGGCGCGCGCCGAAGATGGTACCGAGTTCACACAACGCGTCGTTCTGCATGTGAAAGGGTGATAGCGTGACCGCGCAGCTTCGCCCTTCGCTTGCGGCCTGCCCGGCTTGCGTGGCAGCTCCGGTGGAACCGGCCAAACCGGTACCCGAGGATGTCCAGATCGCATTGTCCCTGCCGGGCATTCATTGTTCGGCCTGTATCTCGACGGTTGAGCGCGCCTTGCAGGCGCATCAGGGGGTCGAGGATGCACGGGTGAACCTGACGCTGAAACGCGCCCTGATCAAGGCCGCGCCCGATGTGCGCGCGGCCGACCTGATCCCGGTGCTGGAACGTGCCGGATACGAGGCGCATGAACTGGACGCGGGCGCGTTGAGCGCGACCCAGACGGATCGGGCCGGTCGTGACCTGCTGATGCGCTTGGCGGTTGCCGGCTTTGCCTCGATGAACGTCATGCTGCTGTCGGTGTCGGTCTGGTCTGGCGCGTCGGATGCGACGCGCGATATGTTCCACTGGATTTCAGCAGCCATCGCGATGCCGGCCATCGCGTTTTCGGCGCAGCCGTTTTTTATCAGCGCCTGGAGCGCGCTGAAGGTCAAGCGCCTGAACATGGACGTACCCATCGTACTGGCCATCGTGCTGGCGCTGGTGACATCACTATGGGAAACCTCGCTGTCGGGCGAACACGCCTATTTCGACGCGGCGCTGACGCTGACCTTTTTCCTGCTGGCGGGGCGCTACCTCGATTACCGGACAAGGGCGGTGGCGCGATCCGCCGCCGAGGAACTGGCTGCGCTCGAAGTGCCCCGCGCGATCCGGCTGGAGGATGGACGCGAGACCGAAGTGCCGGTGGCGCAACTGGCGGTTGGGGATCTGATCCTGGTGCGCCCGGGCGGGCGGATGCCGGTCGACGGTGAAATCGTCGAAGGCCGCTCGGAACTCGATCGGTCGTTGCTGACGGGCGAGACGTTGCCTGTCTTTGCCGAGCCCGGGCTTGCGGTCAGTGCCGGCGAGGTCAACCTTACCGGGCCGCTGGTGATCCGTGCCAGTGCCGTGGGGCAGGAGACGTCTCTGCACCGCATGGCGGATCTGGTCGCCATCGCCGAAAGCGGGCGGTCGCGCTATACCTCGCTGGCTGACAGCGCGGCGAAACTTTATGCGCCGGGAGTTCACATCTTGTCGGCGCTCAGTTTTCTGGGCTGGCTTGTGTATTCTGGCGATGTGCGCACCGCGCTGAACATCGCCGCGGCCGTTCTGATTATCACCTGCCCTTGCGCGCTGGGCCTTGCGGTGCCGGCGGTGACCACTGCCGCGTCGGGGCGGTTGTTTAAGAAGGGCATGCTGATCAAGCATGCAACCGCGCTGGAACGACTGGCCGAGGTCGATACAGTGGTGTTTGACAAGACCGGTACGCTGACTGCGGGCACGCCGGAACTGATCAATCTGGATGACATCGCAGGCGAGGATCTGTCGATCGCGCTGGCCCTGGCACAGGCATCCTCGCATCCGCTGTCGGTATCACTGACCCGCGCGGCGCGCGCTGTCGGAGCCGAACCGGCGGCGGTCGAGGATGTGAGCGAGGTTCCGGGCTATGGCACCGAAGGTGTCTGGCAGGGCAAGCGCGTGCGCCTTGGCCGCGCGGCCTGGGTCGGTGCAACGCATGGCGGGCAGACATCGGCCTGGTTGGCCGTGGGCGATCAGGCGCCCGTTGGCTTTCTGTTCACGGACGCGCTGCGCCCGGGGGCCGAGGAAACGGTTGCAGCGCTGAAGGCGTCGGGCAAGCAGGTCATGCTGATCTCGGGCGATACCACCGGCGCGGTCGAGGCGCTGGCAAACCGTCTGGGCATTGCCAATTGGATGGCCGAGGCACTGCCACAGGACAAGGTGGCGCGGGTGCAGGCACTGGCCGGGCAGGGCAAGCGCATCCTGATGGTGGGCGACGGGTTGAACGATACCGCCGCCCTGGCTGCCGCCCATGTCTCGATCTCGCCCGCCTCGGCGCTGGATGCGGCGCGGGTTGCCTCTGACATCGTATTGCTGGGCACCGATCTGAGCCCGATTGCCGGGGCCTGCGACACAGCCAAGAAGGCGACCCGGCGCATTCGCGAGAATTTCCAGATCGCGACCGTCTACAACGTGATCGCGGTGCCCCTGGCCGTTGTCGGCCTGTGTTCGCCGCTGATTGCGGCCTTGGCCATGTCGACCTCCTCCATTACCGTATCTCTGAACGCGCTGCGCCTGAGGTGAGCCTATGGAAGTCCTGTCCTATCTGATTCCAATCTCCCTGATCCTGGGCGCGGTCGGGCTGCTGGCCTTTGTCTATACCGTGCGGTCCAACCAGTATGACGATCCCGAAGGCGACGCCCGCCGCATCCTGTCGAATGACTGGGACGACCGGCCGAAGCCTTGACGCCTTGCCGGTTTGCGCCAGACTGACGGGGACAGGGGAGAGTCAGAATGGAGATATTCGCAAGCGGCAGTCGTCCGACCCGGCGCGCGAACGAGGAGTGGTTCACCGGAACGGTCTGGCAGGACCCGGTGATCGAAGCACCGGAACCGGCGCGCGTGCGCGCCTTGCGTGTGGGGTTCGAGCCGGGGGCGAGGACGGCCTGGCATACTCATCCGCTGGGTCAGACGCTGCATGTGCTGTCCGGCGTGGGACTGGTCGGCACCCGTAATGCCGCGCCACGCCTGATCCGCGCCGGCGACACGGTCTGGATCCCGCCGGGCGAGGAACACTGGCACGGGGCCGCGCCCTATACCGGCATGGTCCATCTGGCCATTCAAGAGGCGGAGAATGGGCAGGTGGCCAACTGGCTGGAAAAGGTCGCCGATGCCGACTATCTGACGGCACCGGCCTGAACCGGTGTCGGACAAGTTGAACCGGCCTTGAATTTGGCCCTCGGTCCGGCTATGTGCCCATAGTCCGCAAGCAGAGAGAAGTCAGGCAGATGGCCACCAGCAACCCGATCCAGTTCATCCAGCAGGTCCGCGCAGAAGTATCCAAAGTTGTCTGGCCGACCCGCCGCGAGGTTCTGCTGACCACGGTCATGGTCTTTATCATGGCAGCCCTGACAGCCGTTTTCTTTGCCTTGGTCGATCTGTCGATCCGGGGCGGTTTGCAGCTGCTACTGGGGATGTTCAACTGACCCGCTACGGGCCGGGTGGACAATCCGGTCTTGCACATCGGCGGTTCAGGGGCTAGTTCACGCGGAACCTTTGGGATGGGCGTGCGGCGATTCGAGCTGCGCGCCGCTTTTTGTTCCGGAGAGCGCGGCTTCGCTGCGGCAGAAATCGACACATTCGCCAGGGCGCTTGAGCGACCTGGCAAAACAAGACAAGGACGACAGGTTCATGGCGAAACGGTGGTACTCGGTCAGCGTTCTTTCGAACTTCGAAAAGAAGGTCGCAGAGCAGATCCGTTCCTCGGTCGCCGAGAATGGCCTTGAGGATCAGATCGACGAAGTGCTGGTGCCTACCGAAGAGGTCATCGAGGTGCGCCGGGGCAAGAAGGTCACGACCGAGCGCCGTTTCATGCCCGGTTATGTTCTGGTGCACATGGAAATGTCCGATCGGGGCTATCACCTGATCAACTCGATCAACCGGGTCACCGGTTTCCTGGGCCCGCAGGGCCGCCCGATGCCGATGCGCGATGCCGAGGTCAACCAGATACTCAACCGCGTGCAGGAAGGTGAAGAGGCGCCGCGCACCCTGATCTCGTTCGAGATCGGCGAGCGGGTCAAGGTCAACGACGGTCCGTTCGAAGGTTTCGACGGCATGGTCGAGGGCGTGGACGACGACAGCCAGAAACTGCGCGTGTCGGTGTCGATCTTTGGCCGGGAAACCCCGGTCGAACTGGATTTCACCCAGGTCGCCAAACAGGCCTGAGGTGAATGCAATGTGGGAGGTTCGGGGTGACGCGTCATCCTGTGCCGGACCACACAACATGAGAACCCGAGGGGCGCGCCCCGAAGGTGTTGAAAAAGGAGAAGGCCAATGGCCAAGAAACTGATCGGCACGCTGAAGCTTCAGGTGCCCGCAGGCAAGGCGAACCCGTCGCCGCCAGTTGGTCCGGCGCTGGGTCAGCGCGGCATCAACATCATGGAATTCTGCAAGGCGTTCAACGCCAAGACCGCAGACATGGAAGTGGGCGCACCCTGCCCGACCGTGATTTCCTATTACCAGGACAAATCCTTCACCATGGAAATCAAGACGCCGCCCGCGTCCTATTTCCTGAAGAAGGCCGCCAAGATCCAGTCGGGTTCCAAGACCCCCTCGCGCGCAACCGCCGGCACCGTCACCGTTGCGCAGGTGCGTGAGATCGCAGAGGCAAAGATGAAGGATCTGAACGCCAACGACATCGATGGCGCAATGCAGATCATCCTGGGCTCGGCCCGGTCCATGGGCATCGAGGTGAAGTAAGATGGCAAAGCTTGGAAAACGCACCCGCGCAGCCCGCGAAACTTTTGCCGGCAAGGAAAACCTGTCGGTCGAAGAAGCTGTCGCCCTGATCAAGTCGTCGGCCTCGGCCAAGTTCGACGAGACCGTCGAGATCGCGATGAACCTGGGCGTTGATCCGCGTCACGCGGACCAGATGGTCCGTGGTGTTGTCGGCCTGCCGAACGGTACCGGCAAGACCGTGCGCGTCGCCGTCTTTGCCCGTGGCCCCAAGGCCGACGAGGCACAGGCCGCTGGTGCGGACATCGTTGGCGCCGAGGACCTGATGGAGACCATCCAGTCCGGCAAGATCGAGTTCGACCGCTGCATCGCGACCCCGGACATGATGCCGGTTGTCGGCCGTCTGGGTAAGATCCTCGGCCCGCGCAACCTGATGCCGAACCCCAAGGTTGGCACCGTGACCATGGATGTCGCCCAGGCCGTGCAGAACGCCAAGGGCGGTGAAGTGCAGTTCAAGGCCGAAAAGGCCGGTGTCATCCATGCAGGCGTCGGCAAGGTGTCGTTCGACGAGGCCAAGCTGGTCGAAAACGTCCGCGCCTTTGTGGATGCCGTGGCCAAGGCCAAGCCGACCGGTGCAAAGGGCACCTATCTGAAAAAGATCGCGCTCAGCTCGACCATGGGTCCGGGCGTGTCGGTTGACGTGGCAAGCGCCTCGGGTAACTAAGAGACAACGGGCGACGACCTCGGTCGTGGCTTGATCATTGAACCCGGCACCGCTAGCGGCGGTGCCGGGTTTTTCTTTTTTGCAACCTGCTCTGCCGATACTGTGCTGATGCCCAACGCCGTTTTGACTTGACTGCGGCCTTCGGTGTACGGTCGCCGCGAAAAAACGTCCAGCGATGACAGAGGCGGGCAGCAATGACAAAAAGGTGTGAGGCATGACCTCGCAATGGCGCGTGGGCGCCATCCTTAACGAGCCGCTCGTCGATACGTTGCGGTTTGCAGCGTGGTATCTCGAGGCGGGCGCGTCGGGTCTTACTTTGCTGTTCGACAACCCGGATGATCCTGCGCAGGAGGTGCTTGCCAACCATCCCTCGGTGACCTGTATCCCGTGTACCGCCGAATTCTGGGCCGATCTGGGACTGACGCCCGACACACGTTTTACCAAGCGGCAGAACATGGCGCTGAGCTGGGTCTATAGGTCAATGCCGGACGGATGGCTGCTGAATGTCGATGCGGACGAGTTCCTGTATGTCAACGACGGGACAATATCCGACTTTCTGGCTGCCATGCCCGAGGCAACAGAGGCGGTTCGGGTGGAAACCGCGGAAATTGTTGCGGCCCCGGCGGGACTGTCGGGCAATGTCTATCGCCTGCCGATGGAGCGGGATGTTGCCCGCCGGGTCTATGGCGACAGCGCGGCATTGTTCGGCCCCCGCAGAAAGGGGTTGATTGGTCATCCGCAAGGGAAATCCTTTGTCCGCTGCGGTCTGCCGGGCGTCAGCCTGCGTCAGCATTGGGCGCAGCGCGCCGATGGCAGCGAGATCGCCGAGCGATACGTGCCGGTTCGCGAGGGCGCGGCACTGCTTCATCACATCGGGCTGGACTATGACGTCTGGCGGGCCAAGCTTGAATGGCGGCTCGCCTCCAGTGGGTTTACCGTGCCCCTGACCGAGCGGATCCGCGAGATGCTCGACCTACCCGACGCCGAGGAGCAGCTGCGGGCCCTGCATTCCGATCTGCACGGAGTTGATGCCGAACGACTGGACCGGTTGCGTGCGGAAGGCGTGAGCCTTGAGCTCGCTATTGATCTCGACGGAACTGCGGCCCGTCGTTTCGAAGTGGGGTATCCAGCGGCCTGATCGCGCCGATCGGTCGTTTTACCTCTTGGAAACCCCGCCGCTCTGCCCTAAGTAAGGCTTCGATGTAAAGCGTGCGATTCGTCGTGCGCTTTATTTCGTTTCGTCCAAGACGGTGGGTGGCCGCATTCGTGGTCTTAATTTCCTGCCTGAGACGGGAAGGACCAAAGAGATCGAGGGCTCGACCCTCGGGCGATTATTTGGCTCAGCCCCGTAATGCGGACATGAACGCCGGGTGCGAGCCCGGCAAATATGAGCCGGGACGCCTCAACGTCCCAAACTTGGAGAGAACTGTGGATAGAGCCCAGAAAGAGAAAGTGGTCGAGGAACTCGGCCAGATCTTCGAAAGCTCTGGCGTCGTGGTGGTTGCTCACTACGCCGGTCTGACAGTTGCCGAGATGCAGGACCTGCGCGCGCGTGCACGCGAAGTGGGTGGGTCCGTGCGTGTTGCCAAGAACAGGCTCGCCAAAATCGCCCTTGAGGGAAAGCCGTGTGCAAGCATGGCCGACCTGCTGACGGGTATGACCGTTCTGACCTATTCCGAGGACCCCGTGGCAGCAGCCAAGGTGGCCGAGGGCTTCGCCAAGGATAACAAGAAGTTTGAGATCCTCGGCGGTGCAATGGGCGGAGCGGCTCTGGACCGTGCTGGCGTCGAAGCCGTGTCGAAAATGCCGTCGCGCGAAGAGCTTATCGCTCAGATCGTGTCGTGCATCGGCGCACCCGCTTCGAACATCGCTGGCGCGATTGGCGCACCTGCAAGCAACATCGCTGGCATCCTTTCCACCATCATCGAGAAGGCGGAAGCTGCGTAAGCGGTTGGCACTGAATGATCTGCGTGGGGCATGTGCCCCGACGTTGGAACACACACACTGTAAACGGAAAGAGCTGATAAAATGGCTGATCTGAAAGCACTCGCAGAAAGCATCGTGGGTCTGACCCTGCTGGAAGCACAGGAACTGAAAAACATCCTGAAGGACGAATACGGCATCGAGCCCGCAGCTGGCGGCGCCGTGATGATGGCAGCAGCAGGCGGCGACGCCGGCGGCGCAGCTGCCGAAGAAGAAAAGACCGAATTCGACGTCGTTCTGAAGAACGCCGGCGCTTCGAAGATCAACGTGATCAAAGAAGTTCGCGGCATCACCGGTCTGGGCCTGAAAGAAGCCAAGGACCTGGTCGAAGCCGGCGGCAAGATCAAGGAAGGCATTGCAAAGGCAGAAGCAGAAGAGATCAAGGCCAAGCTGGAAGCAGCCGGCGCCGAGGTCGAACTGGCCTAAGCACTGTTACAGGTGCGTCGCAGACGCATCGTAGTATTGGCTGGGCCCGGAAAACTCCGGGTCCAGCCGAACCTGTCTTAGAAAGGGCCTCTGGCAGAGGGGCGTTTTCTAAGACGCGGTTCGAGCATCGGGAGGCCGCCACTCGGGACGGTGGCCATGAATTGATCCGAACGTGTCGTCTCGAATGGTCAAGGCGCCGGGGCCCGGCGGCGCCCTTGACCGGTGAGAAAATGAAAAGGTGACATCTGACATGGCTCAATCGTTCCTTGGCCAGAAACGTCTTCGCAAGTATTACGGCAAGATCCGCGAAGTGCTGGAAATGCCGAACCTCATCGAGGTCCAGAAATCCTCCTACGACCTGTTCCTGAACTCCGGCGACGGCGCCAAGCCCGCCGATGGCGAAGGCATCATGGGCGTGTTCCAGTCGGTCTTTCCGATCAAGGACTTTAACGAGACCAGTGTTCTGGAATTTGTCAAATACGAGCTGGAAAAGCCGAAGTACGACGTCGAGGAGTGCATGCAGCGCGACATGACCTATAGCGCGCCGCTGAAGGTCACCCTGCGCCTGATCGTGTTCGATGTCGACGAGGATACCGGCGGCAAGAGCGTGAAGGACATCAAGGAGCAGGACGTGTTCATGGGCGACATGCCGCTCATGACGCCCAACGGCACGTTTATCGTGAACGGGACCGAGCGGGTGATCGTGTCCCAGATGCACCGTTCGCCGGGCGTGTTCTTCGACCATGACAAGGGCAAGACCCATTCCTCGGGCAAACTGCTGTTCGCCTGCCGCATCATCCCGTATCGCGGCTCGTGGCTGGACTTCGAGTTTGACGCCAAGGACATCGTGTTCGCCCGCATCGACCGTCGCCGCAAGCTGCCGGTGACGACGCTGCTCTATGCGCTGGGTCTCGATCAGGAAGGCATCATGGATGCCTATTACAAGACCATCTCCTTCAAGCTGGAGAAGAAGAAGGGCTGGGTCACGCCCTTCTTCCCCGACCGTGTGCGCGGCACCCGCCCGACCTATGATCTGGTCGATGCCGGAACGGGCGAGGTGATTGCCGAGGCCGGCAAGAAGATCACTCCGCGCGCGGTGAAGAAGCTGATCGAGGAGGGCACCGTCAAGAGCCTGCTGGTTCCGTTCGGGCACATCGTCGGCAAGTTCGTGGCCAAGGATATCATCAACGAGGAAACCGGCGCGATCTATGTCGAGGCTGGCGACGAGCTGACCCTGGAATACGACAAGGACGGCGATCTGGTCGGTGGTACCGTCAAGGAACTGCTGGATGCGGGTATCACCGATATCCCGGTTCTGGACATCGACAACATCAACGTCGGTCCCTACATCCGCAATACCATGGCGCAGGACAAGAACATGAACCGGGAAACCGCGCTCATGGATATCTATCGCGTCATGCGTCCGGGTGAGCCGCCCACCGTCGAGGCCGCCTCGGCCATGTTCGACACCCTGTTCTTTGACAGCGAGCGCTATGACCTGTCGGCCGTTGGTCGGGTCAAGATGAACATGCGTCTCGACCTTGATGCCGCCGACACCCAGCGCACCTTGCGCCGCGAAGACATTATCGCCTGCATCGGCGCCCTTGTCGAACTGCGCGACGGCAAGGGCGATATCGACGATATCGACCACCTGGGCAACCGTCGGGTGCGCTCGGTCGGCGAGTTGATGGAAAACCAGTACCGTGTGGGCCTTCTGCGTATGGAGCGGGCGATCAAGGAGCGCATGTCCTCGGTCGAGATCGACACCGTCATGCCGCAGGACCTGATCAACGCGAAACCGGCAGCTGCTGCGGTGCGCGAATTCTTCGGCTCTTCGCAGCTCAGCCAGTTCATGGACCAGACCAACCCGCTGTCCGAAGTCACCCACAAGCGCCGCCTGTCGGCACTTGGGCCGGGCGGTCTGACCCGCGAGCGTGCTGGTTTCGAGGTGCGCGACGTGCACCCGACTCACTATGGCCGGATGTGCCCGATTGAAACGCCCGAAGGTCCGAACATCGGTCTGATCAACTCGCTGGCCACCTTTGCCCGCGTCAACAAGTACGGCTTCATCGAGACCCCGTATCGCGTCGTCAATGACGGACAGGTCACCGACGAGGTGCACTATATGTCCGCGACCGAGGAAATGCGTCACACGGTGGCACAGGCCAACGCGACGCTGGACGAGAACGGCAGGTTCGTGAACGAACTGGTCAACACCCGTCAGGCTGGCGATTATACCCTGGCCCCGGTTGAAAACGTGGACCTGATCGACGTATCGCCAAAACAGCTGGTTTCTGTTGCGGCCTCGCTGATCCCGTTCCTGGAAAACGACGACGCCAACCGCGCTCTGATGGGCTCGAACATGCAGCGTCAGGCGGTTCCGCTCCTGCGGGCCGAGGCGCCGCTGGTCGGCACCGGGATCGAGGCCAAGGTCGCCATCGACTCGGGCGCGGCCATTCAGGCAAAACGTGCCGGTATCATCGACCAGGTCGATGCGCAGCGGATCGTGATCCGGGCCACCGAGGATCTGGAACTGGGCGATGCGGGCGTCGACATCTACCGCATGCGCAAGTTCCAGCGCTCAAACCAGAACACCTGCATCAACCAGCGTCCGCTGGTCAAGGTGGGTGACATGGTGTCCAAGGGTGAAGTGATTGCAGACGGCCCGTCGACCGACATGGGCGAACTGGCCCTGGGCAAGAACGTGGTCGTGGCCTTCATGCCGTGGAACGGTTACAACTACGAGGACTCGATCCTGATCTCCGAGCGCATCGCGCGTGATGACGTCTTTACCTCGATCCATATCGAGGAATTCGAGGTCGCCGCCCGTGACACCAAGCTTGGGCCGGAAGAGATCACCCGCGACATCCCGAACGTCGGCGAGGAAGCGCTGCGCAACCTCGACGAGGCGGGCATCGTCTATATCGGTGCCGAAGTGCAGCCGGGCGACATTCTGGTGGGCAAGATCACGCCCAAGGGCGAAAGCCCGATGACGCCGGAAGAAAAACTGCTGCGCGCCATCTTTGGCGAGAAGGCATCGGATGTGCGCGATACGTCGCTGCGGGTAAAGCCGGGTGACTACGGTACCGTGGTCGAGGTCCGGGTCTTCAACCGCCACGGCGTCGACAAGGACGAACGTGCGCTTCAGATCGAGCGCGAGGAAGTCGAACGTCTGGCCCGTGACCGGGACGACGAGCTGGCGATCCTGGACCGCAATATCTATGCGCGTCTGAAATCGCTGATCATGGGCAAGGTCGCGGTCAAGGGTCCCAAGGGCATCAAGCCGGGTTCCGAGATCACCGAGGACCTGCTGGAAACCCTGACCCGTGGTCAGTGGTGGCAGCTGGCCCTGGAGAACGAGGAAGACGCCAAGATCGTCGAGGCCCTGAACGAGCAGTACGAGCTGCAAAAGCGTGCTCTGGATGCCCGGTTCGAGGACAAGGTCGAGAAGGTCCGCCGCGGCGACGACCTGCCGCCGGGTGTGATGAAGATGGTCAAAGTCTTCATCGCGGTGAAGCGCAAGCTGCAACCGGGCGACAAGATGGCCGGCCGTCACGGCAACAAGGGTGTGATTTCGAAAGTGGTACCGATGGAGGACATGCCGTTCCTCGCGGATGGTACTCCGGTAGACTTCTGTCTCAACCCGCTGGGTGTGCCGTCGCGGATGAACGTCGGTCAGATCCTGGAAACCCATATGGGTTGGGCCGCACGCGGCCTGGGTCTGCGGATCGACGATGCGCTGCAAGAGTATCGCCGGTCGGGTGACCTGACCCCGGTGCGCGACGCGATGCGCCACGCCTATGGCGAGGACGTGTACGAAGAGGGCATCTCGGGCCTGGACGCCGACGCGCTGGTCGAAGCTGCGGGCAATGTCACCCGCGGTGTGCCGATCGCGACGCCGGTGTTCGACGGCGCGAAAGAGGCTGACGTCAACGACGCGCTGACACGCGCCGGGTTTGACACCAGCGGCCAGAGCATCCTGTTCGACGGCCGCACCGGCGAGCAGTTCGCGCGTCCGGTCACCGTGGGCATCAAGTACCTGCTCAAGCTGCACCACCTGGTCGACGACAAGATCCACGCGCGTTCGACCGGACCGTACAGCCTGGTGACCCAGCAGCCGTTGGGCGGCAAGGCGCAGTTCGGTGGTCAGCGCTTCGGGGAGATGGAAGTCTGGGCTCTGGAAGCCTATGGCGCCGCCTATACCCTGCAAGAGATGCTGACGGTGAAGTCGGATGACGTGGCAGGCCGTACCAAGGTCTATGAATCGATCGTCAAGGGCGAGGATAACTTCGAAGCGGGCATTCCCGAGAGCTTTAATGTTCTCGTCAAGGAAGTCCGCGGCCTCGGCCTGAACATGGAACTCCTGGATGCGGAGGTGGACGAGTAAGGGCCGCGCGCCCTTACCCCATCATCCCTTCCGCACGAATTTGAGGAAAACAAATGAACCAGGAACTGACGAACAACCCGTTCAACCCGCTGACGCCGCCGAAGGTCTTTGACGAGATCAAGGTGTCGCTGGCCAGCCCCGAGCGGATCCTCTCGTGGTCCTATGGCGAGATCAAGAAGCCCGAGACCATCAACTATCGCACGTTCAAGCCCGAGCGTGACGGCCTGTTCTGCGCCCGTATTTTTGGCCCGATCAAGGATTACGAATGCCTGTGCGGCAAGTACAAGCGCATGAAATATCGCGGCGTTGTCTGCGAAAAATGCGGTGTGGAAGTGACGCTGCAAAAGGTCCGTCGCGAGCGTATGGGCCATATCGAACTGGCCGCGCCCGTGGCCCATATCTGGTTCCTGAAGTCGCTGCCCAGCCGGATCGGCCTGATGCTGGACATGACCCTTCGGGATCTGGAACGCATCCTCTACTTTGAAAACTACGTGGTCACCGAGCCGGGCCTGACCGATCTCACCTACGGTCAGCTGATGACCGAAGAAGAGTACATGGATGCACAGGACCAGTTCGGCATGGATGCCTTCACCGCTAATATCGGCGCTGAGGCGATCCGCGAGATGCTGTCCCAGATCGACCTGGAAGCCGAAGCCGAACAGCTGCGCGCCGATCTGGCCGAGGCCACCGGCGAGTTGAAGCCCAAGAAGATCATCAAGCGGCTGAAAGTTGTCGAAAGCTTCCTCGAGTCTGGCAACCGTCCCGAGTGGATGGTGATGACCGTGATCCCGGTCATTCCGCCGGAACTGCGCCCGCTGGTGCCGCTGGACGGTGGCCGTTTCGCGACCTCGGACCTGAACGACCTGTATCGCCGGGTGATCAACCGGAACAACCGTCTGAAGCGCCTGATCGAGCTGCGCGCGCCCGATATCATCGTCCGCAACGAAAAGCGGATGCTGCAAGAGTCGGTCGATGCGCTGTTCGACAATGGCCGCCGTGGCCGCGTGATCACCGGCGCCAACAAGCGCCCGCTGAAATCGCTGTCGGACATGCTGAAAGGCAAGCAGGGCCGCTTCCGTCAGAACCTTCTGGGGAAACGCGTCGACTTCTCGGGCCGTTCGGTCATCGTGACCGGTCCGGAACTGAAACTGCATCAGTGCGGCCTGCCCAAGAAGATGGCGCTCGAACTGTTCAAGCCGTTCATCTATTCGCGGCTAGAGGCCAAGGGCCTCAGCAGCACCGTCAAGCAGGCCAAGAAACTGGTCGAGAAAGAGCGTCCGGAGGTTTGGGATATCCTGGACGAGGTGATCCGCGAGCATCCGGTTCTGTTGAACCGTGCGCCGACGCTGCACCGTCTGGGCATCCAGGCGTTCGAGCCGATGCTGATCGAAGGCAAGGCGATCCAGTTGCACCCGCTGGTCTGTTCGGCCTTCAACGCCGACTTTGACGGCGACCAGATGGCCGTGCACGTGCCGCTGAGCCTTGAGGCCCAGCTGGAAGCCCGCGTCCTGATGATGTCCACGAACAACGTTCTGTCGCCTGCCAACGGCGCGCCGATCATCGTGCCGTCGCAGGACATGATCCTGGGTCTTTACTATCTGACCCTGGAACGCGAAGGCATGCCGGGTGAAGGTAAGGTCTTTGGCTCGATTGACGAGGTGCAGCACGCGCTGGACGCAAAAGAGGTGCATCTGCACACCAAGATCACCGCGCGGATCAAGCAGATCGACGACGAGGGCAACGAAGTTTACAAGCGGGTCGAGACCACGCCGGGCCGTGTGCGCCTGGGCGCGCTCCTGCCGATGAACAACAAGGCTCCGTTCGAACTGGTCAACCGTCTGCTGCGCAAGAAAGAAGTGCAGCAGGTGATCGACACCGTCTACCGCTACTGCGGTCAGAAGGAATCGGTGATCTTCTGCGACCAGATCATGACCATGGGCTTCCGCGAGGCGTTCAAGGCGGGCATTTCGTTCGGCAAGGACGACATGGTGATCCCCGATGACAAATGGGGTATCGTCGAGGACACCCGCGAACAGGTGAAGGACTTTGAACAGCAGTACATGGACGGCCTGATCACTCAGGGCGAAAAGTACAACAAGGTCGTCGATGCCTGGTCGAAGTGTAACGACCGCGTCACCGAGGCGATGATGAACACCATCTCGTCGGTCAAGAAGGACGAAAACGGCGCCGACCAGGAACCGAACTCGGTCTACATGATGGCCCACTCGGGCGCGCGGGGCTCGGTGACCCAGATGAAGCAGCTGGGCGGCATGCGCGGCCTGATGGCCAAGCCCAACGGCGACATCATCGAGACGCCGATCATCTCGAACTTCAAGGAAGGTCTGACCGTTCTTGAATACTTCAACTCGACCCACGGCGCACGGAAAGGTCTGTCGGACACCGCTCTGAAGACGGCGAACTCGGGTTACCTGACCCGTCGTCTGGTGGACGTGGCGCAGGACTGCATCGTGCGCGAGCCCGATTGCGGCACCGACCGCGGCATCACCGCCGAGGCCGCCGTCAACGATGGTGAAATCGTCGCCTCGCTGGCCGAGCGTATCCTGGGTCGTGTCGCGGCCGACGATATCCTGCGTCCGGGCACGGATGAGGTGATCGTGGCCGCTGGCCAGCTCATCGACGAACGGATGGCGGATGCCATCCACGAAGCCGGTGTGCAGACCTCCCGCGTCCGGTCGCCGCTGACCTGCGAAAGCGAAGAGGGCGTTTGCGCCCAGTGTTACGGGCGTGACCTGGCGCGCGGTACCCGGGTGAACATCGGCGAAGCTGTCGGCATCATCGCCGCGCAGTCAATCGGTGAGCCGGGAACACAGCTGACGATGCGGACCTTCCACATCGGCGGCGTTGCCCAGGGTGGCCAGCAGTCCTTCCAGGAAGCCAACCAAGACGGCACCATCGCGTTCGAGAATCCGCAGCTTCTGCTCAATGCCGCAGGCGAAAGCCTGGTCATGGGCCGCAACATGAAGCTGCTGATCAAGGATGCGCAGGGCGAGGAGCGTGCCAGCTTCAAGCTGGGCTATGGTTCCAAGCTGTTCGTCAAGGACGGTGCAGCGGTCAAGCGCGGCGACAAGCTGTTCGAGTGGGATCCCTACACCCTGCCGATCATCGCCGAGAAAGCCGGTACCGCGAAATATGTCGACCTCGTTTCGGGCCTTGCGGTGCGCGACGAGACCGACGAAGCGACTGGCATGACCCAGAAGATCGTGATCGACTGGCGTGCCGCCCCGCGCGGCAGCGAGCTGAAGCCCGAGATCATCCTGGTCGGTGAAGATGGCGAACCGGTGCGCAACGATGCCGGCAACCCGGTACACTACCCGATGTCGGTGGATGCGATCCTGTCTGTCGAAGACAGCCAGACCGTCGAGGCCGGTGACGTCATTGCCCGTATCCCGCGTGAAGGCGCCAAGACCAAGGACATCACCGGGGGTCTGCCCCGCGTGGCAGAACTGTTCGAGGCCCGTCGTCCCAAGGATCACGCGATCATCGCCGAAGCCGATGGCTATGTGCGGTTCGGACGCGATTACAAGAACAAGCGTCGCATCACCATCGAACCGTCGGACGACCGTCTGGAGCCCGTCGAATACATGGTGCCCAAGGGCAAGCACATCCCGGTGCAGGAAGGCGACTTCGTGCAGAAGGGTGACTATATCATGGACGGCAACCCGGCCCCGCACGACATCCTGTCGATCCTGGGTGTCGAGGCTCTGGCCAACTACATGGTGAAAGAGGTGCAGGAGGTCTATCGTCTGCAAGGCGTGAAGATCAACGACAAGCACATCGAAGTCATCGTGCGCCAGATGCTGCAAAAATGGGAGATCACCGACAGCGGCGATACCACCCTGCTCAAAGGTGAACATGTCGACAAGCAGGAGTTCGACGCCGCCAATGAAAAGATCATCGCCCGCGGTGGTCGTGCGGCCTCGGGTGAGCCGATTCTCTTGGGGATCACCAAGGCGTCGTTGCAGACCCGTTCGTTCATCTCGGCGGCCTCCTTCCAGGAAACCACCCGTGTCCTGACCGAGGCTTCGGTTCAGGGCAAGATGGACAAGCTGGTTGGTCTCAAGGAGAACGTCATCGTCGGCCGCCTGATCCCGGCGGGTACCGGTGGTGCGACCCAGCGCGTCCGCCATATCGCGACGCAGCGTGACAACGTGGTGATCACCGCCCGTCGCGAAGAGGCCGAAGCCGCCGCTGCCCTGGCCGCGCCGATCATGGATGCCGATATCGTCGATGACGATTTCGACTCGCTGGTCGACACTCCGGAAAGCCGCAACTGATCTGGTCGGACCGGAAGCGTAGCAAGACAGAGACCCCCGCGCGATGGCGCGGGGGTCTTTCTTTTGGCGGGATCACATCGCGGCGAAGCGTTCGGGCATCAGAATGATATCGGTATCCGCGGGCATGGCACCGGCCGCCGTCAGCATGGCGTGGATCTGGCCCCGGTGGTGGGTCTGGTGATTGAAGAAGCCAAGCACCAAGGTCTTGCGCGGAGTAACCTGTTCGCCGTTCAGCATGACCGAGGTCCATCTCAGTCTGCCATCGAACCAATCCGGTGTGACGCTGTGCGCCCAGTTAAGGATGCTCCGATCCAGGGCCGCGCGCTCGTCCGGAAAATGGCTCCAGTCCTTGACGAAATTGACAGATTCCTTGCCACCGACCGTCGGCGGCGGTGTCTGCGCAAACCGGCTCAGCCATAGCTGATCGGCCCAGAAGAGGTGCGACAGGGTTCTGCGGATCGACCCGAAGAACGCGCCCCGATCCAGTTCCAGCGCGGCATCGTTCAGACCGCCAGCGGCGGTAAGCTGGCTCTGGTTCTGCCACATGTTGTATCTGGCCATGGTCAATACATGATGTTTGTCAGGCATGACGGCTCCTTTGTTACGATTTGGGGGAAGCGACCGGAGGTTGTACGGGACAGCGCCCGGCTCGGTCAGAGCGCTGATGACCAAGCATCGCGCCGTTGCAGACTAGCACAAATTGCCATAGCGGCGCAGCCGTTGTTACAGCCGTCAAAATCTGCCAGGCTCGCACGATGGCCCATGTGAACAAGGTTCTTCGCTCGATCAACCTGGATGGCGAGACGATCTGCGTCGATATTTTTCTGCGACCGGACGGTTCGTTTGGTTTCGACGAATTCCGCCGCGACCCCGAAGACGGGCGCGGCTGGTACAGTATCGGCCACCACGGCACGGGCCGCTACGCCAACGAAGATCAGGCATTGCGCGCTGCGCTCGATACCGTCGGTTGGCTGGCGGACGCGCTGGACGCCTGAAACCTATGGTTCTGCCGTTGGGAACCGAGTAACGCTATGCTATGGTTCGTAATCCCGTTAGCTCCATAGGTTTGATCCTTCTGCTCTGGTGCGCCGGTCTGGGGGCGGCGGGGCAGTTCGCCAAGATCGCCGTTCCCTTTGACCTAATCGCTCAGCGCTATCCGGAGAGCGGTGCGGGGCTTGGCCTGTTGCTGTCGATGATCAGCTTTGCCGGGATCTTGCTGGGGATGACGGCGGGCATTCTCGTCGCCCGCTACGGGTTCAGGCGGCTTCTGGTGATCGGGCTGACGGTGGGCGCGGTGTGTTCGATATGGCAATCCACATTGCCCGGATTCCCCGTGATGCTGGCCAGCCGGATTATCGAGGGCCTATCGCACCTGGTGATTGTCGTCGCCGCGCCGACCCTGATTGCTCAAATTGCCAGCCACCGCTTGCGCGGACCGGCGATGACGCTCTGGAGCACTTTTTTTGCCGTGGCTTTTTCCATCGTGGCCTGGCTTGGCCTGCCACTGGCTCAGGTCTTTGGTACCCAGATGCTGTTTCTGATTCATGGCGCCGCCATGGCGACCCTTGCCGTGCTGGTCTGGTGGTTTCTGGATGCCGACAATGCCCAAGCCGTCTCGGGTGATCACTTGGGTTTTGCCGAGATACTTCAGCAACATCGGGAAGCTTACAGATCGGCCTTTGTCGCCGCTCCGGCCATGGGCTGGCTGTTCTACACACTGACATTTGTCTCTCTGGTCGCGATCCTTCCGGGTCTGCTTCCAGAGGCGCAGCGTGTGGCGGTGGTCGGGCTGATGCCGGTGGCGAGCATTGGTGTGTCGCTGCTGATAGTGACGCCGCTGCTGCGATACTGGCCGGCGGTGCGCATCGTGATGGCGGGGTTTGCGCTGTCTGCTCTGGTGCTTTGCGGCCATTGGCTGGGCTTTCCGCCCGCCGCGACCTGCATCGCGCTGTTTGCCGCGTTGGGGCTGGTGCAGGGGGCGAGTTTCGCAGCGATCCCACAGCTGAACGCAACAGCCCGCGACCGGGCGCTGGCCAATGGGGCGATGGCCCAGATGGGCAATCTGGGAAACACGCTGGGTACCCCGGTTCTGATGCTCGTTCTGCAACGCGGGGGAACGGGCGGAATGCTCGCGGCGGTGATCTTGTTCTATGCACTGGGAATTCTTCTCCACCTCTGGATGCATCGGCGACGCAGCCTGAGTTGAACGCCCGCGCCATCTTGCCATTTTCAGCAGAGCAGGTCAGAACAGACCAGTTAGCTTGTGAACGAACGCTCGGGCGACGCCGGCGAAGGTTCCCTGCGAAGAGGTCGGAACATGTCACCCAATACCCGCGGGGCGTTGTTGATGATGGGCAGCATGGCAGCCTTTACCGTCAACGATGCTATCGTCAAGTTGCTTGGCAGCAGCCTTCCTCTGTTCCAGATCATCACCCTGCGCGGAGCGCTGACGTCTGTCTGGGTGTTCCTGCTCGCCCGGCATCTGGGGGCGCTGCACCTGAGGTTCGACCGCCGCGACCGAGTGCTTGTGGCGATGCGGTGCGTATCCGAAATTGGCGCCACCTTCTTCTTTCTGACCGCGCTGATGAACATGCCGTTGGCGAATGTTACCGCCGTGTTGCAGGCTTTGCCGTTGACCGTCACTCTGGGGGCGGCCCTGATCTTTGGCGAGCCGGTGGGCTGGCGGCGCATGCTGGCAATCGGCATCGGGTTTTGCGGCATGCTGCTGATCGTGCGGCCGGGGCCGGACGGGTTCACCACCCATGCCATCTATGCGCTGCTGGCCGTCACTTGCGTGACCGCGCGCGACTTAATCACACGTCGAATGTCCGCGCATGTGCCCTCTATGGTCGTCACCCTGGCGACAGCCCTCACGGTTACCTTACTGGGTCTTATGGGATCCCTGACTGTTTCGTGGGTGCCGCTCGACTGGCAGTTGGGGTTGCTCATCCTTGGCGCGTCGGTCTTTGTCCTGATGGGGTACCTGTGCAGCGTCATGGTGATGCGCGTGGGCGAGGTGGGGTTCATCGCTCCGTTCCGTTACACCAGCCTGATCTGGGCACTGGGGTTGGGCTGGTTGATCTTTGGCAACTGGCCTGATCCTGTCACCATGCTGGGCGCAGGACTGGTTGTCGCCACCGGGCTGTTCACCCTTTTCCGCGAACGCTCACGCCGTCGGCGGGGCTGAGAAGATCTCCTTCACCCGCGCATTATCTACGTTGAATCGGGCCTTGAAGTAAGCCTCCGCATTCGTATCCAGCGGAACGTACTCGAACTGTTTGGCGCCCGGTTTGGCCCGCGAGTCGTTAAATTCGTTGTGCCCGCGCAGCATCATGTCCTCGCCCGGCACGGTGATGGTCGGCATAAGGGTCCACAGCTTGTGGTGCCCTTGATGCATGATCCCTTCAGTATGGCCCGGGGCGACGATCACACCCAGTGCAATGGCGCTGTAGGCGAATTGAAACGGGGACACTTCGATCCCAAGTGTGCCACAGCGGAAGACATAGCCAGTATTGAAATCCACCGCCACCGCCGGGTGCCTTTGCCAGAACGCGCGGGTATCCTCGGCCACCTGCCGGTAACGCTCCACGAAATCGCGCGCCATGCCGTCGTCGTCGTCAAGGCGGAATTGCAGGCAAGGCGTGTCGATGTCCTGCCGGGCTTCGTCGAGCGCGCGCGCCATCGCGGTGCGGTGACGAAGCGGGGGAAAGGCACGAATACGGATCTGGGGAACATCGCGGGTCAGGTCTTGCAGACGGCCCAGATAGTGGTCGGGGAAGCATTCGCCAATGGCGATGACGAAATCGAAGTTCTGGTCGGTCTGCCCGGCGATAGTGGGAAGAGTGATCGCCTCAAACTGGCGGAACCTGTCTTCCATGCGCTCGGGGGCATAGAGATAAGCGCGGCGTTCGTCGAGTGTTTCATGCATGATCTTGAAACCGCCGTGACCAAGATAGCTGAACCGGCAAAGACCGAGAACCTGCATTGTCATTGCTCCGAAAACACCTGCTTGACGTGTTCTTGTCGAACCGCAAACCGAACGGAAAACTCGGCTTTCTGCGCCTCGGTCAAGGGTTCTACCGGGACTGGTTTCACCTTCTTCTGGCGCGAGTCGTTGTAGCCGTTGTGTGTCCGGACCCACATCGGCGCATCGCTCAGGCTGATCACCGGCATGAAACGGCCGATTTTTTCGTGGGCAAAGTTCATGATCGTAAGACCACACTTGCCCGCCACATACATACCCAGCGACGCGACATAGAGCGACCGGACGGTTTCGGTTGCCGAGATGCCGTCGGGCCCGACCTCGGCCACATAACCCCGGTTGAAGTCCACCGCCACGGTGCGATTGTCGCGGATCAGCCCCGGACAATCGGTCACCGTTTGACGCAGCCGTTCGATGAAATCGACCGAGATCGCATCGTCGTCGTCGTGGCGGAACTGCAGGCAAGGCTTGGAGGGATCCTTGCGGGCGGCGTTCAGAAGCTCCTTCATCACCTCGCGCTGGGGGCGGGGTGGTTCCGCGACGATGCGGACCTGGGGCATGTCGGCGGTCAGGTCATGCAGCCGGTCGCTGTGCACCCTGGGCAGGCTGTCGCCTATGACGATGATCAGTTCAAACTCCTGATCGGTCTGCTCGCGCAGACAAGGCAGGGCAACGGCCTCCATCAGTTGGAACCGTTCCTCAAGCCGCGCCTCGGCATATAGATAGGCAATGCGCTCTTCTATTGTCGCATGCTCGACCTGAAAGCCGCCCAACGCCGGGTAAGAGAACCGACACAGGCCGATCGCTTGCATGTCTTTGCTATCCATGAACAAACCTGTAGGAGCGCGTTGCCCCGACATTGGCAGTCTGCCGGGCGCTTGGCAACATCCTCTGGGGCTGTTGACACTGCTGCCGACTCCCCCTATTACGCGCAGCATCTCGGAAACCGGGGATACCCCATATCCGATTTCAAATAGACGTGGTCAAGGTCCGGACAATTTCATCGTCCCGATCCTCTGAGAACCAACCGCGACGTTCACCTCGGAATGGGAACGCTCGCGGGTTTTGTGTTTGCGTTAGCGCAAGCGCGCAAAGAATGAAGCCGCACGCAGCGCGCGTGCATGACATGTGTGTTGCAAAACGGGGAAGAAACCGGAATGCCAACGATTCAACAGCTGATCCGCAAACCGCGGCAGCCGAAAGTAAAACGCTCGAAGTCCCAGCACCTGGAGCAGTGCCCGCAGAAACGCGGCGTCTGCACCCGCGTGTACACCACCACTCCGAAGAAACCGAACTCCGCTATGCGGAAAGTTGCCAAGGTTCGCCTGACCAACGGTTTCGAAGTGATCTCCTACATCCCCGGTGAAAGCCACAACCTGCAAGAGCACTCGGTTGTCCTGATCCGTGGCGGCCGTGTAAAAGACCTTCCCGGTGTGCGTTACCACATCCTGCGCGGTGTTCTGGATACCCAGGGCGTCAAGAACCGTAAGCAACGCCGTTCGAAGTACGGCGCGAAGCGTCCGAAGTAAGAAGGAGAGACGAGCATGTCGCGCCGTCACGCAGCAGAGAAACGCGAAGTTCTGCCCGACGCCAAATATGGCGACCGCGTTCTGACCAAGTTCATGAACAACCTGATGATCGACGGCAAGAAGTCGGTCGCAGAAACCATCGTCTACAACGCGCTGACCCGCGTCGAGACCAAGATCAAGCGCGCCCCGGTGGAAGTGTTCCACGAAGCGCTCGACAACGTGAAACCCTCGGTCGAGGTTCGTTCGCGTCGTGTCGGCGGTGCCACCTATCAGGTGCCGTGCGAAGTGCGCCCCGAACGTCGTGAGGCCCTGGCGATCCGCTGGCTGATCACCGCCGCCCGCAAGCGCAACGAAAACACCATGGAAGAACGCCTCGCCGGCGAGCTGCTGGACGCTGTCCAGTCGCGCGGGACTGCCGTGAAGAAGCGCGAAGACACCCACAAGATGGCCGAAGCCAACAAGGCTTTCGCCCATTATCGCTGGTAATAGGAGCGAGCAGACATGGCACGCGAATATCCCCTTACGCGATACCGCAACTTCGGTATCATGGCCCACATCGACGCGGGCAAGACTACCACGACCGAGCGTATCCTCTACTACACCGGCAAATCGCACAAGATCGGCGAAGTGCATGATGGCGCTGCCACCATGGACTGGATGGAGCAGGAACAGGAACGCGGGATCACCATCACCTCGGCTGCGACCACGACTTTCTGGCAGCGTCAGGAAGATCCGACCGCCGAAGGTACCTCGGACACCAAATACCGCTTCAACATCATCGACACTCCCGGCCACGTTGACTTCACCATCGAAGTCGAGCGTTCGCTGGCGGTTCTCGACGGTGCCGTCTGTCTGCTGGACGCCAACGCCGGCGTCGAGCCGCAGACCGAAACCGTGTGGCGTCAGGCTGACCGCTACAAGGTTCCGCGCATCGTGTTCGTCAACAAGATGGACAAGATCGGCGCTGACTTCTTCAACTGCGTGAAGATGATCAAGGAGCGCACCGGCGCGATCCCCGCACCGATCGCCCTGCCGATCGGCGCCGAGGACAAGCTGGAAGGCATCGTCGACCTGATCAAGATGGAAGAGTGGGTCTGGAAGGGTGAAGACCTCGGCGCAAGCTGGGTTCGTCAGCCGATCCGCGAAGACCTTCAGGATGTTGCCGAAGAATGGCGCAACAACCTGATCGAGCTCGCCGTCGAACAGGACGACGAGGCGATGGAAGCCTATCTCGAAGGCAACGAGCCCGACGAAGCCACCCTGCGCAAGTTGATCCGCAAGGGCACCCTGTCGCTCAGCTTCGTTCCGGTTGCTGCCGGTTCGGCGTTCAAGAACAAGGGCGTGCAGCCGCTGCTGAACGCGGTCATCGACTTCCTGCCGTCGCCGCTCGACGTGCCGGCCTATATGGGCTTTGCACCGGGCGACGAAAACGAAGAGCGCAACATCGCCCGTTCGGCCGATGACGCGCAGCCCTTCGCGGCACTGGCGTTCAAGATCATGAACGACCCGTTTGTCGGCTCGCTGACCTTTACCCGCATCTACTCGGGCGTCCTCAAGAAGGGCGACCAAATGATCAACTCGACCAAAGGCAAGCGCGAGCGCGTTGGCCGGATGATGATGATGCACGCGATCAACCGCGAGGAGATCGAAGAAGCCTTTGCAGGCGACATCATCGCGCTGGCAGGTCTGAAAGAGACCACCACCGGCGACACCCTGTGTGATCCGTCCAAGCCCGTGGTTCTCGAAACCATGACCTTCCCGGATCCGGTGATCGAGATCGCGGTCGAGCCCAAGACCAAGAACGACCAGGAGAAGATGTCTCAGGGTCTGGCCCGTCTGGCCGCCGAAGACCCGTCCTTCCGCGTCGAAACCGATCTGGAATCGGGTCAGACCATCATGAAGGGCATGGGTGAACTTCACCTCGACATCCTGGTGGATCGTCTGAAGCGCGAATTCAAGGTCGAGGCCAACATCGGTGCGCCCCAGGTGGCCTATCGCGAAACCGTGTCCAAACAGGTGGAGCACACCTACACCCACAAGAAACAGTCGGGTGGTTCGGGCCAGTTCGCCGAGGTCAAGCTGGTCATTTCGCCGACCGAGCCGGGCGAAGGCTATTCCTTCGAATCCAAGATCGTTGGTGGTGCGGTTCCGAAGGAATACATCCCCGGCGTCGAAAAAGGCATCAAGTCGGTGATGGATTCGGGCCCGCTGGCCGGTTTCCCGGTTATCGACTTCAAGGTCGCCCTGATCGACGGCAAGTTCCACGATGTGGACTCCAGCGTTCTGGCCTTCGAAATCGCCGCCCGCATGGGTATGCGCGAAGGCATGAAGAAGGCCGGTGCGAAACTGCTGGAACCGATCATGAAGGTCGAAGTGGTGACTCCGGAAGAATACACCGGCAGCATCATCGGCGACCTGACCTCGCGTCGGGGCCAGGTGTCGGGCCAGGAGAACCGCGGCAACGCGATCGCAATTGCTGCGTTCGTGCCGCTGGCCAACATGTTCGGCTACATCAACACCCTGCGTTCGATGTCGTCGGGCCGCGCCCAGTTCACGATGCAGTTCGATCACTACGATCCGGTGCCGCAGAACATCTCGGAAGAGATTCAGGCGAAATTTGCATAACCCGAGGTGCGTGGGAAACCACGCACCCCGTCCTTCCTGTTGGTGCGCGTGATCGCGCGCCGTCTGTAAGAAAAAAGGAGCTTTGCAATGGCAAAGGAAAAGTTCGCGCGTACGAAACCGCACGTCAACATCGGCACGATTGGGCACGTTGACCACGGCAAGA
>NZ_JAOWLB010000012.1 GCF_025751555.1 Ruegeria aquimaris
GTCGCCCGTTGACTTCGAAATCAGACAGCTCAAACTGAAACAGGCAGGTGTCTAGGAAACTAGGGGCACCTCAGACATAGGGTGCGCTGTCGATCAGCCCGCCCTTCGTTCGACCAATCAGACGCCCGCGCTGGTCGTCGAGCCCCCCTTTTTCGCCCGCAGGCTCGAAGCCGTGCGGTACGGCTTCAGCTAGGTCGCGTCGATCATGTTGGTCTTCTGATCAGTGCCCTCGGAGGCCCGTCCCTCCATCATCCTGGCAAACACTCCCATGTCACCCCACCGCTTCCATCCGTTGTAGAGTGTCTTGGGCGGCCCATACTCCCGCAGCGCATCGCACTACCGCAAGCCATTACGATTGAAGAATATTATTCCACTCAGAACCCGGCGATCATCCACCCGAGGCTTGCCATGGCTCCTCGGAAAGAAAGGTCGCAGCCGCGCCATCTGCTCGTCAGTCAGCCAGAAAAGGTTGCTCATCATTACCCACATCAGTTCGGGAGCTTGAATCACGCGGGCAAGGCGGCCTCAAGCCGACTAATGCATCCTGACCCTTCTGTATCCCGGATCTGGTAGCGTGGTCCCGTCACGTGTCCCCGCCGATCCGGATCAGCAGAGGAACCGGACCAATTCGCCCTGCGATAGCGGGCGGGAGACCGCTTGCGCATGCGACCCGTCTAAAGCCATGGATTTGCGAAATGAATCCTCAGAGGTCAGTGTTCAGCAGCAATTTCGAATGCTCCGTTCTCTGATCGGTGTTGGCGCACCGTCGCTGTGACGGGTATGCCGGGGTTGGTAGCAGTTCGGCACCCCGCGCGGTGCTGCGCTTGCGCGGCCGGGCCTCGATCTCCGACGTGCCAGGTCAGCCGACCGGCGGGTTTCGCCAGGTGCCAGGCCGAAACGGTCGCATCAGGGCGCGGGCGACCAGGTCCAACCGGTCCTGACCGTAGAACGGGTCGCCATCGACCACATAGCTGGGCGATCCGAACAGCGCCCGATCTATCGCCTCTTGCGTATTGGCGGCCTGTTCAGCCAGGGCCGGTTCCGATCGCGCGGCGGTCAACAGCGGCTCGGGCTCCATGCCCAGGCCCGCGATCAGGTGGTTCAGCAGGCCCGGATCGGCGATATCGGCATCGTCGCGCCAATGGGCCTGGAGAATCGCAAAGGAGAGCGCGTTCACATCCAGCCCGGCCCGTTGCGCCGCGATGATCACCCCATTGGGCAGGTCGAGTGGATTGTCGTGATAAGTCGGGCGATGGTCGATCACCGGCACGCCGCGCCACTCCGCCCAGCGTTCGATCTCGCGACCAAAGAAATAGTCCACATGCGCCTTACTGCGCTCGGCAAAGGTGAGACCGCCCGCCGCCTCGACCACCGGGCTGAGCAGGATAGGGCGATGCACCAGCTCTGTACCGGGATGGGTGGCGCAGATGCGATACAGCTCTTGCGCACCGAGATAGGCATAGGCGGAATGGGCGGAATAGAAATAGTCGATACGGGCCATATCAGGCAGGTTAGGCGGTCGGCGATGGCACCGCATCCCGTGCCTTGTCCAAACACGCGAAATTGATCTGCCCGGTACAAAACGAAAACGCCCCCGGATGACCGGGGGCGTTTCAACTGTCCATCGAGAGGGGATTAGCCGCGCTCTTCGACGATCTCGACCAGATGCGGGATCTTGCGGATCATACCGCGGACCGAGGGGGTATCCTCCAGCTCACGGGTCTTGTGCATCTTGTTCAGGCCCAGACCGATCAGGGTTGCGCGCTGGTCTGCGGGGCGGCGGATCGGCGAGCCGATCTGCTTGACGACGATGGTTTTTGCCATGGTGACGACTCCTTACGCTTCGACGGCTTCAGCAGCCGGTGCTTCGTCCCGCTTGGGCAGGATGTCGGCGACCTTCTTGCCACGGCGCTGTGCGACAGAGCGCGGGCTCTGCTCTTTTTTCAGGCCGTCGATGGTGGCGCGGATCATGTTGTAGGGGTTCGCGCTGCCCAGCGACTTGGACACCACGTCCTTGACGCCCAGCATTTCGAAAACGGCGCGCATCGGACCACCGGCGATGATACCGGTACCTTCGGGCGCGGCGCGCATGACGACCTTACCGGCGCCGTGACGGCCTTCGATGTCGTGATGCAGGGTGCGGCCTTCGCGCAGCTGCACGCGGATCATTTGGCGCTTGGCCTGCTCGGTGGCCTTGCGGATGGCCTCGGGCACTTCTTTCGCCTTGCCCTTGCCAAAGCCGACGCGGCCTTTCTGGTCGCCGACGACGACGAGTGCTGCGAAGCCGAAGCGCTTGCCGCCCTTGACGGTTTTCGACACGCGGTTGATCGCGACAAGGCGATCGGCGAATTCGGGAGCGGCTTCTTCGCGGTCGCGGCGGGGGCCACGCTCGCGGCGGTTTTCACGTTCTGCCATATGGCATTCCTCTTTCTCGGTTGCGCGCGTTCGAAAGCGAAGGCGCTGTTGTCTCCAATCCTGGTGGGCGGCACAAGCCGAAGCCCCCGGATCATCGGAGCGGCCCGGAGGCCGCCCTCGGTTCTTGTTGCGATACGGACCCCCGATGGTCAGGGGCCCAATCGCCTTAGATCTTCAGCCCGCCTTCACGCGCGGCGTCGGCCAAGGCCTTCACCTTGCCGTGGAACAGGAAACCGCCACGGTCGAAGTAAGCTTCGGTCACACCGGCCTTGGCTGCGCGCTCGGCGATTGCCGCGCCCACTTTCTTGGCCGCTTCGACGTTGTTCTTGCCAACCACTCCCAGGTCTTTCTCCATGGTCGATGCGGCGGCAAGGGTCACGCCGCGAACGTCGTCGATCAGCTGGCAGCTGATGTTCTTGTTCGAGCGGTGCACGCTGAGGCGAAGACGCCCGGCGTTGACCTTGCGGAGCTTGTTCCGAACGCGCAGGCGGCGCTTCAGAAACAGGGTACGTTTGCTGTTTGCCATGATGTGCGTCCTTACTTCTTCTTGCCGTCTTTGCGGAAGATGAATTCGCCCTTGTAGCGGATGCCCTTGCCTTTGTACGGCTCGGGCGAACGCCACTCGCGGATCTTCGCGGCCACTTCGCCAACCTGCTGCTGGTCGATACCTTCGACGGTGATTTCGGTCTGTTTCGGGGTCGACACGGTGATGCCGGCCGGAACAGCGAAATCGACGTCGTGGCTGTAGCCCAGGTTCAGCTTGAGCACATTACCCTGCGCGTTGGCACGGTAACCCACACCGGTGATCTCCAGCTCTTTCTTGAAGCCGGTGGTCACACCGGTCACCAGATTGGCGACCATGGTGCGGGACATGCCCCACTGCTGGCGCGCCCGCTTGGACGAACCACGGGGGGTCACGGTGACAAGGTTGCCATCGACGACGATGGTGACATCGTCGGTCGCGGTGAAGCTGCGGGTGCCCTTGGGGCCCTTCACTTCGATGGTCTGGCCGGACACAGAGGCGGAAACGCCGCTGGGCAGCTCGACCGGTTTCTTACCAATACGAGACATTTGCAGACCTCCTTAGAAGACGGTGCAGAGCACTTCGCCGCCAACGTTGTTGGTGCGCGCATTTGCGTCCGACATCACACCTTTCGGAGTGCTGACAATCGACACGCCCAGGCCCTGACGGACCGAGGGGATGTCCTTGACGCTCATGTAGACGCGGCGGCCGGGCTTGGAGACCCGCTTGAGCTCGCGAATGACAGGTTCGCCTTCGTAGTACTTCAGGCTGATTTCAATGAGCGAGTGGCCATTGTCGTCAGTCTTGGTCTCGTAACCGCGGATGTAGCCTTCGTCGGCCAGCACATCCAGAACCCAGGCGCGCAGTTTCGAACCGGGGGTCAGAACCGTGCTCTTGTGGCGCAGTTGTGCGTTACGGATGCGGGTGAGCATATCGCCGATAGGATCGTTCATATCGCTCTCTCCTTACCAGCTCGATTTCACCAGACCGGGGATCTGACCAGCAGAACCCAGGTCGCGCAGCATGATCCGGCTGACCTTGAGCTTACGGTAGTAAGCGTGCGGACGGCCGGTGAGCTGGCAGCGGTTGTGAAGACGGGTCGCCGAGCTGTTGCGCGGCAGTTTCGCCAGCTTCAGGCGCGCTTTGAAGCGCTCTTCCATCGGGCGGCTTTCGTCGTTTGCGATTTCTTTCAGCTCGGCGCGCTTTGCGGCATATTGTGCCACCAGGCGCTCGCGCTTCTTCTCGCGTTCGATCATGCTTTTCTTAGCCATGTCTAATCCTCGCGCGCTTATGCGTTGAACGGCACGTTGAAGTGCTTCAACAGGCTCTTGGCTTCGGCGTCGGTTTTCGCGGTGGTGGCGATGATGATATCCATGCCCCAGACCTCGTCGACCTTGTCGAAATCGATTTCCGGGAACACGATGTGTTCCTTGATGCCCATGGCAAAGTTGCCACGACCGTCGAAGGACGGCTTCACACCACGGAAGTCGCGGATGCGGGGCATCGCGATGGTGGTCAGACGGTCAAGGAATTCATACATGCGGTCACCGCGCAGGGTCACCTTGGCGCCCAACGGCATCTCTTCGCGCACGCGGAAGCCGGCGATCGACTTCTTGGCCTTGGTGGTGACGGCTTTCTGGCCGGCGATCTTGCTCAGGTCTTCCTGAGCCGACTTGGCCTTCTTGCTGTCACGGACGGCTTCGGCGCCGCAGCCGATGTTCAGAACGATCTTGTCCAGCTTGGGGATCATCATGTCGTTCTTGTAGCCGAACTCTTCTTTCAGAGCGGCGCGGATGCGGTCCTTGTAGTCGGCCTTGAGGCGCGGGGTATAGTTTGCAGCGTCAAGCATCGATCACGTCCCCCGTGGTCTTGGCGAAGCGGACTTTCTTGTCGCCTTCCATGCGGAAGCCGACGCGGGTTGCCTTGCCGTTCTTGTCCAGCAGCGCCAGGTTCGACAGGTCGATCGGCAGTGCCTTGGGCAGGCGGCCACCTTGCGAGGTCTGGGTCTGGCGGGTGTGGCGGATGGCGATGTTCACGCCGTCGACAACAGCTTTGCCGGCTTTCGGGTCGACAGAGGTGATGGTCCCCTCTTTGCCCTTGTCCTTGCCGGCCAGCACGACGACCTTGTCGCCTTTGCGGAGTTTTGCGGCCATGGTTACAGCACCTCCGGAGCCAGCGAGATGATCTTCATGAAGTTCTTCGCGCGCAGTTCGCGAACAACCGGTCCAAAGATACGGGTGCCGACAGGCTCGTTGTTGTTGTTCAGGATCACGGCGGCGTTGCGATCGAAACGGATCGCGGTGCCGTCTTCGCGACGGACTTCCTTGGCGGTGCGCACGACGACGGCCTTGCGGACGTCACCTTTCTTCACGCGGCCGCGCGGGATGGCTTCCTTCACCGAGACGACAATGATGTCGCCGACGGAGGCGTATTTACGCTTGGAACCACCCAGGACCTTGATGCACTGCACCCGGCGAGCGCCGGAGTTGTCAGCGACATCCAGATTGGTCTGCATCTGGATCATGTGGTTTCTCCCGACCTGTGGGGGCTGGTCTTTTTAGATCCCCCAGGGTTTCGACAATTGGCAGGTGCCAGAGGCTTACGCCTCCAGAACCTCCCAGCGTTTGGTTTTCGACTTGGGCGCACATTCGATGATGCGGACCGTGTCACCCACCTTGAAGGTGTTGTTTTCGTCGTGAGCCCGGTATTTCTTGGACTTACGGACGGTCTTTTGCAGCAGCGGATGCTTGAAGCGGCGCTCGACCAGAACGGTTACGGTCTGGGCGTTGGCGTCGCTGGTCACGGTGCCTTGCAGAATACGTTTGGGCATCTCTCAGGCTCCTCAGTTCGCAGCTTCGGCGGCTTTTTCGTTCAGCACGGTGATGACGCGCGCGACATCGCGGCGCACAGTGCGGATACGGGCGTTGTTTTCGAGTTGGCCGGTTGCCTGCTGGAAGCGCAGGTTGAACGCTTCTTTCTTGAGGTTGACCAGCTCTTCCCGGAGCTGATCCGGGGTCTTGTTACGCAGTTCCTGGGCGTTCATCGCCTTTTTCCTTTGCTCAAAACACCAGAAGGCCCCGTAGCCGGGTCACCCTTGACCTGGTGGATGAATGACAACAAGCGAATCCCCCGCAAAGACGGGGGAGCCGCAAGATGCCGCTCTATAGGAGAGTTGCATCGGAAGGGCAAGCGGAAGTTGACCTGATTGCCGGGAGGGTTCATATTGCGGCGCACAACCAAAAGATTTATCGCGTTCGCTGGAGTTTTCCGGCGATTTTAGACTGAACGGTTTATCAAATATGACTTTTGCTGCCTTGCTGCCCACTGTGATTTCAGATCTTCCCCTGTCCGGGCCAGCATTATTGCCCGTCGTCGCCGCTGGCTATGTCCTGAGCATCATCGGAGCGTCCATTCTGATGCGCAAGCTGCGCAACTGGCTGACCTGATCACAGGTCACGGGCCGTCGCCCGGACCGGTTGCGTTCTGGAACACCAGTTTCGCCCGCATGTCCCGGGCGATTCCCAACTCGAGCACGCTCATCGTGGCCGGGGAAGTGTCGCGCAGGCGCGCAAGCTTGACCCGTTCGATGCGCCAAACCCGGGCGCGGCTCTGGACCGTGGCGGTGGCCACCGCCCGCCCATCCCCCATCAACGACATCTCGCCGATGAAATGGCCGCCCGTGACCACGCGGAGCAGGCGACCATGCGCCTCGATCCGGATGTTGCCATCGTCTAGATAGGTCAGGAAATCGGGGGGCTGCCCCTCGCGTGTCAGCACGGTACCGGGGGCCAGCGTTTCCCACCGGCCGTGATCGAGGAACCGCCGGGTGCGGCCCGGCGACAAGCCCGGCAGCAGGGTGTCGCGAAACCGCTGCTCCTCGGCCGAGAAGCTGGCCCGACGATCATTGCGCCACAGGATGAAGAGCTCGGCCAGGTTGACCAGGATCAGAAGCGTCTGCCAGAACACACCAACGGGATTGTTGAGCCAATAGTAATCGAAGGCGATGCCCGCCAGCGCCGAAGCGATCACAAAGAGCCGCAGCCAGAGCATGCGGCGCATCAGCATCGACAGGACGAGCAGGAGATAGGACAGATGTCCCGCCCAGCCGTCGGTTATGAAGCTCAGATCCATTTCCGTGGTTCTCGCCGACCTGACCGGCACAGAGCCGACCCGGATCAGCGATATCCTGCGATCCCGGTGCAGGCAAGCTGGCTATCGTCCATGCCAGCGGGCGCAGACGCTAGTCGATCCGGTCAACACTGGTCGCGATACGTTCAAGAACGCCCAGCATCTGTTCCGCCTCGGAAGGTGTCAGCCGCCCGTGGACGGTCAGGAACTGGGCAATGTCGCGCCCGGTGTACCGCCCGGTCAGAGTGCCATCGCGCAGGATCAGCGCACGGCTTACCAACCCGGTTGCGGTGTCATGGCACATCCGGCATTTCGTTCGGAACAGCTGTCCCGAGGTGCGGATGGCCTGGAAATGCGCCAGAAGAATGGTGGCCTCGGCCGGTGTCAGGCGGCCGTGACCGCGCTCGAGCAGTGCGGCAACGGACCCGCCCGAGTTTCGCCCCACGAGCGGCTCTTGGCCTGCGTCCAGTTCCAGCCAGACAAAATCGCCCGCATGCGGGGAATGGCAGCCGGCACATTTGTTCTCGTAAAGCTGATGGGGGTCGGCCTCGGAGGCCAATGCCCCCGGGGCGATCAGGATCGCGAGTGCGGAAAGTGCGGCTGTCAGGCCATGCATGGAAATCACCGCAAGTTGCGTTTTCCGGTCCAGAGAGTCTGGATCGCTGTCCGCGTGAAACGGACTGCTGCCTTATCGCAGTTTTTGCAGTTCCGCGCCTTGACCGGGATCAAGGGATTGCGGGGCTCCGCCCGTTCGCACCTCAATCGCTCCACCGGAGCGATTGCCGCTACGCGGACCGGGGCTCACTCCCAGCGATAGTTGAAGCTGACCGAGATGCGTTCTTCTTCGGCCATGTTCATCGGCACTTCGTGGCGCAGCCAGCTTTCCCAGAGCAGCACGTCGCCCACGTCTGGCTTCATATAGATGAAGGGCTGCAATTCGCGCCGGGCGGTCTTGGTCCGCGTCGGCGCGGCCATCATCCGGCCGGATCGGGGGTCTTCGAGCTTCAGCGCGCTGGCGCCGTCGGGCATCGCGACATAGGTGGTGCCCGAGATCACCGAATGCGGGTGCAGGTGACTGGAATGCATGCCCCCCTGCGGCAGGATATTGATCCAGAGATCCTCCAGCACCAGTGCGCGGCCGTCGAGGTCGAACTCCAGATCGGCGGCAAAGGCCGCCACATGCGCATCAAGCGATTTCACCAGATCAGCAAAGATCGGAAAGCGCCAGGGCAGATCGGTGAGGGAGGCATAAGACGTATAACCGGGATAGCCGTTTTCCTCGCACCATTCCTGTCCGGCTTCGTCATCCTCGGCGATGGAATAGCAGGACGCCTCCATCTCGTCCGGGTCGATGGCAGGGCCATGCTCGGACAGGCGGGCGCGATACAGGCGGGTGACAAAGAGGGATTCGATCTGGGACATGGCCGTGTCATAGCGTAACCGACCAACCGGCGCGAGGGGCTGTTGTGAAGAACAACTCAGGTTTCAAACCGCCCGTGCCAGACCCTCTATCCCGGCATACATGCTGAGTCTGAGCCAGCGCCCGATCGTCTTTTCCAATCGTTTGTCTCCTGACATGAAAAACCTCCCGCTGTCGATCTCGCGACCGTAAGATATCCGGCCAAGATAGATGCCGGTCATCACGGACACACCCGTCTCGATGAACAAATCCACCTCAAAGCCGGGATCCGCAGCACACAGTTCCACCGGAACACCCGGACGAACGACCAGCCAATAGGTCGACGCAGGGGAGGTTGCGTCCGAAAAGTTGAAACGGACCACGGTTCGGCCCGGCGGCAGCGCATCGACCACGATCCGGTTTCGAAGGGTCCACATCAGGACATCCGCATCGCGGTCTTCCAGCGCCACATCGACAGATACATTGCGCTGCGCCCAACGCGCGAGACCTTCGAGGATCGGGTCCAGTTCGGCGGCCTTCGCGGTACGGATATAATCAATGACCCCGCTGGCCGGATCATCTATCCGTTCGACAAGCCCATTCTGCTGCATCTCTTTCAGGCGTTTGGCCAGCAGGGTCGGCGAGATACCCGGCAGACCACGCTTAATATCGTTGAAGCGGGTCGAACCGGTGGAGAGTTCTCCGAGGATCTGAATGGCCCAACGAGGATTAAGGACTTCGCAAGCCTTGGAAGTCGGGCAAAAAAGACCAAACGGTTTGGTCGTCATCTCGTACTTCCCTCTTTTGGTCTATTGGGTATGAGACAGTCTATCCGGGCCCGCGATATCGCTCCAGTACAGAAGCTGTACCGGTTCTGGTTCACTTCCTACACTACCCCGCGCTAAGATTACGGTGGCACCCTGTCGTCAGATGAACCCCGAAGAAGGACCACGACAGATGATCTCGCTCACAGGCGCCGCAACTGAGCAGCCCCGTTTTCAGAACGCCCTTTCCATCAACCGGCTCCATTTACTTGGCCAAGGTCTGTTGAGCCGTTGGCAGGTGGTAGCTGCGCTGTCACCGCTATCGGATCATGGATTGCGCGACATCGGTCTGACACGTGACGATCTCAGGTCAATTGCACGCGACACCGGCAGCATCGACCGGATCGAACAGACGCGGATCCGACAGTCCAGAAACTGGTAGAATGCATGGCACTGAACAAAAAAGGGCCCGTCGGGAAATCGGCGGGTCTCCTTATGGTTTTGCGCACCACTTTTCACCCGTTGCCTGTTCTGGTCTGGACCGGACCCTTGCCGCAGCGGGGGATCGGGCGACCGCCGTCAGCATAGGCCAGGCACATGACAATCTCGTCCGGGCCCGGTGCATCCGCCATAACCAGAGTCATCGTGTCGAAATGATCAAATGACCACGGGTTGTCCTTGTGACCCAGCGGCAGGTCAATCGTTGTGCCCGGACCGCCCAGTTTTACATTGGAAGGGATCACCGCCGCCCCGCCGCCCGCTGCCGCGCGCATCGGCGCGCCCAGTTTGGGATGCACGACCGCCCCGCCCTGTTCCATGTCGCCATTTGCCCCGACAATCGCAGCCTTGCCATAGGAAATCGGGGGATTTCCCAATTCGGCGATTGCCTGCCGTGCCAAAACCTCGCCCAATTCGCGACCGATCTCGAACAGGGGCGAGAGGTCACGAAAGAACCGTCCCGCCAGGGGGTTGCGAAAAGCGGCCATGACAGCCACCCGGGTCACGGGATGGCAAGGTTCACCGAAGGCATCCGCAGTAATGATTTCACGTTGAAAAACGGTCTTGCGGGGCTGCACCATGGGTCACCTCCGGACACGGAATGCGCATAGGCTACGATGGATACTGAAAAAGAAAAACCCCCGCCGGTGTTCCGGCGGGGGTTTCGATGTCTTGTCGATAAGACCGGAATTACCAGTCTTCGCGAACGACCACGCGGGTCTTGATCGGCAGTTTCATCGCGGCGAGGCGCAGCGCCTCGCGGGCGATGTCCTCGCCCACACCGTCGATTTCAAACATCACCCGGCCCGGCTTCACCTTGCAGGCCCAGTAATCGACCGAACCCTTACCTTTACCCATCCGAACCTCGGTGGGTTTCGAGGTCACCGGGGTATCCGGGAAGATCCGGATCCAGACACGGCCCTGACGCTTCATGTGACGCGTCATGGCACGGCGGGCGGCCTCGATCTGGCGCGCGGTGACGCGCTCGGGCTCAAGTGCCTTCAGGCCGAAGGTGCCGAAGTTCAGGTCGGAACCGCCCTTGGCTTCGCCATGGATACGGCCCTTGAACATCTTGCGGAATTTAGTGCGCTTTGGTTGCAGCATCTCTAATCCTCCTTAGCGGCGGCCACCGGCGCCACGCGGGGCCGGACCGTCCTGGAGTTCCTGTGCTTTGCGATCACGCGCCTGCGGGTCGTGCTCCATGATCTCGCCCTTGAAGATCCAGACCTTGATCCCGATGATCCCGTAGGGGGTCGAGGCTTCGGCCAGGGCGTAGTCGATGTCGGCACGCAGGGTGTGCAGCGGAACGCGGCCTTCGCGGTACCATTCGGTACGGGCGATCTCGGCACCGCCCAGACGGCCGGCGACGTTCACCCGGATACCCAGGGCACCCATCCGCATGGCGTTCTGCACGGCGCGCTTCATGGCGCGGCGGAAGGACACCCGGCGCTCGAGCTGCTGCGCGATCGACTCGGCGACCAGCTGCGCATCCATCTCGGGCTTGCGAACTTCGACGATGTTCAGGTGCAGTTCGCTGTCGGTGATGTTCGCCAGCTTCTTGCGCAGGGTTTCGATGTCTGCGCCTTTCTTGCCGATGATCACGCCCGGACGCGCGGTGTGGATCGTCACGCGGCACTTCTTGTGCGGACGTTCGATGATCACACGGGCCACGCCGGCCTGTTTGCACTCTTCCTTGATGAACTCGCGGATCTTGAGATCCTCGAGCAGCAGATTGCCGTAGTCCTTGGTATCTGCGTACCAACGGCTGTCCCAGGTGCGGTTGACCTGAAGGCGCATGCCGATCGGATTGACCTTATGTCCCATTAGGCTTGCTCCTCTACCTGACGCACCTTGATCGTGAGTTCCGAGAACGGCTTCATGATCTTGCCGAACCGGCCACGTGCCCGCGGACGACCGCGCTTCATGATCAGGTTCTTGCCCACGTAGGCCTCGGCGACGATCAGTTCATCGACGTCCAGGTTGTGGTTGTTCTCGGCGTTCGCGATGGCGGATTGAAGGCATTTCTTCACGTCCTGCGCGATCCGCTTGTTCGAGAAGGTGAGATCGGTCAGCGCCTTCTCGACCTTCTTGCCACGGATCATCTGAGCCACCAGGTTCAGTTTCTGCGGCGAAGTACGGAGCATGCGCAGTTTTGCCATTGCTTCGTTGTCTGCCACGCGGCGGGGGTTCTTTTCCTTGCCCATGACTTACTTCCGCTTCGCTTTTTTGTCCGCCGCATGGCCGTAATAGGTCCGGGTCGGCGAGTATTCACCGAACTTCTGACCGATCATGTCCTCGGAGACGTTGACGGGGATGTGTTTCTGGCCGTTGTACACACCAAAGGTCAGACCCACGAACTGGGGCAGAATGGTGGAACGACGCGACCAGATCTTGATGACTTCGTTACGGCCCGACTCGCGCGCTGCTGCTGCCTTTTTAAGGACATAAGCATCGACGAAAGGACCCTTCCAAACAGAGCGAGACATTGCTTAACGCCCTTTCTTCTTGGCGTGACGCGAGCGGATGATCAGCTTTTGCGACGCTTTGTTCTTGTTCCGGGTACGGGTACCCTTGGTGTCCTTGCCCCACGGGGTCACCGGCGTACGGCCACCCGAGGTGCGACCCTCACCACCACCATGGGGGTGGTCGATCGGGTTCATTGCGACACCGCGGACCGACGGACGGATGCCCTTGTGGCGCATACGACCGGCTTTACCGTAGTTCTGGTTGCTGTTGTCGGGGTTCGACACGGCACCGACGGTGGCCATGCATTCCTGACGCACCATGCGCAGTTCGCCCGAGCTCAGACGGATCTGAGCATAGCCGCCATCGCGACCAACGAACTGAGCGTAGGTGCCGGCGGCACGTGCGATCTGACCGCCCTTGCCGGGCTTCATCTCGATGTTGTGCACGATGGTACCGATCGGCATGCCCGAGAAGGGCATCGCGTTGCCCGGCTTGATGTCGGCCTTGGCCGACGCGATGACCTGGTCACCGACTGCCAGACGCTGCGGTGCGAGGATATAGGCCTGTTCGCCATCCTCGTACTTGACCAGCGCGATGAATGCGGTCCGGTTCGGATCGTACTCGATCCGCTCGACGGTGGCCGCCACATCGAATTTGTTCCGTTTGAAGTCAACGATCCGGTAGAGGCGTTTTGCCCCACCACCGCGGCGACGCGAGGTGATCCGTCCGGTGTTGTTCCGGCCGCCCGATTTCGTCAGACCCTCGGTGAGGGACTTGACAGGACGTCCTTTGTACAGCTCCGAACGGTCGATCAGCACCAGCCCGCGCTGGCCCGGCGTCGTCGGCTTATACGACTTGAGTGCCATGCTTTCTGTCTTCCGTTTAGCGTGCAGCGGGTGATCCCGCCGCTATGTTTGAGGCCCCCGTAGGTGCCAGTGGTATAGGGCCCCGAAGGTCCCCGGCTGAAAAAACCAAGCACCCCGGAACGAATCCCGGGGCGCAAGATTGGGTGCATGTAGCAGGGTTGTTTGGGGGTGTCTATAGGGCGGGGCCGGATTTGTTGGCGCCCTGAAACGGCCGGTCGGGGCATGGCACACCGCCCCTTCTACGGCCGTTTCCGACCTTAAGTATGAACGACGATATTGAAGCCTTCTTCGGCCGTGGGCGCAACGAAGTGTCGGGTGATCTGTTCGAACTGCGCGTCGGTGACTTTGAAATTGTGATCTCCGGCCACATTACGGCGACGCAGCCGGGCCTTGCAGACCTCATCCTGCACATCGAGATAATGCAACGTGTGCGGCACGGCCGAACTGTCGGCCAACGCGCGCATCCAGCGCCGCTGCTCGACCGTGTTGGCGGGAAAGTCCAGAATCACTGTCACACCAGCTGACAGCAGCTTAAGCACATGAGGAGCGACCGCCTGTTTCAGGCGGGTTGACAGACGGAGGTAATCGGGAATCGTCCGCAACTCTTCGGAATAAAGAATGTGCAGCCAGTCATCCTCGGACAGGATCACGGCACGATGGCGGGCGGCAAGGGATCTGGACAGCGTCGATTTTCCGGCCGCGATCTTGCCGCAAAGGAAATGTAGCTCCGCCTTTGCCCTGTCCATTTTTTCGCCACACCCTTCGTGCAACACCGATAGTCCCGTCCCGACATAAGGGATAAGGGAAGGAGAGGAAAAGCCCGACCCGTCAGCCGATTGCCGTTCCCCCCTTGCAGAACCGGCCTGTCCCGCGTATATGGCTTGACAACAGCGGCACGTCGGGCACTGGCCCCGGGGTTCCACCGGAAAATTCGACGGGCCGCGCGCCCGTTTTTTTGTGCCCGAAAGTGGCTGATGACCCTGATGACCAACACTCTGATAGCAAAGGCCGCCATCGACCGGCGCCTGGCCGAGATCGTCGGCCCCGTGATCGAGGACCTCGGTTACGAGCTTGTGCGAATCCGTCTGATGAGCGGCAAGTCGACCACATTGCAGATCATGGCCGACAAGCCCGATGGCGGAATCGAGGTGGATGACTGTGCCGAGATTTCCAACGCGGTCAGCGCCACGCTGGATGTCGAGGACCCGATCCTGGATGCCTACACGCTGGAAGTATCAAGCCCCGGCATCGACCGGCCGCTGACCCGGCTCAAGGACTTCGAGATGTTCGAAGGCTATGAGGCCCGGATCGAGACAAGCGAGCTGATCGACGGGCGCCGCCGGTTCAAGGGTGAACTCGCCGGTGTCGAAGGCGACGAAGTTCTGATCAATATCGAACAGGGCAGCGAGACGGTGACCATCGGCCTGCAATTCGACTGGCTGAGCGATGCCAAGCTGGTGCTGACCGATGACCTGATCAAGGAAATGCTGCGCCAGCGCAAAGCCGCCGGCGTGCTGAACGAAGAACAATTCGACGAGATCGTAGAGGAAGCGCCCGAAACGGGTGACGAGACCATGGCCCTGGACGGGTCCGAAGAGGAGACGAAGTAATGGCAATCACCTCTGCAAACCAGCTAGAGCTGTTGCAAACTGCCGAGGCCGTGGCCCGTGAAAAGATGATCGACCCCGGTCTGGTCGTCGCCGCGATGGAAGAGAGCCTCGCCCGTGCCGCCAAGAGCCGCTACGGCAGCGAGATGGACATCCGGGTGAAGATCGACCGCAAGACCGGTCGCGCCACCTTTACCCGCGTGCGCACCGTGGTTGCCGACGAAGAGTTGGAGAACTATCAGGCCGAGATGACCGTCGAGCAGGCGCGTCAGTACATGGAGAACCCGGAAATCGGTGACGTCTATGTCGAAGAGGTGCCGCCGGTCGAGATGGGCCGGATTGCGGCGCAAAGCGCCAAGCAGGTGATCCTGCAAAAAGTGCGCGAGGCGGAACGCGATCGCCAGTACGAGGAATTCAAGGACCGTGCAGGCACCATCATCAACGGTCAGGTCAAGCGTGAAGAATACGGCAATGTCATCGTCGATGTAGGCGCTGGCGAAGCCATCCTGCGCCGTAACGAGAAGATCGGCCGCGAAAGCTATCGCCCGAACGATCGCATTCGCTGCTATGTCAAGGACGTGCGCCGCGAGCCGCGCGGACCGCAGATCTTCCTCAGCCGTACCGCTCCGGAATTCATGGCTGAACTGTTCAAGATGGAAGTGCCGGAAATCTATGATGGCATCATCGAGATCAAGGCCGTTGCCCGCGACCCCGGTTCGCGCGCCAAGATCGCCGTGATCTCTTATGACAATTCGATCGACCCCGTGGGTGCCTGCGTCGGCATGCGCGGCAGCCGCGTCCAGGCGGTGGTGAACGAGCTTCAGGGCGAAAAGATCGACATCATCCCGTGGAACGAGGATCAGCCGACCTTCCTGGTGAACGCGCTTCAACCTGCCGAAGTGTCCAAGGTCGTGCTGGACGAAGAGGCCGGCAAGATCGAGGTCGTGGTCCCCGAAGAGCAACTGAGCCTGGCCATCGGTCGTCGCGGCCAGAACGTGCGCCTGGCCAGCCAGCTGACCGGTCTGGACATCGACATCATGACCGAAGCCGAGGAATCGGCGCGCCGTCAGAAAGAATTCGAGAGCCGCACCGCGCTGTTCATGGAAACCCTCGATCTGGACGAGTTCTTTGCCCAGCTGCTGGTTTCCGAGGGCTTCACCAATCTCGAAGAGGTCGCCTATGTCGAACTGGACGAACTGCTGGTGATCGACGGAGTGGATGAAGGCACCGCCGAGGAACTTCAGGCCCGCGCCCGCGATTACCTGGAGGCACAGGCCAAGGCAGCGCTGGAAAACGCGCGCGCGCTGGGTGCCGAGGACAGCCTGATCAACTTCGAAGGTCTGACCCCGCAGATGGTCGAGGCGCTGGCGAAGGATGGCGTCAAGAACTTGGAAGATTTCGCGACCTGCGCCGACTGGGAACTGGCAGGCGGCTGGACCACGGTCGATGGTCAGCGTGTCAAGGATGACGGCATTCTGGAGCCCTTTGATGTGTCTCTCGAAGAGGCGCAGGACATGGTGATGACCGCCCGCGTCATGCTGGGCTGGGTCGATCCCGAAGACCTGACAGCCGATGAGGCTGACGTCGAAGAAGCGGCAGACGACGAGGAGGCCGGGGCCTGATCCCAGGCCCCATGGAGACCGACATGACCCGTGGTGGCGCAACCAAGGATCGGCCGGAGGGCCCGGAACGCAAGTGTATCGCCACGGGCGAAGCACAGCCGCGTCACGGGCTGATCCGCTTTGTCGCCGGTCCCGATGGCCAGGTGGTGCCCGACATCGCGGGCAAGCTGCCGGGCCGGGGCACTTATGTTGCCGCCGACCGGGCCGCTCTGAAAAAGGCCGTGGACAAGAAGCTCTTTGCCCGCAGCCTGAAAATGCCGGTCACGGTACCGGCGGACCTGGTGGACGAGGTCGAACGGCAGCTGATCCGCCGGGTGGTCGAGACCATCAGCCTGGCCCGCAAGTCGGGCGCTGCGGTTTCGGGCTATGAAAAGGTCAAGACCTGGCTGGACAAGGAAGAGGCCCATGTGCTGATCCAGGCCTCTGACGGGTCAGGCCGCGGCAAGTCGAAACTGAGTACGCCGCATTTCGGCAAGTACATCGGCTGGCTCACCGCAGATGAATTGGGCATGGCCTTTGGCCGCCAAACAGTGATACATGCGGCGCTGGCCTCTGGTGGACTCGCCAAACGTGTTGTAGAGGAAGCGCAACGCCTGAAAGGGATGCGCAAAACGGATGACGGCGGCAAGGGCCGCGCGGAAGGGTAAGAAGCTTTATGAGCGATACTGACGGCAAGAAGACATTGGGTCTGCGTGGGTCCCGTCCCGGGAACGTGAAACAGAGTTTCAGCCACGGACGGACCAAGAATGTCGTGGTGGAAACCAAACGCAAGCGCGTGGTGGTCCCCAAGCCGGGCGCAGGAAAACCCACGTCCGGCGGCACCGCACAGGCGGGCGACCCGTCGCGTCGTCCGGCAGGCATCTCGGACACCGAGATGGAACGTCGGCTGAACGCGCTGAAGGCCGCCAAAGCCCGCGAAGCCGAGGAGGCCGCGCAGCGCGAAGCCGAGGAAAAGGCGCGCGCCGAAGAACGTGAGCGCCGCCGGGCCGAGCAAGAGGCCAAGGAGCGCGAACAGCGCGAGGCCGAACAGCGCGCCCGCGAGAAGGCCGAAGAGGAAGAGCGTCAGCGCCTGGAGGCCGAAGAAGAGGCCAAGCGCGCCGCAGCACGCGCCGCAGCCGCACAGGATGCTCCGAAAGCCGAACGCGCCGAACGCGCGCCTGCCGCGCCGCGCAGCGAACCGGGTGACGCCCCGCGCAAGGCCGAACGCGAACGCGAGCGCGACCAGCGCGCGCCCCGAGGCGGCAAGACCCGCGAGGATGGCCGTCGGTCGGGCAAGCTGACTCTGAGCCAGGTGACCGACGGCGAAGGCGGTCGCCAGAAATCGCTCGCGGCGATGAAGCGCAAGCAGGAACGCGCCCGGCAGAAGGCGATGGGCAGTGCCGCGGACCGCGAGAAGGTGATTCGCGACGTGCAGCTGCCTGAGGCCATCGTGGTGTCGGAACTGGCCAACCGCATGGCCGAGCGCGTCGCCGACGTGGTCAAGGCGCTAATGAAAATGGGCATGATGGTCACGCAGAACCAGACCATCGATGCCGATACCGCCGAGCTGATCATCGAGGAGTTCGGCCACAAGGTGGTGCGGGTTTCCGATGCCGACGTCGAAGATGTCATCACCGATGTCGAGGACAAGCCGGAAGACCTGAAACCGCGTCCGCCGGTCATCACCATCATGGGTCACGTCGATCACGGCAAGACCTCGTTGCTGGACGCAATCCGCAACACCAAGGTTGTGTCCGGCGAGGCCGGTGGCATCACCCAGCATATCGGCGCCTATCAGGTAAAAACCGACAGCGGCGTGACGCTCAGCTTCCTTGATACGCCGGGTCACGCGGCCTTTACCTCGATGCGCTCGCGCGGCGCACAGGTGACCGATATCGTGGTTCTGGTCGTTGCCGCGGATGACGCGGTGATGCCCCAGACGGTCGAGGCGATCAACCACGCCAAGGCGGCCGGTGTGCCGATGATCGTGGCGATCAACAAGATCGACAAGCCCGAGGCAAACCCGACCAAGGTGCGTACCGACCTGCTGCAACACGAAGTGGTGGTCGAGGCGATGTCGGGCGAAGTGCAGGATGTCGAGGTTTCGGCGAAATCCGGCGAAGGTCTGGACGAGCTGCTTGAGGCCATCGCGCTGCAAGCCGAGATCCTGGAACTGAAGGCCAACCCCGATCGTCCCGCCCAGGGCGCGGTGATCGAGGCGCAGCTTGACGTGGGCCGCGGCCCGGTCGCGACGGTCCTGATCCAGAAGGGCACGCTGCGCCAGGGCGACATCTTTGTCGTGGGCGAGCAATACGGCAAGGTCCGCGCCCTGATCAACGACAAGGGCGAGCGCGTGACCGAAGCCGGACCTTCGGTGCCGGTCGAGGTGTTGGGCCTGAACGGCACGCCCGAAGCAGGCGACGTCCTGAACGTGACCTCGACCGAGGCACAGGCACGCGAGATCGCGGAATATCGCGCTCAGGTCGCCAAGGACAAGCGCGCGGCGGCCGGAGCCGCCACCACGCTGGAACAGCTGATGGCCAAGGCCAAGGCAGACGAGAATGTCGCCGAGCTGCCGATCCTGGTGAAGGCCGACGTGCAGGGCTCTGCCGAAGCGATCGTTCAGGCGATGGAAAAGATCGGCAACGACGAGGTGCGCGTGCGCGTGCTGCATTCGGGCGTCGGTGCCATCACCGAAACCGATGTGGGCTTGGCCGAGGCCTCGGGCGCACCGATCATGGGCTTCAACGTCCGCGCGAACGCAAGCGCACGCAACACCGCCAACCAGAAAGGCGTCGAGATTCGCTACTACTCGGTGATTTACGATCTGGTGGACGACGTCAAAGCGGCGGCAAGTGGCCTGCTGAGTGCCGAGATCCGCGAGAACTTCATCGGTTACGCGACGATCAAGGAAGTCTTCAAGGTGTCTGGCGTCGGCAAGGTTGCTGGCTGTCTGGTGACCGAGGGCGTCGCGCGCCGTTCGGCTGGTGTGCGCCTGCTGCGTGACAACGTGGTTGTTCACGAAGGAACGCTCAAGACTCTCAAGCGGTTCAAGGACGAGGTTTCCGAAGTCCAGTCGGGTCAGGAATGCGGTATGGCCTTCGAGAACTACGACGATATCCGCCCCGGCGATGTCATCGAAATCTTCGAACGCGAGGAAGTCACCCGTACATTGGCGTGATCCCGCGAAGAGCGGACAAAAAGAGGCGGCCAGTTTGGTCGCCTTTTTTTGTCCTTCCGGCAGAAAAGAACAGGCGAGTGCAGCCATTGGCTGCCTCTCGCCTGCAAGACCTGAGTGAGTGGTGGTCTTGAAAGTCTGTCCGTCTTCAGGCGGCGTCTGCCAGAACCGGGCGTCCGATATAGATCTGGTCACCGACCTGTACCGATATGGTCCCGTTCGCATTGGCGCGAACGAAAAGGCCCTGGATCAGAACACAGCTGCCAATCGCAATAGTGCGCAACATGTCACATCCTCCCCACAGAATTAGACAACCTGAGTGTACATGGGCGCAGCGGACAAATCATTTCAAAATTGTGTAGCAATTCACCATTTTTGGTTACATGCGCACAAAATATGGATATTTCTGATGCTGCAACCGCAATATGTGCCAATTAAGTGCGCACATAAACACGGATAAGCATCTAAGGGCAGACTTATAGCCAATCCCTGAGAATCGGGATCAGCGGGATATCTGCCGGCGGCATGGGATAATCCCTCAGATCCCGGGCCCGAACCCATTTCAGCGCCTGACCTTCGCGCGATTGCGGAACGCCCTCCCATTTGCGGCAGGCAAATAGCGGCATCAGCAGATGAAAATCGTCATAGCTGTGACTGGCAAAAGTCAGCGGCGCCAGGCAGGAGGCCCAGGTATTGATGCCCAGTTCCTCGTCCAACTCGCGAATCAAGGCATGCTCAGGCGTTTCGCCTGGCTCGACCTTGCCGCCCGGAAACTCCCACAGTCCGGCCATCGACTTGCCCTCCGGGCGCTGCGCCAGCAGCACCCGGCCGTCCACGTCGATCAGTGCGACAGCGGAAACAAGGACAGTCTTCACGACCGGTAATCCGCGTTGATCTCGATGTACCCGTGGGTCAGATCGCAGGTCCAGACGGTTGCCTGCCCCTCGCCCAGCCCCAGATCGACGCCGATCACCAACTCCTGCCCCTTCATATAAGCAGCGGCCTCAGCCTCTTGGTAGTTGGGACTGACCCACCCCTTCTCCGCGACGAGGATATCGCCAAAGGAAATGCTGAGCAGATCGCGGTCGGCGGCGGCGCCGGATTTACCGATGGCCATGACGACACGGCCCCAGTTGGGGTCTTCGCCTGCGATTGCGGTCTTGATCAGCGGTGAATTGGCGATGGCCATGCCATGCACTTTGGCATCCGCATCTGTGGCCGCGCCGGTCACCCGAATCTCGACGAACTTCGTGGCGCCCTCGCCATCGCGCACGACCTGCTTGGCCAGGTCCAGCATCACATCTTCGAGCGCGGCGGCGAACTCGGCATTGCCGGTCGCATCAACCCCCGAGGCACCGGTCGCGGCCAACAGCAACGTGTCCGAGGTCGATGTGTCGCTGTCGACGGTGATGCAGTTGAAGGTCCGATCGGTCATCGCCGACAGCATCGCCTGCAACGCGCCTTGTTCGACGCGCGCATCGGTGAAGATATAGACCAGCATCGTCGCCATATCAGGCGCGATCATGCCCGAGCCCTTGGCGATCCCGGCGATCTTCACGGTCTTGCCGTCGATCCCGACCGTCTTGCTGGCCCCCTTGGGGAAGGTGTCGGTCGTCATGATGGCGCGCGCGGCCTCTTCCAACGCATCCGGGCGCAGTGTCGCGTTCAGCTCGCCCAGCTTGGCCACAATGCGTTCGTGCTTCATCGGCTCGCCGATGACACCGGTGGACGAGGTAAAGACCCGTTCGACCGGCACGCCGGTGACCTCGGCCACCGCGCGGGTGACCTCGGCCACCGAGGTCTGACCGTAATGGCCGGTAAAGGCGTTAGAGTTGCCCGAGTTTACCACGATTGCCGCCGGTCCGTCGCTGGCGCCGCCGATCTTGGCCTGGCAATCCAGCACCGGGGCCGAGCGGGTGGCCGAGCGGGTGAACACACCCGCGACCGATGTTCCGGGATCCATCACCGCCATCATCACGTCAGTACGGCCCTGATAGCGCACACCGGCGGCGATGGTGGCCAGACGAAGGCCGGCAATCTCCGGAAGGGGTGGGAAACTGGCGGGCGCTAGCGGGGAAACCTTTGTTATTTTTGCCATTTCAGAGGATCACTCCTGCACGAGTTCGAATTGACGCAGCACATCCGGGCCAATGCCGCCGAGATCGGGCTTTTCGATATTGCCATCACGGGTCAGATCGGCCAAGCGGGCCTCGATCGCGTCCTGCTGAATCTGACCGGCAAGCTCTTCGCGCACCTCGTCCAGTTCCGGCGCGGTCGATTTGCGCTTGTCGTTCAGCTTGATGACATGCCAGCCGAACTGGGTCTGCACCGGGGCCGAGACCTTGCCAACCTCCAGCTCCATCACGGCAGCCTCGAACTCGGGCACCATGGCGCCCGCTCCGAACCAGCCCAGTTCTCCGCCATTGGGGCCCGATGGGCCGGTCGATTTCTCGCGCGCGGTGGCGGCAAAATCGGCACCGTTGTCGATCAGGTCCTTGACCGATTTGGCCTCTTCCTCGGATGGTACGAGGATATGAGACGCGTTGAACTCGTCTTCGCCAAATCCGTCAGCATACTTGGCGTCATAGGCCGCCTGGAGCGCCTCGTCAGTGGTGACCGAAGCCATGATCTGGTCGATGGTCTCGCCCGCCAGCAACGAGCGTTCCTCGTTCTCCAGCGACAGTACGACCTGGAGGGGCGTGCGGTCGTTCTGTACCTGCTTCAGCAGCGTCTGCTGGATCAGCTGGTCAAGGATACCTTCGAACAGCACCTCGTCCGGCAGTTGCTGGTATTGCTGCGGCAGGGTTGCGCGGGCGATGATCATATGGCCCAGGGTGATCTCTTCGCCATTGACGCGGGCGACCACGGTGTCGGCCTCGGCCTTGGTCTCGGCCGAGACCGGCAGGGCCAGAACCAGCGCAAGCGCCAGCGATGGCAGGAAAGTGAGACCTTTGGGCATTGAATTCATCCTATTCACGGGCCGCGATGGGGCACGGCGTTGACACTCTGGAGCCTGCCGCTTACATCGCTTGAAGCCTTAGACAGGACCGCCTTCACCCCCGTATCTATGGGTTGCGCACATGGCGGGCAAGCCTGTCGTAACCATGACAGAACAGATCCGCTGGAGTGCATATGCTGGGACTTGGAACGCTTGCCAAAAAGGTGTTCGGAACACCGAACGACCGCAAGATCAAGGCAACCCGCCCGGTCGTCGCCCGGATCAACGGGTTGGAAGAGGAATTCGCCAAACTGTCCGATGACGGGCTGAAGGCGAAAACCGAGGAACTGCGCAAACGCGCGCAGGACGGCGAGAGCCTGGACGACCTGCTGCCCGAGGCCTTCGCCAACTGCCGCGAGGCAGCCCGGCGTGCGCTGGGTCTACGGGCCTTTGACGTGCAGCTGATGGGCGGCATCTTCCTGCATCAGGGCAATATCTCAGAGATGAAGACGGGCGAGGGCAAGACGCTGGTCGCCACCTTCCCCGCCTATTTGAACGCGCTGACCGGCAAGGGCGTGCATGTGGTCACGGTGAACGAATACCTGGCCAAGCGCGACTCGGAATGGATGGGCAAGGTGTTCGCCGCGCTGGGTATGACCACCGGCGTGATCTGGTCCGGCCAGCCCGATGACCAGAAGATGGCCGCCTATCAAAGCGACATCACCTATGCCACCAACAACGAGCTTGGCTTCGACTATCTGCGCGACAACATGAAGAGCGAGCTGAGCGAAGTCTATCAGAAGCAACACAATTTCGCGATCGTAGACGAGGTCGACTCGATCCTGATCGACGAGGCCCGCACGCCGCTGATCATTTCCGGGCCCGCGCAGGATCGCTCGGACCTCTATGTCGCCATCGACGCGCTGCTGCCATCGTTGTCGGACGGCCACTACGAGCTGGACGAAAAGACCCGTAACGTCACCTTTACCGACGAGGGTAACGAGTTCCTTGAGGCGCAGTTGGTGGCGCGCGGCCTGCTGCCCGAGGGCCAGTCGCTTTATGACCCGGAAAGCACGACCATCGTGCATCACGTCAACCAGGGCCTGCGCGCGCACAAGCTGTTCCAGCGCGATAAGGACTACATCGTGCGCGACGGCGAGGTCGTGCTGATCGACGAATTCACCGGCCGCATGATGCCGGGCCGCCGCCTGTCGGACGGTCTGCATCAGGCCATCGAGGCCAAGGAAAATGTCCAGATCCAGCCCGAGAACGTGACGCTGGCCAGCGTGACCTTCCAGAACTACTTCCGCCTCTACGACAAGCTCGCGGGCATGACCGGCACCGCGCTGACCGAAGCCGAGGAATTTGCCGAGATCTATGGGCTGGGCGTGGTCGAGGTTCCGACCAACAAACCGATCGCGCGCAAGGACGAGGACGACCAGGTCTATCGTACCGCGGCCGAGAAATACGCCGCCATGATCGCCGAGACCAAGAAGGCCCATGAGAAGGGCCAGCCCGTTCTGCTCGGCACCACCTCGATCGAAAAATCCGAGATGCTGAGCCAGATGCTGACCAAGGAAGGCATCGCACACAACGTCCTGAACGCCCGCCAGCACGAACGCGAGGCGCAGATCGTGGCCGAGGCCGGCCGCTATGGCGCGGTGACCATCGCCACCAACATGGCCGGTCGCGGTACCGACATCCAGTTGGGCGGCAATGTCGAGATGAAGGTTCTGGCCGCCTTGGCCGAGAACCCCGAAGCCGACCCCGCCGAGCTGCGGAGCGCCGAGGAGGCACAGCACGCGGAAGAGAAACAAAAGGTTCTCGATGCCGGCGGTTTGTTCGTCATGGCATCCGAGCGGCACGAAAGCCGCCGCATCGACAACCAGCTGCGCGGCCGCTCCGGCCGCCAGGGCGACCCGGGCCGCACGGTGTTCTACCTCAGCCTCGAAGACGACCTGATGCGCATCTTCGGCTCGGAGCGGCTGGACAAAGTACTGACCACGCTGGGCATGAAGGAAGGCGAGGCGATCATTCACCCCTGGGTGAACAAGTCACTCGAACGCGCCCAGGCCAAGGTCGAAGGCCGCAACTTCGACATGCGTAAGAACGTGCTGAAGTTCGACGATGTGATGAACGACCAGCGCAAGGTGATCTTTAGCCAGCGGCGCGAAATCATGGCGGCCGAGGACCTGTCCGAAATCGTGGCCGACATGCGCGAACAGGTGATCGACGACCTGATCGACGAATACATGCCACCCAAAAGCTATGCCGACCAGTGGAACACCCACGGCCTTTATGCCGCGGTGATCGAAAAGCTGGGTATTGATGTGCCCGTCATCGAATGGGCCGCCGAAGAGGGCGTGGACGACGACGAGATCCGCGAGCGCCTGATCAAGGCGGGCAACGAGTTCATGGCAAAGAAGGCCGCCGACTTTGGCGCAGAAAACATGCGCAACGTCGAAAAGCAGGTGCTGTTGCAAACCATTGACAGCAAGTGGCGCGAGCACCTGCTGAAGCTGGAGCACCTGCGCTCGGTCGTAGGCTTCCGCGGCTATGCCCAGCGCGATCCGCTGAACGAGTACAAGAACGAAAGCTTCCAGCTGTTCGAAGGACTTCTCGACAGCCTGCGCGAAACCGTGACACAGCAATTGTCACGGGTGCGAATGCTCACCGAAGAAGAACAGCGCCAGATGATGGCGCAGATGCTGTCACAGCAAGCGCAAGCGCAGCAGGCGGGGCAGCGCGCCGAAGAGATCGCCGAGGCCAAGGCCTCGGGCGATGCGCGCCCCGGATTTGACGAGACAAATCCCGATACCTGGGGCAACCCGTCGCGCAATGATGCCTGTCCCTGCGGATCGGGCAAGAAGTTCAAGCATTGTCATGGCAGGCTTGCCTGAGATCAACGCTCCCTGACACAATGACTCCCACGGGCGGCCACAACTTGGCCGCCTTTGTTTTCGACACTCCTGGCGGATTATCAGGTGATGGAGTGCGGAAATGGCGCAGAAGAGTCGCAAGATCCTGACAGCGGGCGGAACAGTGCTGTGTGCGGCGCTGATCGGGTTCCTGATGCAGCAGAATGCCGCCCGCGAGGCCCGGCAGGTCGCGCCGCGCCAGACGGTCATCCAGCAAGCGGTGCAACAGCCCGAAACAGCGACCGCACCGCAGGACCATGTGGCAACACGGGCGGTGGGCCTGTCGCTCGCCGCCGCATCGGTCGAGATGAGCCAACCTGGCCGCCTGCCCGCGCCCGCGCTGGAACACGTCAGCCCGTTTCCGGTCAAAGGAGAGGTTCTGCCGGAAACGCCGCTGGACCCTGCCGAACCGCAGCTGGGCTGCGCGATACTGGCAACCGCCGAACCCGCCCCCATGGCCAGCGCCATGCTGTCGGTCAGCGCCCCCTGCCATGGCAACCAGCGGGTTACCGTTCACCACAGCGGCCTGATCTTTACCGAAACAACCGATGATGCGGGTAATCTGGACGTGACGGTTCCGGTCTTGTCAGCGGATGCGGTTTTTGTCGTGGCCTTGCAGAACGGGCGCGGCGCTGTGGCCACAACCCGGGTCGAGAACCTGAACCAGATCGCCCGCGTCGCTGTTCAGTGGTCGGGCGCGGCGGGCCTTCAACTGCATGCGCGCGAATTCGGGGCCTCTTATGGCGACAGGGGCCACGTATGGGCTGACAGCGCCGCCAAGGCGCTGGGACAGGTGGTGCGCCTCGGCGAACCCGACACGCTGGCACCGCAAATCGCGGAAATCTACAGCTTTCCCGCCTCTGACAGCACCGTCAGTGGCACCATCGCCCTGTCGCTCGAAGCAGAGGTGACGGCGACCAATTGCGGCCGGGACATTTCAGCGCAATCCATCGAATTGCGCGGCGACGGAACGCTTGGAACCCATGATCTGGTGCTGTCGGTCCCCGATTGTTCGGCAGCCGGCGATTTTCTGGTGTTGAATAATCTGATCGAAGACCTGAAGATTGCCGCCAAATGATCCGCAGGTAATTTCAGGTTCCTCATGAATTGGCTCCGTGCGGCGGCTCTCGCCGCACTTTCCTTTGTACCGGTCGGCCCCAGCGCCGCGCAGGACATCACGCTCACCTCGCATGACGGCAAGGTCGAGATCACCGGAATCCTGCTGGGTTTCGATGGCGAGTTCTATCGCGTCGAAACCCGCTATGGCGAACTGACCGTTGACGGGTCGGGCGTGACCTGCGACGGCCCCGCCTGCCCCAGCCTGACCGACTATATCGCCGAACTGACGCTCAGCGGCTCCTCCACCATGGCCGAAGTGCTGCTTCCCGCCCTGATCGAGGGCTTTGCCCTGCGCAACCGGTACCAGACGCGGCGGGAAACCGACGACGACACCCGGTTCAGCTATCTGCTGTTCGACAACGACCCGGCGCGGCCCCTCGCCATGTTTTCGTTTCGCGTCACAACCACCGACGAAGGCTTTGCCGATCTTCTCGCGGACGAGGCCGACCTGGTCATGGCCCTGCGCGAGATCCGGCCCGACGAACGCAGGCGGGCACTTGAACTCGGCCTGGGTGATATGACCGACAACAACCGCTCGCGGGTTCTGGCGTTGGATGCGATGGTGCCGGTGGTGGCGCCGGTCAATCCGGTGCAAAGCATCTCGGTGCCGATGCTGGCGCGCGTGTTTGCCGGTGAGATCGACAATTGGGCGGATCTGGGCGGCCCCGACGCCCCCATCGCGCTGCATCTGCCGACCGCCGGCTCCGGCCTCGCGCAGGCGGTCGAGGATCGCTTGCTGACCCCGGTCAAAAAGACGCTTCCAGATGACGTGATCCGCCACACCCGTTCCAGCCTGCTGTCCCGTGCCGTCACGATTGACCCGTTTGCCATCGGCATCGCCAGTTTCGCCGAAACCGGCACGTCCCGGCCGCTGACCCTAACCGGCGATTGTGGCTTTTCGCTGGCCGCGACCCGACGCAACATCAAGACCGAGGATTATCCGCTGAACTCGCCGATGTTCCTCTACATGCCCGCCCGGCGCCTGCCCAAGGTGGCGCGCGAGTTTCTGGCCTATATGCGCAGCCCGGCGGCCCAGATCGTGATCCGCCGCGCCGGTTTTGTCGATCAGGCGCCAGAGCTGATTCCCGTCGCGGGACAGGGCAACCGGCTGGCCAATGCCATCGCCGCCGCCGGGACCGAGGTGCCGCTGACCGAACTGCAAAGGCTGGTCTCGACCCTGTCGGGCATGCAAAGGCTCAGCCTGTCGTTCCGCTTCGAAACCGGCTCTTCACGCCCCGACGCGCAATCGCGCACGAATATCGCGCAACTGGCACAGGCGCTGGAAAGCGGCGCCTATGATACGCGCCAGCTGCTCTTTGTCGGCTTCAGCGACGGTGATGGCGCCGCCGAGGGCAACGCGCGCATCGCCCTGAAACGGGCCGAGGCTGTGCGCGACGCGGTGTTGCAGGCAGCCGAAACCCTCGACCCGGCGCGGATGGAAATCTCTGTCGATGCCTTTGGCGAGGCGCTGCCGATGGCATGCGACGACAGCGATTGGGGCCGCCAGGTCAATCGCCGGGTCGAGGTCTGGGTGAAGTGACCCTTCATTCCGCCTGAAATACTCCGGGGGAGTCACGGCCCTGCCGCGACGGGGGCAGCGCCCCCTACAGATACCCTTCGGAACGGAAGCTCAACTCGACTGATTTGCCGATGATCAGGTGATCGTGCAGCGTTATCCCCAGCGCCTCACACGCGGCCCGGATCCGCGCGGTCATGTCGATATCCGATTGTGACGGGGTCGGATCGCCAGATGGGTGATTATGCACCAGGATCAGCGCCGAGGCGTTCAGCTCCAGCGCCCGTTTGGCCACCTCGCGCGGATAGACCGGCACATGATCGACCGTTCCGCGCGCCTGTTCCTCATCCGCGATCAGCACGTTCTTGCGGTCGAGGTAGAAGACCCGGAACTGCTCGGTCTCGCGATGGGCCATGGTGGTATGGCAATAGTCGAGCAGTGCGTCCCAACTGGAAATCACCTGCCGCTGCATCACCCGTGCGCGGGCCATGCGGTGGGCGCTGGCCTCAAGTATCTTGAGGTCGGTGATCACTGCCTCGCCCACGCCCTTGACCTCGGCCAGCCGCTCGACCGGCGCGGACAGTACCCGGTTGAAATCGCCAAACGTATCAAGCAGCCGCCGCGCCAGCGGCTTGACATCCTGCCGGAGGATTGAGCGGAACAGCACCAGCTCCAGCAGTTCGTAATCCGGCAGCGCCGCCGCACCACCGGCCATGAACCGTTCCCGCAACCGCTTGCGATGATCCCGGATATAGGACGGCAACCGCCCCGAGGGCAGCGGCATCTCCGGCGCTTCGTCCATGTCGAACAGCATCGGGGCCTCGGACAGACCTGTCTGGCGCATGGCACGCAGCCTCGCCCCGAATCGGTTTCCGAGAGGTTAACGCTCGCCCGCCATCCGCCGTGTCGCCCGCCGCATCGCCAGATGCAGCAGCACCGACAGCACGCCCAGTGTCAGCATGGCGGCGAACATCAGGTCCGTTTTCGCCCGGCCATTGGCCAAGAGCATCAGGTACCCCAGCCCCTTTGACGCCCCCACCCATTCCCCGATCACCGCGCCGATCGGCGCATAGACCGCCGCCAGCCGCAGGCCCGAGGCCAGTTGCGGCAGCGCCGCCGGCACCCGGATATGCCAGAGCACCGCGCGCGGGCTGGCCTGCATGGTGCGGGCAAGGTCCAGATATCCCACAGGCGTCCGCATCAGCCCGTCGAAAAACGCCGCTGTGATCGGGAAGTAGATGATCAGCACCGCCATCGCCACCTTGGACCACAGCCCATAGCCCAGCCACAGCGTCAGGATCGGCGCCAGCGCAAAGACCGGCAGCGCCTGGGTAAAGACCAGCATCGGCTGCACCAGAACCCGCGCGATCCGCGAACTGGCCAGCTGCAACGCCGTCGCCACACCCAACACCGCGCCACAGGCAAGGCCGATCAGAACCTCCAGCGCCGTCACCGCCGTATGTTCGGCGATCAGCCAGCGGCTCTGCCACCAGGTTTCGGCCACCAGCAGAGGCCCCGGCAGGATAAAGCGTGGCAGGTCGGTCAGGCTGACCACCGCCTGCCAAATCGCCAGCGCAAAAAGGGTCGCGGCCAGAGCAGGGAGCCAGCGTGTCATTGCCCTCCCTCCCGCAGCATCCTGAGCAACACAGCCTGGCATTCCAGCGTCGCGGCGTCATCCACCGCGCGCGGCATTTCTTCCGTTGGCGGTGCGACCGCTGTCAGCCCCCCGGCGGTCATCACCTGGATCGAATGACCCAACCGCGCGGCCTCGGCCGGGTCGTGCGTCACCAACAGCACCGTCCGCCCGGCCAGCAGCTCGGCGGCCAGCTCCTGCATATCGGCGCGGGTCCGGGCATCGAGGGCCGAGAAGGGCTCGTCGAGCAATACAACCGGCTTGTCCTCCATCAGGGTGCGCGCCAATGCCACCCGCTGGCGCTGGCCACCCGAGAGTTCCGCCGGGCGCTTGGCAGCATGGTCTGTCAGGCGCACCCGACGCAGCAAATCGTCCAGCCGGGCAAGGTCCACTTGCTCGCCCCGCAGCCGCGCGCCCAGCGCCACGTTCTGCGCTACACTGGCCCAAGGGAACAACAGATCGTCCTGCGCCATATAGGCCACTCGCGCCGCCACCGGCGAACTATCCGACGCCGTGATCGTGCCGCTGAAGTCCGCTCCTGTTTCCAGCCCCGCGATCAGCCGCAACACCGTGGACTTGCCGACGCCGGACCCGCCCAAAAGGCAGGTCCATTGCGCCGCTTCCAATGTCAGGACCAACGGCGCGAACAAAGACACGCCGTCGATGCTGGCGCTGCCGGCAACAGTTATCGCGGGGGCAGGGGTCACGGGGTAAGCCCCATCTGCCAGAAACCGACCTCGAGTTCCGTTGCGGTGCGAAAGGTACGGCACAACCGGTTCCAACGCGGCGAGGCTTCGAAATCGGCGCCAATACGTCTTGTTAGAGCCTGATCCATCAGTTCACCCACCGCCTTGCAGGCAGTTTGATAGTCAGGCCCGGCATAGGTATCAATCCAGCTCTTGTAGCGATCACTCGTCGCCTCTGTCGCCAGCCGCGCGCCGATCTCGCCATAGCCCATGACACAGGGTGCCAGCGCGGCCAGCAGATCGGCCAGATCGCCGCTATACCCGGCCTCGAGCACAAAGCGGGTATAGGCGAGGTTTTCGGGCCGCTCGGGGGTGGCAAACAGCTCGTCATTCGAGATCCCCGCCGCCTCGCACACCCCGATATGGAGCTGCATTTCCTCGGCGACCAGCGCGTTGACGGTGCCGACGGCGGCCAGCATCTCGGCATGGGTTTCGCCCTTGACCACCGCCAACGCCCATGCACGCGCGAAGTGGATCAGGAACACATAATCCTGCCGCAGATAGTGCAGGAAAGCATCGTGTGGCAGGCTGCCGTCCTTCATCCCCTCGACAAAGGCGTGGCGGGTATAATCCCGCCAGGGCTGGCCCGCCGCCACGCGCATCAGGCCAAAGGCACGGCCATAGTCCGGCGCGCTCATTCAGCGCTCACGTCGATGGTGATGGCCGAGACCGGATTGACGCTGTCGATCAGGCCGGTGTCCTTCAGGAACGCCTCGAACCGGGCATAACGGCCCGCGTCGAACCCGGCGGGACGCAGCGCAAAGCGCGGCAGCGTATCGGCCCAAGCGCGCTTGTTCAGCTCGTCCTGCAATTCGGGCGAGGTGGCGGCGAAGATCTCCCAGCTGGCCTCGGGGTTGTTTACGATGAACTGCGTCGCCTTTTCGGTCGCTTCGAGGAAGCGGGCGATCTTGTCGGCATCCATCCGGTCGGGGTTGGCGACATAGATCAACTCGTCATAAGACGGCACGCCCTCTTCCTCGATGTAGAAGCAGCGGCCCGGTTCGCCTTCGATATCCATCTGATTCAACTCGAAATTTCGATAAGCACCGATCACCGCATCGACCTGCCCGCTCATCAATGCGGGCGAAAGCGAGAAGTTCACGTTGATCATCTCGACATCGCTGAGCGCGACACCGTATTTGCCCAGAACCGTGGTCAGGATCGCCTCTTCGACACCGGCGACGGAGAAGCCGATCTTCTTGCCCTTGAGGTCGGCAGGCGATTTGATCGGGCCGTTTTCCAGCACCAGCAGGCAGTTGAGCGGCGTGGCGACCAGAGTGCCGACCCGTTTCAGCGGCAGCCCCTCGTGGATTTGCAAATGCAGCTGCGGCTGATAGCTGACCGCCAGATCGGCCTGACCTGCGGCCACCAGACGCGGCGGCGCAGAGGGGTCGGCGGGGGCCACGATTTCCACAGTTAGACCCTGTTCTGCGAAATATCCCTTTTCCTGCGCAACGATGATCGGGCCGTGGTCGGGGTTGATGAACCAATCGAGCAGCAGGGTCATCTTGTCCTGCGCCAGGGCGGGCGTTGCAGCCAGCAACGCCAATGCGGTTACCAGGTGTTTCATGTCGCGTTTCCTTTCATGATGTGGCGGCCGCGACGAGGACGATCTCGCCGGGCCAATCCGGTTGCAACTGTTCCGCAGCGCGCCAGGCCCGGAGGCCGGTGGCGCAGCACAAAACCAGTCGTTTTCCATTGTTAGTGTCTGCTATTGGTATTTCGGATGTCGTCATGCGCCGTGCAGATGGATGCGCCGGATGCGGCGCTTCGGCCTCGGATCGCAGCTCGAAAATGAGGTCATCGGCTGTCAGTTCCGAAGGCGCGACAAAGCGGAAAGCGGTGACCGGTTCCGGCGCGGCGTCGAAGCGAAACGTACTGTTGCGCCAGGTTTGCGCATCAACCTGCACAATCTGCCCAAGCGGTGAAGGCACCAATCCAAGCAACACCGAAAGCGCCATTTGCGCCTGAATAGAGCCTAATATGGAGACAACCGGCCCCAGCACGCCAGCGGTCGCGCAGCTTGCTGTGCTGTCCGGTGCCTCGGGGAAGACCGCGCGCACGCTGGGCGCACCGCCGCAGAAGCCGCCCGCATAGCCGCTCAGCCCCAGAACCGAAGCGCTGATCAGAGGTTTGCCCAGCGCCAGACAGGTATCGCTGAGCAGATAGCTGGCGGCATAGCTGTCGGCGCAATCCAGCACCAGATCGGCGTTTTGACTGTTTTGTACGACGTTTTCCGGGGTGATTGACCGTTTTGTACCGGTCAGGACAATCCCGGAATTGAGCGCGCCACAGCGCTCGGCGGCGACCTCGGCCTTGGCGCGGCCGACATCCGCCTCGGTGAACAGCGTCTGCCGATGCAGGTTCGACAACTCGATGTAGTCCCCATCGAAGATATCGATCCGTCCCACCCCTGCCCCGGCAAGGATCGGTAGCGCGAACGCTGCCAGCCCCCCCGCCCCGACCACCAGCACGCGGGCACCGGCCAGTTTGGCCTGACCCTCATCCCCGACTTGCGGCAGCATCATCTGGCGGGCGTAGCGATTCATCTGGTGGCCTCGATCCACTGGCGTACCCGTGCCTCGGGGTCGCGGTTGAGCGTGATATCGGTGACGACCGAGACGATGTCGGCCCCGGCGGCCAATACCCCCGGCGCGCGCTCGACACTCATGCCGCCGATACCGACCAGGGGGATGGCGCCCACGCGCGCTTTCCATTCGGTGACGCGCGGCAGGCCCTGCTGGCGCCATTTCATCTGTTTCAGGATGGTCGGATAGACCGGGCCGAGGGCCACATAGTCGGGATCCATTCCCAGAACCCGCTCCAACTCGTCATCGTCATGGGTAGAGACGCCGAGCCGCAGACCCGCCTTGCGGATCGCGGGCAGATCGGCCTGATCCAGATCCTCTTGCCCCAGATGCAGCCAGTCGCAGCCCGTGTCGATGGCGGCCTGCCAATAGTCGTTGACCACCAGCACCGCACCATGCGCGCGGCAAAGATCGCGCGCGGTGGCAATCTCGGTGCGGATCACCGCGTCGGGCTGATCCTTGATTCTCAGTTGCACCAGCTTTACCCCCAACGGCAGCATCCGGCGCAGCCAGTCGGTATGGTCGAAGATCGGATAGAACCGGTCGAGCGTCATGACAGAAAGGCCTTTCCAATGACAGGGGTCGAGGCGCTGGCCATATCGCGCGCCTCGATCGGGTCGGCGTGATGCGCCAGTTGCCCGGCCTGAATGGCCAGCGCCATGGCGCGTGCCATCTCCACTGGGTCGCCCGCACGGGCCACGGCGGTGTTGAGCAGGACGGCGTCATAGCCAAGCTCCATCGCGCGGGCCGCATGGCTGGGCAGGCCGATGCCCGCATCGACCACCAGCGGCACATCGGGAAACTCGGCCCGCATGGCGCGCAGCGCATATTCGTTGTTCAGCCCCCGGCCCGAGCCGATGGGCGCGCCCCAGGGCATCAGCACCTCACAGCCTGCCGCCAACAGCCGTTCGCCCACGATCAGATCGTCGGTGGTGTACGGGAACACCTGGAATCCCTCCTCGGTCAGGATGCGCGCGGCCTCGACCAGGCCGAAGACATCCGGTTGCAGGCTGTCGGTATGACCGATCAGTTCCAGCTTGATCCACGGCGTGCCGAACACCTCGCGCGCCATATGGGCGGTGGTCACCGCCTCTTTCACCGTATGGCAGCCGGCGGTGTTGGGCAGGATCAGCACGCCCAGATCGCGGATCATCGACCAGAATGTCTGTCCCGCCCCGGATTCGCGCCGCAGTGACACGGTGGCCACCCCCGCCCCGCTGGCGCGGAACGCCTGTTCCAGGATCGCGGGGCTGGGATATTGCGCGGTGCCCAGCATTAGCGGGTTCGGCAATTCGGTTCCGTAGAATGCACGCATGTCTCAGCCCCCCTGCATCGGGGCAAGCACCTCAACCCGGTCGCCGTCGTTCAGCCGGTGCCCGCCGCGCAGGGACGAGGGCACAAAGCTTTCGTTCACGGCCGTGGCAACGCGGCCCGACAGGCCGCATTCCACCAGCAGTGCGGCGAGGGTTTCGGCCTCGACCTCGCGCGGTTCGCCGTTAAGCACGATCTTCATCGACCAACTCCGTATGTGTGTTACTTAGCGCCAGGTCGGCCACCCCCTGCGCCAGCGCGGGCGCCAGCAGGTAGCCGTGGCGATAAAGGCCATTGGCATAAATGGTCCGCCCCAGCCGCCGGATGCGCGGCAGGTTGTCGGGAAAGGCCGGGCGTAGATCGACGCCGATTTCTAACACTTCGGCCTCGCCAAAGGCGGGGTTCAGCGCATAAGCGGCGCTTAGCAGTTCCAGCATCGAGCGCGCTGTGATGCGGCCGCTGTCCTCACTCTCGATCATCGTAGCACCCAGCATGTAGACATGGTCGCTGCGCGGCACGACATAAAGTGGCATGCGCGGATGTAACAGGCGAACGGGCCTTGTTAGAGCCACATCTGGCGCACGAATGACAAGCATCTCGCCCTTGACGCCGCGCAGGTCGTGCAGCACCTCGCGCGCGTGCAGGCCACGGCAATCGATGGCATTCGCCAGCCCCGCGGGTGCGGGTTTGCGGTGAAAGGCGACGCCCTTGTCGATGAGGCCGCGATAGAGGTCCGAGAGCGCGCGGCGCGGGTCCAGATGCGCTTCGTCCGGGAAATGCAAGCCTTTGGAGAAGGTTGTCAGATCAGGCTCTAACGCGGCGATTTCGGCATGATTGACGTCGGCAAACCCGTCGGTCCGGCGGGCAAAGCGGCGCAGGTCCGGCAGATCGCGCGCATTGGCCACCACCAGCGTGCCGCACCGGGTGACGGCGGTGTGCTGCGCCCACCATGCGATGGCCTGCTGGCCCAGGCGCAACACCGGCTCTTCGGCGTTTTCATATTCGCACCAGGGCGCCAGCATGCCGCCCGCCCACCAGCTGCATCCATGTGGGCCGGGCGGGCCGGAGGGATCGAAGACCTGAACCGACGCGCCGCGCGCGACCAGCTCGGTCGCGACCGCCAACCCTGCAACGCCCGCACCTATGACCGACCAGAGCGTCATGCCGGCCAGACCCGATGGAAATGATGCACCGGGCCGTGACCCTGTCCGACCTTCAGCCCGTCCGCCGCCACGATGGCGCCTTGCAGATAGGTATGCGCCTCTTGCACCGCGCCCTTCAGCGGCAGACCCTTGGCCAGACCGGCGGCAATCGCGGAACTGAGCGTGCATCCGGTGCCATGGGTGTTCTTCGTTGCCCGGCGCGGCGCGGTAAGCTCGGCCAGCACGCCCGCCTGTGTCACCAGCAGATCATGGCACACCGTGCCCCGCCCATGTCCGCCCTTCATCAGCACGGCACCCGCGCCCAGGGCGAGCAGCGCCTGGGCCTGATCCGCCATATCGTCCAGCGTTGCCGCACCGGGCACCGCCAACAGGCGCGCCGCTTCGGGCAGGTTTGGCGTCAGCAAGGTCGCGCGCGGCAAGAGCCGTTCCCGCAGGCTGCCCACGGCCGCCTCGGCCAACAGCGCATCACCCGATTTCGCCACCATCACAGGGTCCAGAACAATAGGCCTGTCAAACCCGGCGATGGCATCGGCAACGGCCTCGATGATATCGGGCGTCGCCAGCATGCCGATCTTGATCGACTGCACGTCAAGATCTTCCAGAACCGCATGGATCTGCGCCCGGATCACGTCGGCGGGTATTTCATGCACCGCCGTCACCGCGCGCGTGTTCTGCGCCGTTACCGCAGTGATCACCGAGGCGCCATAGACGCCCAGAGCCGAAATCGCCTTCAGATCGGCCTGGATGCCCGCGCCGCCGCCACTGTCGGAGCCTGCAATCGTCAGGGCAATTGCCGCCATATCCGTTACTCCGGTTCAGGGGCAACGGGGGCATGGAAAACGTCCGATAGCGATAGACCGTTCCCTACGCCGGTATTGCCCGGATCAGGTTCGATGGGTTGACGCATCCACGCCTCTCAGCCCCGACAGGGCACCCCAACGGTTGTTGGCGCGCACATTCTCAGGTGACGCGACGACAATCAAGAGGGAATCGATAAAAAGGGGCGAGCACCCTGTGGTACCCGCCCCCTGTCTTCATTTCGCTGAAAATACTCCGGGGGAGTCGCCGTCAGGCGACAGGGGCAGCGCCCCCTATCCCTTCATCCCGTCCCAGAACGACTTGACCGAAGAAAAGAAGCTCTTGGTCTCGGGATTGTTGTCCTCGCTCAGCTCCTCGAACTCGCGCAGCAGGTCTTTTTGCTTGCTGGTCAGGTTGACGGGGGTTTCCACCGCCAGTTCGATGAACATGTCGCCGATACCGCCGCCGCGCAGGGCGGGCATGCCCTTGCCGCGCAGGCGCATCTGACGGCCCGACTGGCTGCCGGCGGGCACCTGCACCCGGCCCCGGCCGCCGTCGATGGTCGGCACTTCGATGGCGCCGCCCAGCGCCGCCTTGGCCATGCTGACCGGTACCCGGCAATAGAGGTTCACGCCGTCGCGTTCGAACAGGTCGTGCTTGGTCACCTCGACAAAGATATAGAGATCACCCGGAGGGCCGCCGCGCATCCCGGCCTCGCCCTCGCCCGCCAGGCGGATGCGGGTGCCGGTTTCGACACCTGCGGGAATGTTCACGCTGAGCGAGCGGTCTTTCTCGACCCGGCCCGCGCCCCGGCAGGATTTGCACGGGTTCTTGATGATCTGACCCAGGCCGGAACAGGTGGGACAGGTGCGCTCAACGGTAAAGAATCCCTGTTGCGCCCGCACCTTGCCCATGCCCGAACAGGTCGGGCAGGTGGTCGGCTCGACCCCGCCTTCGGCGCCGGTCCCTTCGCAGGCCGAACAGCTGACAGCGGTGGGCACGTTGATGGTCTTTTGCATGCCCGAGAAGGAATCCTCGAGCGTGACCCGCAGGTTATAGCGCAGGTCCGAACCGCGCGCGGCGCGGCGCCCGCCGCCAGCGCCACCGCGCTGGCCCATGAAATCTCCGAACAGATCCTCGAACACATCCGAGAACGCGCTGGAGAAATCGCCGCCGCCGAAACCGCCACCGGGACGCGCGCCCGCGCCGGTGCCGTTTTCGAACGCGGCATGGCCGAACCGGTCATAGGCTGCCTTTTTGTCGGCGTCCTTGAGAATGTCGTAAGCCTCGTTCGCTTCCTTGAACTTGGCCTCGGCATCCGGGTTGTCCTTGTTGCGGTCGGGATGCAATTCCTTGGCCTTGGTGCGGAAGGCCTTCTTGATCTCGTCCGCCGATGCGCCCTTGGACACCCCGAGCACATCGTAATAGTCGCGTTTTGACATCCGATATTCCTTCTGCCTCAACGAATGCGGGCCGGTCCGGTAAGCGGACCGGCCCGTTCTGGCCCGGATGACCGGTTACTTGCGCTTGTCTTCGCCGAGATCTTCGAAATCGGCATCGACGATGTCTTCGTCGCGTCCACCTGCGTCGGCCGCTGTCGGCTCGTCATCGCCGCCTTCGGCCTGCGCCTTGTAGATCGCCTCGCCCAGTTTCATCGCCGCTTCGGTCACGTTCTGGATGCCCGACTTGATCTTGTCGGCGCTGACGCCATCCTTTTCAAGATCGTCCTTGAGCGCGGCAATGGCCAGTTCGATCGCCTCGACGGTGGTCGGGTCGACCTTGTCGCCATGCTCTTCGACCGACTTCTCGGTCGAGTGGATCAGGCTTTCGGCCTGGTTGCGCGCCTCGACCAGCGATTTGCGCGCCTTGTCGGCTTCGGCATTGTCCTCGGCATCCTTGACCATCTTTTCGATGTCCTCGTCAGAGAGACCGCCCGAGGCCTGGATGGTGATCTTGTGCTCTTTGCCGGTGCCCTTGTCCTTGGCCGAGACCGACACGATGCCGTTGGCGTCGATGTCGAATGTCACCTCGATCTGGGGCATGCCGCGCGGTGCGGGCGGGATGTCTTCCAGATTGAACTGGCCGAGGATCTTGTTGTCGGCGGCCATTTCACGCTCGCCCTGGAACACGCGGATGGTCACCGCGTTCTGATTGTCCTCGGCGGTCGAGAAGACCTGAGACTTCTTGGTCGGGATCGTGGTGTTGCGGTCAATGAGGCGGGTGAACACACCGCCCAAGGTTTCGATACCCAGCGACAGCGGGGTCACGTCGAGCAGGACCACATCCTTGACGTCGCCTTGCAGAACACCTGCCTGAATGGCGGCACCCATGGCGACAACCTCGTCCGGGTTCACGCCCTTGTGCGGCTCCTTGCCGAAGAACTTGGTCACTTCCTCGATGACCTTGGGCATGCGGGTCATACCGCCAACCAGAACCACCTCGTCAACGTCGGCAGCCGAGATGCCCGCATCCTTGAGCGCGGCTTTACAAGGGTCCATCGACTTCTTGATCAGGTCGCCCACCAGGCTTTCCAGCTTGGCACGGGTCAGCTTCATGACCATGTGCAGCGGCTGGCCGTTGGATCCCATCGAGATGAACGGCTGGTTGATCTCGGTCTGGGTGGTCGAGGAAAGCTCGATCTTTGCCTTTTCAGCGGCTTCCTTCAGGCGCTGAAGCGCCATCTTGTCCTTGCTGAGATCGACGCCATGCTCTTTCTTGAACTCCTCGGCGAGGTAGTTGACGATGCGCATGTCAAAGTCTTCGCCACCCAGGAAGGTGTCGCCGTTGGTCGATTTGACCTCGAACAGGCCGTCGTCGATTTCCAGGATGGTGACGTCAAAGGTCCCGCCGCCAAGGTCATAGACCGCGATGGTCTGGCTGTTCTTCTTGTCCAGGCCATAGGCGAGCGCGGCAGCGGTCGGTTCGTTGATGATCCGCAGCACTTCGAGACCGGCGATCTTGCCTGCGTCCTTGGTGGCCTGACGCTGGGCGTCGTTGAAATAGGCGGGCACGGTGATCACGGCCTGGGTCACATCCTCGCCCAGGTAGGATTCCGCAGTTTCCTTCATCTTGCCGAGGATAAAGGCGGAGATTTGCGAAGGCGAGTATTTCTCGTCCCGGGCTTCGACCCAGGCGTCGCCATTGCCGCCGTTCACGATGTTGAACGGCACCATTTTCTTGTCCTTGGTGACCTCGGCGTCATCGACGCGGCGGCCGATCAGGCGCTTGACACCAAAGATGGTGTTCGAGGGGTTGGTGACCGCCTGGCGTTTTGCAGGCTGCCCGACCAGTCGCTCGTCTTCGGTGAAGGCGACGATCGAGGGCGTGGTGCGTGCCCCTTCGGCGTTTTCGATGACCTTCGGCTGGGCGCCGTCCATGATGGCAACGCAGGAGTTGGTGGTGCCAAGGTCAATACCGATTACTTTTCCCATTGTTCGATCCCTTTCTCTTCAAGGCGATGGCTCGAGACCTGAACCCGTTTTGGCATTCCGGCCCCGATCTGTTTGCGCAATGGCACTACACCACGGCGCGTCCCGGCGTATATAGGGGGCGAAAACAGGGGCTGCAAGCATGCTGAATTGCAGGTTTTCGGGAATCTGCGAGGTTTTTGGCAGGGTTTCGTCAAGGAAGGACCGGGTTGAATGACAAGGCTGATGGTGCGCGGCGTCGAGATCCGCAAAGGCGCGCTGGATGGCCCGGCCCAGGCCCGACTAATCGACGCGCTGCGCCCGGTGCTGAAGGCGGCGCCGCTGTTTTCGCCGGTGACGTCCAGCGGCAAGGCGATGTCGGTACGGATGACCTCGGCCGGGGGCTTGGGCTGGGTGTCGGACAAGGGTGGCTATCGCTATCAGCCGACACATCCGCGCGGCAGTACTTGGCCCGCGATCCCCGAACCCGTCATGGAGATTTGGAGGGATGTCACCGGGCATGACCGGGCGCCCGATTGCTGCCTGATCAACTATTATGGCGAGGGCGCCAGGATGGGCCTGCACCAGGACCGGGACGAGGCGGATTTTTCCTGGCCGGTGGTGTCGGTGTCGCTGGGCGATGATGCGCTGTTTCGCATTGGGGACACGGTACGGGGTGGCAAGACGGAATCGGTCTGGCTGAACTCGGGCGACGTGGTGGTGATGGGCGGACCAGCGCGGCTGGTCTATCACGGGATCGACCGGATCCGGTTCGGCTCGTCACGGTTGCTGCCCAAGGGCGGGCGGATCAACCTGACACTGCGGGTCGCGGTTTAATCCGCCACCAGCGAACAGCAGCCGGAAAACAGCGAATCGCCCAGGACAAGGGAAATCTCTAGCCCATAGGCGCGATCCGACATGCCGTCATGGCATTGTTCCTGCCGGATGATGGCAAGATCGTCGCCCAGTGCGATCATGAACCGGTTCACCACGGCAAGCCCCGGTTTCAGGGTGCCCGCAGGCATGCTCTGCGCCTGACCGGCCATCGGATCGAACCGGGCGGAAACGCCCTGATCGATGGTCAGGGACCAGAACGGCTCGGTCCCGGAACAGACCAGACGCGGAGTCAGCCAGAGGCCGGGGTGATCGGGCCGCCGTGCCAGATAACGCATCGCGACCCATCCGGCGATCTCGCCCGCGTTCACCCGCCCCCATTTGCCGTCAAAGGTCAGGTCCACCACCTCGACCCCGGTGGCGTTGGCGGCCAGTTCACCCAGTTTCTCGGCGCTGCCCGACGGCTCGGCGCGAAGGTTCAGAACGTCGTCGGCGGCCACTCCGGTGACGTCGAACAATGCCGGAACGGGATCCGCCCGCAAAGCGGGCGCCCCGGCCAGCATCAGCAGTATCGCCAGCGCCCGGATCATCGCCGCGCGTACCAGCTGGCCGAGACATGTCGGCGGGTATAGAATTCGCCCATCAGGCCCACCATGATCAGGACGATCCCGACCCACAAGGCATACTGCCAGTTGCTGTTGTGCGGAAAGTAGTTCTTGAACACAAATCCCCGACACTGGTCGATAGCGTGAAACAGCGGGTTCCAGTCGAACATGGCAAGCATGTAGCCCGGCAGGGAATTGGCCACGAACATCTTGCCCGAGGCGATCATGTTGGCGCGCTGGTAGATCGTGGTCAGAACGCCGACAAAGGTGGGCGCCCAGGGCTTGATCGACAGAAACACCAGCCCCACGGCAAAGCCGGTGAACCACGCCAACATCAGCATGGCAAAGGCGCCGCCCCAATCGTCGATATAGACCGGGGTAAAGGCGACGTGATAGCCGAACAGAATCAGGATCAGCGTCAGCAGCTGGGTGTAGAGCGATGCGATCGCCGCTGACAGAATCGCAACGATCGTGTTCATCGGCGCGTGTTTCATCATCGCGCTGTTGGGCCCCTCGGCCCCGGCGACGGCGCCGACCGTCTTGATATGCACCATGAACAGGAAGATGCCCGACATGATGTAGAGCAGGAAATCCCCCCGGATCGCCGAGCCGCGCAGACCGAGGATCGAGAACATCATGTAGAAGACCAGCACAAAGACCAGCACCTGCATCATGTTCTTGCCCAAAGCGACATAGGCGTTCGAATGCCCCTGCCGCACGCTGCGGACCACGTTGTGAAAGATGAGCTCGGCCATGGTGAAGGCACCGCTCAGTAGGGAATTATGCCGCCTGAATTTGAACACGCTGCCAGTTCCTGTTGCTCTGCCTTAGAAAATTGCACGGAATTCTTGCCGATCCCTTGCCATCACAGCATAAGGGCAGCTGCATTGCAGATCAACAAATCACCAAACCGGAGCAAATTTGTGACCTATACCGACCTTATTCCTGTCATTCGGCGTCTTGCATTGGAAGCAGGCGACAAGATCATGGAGATTTACAACGCCGACGATTTCGATGTGAAGGTCAAGTCGGACGCCAGCCCGGTGACCGAGGCGGACGAGGCGGCGGATGCGCTGATCTCGGCCGGATTGCGGGCGGCATTCCCCGATATCCTGCTGGTGACCGAGGAACAGGCGGCCTCGCACAGCCAGACGGGTGATACCTTCCTGATCGTCGATCCGCTGGACGGGACCAAGGAATTCATCAACCGGCGCGGCGATTTCACGGTGAACATCGCGCTGGTGGAAAACGGCACGCCCACGCGCGGCGTGGTCTATGCCCCGGCCAAGGGGCGGATGTTCTACACGCTGGCCGATGGCTCGTCGGTCGAAGAGACCGGCGCGCTGGACAAGCAAACGCCCGGCGACCTCTCACCGATCCGGGTGGCTGAGGCGGATAATGCTGCGCTGATGGTGGTTGCGTCGAAATCCCACCGCGACCAGGCGACCGAGGATTACATCGGAAAATACGCCGTCAAGGACAGCAAGAGCGCCGGTTCGTCGCTGAAATTCTGCCTTGTGGCCACGGGTGAGGCCGATCTTTACCCGCGTGTTGGCCGTACCATGGAATGGGACACCGCCGCCGGTCACGCGGTGCTGGCCGGCGCCGGGGGCAAGGTGGTACGTTTCGACAATCATCAGCCGCTGGTCTATGGCAAGGAGGGTTATGCCAACCCGTTCTTCATCGCCTATGCGCCCAGCGTCACCCTCAAGGAAGCCTGAATGTCCGTTCTCATCGCCATTCCCGCCCGCTATGCCTCGACCCGTTATCCCGGCAAGCCGCTGGTCAGCCTGACCGGCGCCACCGGCAAGGACATGACGCTGATCGAACGGTCATGGCGCGCGGCGATGGCGGTGAGCGGTGCCGACCGGGTGGTGGTCGCCACCGATGACGACCGCATCCGCGAGGTGGCCGAAGGCTTCGGGGCCGAGGTCGTCATGACCTCGTCCAACTGCGTCAACGGCACCGAGCGCTGCGCCGAGGCGCATGCGGCGCTGGGCGGCGGTTTCGACATTGTCGTGAACCTGCAAGGCGACGCGCCGTTGACCCCGCACTGGTTTGTCGAGGACCTGATTTCGGGCCTGCGCGCCGCGCCCGAGGCCGATATCGCCACACCTGTGTTGCGCTGCGATGGCATGGCGCTGAACGGGTTTCTGAACGATCGCAAACATGGCCGTGTCGGTGGCACCACGGCGGTGTTCGCGTCCGACCGCAGCGCGCTCTATTTCTCCAAGGAAGTGATCCCCTACACCTCGGAGACATACGCAGACGACGCGCCGACGCCCGTGTTTCACCACGTGGGCGTCTATGCCTATCGGCCCGGCGCGCTGGCGGATTACCCGACCTGGCCGATGGGGCCGCTGGAAACGCTCGAAGGGCTGGAGCAGCTGCGTTTCATGGAAAACGGCCGCAAGGTTCTGTGTGTCGAGGTCGAGGCACGCGGGCGCCAGTTCTGGGAGCTGAACAACCCCGCCGATGTGGCCCGGATCGAAGGCATGATGGCCGCGATGGGGCTGGAATAGCGCGAGGGGCACGATGACCATCAGCCCCGCGCCACCGCTCTCGCCGATTGGATGGGCCGATGCCTATCGGCTGCGGTGGAAACGGCGGAGACTGCTCTGGCGGTCATTTCGCAGCCGCCACGCGCTGCGGGCGCTGGCGGACCGGACTGGGGCAATCCGGCCCGGTCACGTGCTGGCGTTTACCACGCTTAGAAACGAGGCACTGCGGCTGTCCGGATTCCTGGAGCACTACAGGAAACTGGGCGTCGATCACTTTCTGATGGTCGACAACGGCAGCGTCGATGGCAGCGTCGAGACGCTGATGGAGCAGCCCGATGTCTCGCTATGGCAGACGGCGGCCAGCTATCGCGCGGCGCGGTTCGGGCTGGACTGGCTGACATGGTTGCAGATGCGGCACGCACATGGGCACTGGAGCCTGATGGTCGATGTCGACGAGTTGCTGATCTATGCCGATCATGACCGCTGTGACCTGCGCGCGCTGACCGGCGGTCTGGATCGCGAAGGGCGCGAGGCGTTTGGCGCGCATATGCTGGATCTTTATCCCAAGGGCCCGGTGGGCGGGCAGAGCTTTGCCGCCGGGGACGATCCGCTGGCAATCTTGTGCTGGTTCGACGCCGGCCCTTATCGGGCCCGCCGGCAGCAACCGCTGGGCAACCTCTGGGTTCAGGGCGGCGCGCGCGAGCGGATGTTCTTTGCTCATGATCCGCAACGCTCGCCAACGCTTAACAAGATCCCGCTGGTCCGCTGGAACCGGCGCTATGCCTACGTGAATTCATGCCATTCAGTCCTGCCCCGGCAACTGAATGGCGCCTATGACGGCCCGGGGGGCGCGGCGCCGTCCGGCGTGTTGCTGCATACCAAGTTCCTGCCCGACATTGTTTCCAGATCCGAGATAGAAAAATCCCGGCAGCAGCATTTCCATACCCCAGCGGATTTCGATCACTATTACGACGAGCTTGCGGCCTCGCCGGATTTCTGGACCCCGGCTTCAGTCCGGCTGATCGGGTGGCGGCAATTGCAGGAAATGAACCTGATCTCTCCTATTGGTTGTGCAAAATAATCAATACACAACAGTGGGGCGGGGAGTTTCGTGGCAGAATTGTCAAACCCGGCGTAACGGTTCCTAAACCCGTTGCCCTCAAAGATGTTTCGATGACATAAACGACCTGTACCATTTGGTTTTCTGGTGTTTTGGTGCGGGCGTTCGCGCGTAGCTTGATGGTTGGATAAAAGCGTGAGCCTTTGGGGATCGTATAAGATGCGACTGCGGCGCAAGCGCCGTCTTTTGCGTTGCCTGCGCAAATCGCGCGAATTGCGATCAGTCCAGAACAACACCGCCGCGATCAAGCCCGGCGATGTCCTGCTGGTCAGCACAGTGCGCAACGAGAAGATCCGCCTGCCCTATTTCCTGCGTTACTATCGCGATATGGGGATCGATCATTTCCTGATCGTCGACAACGACAGCGCCGATGGCACGCTCAACTACCTTGCCGGGCAGCCGGATGTCTCGGTCTGGCACACCACCCACAGTTACAAGTCGGCGACCTTTGGTGTCGACTGGATGAACTGGCTGAAGCGGACCTATGCCCACGGGCATTGGGTGCTGGTGGTGGACCCGGACGAGTTCTTTATCTACCCGTTCTGCGACACGCGCCCGATCCAGGCGTTGACTGACTGGCTGGACAATTCCTCGATCCGGTCGTTCAGCGCCATGCTGATCGACCTCTATCCCAAGGGCAAGATCGACGAGACCCCCTATGTCGAAGGCCAGAATCCGCTGGATATCGCCAACTGGTTCGACAGCGGCAATTACACGATCAAGAAGAACCCCGATTATGGCAACCTGTGGATTCAGGGCGGCCCACGCAGCCGGGTGTTCTTTCCCGACCAGCCAAAGAAAGCGCCGGCGCTGAACAAGATACCGCTGGTCAAATGGGACAGGCGCTATGCCTATGTCAGTTCGACCCATGCGCTGTTGCCGCGCGGCCTGAATCAGGTTTACGAGGAATGGGGCGGCGAAAAGGCCAGCGGCGCGCTGTTGCACACCAAGTTTCTGGACACCTTTACCCAGAAGGCGGCCGAGGAGCTGACGCGCAAACAGCACTACGCCAATTCGGTCGAGTATACCGCCTATGCCGAGACGGTGAAATCGCAGCCCGACCTGTGGTGCAAATGGTCCGAAAAATACATCAACTGGCGCCAGCTTGAGATTCTGGGCCTCATGTCCAAGGGGAACTGGGCATGAGCACGGTCGGCATCGTCATGCTGGTTCACACGGCTCTGGACCGGGCGCAGCAGGTGGCGCAACACTGGACCGCCTCGGGCTGTCCGGTGGTCATCCATGTCGACAAGAAGGTTCCGCGCAAGACCTATCGCGCCTTTCACGACGCCTGCGTCAAGGATCCGCTGATCCGGTTTTGCAGCCGCCACCGCTGTGATTGGGGCACATGGGGGATCGTGGCCGCATCGCAATCAGCGTCCGAGCTGATCCTGGCCGAGTTTCCCGATATCCGGCATGTCTATCTGGCGTCTGGATCCTGCTTGCCGCTGCGCCCGGTGCAAGAGCTGATCGACTATCTTGCCAGCCGTCCGCGCACCGATTTCATCGAAAGCGCAACCACGGCGGACGTGCCATGGACGGTGGGCGGGCTGGATCACGAGCGGTTCACCCTGCGGTTTCCGTTCTCGTGGAAAAAGCAGCGCTGGCTGTTCGACAAATACGTGAGCCTGCAACGGCGCCTGGGGTTCAAGCGCAGGATCCCGGCGGGTATCGTGCCGCATATGGGCAGCCAGTGGTGGTGCCTGACGCGCCAGACCCTGTCGGCGATCCTGCAAGACCCCGAGCGGCCGACCTATGACCGCTATTTCAAGAAGGTCTGGATTCCCGACGAAAGCTATTTCCAGACGCTTGCCCGGCAGTATTCGAGCAGCGTCGAAAGCCGCTCGCTGACCCTGTCCAAGTTCGATTTCCAGGGCAAGCCGCATATCTTCTACGACGACCATTTGCAGCTTTTGCGCCGGTCCGACTGTTTCGTCGCGCGCAAGATCTGGCCCCGCGCGCACCGGCTGTACGACGCGTTCCTGACCGACAAGACCGGCGCGATGAAGCGCACCGAACCGAACCCGGGCAAGATCGACCGCATCTTTGCCAAGGCGGTCGAGCGGCGGACCCGAGGGCGTGACGGGCTGTATATGCAGAGCCGGTTTCCCCGGCACGGCAACGAGAACGGCCTGACCTCGAACCCGTATTCGATGTTCCAGGGGTTCACCGAGCTGTTCGAGGATTTCGAACCCTGGCTGGCACGGGCCACCGGCGCGCGGGTGCATGGCCATCTGTTCGGCCCCGAGCGGGTGGAGTTCGCGGGCGGCCAGACGATGATCAACGGCGCGCTCAGCGATAACGCGGCGATCCGCGACTATAACCCGATCAGCTTTCTGACCTCGCTGATCTGGAACACAAGGGGCGAGCGACAGTGTTTCCAGTTCGGCCCAGCCGACAATCAGGAGATCAACTGGCTGCTGGCGCGCGACCCGAATGCGCAGATTTCGGTGATCACCGGCGCCTGGGCCGTACCGCTGTTCAAGTCGAACCGCAATTTCGCCGATATCCGCAAGGAGGCAGCCAAGCTGCAACAGGTCGAGACCAAGCATCTGGAAATCCTGCGCTCGGTCTGGACCAAGGCGCGCGTGCGGATCTGGACCATGGCCGAGTTCATCGAGGCGCCGATGGAGCCGATCCAGACCATCGTGGACGAGATCGGGCCCGCCAACCCCCGCCGCCTGACCGAAGTGCCAACCATGGTCGACCTGACCGGGTTCGGGCAGTTTCTGCAAAACCTCAAGAACCAGGGCATGCACCCCTATCTGATGGGTGATTTCCCGGTTGAACAGCCGCCGGTCAACACGCCAAAAACGAACCGTAAACCCTATCTGGTGCGATAAGCCCGAATGAGCAGTCCCTTTGATTACTTCGTCGTGTTCGCGGAAATGCGGACCGGCTCCAACTTTCTCGAAACCAATCTGAACGCGCTGGACGGCGTGGGCTGTTTTGGAGAGGCGTTCAATCCGCATTTCATCGGCTATCCGAACAAGACCGAGATCCTGGAAATCAGTCAGGCGATGCGGGATGCCGACCCCCAGTGCCTGTTGGATGCCATCCGCGATGCGCGCGGCATTCTGGGCGGGTTCCGCTATTTTCATGACCACGATCCGCGCATTCTCGATACGGTTCTGAACGATCCGCGCTGTGCCAAGATCATCCTGACCCGCAACCCGCTGGACAGCTATGTCTCGTGGAAGATCGCCAAGGAAACCGGGCAGTGGAAGCTGACCAACATCAAGAAACGGAAAGAGGCGCAGGCCCGGTTCGATGCCGAGGAGTTTGCCCGCCATGTCGAGGAGTTGCAGGATTTTCAGGTGTTCCTGTTGAACAGCCTGCAGCGCGGCGGCCAGACGCCATTCTATATCGCCTATGAGGACTTGCAGGACCTTGGCGTTCTGAACGGTCTGGCGCAATGGCTGGGCGTTCCTGCGCGGCTGGACGGGCTGGACGACAGTTTGAAACGGCAGAACCCCAGCCCGGTCACCTCGAAAGTGGTCAATGCCGAGGAGATGATCCAGGCGCTGAGCGGTCTGGACCGGTTCAACCTGACCCGGACCCCGAATTTCGAGCCGCGCCGGGGACCGGCAGTGCCAACATATGTCACCGGCGCGGTAACGCCGCTGATGTACCTGCCGATCCGGGGCGGGCCCGAGGATGAGGTGCGGCGCTGGATGGCCGATCTGGACGGGGTGGTCGATGCGGCTCTAGGCACCGGGCTGAACCAGAAACAGGTGCGCCAGTGGCTCAAGGGCAACGAGGGGCACCGCTGCTTCACCGTGGTCCGGCACCCGCTGGCCCGGGCGCATGCCGCCTTTTGCCATCGGATCCTGAACAAGGGGCCGGGCTGTTTCACCAAGATCCGCAACACGTTGCGGCGGCAGTTCAACCTGCCCATCCCCGAGGATACGCCCGGCCCCGACTATGGCCGCGCCGATCACCGCGCCGCGTTCGAGGCGTTTCTGGAGTTCCTGCGGATGAACCTGGCCGGGCAGACCGCGATCCGTATCGACGGGTCATGGTGCAGCCAGGCGCAGGCGATCGCCAGTTTCTCGGATTTCGTCAATCCCGACCTGATCCTGCGCGAGGATGAAATGGCCGGGGCGTTGGCGGCGCTGGCGCAGCGGTTTGGTCATACCGAACCGCCCCAACCCGCCTTGGCACCAGCGGACACACCAGTTGCGCTGGCCGATATCTATGATGATGCGCTCGAGGCGCTGGCGGCGGATCTGTATCAGCGCGACTATGTTGTCTTCGGGTTTGGCAAATGGTCAGGCGCGACAACAACCATTTAAGCCCCTAGATTTGGCGCAAGATCGGCGCAGGTGCTGGTCGCCCAGTCGCGAAACGCCCGTAGGTGGGGTTTGTCCCACCGGTCGCGCCGACCGATCATCACATATCCCCCTTGCGGTGTAACGCAGGTCATTTCGGGGAAGGGCAGCACCAGCGTCCCGGCCCTCAGCTCTTCGTGACACAAAGCCAGATCAGCCATGACCACGCCCGATCCCATCACGGCAGCCCTGGCAGCCATATCCAGGTTCGGAAAGGTCGGGCCGCTGCTGGCGTCCACGCCCTGCACACCGAAATGGCTCAGCCAGTACGCCCAGTCCCGGCGTTGCGGGGTTTCGTGCAGCAGGACCATCCGTGCCAGCTCTGCCGGTGAGGTCAGCCGCTGTTGGCTGAGAAGCCTTGGCGAACAGGCCGGGGCCAGAACCATCGGAAACAGCGGCATGCTGGCAATCTCGGCGGACCGGCCCGGAACATGTTCGACCGAGACACCAAGATCGTATTCGGTACCGTCAAACCCCTTGGCACTGTAGAACTCGGTGGTCAGACGGACACGGATGTCGGGATGCGCGGCCTGGAACTGCTCAAGTCTCGGAAGCAGCCAGCGGATGGACAGCGCGGGCGGGCAGATGATCCGGACATCGCGGGTCATGGCAGAGATCTGTTCGGCCTCGCGCGCGATCCGGGCAAAGGCCTCGGTCAGCACCGGCAGCAGCTGCCGCCCGGCGGCGGTCAGGTCGACGCCACGGTGGTTGCGGTGAAACAGGGCAACGCCCAGATGCTCCTCCAACAGCTTGATATGGCGGCTGACAGCGCCCCGGGTCACGCAGAGCTCCTCGGCCGCGGCAATATAGCCGTTGTGGCGCGCGGCGGCTTCGAAGGCGCGCAATGCGTTCAGCGGCGGCAATCGCATCGCAAATCCCTTGGATCAGGTTTCCTGTCCCACGCTACGAGAAAGCTTGCGTTGAAGGCAAGCACATGTGTGCCCAATCTAAGGCTTGAAAGAGCCTATGACAGGAAATGATATGGTACTGTGTGATATTTCACCGACGCCCACCAAAACACAGCCGCACGGGTGCGTCTGGCTCCTTGGCTGGATCAGCTTTCGTATACGAAAGACAAAACCGGACTGCGCCGCACTGGAGGCCGAGCTTGTCCGCCTGGCCGAAAGCGGGCCGCATCTGCTGGCCGATATCGGGTTTCAGGTGGACCCCCGTCGCAGCACCGGTGCCACGACGGTTTGGGTCTCGCCAACAACTGGTCTGGTCTTTGAACAACCGGGACCGGCAGCAGTCAGGCGCGCAGGGTAATGACCGTGCCGTCGCGCACCATGGCATAGATCTCTTCGATCTCGTCATTCTTGACGGCGATACAGCCCGCAGTCCAATCCTGGGTCTTTTTCGCCCGGTTGCGTTCACGCTGAAGGTTCGGTTCGCCATGAATGAAGATTTCGCCGCCCGGCCGCTTACCCAGCGACTGGGCATAGGCGACGTCGCGCGCGTTCGGATAGGAAATCCCCAGCGACAGGTGGTATTTGCTGTTGGGGTTGCGCCGGTCGATCAGATAGGTGCCTTCGGGCGTCTTGCCATCGCCTTCGAACTGCTTGTGACCAGCCGGGGCGAAGCCAAGGTCGACCTTGAACTCTTTCAGCACCTTTTGCTCGTTCAACAGGTACATCTTGCGCGCACCCTTGTTGACAACGATCGAGGTGACCGCAGGCCCGTAGTAGCGGCGAAACTTGCTGTCCCCGCTGCCACAGGCCGACAGGCCCAGAGTTGCGATTGCGGCCAGACCAAAATGCCGACGATCCATTGTTCTCACTGCCCTATGTTTGTTTGGGCCACCGCATAGCGGCGAATCCCGGAATTGCAAAATCACTTTTTGGTTTCGCCGAGCATCTTAATACGAGTTTCGATCTGATCCAAACGTGTCAGCACCTCGTCGCGATAGGCATCGGTGCGTACGCCGTCTTCGGCATGATGGGCGTCCTGCATCGAGTTGACGATGAGGCCCACCAGCAGGTTCACCACCGCAAAGGTGGTGATCATGATGAAGGGAACGAAGAACAGCCAGGCATAGGGGTAGACCTCCATCACCGGGCGGACGATTCCCATCGACCAGCTTTCCAGCGTCATGATCTGGAACAACGTATAGGCCGACAGGCCCAGATCGCCAAACCAGTCGGGAAAGCTGCTGGCAAAGAGCTTGGTGGCGATCACCGCACCGATATAGAAGATGATGGTCATCAGCAGGAAGACGCTGGCCATGCCGGGCAACGCGGTGATGAAACCTTCGACCACGCGGCGCAGGCGCGGCGCGACCGAGATCACCCGAAGCACCCGCAGGATACGCAGCGCCCGCAGGACCGAGAGACCACCGGCGCTGGGGATCAGGGCAATGGCGACCACGGTGAAGTCAAACAGGTTCCAGCCGTTGGTAAAGAAACGCCGCCCTTGTGCCGCCAGCTTCAGCCCGATTTCAGCGATGAAGATAGCAAGACAGGCATTGTCGATGGCCAGGATCAGGTCGCCCCAGCGCTGCATCAGATAGGGCGAGGTTTCCATCCCCAGCACCACGGCATTGACCATGATGACAAGGGTGATGACCTGCCCGAACCGGGGACGATCAATAAATGCCTGCAACCGCTGGCGAACCTGCATGCCAAATGCTCCTTTTCCTCAGCCGCCGATATGGGCAAGCGAGAAGGAGGCTGCAAGCTCTACATGCGCTGACCAGCGGAACTGATCGACGACCTGCACCCAATTCAGGCGATAGCCTGCCTGGATCAGCGTATTGGCATCGCGGGCAAAGGTGACGGGATTGCAACTGACATAGACGATGACCGGCAGCTTAGCGCGGGCCAGTTCGGCCACCTGCGCCTCGGCCCCGGCGCGAGGCGGGTCCAGCACCACGGCGTCAAACCGGCTCAACTCATCGGGTAGCAGGGGGCGGCGGAACAGGTCGCGGGCCTCGGTTGTAAGTCGTTTGAGTCCTTGCGCCCGGCGCCAGCCTTGATCGAGTGCGGCGGTCATCGTGGCCTCGCCTTCGACGGCATGAACCTCGGCGGTTTCGGCCAGCGGCAGAGAGAAGGTGCCGCAGCCGGCAAACAGGTCGGCCACGCGCTTTGCATTGCCGACCGCTTCGCGCACGGCCGAAAGCAGCGCCGCCTCGCCGTCTTTGGTCGCCTGAAGAAAGGCACCGGGCGGCGGCACGACGCTGGCCTTGCCAAAGCGCTGAGCCGGGGCGTGACGGCTGGCAATCACCTCACCCTCCCAGGCCAGGCGAGCCAGCCCGTGCTGTTCGGCGATCAGGGCCAAGGATGCTTCGAACGGGCCATCAAGCGGCTTGCCGCCGCTGACCGACACATCAAGCCCGGCCTCGGACAGGGTTAGCGTGACCGCCAGTACTCCCTTGCGGCTGCCCCCCAAAAGCGCCAGCGCCTCACCCACCGGAATGGCGGCGAGAAGCGCGGGGTCGAGGAGCCGACAATCGGGGATTTCGGTGATCACATCCGAGGCACGGCCATGGAACCCGGCCAGCGTGCCCTTCTTGGTGCGGCGCACGGCGATGGTGGCGCGGCGGCGTGACTGCGGCGGCGAGGTGTGGATCGGGCGCAGCGGGGCCTCGACCCCCTGCGCGCTGAGCGCGGCGCGCACCACTTCTTGCTTCCAGTCGGCAACAAAGGCGTCCGAGGCATGTTGCAACTGGCAACCACCACAGGCGCGATAATGGCGGCAGGCCGGGGAAACCCGGTGCGGCGAGGGGGTAACAACCCGCATCTCGGCCAGCGTGTCGCCCTCGGGCGTGCCGCTGACCACCTCGCCCGGCAGGGCGCGCGGCACGTAGAGCGGCCCGGTGGCGATCCCGTCGCCTTGGTGGCCCAACCGAGTGATGGTGAATTCCTGTGTCATGGCTGCCTGATACATGGGCGCGGGGCGACGGGAAAGCCCCTACTCTGCCGCCTCGGTCTGGATGAATCCGCCCGACTGGCGGTGCCAGAAGCGGGCATAAAGCCCGTTCCTTGCCAACAGCATGTCGTGACTGCCGCTTTCGACGATGCGGCCCTGATCCAGCACCACGATCCGGTCCATTTCCGACAGGGTCGACAGGCGATGCGCGATGGCCAGCACCGTCTTGCCCGCCATCACCCGATGCAGCGCGGTCTGAATCGAGGCCTCGACCTCGCTGTCCAGCGCGCTGGTGGCCTCGTCCAGAACCAGGATCGGCGCGTCCTTGAGAATGGCGCGGGCCAGCGCGATGCGCTGCCGCTGACCGCCGCTCAGCTTGACCCCCCGTTCGCCCAGATGCGCGTCATAGCCGGTGCGCCCGCGCGCGTCCGCGAGTGACTGGATGAACTCATGCGCCTCGGCCTTTTTGGCGGCGGCGATCATCTGTTCCTCGGTCGCATCTGGACAGCCGTATTTGATGTTGTCGCGGGCCGAGCGGTTGAACATCGCGGTTTCCTGCGTGACCGTACCGATCTGGCGGCGCAGGCTGTCTTGTGTCACACCTGCAATATCCTGCCCGTCGATCCGGATCGTGCCGGTTTCGGCGTCATAGAGCCTGAGAAGCAGAGACACGAGTGTCGATTTCCCCGCCCCCGAAGCGCCGACGATGCCCAACTTCTCTCCCGGTGCGATGGTGAGGTTCAGCGCCTCGACCCCGCCGGTTTCGCGGCCGTAAGCGAACCCCACATCGTCGAACACGATCTGACCACGGGTCACGGCCAGTTCGGTGGCACCGCGCGCATCCTCGATCCGCACCACCTTGGCCAGGGTGTGCATGCCGTTCTCGACCTCGCCCACATTGGCATAGAGCCCCATCAGCGTGAAGCTGACCCAGCCAGTCATCTGCGCGATGCGGACCGAGACAGAGCCCGCCGCCACGATATCGCCCGCGCTGGCCTGCCCGCCCTGCCACAGGAACAGCGTCGCCCCGATCAGCAATACCGGCAGGACACCCGCCAGAAACATCAAGATGAACCGGAAACTGGCCGAAAGCCGCCCGAAATCCAGCGAGCGTTCGCGCAACTCGACCATGGTCTTGCGCGCGGCGCTGTCTTCTTGCGTGGCATGGGCGAACAGCTTGACCGTCTTGATATTGGTGATGGTGTCCACCACCTGCCCCGACACCATCGCCCGCGCCCCCGCCCGTGCCGCCGACCGCTTGCGGATACGCGGCAGATACCAGCGGACCAGGGTGAAATAGACCCCCAGCCACAGGACAAAGGGCAACATCACCAGAGGATGGATCGCGCCCAAAAGCACAAGGCTGCCCGCCAGCGAGGCAAGGGCAAAGACGATGGCGCTGATGGTTTCCGACACGACCGACGCCAGCGCATTGGCCGTCTGCATCTGTTTCTGAGCGATGCGACCGGCAAAATCGTCATCGAAATAGCTGACCGACTGGCCCAGCGTCCAGCGGTTCAACCGCGCCAGTACCAGCGGCGTGATATTCGGCATGACGATATAGTTGTTGGACAGGGCCGAGAGGCCAAAGGCCGCCGGGCGGATCAGCATGAAGAACAGCGCCGCCCACAGGACCGGGCCAAGATTTTCGGCGCTGAAGAACCCTTCGGGTCCGCTGTCGACGGCGGTGTCTATGACATGACCCAGGATCCAGGCCGTACCCGCCTCGAACATACCCGCAAGGGCCGAAAAGGCCGCAGCTGCAAACAGCGCGGGCCAGGCCCCTGTCAGGCACCAGCGGATGAACGCCCCCAGCCGTTGCGGCGGGGGCGTGTCCGTCTCACGGAACGGGTCGATGAGGTCGGCCAGCCTCATTCGGCGGCCTCGGTGTTGAGGAAACCGCCCGACTGACGCGCCCAGAACTGCGCATAGACCCCGTCGCGCGCCAAGAGGTCGGCATGAGTGCCTTCCTCGACGATATGGCCCTGATCCAGCACCAGGACACGATCCATCTGGGCGATGGTGCTGAGCCGGTGCGCGATGGCGATCACGGTCTTTCCCTCCATCATCCCGTAAAGCGTGTCCTGAATGGCGGCCTCGACCTCGGAATCTAGGGCGCTGGTGGCCTCGTCCAACAGCAAAATGGGCGCGTCCTTGAGGATCACCCGCGCCAGCGTCACCCGCTGCCGCTGGCCACCGCTCAGCTTGACGCCCCGTTCCCCCACATGCGCGTCATATCCGCGCCTGCCCTGCGGGTCTTCGAGATCGAGGATGAACTCATGCGCCTCGGCCTGTTTTGCGGCGGCAAGCATCTCTTCCTCGGTGGCGTCGGGACGACCATAGAGGATGTTGTCGCGCACCGAACGGTGCAACAGCGAACTATCCTGCTGCACCATGCCGATATGGCTACGCAAACTGTCCTGTGTCACCCGGGCGATATCCTGACCGTCGATCAGGATCCTGCCGCTGTCGGGGTCATAGAACCGCAAGAGCAGCTTGACCAAGGTCGATTTGCCTGCGCCCGACCGGCCGATCAGGCCGATCTTTTCGCCCGGCGCGATGGTCAGGTCGATGCGGTCGAGCCCGCCCGCGCCGCGTCCATAGTGGTGCGAAAGCTGCTGTAATTCGATCCGGCCCTCGGTCAGCCGCAGCGGCGTCGCGTCGGGCGCATCCACCAGGTCGATGGGCTGCGCGATGGTCTGCATCCCTTCGGCGACCACCCCCAGTTCGCGAAAGAAGCTGGTCAGCGCCCACATGATCCAGCCTGTCATCGCGTTGAGCCGCAGGGTCAGCGCCGAAGCGGCGGCGACCACGCCAACGCTGGCCTGTCCCTGCATCCAGAGCGCGATGGCCCAGCCGACGACGCCGACGATCAAGAGCCCGTTCAGCGTGACAAGCACGACATCCATGATGGTAAAGATCCGCATCTCCACCTGAAAGGTGCGGCGGGTTTCCTTGATCGCTTCGCGGGCATATTCAAGCTCATGATCGCTGTGGGCGAACATCTTGACCGAATGGATGTTGGTATAGCTGTCCACCACCCGACCGGTCACGGTCGAGCGCGCGTCAGAAGCGGCCTGCGAGGCAGGTCCCACGCGCCGGATGGTCCAGCGCACCAACAGCGCATAAAGCGCGAACCAGATCAGCAGCGGGAGCAGCAGACGCATGTCTGCGGCCATCAGCAAGACGGCGGCGCCCAACAGATAGGCCAACGAAAACGAGATCGCGTCGAACACCTGAAAGATCACCTCGCCCGCAGCGGGCGGGGTTTGCATGATCCGGTTGGCAATACGCCCGGCAAAATCGTTCTCGAACCAGCCGACCGACTGGCGCAGCACGTGTTTATGTGCGCGCCAACGGATCAGGGTTCCGAAATTGGGCAGGATCGCGTTGTTCAACAACAGCACGTCGAACACATGCAGCGCGGGCCGGATCAGCAGCACGAACAGGGCAAGCACGATGAACTCGGTCCCGTAGCGCGCCCAGATCTCGGCCGGCTCGCCGTTCAGTACGTCGACGACACGGCCCATGTAATAGATCAACCCGATCTCGACTCCGGCAACGATGATCGAGAGAAGCGCGGTCCAGACGAACACGCGCAGGAACGGCCGGGAGTAATCCAGCAGGAACGGCCAGAGGCGCGTGGGCGGGGTGTCGGTCTCGTCATAGGCAATGAACGGATCGACGAGATTTTCGAAATAGCGAAACATGACGGATGCTCCAACTGAGCGTAATCTTAGGAAATGCGAAACAGGCGGCGCACGGAACACCACCCCATACGGGTCGGTTATTCCGGCTTAGCCGAACCAGAGCCCGTAATACATTCGCATCCCTCCTGTCAGGTTTCTGGCCAGACCGTAGACGGAAATGGCCCGCTCTGTCACGCGGGAAAGTCTTGACCTAACGTCAGCTTTGGTCAGACAGCAACGCGGAGCGGTCCAATGTGAAGCCCGATGCGATCCAGCGCGATTTGAGTTGGGTCAGTTTTTCGCCCAGCGCCTTGCCGGTATAGTTTGGCATCAAGTCCTTGGCAGAAATGGGGAAAATGGCGGACGCGCCGCATTCCACCTCGGTCAGGCAGGCGCGATCAAAGGGCGTTTCCAACAGCGCAGCGCGCAGCAGAAGCGCGTCGCGGGCGGCATCAAACCCCAGTTCGTGACCCAGTTCACCCGGTCCCGCGACACCTGACGCGGCCGCTCTCAGGCGGGCCAGCGCCGTCATCTGTGCCTTGCTCAGCCGCAGGTTCTCCATCACCTCGGGTTCACCCAGCGCCGCAAGGCGGCGGATTGGATCGGCGGGCAGATCACCTTCGAGATGGACCAGCGGCGCAAGCGCGCGGTCGTCCGCGCCGGGCAGAATCTGCGCCAGCACTCCTGTCGTGCGCATCACCGCCACCGCAGGCGCCGGATCGGGGGCGCCGAGCAGCTTCAACAGCTCGGCCCCGACCCGTTCACGCGACAGCCGGGCCAGCCCGCCGAGATTGGCGGCAATTGCAGCCAGCGCATCACCATCGAACCCGGCACCATCGTCGCCATACCAGGCGTGAAAGCGGAAGTAGCGCAGCGAGCGCAGGTAATCCTCGCGGATACGGTCGGTGGCATTGCCGATGAACCGGACCCGGCGCGCTTGCAGGTCGGGCAGGCCATCGAGCGGGTCCAGAATGCTGCCATCAGGCCGGGCATAAAGCGCGTTCATGGTAAAATCGCGCCGCGCCGCATCCTCGTGCAGCGAGTCCGAGAACGCCACCACCGCGCGGCGCCCATCGGTTTCCACATCGCGGCGAAAGGTGGTGACCTCGTGCGGGATGCCATCTTTGACCAGCGTCACGGTGCCATGTTCGATACCGGTCGGGATTGCCTTGATCCCGGCCCCCTTGGCCAGCTCGATCACCCGTTCGGGCCGGGCGTCGGTGGTGATGTCGATATCGCTGACCGGGGCGCCCAACAACGCGTTACGCACGCAACCGCCAACGAACAGCGCCTGCGCGCCACCATCGGTCAGGACCCGACAGACCGCCTGCGTCGCCTTATGGGTCAGCCAGGGGTCGGTGATCTTCATTCGTCCTGCATCCTTGCCGCCAACCCGCGCAGCATCCGCGCGGTCGCGCCCCAGATGTAATAGGGGCCCCAGGGCACAGTATAGTAATGCCGCCGCTGCCCGCGCCAGCGGCGCGACTGGACCGAGTAATTCCCCGGCGCCATGAGGTGAGACAGGGGAACGGAAAACACCTCCTCGACCTCACCCGGCTCGGGGCGGATGTCGAACGCGTGCTCGATCACGGCCACCACAGGCGTCACCATGAACGAGGTCACGGTTTCATGCGCGGGCAATGTGCCCAGCACCTGTGGCAGGGTGCGTGGCAGACCGATTTCCTCGTGCGCCTCGCGCAAGGCGGCGGCGATCACATCGGCATCGCCCTCGTCCTGTTTGCCGCCCGGAAAGGCGATCTGGCCGGGATGGTGTTTCAACGCCGAAGAGCGTTTGGTCAGGATCACGCGCGGCGCACCCTGCGCCAGCGTGACCGGAACCAGCACCCCGGCCGGGCGCAGCTTGCGCCCCTCGGGCAGGACGGTGCCGGGGTTCAGGTCGAAATCGCTCGACCCCGGCCCCGGTCGCGACAGCGCCGCCAGCAGAGACGCGACCGTGTCACTCACCCTGGTTCGCCTCGAACCCGAGGCTCTCGGGATCCAGAACGTAATGGGCGCCGCAGAACTGGCAATCGGCGGTGACCATGCCGTCCTCGGTCGTCATATGGCCGATGTCCTTTTGCGAATAGATCGACAGGCTTTGACGCACCCGGTCGGCGGAACAGGTGCAGCCGAAGCGAACCGATTGCGAATCGTACACGCGCGGCTGCTCCTCGTGGAACAGGCGCACCAGCAAGTCGGTCGGCGGCAAGGCCGGTCCGATCAGCTCCAGCTCTTCGACCGTGTCGAGCAGGATGTTGACGCGGTTCCAGTTCTCGCCCTCTTCACCATCGACCAGATCGCTGGCGCTCAGGATATCGCCATTGCCGGGGCCGCTGGCGGCAAAGGGCGACGCCTTGGGCATGTGTTGCAGCATGATGCCCCCGGCGCGCCAGTGTTCGGACACACCCGGTTCGATGGACTTGCCAAACCGCAGCACGAACCGCGTGGGCAATTGTTCGGACTGGGCGAAATAAGCCTCGGCACAGGCGCTGAGCGATCCGCCCGCAAGCGGCGTGATACCCTGATAGGGCTGGGTGCCCTTGCCCTGGTCGATCAGGATGGCGAAGTACCCTTTGCCGATCTGCGCAAATGGCGCCTCGCGGGTCAGCCGGTCGCGGTCGAAACTGGCATAGGCGCGGATACGCGCCGGCTCGCCCTCGACCTTGGGGGCGTAGTAATCGGTTGCGATCATCCGTACCGGCCCGTTCGACTGCACCTGCAACGACAGTTTCCAGCGCAGCTTGATCGTTTGCCCGATCAGCGCGGTCAAAAGGGCCATTTCGGCCACCAGCGCCTCGACCACAGGCGGATAGTCATGCTGTTTCAGGACGCCCTCGAGAACACCGTCAAGCCGGGCGATACGGCCGCGCATCTGGGGTAAATCCAGTTGAAAAGGCAGGACCGTGTCGTCCCACGCGATTTTGGTTCCGATAGTCATGGGGTTTCCTTGTACGCCAGCTCTTGGCATATCGCGACCATATAGGGTCGGACAAGCCGCGTTGAAAGGGGCCTTACATGATCAGACGTTTCGGTGAAACCCCGGAACCGGGGCGGAGATATATCCGCCGGGTTGGCGCCTATGCGCTGTTGCCGCGTGGCGATGCGCTTCTCCTGACCTGTCAGGCCGATCCGGGCCCGGACCTGCAACTGCCGGGCGGCGGCATCGACCCGGGCGAATCGCCGATCACCGCGCTGCATCGCGAGGTGTATGAGGAAACCGGCTGGCTGATCGCGGCACCACGGCGCGTCGGCACGTTCCGGCGATTCACTTACATGCCGGAATACGACCTGTGGGCGGAAAAGATCTGTTTGATCTATACCGCCCGACCGGTACGCCGCCTGGGGCCGCCGACCGAACCGGCCCATACCGCGCTGTGGATGCGTGCCGATATGGCGACCGAGGCGCTGGGCAACGCCGGGGACAGGCACTTTGCCACCCGGCACGTAAACCGTCTCAGGGGCCGTTGAACTCAAAAAAGGTGGCGGAAACGTCGTCTTCCAAACCGTGTTCGGCTGACATGACCTGTGTCAGCCTCCAGAACAGGTCATCCAGAAATTCTTGCCCGCCCTGGCGCGGATCGCAGTCACGAACCAGACTCAGCAGACCCTCGGGCTCCAGCATGTCGCCGTTTTCCAGTCGGCATTCGGTGAAACCGTCGGAGTAAAGCAGCAGACGGTCGCCGGGATGCATCTGGGTCTGGTACTGCGTATAAGGGATATCCGGCAAGAGACCGATGGGAACGCCGCCATCACCAATGAACTCGGCGCTGCCATCGGCGCGCAGGAGCAGGGGGTGTGGATGCCCGGCCTGCACCATCCTCAACAGCCCGCTGCGCAGATCCATGATGGCATACACCATGGTGAAGTATTCCTCGATCCCGGCGTCGGCGATCAGGCGCGAGTTGAGCGTGCTGGCCACATCCTGCGGTGGGCGCAGCGCATAGAATTTGTTGAATCGCTTTTCCATCGCGACGTTCTGGTCGAAATACAGGCTCGACAGATATCCCCCCAGCCGCGCGGTCATCATGGCCGAGGTAATGCCATGGCCGGACACGTCGATACTGTAGAATCCCAACCGGTTCTCTCCCGGAGAGAACATGCCGACCAGATCGCCGCCGATATGGCCGCAGGGTTTTAACAGCAGGCTCACCCGAGACCGACCGAAATCGCGGCTGAACTCGGGCACCAGCGATTCCTGTATCTTGCGGGCCTGGATCAGATCCTTGTCGATGGCATCATGCGCGACCTTGAGTTCGTCCAGCGCAAGGGCGATCATCTCGTTCTTGTGCGACAACTCCCGCTGCATCCCCAGAATCCGGTCCCCCGCCGAGATCCGCGCGCGCAGCTCGTCGGCATCGACCGGCTTGATCAGGAAATCGTCGGCGCCCGCATCCAGCCCCTGGGCCACCTCGTTCTTTTCACTCTTGGAGGTGAGCAGAATGAAGTAGCAGTACTTGTCCGAATTGAGCCGCCGGAAGGTGCCACAAAACTCGACCCCGGTCATCCCGGGCATGACCCAATCGCTGACGATCAGGTCGGGCATCGAGCGGCCGCAGATCTCCATCGCCTGCTCGCCGCTATCCGCCTCGATCACTTCGAAGCCCCATTTCTTGAGCGAGCTGGACAGAATCCGCCGCTGCAACCGGCTGTCGTCGACAACCAGAACCTTGCGGATCGCCCCCAACTCCATCTCGGTCTGGGCCTCCAATTCCCTTCGCAGCAACACTTTCCCTGACCTCGAACACCCAAAGCTTGATGACCAACAGGTTTGGCGCGCGCCCCTTAACATCCGATGAAATGAACAATTCTACGCAACTGCCCACCGGCCTTAACCCGGTGTTTACCGAGAATGTCCTAACCAAGAGTGAAGGACGGACATAGACGGAGGTGAGCCATGATCAACTGGCCCCGCGTTACCCAGCTCAAGGACGAGGTCGGCGCCGAGGATTTTGGCGAAGTGGTGCAACTGTTTCTGGAAGAGGTCGACGAGGTGATTCAGCGGTTGCGTGTTGCCCCTGACCCGGCAAGCCTGGGGGGCGACCTTCATTTTCTCAAGGGCAGCGCGCTCAGCCTTGGGTTTCAGTCCTTTTCCATTCTATGTCAGGACGGCGAAAGAATGGCCGCCGCCGGTCGTGCATCCGAGGTGGATCTGGCGGCGATCATCCGGAATTTTGAACAATCGCGCGACGTGTTTCAAGCGGAGCTGGCCGCGCATATCTGACCGCGCCTAGATCACGAACTGCGCCAGCGTCTCGTTGCGGGTGATGTCAGTATAGGTGAACCCGGCCTCGTCCAGATGGGCATAAAGCCGCTCGAAATTTTCGGGTTTGCTGGTCTCGATCCCGATAAGGACCGAGCCGAAATTGCGTGCCGATTTCTTCATGTATTCGAACCGGGCGATATCGTCGTCCGGCCCGAGGATGTTCAGAAACTCCTTCAGCGCACCGGGCCGCTGCGGCAGTCGCAATAGGAAGTATTTCTTGACTCCCAGATACCGCTGCGCGCGCTCCTTGACCTCGGGCAGGCGTTCGAAATCGAAATTTCCGCCCGAGGTGACGCAGACCACCGTCTTGCCGCGGATGAAGCTTTGCACATCCCCGACCGCCTCGACCGACAGCGCACCAGCGGGTTCCAGCACGATACCCTCGACATTCAGCATCTCGATGATGGTGGTACAGATCCGGTCCTCGGACATCACCAGCACATCCGACATGTGCCGGGACCTCAGCAGCTCGAATGTCTTTTCCCCGATCCGGCCCACCGCCGCGCCATCGACGAAGTTATCCACATGGTCGAGCGTCACCGGATGACCTGCCGCCAGCGCCGCGCGCAGACAGGCGCCGCCTTCGGGTTCGACAAAGATGCAATGGCTGCGATCCCCGAACCAGGTGGCCACCCCCGCCGACATGCCGCCGCCACCCACCGGCAGCACAACGTGATCGGGCACCCCGCCCAGCTGTTCCTCGATCTCGACGGCCAGCGAGGCCTGCCCCTCGATCACGTCAGCATCATCGAAGGGGGACAGGAAATGCCCGCCCTCCTGCGCGCACCAGGCCTGCGCCGCCGCCAGCGTCTGGTCGAAATAGTCACCGGTCAGGTGAATTTCGATCTGATCGCCGCCGAACATGCGGGTTTTCTGGATCTTCTGCTGCGGCGTGGTCACCGGCATGAAGATCACGCCCCGCACCCCCATGTGCCGACACATATAGGCCACGCCCTGGGCATGGTTGCCCGCGCTGGCACAGACGAACAGCCCCTGCCCCGGCTGCTTGCGCATCGCGTTGAACGCGCCCCGGATCTTGTAGGACCGGACCGGGCTCAGATCCTCGCGCTTGAGCCAGATATCGGCGCCATAACGCGCCGACAGATGGTCGTTGCGCTGCAACGGCGTGGCGGGAAAGACATCGCGCATCGCCTGTTCGGCGGCGCGGGCACGGGTCATGAAATCGCTCATTCCGCCTGACTGCCGCAACCCCGCGCCCGAGGCAAGGAATACATTGGTGTACGCGTCAGCCTTGCGAATTCGTCGCGCTTCGGACGCCACAACTTGCCCCCAACCGCAAAACCCGCTAGGCCCCACACGTCATGCGTTTAAGGGGAAATCCGATGTCCGCGCCCAAGAAAGTTGTCCTGGCCTATTCCGGTGGCCTCGATACCTCGATCATCCTGAAATGGTTGCAGACCGAATATGGCTGCGAGGTTGTCACCTTTACCGCCGATCTCGGTCAGGGAGAGGAACTTGAACCCGCCCGCAAGAAGGCCGAGCTGCTGGGCATCAAGCCCGAGAACATCCATATCGAGGATGTGCGCGAAGAGTTCGTGCGCGACTTTGTCTTCCCGATGTTCCGCGCCAATGCGGTCTACGAGGGGCTCTATCTGCTGGGCACCTCGATCGCGCGGCCGCTGATCTCGAAACGTCTGGTCGAGATCGCCGCCGAACATGGCGCCGATGCCGTGGCCCATGGCGCCACCGGCAAGGGCAATGACCAGGTGCGGTTCGAACTTTCCGCCTATGCCCTGAATCCCGAGATCAAGGTGATCGCGCCCTGGCGCCTATGGGACCTGACCAGCCGCACCCGCCTGCTGGAATTCGCCGAACAGAACCAGATCCCAATCGCCAAGGACAAGCGCGGCGAGGCGCCGTTCTCGGTCGATGCGAACCTCTTGCATACCTCGTCCGAGGGCAAGGTGCTGGAGGATCCGGGCGTCGAGGCGCCCGATTATGTCGCCCAGCGCATCGTCGCGGTCGAAGACGCGCCCAACACGCCCGAGTTCATCGAGGTCACCTTTGAAAAAGGCGACGCGGTAGCGATCAACGGCGAGGCGATGTCTCCCGCGACCATCCTGACCAAGCTCAACGAATTGGGTGGCAAGCACGGTATCGGCCTCTTGGATTTCGTCGAGAACCGCTTTGTCGGGATGAAATCGCGCGGCGTCTACGAGACCCCCGGCGGCACCATCCTGCTCGAGGCGCATCGCGGCATCGAACAGATCACGCTGGACAGCGGCGCGGGCCACCTCAAGGACTCGATCATGCCCCGCTATGCCGAGCTGATCTATAACGGCTTCTGGTTCAGCCCCGAGCGCGAGATGCTGCAGGCCCTGATCGACAAGAGCCAGGAGCATGTCACCGGCACCGTCCGGCTGAAACTCTACAAGGGCTCGGCACGTACCGTCGCCCGCTGGTCGGATCACTCGCTCTACTCTGAAAAGCACGTGACCTTCGAAGAGGACGCAGGCGCATACGACCAGCAGGATGCCAAGGGCTTCATCCAGTTGAACGCGCTGCGACTGAAACTGATTGCCACCCGCAACCGCCGCGTTGCGGACAAGTGAGCGGCGAAGACGAGTTTGATGATGACGACGAACTGGAGATGTTCGTCGAGGCGCAGGACACCGTTTGGCCGGATGTCCTGCGTGAGCTGACTGTGGGACAGAAGACGAGCCACTGGATGTGGTTCGTCTTTCCGCAACTGGCAGAGCTGGGCCGGTCGCATATGGCGCAGCTTTACGGGATCGGGGATCTGGACGAGGCCGCCGCCTATCTCGCCCACCCTGAATTGCGCCGCCGTCTGATAGAGGTCAGCCGCCTGATGCTCGGCCACACCGGCAAACGGCCCGAGGATATCCTGGGCGGTATCGACGCCAAGAAACTACGCTCGTCCATGACCCTCTTTGCCGCGGTGCCGGACGCTCCGGGCGAGTTCCGCGCGGTTCTGGAGGCGTTCTATGGCGGGTCGCCCTGCCCCCTGACCCAACGCGCGCTGGGCGGCTGACCCTGCCGCTTGGTCAGGCTTGCCAAGCGCGGGCCGGTTTCTTACCGCTTTTCCCAGCAACACGAGGGGCGCGACATGCTTCAGGACATCGCCGACAAGATGCAGACCGAACTGGCGGGCAAAAGCTTTGACGGGTCGCTGAAATTCGACTGCGGCGAGGATGGCGTGATCGTTCTGGCCGACAACACCGCCAGCACCCAGGACCGCGACACCGATTGCACCATCCGCCTGAGCCAGGACAACCTGGTCAAACTGCTGACCGGCAAGCTGAACCCGATGACCGGTGTGATGATGGGCAAGCTCAAGATCAGCGGCAACATGGCCGTGGCGATGAAGTTGGGGCAGCTCCTGTAACGACCCGCGTTCAGGGCCGACCGTCTGTAAACTGGATCAGATCCCAAAGCGTGCCTTAAAGATCGCGGAACACTGCCACGATGCCATAGGGCTGCGCTTTGGGTTCGCGGACAAATTCGATACCCTGGTCGCGAAACGCCCGGTAGTCGCGCCAGAAATCATCCGTTCTTAGAAACAGGAACACCCGCCCCCCCCGGGCCTGATCGCCGATGTATCGGGCCTGATGCGCGTCGGACGCCCGCGCCAGTAGGATCGAACAGCCATCCGCGCCCGGCCGCACCACGACCCAGCGCTTGTCCTGTTCCGGCTGATAGCTGTCCTCGACCAGATCGAACCCCAGCTTGCCGACATAGAAACCGATGGCCTCGTCATAATCACGCACAACCAACGCGACATGAGCCAGAGATCTGCGCATCAAAAGCCATTTCCTCTTGCCCAAAATATCCCGGGGTGAATGCGCCAAAGGCGCAGAGGGGCAGCGCCCCTTAACCCCGGTTCAGATCTTTTCGGCCTTCATCCGCTCGTAAAACGGCAATGCCGCATCCAGCACCGGTTGCAACGCCTCTGGCACCTCGGGCAGGTCACCTTCGGGACCGGCAAACCCGGTCGAGTTCCAGACCGCCCCGTACCAATGCCGCGCCCAGACGCCATCGTCCTTGTGGCCACCCTTGGGCCAGCTCAGCATATGCGGCGACCACGGCACACCGATCCGGTCACACAGCCGCTCCAGCATCTGCGCCGGATTATCGCGGATATCATGGCTGTCGATCACCACCGGGGCACCGCCCCAACCCGATACCTCGTCAAACAGCTCCGCCTGCTGGCGAAACCCGATATCTTCCAGCGTCGGGTTTTCGCGCTTTTCGGCATAGCTGGCGATCACCCGCGCCGGATGGCGGATCAGGAACACGTTGCAGACCGCCCGCATCCAGTCGCGCGGGATGCCGGGGATCATGTGCTGGGTCATGTGTTTCTGGTACCAGAACGGCCGCGCGCCCGGGTTGGGGCCGACCAGCATCGCCGCCACCTGGTCGGGGTTCTGCGGCTGGGCAGCCAGAACCTCTTCCCGCATCGGGTGGTTCAGCCCGGTCATCGCCAGATAGGCGGCATAGAACGGCTCGTCGATCACCGCGCAATCGGTCCGGGCGCCAAAGGCGTACATCATCGCCGTCGACAGGTTGCGCGGCCCCGACCACATCGCGATTTTCATCCCTGCCCCCCTCAAGGTGTGAATTCGCGGGCAAGCTATCTGCCCCGCCCGCGGGTTCCAAGGGGTAAACCGCCGATCAACAGAGCGTGACAAACCATGTCGGCAGCTTGTCGCACGGGTCCGATCGCGGCAGCCTGAAGATATCTGCAAGAGGAGGTCCGCAATGTCCCCGATCCAGACGCTTAAACCCATCGCCCTTGTTGCCGCCATGGCACTGGCATCCGTGCTGCAACCCGCCCCTGCACGGGCGGCCCCTGCCGAAACTCTGACTGTTGCGGGCGGCTGCTTCTGGTGTGTCGAATCCGATTTCGAACAGGTGCCCGGCGTTCTGGGTGCAGTGTCCGGCTATACCGGCGGGACGGTCGAGAACCCCACCTACAAGCAGGTCACGCGCGGTGGCACCGGGCATTTTGAGGCGGTGCAGATCACCTTCGACCCTGACCGGGTTTCACGTGAACGCCTGCTGCATCTGTTCTTCCGCTCGGTCGATCCAACCGATGCAGGTGGCCAGTTCTGTGATCGCGGCGACAGCTATCGCACCGCGATATTTGTCTCTAACAAGGAAGAATCCGCGCTTGCGACCCAAGCAAAGGCCGAGGCCGAAGCTCGGTTGGGGCAAAAGGTCGTAACCCCGGTTCTGGATGCTGGGCCCTTTTATCCGGCAGAGGCGTATCATCAGGACTATTACAAGGGCGACAGCCTTGTGCTCACCCGGTTCGGCCCGAAACGACAGCACACGGCGTACAAGCTTTATCGCAATTCCTGTGGCCGCGATGCGCGGGTGAAACAGCTTTGGGGCGATGCGGCGCCCTTTGCGGGCAGTTAGAACCGCGCCCCCAAAACCTCTTTCAGGTCGGGGATCACATCCGCCGTGCCGTGACGCATCACCATCAAAGCGGCGGCGCGCATCGCCTGTGTGATGGCCTGCGGCATCGGCAGGCCCCGGTCCATCCCGGACAGGACATAACCGGTAAAGGTATCGCCCGCCCCGGTGGTATCGACCGCCTTGACCTTGTGGGCGGGATATTCCGCCATTTTCCCTTGTTTAGTGTCGAAATAGCGTGCGCCCTTGGATCCCAGGGTCACGATGACATGCTGCACCGGCAACTGATCCGGCAACAGGCCGGTCGCCTGTTGCAGCTGCTCGGCCTCGACCGCGTTCAGGATCAGGAAATCGAGCCACGGCAGCACATCCCGCACCGCTTGCGCGTCAAAGGGAGCGGCAGCATAACACACGGTGAGGCCGCGTTCGCGACCCAGCCGCGCCGCTTCGACCTGGGCGCTGGTCTCGTTCTGCATCACCAGCAGGTCGCCCGGCCCGGCATCCGCCAGCACATTGGCGACCCGCTCGGGTGATATCGCCCGGTTGGCACCGGGCAACAGAACGATCAGGTTCTCACCCCCCGGCTCCACCGCGATGATGGCATGACCGGTGGGCGCTTCCAGTGTCGCGATATGGCGGGTATCGACGCCATATTCTGTCAGCCGGTCGATGGCCCAGCGCCCATCCGGCCCCACCGCGCCGATATGGCGCACATGCGACCCCGCGCGTGCAGCGGCCACCGACATATTGGCGCCCTTGCCTCCCAGAAACCGCTCCATCCCCGAAGCGGCCAGCGTCTCGCCCGGCCCGGGCAGATGCGGCACGGCATAGACCATGTCCGCATTGATCGAGCCGAGGTTCCAGATCGCCATGGCCTAGCCGATCTCGGCCGAGGCCAGCACCGCCATGTTCAGGATGTCATTGGCGGTGGAGACGGTCGAACAGATCTGGATCGGCTTGTCGACACCGGTCAGGATCGGGCCAATCACCGTGGCGCCCGCCATCTCCTGCATCAGCTTGGTCGAGATCGAGGCCGAGTGCCGCGCTGGCACGATCAGGATGTTCGCCGGGCCAGTGAGGCGCGAGAAGGGATAGGCCTCTTTCGAGCGCGGGTTCAGCGCCACATCGACGGTCATTTCGCCTTCGAACTCGAAATTCACGCCGCGCGCTTCCAGAACCTTGGGCGCTTTGGTCAGCTTTTCGGTCCGTTCCGAGATCGGATAGCCAAAGGTCGAGAAACTGACAAAGGCGACCCGAGGCTCCAGCCCCATATGGCGGGCCACGTCAGCGGCGCGTTCGGCGATGGTAGCCAGATCGTGTTCGTCGGGCCATTCATGCACCAGCGTGTCGCCGATCAGCACGATCTTGCCCTTGTGCAAAAGCGCGGTGATCCCCGCCGCCCCATGCGCGGCATCGGCGTCGAAGACATGGCTGATCTGGTGCAGCACATGTGCCGATTTCCGGGTCGCACCGGTCACCAACCCATCGCCATGTCCATGTGCCAGCATCAGCGCCGAGAACACATGCCGGTCGCGCGCGGCGAGGCGATGCACATCCTTCTGATCGAACCCCTTGCGTTGCAGACGCGAGTACAGAAACTCCTTGTAGGTCTCCAGATGTGCGGTGTTGGCGGCGTTCACCACCTCCAACTCACGTACCGCATCCTCCAGGCCTGCGGCCTCCAGCTTGGTCTTCACATCGTCCTGACGACCCACAACCAGCGCCTTGCCATAGCCCGAGCGCTGGTACATCACCGCCGCGCGCAGCACGCGGGGGTCGTCGCCCTCGGCAAAGATCATCCGGCTTTGCGCCTTGCGTGCGCGGGCGTTGATGCCGCGCAGGATACTGGCGGTCGGATCCATCCGCGATTTCAGACCCAGCTCATAGGCATCCATGTCGATGATCGGTCGCCGCGCCGCGCCGGTATCCATACCGGCCCGCGCCACAGCGGGCGGAATGCGGTGGATCAGGCGCGGGTCGAACGGGGTCGGGATGATGTAATCTCGGCCAAAGGTCAGGCTCTTGCCATAGGCCATAGCGACCTCGTCCGGCACATCCTCGCGCGCCAGTGCCGCCAGCGCATGGGCGCAGGCGATCTTCATCTCGTCATTGATGGCGCGGGCGTGAATATCCAGCGCCCCTCGGAACAGATATGGAAAGCCCAACACGTTGTTCACCTGGTTGGGATAGTCGCTGCGCCCGGTGGCGACGATGGCGTCGGGGCGCACCTCATGCGCCTCTTCCGGCGTGATTTCCGGGTCGGGGTTGGCCATGGCGAAGATGACCGGGTTGTCGGCCATGCTCTGCACCATTTCCTGCGTCACCGCACCCTTGACGCTGACGCCCAGGAACACGTCGGCCCCCTTCATCGCCTCGTCGAGGCTGCGCAGTTCGGTCTTGATGGCATGGGCCGATTTCCACTGGTTCATGCCCTCGGTGCGGCCCTGATAGATCACGCCCTTGGTATCGCAGACAATGCAGTTCTCGTGCCGCGCACCCATGGTTTTCAACAGCTCGATACAGGCGATGCCCGCCGCCCCGGCCCCGTTCAGGACAATCTTCACATCTTCGATCTTCTTGCCCGAGATATGCAGCGCGTTGATCAGGCCCGCCGCGCAGATCACCGCCGTGCCATGCTGGTCGTCGTGAAAGACGGGGATATCCATCTCTTCCTTCAGCCGCTGCTCGATGATGAAACACTCGGGCGCCTTGATGTCTTCAAGGTTGATGCCCCCGAATGTCGGCCCCATCAGCTTGACCGCGCGGCAGAACTCGTCCGGGTCCTCGGTATCCAGTTCGATGTCGATCGAGTTCACGTCAGCAAAGCGCTTGAACAGCACCGCCTTGCCCTCCATCACCGGCTTGCCGCCCAGCGCGCCCAGATTGCCCAGGCCCAGAACCGCCGTTCCGTTCGAAATCACCGCAACCAGGTTGCCCTTGTTGGTATAGTCATAGGCCAGCCCGGGATCGGCCGCGATCGCCTCGCAGGGGACCGCAACGCCGGGGGAATAGGCCAGCGACAGATCGCGCTGGGTGGTCATGGGAACGGTGGCTTGCACCTCCCACTTGCCGGGGGTCGGTTCCAGGTGAAAGGCCAGCGCCTCTTCGTTTGTGATCTTCGCTTTGGGCATGGGATGGGTCGTTTCTCTGCTATGCGGGCTTTCAGCCTCATAGCGCAGGCAATCGCGCTCCTCAACGACAATGCGTTTTCGCCTTTCGCCGCAGGGGCCGGATTTGTAAGGTCGCGCGCACCAGCCGCCGGAGACTATCGCCTTGACCACCGTCACGCCCATGATGGCCCAATACCTCGAAATCAAAGAGGCCCATGCCGACGCCCTGCTGTTTTACCGGATGGGCGATTTCTATGAGATGTTCTTTGACGACGCGATTGCCGCGGCCGAGGCGCTGGATATCGCACTGACCAAGCGCGGTAAGCACGAGGGCGAGGATATCCCGATGTGCGGCGTCCCGGTTCACGCCGCCGAGGGCTATCTGCTGACCCTGATCCGCAAGGGGTTCCGGGTCGCCGTCTGCGAACAGATGGAAAGCCCCGCCGAGGCCAAGAAGCGCGGATCGAAATCCGTGGTCCGGCGCGATGTGGTGCGGCTCGTGACCCCCGGCACCCTGACCGAGGATGCGCTGCTCGAAGCGCGCCGCCATAATTTCCTGGTGGCTTATGCAGAGGTGCGTAGTGGCGCCGCGCTGGCCTGGGCCGATATCTCGACCGGCGATTTCCACGTGATGCCGGTGACCCGCCCCCGGCTCAGCCCGGAACTGGCGCGGCTCGCCCCATCCGAACTGCTGGTGGTTGATGAACCGGTATTCCAGCAATTGCGCCCGCTGGCAAACGATCACCGCATTCCGCTGACCCCGCTGGGCAAGGCCAGTTTCGACAGCATGGCCGCCGAAAAGCGCCTGTGCGAACTTTACAAGGTCGGCTCGCTGGAGGGGTTTGGGACCTTCGCTCGCGCCGAACTGTCGGCCATGGGTGCGTTGATCGACTATCTGGACCTCACCCAGAAAGGTAAACTGCCGCTGCTGCAACCCCCGGTGCAAGAGGCCGAGGACCGGGTGATGCAGATCGACGCCGCCACAAGGCGCAATCTGGAACTGACCCGCTCCTTGTCCGGCGAACGCGGCGGCTCGCTCTTGTCGGTGATCGACCGCACGGTCACCCCCGGTGGCGCCCGCTTGCTGGAACAGCGCATCGCCAGCCCTTCCCGCAATCTGGGCGTCATCCACGCGCGGCTGTCGGCGCTCGACTTCTGTATCGACCACGCCACCCTGGCCGCCGACCTGCGCGCGGCCCTGCGCAAGACACCCGATCTGGACCGTGCCCTGTCGCGGCTGGCGCTGGACCGGGGCGGTCCGCGCGACCTTGCCGCGATCCGTAACGGGCTGGGCCAGGCCGAGGCGATTGCCGCGCTCTGCCATGGACTCGAACTGCCCGACCTGATCGCAAGCGCCTGTGCCGATCTCAACGGGTTCGACGACCTGCTTGGCCTGCTCGATACCGCATTGGTGGCCGAACCGCCGCTGCTGGCCCGCGATGGCGGCTTTATCGCGCCGGGTTACGACAGCGACCTGGACGAGGCGCGCGAACTGCGCGACAAGGGCCGTGGCGTCATCGCCGGGATGCAGCAGAAATATGCCGAACATACCGGCATCACCTCGCTGAAGATCAAGCACAACAACGTTCTGGGCTATTTCATCGAAACCACCGCCACCCACGCGGCCAGGATGCTGAACCCGCCGCTGAGCGAGACCTATATCCACCGCCAGACAACCGCCAATCAGGTGCGTTTCACCACGGTCGAGCTGAGCGAGCTGGAAACCCGCATCCTGAACGCCGGGAACCACGCGCTCGAGATCGAAAAGCGGCTCTATACCAGCCTTTCTGGGGCAGTTCTGGACCAGGCTGCCAGCCTTAACCTCGCCGCGCGCGGTCTGGCTGAGCTGGATCTGGCCACCGCACTGGCCGATCTGGCCCGGGCCGAGAACTGGTGCCGACCCAGCGTCGACCCCTCGCGCGCCTTTGCCATCGAGGGCGGGCGCCACCCGGTGGTGGAACACGCGCTGCGCCGTCAGGGCGGCGAGCCGTTCGTCGCCAATGACTGCGACCTCAGCGCCGACAAGGGCGCCGCGATCCGCCTGCTGACCGGTCCAAACATGGCCGGTAAATCGACCTACCTGCGACAGAACGCGCTGATTGTGCTCCTCGCCCAGATGGGCAGCTACGTGCCCGCCGACAGCGCCCATATCGGGGTGGTCAGCCAGCTGTTCAGCCGCGTCGGTGCCTCGGACGATCTGGCGCGCGGTCGCTCGACCTTCATGGTCGAGATGGTGGAAACCGCCGCCATCCTGAACCAGGCCGACGACCACGCGCTGGTCATCCTCGACGAGATCGGCCGCGGCACCGCCACCTATGACGGGCTTTCCATCGCCTGGGCCACGCTGGAGCATCTGCACGCGACCAATCGCTGCCGCGCGCTCTTTGCCACCCATTACCACGAACTCACCGCCCTCGCCGCAACCCTCGACGGCGTCGAAAACCTGACCGTCGCGGTCAAGGAGTGGGAGGGCGAAGTGATCTTCCTGCACGAGGTGCGCCAGGGTGCGGCCGACCGATCTTATGGCGTGCAGGTAGCGCAGTTAGCCGGCCTGCCGCCCTCGGTCGTGGCGCGTGCCCGGGTGGTGCTGGACCAGCTGGAGAAATCAGAACGTGAGGGCGGCAAGCAAAAGGCGCTGATCGACGACCTGCCGCTGTTCTCCGCCGCGCCGCCACCGCCACCGCCCGCGCCAAAGACCTCACCCGCCGACGTGATGCTCAAGGATATCCACCCCGACGAACTGACACCCCGCCAGGCGCTGGAAGTACTTTACAAACTGAAAGAGGCGGCCAGATCCTGACCGCCCCTTCATTTCGCTGAAAATACTCCCGCCGGAGGCTTGGCGAAGCCAAATCAGCCGGCAGGCATCGACGATACGCCAACCTGCGCCGGACGCAGCAGCCGGTCGTGCAACATGAACCCCTCGGCCGAAACCTGGATGATGTCGCCCGCCCGGGTGCCGGGCACCGGTGCCTCGAACATCGCCTCGTGCATCTGCGGGTCGAACCGGTCGCCCACCTGGGGCGACAGGACCTGGATGCCATGCTTGCCGAAAACATCCAGCAGCGCCCGCATCGTCAGTTCGATCCCCTCGATCAGCGCGCCCGAAACCGCCCGCTGTTCATCGGTCATCGCCTCCAGCGCGCGTTTCATGTTGTCGTAAACCGGCAGCATGTCTCGCGCCAGTTTCGAGCCGCCATATTGCTCGGCCTCGCGCCGCGCCCGTTCACCGCGCTTGCGGACGTTTTCGGCATCCGCCAACGCCCGCATGAACTTGTCCTTGTATTCGTCCCGCTCAGCTCGCAGCGCATCGACCTCGGCGGCCTCGCCACTGATCTCTGCCATGTCCTCGGCATATTCCTCGGCTTCGGCGGTTGCGATATCGTCCAGAAACTCTTCGTTCTTCGACTCTGCCATTCTTCTACCTCTAACTCCGGTCGGAGATCAGCCGCCCGACCAGTTGTGCCGTGTAATCCACAATCGGCACGATCCGTCCATAATTGAGGCGGGTGGGTCCGATGACCCCGACCGCTCCGATGATCTTTCGGTCAGCGTTCATATATGGAGACACCACCAAAGAGGAACCCGAAAGTGAGAAAAGTTTGTTCTCGGACCCGATAAAAATGCGCACGCCCTCGCCCTGTTCGGTCAATTCCAGGAATTCCGCGATATCACGCTTGCGTTCCAGATCATCAAACAGCGTCCGGATACGCTCCAGCTCCTCTTCCTGACCGGCTCCGCCCAACAGATTCGCCCGGCCCCGGACGATCAGCCGCGCGGTGTCGGCGCCCTGCCCCTCCCACACGGCAAGGCCGCTTTCCACCATTTCGCGGGCCAGCCCGTCAATCTCCTGCTGGCGGGCGCGGATCTCGGTTTGCATCATCCGGCGCACATCGCTCAGCGTCTTGCCCTCGATCAGCGCGTTCAGGAAATTGGCCGCCTCGCGCATCGAACTGGGCGTCTGCCCCGGCGGCGGCGTGAACAGGCGGTTTTCCACATGCCCATCGGCAAAGACCAGCACCACCAATGCCCGGTCATGTCCCAGCGAGACAAACTCGATATGCTTGATCTCGGTCTCATGCTTGGGTGTGAGCACCAGCGAAGCACCCTGGCTGACCCGGCTCAGCGCCGCGCCGATCTTGTCCAGCGCGCCACCAACATCACCCGCGTTTCCGCCCAATGTGGCATCCAGCTTCTGCCGGTCGCCCATGTCCAGATCGCCGATCTCCAGCAGCCCGTCAACGAACATCCGCAGCCCCATCTGGGTCGGTATCCGCCCCGCGCTGACATGGGGGCTGTCCAGCAGGCCGAGATATTCAAGGTCCTGCATCACGTTGCGCACCGTGGCCGCGCTGACCTTTTCGCTCAAGGTCCGGGTCAAGGTCCGGCTGCCGACCGGCTCGCCACTGTCGAGATAGCTTTCGACGATCAGACGAAACACCTCGCGCGAGCGATCGTTCAGATCGTCCAGGATTTTGCGTGCGTCACTCATCTGTCTTCCCTGACTGTCAGGCCATTAAATCCGCTGTCCAGAAAAGGTCAATCGGGCTTGCATCGCCGCCCCTGCGGGCGGTATCCCCTGCGCAACAGACAAAGGATGACCCATGCGACCCTCTGGACGAGATCTAAGCGAAATGCGCCCGGTTTCAATCGAAACCGGTTTCACAAAACATGCCGAAGGCTCGTGCCTGATCAAGATGGGCGACACGCATGTGCTGTGCACCGCCACCATCGAAGATCGTGTGCCCCCCTTTATCAAGGGCTCGGGCCTCGGCTGGGTCACCGCCGAATACGGCATGCTGCCGCGCGCCACCAATACCCGGATGCGGCGCGAGGCCGCCAGCGGCAAGCAAGGCGGCCGAACCGTTGAGATTCAGCGTCTGATCGGCCGCGCCCTGCGCGCGGGCGTTGACCGGGTGGCCCTGGGCGAACGCCAGATCACCGTCGACTGTGACGTAATCCAGGCCGATGGCGGCACCCGCTGCGCCTCGATCACCGGCGGTTGGGTCGCACTGCGCCTGGCAGTGAACAAGCTGATGAAGGCGGGCGATGTCATTTCCGATCCGCTGGTCGATCCGGTCGCCGCCGTCTCCTGTGGCATCTATGCCGGCCAGCCGGTGCTGGACCTCGATTACCCCGAGGACAGCGAAGCAGGCGTCGACGGCAATTTCATCATGACCGGTTCCGGCAAGTTGATCGAGGTACAGATGAGCGCCGAAGGCTCTGTCTTCAACCGCGCGCAGCTGGATCAGCTGCTGGGTCTCGCCGAAAAGGGCGTCGGCGAACTGGTTGCCGCGCAAAAGGCCGCCACCGCATGACCCGCAGGTTCACAGGCGACGCGCTGCTGATCGCGACCCACAACAAGGGCAAGCTGGAAGAGATGGCACATCTCCTCCAGCCCTTTGGGGTCAAGGTGGTCGGCGCCGCCGAAATGAACCTGCCCGAACCGGAAGAGACCGAGGATACCTTTGTCGGCAATGCCCGGATCAAGGCGCATGCCGCCGCCCGGGCCACCGGCCTGCCCGCCCTGTCCGATGACAGCGGCATCACCATCGACGCACTGAACGGCGCGCCCGGCGTCTATACCGCCGATTGGGCGGAAACCGGGAATGGGCGCGATTTCCTGATGGCGATGACCCGCGCCCATGACGAGATGGAAGCCAAAGGCGCCCCGCACCCCCGGCTGGCACAATTCCGCTGCACGCTGGTGCTGGCTTGGCCCGATGGTCATGACGAGGTGTTCGAAGGCATCGCCCCCGGCCATCTGGTCTGGCCCATTCGTGGCGCGGCCGGGTTCGGCTATGACCCGATGTTCGTGCCCGAGGGGTATGATGTGACCTTTGCCGAAATGGATCGCTGGGAAAAGAACAAGATCAGCCACCGCGCGCGGGCAGTGGAGAAATTCGTAAAGGGCTGTTTTGGCGGATGACTGGCAGCATGGAGGCTTTGGCCTCTACGTGCATTGGCCCTTTTGCCAGGCCAAGTGCCCCTATTGCGACTTCAACAGCCATGTTGCCCGCGAAATAGACCAAAAGGCCTGGGTTAGAGCCTATGTCATTGAGCTTGAACGCTCTGCCGCCGAACTGCCGGGCCGGGTTCTGAACACAATGTTCTTTGGCGGCGGTACCCCGTCGCTGATGATGCCGGAAACGGTCGCGGCAGTGATCGAAACCGCCCGCCGACTCTGGCCCACCTCCAACGACATGGAAATCACGCTGGAGGCAAATCCCGGCTCGGTCGAGGCGGGGCGTTTTGCCGCCTATCGTGATGGCGGGGTCAACCGGATCTCGATGGGGGTGCAGGCGCTCAACGACCAAGACCTGCACCGGCTGGGCCGCATTCATAGCGTGGCCGAAGCGCGCGCCGCCTTCGACATTGCCCGACGCTGCTTCGACCGGGTCAGTTTTGATCTGATCTATGCCCGACAGGACCAGACACCCGACGCGTGGCGCGCCGAGTTGAACGAAGCGCTGGCCATGGCCGTCGATCACCTGTCGCTGTATCAGTTGACAATCGAGGACGGCACCGCCTTTGGCGACCGCTATGCGCGGGGCAAGCTGCGCGGCCTGCCCGCCGATGACGACGCCGCCGACATGTACCTGATCACGCAAGAGGTCTGCGCCGACCATGGGCTGCCCGCCTACGAGGTCTCGAACCACGCCCGCCCCGGCGCCGAGTCCCGCCACAACCTGATCTATTGGCGCTATGGCGACTATGTCGGCATCGGTCCCGGCGCCCATGGCCGCATCACCATAGATGGTCAGCGGTTTGCCACCGAAAGCCCGCTGAACCCCGGCGCTTGGCTATCATCCGCCGCAAAAGGCTCCGGTGAGTTGAGCCGCGTAACATTATCTCTACAAGATCAAGCCGATGAATACCTGATGATGGGGCTTCGTATATCCGAAGGGCTAGATATCACCCGGTACGAGGCGCTTTCGCCGCGGCCCCTGGACCGGAACCGCCTTGCCCATCTGGCCGAACTGGGCATGATCGAGGTCGATGGCCCGCGGCTAAAGGCAACAGCCCAAGGGCGCGCAGTTCTGAACGCGGTCATTCTGGACCTGATGTCGGAGTAGAGGATGCAGTTTATCTGGGCGGCTCTTGGACTGATCTGCGTTGCCCTCGCGCTGATTGGCGTTGTCCTGCCGCTCCTCCCCACGGTTCCCTTCCTTCTGCTGGCCGCGTTCTTCTTTGCCCGCTCGTCCGAACGCCTGCATACTTGGCTGCTGACCCACCGCCTGTTTGGGCCGATGATCGTCGACTGGCAGCAATCCGGCGCCATCCGCCCGGGCGCAAAAAAGGCGGCAACCCTGTCGATCGCCGCCGTCTTTGGTCTGTCTGTTCTTTTCTCGGCCCCTTCCCATGTCCTGGCCATACAGGCCGTGGTTCTGGGTACAGTGCTGGTCTTTATCTGGACCCGCCCTAACGGCTGAGCTTGGCGCAAAGATCGTCCAACTGATCAAGGTTCTCATAGGTCAAGATCACTTGCCCGGTTTCGGTTCCCGACTTGTGATTGATCGTCACTTTCATCGCCAGGATCGCGGACAGGTCCTTTTCCAACGCGCGGGTATCGGCATCCTTGTCGCCACCGGTGGATTGCGGACGCGCCGTTGCTTTGGGTTTCTCCCCTTCGGACTGCTTCTTGACCAAAGCCTCGGTCGCACGCACCGACAACCCATCGCGCACCACGATCTTGGCCAATTCCGACGGATTCTCGCTGGTGATCAGGGCCCGGGCATGTCCCGCCGACAATTTCCCTTCGACCACCATCTGCTGAACATCATCCGGCAAAGACAATAGACGCAACAGGTTCGCGATATGACTGCGGCTTTTTCCCAATGCCTCGGCCAGCTTCTCCTGCGTATGACCGAACTTGTCCATCAACTGCCGATAACCCGCCGCCTCTTCCACTGCGTTCAGATCGGCGCGCTGGATATTCTCGATGATCGCGATTTCCAGAACTTCGGTATCGTTCAGCTCGCGCACCAGAACCGGCACTTCGTGCAGCTGAGCCAGCTGCGCCGCGCGCCAGCGCCGCTCGCCGGCGACAATCTCGAACATACCGCCATCGGTGGGGCGCACGATCAACGGCTGAAGGATGCCCTTCTCCTTGATAGAGGCCGATAGCTCATTCAGCGCATCCTGGGTAAAGGTCCGGCGCGGCTGGTTCGGGTTTGCCCGCAGCTTCTCGATCGGCACCGTCCGGTCGGCGCGGCGCGGTGCATCGGCGGCCTGGGTTTCCGTCGACTGTGTCACATCGGCCATCAGGGCCGACAGGCCACGCCCCAACCCCCGAGGTTTGTTCGAAACCATGCGTCGCTCCTCTCTGCCGCCTAAGCGGCGATCTTGTTATGTTTCTTCAGCAGCTCAGCCGCCAGGTCACGATAGGCGATTGCCCCAAGAGAATTGGAATCATAGCTCAGCACCGGCAGGGCAAAGGACGGCGCCTCGCTGACCCGCACATTTCGCGGAATCCGGGTTTCAAACACCAGCTCGCCCAGATTGTCACGGGCATCCTTTTCAACCTGCTGGGACAGGTTGTTGCGTTTGTCATACATGGTCAACACAACACCTTCGATCCGCAGATCCGGATTTGCCGCCTGACGCACCTCCCGGATGGTCAGCATCAGTTGCGACAATCCCTCCAGCGCAAAGAACTCGCTCTGCAAGGGAACCAAAACGGAATGTGCCGCGACCATCGCATTCACCGTCAACAGGTTCAGCGACGGTGGGCAATCGATCAGGATGTAGTCCCAGGCAAAGGAATCCATCGCGGTCTGCCGCAGCGCGTCATGCAGCAGAAAGCTGCGCTTTTCATTTGCCATCAGCTCGATATCGGCCGAGCTAAGATCGACTGTTGCCGGCACGATGGACAGGCCAGGAATGCTGGTTTCCTGGATGACGGCATTCAACGGAACGTCATCCACAAGCAATTCATAAGTGGTGACATCACGGTCCTCGATTCCCAGCCCGGTCGAGGCATTACCCTGAGGATCAAGATCGACAACAAGAACTCGCAACCCGGTTTCTGCCAGCGCAGCCGCCAGATTGATAGCAGTCGTTGTTTTTCCAACTCCGCCTTTCTGGTTGGCGACCGCGATGATCCGAGGACCGGTAGGACGGGAAAGATCAGACACGCGCGATTCCTTTGAGTTTCAAAACAACGGCTTGAGGCTCAGTCAAACTAGTAACGGGAACAAGGTCGAATTTCCATTGCTTCCGCGCGTCATCCACCTCTTTTTTCCAGGCCTCCCCCTTGGGAAACAGCGCCGTTCCACTTGTTTTCAGGTGCCTTTCCGCAAAGCCCAGCAACCCGGACAGATCCGTCAGCGCCCTCGCTGACAGGACATCGGCCTCTTGCGGCTCCACCTGTTCGATCCGCTGAGCGATGACCTGACATTGCACATCGCATTCCCGGACCACGGTCCTTAGGAACGCGACCTTTCTCTGATCGCTTTCAATGCAGATAAAACTGGCCGAAGGCATTTTTTCTCGTCCCAGAATCGCACAAACCATCCCGGGAAAGCCGCCACCGCTTCCCAGGTCTACCCACTTGTCTACCGGCTCCGAGAGGTTGAAAACCTGAACGGAATCAGCGATGTGTCTTTCCCAAATCACATCCAGACTGCGACGGGATACCAGGTTTATCCTCGGGTTCCATTTTCGGACCAGCTCCACATACTGCGTCAGCCGATCGAATGTTTCACGTGAAACATCGTATTTCTGCCGGTCTGCTTCCTCACTCATGCCGAACGCGCCTTGGCCTCTCGCCGCAACCGCGCGAGAATAAGCGCCAGCGCGGCGGGCGTAACCCCATCGACACGCGCGGCCTGCGCAACATTCTCCGGGCGTGCCTGGCTCAGCTTCAACTTCAGCTCGTTTGAAAGCCCATCCAGAGCATGAAAATCGAAATCAAGCGGAATAGAGGTTGATTCATCCCGTTTCATCGCTTCGACATCACGCTCCTGCCGCGCGATGTAGTTCGCATACAAGGCATCCCGCTCGACTTGTTGCCGGGTTTCGCCATCGGTTTCCTGTAGCTCGGGAAGCAGATGCACGATGTTCTCAAACGTGGCATTCGGAAATGCCAGAACCTGCAATCCGGTCCGTCGGGTTCCATCCTGATTTATTGCGATACCGGCGGCGAGGATTTCTTTTGGCGTAAAGCTTGATTGCTCCAAGACGGACTTTGCCGCTGACAGCTTGTCCGCCTTTTCAAGAAAGCTTTCTGTCCTCTGGATTCCGACACAGCCGATCTCGATTCCCATGGGCGTCAGACGCTGATCCGCGTTATCCGCCCGCAACGACAAGCGGAACTCGGCGCGAGATGTGAACATCCGATAAGGCTCCGATACACCGCGTGTCGTGAGATCGTCGACCATCACCCCGATATAGCTGTTGCCACGGCTGAACTTCACCGGATCGCGGTCCAAGACCCGAGATGCCGCATTCAGCCCCGCGACCAGCCCCTGCGCCGCCGCTTCTTCGTAGCCGGTTGTGCCATTGATTTGCCCGGCAAGATACAGGCCCGGAACTTCGGGCAGCGCCAGTTGCGAAGTCAGCGCACGCGGATCAATATAGTCGTATTCTATGGCGTAACCCGGCTGAAGGATCTCAACCGCTTCCAGCCCGCGAATGGAGCGGACATAAGCCTCTTGAACGTCAACCGGCAAAGACGTCGAAATCCCGTTTGGATAGACCGTGTGATCTTCCAGCCCCTCGGGTTCAAGGAACACTTGGTGCGAATCCTTGTCCGAGAATCGGACGATCTTATCCTCGATCGACGGGCAATACCGGGGCCCTACCCCTTCGATATGGCCGCCGTACATCGCAGATCGGTTCAGGTTTTTTGCGATAATCTCGTGCGTCTGGGGATTTGTGTGCGTGATTCCACATGAAATCTGCCGCGCCTGGACCGACCGCGAGAGGAAGGAAAACAGCACCGGATCATCGTCCCCATCCTGCCGTTCCAGAATATCCCAGTTGATCGTTCTGCCATCCAGACGCGGTGGTGTGCCGGTCTTCAATCTGCCCATTGGCAGCCCGAACCCATCCAGTCGTTCAGCGAGCTTCACCGAAGGGCGATCTCCCATTCGGCCACCCGGGCGCGAGACATCACCGATATGGATAACCCCACGCAGGAACGTACCGGATGTGAGGATTACGGTCCTGGAGCGCAGCTCTGAACCATCCCCCAGAACAACGCCTGATACCGCTTCCCCTTGCATCAGGAAATCGACAACTTCTCCCTCGACAACGGTCAGGCCTTGACGCTTTTGTGTTTCCGCTAGCATCGCGGCGCGGTACAAGGCGCGGTCGGCCTGCGCGCGCGGTCCTTGAACCGCTGGTCCTTTTCGTCGATTCAGCAAACGAAACTGGATACCCGCCTTGTCAGCGACGCGACCCATGACGCCGTCCATTGCGTCAATCTCGCGGACAAGGTGACCTTTGCCCAGCCCACCAATGGCCGGGTTGCAGGACATTACGCCGATGTCCCGCTCTGACAGGGTGACAAGGGCCGTGCGTACACCCATTCGCGCAGCCGCATGGGCGGCCTCGGTACCGGCATGGCCGGCGCCGATCACGATGACATCAAACTCCGAATGTTTCACGTGAAACACTCCTCACTTTCCTAGACAGAAGGACGCAAAGATCTCATCCAGAAGGTTTTCAACATCAATCCGCCCAACCAACGATTCAAGGGCCCGGATCGCCGTGCGCAGTTCTTCGGCAGCAATATCGTACATTTCCGGGCCCGAGTCCAAAATACCTTCGGTCCGGATCAGGGCATCGTCTGCTTTGATCATGGCTTGGCGATGTCGTTCCCGGGTGGCAATCCCGGCACTGGCCGAACGCGTTTTCAACACTTGCCCGATTCGATCCACCAGAATATCGACACCCTGCCCCGTTACCCCCGAAACAGCGCCATCGGCGGTGTCCCTCTGATCCGCTTTGGGCAGAACATGGATGTCGCCATCGCGCATCGGAATCCCGGTCGCTGCCAGATCATCGGCCAGAAAAACCCGCAGATCCGCGCTTTCTGCCCGGCGTCTTGCCAGCGCGATCCCCATTCCCTCGACCACATCCCCGGTATCGCGCAAACCCGCGGTATCCAACAGTGTCACAGGCAGGCCAGCAAGGTCCATCCGGACCTCAATAACATCCCGCGTCGTCCCGGCAATCTCCGAGGTCAAGGCCGCCTCACGTCCGGCAAGCGTGTTCAAAAGCGTGGATTTTCCGGCGTTCGGCGGACCAACAATGGCAACTTCGAATCCGGTTCTAATCCGCTCGGCAATGCGTACACCAGAAATCTGACGTCCCAGATCTGCGCGCACTTCGCTGAGCAGCCCCAGAACCTCGGGCGTCACATCCGTTGGCACCTCTTCGTCCGCAAAATCGATAACCGCCTCCAGCAGCGCCGCCGCCCGGATCAGCTTGCGTCGCCAGTCCTCGGCCACCTGTCCCAGGGCGCCAGCCAGAACGGCTTGCGCCTGTTTGCGCTGCGCTTCAGTTTCGGCGTCGATCAGATCTGCCAGACCCTCGACCTGAGCTAGGTCGAGTTTGCCGTTTTCCAACGCCCGTCGAGTGAATTCCCCGGGTTCAGCCAGGCGCAAGCCGTCCAGTTCCACCAATCTGCGCAATATGGCCTCGGTCGTGGCCAGGCTGCCGTGGATCTGAAACTCGACAACATCTTCGCCGGTAAAACTGGCCGGAGCTGAGAAACTCAGGATAACGCCGTCATCCAGCCGCGCCCCATCCCCACCGTACAGTGTGCGCACCAGCATACCGCGTGCAGGCACCTGCGATCCCGTCAGGACAGCGGCTGCAGCATGGGCGTTGGGGCCAGAGAGGCGCACAACCGCCACTCCGGCCTTTCCCTGTGCCGTAGCCAAGGCGAAAATCGTGTCCATCCCAAGCCTCTTGCCCCGGACCGACCCGGATCAGGTGTTCATTGAATCGAAGAATTCGCCGTTGGTCTTGGTCTGTTTCAGCTTTGACAGCAGGAACTCGATGGCGTCGGTCGTACCCATCGGGTTCAGGATGCGGCGCAGGACAAAGGTCTTTTGCAGATCGCTCTTCTCGACCAGCAGATCCTCTTTCCGGGTACCGGACTTGAGAATGTCGATGGCCGGGAACACGCGCTTGTCGGCGATCTTGCGGTCCAGAACCAGTTCCGAGTTACCGGTGCCCTTGAATTCTTCAAAGATGACTTCGTCCATCCGGCTGCCGGTATCGATCAGCGCGGTGGCGATGATGGTCAGCGAGCCGCCCTCTTCGATGTTCCGCGCCGCACCAAAGAACCGCTTGGGCCGTTGCAACGCGTTGGCGTCCACACCACCGGTCAAAACCTTACCCGAAGAGGGAACCACGGTGTTGAAGGCTCTACCAAGTCTTGTGATCGAGTCGAGAAGAATAACAACATCTCGTTTATGTTCGACCAGACGCTTGGCCTTTTCGATCACCATTTCCGAAACTGCCACGTGCCGCGCGGCCGGTTCGTCAAAGGTCGATGACACGACCTCCCCCTTGACCGAACGCTGCATGTCGGTGACTTCCTCGGGGCGTTCGTCGATCAGAAGAACGATCAGATAGCACTCCGGATGGTTCTTCTCGATCGAATGCGCGATGTTTTGCAGGATCACCGTCTTACCCGTCCGCGGCGGCGCCACGATCAACGAACGCTGTCCCTTGCCGATTGGCGCCACAAGGTCGATCACCCGGGCCGAGCGGTCCTTGATGGTCGGATCCTCGATCTCCATCTTCAGCCGTTCATCCGGATAAAGCGGCGTCAGGTTGTCAAAGGCGATCTTGTGCCGCGCCTTTTCAGGGTCTTCAAAGTTGATCTTGGTGACATTGGTCAGCGCAAAATAGCGCTCGATGTCATCTGGCGCCTTGATCTCGCCCTCAACCGTGTCCCCGGTGCGCAGCGAATACTGGCGGATCATGTCGGGCGAAACATAGATGTCATCGGGGCCCGGCAGATAGTTCGCCTCGGGTGAGCGCAGGAACCCGAACCCGTCCTGCAATACCTCCAGCACGCCGTCGCCGCCGATGGTCCAGCCCTCATCAGCCCGCTCGCGCAGGATCTGGAACATCATCTCTCCCTTGCGCATGGTCGAGGCGTTCTCGATCTCCAGCTCCTCTGCCATGGCCAGCAGGTCCTTGGGGCTCTTGGCTTTGAGATCGGCCAGGTTCAGGGATTCGATCATCATCGTATACGGTCCTCTGCCGCTGCAAGAGCGGCTCAAACGGAATTGGCATCGGGAATTGCACGGCTGCCCGGACGGGCGCTTTTGGCCTAGATAAGGCCGCTGGCGGGCAGAGTCAAAGGGGGATCAGAACTTTAGGATCACCGCAAGCACGATCACCACCATCAGCAGCGTCGGAACCTCGTTCATCATCCGGTACTGGCGGCCCGTCAGACGATTGCGGCCTTCCAGGAAATCCTTGCGGCGCATGGCCAGCCAATGATGGAACCAGGTCATGCCGATCACCGACGCGCCCTTGGCCCAGGGCCAGATCTCGGCCCAATCGACGATACCTGGCGTCAGCACCATCAAGAGGCCACACACCCAGGACACCACCATTGCCGGGCGCATGATCACCCGGATCAGCTTTTCCTCCATCTCCTGAAAGATCGCCGGTGCATTCTGCACCTTCTCTGCCTTTTCGACATGATACACAAAGAGCCTGGGCAGATAGAACAATCCGGCCATCCAGCTGATCACCGCCATGATGTGCAGGGACTTGATCCAGGGGTAGATCACGAACAGCAGGTCTTCCATCTCGTCTCGCTCCGATACGCCGGGTCGGGTCTAATCATAAATATAGAAAAGAAGAAAGGATGATGGTTTTGTAGGTAACCCTCATCCCGTGGATTATTTGATCGTCCCGGCGTTTTCCCCAGCATGTACAACCTTGGCAAGATTGATCCACGGCTGTGGAAATAAGTAGAAATACGTATTATAAACAATAACTTGAATGAAAATCTCTGTCGTGGATGACTCTGGGGCCAATGGATCTCTCTCTTGGAAAACCCGGGTTATCCCATCTTGTCGCTTTATCCTTTTCCCAAATGGACAGATCGCGGGCGACTCCCCCGAAGTTTTACCGTTTTCCCCGGGGTTGCGTGTCAACCCGAAAAGACAGAAAACCCGTGCAAGCCAAATCAATGCCTTGCCCACGGGGTTTTCCACATGACTGTCCCCCTGATCCTTGCATCCGGTTCCGAAATCCGGGCGCGGCTGCTGCAAAACGCAGCTATACCGTTTACCAGCATCGTGCCGCGCGTTGATGAAGAAACCGTAAAATCTGCCCTTCTGGCAGAGGGCGCACCGCCGCGCGACATCGCCGACGCCCTAGCCGAGCTCAAGGCGCGCAAGGTCAGCGACAAACACCCCGGTGCCATGGTGATCGGCTGCGATCAGGTGCTCGACTTTCAGGGCAGGATGCTGTCGAAACCCGACAGCCCGGACACCGCGCTGGTGCAGCTCAAAGAGATGCGCGGCCAGCGCCACATGCTGCTATCGGCGGCGGTTATCTGTCAGGACGGCCAGCCGATATGGCGCCATGTGGGACAGGTGCGGCTCAGAATGCGCGAGATGTCCGATGCCTATCTCTCGAAATACGTCAACCGCAACTGGGACAGCATCCGCCACGCCGTTGGCGCCTACAAGCTCGAGGAAGAGGGCGTTCGGCTTTTCACCACCATTGACGGGGACTATTTTAACGTTTTGGGTATGCCCATGTTGGAACTGCTCAACTTTCTGGCGATGCGCGAGGTGATAGAGACATGACGGACAGCCGAATTCCACTGGCCGGGGTGATCGGTCATCCGATCGCACATTCGAAATCGCCCCGCCTGCATGGCCATTGGCTCAAGACCTACGGGATCAACGGGCATTACATCCCGATGGATGTCGCGCCGCAGGATCTGGTCCAGGTGATCCGCACCCTCCCCAAGGCCGGGTTTGTCGGCGTCAATGTCACCATTCCGCATAAAGAGGCAGTGATGTCTGCGGTCGATCAGATCACCGACCGGGCCACCCTGATCGGCGCGGTAAACACGCTCACCTTTCGCGAGGATGGCCGCATTCTGGGCGACAATACCGATGGCTATGGTTTCATGGAAAACCTGCGCAGCGGCGCCCCGGATTGGGACCCGAAATCAGGCCCTGCCGTGGTGTTCGGTGCCGGCGGCGCGGCCCGCGCGGTGATCACCGCCCTGGCCGAGGCCGGCGTGCCCGAGATCATCGTGACCAACCGCACCCGCCCCCGCGCGGAAAAACTGCGCGACGATTTTGGCCAGCGGATCACCGTGGCCGATTGGGTACAGGCCGGGAATGTCGTCGAAGATGCGCGGCTGGTGGTCAACACCACCTCGCTTGGCATGATCGGCAAGCCCGAGTTGCGGGTTCCGCTGGATGGTCTGCGCACTGATGCCGTGGTGACCGATCTGGTCTATGCCCCTCTCAAGACCCGCCTTTTGGCCACCGCCGAAGAGATGGGATGCACCACGGTGGACGGTCTGGGCATGCTATTGCACCAGGCGGTGCCCGGTTTCGAACGCTGGTTCGGCGAACGCCCCGTGGTCGATGCGGCAACCCGGGCGGCCGCCCTCAGATGACATTCCTGCTCGGCCTGACCGGCTCTATCGGCATGGGCAAATCGACCACGGCACGGCTGTTTGTCGAAGAGGGATGCGCGCTTTGGGATGCGGACGCCGCCGTGCACCGGCTTTACGCCCCCGGCGGCGCGGCGGTGGAACCGATGCGTGCCGCCTTCCCTGATGCCATTATGAATGATGCGGTCAGCCGCGATGCGCTCAAGGCGATCATCGCCGCCGACCCATCGGCGCTGAAACGGATCGAATCCATTGTCCATCCCCTTGTGGCACAGGACCGCGCGCGGTTTCGCGACACCGCGACCGCCGATATCCTCGTTTTTGACATTCCTTTGTTGTTCGAAACCGGTGGCGATGCGGCGATGGATGCCGTCGCCTGTGTCTCGATCCCGCCTGACGAGCAAAAGGCCCGGGTGATGGCGCGCGGCACCATGACCGAGGCCCAGTTCGAGCAGATTCGCGCCAAGCAGATGCCCAATGACGAAAAATGCGCCCGTTCCGATTTCGTCATCGTGACCGACACTCTGGACCATGCCCGCGCGCAGGTGCAGGATGTGGTCAGGCAGATACGGGCAAGGCAAAACCATGCGTGAAATTGTTCTCGATACGGAAACAACCGGTTTCGATCCGGAAACGGGCGACCGCATTGTCGAGATTGGCGCCATCGAGCTGTGGAACCATGTTGCCACCGGCGAAACCTATCACCAGTATATCAATCCCGAACGCATGATGCCGGCCGAGGCCTTTGGCGTGCATGGCATCGGCCCCGATATTCTGGAACCGCCGCAACAGCCGCAGCCGGGACAGGTGACCCTCAAGGACAAACCCGTCTTTGCCCGTGTCGGCGAGGCGTTCCGCGATTTCATCGGTGATGCGAAACTGGTGATCCACAACGCCGCTTTCGACATGAAGTTCCTCAATGCAGAATTGCGCTGGATGGGGCTGCCGGAAATCCCGTTTGACCGCGCTATCGACACGCTGGCCCTGGCGCGGCGCAAGTTTCCGGGCTCACCGGCAACGCTGGACGCGCTCTGCCGTCGGTTCGGCATCGACAACTCGAACCGGGTGCTGCACGGCGCGCTTCTCGACTCAGAGATCTTGGCCGAGGTCTATCTGGAACTGATCGGGGGAAAGCAGCCGGATTTTGGCCTGTCTGCCGTGGTCAACACGGGTGCAGGCCCGACTGAGACTTGGCGCGCCTACCCGCGTCCCGCCCCCTTGCCGCCCCGCCTCACCGAGGATGAGCGCGCGGCGCATGAGGCGTTTGTCGACAAACTCGGCGACAAGGCGGTGTGGAAACGCGCCTGACTTTGGGTCAGGCGCGTCAACAGGATCAGGCGTCGGCCTGTTTTTCTTTTTGCGCCTGTGCGGCGGCCTGCTGGCGTGACAGTTCGGCCCGGTACAGCGCCATAAAGTCGATGCTGTCCAGGTTCAGCGGCGGGTAACCGCCGTCGCGGGTCACGTCGCTGACGATCCGGCGCAGGAACGGGAACAGCATTCGCGGGCACTCGATCAGCAGGAACGGATGCAGCTGCTCGTTCGGCACGCCCTCGACATGGAAGATGCCGCAATAATCCAGCTCCAGCACGAACAGCACGTCGTCCATGCCCTTGGCCTTGGAGTTGATGTTCAGCTTGATCGACACTTCGAACTGGTTGTCGGCGCTGCGTTTTTTGGCATCCAGCGAAACCTGTACGCTGACGTCAGGCTGAACCTCGCCCGTTGCGCCGCGCTGCGCCATGACATTCTCGAACGACATGTCGCGAATGAACTGGGTCAGAACCCGCATCTGGATTTGGGGCGGTTGCTGGGGCGCGGCTGCCGCGTCACCCTGGGCTTCGTTTTCGGCCATGAAATTCCTCCGGAATGATCAAATTTGCCCATGCTTAACAGCTTGGTCAGATCACCTCAATGGCGGTCGGGTCCCTCGACCCAACCGGATGGGCCACTGTCCCGGCGGCGCGGATGCCGGACTTCTTCCCATTCGCCATCAATGACGTCACCGCCGCCGCCATAAGTGCCGCGCGGACTGTCAAATCCCGCTCCTGTGCCCATCTGGAACTGGGTCACCGTCACCCGCGACCGAACGTAACGGAACACCGCCACCCGGACGGCCGGAACAAGCAGGGCAAACCCCAGCGCATCGGTGAAAAAGCCTGGCGTCAGCAGCAGCGCGCCGGAAAACAAAATCATTGCCCCATGCGCCAGCGGCTCGGTCGGATCGTCCAGATCCGAGAATGCCCGCTGCAATTGCCCCATCGCCATGCGACCTTGTGTCCGCACCAGCCATGTACCCAGAACCGCGGTCAGCACCACAATACCCAGTGTCGGCCACAACCCGATCAGGCCGCCAACCTGAATGAAAAGGGCGATTTCGATGATGGGTACCAGCAGAAACGCCAGAAACAGATACATTTGCTTTGCCCTTTCGCTTATCCTCGGCTGTGGACTTGACCGGATCGGTTCCCTACATAGTGACCGGAAGCGAAACTTACAAAGTTTCTTGCCTGAGACGAGGACACAATGAACTCACCCCTGATCCAGCTGCTTGTGCTGGCCGGCATCGCGATATTCCTGATCCTGCGCCTGAAAAGCGTGCTGGGCACCCGCGAGGGTTTTGAAAAGCCACCCGTGCCGAAACAGCCCGAAGGCCGCGCCCGCCGAGATTTCGAGGTGATCGAGGGTGGACCCGATCGCGACATCACCGATCACGTGCCCGAAGACAGCCCGCAAGCCCAGGAGCTGGCCGCCATGAAACGGGTCGAACCCTCGTTCTCGGTCACCGATTTTGTTCAGGGCGCCCGGGGCGCCTATGAGATGATCGTGATGGGCTTCGAACGCGGCAACCTGAAGGAAATCGAACCCTTCCTGGCCGAGGACGTGTTCGAAACCTTCGTCAACGTGGTCGCCGCCCGCGAGGATCAGGGCCTGAGCATCGAGGCCGAGTTCGTCGGCGTCCGCGAAACCGCGATCCAGAATGTCCACTTCGACAAGGACAGCAACCGTGCCGAGATCACCATGCGCTTCATGGGTGAACTGACCTCGGTCGTGCGCGATCGCGGTGGCGATATCGTCGAGGGCAGCCCGACCACCGTCAAACGTCAAAAGGATGTCTGGACCTTTGCCCGCGTCATGGGCAACGATGACCCCAACTGGTTGCTTGTTGCAACGGACGCATGATTGGCGCGCTCCGGTCGGCAGTTCTGGCAGGAGCCATCCTGACCGCCCAGACCGGAGCGGCTGAGACGATGCATACGATTCTTACCTTCGATACGCTCGATGGATGGGCCGCGGACGATCACGCCGCGGCCCTGTCGGTTTTTACCAACACCTGCGACACGTTCAACGATCCCGACTGGCGGGCGCTTTGCGCCATGGCGCGGGAACAAACCCCCGAGACCGCCCGCGCCTTCTTCGAGCTGTTCTTTCGCCCCGTGTTGATCGAGGACGGCCAGGATTGCCTGTTCACCGGCTATTTCGAACCCGAACTGACCGGATCGCGGTTTCCCACTGCGCGGTTTCGCTATCCGCTCTACAAGATGCCGCCCGAGGCGCGCGAGGCCAACCCCTGGCTCGACCGGCGCCAGATCCTGACCTCGGGCGTGATGGACAATCGCGGGCTCGAGATTGCTTGGGTCGACGATCCCGTCGAACTGTTCTTTCTCCAGATCCAGGGCTCGGGCCGGATTCGCCTGCCAGATGGTCAGACCCTGCGCGTGGGCTACGGCGGCGCCAATGGCCATCCCTACCGCTCGGTTGGGGTGGAGCTTGTCCGGCGCGGCGTTTACTCCGCGCATCAGGTCAGCGCCGAGGTGATCAAGAACTGGGTCCGCCGCAACCCCGAAGCGGGACAGGAGCTGCTGTTCCACAACCCCTCCTATGTTTTCTTCCGCGAATTGCGCCATGTGCCTGCCGATCAGGGGCCGCTTGGCGCGATGAACCGGTCGGTCACCGCCTTGCGGTCGATTGCGGTCGATCCCGCGCATACGCCGCTGGGCGCGCCGGTCTGGATCGAAAAGAACGGTCAGGGCAAGATGCGCCGCCTGATGGTGGCACAGGATACCGGTTCGGCGATCAAGGGCGCGCAGCGGGCCGATATCTTCTTTGGCACCGGCGATGCCGCCGGTCAGGCGGCCGGCACCCTGCGCGATCCCGGTCGCATGGTGGTCCTGCTGCCGATCCAGCGCGCCTATGCCCTGTTGCCGGACGGGCTCTGATGACGCGGCGAAAACTGACAAGGGACGAGGTGGACCTCTGGCGCAAGGTGGTCCGGCAAGCAGACAGGCTGCACCCCGAGCGCGTGGACGGTGTGCATCCCCAGACCCTGCCGAAACCAAAGCCAACCAAACCTCTGCCGATGTCCCTGGAACCGTTCGAACTTGGGCAGGCGGCCCGCGCCAATCCGGCGCGCCATGCGCTGTCGCCCTCGGTCACCGACCGGTTGTCGCGCGCGCCGGTGCAGATGGACCCAAAGGCCTATACGCGGATGCGCCGGGGCAAGCTGAAGCCCGAGGGCAAGCTGGACCTGCACGGGATGCGCGTCGATACCGCCCATCCCGCTCTGACCCGGTTCATCCTGAGCGCCCAGGCCCAGGGCAAGCGACTGGTTCTGGTGGTCACCGGCAAGGGCAAGTATCGCGACGAGCCCGGGCCCATCCCCACCCCGCGCGGCGTGCTTCGCCATCAGGTGCCGCAATGGTTGTCCCTGCCGCCACTAGCGCAGGCGGTGCTTCAGATCACACCCGCCCATATCAGCCATGGCGGCGAGGGCGCCTATTACGTCTATCTTCGGCGCAACAGGGGTTAACCGACCTCAGGCATATTGGGCGATACCATTGCCAAGCGACCAGTTCTCCTTGCCAACCTCGACAAGATTGATGAACACATCCTCGGGGCGCAGGCCCGGATCGTCCGCCAGCAGCGCGGCGATCTGCGCAAACAACGCCTGTTTCTGGGCGAGCGAGCGCGTGTTGTTCGCGGTGATGCGGATGAACACCAGCGCATCGGTTCGCGCGATGCCAAGATAGCGCGCACCATAGCGAAATGTCGCCGCCTCGTGCTCGGTGATCGTCATGAACTGATCGTCTTCGGGAACATCGAAGTTTTCGGTCATTGCGCGATAGATGCCGTCGAATATGGCCTCTTTGTACCGGTCCGACGTACCGGCGCGCATCGAAATCTGAACATAGGGCATCTGGGGTTTCCTCTGGTTGGGTCCAGATCACTGTAGACGCCGACCTTCGATTACAATACCCAATGGATAACGATAACAGATATTGAGATACTCAATGATACAGCTGCCACTTGACCTCGATTCCGTCCGGACCTTTGTCCTGATTGCAGAGCTGGGCAGCTTTACCCGTGTCGCCGAGGCCACGCGGACAAGCCAATCGACCGTTAGCCTGAAACTCAAACGGCTGGAGGAGCGTCTGGGCGCCCGGCTGGTCGAGCGCACGCCGCGTTATGTCGGGTTGTCGCCGCAGGGCGCCGCGTTCATCCCCCATGCGCGTGCGCTGCTCGATACCCATGATCAGGCTCTGTCGTCGTTGTCAGAGATACGCGGTCGGTTGACCATCGGCATCAGCGACCATGTCGCGGGCCCGGAACTGCCATCGCTGATCGCGCGGATGAATGCGCAGGACCCGCATCTGCTGATCGAGATACGGATCGGATCGTCAGGCGACCTGTTGCAACGGTTCGACCGGCGCGAACTGGATACCGTGATCGTCCGGCGGCATGACGGGCGCGACGATGGGACTGTCCTGGCGGACGAGCGGTTTTGCTGGATCGCATCGCACACCTGGCAGCCGCGCGCGGGCGTGCCCTTGCCCGTGGCCACCATGCCCGAGCCCTGCGGCGTTCGGATCCTGGCTGGCAAGCTGCTGGACGAGGCCGGGATTCCCTGGACCGAGGTGTTTTCCGGTGGCGGTGTCGCCGCTGTTTCCGCAGCGGTCATGGCGGGGTTGGGGGTTGCTGCACTGGCGCCGCGCATGGTGCCTTTGGGCGGTGTCGATATCGGTCCGCGCCTGGGTTTGCCGGATCTACCCAGCCTGCCGATCGTATTGCATTCGCGTGCCCGCGACGAACGCGCGCATGCGGCGGTCGAGGCTCTGTCGATGGCGTATCGCGCGGTGCTGCGGTCCTGACGAACCCTCAGCGTGAACCACCGGACAGATCGACGCCCAGATACTCTTCGGCATAGGTCACGATACCCGGAAACGCGCGTTCCAATGGCAGCCCGCCCGCTTCGAACAGATCGGTCATGTTGCGCGCATCGGCGATCATCGCCAGCAGCGTGGGTGAGGTCGCGGCAACGAAATGCCCCGATTCCGCCTCGTCCGAAAACTTGCTGGTGTCGATCACCGTCACCGGCAGGTCCGAGATCAGCGCGGCCGAACTGATCTGCCCCAGCCGCTCACTGCTTTGTTTCCCACGCAGCCTGTGTGACAGGTTCAGGACGTTGTCCTTTTCCGACGCCATCACGACAAAGGGTTGTGGCACCTCGCGCAGTCGGTTCAGCTGGCTGCGGAACACGTCCAGATCCAGATCGGGCGAGATCAGCACGACGCCATCCAGATTACGCGCCGCCCATCCGGGTTTCTGCAAGTCGATCTGGCGCAGCGCTTCCATCAGCAGAAAGGACCCCATCGAATGCGCCACGACATTCAACCGGTCCAGATCCGATGCGCCCAGCCGCAACAACACGTCCTCCAATCCATCCCGCGCAAACACCACGCTGTCGCCGTCATAGGCATAGCCCAGCGCGTGCCCTTTGCTGGGCCAAGAGTAAACCATCAGCACGCCCGGCATCTCGATGTCATGGGCCAGCTGCGCCGCGCGATAGGCGGTCTCGGTCTGGGTCGAGTTGAATCCGTGGATGAACAGCGTCAGTTCGCGTTGACCCCGGGGCTGTTCCGCCAGTTCTTCGCGCAACCGGCCGCCGAACTGCTCGGGCTGGTCGAAAACCTTCTGCCCGGCCAGTATGAACTGCTTTTCCGGGTTGGCATTGCCATAGCCGAAATCCAGCCGCCCTGGGCGGCGGTCGGGCGGGATAGACACGGTCAGTTCCAGCAGGCTTAGCCGCTCTGTCCGGTCCGGGCCAAAGGATCCATCCGCTTTCTGAACCCGGGTCGTGGCCGCAAACACGGTGGCCGCCGTGCCGACCTGCAAGGCTTCGGGCGTGATCGGGGTGTAAGACCGGTCGGTACAACCCGAGACAATCGAAACCAGAACAACAACCAGGGTCGCAACACGCATGGGCTTCTTCAAGGCGGGCGGATCCGCGCAAAGGAGTTAAGACGCCGGAAACCGGGATCCTGTCGGTTGGGCCGGGACCATGTGGCCCCTCAAACCCTCGCCTCAGATAATCAAAGAGCCCGCCACCCGCTACCTCTATGTGACAAGTTGCCCGTGGACAGGGCATAACAGCGAACCCCAGCCGGGCGCCGCCACCTTGCGGCGGTTTTCCGCCTGTGCCAGACGCGGCGCGTCAGCTCACGGAACGATCTTCTTCATCTTGGAATCGTAGTTGCCCCAGATCACGGTGGTCTTCTTGCCGTCCACCGAGATGTCAAAGCGGTAGCTTGAATTCTTGCGTCCGCCTGTCGTGTTGCAGGGCGGACGGAAGCCCCCGTTGACAACCGTCTGACCCGAGCCCGAGGATTTCACCCGCACCGTGTTGTGTTCGGTCACGTCCCGCTTGCTGTGGACGTCATACATCCGGACCTTGATCTTGGCCCCGGCCACCGCGTTGTGTTTCAGCACCAGTTCGGGTTGCGCCCCCTTGCCGCCGATCTTGGAGCACAGGTTGGCGGTCTTCAGCGGCGCAATCGAAACCCCGGTCAGCGCGAACTTGCTGTTCTGTGCTTCTGCCCCGGCGGCCAATAGGGTGGCGCAAAACAGAGCTGCGCCGATTCCGGAAAATGTCTTGATCATGACTCGTCCAATCTGAATTTCAAAAACAGGTTTCAACACCGGAACGATACCGGGATCTGTTGAAAAATCCAGATCGAATGGCGGCTGGCCCGTTCGGGGCCAGCAGCATTCAACACTAAAGTACGTAGCGGCTCAGATCGGTCGACCGTGACAACTCGCCCAGATTGATCTCGACAAATGCGGCATCGACGGTCACCGCCTCTCCCGCCCGGTCCGGCGCGGTAAAGGACAGCTCCTCGAATACCCGCTCCATCACGGTATACAGGCGCCGTGCCCCGATATTCTCGACGCTCTGGTTCACCTCGGCCGCGATCCGGGCCAGCGCCGCGATCCCGTCGGGGGTAAAGGCGACCGTTACCTCTTCGGTCCCCATCAGCGCGGTATACTGCCGGGTCAGCGCGTTGTCGGTCTCGGTCAGGATGCGCACGAAATCCTCTTCGGTCAGCGCGCGCAGCTCCACCCGGATCGGCAGACGCCCCTGCAATTCCGGCAGCAGGTCGCTGGGCTTGGCGATATGGAATGCGCCGCTGGCGATAAACAGGATATGATCGGTCTTGATCGGCCCGTATTTGGTGCTGACCGTGGTGCCCTCGATCAGCGGCAGCAGGTCGCGCTGCACACCCTCGCGGCTCACATCGGCGCCGCGCGCGTCCGAGCGGGCACAGACCTTGTCGATCTCATCGAGGAACACGATACCGTTCTGTTCCACCGCCTCCAGCGCGGTGCGGGTGACCACCTCGTCATCCAGCAGCTTGTCGGCCTCTTCCCCGATCAGCACCTCATAGCTGTCGGCGACGGTCATCTTCTTGCGCGTGGTGCGCCCGGCAAACGCCTTGCCGAACAGATCGCCCAGGTTCATCATCCCCATATTGGCGCCGGGCTGGCCCGGGATCTCGAACATCGACATCGGGTTTCCGGTATCGGCCAATTCCAGCTCGATCACCGTATCGTCCAGCTCACCTGTCTTCAGCTTCTTGCGGAACATCTCGCGTGTACCTTCGCGGGCATCTTCCCCGGCGATGGCCTCGATCACCCGATCCTCGGCCGCCTTCTGTGCCCGCGCCTTGACCTCGTCGCGCATGTATTCGCGGGTCTGCATGATCGCCGCATCGGCCAGATCGCGGATGATCTGTTCGACATCGCGCCCGACATATCCCACCTCGGTGAACTTGGTCGCCTCGACCTTGATAAAGGGCGCGCGCGCCAGCTTGGCCAGGCGGCGGCTGATCTCGGTCTTGCCCACGCCGGTGGGGCCGATCATCAGGATATTCTTGGGATACACCTCGTCGCGCAGGTCATCAGCCAGCTGCTTGCGCCGCCAGCGGTTGCGCAGCGCCACGGCAACGGCGCGCTTGGCGTCCTTCTGGCCGATGATGAAACGGTCAAGCTCCGAGACGATCTCGCGCGGGGTCAGGTCGGTCATGTGCTCTCAATCTCGTTGTGTCGCCCCGGAACCTAAGCATGGGGGCCAAAAACACAAGCCGATCACGCGACGTTCACCGCGGGACACGCGGTTTCAGCTATGCGTGAGGGTACCTTTTCGCATGGCGGGCGCCAGCTTAATTCTCCCTATGCGCACAAGACGCGAAGTCCAACCAAGGGAATTCACCACTCATGATCACCCGTCGTTCTTTGTTTGCCACCGCCGCCGGCGTTGCCGTGGCACTTGCTTCCAGCACCGCCGCTTTTGCGGGCGGCGCCAAGGGTCACTTTGAAGGCCGCTCCAACCATGTCACCTCTGGCTCGGTGAAGCTGGTAAAAGACGGCGAACGCTATGTTGTCGAACTTGGCGACGATTTCTCTCTCGATGGCGGTCCTGATCCGCGCGTCGCCTTCGGCAAGGACGGCCACTACGATCCGGACACCAAGCTGGGTGCGCTGCTGTCGCTGACCGGAAAGCAGCGTTATGCGGTGCCGCCGACCTGGGACGTTTCCGCCTATAACGAGGTCTACATCTGGTGCGACGTGGCCGGTGTGCCGCTGGGCGTCGCCAAAATTCACTAACGGGCGCCACCACTCACTCTCTCCGCCCGCGAGGCCGCGCCCCAGGCGCGGCCTCATTTTATTTAAGAATCACATCAGTCATCTGGTGCCGGACCAGGTTTGCTATCCTTGGCCGTTGTATCATTCGCGCATCACTTGGGCCTTAGCGGGTCGCGATGCACTCAAACAGCTCGACCCAGGCAGGCCGATCCGGCATACAAGTCGCTTTTTGCGATGTACAGGAACAGGTCATGTCCTCCTCACCGGTCATAACGCCAAACTGTGCGATCACGCGGCGCGAATTGACGTCCCGCCTTGTCAGCGGTGCAGCGGCGCTGGGTGTGGGGACCTCGGTCGCACCCACTTCCGGTGCGCAGGCTGGCCTGCAACCAGACCTGCGCGATGCCGCCTTGCGGGGGTTGGCTCTTGCGCATCATCGCGGCGACCCGGTTGAAACCGCCGCTGCCGTTGCCGCCATCGCCAACCTTGCGGTCACCGACCCCGAAGCGGCGCTGTTATGCCGCCTTTATCGCAGGCTCGATGAGCGGCCCTCGGCCTATTGGCGCGGGGATGCACCCGCCGCCGATCCGTCGAACCTTGCGCTGGTGCACATGGCAATCCGGGAGTGCCGCCCGATCGCCTTTGGCTACCGCGACCTCTCGGACAACGAAACCGGGCGGACCGTGTTGCCGCTGGCTCTGGTGCATCCGCCCCAAGGGGTGAAACTGCTGGCGTGGTGCCAGATGCGGGCGGGATTCCGGCAGTTCTTTGTGCGGGCCATGCGCGAACCGGTTCTGCTGCCGGGCGACTTTTCACACCAACGGGTCGAACTTTTGGCCGGTCTCGTCGACAAGGAAGACGCCTGAGCCAACCGGCTCGGGCGTCTTGGAATTATTTGACGATCTTCTCGACCGTCAGATTGCCGTTGGTATAGACGCAGATATCGGCGGCAATCGCCATGGCGGCGCGGGCCACCTCTTCGGCGCTCTTGTCGCTGTCCATCATCGCTCGCGCGGCGGCCAGTGCGAAATTCCCGCCCGATCCGATGGCCGCCACGTCATGTTCGGGTTCCAGAACGTCACCCGCGCCGGTGATCACGAACATGTCCTGCCCGTCGCTGACGATCAGCATCGCCTCCAGCTTTTGCAGGTACTTGTCGGTGCGCCAGTCCTTGGCCAGCTCGACCGAGGCGCGCGCCAGCTGTCCCGGCGTCGCCTCCAGCTTGGCTTCCAGCCGTTCGAGCAGGGTGAACGCATCCGCCGTCGACCCGGCAAAGCCCGCCACCACCTGATACCCACCGGGCGACAGCCGCCGCACCTTGCGGGCGGTGCCCTTGATCACGGTCTGGCCCAGGCTGACCTGGCCGTCACCGGCAATCACCACTTCGCCGCCTTTCTTGACGCCGATGATCGTGGTGCCGTGCCAGCCCGGGAACTGTTCGTCTGCCATGTCTGCCTCCATCCTGTGTTGCGCCCGTATATGGGCCGTCGCCGCCGCAAGGGCAAGTTTTTGCATACCGCCCAATTGTTATGCATTAGATGCAAAGCGGGACTGTAAGCCGGGCATTTGTAAGACTCGCGGCCTTCTCCTACATCAGCCTCACAACCGACGCAGGGTCGGCTGTTTCAATCTAGGAACGCGCAAATGGCATATACCACCAGCACCACAGCGCCGCTCGGAGCAGTCACCGTTCTCCGCGTGGTGGATTTTTTCATCTCGGCAAAAAACGCCGTCCTCTCGTGGAACGAGGGCCGCGTGACCCGCAAGGCGCTGTCGGCCCTGACCGACGCCCAGCTGGACGACATCGGCCTGACCCGCGCCGACATCGCCAAGCTCTGATCCAGTCCCATGGCAGACCGATAGAAGGGCCGCTCGAAACCGGGCGGCTTTTTCTTTTCGGCGTTCCCCTGGGTCAGGCCGCCACACCAGCCTCCAGCCGAGCCAGTTCCAGCAACCGGCCATAACCCGCCATCGGCTCACCGATCCCCGCCAGTTGCATCGCCTGGAACGCCATCGCCTGGTTCGAGGTGATCACAGGTTTGCCAACCGCCTGTTCCAACCGCGCAATGGTTTCCACGCTGCGCATGTCGGTGCAGGACAGCACGATCGCCTGCGCCTCCGGGTGATCGGCGGCAAGGCCCAGATCAAACACCCGGTCCGGCCCCATTTCGCCCTGCCCGTAATTGTCCAGCGTCTCGGTCACCTCGGACCGCGCCACCGTTTCCAACCCGGTCTCACCCAGAAATCCCACCGCCATGTCGTTGATCGCCCGCACATAGGGCGAGGCAAAGCCGATCCGCGTCACCCCCAGTGTCGTCAGCGCATGCACCAGCGCGCCCGCCGCCGTCACCGTCGCCGCGCCGCTTTCGGCCCGGATCCGTGCGGCCAGGTCCCGGTCGAACGCCGGACCATGGGTCAACGTCGCCGAGGTGCAGCCATAGAGGATCACATCCGGCCGCACCCCCTGCAACAGGTGCAGCGGTTCGTCCAGATCGCTGGCCCCTAGCCCGTGCATCTGCTCGGCATCGGGGATCTCGTCCTGATCATACCCGCCCAGCCGCGCGAAATGCAGCGACACGCCGGACGGGCGCAACAGCACCATGTCGGGTTCCAGATTGGTATTGGTAAACGGCACAAGGATCCCGAACCGGGCCCGCCCGCGTGACTCTGTCATGTTGTTTCCTTCCTCGCCCAGTGTTCCAAAATCTCTGCCGTGGCCTCCATCGCCCCGGCCTGCCCCACGGTCGCCCGCAGGCAATCGCCCAACCCGACCCCGCCTTGCGGACGCAGGATAATCCCCTCGGCGCGCAGCGCGGCGTCGGCCCTCTGCGCCCTGTCAGGGTCACCCATGCGGATCAGCACGAAATTGGTGTGGCTTTCGGGCACATCGAACCCCGATTGCCGCAACCGTCCGGCAAAGCGCGCGCGCAATTCCACCGTCAGCGCGCAGGTCTCGCGCATATACGCCTGATCGGTCACCGCCGCTGTCGCGGCCGCCTGACTCGCCGCCGGGATATTGTTGGGCGACATGACCTTGCGGATCTCGCGCGCCACCGCAGGCGGAAACAGGCCCCAGCCCACCCGCGCGCCCGCCAGGCCATAGGCCTTGGACAAGGTGCGCAGCACAACCGTATCGCCGCGCGCCACCAGATCGAACATCGGCTCGTCCAACCCGTCGGCGAACTCGCCATAGGCTTCGTCGATCACCAGCAACACGTCACCGGGCAACCCGTCGCGCAGCCGCAGCAGGTCAGCCCGCGCAATCCGCGTGCCGGTCGGGTTGCCGGGATTGGCGACAAAAACCAGCCGCGTGTCAGGCCGCACCGCTGCCAGCAGCGCATCGACGGACACCTGTCCCTTGGTCTCGGGTGCCGTATCATACCGCGCCCGGGCCAGCAGCGCGGCGGTGCGAAAGAACGGATAAGCATGCGCGGGTGCAAGAACAGCATTTTCCGGATCGGCATAGGCGCGTGCCAGACAGGCGATCAGCTCCATCGAGCCGCAACCGCACAGGATATCCCACTCAGCGATCCCATGCACCCGCGCCAGCGCCGCCCGCAGGTCCGACCAATTGGGGTCAGGATAGAGATGCCCGGACTCCAGCGCCCCCCCCGCCGTCCGGATCGCCGCCGGGCTGGGCGGGCGCAGGCTCTCATTCTGGGACAGCGACACCAGCCGCTTGCCTTCGGGCGCCTGTAACTGCGCCAGCGCATAGGCGGTGATCGCCGCCACATGGGGAACCGGGCGGATCATGGCTCTACCCCGTAGATATCGCGCGCGGCCTCAGCGCTGATCAACCCTTCCGCCAGATCGCGCAGAACCTGCGCCCGATCCCGCTCGCCCGCCGGGCCGTACCCGCCCCCGCCCGGCGTTTCAAAGATCAGCGTCTCACCCGCTGGCACCCGGATTTCGCCCTTGCCGGGCAGGTCGGCCCCATCCTCGCCGATACGGATGCGCCCGGCGGCCCCGGTGCCACCCCCCTGCCGCCCGCGCGCCGGGTTCAGCACCCGCTCGACCGACAGGAACAGCATCACGTCCTCATCGGTGGCCGAACGCATCTCGATCCGCTGGCCCAACCCGCCGCGAAGCCGTCCGGCCCCGCCGCTGTCCTGCCGCAGCTCGCGCCGGGTGATCAGCACTGGTGCCACCGCCTCGGTGGTTTCCACCTGCGATCCCCATACGCCCGATGGGAAGGCCGTGGCCGACAGCCCATCCAGCCCCGGCCGCGCCCCGGTTCCGCCGCTGAACACCAGTTCCAGTGCGAATTGCGTGCCACCACGCGCCACCGCCTCGGGCGTGTGTCTCAGCGGCAGGTCATACATGCATGACGCGCCCTCGGCCGGAACCCTGCCCGGCAGCGCCTGCGACAGGCAGCCATAGATCAGATCGGGCGTCATCTGTCCCAGCGTATGCCGCATCGCAACCGGCGCCGGATGCCGCGCGTTCAGGATGCAGTTCTCCGGCCCGTTCACATGGAACGGCGCCAGCGATCCGGCATTGTTGGGAATCTCGGGTCCGATGATGCAGCGCAGCGCAAACACGGTGTACGCTGTGGCATAGTTCAGCGGTACGTTGATCCCCTTCCGCGACAGGCCCGAGGTGCCGGTGAAATCCACCTCCACCCGGTCGGCCGATACCGTCAGCGCCGCACACAACTCGATCTCCTGCTCGTACCCGTCGACCTTCAGCGTCGCGTGCCACCGGCCCCGCGGCAGTTCGGCAATGGCCTCCAGCGTGCCCCGGTACGACGTGTCGATGATGTAATCGGCCAGCCGGTCCAGATCGTCGATGCCGAACTCGGCCATCATGTCGGCCAGCCGTCGTGCGCCGGTCTCGCAACAGGCGATCAGCGCATAGATATCCCCCTCGTTCGCCACCGGCTCGCGCGAGTTCGCCTTGACCACCTCCATCAGGAACGTGTTCAGCGCACCCGCCGCCATCAAACGGCACGGCGGGATCAGCAAGCCCTCGTCATAGATATCGGTCCCCTCGGGCCCCATGCCCTGCCCGCCCAGATCCACCAGGTGCGAGGTGCAGGATGTGAACCCCACCACCCGCCCCTTGTAGAACACCGGCATCATCAGCAGGAAATCGTTCAGATGCCCGGATGCGATCCAGGGATCGTTGGTCATGTAGATATCGCCGGGCTTCATCTCCTGTATCGGAAAGCGCCCGCGCAAGGTCTTGACCGCCTCGGCCATGGTGTTGATGTGACCCGGCGTGCCGGTCACCGCCTGCGCCAGCATCCGGCCTTTCAAGTCAAAGATACCGGCCGAGATATCACCGCATTCGCGCACAATCGGCGAAAACGCCGCCCGGATCAGCGCCTGACCCTGTTCCTCGACCACAGCCAGCAGCCGGTTCCACATCACCTGCAAACGGGTATCGGTCGGTGTCATCGCGCGTCCTCCGCCTTGCGCGTCAGCCATATGTTGCCGCCGCCATCCACCTGTGCGCCGAAATCGGCACTGACGAATGTCGTGGTCTGCGGTTCGATGATCAGAGCAGGCCCCGACAGATGATCGCTGGGCTCCAGCGCCGCGCGTTCAAAAACATCCGCAACCCGCCAGTCGCCGGTCACGTCGCACAGAATGCGCCGCTGCCCGACAGGTCGGGCCAATTGCCGCCTCTCGACCTGCGGATACTGCCGCAGCGCGGGCGCGGCCGAGGACACATCCAGTGCCCAGTTCAGGATCTCGATCGTCATCCCCGGCACCGCGCGGCTGAACTGACGGCCATATTCCGCCTCGAACGCGCGGCGCAGATCGGCGATATCCGCCGCCTCAAGTGGCCGGTCCGGCAAGGCGATCTCGATCTCGTGCCCCTGCCCGTGATAGCGCATGAAGGCCTGCCGCCGGATCGTCAGCAGCCCCTCGGGCGCCCCGGCCCGGACCACCATCCGCGCCTCGTCGATCATCGCCTCGAAAAACGCGTTCAGCCCGGCAATGTCCAACGTATCCAGTGTTTCATAGCGCGATCGCACGATCTCGAACGACACCGGCGCAAACAGGAACCCGACCGCAGACCCGACACCCGGATCGCGCGGGATCAGGATACGCCCGACCTGTGCCCGCCGTGCCACCCGCGTGGCATGCAGCGGCCCGTTGCCGCCAAAGGCGATCATCAGCCGCGCGCCCAGGTCCTTGCCCGATTCCACCGCATGCATCCGGCCCGCGCCTGCCATGTTCTCGTTCACGATCTCGCTGATGCCCCGCGCCGCCGCTGCCGGGTCCAGCCCCAGCAGCGCGCCCACATCGTGCGCCACCGCCGCCTCGGCTGCCGCCTCGTTGATCCTCAGCCGTCCCTCGGCGAAACGTGCCGGTTCGATCAGCCCCTGCAACACATCGGCATCGGTGACCGTGGGCTTGGTCCCGCCCTTGGCAAAGCAGGCCGGCCCCGGTTCCGATCCGGCGCTTTCCGGCCCGACCTGCACCCGGCCCAACCGGTCGACATGCGCGATGGAGCCACCCCCGGCCCCGATCTCGATCATCTCGATCACCGGGATACGCACCGGCATCCCCGACCCCTTGATGAACCGCGCCGCCCGCGCGATCTCGAACCGGCGCGCGGTCTGTGGCCGGAATCCGTCGATCAGGCACAGCTTGGCCGTGGTGCCGCCCATGTCGAAACTCAGCACCTCTTGCGCACCGGTCTCGGCGGCGATGCGCGCCGCCAGAATGGCACCGCCCGCCGGTCCGGATTCTACCAGCCGGATCGGCAGTCGCGCGGCGGTCTCCAGCGTGGTCATGCCCCCGCCCGCCGTCATCATCAGGATCGGACAGACCAGTCCCTCTGCCGTGAACCGCGCCTGGAAATCCGCCAGATAGCTGGCCATCTGCGGCAGGACATAGGCATTGGCGATGGTGGTACACAGCCGGTCAAACTCGCGTGCCTCCGGGCTCACCTCGTGTGACAGCGAAATCACCAGCCGGGGCAGCGCGGCACTCAGCATCTCGCGCAGGTGGATTTCATGCGCGGGGTTGGCATAGGCATGCATCAGGCAGACCGCCACCGCCTCGGCGCCGCAGCGCTCCAGCGCGACGGCCAGCGCCGCAACGCCCGCCTCGTCCAGAGGTTGCAATTCGCGGCCCCGGGCATCCATGCGCCCGCCTATGGTAAAGGCGCGCGACCGGGGTACGATCAGATCGGGTTTCACCAGGTCGATATCGTACTGGCTGTACCGCCGCTCATAGGCGATCTCCAGAATATCCCGGAACCCCTCGGTGGTCACCGTCGCCACCTTTGCGCCGCGCCGCTCGATCAGCGCGTTTGTGGCCAGCGTGGTGCCATGGATGAAACCGCCGATCTGGTGCCAATGGGCGCCCGCCTCCTCCAGCACCCGCCGCGCGCCCTCAAGCGCGCCCAGCGTCGGGTTCTCTGGCGTTGTGGGCGTCTTGGTGGTGGCAAGGCTGTGGCCCGCCGCGTCGATCAGGACGGTATCGGTAAACGTGCCGCCGATATCTATGGCGATACGACACCCGTTCGTGTTGTGCATGAAAGTGAACCGGAATCAGAAATTGGGACCAAGGTCCGTTTTTACCGGACCGCCATCTGCCCTCGGGGCAGGACACCCAATTTTCTGTCAGACGACGAGGTCGCAGCCGGTCGCCCGGCGTCCTGTCTCTGCTGTTCCGAAGTCTTCGCGCATGTTTCAGCACTCACCCGAGTCCGCTGCCCGGATATTGAGCGTGGGGCCGATCCCCTGTCAACGGAAATGAAATCGGCCCCTGCGCGGCTATGACAGCCGGTACTTGCCGGTCAGGTCGGGCAGGAATGCCTCGACCGCAGCCGTGGCCATCACATGGCGGTTGCCGGTCTCGGGGTCTTCGACATCCAGCCCACCCATGACCGCGCGCACCTCGGCCCGGCCTCGCGGCAGTTCGGCGGCGACCGCGGCGCAATCCACCTCTTCGGGCCGCTGCACCCCGATCGTAACCTGCACCCGCATCTCGGCATGGTCGATCCCCAGTTTCGAAAACAGCGTGATCGAGGAATGGTGCAAGGCATCCTGCACCGCCCGGCGCGCGGCCTTGGTATAGTCCTGCCCATAAAGGTCGTTGCCCGTTCCCATCTCCAGGATTATCCGGCGCTCGGTCATTGCGCGGCCTCCATGTCGAACGACACCACCACGGCCGCATTGGCGATAACCGTACGCCCGCCGCCCTGCGGCTTGTCGATATCCAACCCGCCTTGCCGGACGGTGATGTTGGGTTGACCATAAGGGAACACCTCTGCCAGCCGCGCCACATCCACCGCTTCGGGCCTCTGCACCCCGATCTCGGCATCGACGATCATCGCCTGCTTTGGAAAGCCGAACAGCTCGGCCATGTTGACCGAGTTATGCCACAGCGCGTCCCTCAGCGCCCTCAGCGCCGCCTCGGTATAGTCCTCACGCCTGAGCGACGAGCCCATGCCGAATTCCACCAGCACCCGTGTCTTGGCCATTCCGTTCCTCCGATCTTGCTGCGCCCGATCCTGACTTATCGCTCGCCGGTTGCCAGCACCAGATCGGGTCCTTGGATGGGACCAATTTCGCTGTACAAAACGGTCAATCCGGGTGCGGGGCCACGTACAAAACGGTCAAAACGAAAGAAGCGCCCACTTGGGGCGCTTCCGAATTCCGGGTCTGGCCGGGCTCAGATCGAGCTGTCGATCCAGTTCTGCAACGCCGCTTTCGGCGCCGCGCCGGCCCGGTTCGACACCACCTGACCGTCCTTGAAGATGAACAGCGCAGGAATGCCCCGCACGCCCATGGCTGCGGCCGAGTTCGGGTTGCTGTCCACATCGACCTTGGCGATCTTCACCTTGCCCGCATACTCGTTTGCCAACTCTTCCAGCGCCGGGCCGATCTGCTTGCAGGGGCCGCACCATTCCGCCCAGAAATCCACCACAACGGGGATGTCCGAGTTCTTGACTTCGGCGTCAAAGGTTGCGTCGGTAACGGCTACGGTGGACATGGTCTGTCTCCTGAATGGGATGCGATGCGCTTGGGTCAGGAAAGTAGGAGCGCCGGGGCGCAAGGTCAAGATATCTGGGTGCGACCCAGGGCAGCCGTCACAAGATCGTGTGGCAGCCACATCATCCGGGCGGTGCGTGTCCACAGGATTCCGGTCCGGATTTCGTGGTCCGGATAGATCTGTGCCAATGCCTGCGCATAGGCACCCATCTGCCGCAACAGCCCCTCGGGACAGGCCTCAACGGTGCTGGGGACCACCGCATTGCTTTTGAAATCAATCACCTGAACCTCGGTTTCCGTGACGATCAAACGGTCGATCACCCCGTGCATCCGGCGCGCACCCAGCACCGCGCTGATCGGCACCTCGGCCAGGGTTCCCGGCGCAAAGATCGGCGCCAGCTCGGGGTGGGTCAGAACGCCGCGCGCTTCGGTCAATAGATCGTCACGTTCCGCTGCCTGCATATCCGGCAGAAGCCGGGCGCAGATCTCGGCCCATGTGGCCGCCTCGACCCGCGGCAGATGTTCCAGCAACAAGTGAAGCCGCGTACCCCGCAGCTTTGCCGCCTCTTCGTCCAGTCCCGCTTCGCCGGGCAGTGCTTTGGCACCGCCGAGGTCCGATGGAGAAATCGCTTTTGATTCAACAGGTTTATCCGCCGGATGCCGCACCCAATCGGGCAGCGGATGCGCGGCGATCTTCGCTGGTTGGGACTCGGTGAGCGGTAGCGCCTCCCAATCTCCGTGCTCCAGCCTCAGGAAATCCTGCCCTTCAACCTGCACCGCCCCGGCCTGTGCCATTGCCTCGGCAACCATGCTGTACCAGCTGCCGCCATCCTTGCCGATGTCACCCGCCGCAGCTACGATCAGCCACTTTTCGGCCCGGGTTAGAGCCACATAGAGCAACCGCAGGCGCTCGTTCGTTTCCCGTGCTTGTGCCGCATCGCGCGCGGCCGACAAAACGGCGGGCGATCCATCCTTGGCCACCCGCCATAGCGGCAGATCGCCCGCCTTCATGATCTCGGCATCGCGCTGCGCCCGGCGCTGGGCGGTGTCGGGCAGGATCACGATCGGCGCCTCCAACCCCTTGGAGCCATGCACGGTCATGACCCGCACCATATTGCCCACACCGGTCATCTGGCGCTTGATCTCCAGATCGTCGGTCTGCATCCAGACCAGGAACCCCGTCAGGCTGGGAATGTCAGACCGTTCATAGGCCAACGCCTGGCTGAGCAGCGCGTTGATCCCGTCTTCGGCCTCGGCCCCCAGTCGGCCCAGCAGTTTTCGCCGCCCGTCATGACGGGTCAGAATCCGCTCGATCAGGTCATAGGGCCGTAGGAAATCGGTCTGCCCTCGCAAATCGTCCAGAATGGCAAGCGTCTGGGAAAACTCATCTTTTCTGGACCGCAACGCCGCCCACAGATACCGCTCCGTCCGCCTGTGGGCCAGATCGAACAACTGTTGTTCGCTCCACCCGAAGAGCGGTGATTTCAGCACCGTGGCCAGCGACAGGTCGTCCTCGGGTGTGGCGAGGAAACTCAGCAGCGCGGCCAGATCCCTGACCGCCAGTTCCGCACCGACCTTCAACCTGTCGGCCCCGGCGATAGGCAGGCCAGCGGCTTTGCAGGCCCGGATGATCTCGGCAAACAGGTCGGACCGGCGTTGCACGAGGATCAGGAAATCTCCCGGCCGCACTGGACGCCGCAGGAACGTGCCGGGCGTGTCACCGTCGATGGGAATGGTTTCGCCGCCGTCGATCATCGCCTTGATCTGCGCCGCCACACGCTCGGCCAGGATCACGGTGTGATGGCGCGCGCCGGGCCGGTCCACCGGGTCGGCCCAGTCGCCATCCTCGTCATCTTCGACCTTTTCGACCACCGGCCACAGATCCACGCGGCCCGGCAGTTCGGATTTGAAGGCGCGATGCAGCGACTCTTTGCGGAACCCGGCTTCGGCCCGGTCTTTGAACACCAGATCGACAAGCCCAAGGATCGCGCTGGACGAGCGGAAGGAGTATTCCAGCGTCAAATCCTCAAGATTAGAGCCTGATTCACGCAGCCTGCGGCCGAATTCGGCCTGCATGCGGTCAAAGGCGTCGGGGTCTGCGCCTTGGAAGGAGTAGATCGACTGTTTCTTGTCCCCGACGACAAAGATCGTACGTTCGACCCCTGCCCGCGCGCCTTCGCCGCTGGTGAATTCCTGCGCCAGTTTCTCGATCACGTCCCATTGTTCCGGGCTGGTGTCCTGTGCCTCGTCCACAAGGATATGGTCGATGCCGCCATCAAGCCGGTAGAGCACCCAGGCCGCGACGCCCGGATCGGACAGCAATTGCCGCGCTTTTTGAATCAGGTCGTCAAAATCGAGCCAACCGCGCAACTGCTTGCGCCTTTCGTATTCCGGCAGAAAAGCCGCTGCGAAACGGTGCAGCGCCAGCGACTTTCGCGCGGCGGTCAGGGCCAGCCGCCGGTCGCGGGCTGCCTCGAGCCGCAGCATCAACGCCTCAAGCTGCGGCATCTGCCCGGCCAACACACCTTCGCGCAGGCCCTTGGTCGGGAAACCGCCGATCTTGGCGGTAAAGGGCTCCTTGGCGCCCGCCCCGGTCAGCAGCACCTCTTCGAGTACGGTCAGCCCATCCAGTGTGGGGCCGTCGAACCGGGCCAGTTTTACACCGGCTTTCTGGTCGTTTGTCCCGCTGCCCGCCAGCGCTGGCAGGATCGACCGGATCAAGTCCAGTTCGCCGCCCAGATAGACAGAGGGGAGAAGCGCGTCTTCGTCGAAGCCTTGCGGCAGGCCGAAGGCTTCGGCCAGTTGCGCCCAACCCATGGGTTCCAGAAAACCGGCCCGGTGGTGGCAGATCGCGGCGGTCAGACTGTCGAATCCGGTATCGGTTATGTACCGCGCGACCGCCTCGACCAGCGGCGCCTGCGGACCTTCGGCAAGATCCTCCACAATCTCTTCGCGCAAGAGCGCGGCGGCCCGATCCTCCATTTCCGCGAATTGCGGGCTGACCCGCGCTTCGAGCGGAAAACGCCGTAATAGAGCCGCACAAAACGAGTGGATGGTCTGGATCTTCAAACCGCCCGGTGTCTCGATCGCGCGGGCAAAGAGCGTCCGGGCATGGGTCAGGCGGGCGCCGTCGATCGTGCCCGGAACGCCGAGATCAGACAATTGAGACCTGAGCGGAGCATCCGCCAGCATCGCCCATTCGCCCAGGCGTTTGAACAGGCGGTTCTGCATCTCGCTGGCGGCGGCCTTGGTATAGGTCAGGCACAAGATGTGCTGCGGTTCGACCCCGTTCAACAGCAGCCGGGCCACGCGGTCGGTCAATACCTTGGTCTTGCCCGATCCGGCATTCGCCGCCAGCCATGTCGAAGCGGAGGGAAACGAGGCGCGAAACTGCGCCTCGGTGGCGGCGTCGCGCATGGTCATGTCAGATCCTCGGGCAAAGGCGTTGCGGTGCGGTCCCATTCACCAAACCGGGCCAAGTGGTCATATTCGCCAAAATCCGTGTCCTTGTGCAGCATTCGGCGTGCGGTAAACCCCTGATCCGGCTCGAAATACGCCGCGATCAATTGATGCAGTTCGGCCCAGACCTGCGCGGGGGGCTCCTCGGTCAGGGGCGCAGGCACTTCCTTGTAACTGCCGCCCATGCCGATGAAGACGGCGCGCGCCACCGGCGACGGGTCCAGCCCTTCGAGCCCGCCTTCTTCGGCCAGCGCGGCCTCGATCAGCAGTTGTTTGTCGAACTTTGCTTGCTGCCTTTCGCTGGGGGGCGTGCCGGTCTTGTAATCGTAGATGCACAATGATCCGCGCCCGGTCATATCGACCCGGTCGGCACGACCGGTCAGGGTGAAGTCCAGCCCATCAAGCCGACGGTTCATCCGCACCTCAAACGCCACCGGGCCGCCATCGGCGCGGCGCTCGTTTTCAGCGGCCAGGAACGCATCCGCCACCCGTTCGAGCCGCGCCAACCAGAGCGCGCGCGCGGTTGGCCAGGCGACCAGTTCGTTCAGCAGCGCGGCGGCGCGTTTGAGGAAATTCTCCCTGCTCAGTAGGGCGTTATCCAGCAGGCTGTCTTTGACGAAGCTTTCCAGAATCTCGTGGATCACGATTCCGCGCAACAACGCGTCAGGGGCCTGAACCAGCGGGTCCAGCGGCTTCAGCCGCAGCACGTGGCGGGCGTAAATGGCATAGGGATCGCGGATCAGCTTCTTGATCTCGGTCACCGACAATTGCCTTGGCCGGGCGGTGACCGGCGGCCGGGGCGAGGGGCGCGGCGCGGGATCGACGCGTGGCGCGTCCTCCAGCGCCTGCGCCCAACGCAGCCAGCCCTGACCACGGGCACGCATGCCCGCCAATGCGGTATCGCCGCCCTGATCCGGCAGGCCCTGCAACAGGTTGGTCAGCCGGTTCAGCCAGCGCGACGGCACGGTTTCCGCGTCATCCGAGCGTTTGGCACGGGTCAGCCAGACCTCGGCCGCGCCTATCGCCTGCTGGAAATCATGCGCCGACAGACCGATCCGGCGCTCGGGCAGCAACAGACCCGCATCATGTCGCATGCGCCGGTTCAGCCAGGGGTCGGGGGCAGGGGCTTCGGGCCAGCTGCCTTCGTTCAGCCCGCCAAGGATCAGCAGATCGGCCCCCATCACCCGCGCCTCGAGCGTGCCCCAGATCATGATGCCGGGATAAGGGGCGTCGCGGTCGCGCACCTCGCCGGTGGACAAGAGCCCACCCAGCAGATCGGCGAAATCGCGGGCGGACATGTCGCCGCCGTGCGGCGCCTCGTCCTCAAGCGCGTTGACGATGGCCAGCGCCTCTTGCCCGGCCTTCTGCTCCCAGAGGGTCCCGCTCTGGCCGGTTGATCCAGCAGAGAGCGTTTCGGCGAGCTGTCGCAGGCGGGCAACCCATTCGGAAAGCGGCAGGGTGCCAGTGACCGATTGATCACAGAAGCACTCGGCCACCCAGTGCGCCCAATCCGTCGGCACATCGCGACGGATGGCAAAGTTCGCAAGGTCCTTGGCCTCGGGAAACGGCGGACCATTGCGGCGCAGGTCCAGTTCCAGATCGCGGGCATGCAACAGATGCTCGTTCCGGCCCGGGCCGGAATGGCACAGCGGGTGTTTCAGCAGGGTCAGCAGCGCTTCGCCATCCAGGCGAGAGGCGAACAGCCCGGCCACGTGGCGCAGGAACCGCCCCGGAGGTGACAGTTGCAGCGGCAAACCGGCGCTATCATCGGGCAGGATGTTCCAGCGATCCAGGGCGGAACTGACCTGGCGGGTCAGCATGCGGTCGGGTGTGATCAGTGCGGCGGTCTGCCCATCCTCGGCTGCCTGTCGCAGGCGCAGCGCGATGGCCAGCGCCTCGTCCCGGGGCGATGGTGCCTCGACAAGGGTGATGTCTTGCGTTGCCGTGTCCAGCGCTTGCAGCCTTGGACCTTCGGTCATCCATGCATCGGTGACCGGTGCCGGCCTGAGAGCCAATGACACCAACCGGTTTCGTGCGGGGCAGGGGGCGGGGAGGTCGGACCATCGGCGGATCTGATCGGGTGACAGCGAGAGCTGCTCCATCAGCCGGGCAAAGCGGTACTGTGGGTGGTCCTCGGCCGTCAACGCGTCGCCCAGTTCGGACCAGACATGGCCGGGCTGGTCAAAGTCGAAACCAGGCAGCACCACGGCGCCTTGCGGCAGGCGGGCGACCGCCTCCATCAGCAGCATGGTCGTGCCCCGAGATCCGGTCGAACCAGCCAGAATGACCGGATGCTGTGGCGGCGCGGCCCGCCAGTCCGCGATCAGGGTTTCCACGATCCGCCTTTGTCGCGCCTGAACATCCAACGCGCCTTCGGCGGCGCCCAGGTAGCGCTCGGCAATCGCAATGAACTGCTGCGCGCGCGCCCAGTGCCCCGACAGGTCGGTCACGTCCAGGTTGCGAATACTGTCGGGCGCGACGCCTTCGCCCTGCATCTCGTCGATCAGCGCCGCAAGGCTGTCCGAAAGGTCGAAGATCGAGGCGCGCGCGGCCAGATCGGGTTGTTGGTCCAGCAATCGGGTGATCAGTTGTACCAGTTCCAGTCGGCGGCGCAGTGGCGGCACGGCGGTGGGCAGATATGTTGGCAGACCCAGCGCGCTCAGGTCGGTGACCAGCGAGATACGCGGCAGCAGGCTGGCTGGACCCGTGTCGAACAGGGCGGTGATGCGGCGCTCCATCCGGCGGGTGTTGACCACCAGCTGCACCTGCGCCAGCGCATGCGGGGGCAGATGGGCACAGCGGCCACGCAGCCCGTCAACCAGCGCGCGCGGGAAATCGGCACCGGGCGGCAGCGCAAAGACGCGCGGATGAGGACACGGATCAAACATGCGCAAGCAGTTCCTCGGCTGGTGCGATCCCGCCCGGATGACCGACATCGCACCACCGACCAGGATAGGCGAGGCCGAACAGGCGGCCCTCTGCGCCGATCCTGTTCCAAAGCAGGTTCAGGGAGAAGCTGCGCTCGGGGATCTCTGCCAACCCATCCAGCTTGACAATCTGCGCCCCGCCATAGACCAGCCCGGCGCCACGGTGAAGCCTGCCCTCGTCATCGCAAGAGAAATCGCCCTGACCCGAGTAGCCCACGGTTTGTGCCACCGGAACGCAGATCAGCAGCGCATCCATCCTGCCCGGATCCCAATGCTCGGCCAGCAGGGCCAGGGGGTTGGGACCGGACCAGACCGCATCGGTGTTCATGGTGAAAACCGTGTTCGAGCCCAGCAAGGGTTGCGCGAGTCGCAATCCTCCGCCGGTGTCGAGGATGTCCGGTTGTTCATCTGACACAATCACGTCCAGCGGCTCCAGATGCTTTGCCAGCATCGGCGCAAGATAGTGGGTGTTGGCCACGATTCTGGGCGGTTCGACAGCGCGGGCAAGATCGAGCGCATGGTCGATCAGTGGACGACCGGCGACCTCGATCAGAGGTTTCGGTCTGGTTCGGGTAAGCGCGCCCATGCGGGTGCCGAACCCGGCGGCGAACAGCATGACGGGATAACGGGCCGAGCTCATGCCGGGTTCAACCGGGCAAGGTTTTCAGGGGTTGGCGGCGGCAGGGTTTCCCGCAGCAGATCGGCGACGCCTGCCAGCGCGGGATGCTCCAGATCGCGGGACAGATGCGCCCAGACCGCCGGCATCAACGCCAGGTACCGGGTCTTGCCCAGCTCGCGCGACAATCTGGCAAACACGCCGAGAATGCGCAGGTTCCGCTGGACACCAAGCACCGGATAGGCGGTGCGAAACTCGTGATCGTTTGCGCCCGTCGCTGCGATGAACCGGTCGATCATCCGCATTTCCGTGGCGGTCGACACATCGCGGCGGATGTCCTGCAACAGGCTGACAAGGTCATAGGCGGGGTGCCCCGTCACCGCATCCTGAAAATCCAAGAGACCAACGCGTGCCAACCCCTGACGGTTTGGCAACCAGAGCAGGTTTTCGGCATGATAATCGCGCAAGATCAGTACTCTGGGGCCCTGCGTGGTGCGATAGAGAAGGCTTTCGAACCTCTCGATGAAGCGCGCCTTTGTCTCGGGGCGGGCATCCCCTGTGATCCCTCCGACATACTGTTCAAAGGCGATGTCCGTCTTTTCGGCCATGACCGTCGCGCCAAAGCTTTCCAACCCGGCGGGCAAGGGAGCATCCTGTAGCGAGACGAGCAGGTCTGTTGCCGCTTCATAGAGGGGGCGTTCAAGGTCGGGGGCGCGTTTGATCACGCGCGCAAACAGGTCATCGCCGAGATCTTCGAGCAGGAGAAACCCGTGTTCTGTATCCGAGAACAGGATCTCTGGCGCGCTCAACCCGATCGAGCGCAGGTGCTGGGCGAGGTCGACAAACCGGTCGACCGTTGCCCCGCCATCTGGCGGCGCATCCATGAAAACCGCAGTCCGACCGGTGTGCCGATCTGTAAGGCGTTCGTATCGTCTGGCCGAGGCGTCTCCGGCAAGCGATTCCCGCCGGGCACCGGACCAGGGGGTTCGGGCGATGAAGGCGTCTGCCAGACCGGACCGGTTGGTCATGTCGGCCATGTCAGACGGGGTTGCCATTTCGGGTCGGTCCATTCGACGGTCAGCTTTCGGCGTGTTTCGTGTTTGGGGTCGGCTTCGAAGGTGATCGACAGGGCATGTCGCGGTGTCATGGGACCCAGCCGGTCGGGCCATTCCACAAGCGTTATCACATCGGTGAACGCCTCTGACAGACCCAGCTCCTCAATCTCTTCGAGCGAGGACAGGCGATAGAGATCGGTATGCCACAACTCGCCGCGATTGGTGTCATAAACCTGTACCAAGGTGAACGTGGGTGACGGGACGTCTTCAGGCTCTGACATCAGCGATTGAATCAGGCTGCGGGCAAAATGGGTTTTTCCGCTGCCGATTTCTCCGGACAGCAGCAAACAATCGCCGGGCATGAGGGTCGCACCCAACGATTCCGCCAGACCGGCGGTTTCTTCTGGAGAGTTCACGGTAAGTGCAAGGTGCGATGCCGTCATGGCCGCACAATGGCTGCGCCGCTTTCCGGCTGCAAGCCGCTATCCGACCCTTGTGGTTTCGGTCAGCCTCTCTGAGGTGTTTGTCAGAGAGAAAACAACCATGGTCGCGCCGTTCTGAATCGGGTTGATGGTACAATTCAACGGCCGGCCATCGCGCAACCGGACCTGACCCTCCCAGAACGCGCGATTTTCGCGATTGGCCACAAAATCACGAATGTCGCCCCACAGCGGTGTGGCGTTGCATTGTTCCTGCCAGGCGCGGGTGGCATCGATGATCGAGACTTTTGCAAAGCTTCGATCAGGATCCGATTTCCACAGCTTGTGATATGACGTGTTGGAAAACGCCAAAGTGCCATCGGCGGCAAACACGACAATTGCATCCTCGATGTGATCGAGTACGTCCTGGCCAAGCTCCAGCTCGGACCGGAACCGGCGCGTCAGGGTGATTTCCGCGGTAATATCCTCGAACAGAAACGCAATGGCCCCATCCGGGTGAGGACGTCCGTTCACCGAATAGACCGAGCCCGAAGGCAGCGACCAGGTTTCGCGATAGATTCCATCCGATGCCGCCTGCAACAGGTCGTTCATTTCCTGGCGCCATCCGCCATAGTTCTTTGGCTCTGGCATCATGTTGAGGTTTCTCAACCGGTCAAAAAAGCTCGAAACCGACGGTCGGCTGGTCAAGAAGTCGGCAGGAAGATTGGTCAGGTCGATCAGCGCCGGATTAAACAGTGCCAATTGCCTGTTTCGGTCGAAAATGGCGAGTCCGATGGAGAGCTGCGCGAACGTCTTTGCCAGTGTCTGCACAAAGTTGCGCTGGGCGATTTCGGCGTCAACGACCGCGTTGATATCCACCGCATAGCACAGGTTGCCCGACTGCTGCGGCACGACGACGACATCGAACCAGAGCTTTACCTCTGAGGGGAAGGCAGAAACCGAGATGCGCGATTTCTTTCCCTCGTTGCCCAGTTCCTTGACCTCGGGAAACAGCGGTTCATAGAGATCGGGAGAGCCGTTTCGAAGCTTCCGTGCCAAGGCCACATAGGCGGCATTGCACCAGCTGATCCGTCCGTCGGTATCGAGATGCCATACCGGATAGGGCGCCGGATCCATCGCCAGTCTGATCGGGTCCGGGTCCGCGCGTCGCAGCGCATTTTGTCCCTTGCCGCCGCTGCGCAGTTCAACCCGGACAACACCGTCTACCCATTCACAAAACACCTCACGGCCGGTACGCCCGTCGATGGGTTTTACCACGACCTCACCCTGTTGTTCGACGGCCTCCGGGTCTTGGGGAAATCCGGGGAATTCGTCGGCCAGTTTCTGGCGCAGCTCTTCCCAGTTCAGGATATGCCTGTCGTCGCCCAGGTGTGAGCAGCCAATCACGGCCGGCCCATCAAAGAGAAACACGTGCGGCGCCGGATTGTCTGCGTTTAACAGATCACGGGAAAACCCGGCCCGTTGTTCCGGCTTGGAAACGAACCAGACGGTAAACCCCGCCGCAAAGAGGGAAATCACCGCCAAAGCCAACCATTCCGCCATGATCGCATCCAGAACTGCCAACACCAATTCTGGCAATCATTGGCATAAGTGGTTAAGGTAACCTTAACTATACTCTGAATGGTTCGTTAAGCCCGACCGGAACCGCATTTTCGCCGGTCTGCGCGTCGATCTGGCTGCGGGGCCAGGTCACCTGCACGATGGCACCGCGCCGCTCTGCCAGGTCGGTGAGCGTCTGGTACGGATCGGAGCCATTGGCGAACTTCAATTCGGCGCCGCTGCGTTCCAGCAATGTCTTGGCGATGAACAGACCCAGCCCCATGCCTTCGTACTCGGGCCGCGAGCGGGTATCGACCTCGGCGCGTCTTCGGCGCACGAACGGATCGCCGATCCGGCCGAACATATGGGCGGGATAGCCGCGGCCGTCATCCATGATCGTCACGGTGATCGCGTCGGCGGTCCATTCGGCCTCGACCCAAACCGTGGATCGCGCGAAGTCGACGGCGTTCTGGATCAGGTTCCTCAGGCCGTGGATGACCTCGGGTTTGCGCAGGATCGAGGGTTGTTGCAGATCGCCGCCCTCGCCGGGGCCTTCGTCGAAATGCAGTGTCTTGCCGCGATTGACATGCGGTTCGGCGGCTTCGTGGATGACGGTGGACAAGGGTGCCTGGCGCAGGTGGAGGTCGTCCTTTCCGGCACGACCCATGTTGCGCAGGATGTCCCGGCACCGATCGGCCTGCTCCCGGATCAAGGCCGCGTCTTCCCGCAGGTCCGGGCGGTCGTCCAGTTCCTCGACCAGCTCGGAACTGGCCAGTTTTATGGTGGCGAGTGGCGTGCCCAGCTCGTGTGCGGCGGCGGCGACAACACCCCCCAGATCGGTCAGTTTCTGTTCACGGGCCAGCGCCATCTGGGTTGCGGCCAGCGCTTCGGACATCGACTGAACCTCGGAACTGATCCGATAGGAATAGGCGCCCAGAAAGATCATCGCGATGACGATTGCGGTCCAGTGGCCGAACACGAACACATCCGGAATACGCAGGACAAACCCCATCTCGGTTCTGAGCGGCAAGTGGTACAGCCCCAGCAATGTCACCAGAACGATTGCGGTGGTGCCGATGATCAGGGTCGAGCGCAGGCCCATCACGTTGGCCGAGATGATCACGGGGCCGACCAGCAGCAACGCAAAAGGGTTATGCAACCCGCCGGTGAGGTACAGGAGAACGCCCAGTTGCTGCAAATCGAACAGAACCATCAGAAAGTTTTCGAACTCGCTGAGGCGCTTGTTTCCTGGGAAAGCAAAGATCGCCATCACGTTGACGACAGCGGAAACCCCGATTGCCAGGTAACACAGACCCAGGTTCAATTGCAGGTGATAGGTCTGTTGCGCCACCGTGATGGCCACGATCTGGCCCGCGATGGCGACCCAGCGCAACAGGATCATGGTACGCAGGCGAATCCAGCTGCTGCGTTCCTGTCCCAGCACAAGGCTCATGTTGGATTCCGGCATCGCGTACTTATGTCCTGTTGCAACCGTCGGGTTTCTTGATAGGTCTCCGGCCCGACACGATCAACAGCCGCTGTCCATGAGGATCCCGATGAGCCGACTTTATACCATTCTTGCCGCCACGATTGCAGTGGCGGCGCTGGGCGCAACATGGATCGCGACCCGCGGCGGTTCGGACGACCGGTTTGCACAATGCAGGTCCAGCCAGATCGCAGGCGGCGCAGAGACGATTGGCGGGCCGTTCGAACTGTTGAATGCCAAGGGCGAGACGGTGACTGACAAGGATCTGATCACCCAGCCGTCGCTCTTGTATTTCGGCTATACCTTCTGTCCGGATGTCTGTCCGCTTGATACCTCGCGCAACGCCGAGGCGGTGGATATCCTTGAAACCCGGGGCAAGATGGTAACGCCGGTCTTCATCTCCATCGACCCGGACCGGGACACTCCCGAAGTCGTGGGGGATTTCGCCGCCAACCTGCACGAGCGGATGATTGGCCTGACCGGGTCACCCGAGCAGGTGAAGGCAGCGAGCCAGGCCTACAAGACCTATTACCGGGCGCAGGACAAGAGCGATGAATATTATCTGGTCGACCATTCGACCTTTTCCTATCTCGTCCTGCCCGAGGTCGGATTCGTCGAGTTTTTCCGGCGCGATGACACGCCTGAGCAGATGGCCGACAAGATTGGTTGCTTCATAGATGCACTATAGAGCGTGAAGGCTGTTTGACGCGGGCGCGATGGCTGGTAATACTCGCTGAAAGCCAAAAAGACGAAAAACAGCGAAAGACAGAGCATGACGGACAATCTCCAGCCAGAAATCGGTCCTGACAAGTCGCTCTTGCTTGTCGATGACGACGAACCGTTTCTGCGCCGTTTGGCCAAAGCGATGGAAAAGCGGGGGTTCGAGGTCGAAACGGCGGGGTCCGTTGCAGCCGGGCGCGCGATAGCCACGGCAAGGCCGCCTGCTTATGCGGTGGTCGACTTGCGGCTTGAGGATGGGAATGGCCTGGATGTCGTCGAGGTCTTGCGAGAGCGCCGTCCGGATAGCCGGGTGGTGGTCTTGACCGGGTACGGGGCAATTGCCACTGCGGTGGCCGCAGTCAAGATCGGCGCGACGGACTACCTGTCAAAACCGGCAGATGCCACTGATATCACCAATGCTCTGCTGGCCAATGGCGACACTCTTCCGCCGCCACCGGAAAACCCGATGAGCGCGGACAGGGTGCGCTGGGAACATATCCAGCGTGTCTATGAATTGTGCGATCGTAACGTTAGCGAAACCGCGCGCCGGCTAAACATGCATCGCCGGACCCTGCAACGGATTCTGGCCAAACGAAGTCCGCGCTGAGAGGTCCGATATGGCGCAAGCGCCCGACCTGAATCCAGACGATCCAAACTCACAACCGCTGCCCGAAGGGGGTTGGTCCGAGACACTGACGCGGCTGGCCGAGGCTGTTGTCGTTCCGCCCGAGGTCAGCGGTTTCACGCAGGCCGCCGGGGTTTTGTACTCGGACGGCAGCTATTGCCCTGAAGGTGCCTTGTGGCGGCGGTACCGGCCTTTGACCACGCGCCCCGAAATGCCGCAGGAGATCGCTCAGACACTGCCGGGGCGCTGGATCTGGGGCGGCGTGCTCTGGGCGCATTTCGGTCATTTCCTGGTCGAAAGCACTTCCCGCCTTTGGGCACTGGATCATGTCGATGGCCCGATCGACGGAATTCTTTTCATTCCCAAACGCCCCAAGGTCGGCGATCAGGTCCGGGGGTTTCAGCGCGATTTCATTGATCTGATGCGGCCCGACCTGCCGATCCATGTCGCGACCGAACCGACGCAAGTCGAAGAGCTTATCGTCCCCGGCCAAGGTTTCGGGCTGGGAAACATCACGCAGGGAACGCCCAGGTTCCGCGATGCGATCCACCGGAGCTTTGCCAAATCGGTCGAACCCGATGGTCCAAGCAAGCTTTACATCTCCCGTTCCGCGCTGGGTCTGGGAAAGGGTGGCCTGTTGGGAGAAGAACGGCTGGAAGACCTGTTGCGTGCAGAAGGGTACGACATTTTCCACCCCGAGAAATTCTCACTCGAAACCCAGCTTGCCAGATACAAGGCCGCCAGCCATGTCGTGGCCGCCGATGGTTCGGCGCTGCATCTGTTCGCAATGGTGGGACGGCCTGACCAGAACGTGGCGATGATCCTGCGGCGCAAGGCGGGGCCCAACAACCTGTTGGCCAAGAACGTTGCGCATTTCTGCCGGAACAATCCGCTGGTGATCGACGCGCTCTACACCGAATGGGTGCGCGGCGACAAAGGCAAATCGAACCGGCTGTCCTTTGGCGAACTGGATCACGCGGTGATTGGCCGGGGCCTGATCGCGGGGGGATTTGTTCGCGCGGATATCGACTGGCCACGCGCCACCGACGAGGAGCGCGCCAAGATGTTCAGCGACAAGGGTCTGGATCAGGCGGGTGATTTTGTCGAAAGCGCCGACTACCAGACGCGCCGCCGCCGAAAGATGCGGCAGGAACGCCGCGCCCGCCGGGCGGAAAAAGCCACGACCGATCAAAGCGCGGATATCAGCGCCAAGTAACGTTCCGTATAGGCCTTTCTCGTTTCAACCGGCGGTCTCAACAGAATATCGAGCCCCTCCATCAGGGCTGGGTTCGGGCGACCGAAGAACCGGTTCGCCTCTGCATCGGAAAAACCGGCGATGCGCGTCGCCTCCATCCATGCGCTGATACGGTCGGCGCGCTTGATCTGTTTCTTGATCGCTGCGGGCAGTTGCGCCGGCAGGCCAAACCGGATGTGGATTGCGGCGGTGAGCCTGGCGTCGAGATGACCATAGTCCGGTCCGACCGCCGCCTTCACCGGCGAAATCATGTCACCGATCACGTATTCCGGGGCATCATGCAGCAAGGCCGCCAGGCGCCATTTCGGTCCGGACCCAGGGGCAATGCGGGCAAACAGGGTCTCAACCAGCAGCGAATGCTCGGCCACCGAATAGGCATAGTCGCCATGCGTTTGTCCGTTCCAGCGCGCGACAAATGCCAGGCCATGTGCGATATCCTCGATCTCGATATCCATCGGGGTCGGGTCCAGCAGGTCGAGCCGCCGACCCGACAGCATCCGTTGCCATGCTCTGGGCTGTGTTGCCATTCTGCCACGCTCCATTCCGTGCGCCATTTTTCTGCCACATTCCGGGCGCAGCCTTGATCCCATCCCGATCAAGTGCTGCCAGCCGTTCCAATTTTCGTCGAGGGTCCAGCCCGGCGGCAAGATCGCGATATCAAGTGAGGGGGGACGTGTTTTCCTCCCTGCACGTCCCCTTTCAGACCTGAACCTCTATCGAAAGGAGCTTGCCATGTTCAAGCGTCTGATGGGGATTGGATTAACATTTGGCCTTGTGGCGCTGATGTCCCCGGCGGTGGCACAATCCTGCGCGGCACGCGATGCGGTGATCGGCAAGCTCCAGGAAAAATATGCCGAACAACTGACCGCTGGTGGCCTGCAACCCATGCATAGAGGCCAGTCGATGATCGAGCTTTGGGCCTCGGCCGAGACAGGGACCTTTACCGTTCTTCTCACGGATGCCAACGGTGTCAGTTGCATCGTGGCGGCCGGAACCGACTATTTCCAGGCCACGCCGAAGCCGCCCCAAACGGATATTCCCAGCTGAAACATTCCCCGAAAACCTGACCGGGCCGATCGTCGTTGCCACTTGTCCCCATGAATGATAGGGCGTCTGGCGACCGATTTTACCGGAATGGAGTGAAGAATGGCCGGGGATTATATCGTCAAGGACATTGCACTGGCCGACTATGGCCGCAAGGAACTGGACATTGCCGAAACCGAGATGCCGGGCCTGATGGCGCTGCGCGCTGAATACGGTGAAAGCAAGCCGCTCAAGGGCGCACGGATCGCAGGTTCGCTGCACATGACCATCCAGACCGCGGTTCTGATCGAAACGCTGGTTGCGTTGGGCGCTGACGTGCGCTGGGCGTCGTGCAACATCTTTTCGACCCAGGATCACGCCGCCGCCGCGATTGCGGCCAGCGGCACCCCGGTGTTCGCCGTCAAGGGCGAGACGCTGGAGGAATACTGGTCCTATACCGACAAGATTTTCCAGTTCCCCGAGGGCGGCGCCAACATGATCCTGGACGATGGCGGCGATGCGACGCTGTACATCCTGATGGGCGCACGCGTCGAAGAGGGTGAGGAAGACCTGATCGCGGTTCCGACCAGCGAAGAGGAAGAATACCTGTTCGCCCAGATCCGCAAGCGGATCGCCGAAACTCCGGGCTGGTTCGTGAAACAGCGCCACATGATTCAGGGTGTGTCCGAAGAGACCACCACCGGTGTGCATCGTCTCTACAAGATGATGGAAAAGGGCCACCTCCCGTTCCCGGCGATCAACGTGAACGACAGCGTGACCAAGTCGAAGTTCGACAACAAGTACGGCTGCAAGGAATCGCTGGTCGACGGTATCCGTCGCGCCACCGACACGATGATGGCGGGCAAGGTCGCGCTGGTCTGCGGCTATGGCGATGTGGGCAAAGGCTCGGCCGCCTCGCTGCGCGGCGCTGGCGCACGGGTGAAGGTGACCGAGGTCGATCCGATCTGCGCGCTTCAGGCGGCAATGGACGGCTACGAGGTGACCACGCTGGAAGATGAAGTGTCCAGCGCCGACATCTTCATCACCACCACCGGCAACAAGGACGTGATCCGCATCGAGCATATGCGCGAGATGAAGAACATGGCCATCGTCGGCAACATCGGCCATTTCGACAACGAGATCCAGGTTGCCGCCCTGAAGAACCACAAGTGGACCAATATCAAGGACCAGGTCGACATGATCGAGATGCCCTCGGGCAACAAGATCATCCTCTTGTCCGAAGGTCGCCTGCTGAACCTCGGCAACGCGACCGGGCATCCGTCCTTTGTGATGTCGGCTTCGTTCACCAACCAGGTTCTGGCTCAGATCGAGCTCTACACCAAGGGCGACGAGTACCAGAACGAAGTGTACATCCTGCCCAAGCATCTCGACGAGAAGGTCGCGCGCCTGCATCTGGACCGGATCGGTGTGAAGTTGACCAAGCTGAGTCCGGAACAGGCCGATTACATCGGGGTCACCCCCGAGGGCCCGTTCAAGCCGGAACACTACCGCTATTGATGAACAGCAATGGGCGCATGCCCGTTCCGAGAGCTTTGGCCGCCCCGGGAAACCGGGGCGGTTTTTTCGTGCGATACGAATATGTTGACAGCAATGTTATTGCGCGACAGCGTCATGGAATAACAAGTTCGCAATCCGCAAGGCAGCAAGCGGAGTGCTTAACGGAGTAGGGAGTAATGAAGTTGTCTTTCTCTGGTGCCGGTTTTAGACACCCGACGTTTGTTCTTGCGCTGGCTGTGATGCTCGGCGCGACGATGGCCGAGGCAAAGCCGAAGATCTCGATCGTGGAAAAGACCTATGCGGTGGATGCCACCACCGCGAGCGCCCTGGTCAAGCAGATGGGCCAGCGCGGGCCAAATGGCTATTGGGCCTACACCGACTGGTATGTGAACTGGACCGGAAACTGCGATCTCTCGGTCAAGATCACTTACACCATGCCCAAGCACAAGAACGAAGCCAAGCTTGACCCGGCGGTGCGCGAGAACTGGAAAACCTTCCTTGTTGCGTTGCGGCAGCACGAGGAAAAACACGGTACCCATGGCATTCAGGCCGCCCAAGAGATCGAAAAGACCAAATGCGCAAACGGTAATGCCGTGATCGACAAATGGAGCAAACAGGACAAGGTTCTGGACAAGCGTACCGACCACGGCAAGAAAGAGGGTGTGGTTCTGAACTGAGGGGTCACAGGCCCGGCGCCCTAGGCGGGCCGGGTCTGGTCATGCCCGGGACTTGGGGCGTTTACAGGGAAAACCGGCCAAGTTTTCCCTTTGTGCGCGCTCTGGCTGCCGCTACGCTCTCGTCCAGTGCCGGATAGACCGGTCGAAAACAAAAACTCGGGAGAGTGAAGAGATGGGAAAACGCGACGATCTGATCGCAAAATATGCCGACGACCTGAAGAACAAGTGCGGGATGACCCCGGACATGGATCTGTTGACCAAGGTGACGATCGGTTGCGGACCGGCAATCTATGACGCTGACGCCTCGACGGTCGCGGCGACCCAGGCGGGCGAACTGGAAACCGTGAAGAAAAACTTCCTTGTAAAGAAACTGGGTCTTTCCGATGGCCCGGAACTGGATGCGGCGATTGCCAAGGCGATGGACACCTATGGTCAGTCCGAGCGCAACAAGTATCGCGCCGTGGTCTATTACATGCTGACCAAGCATTTCGGCAAAGAAGCCGTCTACGGCTGAGACCAGGTCCCGAGAATGCCGAAACGCCTGCATCCTTGCAGGCGTTTCGCATTTTACACGTATTCTTCGGGCTTGGTGTTTGAGTCCGACCCGCTTCTTGCGCTATACAGAACCCATGACCAGTACGGTCAGAACCTTGAATTTCGTTCGCGTGTGGTGAGTTGGGAGCACGCGGGGTGGGGGAAGGTTCTGCACCGTCGGAACCTTCCCCGTTTTCTGTGAAATCAAACCCCTAGAACAGCGTCAGGATCAGTCCCATCGCTGCGCAGGCCACTGTGGCGTAACCCCCATCAATAAGGCTGAGCCGGAACGGACGCATGGCATAGAGGTTGTTGAGCGCGATCCAGGGCGAGATGAAGAACAGCCCAACCCCGATCCCGGCGACAAGGCCGGCGCCCGGCGTATCAATACCCGACAGGGCAAAGACATGGCGCATCATCCCGGCCACAACCAGCTGAAGAACGAAGCTCATCGCGAAAATACCTGGAGTCATCCCGCCTTCGGGTTTTCCATCCGGGCCGCGTGGCACGCCCGATGCCTGCATCCAGGGCTCGGCCAGCGCCATGTACCACACCGACCCGAGCGCAAAGGCACCAAAGGCGGCCGCGAGTACGTTGAGAAACTCCATCTTGTGCCTCATCGAAGAGTTGCGACAAGGTCAAGCATGCCCGATCAATCGGGTTCTGTCTGCCCCAATACGCAGATCGCCCGCCATTCATCTTCGCTCACCGGCTGCACCGACAGGCGTGAGTTTTTGACCAGCACCATGTCAGACAGACGCGGATCCGACTTGATCTGATCCAGGGTCACGGGTTGTACAAAAGGACGTACCGCCTTGATATCCACGCATTCCCAGCGCGGGTCGTCGGCCTTGCTGTCCGGGTGCGCCTCGGCACAGACCTCGACAATGCCGACCACCGCTTTTTCGGTCTGCGAGTGATAGAAAAAACCGCGGTCGCCCAGCTTCATGGCGCGCATGAAATTGCGCGCCTGGTAGTTGCGCACGCCGTTCCATTCCTCGCCGGTCTCGCCCTTGGCGGTCTGATCGTCCCAGCTCCAGGTCGAGGGTTCGGATTTGAACAGCCAATAGGCCATCAGATCACCTTTTTCCAAGGGATCAGCTCGACCGACTGGAACAGACCGGCCTTGGCATAGGGGTCGTTGGCGGCCCATGCTTCGGCGGCGGCCATGTCTTCGACATCGAGAATCACCAGCGACCCGATCATGGTTTCGCCATCCAGCAAGGGTCCGGCCTGTGATACAACTCCAGTGGTCTTGAGGTAATCCACATGCGCCGGGCGATTGTCGAGCCGGGTTTGCAGGGCGCCATCCTTGTCCTTGGCGATCAGGGCAACCAGCATGTCATTCCTCCTTGAGCGGCCTTGCCAGCAGTTGAGCCATCGCCTCGGGCAGGGTCAAGCTTTGGTTCACGAATCCGGTCACACAATCGGTGATCGGCATGTCCAGTTTCATCTTCGCGGCTTTCTCGGTCACCGCAAGCGCGGTCGCCGCGCCTTCAACCGTAATTGATCGGTCGAACTCTTCCTCGCGTCCGATCGACAGGCCCAGCCTGTAGTTCCGCGACAGGTTCGACGTGCAGGTCAGAGCCAGATCGCCAAAACCGCTGAGTCCGGCCAGTGTCTCGGCTCGGGCACCAAGCGCCAGCGCCATGCGCTGCATCTCGGCATATCCCCGGGTCATAAGCGCCGCGCGGGCGCTTTCGCCCAGACCGGCACCGATGACCGCGCCGCAGGCAATCGCGATGACATTCTTCAGGGCGCCGCCCAGCTCGGTGCCAATGACATCCGTGGTGCGATACAGACGCAGGTTGGCGGTCGACAGGTCCGCTTGCAGCTCCGCGCCGGTTTCGGCGTCTTCGCAGGCAAGCGTCAGCGCCGTTGGAAGACCGCTGGCAATATCCGCCGCAAAGCTTGGTCCGGATAGCAGCGCGGGCACGGCGCTTGGCAGGGTCTGCGAAATGACGGCAACCGGCCCCAACCCGCTGCCCCGCTCGATCCCCTTGCAACAGGCGACCAGACGGCGACCCGCCAACACCGGACCATGGGCCTGTAACGTCCGGCGCAGTTGCTGCATGGGTACCGCCAGCAGAATCGTCTCCGTGTCAGGGATCGTCGCCAGATCGTCGATGACGGTCAGATCGTCGGGGAACGGCGCGCCTGGCAAACGCCGCTCATTCCGTCGGGTAGCGTTCATTTCCAGCACATGGCCAAGGTCGCGCGCCCAAAGCCGGACCGCGCCTCGACCCGCAAGAGAGATCGCCAGCGCGGTTCCAAAGGCACCGGCGCCCAGAACGGTGACACTCATGCCTTTGCCCCTTTTTTTCCGCTGCCCAGCAAGGCCGGGCTGTTCTGATCAAGCGGCCAGCGTGGCCGGGCCGACAGGGTCATCCCGTCACGTGCCCCGGTCAGAAACAGCTCGATCCCCGCGTAGGCGATCATCGCGGCGTTGTCGGTACACAGGCGCAAGGGTGGCGCAACGAACCCGATCCCCGTTTCCCCACAGACCTTTTCGAGCGCCGAGCGGATGGCTGCATTGGCGGCAACGCCGCCAGCAACGGCCAGCATTGGTGTAGCAGGATTGTCTTCCAGATAGATCGCAATCGCGCGGCGCGTTTTTTCCGCAAGGGTGTCGACGACCGCCGCCTGAAAACCGGCGCATAGATCGGCGCGATCCTGACGTGTCAGGCCGCGTTGCTCGGCCACCAGCTGGTCTCGCATACGCATCAGCGCGGTCTTGAGACCGGAAAAGGACAGGTTGCAATCCGGCCGGTCCAGCAGCGGTCTTGGAAAGCGGAACCTTTTCGGGTCGCCAAGCCGGCCTTCGGCCTCGACCGAGGGGCCACCGGGTTGCGGCAGGCCGAGCAGACGCGCGGTCTTGTCAAACGCTTCACCGGGCGCGTCGTCAATTGTCCCGCCCAGGCGGGTAAACGCCTGGGGGCCACGCACGATCAGATACTGACAATGCCCGCCCGAGACGAGAAGCATCAGATAGGGATAGCCAACCCGGTCGGTCAGCCGTGGCGTCAGCGCATGACCGGCAAGGTGGTTCACACCGATCAGCGGCAGACCGGTGGCGGCCGCAATCCCCTTGGCGCACATGACGCCCGACATCACGCCGCCGATCAGGCCAGGGCCTGCCGTCACGGCGACGGCATCCAGCTTGTCTAGGCCAACGCCTGCCTGTTCCAACGCCTGGCGAACGCTGACATCCAGCTTTTCCGCATGTGCCCGCGCGGCGATTTCGGGAACCACGCCACCAAAGGCGCTGTGCAGATCGGTTTGTCCGTGCACGACCGAAGACAGGATCATAGGCTCGGTACCGTCCACCAGCCGCACAACCGCGGCGGCGGTATCGTCACAACTGCTTTCCAGCCCAAGTACGGTCAAGCTCTCGGTCATCGGTTCCAACCGTTGCATCCTGTTCAGGTCGCGGGGTATCACCGCAGGCAACGGCAAACAATCCCGTCGGTTTGGAGGCTTCCCTGATCTATCTCTTGATGACTCGTCCGCTGGCTTCATCCGAGAAGTTCGTCGCCAGGCTTTCGCCCGATATCCGAAGCAAGGTGACGGTGGTTCACTCTCCCTTGCTTGAGATAGAGTATCTTCAGGACGACCTCGACCTGCGAAAGGCGCGGGGGCTTGTTTTTTCGTCGGCAAACGGTGTCGCGGCCGCGTCACAAATGACCGAGTCCCGTGACCTGCCCTGTTTCTGCGTTGGTCGCGCCACGACCGAGGCCGCCCGGCGCGAGGGGTGGAAGGCGACGATGGCCGGCGAGACCGCGGAAACGCTGATCGCGTTCCTGCTTGCCGCGCGACCTGCGACGCCACTGTTGCACCTCAGGGGGGATCACGCACGCGGCGATGTGGCAGAGACCCTGTCCCGTTCGGGCATGCCCACCTCCGAGCGGGTGGTGTATCTGCAACACCTCCTGCCCTTGTCCGAACCGGCCCGTGCGGCATTGGCCGGGACATCGCCGGTCATCGCCCCGCTGTTTTCACCACGGACCGCGCGACAATTTGCCGACCTGGCGCTACTCAGCGCGCCTTTGTGGTTGCTTGCTTTGAGTGGGGCCGTAAGGGAACCAATTGAAAACATGAAAAATATCCGCTTGGTGACTGCCGAACGACCAGATGCCGAGGCCATGCGCCACGCGGTAGAAAAAATGGTCCGCGAAGCCATGCGGGTTGAGGGGCCGTCAGAGCCGCATTAATCTCGGGCGGTATCTGGTATTTTTGACTTTCAGAATCGAAAAGGACATCGCGGTGACGGACAAGAAAGACAACGAGTTGGCAACCGTCACCGACCAAGTCTCTGCGGATCCGATGACGCCCGAAAACCGGCCTGTCAGCGACAACCAGCTTGAAGCAGAGCCGGAAGACAGCAAGGTTTCGTCAGAAGCAGAAGCAGAAGCAGAAGCAGAAGCAGAAGCAGAAGCAGAAGCAGAAGCAGAAGCAGAAGCAGAAGCAGAAGCAGACAACCAACAGCAGTCGGTCGCCCCGGCCCCGGCGCCAGAGCGTCGCGGCGGCTTTTTCGCGCTCGTGCTTGGAGGGGTTCTGGCCGCCGCACTGGGTTATTTCGCGGGCCGGACCGATGTGATCGATTCTTTCCTGCCGCCGAACCTGCGGGCTGGGAATGCTGACGAAGAAATCGCCGCGCTGCACTCTCGCCTCGCACAACAGGACGCCACGCTGGCCGAACTGAAATCGTCGGTCAGCCAGATTCAGATCCCCGACCTTGCCCCGCTTGATGCCCGCATCGCGGAGGTCGCGGCGAGACAGTCCGAGACCGCAGAGTCGCTCTTGGCCGAAAGCGGCAACCGCTCTGACGCGATTGCCGCCTTGGAAAGCAGATTGACCGATGTCGAAAAGCGACCCATCACCGAAGGCGCTTCGCCCGAGGCGGTTGCCGCTTATGAGGCCGAGCTTGTCAGGATGCGCGAGGCGCTTGCGGCGCAGCGCGCCGAAGTCGAACAGATGGTGCAAGAGGCGCAGGCATTGAAGGCGAGCGCCGCGTCGGATGCCTTGGCGGCGGCAAACCGGGCCCTGATGGCGCGGCTTCACGCTGAACTGGACGCGGGGATGCCCTATGCCTCCTTGCTGGAGCAGCTTTCCCTGGCTGGCGTCGATGTGCCAGACGCGCTTTCCGCGTCGGCGGCCGAAGGCGCGCCAACTCTCGCCGAGTTGCGCCAAACCTTCCCGGTCGCGGCAAGAACGGCGCTGTCGGATCTTCGCGAGACCGAAAAGGGCAGCGGTTTCCTTGCGTTCCTTGAGCGACAGACCGGCGCCCGTTCGGTCGTTCCCAGAGATGGGGACGATCCCGATGCGGTGCTATCCCGGGCAGAGGCAGCCGTGACCGCCGGAGATCTGGCAACGGCGCTTGAGTTGGTATCGCGTTTGCCGGACCCGGCCCAGGCCGCGTTGGCGGAATGGGCAGAGCTTGCCCGCGCACGGCAGGATGCAATCACGGCGGCCGCCTCGCTGGCGCAAAGCCTGAACACGAACTGAAGGACAGTCCATGCTGTGGTCATTGCTCAAGATCCTGGTTTTTGTCGCGATCATTGCCATGCTGGCATTGGGCGCAGGGTTTCTTATGGAAACCAGCGGCGGTGTCCAGGTCACCGTTTCGGGGATGGAGTATACGCTTGGTCCGCTGCAATCCGTGATCGCATTTGTTGTACTGGTCGGGCTGGTCTGGCTGTTCTTCAAGCTGCTGACGCTTCTGATCGCCACGTTGAAATTCCTGAACGGGGACGAGACGGCGCTGTCTCGCTTCTTTGATCGTGGCCGGGAAAGACGCGGATACCAGGCGCTGGCCGAAGGGCTGATGGCGCTTGCCTCGGGCGAGGGCCGCCTTGCGATGAGCAAGGCCGCAAAGGCCGAGAAACTGCTGCAAAAGCCTGAACTGACCAATCTGGTGGTTGCTCAGGCCGCCGAGATGACGGGCGACACACGCAAGGCGACCGAGACCTATCGCAAGCTGATCGGCGACCAGTCGACCAGGTTTGTCGGCGTCCGGGGCATCATGAAACAGAAACTTGCTGAAGGGGATGACGAAACCGCGCGCAAGCTGGCGGAAAAGGCGCTGGCCCTGAAGCCGCGTCACGAAGAGACGCAGGATGTACTCCTGCACCTTCAGACCCGGGCACAGGACTGGGCCGGGGCACGGGCGACGCTGGGAACAAAGCTCAAGACGGGCTCTTTGCCGCGTGACGTTTACAAGCGCCGCGACGCGATTCTTGCCTTGTCCGAGGCCAAGGATCTGATCGCCGAGGGCGCGTCGGTGGATCAGCAGGAGCGCGCGATCGAGGCCAACCGGCTGTCTCCCGATCTGATTCCCGCCGCTGCAATGGCGGCCCGGGCGCATATCGCCAAGGGCAAGCCGCGCAATGCCGCCAAGATTCTGACCAAGGCCTGGCAGGTCCGCCCGCATCCCGATCTGGCCTATGCCTTTGCCGAGATTGTGCCCGACGAGACACCGACAGAGCGGGTCAAACGCTTTGCCGCACTTGGCAAGGTACACCCCGATCACGCGGAAACCCATCTGATGATGGCGGAACTGAACATCGTGGCCGAGGATTTTCCCGAGGCAAGACGGGCCTTGGGCGACTTGCTGGAGCGCGACCCTGATGCCCGGGCCTATACGCTGATGGCCGCGATCGAACGTGGAGAGGGTGCCTCGGATGCCGTTGTGCAGGGTTGGCTGGCCCGGGCGCTTACGGCGCCACGCGGTCCGCAATGGGTCTGTGACAACTGCCGCCATGTTCACCGCGAATGGGCGCCGGTCTGTGAGAACTGCGGCGGCTTCGATACGTTGGTCTGGTCCGCGCCTCAGGCCTCGGAAATCGCATCTGTCACAGCGACCAACCTTTTGCCGCTGATTGTTGGGACGCCCCAGGGGGTCGGGGCCGAACCGGAAGAAGAGGCCGACATGGAGGCTGTTGCCGAAGAGGCAGAGGTCCTTGCGGAATCATCAACCGACATCTCCGATGCGAATGACCGCAAATAACCTCTTTTCTAAGATGCGCCCGGCTGATAAGTCACGCGCGGTCAGGGCAGCGGAGGCTGCCGGGTACCACGATTGAGGCCGTGTTTTGGCCGCGACAAGAGAAGAATGCCGCTGTAGCTCAGCTGGTAGAGCACGTCATTCGTAATTAGCGGGTCCCCGCTCGAATGACTTGCAAAACCAACGAGTTCGAGGCACAGGAGTAGAACTAGTAGGGCCATAGTAGGGTCCAGGAAGCCGCTGTAGCTCAGCTGGTAGAGCACGTCATTCGTAATGATGGGGTCGGGGGTTCGAGTCCCTTCAGCGGCACCAGTTCTTCAACAAAATCATATTCTTAATCAGAAGGCACCCGCTTGGGCGATGTCGAGGGTCTGCCTTGACGCTCAATGCAGAATTTCTTCTTGCGCTTTCCTCGTTGTCGCGAAATTTGCCGTTCGCTGCGGTCTGCGCCAATGACTGAGTTGCGGGCTGGCCCGTCGCGTTCTGCTACACGGCCGCGAGCGCAAAGCTCCGAGCCGCCTCGCGAACTTCATCTGACAGAGTCTGATCTTCGAGAGTGCGGGACAGAACCATGCCCCCAACACTGAGCGCAGCCAGAACGCAGGCGGTCGTTCGCTTTTCTCCGGCACCCTCGGTCAAATTATTCTCATAAAGCCAGATCATCGCGCGCAATAGCCCCTCGTAGGAGCGGCGTGCCTCAGGGGTCGCCCGCGCGACGTCGGAAGGCAGGGCAATCATCGGGCATTGTCCGTCGATGTCGCGCGCATGTTCCGGAGAGAGATAGGTGTTGATCATGGCACGGACTGTGTCCGGCCCGCCATTCTGAGGATCGACACCAGCGTCGTCGCGCCAGGTCTTTCCGCGGCCGTTGAGGAAGCTCGCCACGGCTTCACCGTAGAGCTCCTCCTTGTTGCGGAAGTGATTGTAGAACCCGCCGCGCGTCAAACCCGCGTGAGCCATGACCTGATCGATCGTCACCTCGGCAAAGCCGTCCCTGTTGAACAACACGCGCGCCGCTTCGACGATTCTACCGCGCGTTTTGGCCTTGTGTTCAGGGGTATAGGGCATCGTCGTTCTCCATTTCCGCACAATCATACAGATGATGAAAATATGTTCTTGAACATATTTAGATCCCTGCGACTCTGCCTGCAAGACACCAAGGGATAGAGGCCGCCGATGACCATCAATGCAAACGCCAAAGGATTCTCCGGACGCTGCCTATGCGGCGCTGTGACATTTGAGAGCAGCGCCAGCCCTCAGGTCGTTGTGCATTGCTGCTGCAAGGATTGCCGCAAATCGAGCGGAACCGGGCACTGTACGCATATTGTAATCCCGAAAAGCGCCTTCGTAGTCACGGGGGATGTGACCTTCTATGAGCACCGGGCTGATAGCGGGAATACCATATCGAAGGGGTTCTGCGGCACATGCGGTTCCCCGATCTATTCGACCACATCCGGCTACCCCGACGCGGTCTTTCCCCGTGCTTCGGTTCTCGACGACCCTGAAATGGTTCAACCCCAAATGGTCGTCTACGCCAGCCGGGCCGTGTCCTGGGACAAGCTGGACGAAACACTTCCGGCCTTTGCCGAGGGGGCTGGCGGGTGATTGCGCCTTCGTGCCGGCGGATTGCCTGACCGATTGAATGCCAAAGCGCTGCCGGCGCTCCGGAAAGAAGGAAAACGACCATGAACCCCGAACTCCTCCCAGTCACATTCACCTTCATCAGCGTGCTGGCGATATCTCTCATCCTGCTCAGGGCTACCTGTGCCGTGGCGATTCCATTTCGTCGGTGGTCCTTCGACAGGGCGAAATCGCAACGGGCACGGTACCTCGAGGATCTGTTCCGCACTGCCACCTACCGGATGAAACTCCGGTTTTTGCCCGAAATCCAAGAGCGAAGCGAAGGAATTGCACCAGAGAGGTGGGCCTTCCTGGTCATGCTTCCTCGGGCGATTCCTGAGAATGAGCTTGCGGCGTTCGGAAAACGTGCCGTGAACCGGTTATGTAGAGAAATCCGCGTTTGTGCTCGGCTTCCGCTCCCCCACAACATCTGGGTGCTTCACCGCTTGTCCGGAGGACTCTGACCACAGAGTTAAGGGCATCAGGCCGTGTTTCAGTTCGTTCTCGCAGGTTGGAAATTCGTAAGTGTATGGAAACGGGGAGTTTTGCGGAGTTTTGGAAGTTTTTTGATTTTTTTGTAAAAAGGGCCTTGCGGCTGTTGGGGAGAGACCGTAGATAGCGCTTCACCGG
>NZ_JAOWLB010000013.1 GCF_025751555.1 Ruegeria aquimaris
CTCCGGCGGTAGGGATCGAACCTACGACCAATTGATTAACAGTCAACTGCTCTACCGCTGAGCTACGCCGGAACGGTTCGCGCCGTATAGCAACAGCGATTCCGGGCGTCCAGAGGGTGCGCGGAAAATTTTGCGAAAATGGCGAGGTCGGGAGCGGCCATGCGGATTGCGCCTGGCACAGCGGCGACAAGGTGACCTGAGAGGTGAGGATTTTGGCTCCGGCGGTAGGGATCGAACCTACGACCAATTGATTAACAGTCAACTGCTCTACCGCTGAGCTACGCCGGAACGGTGCGTGCCCTATAGCAACAGCGATTCCGGGCGTCCAGAGGGGCCGGGCAATTTTTCGGGGAAAAATGCCGATCCCCTATTTCAGACGCTCAAACGTCGCTCCGGCGGCCAGGTCTCCGATGGGTGAAACGCGGGTTTTTCCATAAAGATCAACGAGGTGAGCGAAGACGTTGCGCTCGGCCGCGGGCAGCAGGGCGGCCGGTGTCTCGGTATAGATCCGCTCGGCCAGGCCACGTGCCGTGGCCGCGCCATCCTCCAGCGCCGCCAGGATCGCCGCCTCGCGGCCCAGTCGGTGTTCGATCAGCCAGTCGAGCCGGGCGGCGGGCGTATCCACTGGCGCCCCGTGGCCGGGATGGAACGCGCGCCAGTTGCGGGCGCGCAGCCGGGCACACGCCGCCATAAAATCGGTCAGGTCGCCATCGGGGGGCGAGACCAGCGAACTGGCCCATCCCATCACGTGGTCGGCGGTGAAACAGATGTCCTCCCAGGCCAGCGCGATATGATTGCCCAAATGGCCGGGAGTATGGATCACCTCCAGCGCCCAGCCGTCGCCCGCGATGACCTCGCCATCGGCCACAGTCCGGTCGGGGGTGAACGCGCGGTCGATGCCCTCGCCACCGCCCGCCAGCCCAGCGTCGGCCAGCGCCTGCATCACCGCGCTGCGCCCGGCCTCCGGCCCGCCATAGGCCAGCACCGGCGCGCCGGTGCGCGCGGCCAGCGGGCGGGCCAGCGGCGAGTGGTCCAGATGCGTATGGGTGACGACGATATGGCTGATGCTCTGTCCCGGCTCCAGCGCCGCCAGAATCGCCTCCAGATGCGCGGGGCTCTCCGGGCCGGGGTCGATCACCGCCAACTCGCGCGTGCCGACCAGATAGGTGTTGGTGCCGCGATAGGTCATCGGCGAGGGATTCGGCGCCACCAGGCGGCGCAGGCCGGGGGCCAGGTCGGCAGCAACACCCACGGGCGGGTCAAAATCGTCGGGCGGGGTCATCATATCCGTCTTTTGCTCCCTCTGGCGGCAGGCTAGGCTTAGCCCATGACCTTCCGTTGGCTCAAACACTATTCTCCGCGCAGCATCTACACGCGGGCGGCGATCATCATCGTGGTGCCGGTGATCGTCGTACAGATCGTGGTCTCGGTGGTGTTCCTGCAACGCCATCTGGAGGATGTGACCAAGCAGATGACCCTGACCGTGGTGCGCGAGATCGAGATGATCGCGCGGCAGGCACCCGAGGCGGGCACCCAGGACCACTTTCTGACCACGCTGGCGCCGTTCCTGTCGCCACTGCACATCAACATGCGCTTTATCGCGACCGAGGAGGTGCCCAAGGCCGATCTGCGGCAATGGACCGATTACACCGGTCGCCAGGTGCTGCGCACGATTCGCAACCGGCTGCCCCAGGTGCTGGCGGTGGAACTGCCCAACACCCGCCAGGCGCGGCTGTTTATCGACACCGACCTGGGCCCGGTCGAGCTCAGCTTTGACCGCCGCCGGCTGTCGCCGGCCGCGCCGCATCAGCTGATCGTGACCATGGTGTTCTTCGGCGTGCTGATGACGGCGATTGCGTTCCTCTACATGCGCAACCAGTTGCGCCCGCTCAAACGGCTGTCGGATGCGGCGCAGGCCTTTGGTCGCGGCCATACCGTGCCCTACAGCCCCTCTGGCGCCATCGAGATTCGCGCCGCTGGCAGCGCCTTTCTGGATATGCGCGCCCGGATCGAGCGGCACCTCGAACAGCGCACCCTGATGCTGTCCGGGGTCAGCCACGACCTGCGCACGCCCCTGACCCGCCTGAAACTCGGGCTCTCCATGCTCGATGAAGAGGACGCCGCTCCGCTGTTGCAGGATGTCAGCGAAATGCAGCAGATGCTCGACGCCTTTCTCGATTTCTCGCGCGGGGCATCCGAAGCGATGCCCGAGCCGGTCGACCCGGGTGAACTGCTGCGCCAGATCGTCGAGGATGCCCAGAGGTCCGGCACCGATGTGCAGCTTGTCGCGACCGAAGGCTGCGATGCGGGCGAAAAGGTCATGCTCCGCCCCATGGCGCTGCGCCGCGCTGTCGAGAACCTGATCGGTAATGCCCTGCGTTACGGCAACCGGGCCGAGGTGAGCCTTGCCATGACGTCAAAATTCCTGCGCATCCGGGTCGAGGATGACGGCCCCGGCATTCCGGCGGACAAGCGGGCCGAGGCGATCAAGCCGTTCCAGCGGCTCGATGCGGCGCGCAATCAGAACAAGGGCGGCGGCGTGGGCCTGGGTCTTGCCATCGTCGCCGATGTCGCGCGCGCCCATGGCGGCGCGCTGCGGCTGGGCGACAGCGAACGGCTGGGCGGTCTTTGCGCCGATATCGTGATAGGGCGGTAAGATCTGGTAGGCCTGGCAGGATTTGAACCCGCAACCAAAGCGTTATGAGCGCTCTGCTCTAACCGTTGAGCTACAGGCCCGCCTGCCTGTTGGTTAGGCAATGCGGGCCACAGGGTCAAGCGGTGATTGTGTCCGCTTCCGCCTGTGGCGCACGCAGCGCCGCGAACCGCGCCACCGCGTTTTCTATGGTCAGATCACGGCGCCGGTCGGGGGTGTGGCGCGAGGGGTAGACGGCAAACACATCCTTGATCGGCGGCTGGTATTCCGGCAGCACCAGCTCGAACGTGCCGCTGGCCAGTTGTTCGGCAACCATGAACCGGGGCACCCGGGTATAGCCCGAGCCAGAGGCGACCGCCCGCATGATCAGATCCGGGTCGTCGGCGGTGAACCCCACCCGCACCGGCGCCGGGTATTCCCGCCCGTCGCGGCGCAGGGGAAAGAACCCCTTGGTCTGGTCTTCGTGATGCTGGATGAAATCCAGCCGCTTCATGTCTTCGGGCTGGACGGGGCGGCCGACGCGATCCAGATAGGCGGGCGTGGCGATCAGCACGGTTTCCACCACCGAGATCTTGCGCCCGAATCCGTCCGTATCGCCCAGCCGCCCGGTGCGGATCGCCAGGTCATAGCCCTCGCGCACCACATCGACCAGCCGGTCCTCCAGCCGCATGACGATGTTCAGATCGGGATGGGCGGCGTTCATCTCGATCAGCATCGGCCCGATCACGCTGCGCCCCAGAAAGGAACTGACGCTGATGCGGAACGTGCCCGAGACGCTGCTTTCCAGCTGGTCCAGCTCGGCTGTCATCCGGTTATAGCCCGACAGCAGGGTCTGGGCATGTACATAAACCAGATCGCCCGCCCGGGTGGCATGGATGCCGCGCGCGGTGCGGTGCAGGAGTTGCTGGCCGATCGAGGCCTCCAGCTGCTTGATCTGCTGGCTGACCGCCGATTGGGTGATGCCGCGCCTGCGGGCGGCCCGGTTCAGGCTGCCCTCGTCGAGCGCGACGGCAAAGGTTTCAAGCAGCGTCAGCCGATCCATGTCCCACCTATAAGCAATGCTGATAACGGATATCGGAGACAGAGGGATATTCCGGGCCATTCCGGCGTCTTACCTCTGCCGCACGGGGAAATGCCCCGGAACAGATAGTGGAGTTTCTTATGACAATCAATCGCAGGAGCCTTCTGGCCACATTTGCGGCAGCGCCGGTGCTGACCCTTGGCGGCGTGGCGCAGGCCGCGACCACAGGCGCGGGCGCCATCACCCATGGCTTCACCCTGGGCGATGCGCGGGTGACGGTGCTCCTCGACGGGCATCTGCCGGTCGGCACCCAGCTGATCAACGGCTATGACGAGGCCCGCGCGCAACAGGTGCTGGCGCAGGGCCTGCACCGGATGCAGGACAATGCGCTGACCATCCCGGTCAACGGCTATCTGGTCGAACGTGCCGGGCGCCGGGTGCTGATCGACACCGGTACCGCCCAGCTGATGGGACCGGGGCTGGGCGCGCTGCATGCGGGGTTGGCGGCGGTTGGGGTCGCTCCTGACAGCATCGACACCGTGCTGCTGACCCATATGCATCCCGACCACGCGGGCGGTCTCCTGGCCGCTGACGGCACGGCAGCCTTTGCCAAGGCCGAACTGGTGGTGGCGCAGCGCGAATGGGATTTCTGGCACGATGAAGCCATCCTGGCCAGCGTGCCCGAGGGCAGTCGCGGCTTCTTCGACATGGCGCGCCGCGCGGTGGCGCCCTATGCCGACCGTCTCCGCCTGCTGCAAGGCGAGGGTCAGGCGGCGCCCGGTCTTACCGCGCTGGACCTGCCGGGGCATACGCCGGGCCATACCGGCTTCATGCTGGATGCGGGCGGCGAAGGGTTGTTGTTCTGGGGCGACCTGATCCATTCCACCGCGCTGCAATTTGCCGAGCCGGGCTGGACCATCGCCTTTGACGACGACCCAGCGCTGACCGTGGCCACCCGCCGCCGGATGCTGGACCGGGCCGTCGCCGACAACCTGCTGGTGACCGGCGCGCATCTCGACTTTCCGGCGCTGGGTCGGGTGCTGCGGCAGGGCACGACCTATGCCTGGCAGCCCGCGCCCTGGCAATTCGGTCTCTGATGCCCCAGCCCCGAACCCCCAGCCTCGCACCCAATGTCGCGGTGCGGGGCGATCCCTGTTCCCTTCCGTTTCGCCTTGCGCTAAAGGCTGCCGCAACGTTTTGGAAGGAGCCAGAGGATGACCAGCGGCAAGAACGGCATCACCTATGCCGAGGCAGGGGTGGATATCGACGCGGGCAACGCGCTGGTGGACCGGATCAAGCCGGCCGCCAAGCGCACCAACCGTCCCGGCGTGGCCAGCGGGCTGGGCGGGTTCGGCGCGCTCTTCGACCTCAAGGGGGCAGGCTACACCGACCCGGTTCTGGTCGCGGCCACCGATGGGGTCGGCACCAAGCTGCGCATCGCCATCGACACCGGGCTGGTCGACGGGGTCGGTATCGACCTGGTGGCCATGTGCGTCAACGATCTGGTCTGTCAGGGCGCAGAACCTCTGTTTTTCCTTGATTATTTCGCCACCGGCAAGCTCGAGACCGAGCAGGCCGCCCGCATCATCGAGGGCATTGCCGAGGGCTGTGTGCAATCGGGCTGCGCCCTGATCGGCGGCGAGACCGCCGAGATGCCCGGCATGTACCCGGCGGGCGATTTCGATCTGGCGGGCTTTGCCGTCGGCGCGATGGAGCGGGGCACCGCGCTGCCCGAAGGCGTGGCCGAGGGCGACGTTCTGTTGGGCCTTGCCTCGAACGGGGTGCATTCCAACGGCTATTCGCTGGTGCGCAAACTGGTCGAGATCTCGGGCAATAGCTGGGAATCGGACTGCCCCTTTGGCCCCGGAAAACTGGGTGAGGCGCTGCTGACGCCGACCCGGCTCTATGTGCGTCAGGTGCTGGCCGCGATCCGCGCCGGCGGCGTGCATGCGCTGGCCCATATCACCGGCGGCGGCCTCACCGAGAACCTGCCGCGCGTCCTGCCCGAGGGCATGGGCGCCACCATCGACCTCGACACATGGGATCTGCCACCCGTGTTCCGCTGGATGGCCGAGACCGGCGGCATTGTCGAGCGCGAGATGCTCAAGACCTTCAACTGCGGCATCGGCATGATCGTGGTCTGCGCCGCCGACCGGGCCGAGGCGCTGGCCGAGCTGCTGCGGGCCGAGGGCGAAACCGTCGCCCGCATCGGCACCGTCACCACCACGCCCGGCATCGCCTATACGGGCAAGCTGCTGTGAGCCCAAAGCGCGTCGCGATCCTGATTTCGGGCGGCGGGTCGAACATGGTCACGCTGGTCGACAGCATGACCGGCGACCATCCGGCGCGTCCCTGCCTGGTGCTCTCGAATGACGCAAACGCGGGCGGGCTGGCCAAGGCCGCCGCGCGCGGTGTGCCCACGGCGGTGGTCGATCACCGCCCCTTTGGCAAGGACCGTGCCGCGTTCGAGGCGGAACTGATCAAGCTGATCCTCGATGCGGGCGCCGATATCGTCTGCCTGGCCGGGTTCATGCGGGTGCTCACGGCCGGGTTCACCGACCGCTTTCAGGGTCGGATGCTGAATATCCACCCCTCGCTGCTGCCGAAATACAAGGGGCTGCACACCCACGCCCGCGCGCTGGCGGCGGGTGACACCGAACATGGCTGCACCGTGCACGAGGTGACTTCGGAACTGGACGATGGCCCGATCCTGGGCCAGGCCCGAGTCGCCATCGAACCCGGCGACACGCCGGAAACCCTCGCAGCCCGGGTCCTGACCTGGGAACACAAACTCTATCCTGCCGTCCTGCGCCGCTTTGCCGGCGGTGACCGCCGCCCGGTCTGGTTGCCCTGATGTAAACCCAGTGTTGCCGAAAGGGGGTTTGCAGATATTCGGGTATGACCCTAAGGTCGAACAATCCGGGCCGATCGCAGGGCAGGGATCATACGCAAAGAAAAGCAAGAGCAAGATCATAGCCGAATGAAAACTCTGACCACGACGAAAGACCTGGCCGATTTCTGTGCCGCCGCCGCAACGCATCCCTATGTCACCGTCGATACCGAATTCCTGCGCGAGCGGACCTATTACTCCAAGCTCTGCCTGATCCAGCTCGCCTATCCCGGCGAGGACGAGGACAGCGCGGTTCTGGTCGATCCGCTGGCCGAGGGGTTGGAACTGGACCCGCTCTATGACCTCTTCCGCAACGAGGCGGTGGTCAAGGTGTTCCATGCCGCCCGGCAGGATCTGGAGATCTTCTGGGTCGATGCGGGCGTGTTTCCCAAGCCGCTGTTCGACACCCAGGTCGCCGCGATGGTCTGCGGTTTCGGCGAACAGGTGGGCTATGAAACGCTGGTGCGCAAGATCTGCCGCCAAGGCGTCGACAAGACCTCGCGCTTCACCGACTGGTCGCGCCGCCCGCTGACGGATGCGCAGAAAACCTATGCGCTGGCCGATGTCACCCATCTGCGCCGCATCTACGAACATCTCTCGTCCGAGTTGCAGAAGACAGGCCGTACCCATTGGGTCGCGGAGGAGTTGCAGACCCTGACCGACCCGGCCATCTACGACATCCAGCCCGAAGAGGCGTGGCGCCGGATCAAGACCCGCACCTCCTCGGGCAAGTTCCTGGCCGTGGTGCGCGAACTGGCCGCGTTCCGCGAAAGCCACGCCCAGACCAACAACATCCCGCGCAGCCGGGTGTTCAAGGATGACGCACTGATCGAGCTGGCCTCGACCAAGCCGCGCACCCATGCCGACCTCGGCGGCTCGCGGCTCCTGCTGCGCGAGGCGCGCAAGGGCACCATCGCCGATGGCATCCTCGACGCGGTCAAGCGCGGGATCGAATGCCCACCCGAAAAGATGCCCAAGGTCGAAAACGGACGCGAGAACCTTCAGGTCAACCCGGCGCTGGCCGATCTCTTGCGGGTTCTGCTGAAGGCCAAGACCGAAAACGAGGGCGTCGCGGCGAAACTCATCGCCTCCAGCGCCGATCTCGACCTGATCGCGGCGGGCGAGCGCGCGGTTCCCGCGCTGACCGGCTGGCGGTATGAGGTGTTCGGCGAGGACGCGCTGCGGCTTTGCGACGGCAAGGTGGCGCTGGCCGCCAAGGGCCAGACCATCCGGCTGATCCAGCTTTAGCGGCGGCGCGTTTCCAGCGCGCCCTGCTGGCCCTCGACCCGGATCAGCTTGATCCCGGCCAGATCCTTGCGCGTCAGGCTGGCGGCGGCCCGCACGGTGCGGGTGTTCTCGGCGCCCTGCGGGGTTGCGTCTTCGGGGTAATCGACGCGGAACGTATAGGCCAGGATACCCGCCTTGGCGTTTTCCTCGCTGACCACCCGGCGAAGCTCGGCGTCAAAGGCGCCCTGGCGATTGGCGATGCCCACCGCATAGACGATGGCGCCGGTGGTGGTCGGCTCGACCTTCAGCTCGGTCACCCGGGTGATCGGGATGGTGTTGTCCACCGGATCGGGACGGGCGAACAGACCCTTGCCGCCACCGCTGGGAATCAGCGGATTGGCGTCGGCATCGGCCGAGGCCGCCACCGGCGCCGGATTCGAGGGGCCGAACCAGTTCGACGGGTTCACCCGCGAGTCGCGCCAGCCGCCACAGGCGCTCAGCATCATCCCGGCAGTCACAAGAACGGTCAGTGGTTTCAGCATCTCGCGCACGCGCCCCGTATTGCAATGGTCCTTGACTACCGGTTAGCGCATCCCGGCCGCGTTGAAAAGCCATGCCGGGGCTGGACAGGCCGCCCCGGGCACCTTAGGTCACAGCAAACCCGCGTGAGCAGAGCAGGAGCGACAGATGGCAAGCCCCGCCTTCGAAGAGATTGTCGAGGATTTCGAGTTCCTTGACGACTGGGAGGACCGCTATCGCCATGTCATCGAACTGGGCAAGGCGATGGAGCCGCTGGACGAGGCCTTCAAGGTGCCCGCCAACAAGGTGCATGGCTGCGCCAGCCAGGTCTGGCTGCAACCGGTCATCGACAACGGCAACTTCCGCTTCGACGGCGACAGCGACGCGATGATCGTGCGCGGGCTGATCGCGGTGCTCAGGACGCTCTACAACGACACCCCGGTGTCCGGGGTCGGCGCCATCGACGCGCGCGCCGAACTGGGGCGGCTGGGGCTGCACGATCACCTCTCGGCACAGCGCTCGAACGGGCTGCGCGCGATGATCGAACGGATCCGCGCGGTGGCGGCCGAGGCCGCCTGAGCGCTTACGCGAGGCCATTCAGACAGGCTTGATCCCGCGCGCGCAGCCGCGCGACATAGTCCCGCAACAACACCACCCGCCGCGGGCGAAAGCTCTCTTGCGTCCTTTCATAGCCCTCGATGCGGGTCACGTGAAAGCTGCGGAAATCCTGCCGCTTGCAGCACCAGGCCAGCAGCATCACGCTGCGGTCGTGATAGGACAGCGCCAGCGGATAGATGCGGCGTCGGGTGCGCTCCTGTTTCAGGTCGCGATACCCGATCTCCAGCGCCTCTTCGGCCCACATCGCCTCGCGCAGCAGGGTCATGTCGATGCTGGGGGTCGCGGGCGTGATCAGGCGCTGCGCCATGTTGACCGCATGCATGGCCTGCCGCTGCTGGCGTTCGGGCAGGGTGGCGAGGATCTTGACCAGCGCGTCACTGGCCGCCTGGGCGAGATCGGCATCGCCGCGCTGGGTCACATCGGCCAGCCCCAGCGTCAGTGCCTCGATCTCGATCCGGGTAAAGGTCTGCGGCGGCAGGGCGGGGTCCTCGACCATGGTAAAGCCGACCCCCGCTTCGCCCTCGATCCGGGCACCGGCTGCCCGCAGACTGTCGATGTCGCGATAGATCGTGCGCTCGGACACTTCCATCGCGCTGGCCAACCGCGCGGCGGTCACCGGCGGGCGTAAACCCCGGATCAGGTGCAGAAGGCGGAACAGGCGGTCGGTCTTGGGCATGGGGCAGGGTCCGGCAATGCTCCTGACAGGATCTGGCAAGAGGGTATTGGCACTTGGGGGTATCTTCAACCCGACAGATCAAAGGTGATCCAAATGCCAAGACTCTATTATTCGCCCCATACCCGCTCTTCCCGCGTCATCGCGCAGCTGATGCTGATGGGCAAGCTGGATCAGGTCGAGGTGGTGACCGTCGACGTCATTCGCCATGACGGCAGCGGGCGGCATGATCCGCGCAATCCCCATCCCGAGGGCAAGGTGCCTTATCTGGTCACCGACGACGGCACCGGGATTCGCGAAAGCGCGGCCATCATGATGTATCTCGACGAGTTGTTCGGCCAGCCGCTCAGCCCCGCCATCGGCGCGCCTGGGCGCGGCGCTTACCTCAGCTGGATGGCCTATTCGGGCGGGGTGCTGGAGCCGGTCCTTGTGGCCGCCTTCGCCGGGCTGGAGCATCCGGCGATCACCGAGACCTTTCGCGGCACGGCTGAACTCAGCGCCGTGCTGGAACAGGGCGTGCAGAAGGGGCCGTTTCTGCTCGGCGAGACGCTGAGCCTTGCCGACATCCTGCTGGCCTCGCCCTTTCAGTGGGCACCCCACCTGTTGCCCGACAGCCCCGCCATCAAGGCCTGGGTCGAGCGCGTCGACAGCCATCTGGATGGCGCCGCCATCGCCGCATACGAGGCCAACGCCATGGCGCGGCTGACCGCGCCAGAGATCGCCTGAACGGCGGCAGGACGGGCGCGCGCGGCCTAGCCGCGCGGTGCCTTATCCGCCCAACCCGCCAGCGTGGTTTCCAGATCGCCATAGCCGGTAAATCGGCGCTCGAAGGTGAGGCCGAGCCGCTCGGCGCAGATGCGCGCCTTTTCGGTCAGGGCCGGGTCGTCGGTCTGGGCCTGATAGACCAGCTTGGTGTAATTGCCGAACATCATCGGAATCAGCTCCGGGTGACGGTCGAAGCCCATCGGTTTCCAGACAAAGGCATCGAACTGCCGCACCAGAAAATCGGTCAGGTAAAAGGCGGTGAACTCCTCTTCGGCGATCTCGGTGAACCGGTCGTTGCCTTCGAAGAAGGAATAGCAATGCGGGCCCTTGACCATCTCGACCCCCAGCCGCGCGCAGGCGGCTTCAAGCAGGCCGCCGGTGCCGCAATCGGCATAGACCACGAAAATCCGCTGATACCTGTCGCGGTGGCGTGCCACCGCTTCCTCGACCGCGGCGGTGATTCGCTCAGGATGGACATGCAGTATGGCGGGCAGGCAGGTCAGATCCATATGGGTCCAGCCGTTGCGGTCGCGCAATGCGAGGATCTCGCGCGCCAGCGCACCACAGGCGATCAGCAGGATACGGGCGTCGCCGCTGCTCAGGCTGAGCCCGCTGCGGGTCAGCTGGGCGTCATCGGGGAGCATGGTCATGTCGGGGCCGCCTTGTGCCGGTTGGGGTCGGCGCAGAATGCCAAGGCCCGCGCGGCAAAGGCAAGCACGCAGGCGACCGGATGTGTCAGGCGACCGACAGCAAGGCCTCGTGCTGGCGGATGGCAGGGCGGGCCAGCGGGCCAAAGCTCTGCATGCCGGTGGTTGCCAGTTCCGGGAACAGCATCAGGATCTCGTCGCGCGCCGCCTGTTCCAGACCCGACCAGCCCATCTGCCCGGGGTGGAAGCTTTCGGTCGGGCAGCCTTCGGCCCAGATGATCTCGTGCCGGTCGAACAGCAGATGGATATAGGTGACCTCGCCGCCCGGCGCGATCAGGATATCGCGGGCATTGACCAGATGCTTGGCGGCCACCAGGGCCTGCACATGGCCGGTGACCAGCTCGGCCCGCCAGCCTTCGATCAGCATCCGGTGCTGGGGCGAGACGATCAGGTCACGCCGGTTGTCCAGCGCCCCGGCCCGGATCAGCACCGGCGCAAGGGCCCCGGTGGCGCGCACGGTGGTACGCCCGATCCAGCGCAGCGGCTGGTCGCCATGGTCAAGGGTGCGGATCAGGTCGCCCGGCTGCAACTCCTCGATCAGGCGCGGCCCGTCTGCGGTGTCGATGATGGTGCCGGGGGTGAAGCAAGTGACCAGCTGCCAGTCCTGCCGGTTGGCGGTCAGGCCGGAATAATTGGCGCCGCCCCCGGTGAGCGCATCGAGCGTGAGAGACTGGATGATTCCCGCCTCAAGCGCGCTCTGGTCGGCATTGGCGTTGAACTCGGGCATCAGATAGGTATTGCCGTTCACATCCTGGGCCAGCACCGCGGTGATGGTTGCGGTGCTGCCATCGGTATAGGTGATGGTGGCGTCATAGACGGCGGTGCCGTCAAAGGTCTGTGCCGGACCGCCATCGATCGAGAACTGTTCGGGCGGGGAATTGTCCATGTCATAGAACGACCCCGGATCTCCTACCGCGCTCCAGGTCACGGCGCTGTCGACCAGCGGATCGGTGGCGCTGCCAAAGGTCATCCCGACAAGAGCGGCGGCGTTTTCGGCCGAATTGTTCCCCTCGAACGTGTCGATATCGGCCAGATTGCCTAGGAACAGCGCGGTAAAGGTCGTGGGCATGGGCACCTCCGGGCAGCTTGGGTACGGCTGACAACCTAAGGCCCGAAGCTGGCCAAAGTCAGAGGGAAAGGTGACCGAGATGTGACACAGTCGGCGTATCGCCAACAAAAAGGGCCGCTCTCAAGGGCGGCCCTGCATGCGAGAGAGACAGGTCTCAGACCGCCATGCGGTTATGCTTGCGCCCGACCCAGTCCTTGGCGGTTTCGACCGCCACCGCCGCGTCGCGGCAATAGGCGTCGGCGCCGATGGCCTTGCCGAATTCCTCGTTCAGCGGCGCGCCGCCGACCAGCACGATATAGTCGTCGCGCACGCCTTTTTCGACCAGCGTGTCGATCACCACCTTCATGTAGGGCATGGTGGTGGTCAGCAGCGCCGACATGCCCAGGATGTCGGGCTGTTCCCGCTCCAGCGCATCCATGTAATTCTCGACCGGGTTGTTGATACCCAGGTCGACCACCTCGAAACCGGCACCTTCCATCATCATCGACACAAGGTTCTTGCCGATGTCGTGGATGTCGCCCTTGACGGTGCCGATCACCATCTTGCCGACGCGCGGCGCGCCGGTTTCGGCCAGCAGCGGCTTCAGGATGGCCATGCCGCCCTTCATCGCGTTGGCGGCCAGAAGCACTTCGGGAACGAACAGGATGCCGTCGCGGAAGTCGGCGCCGACGATGGTCATGCCGCCCACCAGTGCCTTGGTCAGCACGTCATAGGGGGCCCAGCCGCGCTCGATCAGGATGTTCACACCCTCTTCGATCTCTTCCTTGAGACCGTCATAGAGGTCGTCGAACATCTGCTGGACGAGTTCCTCGTCGTCGAGTTCCGACAGGATGATGTCTTCTTCTTCCGACATGGCGTGATTCCTTGAGCGTTGGTGGGGGAATGCCCCGGATGCGTTTTTTCCCTTTTTGCCCAAGGGTCACTTTTCGACTGCGTCGATTGCGACATGGGCGGTGTTGCAACCGACCTATAGAAAGGAATTCGCCGGATTGATAATGAGTAATCCGCAGAATGATCATGGGCCGGGCACATGATCCGCCGTCTTCGCGCCGCCGCGTGTGAACCAACCCTTGCGGAATGTTCGCTTGATGTTCTACTCATGTTCCATGAGTCCCACCGATCCATCGCAGAATCTCGGCATCCGCACCCCCGGGCGTGGCGCGCTCAGCAACGAGGCGGGGCGGTTCGAACGGCATGACCGTGTCGCCGAATCCGACGGCTGGGACCGCGACGAGGATCTGCCGCCGCTGCGCACCCATGTCGCGATCGAGACCGCGCGCAGCCTGATCACCTATAACCGATCGCCCGATCTGCCATTCGACCGCTCGATCAATCCCTATCGCGGCTGCGAACATGGCTGCGTCTATTGCTTTGCCCGCCCGACCCATGCCTATCTCGGACTGTCGCCGGGGCTCGATTTCGAAACCCGGCTGGTGGCGCGGCCAAACGCGGGCGCGATCCTGCGCGCCGAACTCAGCGCGCGCCGTTACAAGGTGGCGCCCATCGCCGTCGGCACCAATACCGACCCCTACCAGCCGATCGAGAAAACCCACCGGATCACCCGCGATTGCCTTGCGGTGCTGGCCGAATTCAATCACCCGGTCGCCATCGTGACCAAGGGCGCGCTGATCGAACGCGACCTCGATATCCTCGGTCCGATGGCAACGCGCGGGCTGGTGCGCGTCGGCATCTCGCTCACCACGCTCGACGCCGATCTGTCGCGGCGGATGGAGCCGCGCGCGCCCGCGCCAAAGCGGCGGCTGGCGATGATCCGCACGCTGACCGGGGCAGGGGTGCCGGTGCGGCTGATGACCTCGCCGCTGGTACCCGGCCTCACCGATCACGAGATGGAGGCGCTTCTGGCCGCCGGGGCCGAGGCCGGCGCCGACACCGCCAGCTGGATCATGCTGCGCCTGCCGCGCGAGGTGTCGCAGCTCTGGCAGGAATGGCTGGCCGAACATGCCCCGACCCGGGCCGCCAAGGTGATGGCGCGCCTGCGCGAGATGCATGGCGGCCGCGACTATGATCCGCGCTGGGGCCACCGGATGCGGGGCGAGGGTCAGTATGCCGAGATGATGGCGCAACGGTTTCGCGCCGCCTGCAAACGCGTCGGGCTGGCGCAGCAGGCGCCAGCCCTCAGATGCGATCTGTTCCGGGTGCCGCCGCAGCCCGGCGATCAGCTCAACCTGTTCTGACCGGGCTCAATAGGTCTCGACCAGATCCACCTCGTCGACCGGCTCACTTGCCATCATCTCATAGGCCAGCTCGTCATGCATGGGCTGGGTCATCAGCGCCATGACATCGTTGAGGTAGTACTGGTCGTCGCAGACCGGCGGCTGCGGGTCCTCCTCGCACTGGCCAAGCAGTTTCAGCGACCCTTCCCGGTCTTCGCTGCCCTCTTCCCCGACCGAGGTCAGCCGCAGGCCAAACATCTCGCCCTCGAAATCGTCGAGGCTCAGCCCGTCGGGATGCGACAGGGTAAAGCTGGTGGCGCGGATATCGTCGTCATGCCCGATCCCGCCTCGCCCGATCGAGATACCCGCATCGAACCCGTTTTCGGTCTCGCCGGTCTCGCCCTCCTGTGCGCCCTCCATGTTGACGCCGTTACCCAGATCGTTGACCGACCCGGCCGCGAATTGCGAACCGGTCACGTCCTCGCCACTCACGGTCATCCCGTTCAGCAGGCTGTCGTCCGCGATGTTGAAGAACAGACCGTTGATATCGCCGATCTGTCCGGTCGCATCCGGGTCGTCGCCCTCCAGCACCTCCAGGTCGACCCGGATATCGCCATTCTCAAGCTGGGTCAGCACCACCTCGGTGTTGACCGGCCCCTCGATCAGGAAGGCGCATTCTTCGTCTTCATGCTCTTCGTCGTCAAAGCTGTCTCCGCCGCCGCTTTGGTCGCTCACGGTCTTGACCAACCCGTTTTCGGTGTCCGAGTTCACCACCGCGGCAAGACTGTCGAGGTCGATATCTTCGATGCTTAGCGGGCCGTTTTCCGACCACATGGTAAAGTTGGCGGCACTCACATAGCCTTCGGTCGAATCCGGGCTCAGCCCGAACTGGATCCCGGCATCATAGCTCTCGGCCAACTGCGCCCCGTTGCTCAGGCTGTCGACCGCGTCCGGGTCCATCTGCACATCGGTGACAGGCGCCCACTCGGTGCCCTGGTTCTCGTCCGGCCAGATGTGCAACCCGTTCAGGGTGGCTTCATCGGTGAAGTTGAAAAAGAACCCGTCAAGGTCACCGGCATCGACCTCCGGATCCTCCGACTTGATGTCGATGAACAATCCGCCATCGAATTTTTCGACAATGGTCACCAGCAATCTCGGCTCGCAGCCCAGCGAGACGGTAATCTGTGTCTTTTCGCCAACGGTTCCGGTCATGGAAATCCCCCTTCAAAGATCAGTGGCCGACACTAGGGCGCGCGCCATGTTTTGAACACAAATTTACCGTTTTCCCGGCCAAAACCCCTAAATCAGGGTACGCGGTGTTTACGTCTGGGAAACGGTTTTTCCCGTGGCCCGGCGCAGCGGGTGAAAACGGAAACGACTCGGACAAACCCGCTTCTGGCCGGTCGGGGAATCGCTTTGGCAGGCTGGGTCGGGGGCCCGGTGACCGCCGTACAAGACGGACAATCGGGGTCTTTGGCGACGTACAAAACGGTCAATTCGTGGGACAAAAGGAAAACCCCGGCGGATGGCTCCACCGGGGTTGAATTGGCCTGTTCCGACGGATCGGATCAGCGGTCTTCGATATCCACATAATCGCGCGCGGTCGAGCCGAGATAGAGCTGACGCGGGCGGCCGATCTTGTGCTGCGGATCCGACAGCTGTTCCTTCCACTGGCTGATCCAGCCCACGGTCCGCGACACCGCGAAGATGGGCGTGAACATTGAGGTCGGGAAACCCATCGCCTCAAGGATGATGCCCGAGTAGAAGTCCACGTTCGGAAACAGTTTTTTCTCGGCGAAGTAGTCGTCGGCCAAGGCCGCGCGCTCCAGTTCCTTGGCGGTGGCCAGGATCGGGTTGTTCTCCACGCCCAGCAGATCCAACACCTCGTCGGCGGACTGTTTCATCACCGTCGCGCGCGGGTCGAAGTTCTTGTAGACCCGGTGGCCAAAGCCCATCAGGCGGAACGGATCGTTCTTGTCCTTGGCGCGGGCGATGAACTCGGGGATACGGTCCGGAGAGCCAATTTCCTTAAGCATTTCAAGGCACGCCTGGTTCGCCCCACCATGCGCGGGCCCCCAGAGACAGGCGATCCCGGCAGCGATACAGGCGAACGGATTGGCGCCCGAGGACGAGGCCAGACGCACCGTCGAGGTCGAGGCGTTCTGCTCGTGATCGGCATGCAGGGTGAAAATCCGGTCCATGGCGCGGGCCAGGATCGGGTCCACATGGTAATGCTCGGCCGGCACGGCAAAGCACATTTGCAGGAAGTTGGCCGCGTAATCCAGATCGTTGCGCGGATACATGAATGGCTGGCCGATCGAGTATTTATACGCCATCGCCGCGATGGTCGGCATCTTGGCGATCAGCCGGTGGCTGGCGATCTCGCGCTGATGCGGGTCGGCGATATCGGTCGAGTCGTGATAGAAGGCCGACATCGCGCCGACCACACCCACCATGGTCGCCATCGGATGCGCATCGCGGCGGAAGCCGCGGAAGAAGTAATGCATCTGCTCATGGATCATGGTGTGGCGGGTGATCGTGGTCTCGAACTTCTCCAGATCCTTGGCGGTCGGCAACTCACCGTAGAGCAGCAGATAGCAGACCTCGAGGTAATGAGACTTGGCCGCGAGCTGGTCGATCGGATAACCGCGATGCAACAGCTCGCCCAGCTCGCCGTCGATATAGGTGATGGTGCTGTCGCAGCTTGCTGTCGAAGTGAAGCCGGGGTCATAGGTGAACACCCCCGCCTGACCGTAAAGCTTTCGGATATCAATGACATCCGGGCCCGTCGACGGCGAAAGGACTGGCAACTCATAGGATTGGCCGTTCAGGCTGAGCGTCGCGGTTTTCTTTTCTTCAGTCATTCTTGTCCCTTCCTTGTGGCAGGCACGGGGCGCACCATCTTGCGCGCATCCCATGCGGGCGTGTCCGCACGCGCGCGTGCAGACCCGGGTCTTAACCGCGTGAGATTACCCGATCGCAAAGATCAGGCAGCCTCGGCCGCGTCCTGGATGCGGGCCAGACTTTCGTCGCGTCCCAGAACCAGCATCATGTCAAAAACCGAAGGCGTCGTCGAACGTCCCGCAAGTGCTGCCCTCAAGGGGCCGGCAAGCTTGCCAAACTTGGTTCCATGTGCCTCGGCAAACGCGTTCAAAGCATCTTCCAGACTATCTCGCGACCAGCTAGCATTTTGCAAGTGCGGCGTCAATTCTTTCAGTATACCGTCGGATACAGACGCCAGTGCAGCGGCAGCTTTCTCGTCCGGTCGGATCGGGCGGGATGACAAGACAAAAGCCGCTTTTTCAACAAGTTCCGGAAAAGTGCGGGCCCGCTCCTTGAGGCAATACATCGCACGTTCGAGATCACCGGATTGTGTCGCGCTGAGCGCGGGCAGCCCAGCCGCCGCCAGATAGGCCTCAAGCTCTTGCCGCAGTGCAGCATCATCCGAGATCGCGATATGCTGACCGCACAGATTCTCGAGTTTTTTCAGATCGAAGCGCGCGGGCGATTTGCCGATTCCGTCCAGGTCAAACCACTCCCGCGCCTGCGCATCGGTGAAGAATTCATCGTCGCCATGGCTCCAGCCCAGCCGCGCCAGATAGTTGCGCATTCCGGCAGCGGGATAGCCCATGGCCTGATATTCCTGCGCCCCCAGTGCGCCATGACGCTTGGACAGCTTCTTGCCGTCGGGTCCATGGATCAGCGGGATATGGGCCCAGACCGGCACGTCCCAGCCCATCGCCTGGTATATCATCATCTGACGGGCGGCGTTGTTGAGGTGGTCGTCGCCCCGGATCACATGGGTCACCCCCATGTCGTGGTCGTCGACCACCACCGCCAGCATATAGACCGGCGTCCCGTCCGAGCGCAGCAGCACCATGTCGTCAAGCTGGTCGTTGCGGATGGTCACGTCGCCCTGAACCCGGTCGTGGATCACGGTTTCCCCGCCCTGGGGCGCCTTGATGCGGATGACATACGGCGCGTCCGGATGGGTCGACGGATCGGCATCGCGCCAGGGGCTGCGGAACAGGGTCGAGCGTTTCTCGGCCTGCGCTGCATCGCGAAAGGCCTGAATTTCTTCCTGTGTTGAAAAGCACTTATAGGCTTTGCCCTGGGCCAGCAGTTCGCGTGCCACTTCGGCATGCCGGGGCGCGCGCTCGAACTGGCTGAACACCTCGCCGTCATGGTCGAGACCCAGCCAGTTCAACCCTTGCAGGATGGCAGCCGTGGCCTCGGGCGTGGAGCGCGCCCGGTCGGTATCCTCGATCCTGAGCAGGAATTTACCGCCGCGTCCCCGGGCATAGAGCCAGTTGAACAGGGCGGTGCGCGCACCGCCGATATGGAGATACCCGGTGGGCGAGGGTGCAAATCGGGTGACGACCTGATCCGGCATATGAGCAATTTACCTTTTGGTAACCGTGAGAAATTAGGGTTTGACGTCTGTCTAACGAGCCGTGCGATCAGGAGCAAGCATGCGCGTTCTGGCCAAGATCGAACGCGGACTGCTGGAACAGAGGGGGCACTTGTTTCCCTGGGTTCCGGTCTTTCTGGGCATTGGGATCGGTTTGTATTTCCTGCCGTCGCAGGAACCGGGCCTTGCCGCTCTTGGGGCGATCGGCTTTGGTACACTTTTCCTGTCGGTCCTGACCAAACGGTTTTCCGGTGCCTGGTCACCCTTGCTCTGGGCACTTGTCCTGTCCGGCTCAGGTTTCTTGCTGGCGGCTGCACGCGCCCATTATGTTGCGGCTCCGGTGCTTGACTGGCGATATTACGGCCCGGTCGAAGGTCGGGTCATCGCGCTGGACCGGTCCGCCTCGGACCGGTTGCGGGTCACATTGGATCAGGTCCGTATGGACAGGATCGCAGGCGATCAGATACCGGCTCAGGTTCGGATTTCATTGTCCGACGATAGCGTGAAGATGCCTCCGGGCGGGCGTGTCATGGCAATGGCGCATCTGGCGCCGCCGCAGGGTCCGGTCGAGCCCGGTGGTTTCGATTTCCGGCGTCATGCCTGGTTTCAGACTTTGGGGGCAATCGGCTACACGCGGACACCTGTTTTGGTCTCGGCTGCCGCGGATACCGGCGCATTCCGGCTGCGCCTGCTTGCTGTCCGGATGGCGGCCTCGGACCGGATTCGTGACCATTTGCCGGGCGATGTCGGCGGCTTTGCCGCTGCTGTGACCACGGGCGATCGCAGCGGCGTCAGCCAATCCGCCCTGGTGGCGCTTCGGGCGAGCAACCTGGCGCATCTGCTGGCGATCTCGGGATTGCACATGGGGCTTCTGGCAGGGTTCGTGTTTTCCGCTTTGCGGGTTTGCCTGTCTCTGGTTCCGTCGCTCGCGTTGCGCCTGCCGGTACGCAAGTTCGCCGCTGTCGGAGCCTTGCTGGTCGCGGCAGGGTATCTGGCGCTGTCGGGTGGCAATGTGGCGACACAGCGGGCCTTTGTCATGGTCGCGGTCATGCTGGGGGCGATCCTGCTCGACCGGCGTGCTTTGTCCTTGCGGGCGGTGGCCGCTGCGGCGGTCTGCGTGCTGCTGCTGCGTCCCGAGGCGCTGCTTGGCCCGGGGTTCCAGATGAGTTTCGCTGCGACAGTGGCGCTCGTTGCGGTCTTTGGTTGGATCAGGGACGCCGAAATCAGCCCGGGACCAAGATGGGCGCAACCGCTGATCGGCCTGGTCGTGTCGTCAGCCGTGGCGGGGTTTGCCACGGCGCCCGTCGCTGCTGCCCATTTCAATACCATTGCCCATTTCGGGCTGCTGGCAAATCTTCTGTCAGTCCCGCTTATGGGCCTGCTGATCATTCCGGCGGCGGTATTGGCACTGGTGCTGTTCCCGCTCTCGCTCGATTGGATCGGGCTCGAGCTCATGGGGCTGGGGCTATCCTGGATCCTTGGCGTGGCACATTGGGTCGCCGCACTCGACGACGCCCTGGGTTTTGTGGCGCGACCAGAGGCAGAGGTACTGCCACTGCTGGCGCTCGGTGGGCTGTGGATCGTGCTGTGGCGCGGTTGGCTACGGTTGGCTGGTGTGCCGGTCGTTGCGCTGTCGCTGGTGCTGTGGTCCCTCGTAGAGCGGCCCGAAATTCTGGTTGCCGACACCGGCGGGCTGGTCGGGATCATGACACCCGAGGGGCGAGCGCTGAGCAAGCCGCGCGGGTCCGGCTTCATCGCCGGGGTCTGGCTGGAAAATGACGGTGACGGGGCCGACCAACCCAGCGCCGCCGCGCGCTGGCCGGGTGAGGGCAATGTAAAGCGGTTACGAAGCGGGGCGGTCGAGATTGTACATGTGACGGGCAAACGCGGGGCGCAACATCTGACCGGATGTACCAAGACCGAGATCGTCATCTCCTCGGTTCCGCTGAACCTGAAAGGTCCGTGCACGGTGTTCGACCCGGTCAGCCTGTCGCGCACGGGCGCGGTCAGCCTGGGAGCCGACGGCAAGATCATCGCCGTCGCGGGGCAGAACCGCCGACTATGGTCGCCGGCACTCCAGCGGGATCAGTAGGTCCGGATCAACCCGACAAGACGGCCCTGAACGCTCACCTTGTCCTCGGGAAAGACGCGGGTCTCGTAGGCCGGATTAGCCGCCTCAAGCGCGATGGATCCACCTCGCTTGAAGAACCGTTTCAGCGTTGCTTCCTGTCCTTCGACAAGGGCCACGACGATGTCACCATTGTCGGCAACCGAGGTTTCGCGGATCACCACGACATCGCCATCGTTGATGCCGGCCTCGATCATTGAGTCGCCCTTGACCTCGAGCGCGTAATGCTCGCCGCGGCCGATCATGCTGCCGGGGACCGCAACCTGATGCGACACGTGGCTGATCGCCTCGATCGGAACACCGGCGGCAATTCGGCCCATGACGGGAAGCTCCACCACGTGGATGCCGACCGGCTCGGCATTCGCCGGGCGCGAATTGGGGCGGTCGCCGTCGACCACGCGGGGGGTGAAACCTGTTGTTGGTTCCCCGCCAAGGCTTTCGGGGAGTTTCACGATTTCAATCGCCCGGGCGCGGTGCGCCAGCCTGCGGATGAAACCCCGTTCCTCCAGCGCGGTAATCAACCGGTGGATGCCGGATTTCGACCGGAGATCCAGTGCCAGTTTCATTTCGTCGAAGCTGGGCGGAACCCCGTCCGCCTGCATCCGCTTGTGAATGAACTCCAGCAAATCCAGTTGCTTCTTGGTCAGCATGTCCCGCGCCCTTTGCCGTTGTGTTTACATTTGTTCTACGCATGTTCCTGTTTTGTGTCAACACGCGTATCAGCCCCTTACAACGGCAAGTAGAGTACCTGGGTTCCTTCGGCCAGGGCCGGGTCGTCGGGCGGGCGCATCAGCAGGGCGTTCGCCTGCGCTAGAATGGACAGGAGCGAGCTATCCTGATCGCCAAACACGGTGATCCGGCCATTCTCGACCAAGGCCCGCATGTAGTGTTCGCGCGGTCCGTTGGCCGATAGCGGCGCTGACAAGGTCGCCCGTTGAAACGAGACCTGCGGATTGAGGCCAAGCAGCTTGTGCAACATGGGCAACACGAAGATATGCCCGCAAACCATTGCAGAGACAGGGTTTCCCGGCAGTCCAACCATTGCCATTCCGTTCAGGCGTCCGGCCATCAGGGGTTTGCCCGGTCGCATACGCACCTTGTAGAAAGCGCGCTCCATGCCTAGGCCAGCGGTGACATCGCCGACCAGATCGTGGTCGCCGACCGACGCCCCGCCAATGGTGACGACCAGATCGGCACCCGTCGCAAGATCCAGAGCGGTGGCGAGCGATCCGCGCGTATCGCGCGCGACCGGCAACACGCGGACATGCGCGCCAGCCGCCTCGAACATCGCTTTCAGGCCGAAGGTGTTCGAGGCGATGATCTGATCGGGCCCAGGATCTTCGCCGGGCAGGACCAACTCGTCACCGGTCGAGATCAGGGCAACAACCGGTTTGCGGCGCACCGGAACCACCGGCGTATTCATCGCCGCCAGCAGCGCGATGTCTTCGGGGCGGAGCGTCCGGGGAGAAGAGATGGTCTGGCCAGCGCGGAAATCGGCCCCCACCGGGCGAATGTTGGACTTTTCTCCAGGGTGGTCCCGGATGGTGATCAGGTCACCCGTTCGCGTCACATCTTCCTGAATGACAACAAAATCCGCGCCCTCTGGAACCGGGGCGCCGGTAAAGATACGCACCGCCTGTCCAGCGCCGACCCGGCCGCTAAAGCGATGTCCGGCGGCGGCCTCTCCGATCACCTTGAACATCGCGTGGCGTTCCACCTCGGCGGATTTCAAGGCGTAGCCGTCCATCGACGAGGCGGCAAAAGGCGGCTGATCCCGGGTTGCGGCCACATCGGCCGCCAACACGCGCCGGGCCGCCTGTGCCAAGGGCACCTGTTCGGCATCCACCGGGGCGACCAGATCCAGCAGCAGTTGGCGCGCTTCTTCGACGGTGATCATGTCGCCTCATAACGTCCTGATTTTCCGCCATATTTAAGGGCCACGCGGATATCACCGATCCGCATCGCCTTGTCGACGGCCTTGACCATGTCATAGACCGTCAGCGCCGCGGTGGACACTGCTGTAAGTGCCTCCATCTCGACGCCGGTCTGGCCGGTGGTCTTGACCGTCGCTTCGATCTGAACACCAGGCAGGTCCGGATCGAGCGTCAGTTCAACGGCAACCTTGGTGATCGGGAGCGGATGGCAGAGCGGGATCAGATCAGGGGTCTTCTTGGCCCCCATGATACCGGCGAGACGCGCCACGCCCAGCACGTCGCCCTTTTTGGCACGGCCCTCGGAGATCAGATCGAATGTTGCCCGCGCCATCACCACATGACCGCGCGCAACCGCAACCCGATCCGTCACTGCCTTGTCCGAGACATCGACCATATGCGCGTCGCCCTTGGCGTCGAAATGGGTGAGCGTCATCACATCGCTCCGGGCATCAGCGGGTCCGTCAGCAGGGTGCGGGTCGCCTCGGCCACATTGTCCTGCCGCATCAGGCTTTCGCCGATCAGGAAACACCGCGCGCCATAGCGGGCCATATCGGCAAGATCGGCCCGGGTGTTCAACCCGCTTTCGCAGACGATGACCCGGTCGGGGGGTACGAGCTTTGACAGCCGACGGGTGGTGTCGAGCGACGTCTCAAAGGTTTTCAGGTTGCGGTTGTTGATGCCGATGAGCGGGCTCTTCAGCTGCTGTGCCCGTTCCAGTTCGGCCTCATCATGCACTTCGATCAGAACATCCATGTCCCAGTCGATGGCGGTCTGCTCCAGTTCGGCGGCCTGTGCATCCTCGACCGAGGCCATGATGATCAGGATGCAATCTGCGCCAAGCGCGCGTGCCTCGACAACTTGATAGGGATCGTACATGAAATCCTTGCGCAAAGCCGGAAGCGTGCAGGCCGCGCGGGCCGCTGTCAGGTATTTCTTGGCGCCCTGAAAACTGGGGGTGTCGGTGAGAACCGACAGGCATGTCGCGCCACCTTCGGCATAGGCGCGTGCCAGGGCGGGCGGATCGAAATCCGGACGGATCAGGCCTTTGGAGGGGCTGGCTTTCTTGATTTCGGCAATCAGGCCATAGCCGTCGCGTGTCGCGCGGATGAGTGCGCGCGCAAAGCCACGCACCGGCCCGACCTCTCGCGCATCCGCCTCAATCGCCGAAAGTGGCACGCGGGCTTTGTCGGCTGCGACTTCTTCCAGCTTGTAGGCTTTGATCTTGTCCAGAACAGTCTCGGTCATGCGGATTCCTGTGTAATGCGGGCAAGTGCTTCAACTTTGGCGCGGGCCTTGCCACTGTCGATGCTTTCGGCGGCCATGGCGACGCCTTCACGCAGGTCGGCGGCGGCGCCAGCGACCACCAGCGCGGCGGCGGCGTTAAGCAGCACCGCGTCGCGATAGGCCGAAGGCGCGCCATCCAGCAGGGCGCGAAACGCGGTGGCGTTTTCTTCGGGCGTGCCACCGATGATCGCCTCGAACGGATGCACCGGCAGCCCGGCATCCTCGGGGTGAAGCTCGACATCCTTGACCGTTCCGTCCTCCAGCGCGGCGACCCAGGTGATGCCGGTGATCGTCATCTCGTCGGTACCGTCCGAGCCGTGCACCAGCCAAGCGCGGTCAGAGCCCAGCAGTCCCAGTGTTTCGGCCATGGGGCGGATCAACGACCGGGTGAAGGCACCGGTCAATTGGCGTTTGACCCCGGCGGGGTTGGTGAGCGGCCCCAGGATGTTGAATATGGTGCGGGTTCCCAGCTCTGTCCGGGTCGGCATCACATGCGCGGTCGCCGGGTGGTGCATGGGCGCCATCATGAAGCCGATGCCAGCCTCTTTCAGCGCCTTTTCAACGGTTTTCGGGCCGACCATCACGTTGATTCCCATCTGCGATTGCAGATCGGCGGTGCCCGATTTCGAACTGAGGTTGCGGTTGCCGTGCTTGGCCACGACCACGCCTGCGCCAGCGGTCACAAAGGCGGTCGCGGTCGAGATGTTGAGTGTATTCTTGCCATCCCCGCCGGTGCCCACGATATCCATCGCCCCCTCGGGCGCGCGCACGGCGTTGCATTTGGCCCGCATCACGGCGGCTGCGGCTGCGAATTCATCGACGGTTTCGCCACGGGTACGCAGTGCCATCAGCAGGCCGCCGATCTGGCTGGGCGTCGCTTCGCCTTCGAATAGGATGGTAAAGGCCGCTTCGGCCTCGGCGCGGGTCAGCGGGCGGTCGGCGGCGGCCCCGATCAGCGGTTTCAGCGCGTCGCTCATGCTGGAACCTTCATCGTATCAAGGAAATTCTTCAGCAGCGCATGCCCGTGTTCCGAGGCGATGGATTCCGGATGGAACTGAACACCGTGGATCGGCAGGCTCTTGTGTTGCAGCCCCATGATGGTGCCGTCTTCCAACTCGGCGGTGATTTCCAGGCAGTCCGGCAGACTCTCGCGATCCACGACCAGGGAATGATACCGGGTCGCCTCGAAGGGCGAGGGGAGTCCGGCGAACAGGCCCTTGCCTGTATGGTGCATCTTGCCCATCTTGCCATGCACGATCTCATGGCAGCGCACCACCTTGCCGCCAAAGGCCTGACCGATGGTCTGGTGACCCAGGCAAACACCCATCAACGGTGTGCGCGTTTCAGCGGCAGCTTCGGTCAGGGCAAGGCAAATTCCGGCCTGATCGGGGTCGCAGGGACCCGGGCTCAGCAGGATGCCGGCGGGCCGCATGGCCATCGCTTCCTGCACGTTCAGGGCGTCATTGCGACGCACCTCGATCTCGGCGCCGAGTTCGCCCAGGTAATGCACGAGGTTGTATGTGAAACTGTCGTAGTTGTCGATCAAGAGCAGCATCTTGGGCCTTTTCCTGTCGGGCATTAGGGGCTGGTGGCGCAGGGCCCAGCCAAGCTATAGTGGTCGCGCCCCTACATGCTCAGGCTTGCGCGGCAGCGTCAAGGGCAGACGGGAGCAACAGGCAAAAAGTAGAAACAAGACCAATCAAAGAGGCTTGAGGAGATGGGCGGATATTTCGGAGGTATCCTAACGGGCGCGATCCTGGTAGCAATCGCGGGGGCGTGGCTGTCACTTGCAACCCCTTTGCCGAAACGTCCAGATGTCGCAAGCGACGCCCCGTCCGCGCAGAGCGGTGCGGCACTGTCCGAGACGGGAAACATCGCGGCACCCGGGCGTGATGCGGACCTGGTTGAATTGGCTCCCCGCCAACCGGATGTGAAGGAAGCGGGCGAAACGCCGGCCGCCTTGTCCGGAGCTGACACCCAACCGCCCGAGAAACCCGTTGTCGGCGCCGCCTCGGATGCGATCAGGGAACCGACCGAGGTGGCAGGTGCGGATGTCTCGGTGGACGGTGTCGAACCGGTTGCCCCGGCGCCTCTGGCCGAAGCGCCGCTTGCGCCGCAAGACAGCGCCGAGCCCACGATCAACACCGCCGCCCCGGCACAACCGGCATTGTCGACCACATCGGTTCCGGATCAGGCCACCGCACCCACCGTTCCGGACGCTTCGCCGGAGGTTGCTGCCAGTACCGATGCGCAACCGTCCAAGGACGAAGTCGCCGCCACGACCGCGCCGGAAAGGGATGTTGTTCCAACGCCTGATACCGAGGCCGCAGAGGCACCGGAAGCCGAGGAGGAGGAAGCCCCCCGGATCGCGGCCCTGCCGCAGATCGGTTCAGAGGCTTCGGCGCCCCGCGTTGGCACGCCTGTCATTCCGCTGACCGAGCGCGACAAGTCAGAGACGGCAGCTGAGGTACCCGAGGCCCGGCCCATCGACCTGTTCGCGGCGGAGTTCGACAACCCCGAAGACAAGCCATTGCTGTCGATCGTCCTGATCGACGACGCAGACGGGTTGGGCGGCGAAGCGCTTCGCGATTTTCCTTATCCGTTGAGTTACGCACTCGATCCGACAGATCCTGATGCGGCCGAGAAAATGCAGCGCTATCGGTCCGCTGGCGCCGAGGTTCTGATCATCGCCGATCTGGCCGCGACCTCCACCGCACAGGATGCCGAGGTGTCGATGTCTGTCTGGCTGGACCAGTTGCCCGAGACCGTGGGCATTCTGGAGGGGACCGAGTCCGGGATACAGGGCAACCGGGCGCTCTCGGATCAGGTCACCGCGATTGCGGCGGGAACCGGGCGAGGGCTGCTGACACAGGATAACGGGTTGAACACGGTCTACAAGCTGGCGGCCCGTGATGGTGTACCGGCAGCGGTAGTGTTCCGGGATTTCGACGGTGCCGGGCAATCACCGACGGTGATGCGCCGGTTCCTGGATCAGGCCGCGTTTCGCGCTGGTCAGGAAGGGGCTGTCGTCATGCTGGGTCGGGTCCGGCCGGACACCATTTCGGCGCTGCTGCTCTGGGGATTGCAGGATCGCGTGAGCCGGGTCGCCTTGGCGCCGATCTCTGCGGTCATGACACGCGGCGCGCAATAGGGGCCGCGCCCGCAGGGCGCGTTTCCTTCGGCGGAGGTACCTCAGAAAAGTCGATACTCAGGCGCGATCCGAGACGGAGATGCGGATGACCTCGCTCCCTTGGGCGAGGTCGAGTGCTGCGGCGCGCTCGAGTATCATCTGGCCAGCGGCCAGTGGTTCGCCCTGCATTGTCGCAGCGCCTGCAAGAACATAGATCGCCACTTCGGCTTGATCTGTCGGCAGGCTTTGTGCACCCGAATACACTTTGACCGAACCGCTCACCCGGTTCGGATCGAAGATCAGGTTCAAGTCCCGGACTGGCCCGTCAGGCAGACTGCCGGTGACGGGGGCATCGCCAGGGAACCCAAGCGGCTGACCCAAGCGCGCATAGCATATCCGCTGGTCGAAATGCAGCTCCATCCCAACGCCTTCGATCACCGTCAATACACGCTCAAGCCCGGAAAACACAGAGAAGGGGCCTTCGCTTGCGACATCAGCCAGGCTGAGGCGCCAGGTCGGTGGATCTCCGGCAATCTCGCGCGTCACACCGCCACCGTTCTTCCACGGAACGGGTGGTAGTTTCAGCGGATCAATTATCCGCATCAGCGGTTGCCGTTGCCGGTGAAGCGGGCCGCATCGGCCGCCGCGCGGCGGATGGCGTTCGACTTGTGCACGGTCTCCATGAACTCGGCTTCGGGATCGCTGTCATAAACCACGCCGCCACCGGCCTGGATATAAAGCTTGCGATCCTTGACGATGGCGGTGCGCAGCGCGATGCACATGTCCATGTCACCACCTGCGCTAAAATAGCCGACACCGCCGCCATAGATACCGCGTTTCTCGGGCTCCAACTCGTCGATGATCTGCATCGCGCGCACCTTGGGGGCGCCGCTGACCGTGCCGGCGGGCATGCCGGCAAAGAAGGCATCGAGCGCGTCCTTGTCCGGCGCCAGTTCGCCCACCACGTTCGACACGATATGCATCACGTGCGAATAGCGCTCGATGATGAATTTCTCGGTCGGGCGCACGCTGCCGATCCTGCTCACCCGGCCCGCATCATTGCGGCCAAGGTCGAGCAGCATCAGGTGTTCGGCCAGTTCCTTCTTATCGGCCAGAAGATCGGCTTCAAGCGCGCGATCCTCCTCGGGCGTGGCCCCGCGCGGTCGAGTTCCGGCGATCGGGCGAATGGTCACCTCTTGCCCGAACACACGCACCAGGATTTCGGGGCTGGCACCGACCACCTGAAAGCCGCCGAAGTTGAAATAGAACATGAAGGGCGAAGGGTTGGTGCGCCGCAGCGAGCGGTAAAGCGCGAAGGGCGGCAGCGGAAACTCCTGCGTCCAGCGCTGCGCCGGGACCACCTGGAAGATGTCGCCCGCGCGGATGTATTCCTTGGCCTTCTCCACCGCCGCCTTGTAGCCGTCCTTGGTAAAGTTCGACACCGGCGGCGCCACTTCATAGGCCTCGCCCAGGTCGCGGCTTTCCCCCGGCATGGCGCGTTCAAGATCGCGCACCGCATCCATCACCCGCTCGGCCGCCTGTGCGTAGGCCGCACGCGCCGATTGCCCGTCGCTGACCCAGGCCGGAGAGACGACGGTAACCTCGCCCTTGACGCCGTCGAGCACGGCAACAACCGACGGCCGCATCATCACCGCATCTGGCAGGCCCAGCGGGTCCGGGTTCACGTCGGGCAGATGTTCGACCAGCCGCACCATGTCATAGCCGAGATAGCCGAACAGCCCCGCTGATGCCTGAGGCATGTCCTCGGGCAGCGAAATGCGGCTTTCCGCCAGCAGCGCCCGCAGATTGGCCAGCGGATTACCGTCCTGTTCCGCAAAAGCCTCGGGATCGAACCGGGCCGACCGGTTGAGCGAGGATGTTTCGCCATGGCAACGCCAGATCAGGTCCGGCTTCATCCCGATGATCGAATAGCGCCCGCGCACTTCACCGCCGGTCACCGACTCGAGCATGAACGCGTCCTTCTGGGCGCCCGTCAGCTTGAGCATCAGCGACACGGGCGTGTCGAGATCAGCGGCAAGCCGGGTATGGACAATCTGGTTTTCTCCGGCCTCGTAGGCGCCGGCGAAGGTCTCGAAGTCGGGGGTAAGCGCCATGTTGCGGCCCCTTACTGGAAGCTGGTCTGCACTGCGGTCAGAGCCCGTTGGTCCAACGTTGGCTGAGCACGGGTCTGGGCGTCACGGACATAAAGGTCGAAGATGTTCTGGGCGAGGGCCTGACTTACCTGGGCGTTCAGCGCCTGTTTCATCTGCGCCAGTTCGTCGGTTTCGGCAGGCGGCAGGATCTCGTCCAGCCGCACGACAAAGGCCGCATCGGTTCCGTTGATCACCTTCAGGTCACCCGGCTGCATGGCAAAGACCTGCTCCATGAAGCCAGCCGGCGTGCCATCGATAAACGCGGTGCGGGTCAGGCCGTTTTCGACCCGGTGGGGCAGGCCGGTTGCGGCGAAATCGCCCTCGGTCGCCAGCCCCGTCACGACGCTGGCGGCCTTGTCGGCAAGGGCCTTGGCCGTCTCGTCGGCAATCCAGGCCGCAGCGACACGATCGCCCGCGCTTTCCAGCGGTTCCGGACGCGGCGCCAATTCCTCGTCCAGGCGCAGTGCAAAGACCGATCCGTCTTCGAGAAAACGGATTTCGGGGAAATCGCCTTCGGTCACTTCGGTCGCGGCATCGCGAAAGCCGGAATAGGCGGCAACCCCTTCGGAACTGTCATCGGTCCAGTCGATCTGGGCCAGTTCCATCGCGGTTTCCTGCGCCAGTTCCTCCAGCGTTGCGCCACCCGCGAGCATGTCGCTCAGCGCTTCGGCTTGTGCCTCGATCTGGCGGCGGGCCTGTTCGCCTGCAAGTTCGTCACGCAATTCGGCCTCGACGCTTTCGAAACTGGTCAGGCGTTCGTCCAGAGTACCATTCACCCGGAAAAGCGCGGGCCCCAGGTCCGAGGCAAGAGGCCCGACCACATCGCCAACACCGGCGGCAAACACCGCCTCGGCAGCAGTGCCGAGGTCATCGGCTGTCAGGTCCCCCAGATCGACATCGGCCAGTTGCAGTCCACGGTCCTGCACCAGTTGCTCGAACGTAGCCGAGCCGATTTCGAGCTGTGCCTTTGCACTGGCGGCCGCGTCGTCATCGGCAAACACCAGGCGTTCGACAAGGCGGCGCTCGGGCTGATGGTATTCGCTTTCCCGGCTTTCATAGAGTTGCCGCACCGCGCTCTCATCAACGCTCAGGCTATCCAGCAGCATTTCCGGCGACAGGATCGCATAGGTGATCCGTTTCGTCTGTGGCAGCATGAATCGGTCGGTGTGCTCAGAGTAATAGGCGGCGACTTGCGCGTCGGTGGGTTCCGCCACCGGTTCGTCCAGCGAAGCCGGGGCAACAGTCGCCATGGTAAAGCTGCGGCGGGCGCCGACGAATTGGGCCAGTGTCTCGGCAAAGGTCTCGGGCATCGAAAGCCCACCCATGATGGCGCCCTGCACAAGGGTGCGCGCCGATTCCCGGCGGAGGTCGGCCTCGAATTCGGCTTCACTCAACCCGGCGTTATCCAGCGCATAGCGATAGCCTTCGGGGTCGAACGTGCCATCGACGCCCTGAAAAGCCGGAATCTGGACGATCTCCTTGCTCAGGTTCTCGTCCCCGATAGATACACCCAGCGCGGCGACCTCGTTATCCAGCGCCGCGATTGCCACCAGACGCGCCAGCACGCTCTGGTCAATCCCCAGATCGCGCACCTGGCTCATTTGCAGGGGCTGACCTGTCTGTGCCTCGATGGCGCGAATCTCGCGTTGCAACTCGCGGGCGTATTCATCGACGCTGATCGTCTCTTCTCCCACGGTGGCCACGGTGCGGATGGTGCCGCTCAGGTTCACGGCGCCGAACCCTGCAAGGCCCGCCATCAGCAGACCCATGAGAATCCAGACGAAGGTTTTCGATAAGCTTTTGACGCGTGCGGCCATGTCGCCCCCTTGCTGCGGCTTGATCTGGCTGTTCTGCCATGCCTCTTTGATTGCCGCCCTGAATACGCCGGGCGGCATCGGTGGGCAAGGTCAGATGCGGATGGTGGAAAGCCGGTCGAACAAGCGCCCGATCCCGGCGCGGTCGAGATTGGCGAAGGCGATGCGCAATTGCCGTTCCCCCGCAGGGTCGCCTTTGGGCATGAACATCGTCCCGGGAAGCAGCAGAACACCGGCCTCGGATACCAGACGCTTGGCCAACTCGTCGGACGGGATGTCAAACGGGTGTTCGACATAGGCAAAGTATGCGCCAAGTCCCAGCAACTTCCAGCCTTGCGCCGCGAGCGCTGGCATGCCGTCCTCGATCGCGGCTCGGCGGTCGAGGATTTCGTCCCGTTCACCGGCGACCCATTGGCCAAGGTTCTGCATACCCCACAGCGCCGCATGCTGGCCGATCTGGCCGGGGCAGATAGCCACGGTATCCAGGAATTTCTCGATCTCGGCCAGCAGGGCGGTGTCGCTGGCCAGCGCGCCGACCCGGTGTCCGGTCAAACGATAGGCCTTTGAGAAGGAATAGAGATGTACCAGCGTCTGGTCCCAGTCGGGCCGGGTGAACAGGTCATGCGGCGCGCCTGACCGGCTGTCGAAATCGCGATAGGTCTCGTCGACCATCAATCGCAACCCGTGTTCGGCGGCCAGATCGTAAAAGGCACCGACCAGTTCGGCGGGATACTCCACGCCGCCGGGGTTATTTGGCGTCACCAATGCGATGGCACGGGTGCGCGGCGTGATCAGGGCGCGTGCGGCGTCCACGTCGGGAAGCAGATCGGGTCCTGTGGCCAGCGGCACCGCCGTGACGCCCGCCATGTCGAGCCACATTTTATGATTGAAATACCAAGGCGTTGGCAGGATTACTTCATCCCCTTCGCCGGTGATCGCCGAGATCGCGGCGGCAAAGGCCTGATTGCAGCCTGAGGTGATCGCAACCTGCTCCGGCCTGACCGCGCCGCCATAATGGCGGCTGATCTGGGCGGCCAGTTCAGCGCGCAGATCCGAGTTGCCCAGAACCGGGCCGTAGAGATGTGCGCTGTCCTCGGTCAGGGCAAAGTCGGCCATCGCCTGCCGCAGCGCATGGGGCGGCGGCTCGACCGGGGCCGCCTGGCTGACATTGATCAGCGGGCGTTCAGGCGTAAACGTGACGCCCTCCAGCCAGCGCCGCGCCTCCATCACCGGAGGGGCAAAGGTCGTCGCGGTGCGGGGCAGGGTCATCGGGCGTGCTCTGTCTGTGATTGGATCGTTGAAACGTGCCCCGTGGGGGCGCGAGTTTACCGGACAGGATCAATCCGTGCCGCGATAGGGTTCGACATATTGCAATGCCATGTCCCAGGGGAAGAAGATCCAGGTGTCCTGGCTGACCTCGGTGATGAACGTATCGACCATCGGCCGACCCTTGGGCTTGGCGTAGACAGTTGCGAAATGCGCCTTGGGATACATCGCGCGCACCAGTTCCAGCGTCTTGCCGCTGTCTACCAGGTCGTCGATCACCAGTATTCCGGTGCCATCACCCATCAGACCCGCATCCGGCGCCTTCAGCACCTGTGCCTGACCCTGGGACTGATGGTGATAGGATTTCACGCTGATCGTATCGACGGTACGGATGTCCAGCTCGCGGCTGACGATCATCGCGGGGGCCATGCCGCCGCGGGTGATTGCCACCACCGCGCGCCAGGCGCCGTCGTCGGGCCCCTGACCATCCAGCCGCCAGGCCAGCGCCCGGCTGTCGCGATGGATCTGGTCCCAGCTGATGTGAAAGCCCTTTTCATGCGGCAGGCGATGCGGATCCTTGGTGCTCATACCGTATTACCCCTTGTCGATATCGGGGGCGTCGACCGCCTTCATCCCGACGATGTGATAGCCGCTATCGACATGCAGGTTTTCGCCCGTGACACCCGAGCTGAGGTCGCTCAGCAGGTAGAGCGCCGACTTGCCCACGTCTTCGATGGTGACGTTACGGCGCAGCGGCGAGTTGTATTCGTTCCACTTCATGATGTAGCGGAAATCGCCGATGCCGCTGGCGGCCAGTGTCTTGATCGGGCCGGCGCTGATCGCGTTCACGCGGATACCGTCCTTGCCCAGATCCTCTGCGAGGTATTTGACCGAAGCTTCCAGCGCCGCCTTGGCCACGCCCATCACATTATAGTGTGGCATCACCTGTTCGGCACCGTAATAGGTGAGGGTGACGGCGCTGCCACCGTCGGTCATCAGCCTTTCGGCCCGCTTCATCACGGCGGTGAAGGAAAACACCGAGATGTCCATGGTCAGCTTGAAATTGGCCCGGCTGGTATCGACATATCGGCCGCGCAGTTCGTTCTTGTCGGAAAAACCGATGGCGTGCACGACAAAGTCGAGCTTGCCCCATTTCTGTTCGAGCGCGTCGAATAACGCATCGATGGATGCCTCGTCGCCCACATCGCAGGGCAGAACGATTTCGCTGCCCAACTGAGCCGCCAATGGATCGACCCGTTTCTTCAGCGCATCTCCCTGATATGAAAAGGCAAGTTCGGCCCCCGCGTCGGACAGTGCCTTGGCGATCCCCCATGCAATGGATTTATCGTTGGCCAGCCCCATGATGAGGCCGCGTTTGCCCGCCATCAACTGATTTGACATCTTCGGTTCTCCGCCTGTCTTCGCGTCATGAGAAAGTGGTGTATGCGATTGGACATATCGCTTCAAGGGCGCGCGCTCTTGCTGAGAGGGGCAAGAGGGCTTAGGGTTCGAATTAACTTGTTCAGGGGGATGGACATGAGTGACCGGACTGGCATTTTTGCCGGTGATGACCCATTTGCAATTGCGCGAAACTGGTTGGCCGAAGCCGAGGCCACCGAGATCAACGATCCGAACGCGATCGCGTTGGCAACGGTGAACGCGGATGGACTGCCAAATGTCCGGATGGTCCTGCTCAAGGATATCGAGACAGACGCGTTTGTCTTCTACACGAACTACGAAAGCGCAAAGGCCCAGGAACTCGATGGTGCCGGCAAGGCTGCATTTGTCATGCACTGGAAGTCGCTACGCCGACAAATCCGCGTGCGCGGCCTGATCAGCCGCGAGGAGGGGCCCCAGGCGGATGCCTATTATCAGTCCCGGTCGCTCAAGAGCCGGTTGGGGGCCTGGGCCTCAATGCAGTCGCGACCGCTGTCCAGCCGGACCGCTCTGATGGCCGAGGTCGCCAAGGTCACGGCGGCCAAGGGAACAAATCCGCCCCGTCCGCCGTTTTGGGGCGGTTTCCGGTTGCGGCCGGTTGAAATCGAGTTCTGGGCAGATGGTGCGTTCAGACTACATGACCGCTTTGTTTGGCGTTGCGCAAAACCCGGTGACAGCTGGGAAGTCCTGCGCCTAAATCCTTGATATTCGCGTGACGTGAAATGCAACCACCTGAAAAAGAAAAGTTTTTTTCGCTTGAAAATCAGGGTGAAAATCCGGCACATCAGAGGTCTGAAAAAGTATCCAACCACGATGGAAATCAAGTGGCCGAAGATCTGAGCAGTGTCTATCAAGTGCGGGGACGGGTGAAATGGTTCGATCCTGCCAAAGGGTACGGGTTTGTCGTTTCTGACGCAGGGGGGCCGGACATCCTCCTGCATGTCAATGTCCTGCGTAACTTTGGACAAAGCTCGGTTGCGGATGGCGCGCTGATCGAGATTTCCACACACCGGACCGAACGGGGTGTTCAGGCGATCGAGGTCATCTCGATTGTTCCGCCAGAGCGGTCGGACGCTGCCGTGCTTTCGGATTTTGCCGAATTGGACCAGGACGCGATCCGCATGGCGCCGATGGAACCGGCGCGCGTCAAGTGGTTTGACAAGGGCAAGGGCTTTGGTTTTGCCAATGTCTTCGGGCGCAGCGAGGATGTCTTCCTGCACATCGAGGTGTTGCGCCAGTCCGGCTTGGCCGACCTGCAACCGGGCGAAGCCCTGGCGATGCGGGTCATTGATGGGAAACGCGGTCGGATGGCGGCCGAGGTTCTGGCCTGGGAATCGGCCATCAAGGACTGAGGCATCACCATGTTGCGCGCGGCGCTCTTTTTTCTTGCCATCATCCTGAGCGCGCCGGCGTTTGCGCTCGAAGCCTGCCGTGACGATGTCGTCTTTGTCCAAGGCGAGGAGACCGAACTGCGGTTCTCGATCGAAGTGGCCGCCACTCAGCAGGACCGGTCGCGCGGGCTGATGTTTCGCGAGCACCTGCCCAGAAGCGCTGGCATGCTCTTTGTTTTTGAACGCCCCCAACGGGTGGCCTTCTGGATGAAAAACACGCTTATCCCGCTCGACATGATCTTTGTCGATCAGTTCGGAGAGGTTACCCGCGTGCATTCCAATGCGATCCCGCATGATGAAACCGCGATCCCCGGTGGGGATGACGTGTTCGCCGTGCTGGAAATAAATGGTGGACTTGCCGCCAGTTACGGAATCTCGGCTGGTGCCAGGCTGAGACATCCGGTTTTTTTGCAAGGTTCCGCAGTTTGGCCGTGTTAGGCCTTTTCAAATCGACGGCGCACCGCTAGGAAGGCGCACGGTCCGGGGCGTGGCGCAGTCTGGTAGCGCACCTGTTTTGGGTACAGGGGGTCGTGAGTTCGAATCTCGCCGCCCCGACCATCCTCACTCATTCGATGATCGGTTTGCCGCCCAGATCGTCAAGCATGCGCGAAATACTGCGCAGCGTGGTCTGGTCCTTGTAAGCAACACGCAGGTCGGACCCTTTCGTCCGGGGGACGTTGATGTAATTCTCCAGATCCGCGCGGTATAGCTGATCGGTCTGACGGATCACGCGCAACTGAAGGACGAGTTGCGGCAGGTCCTCGTAGGTACCGCCATGGGTCAGAATCAACGCGGCGGTGACATCCGGTGGCAGGTAGACCCAGCATTGCGCGGTTTCTGCATCCGGACGCCGAAACGTCTCGGTTCGATCGGCGCAGGCGGCTTCGAATCCTTCGATCAATGCAACCGGGCGTTCCGGAAACTCAGCGGCAGTGTGATATCGTGCTACATCTTGTGTGCAAGATGCAACGATACTCGGAACGCAAAGCAGAATTGCACGAAAATTGAACACGTCCGAGACTCAGGTGTTTGGCAGGCTGATGTGCAACCTCTATGCCATTTCGACAGGCGCTGCGAGGCCGATTCAGATTTGCTGCGATGCAGTATAGTTGCGCGGGTCTGAACGACAACGCTGCTAAACTTGCCTGAAAAATCGGGAAAACGTCGCAACGGTCATTTTGCGGTCGCAGCGAACTCCTGTGGACGACATGTGGAGGAATCGCAGCGCTGTGACGGGCGGATTCCGGCACGTGCGAGGTCAACCAAAAAGAATCCTCGAAAGTCAAAAATTGCCGTTGACCTGATATGTCCCAATACGTCAGATTGTGTGAGCCGAGCGTTGAGCCACTAAATCTGGTAGTTAATAATTCAGAGGCCGCGCATGGATGGGACGACCGCAAGCCAACGAGTGCGCAGGGATGCCGAGTGCCGACCGGGTCGGCTGGCCGATCTTTGCGTATCTATCCGGTTCGGGTCAGGACCCGAAATCGGAGCAAGGCCAGGCGGCCACATATGAACCAAAGGACCAGGGGCTGGGGACATGAAGATCGATAGAAAGTTCACGATTGCAGGGCAGGATGCGTATGCGGAGCTGGAGTTTGTCACCGCGACCTCCGAGATTCGCAATCCCGATGGCAGCATCGTGTTCCGGTTGGACGACATCGAGATCCCCGAAGACTGGAGCCAGGTGGCAAGCGACGTTATCGCACAAAAGTACTTTCGCAAGGCGGGCGTTCCCAGCCGTCTCAAGAAGGTGCGTGAGAAGGGCGTGCCCGAGTTCCTGTGGCGGTCGGTCGCCGATGAAGGTGCCGTGATGGGCGGAGAAACCTCATCGAAACAGGTGTTTGACCGTCTGGCCGGTGCCTGGGCCTATTGGGGCTGGAAAGGCGGCTATTTCTCCACCGAAGAAGACGCGCGCGCTTATTATGACGAGATGCGCTTCATGCTGGCGACCCAGCGCGCGGCCCCCAATAGCCCGCAGTGGTTCAACACCGGCCTGCATTGGGCCTATGGCATCGACGGCCCGGCTCAGGGTCACCACTATGTAGACTACAAGACCGGCAAGCTGACCAAATCCGACAGCGCCTATGAGCATCCCCAGCCGCATGCCTGTTTCATCCAGTCGGTCAGTGACGACCTGGTGAACGACGGCGGGATCATGGACCTGTGGGTACGCGAGGCGCGCCTGTTCAAATACGGGTCCGGCACCGGCACCAACTTCAGCCACCTGCGCGCCGAGGGAGAGAAACTGTCGGGCGGCGGCAAGTCCTCGGGCCTGATGGGCTTCCTTAAGATCGGCGATCGGGCGGCGGGCGCTATCAAGTCGGGTGGCACCACGCGCCGGGCAGCCAAGATGGTGATCGTCGACGCCGACCACCCCGATATCGAACAGTTCATCCAGTGGAAAGTGATCGAAGAGCAGAAGGTCGCCAGCATCGTGGCCGGCTCGAAGATGCACGAAAAGATGCTGAACGGCATCTTCGCCGCCATCCGGTCCTGGGACGGGGTCGAGGCGGATGCCTATGATCCAAACACCAACGATGGGCTCAAGGCCGCGATCCGCGAGGCCAAGAAGGTCGCGATCCCGGAGACCTATATCAAGCGGGTTCTGGACTACGCCAGGCAGGGCCACACCAGCATCGAGTTCCCGACCTATGACACCGATTGGGACAGCGATGCCTACAGTTCTGTCTCGGGGCAGAACTCGAACAATTCGATCCGTGTGACCAACGCCTTCCTCAAGGCGGTCGAAAAAGACGCAGATTGGGAACTGATCAACCGGGTCGATGGCAAGGTCGCCCGAACGGTCAAGGCGCGCGATCTGTGGGAAAAGGTCGGCCATGCCGCCTGGGCCTGTGCCGATCCGGGCATCCAGTTCCACGATACCGTCAACGAATGGCACACCTGCCCCGAAGATGGGCCGATCCGCGGGTCGAACCCGTGCTCGGAGTATATGTTCCTGGACGATACCGCATGTAACCTAGCGTCGATGAACCTGCTGACCTTCCTCAAGGAGGGCGAGTTTCAGGCCGACGACTATATGCATGCGATCCGGCTCTGGACGCTGACGCTGGAAATCTCGGTGATGATGGCGCAGTTTCCGTCCAAGGAAATCGCGCAGCTGAGCTATGATTTCCGCACCCTGGGTCTGGGCTATGCCAATATCGGCGGTCTGTTGATGAACATGGGTTATGGTTATGACAGCGACGAGGGGCGCGCGCTGTGTGGTGCGCTGACCGCGATCATGACCGGTGTCGCCTATGCCACCTCGGCCGAGATCGCCGGAGAGCTGGGGCCGTTTTCCGGATACCAGCGCAATGCCGATCACATGCTGCGCGTCATTCGCAACCACCGCGCCGCTGCTTATGGCAAGGCCAACGGCTATGAAAAGCTGAGCGTCAAGCCGGTGCCGCTGGATCACGCCAATTGCCCCGACAACCGGCTGGTCGAATTGGCGATGACCGCCTGGGACGAGGCGCTGAGCCTAGGCGAGAAGAACGGCTATCGCAACGCGCAGACCACGGTTATCGCACCCACCGGCACCATCGGTCTGGTGATGGATTGCGATACCACCGGGATCGAACCCGATTTCGCGCTGGTGAAGTTCAAGAAACTGGCCGGCGGCGGATATTTCAAGATCATCAACCGCTCGGTACCTGCCGCACTGGAGCATCTGGGCTATTCGAGTTCCCAGATCGAAGAAATCGTGTCCTATGCCGTTGGCCATGGCTCGATTGGCAATGCGCCGGGGATCAACCATACCTCGCTAACCGGTCACGGTTTTGGCCCGAATGAGCTGAGCAAGATCGAGGCGGCGCTCGAGTCGGCCTTTGACATCCGCTTTGTGTTCAACCAGTGGACCTTAGGCCAGGAATTCTGCACGCAGGTCCTGGGCATCCCGGATGCCAAGCTGAACGATCCGACATTCGACCTGCTGCGCCATCTCGGCTTCTCGAAAAAGGATATCGAAGCCGCCAACGACCATGTCTGCGGGACCATGACGCTTGAAGGCGCGCCGCATCTTTCCAAGGAGCATTATGCGATCTTCGATTGCGCCAATCCCTGCGGCAAGAAGGGCAAGCGGTTCCTGGGCGTGGACAGCCACATCACCATGATGGCGGCGGCGCAGAGTTTCATCTCGGGCGCGATTTCCAAGACGATCAACATGCCCAACAACGCCACTATCGAGGATTGCCAGAAGGCGTACGAGCTGAGCTGGTCGCTGGGGGTCAAGGCCAACGCGCTCTACCGCGATGGATCCAAGCTGAGCCAGCCTCTGGCCACGGCCTTGGTCGAGGATGACGACGAGGCGGCGGAAATCCTGGAAAGCGGCTCTCCCGCCGAGAAGGCCGCCGTGCTGGCCGAGAAGGTGATTGAAAAGATCGTGGTCAAGGAGGTGATCCGCAGCCACCGCGAAAAGCTGCCGCATCGCCGCAAGGGCTATACCCAAAAGGCGATCGTGGGCGGTCACAAGGTGTATCTGCGCACCGGCGAATATGGTGACGGCAGCCTTGGCGAGATCTTCATCGACATGCACAAGGAAGGTGCCGGTTTCCGCGCGATGATGAACAACTTTGCCATCGCGGTTTCGGTCGGCCTGCAATATGGCGTGCCGCTGGAAGAATTTGTCGACGCCTTTACCTTCACCAAGTTCGAACCCGCGGGCATGGTGCAGGGCAACGACTCGATCAAGAACGCCACCTCGATCCTCGACTACGTGTTCCGGGAACTGGCGGTCAGCTATCTCGACCGCACTGACCTGGCGCATGTCAAACCCGAAGGCGCCACCTTCGACGATATCGGTCGCGGCGAGGAAGAGGGCGTCTCGAACGTGACGCCGGTGACCGAAACGGCGGCGTCCAAATCGCTCGAGGTGCTGAAGCAGATCAGCTCGACCGGCTATCTGCGCAAGCGTTTGCCGCAGGAACTCGTGGTTCTGAACGGTGGCGCCGTGAACGGCGCCGACCCGTTGGCGGCGCTCCAGACACTTGTGCCCGAAACAGGCGCAGCCTCGGTGACTGTCACCGCGCTGACCTCCGGCACCGTTACCGGCATGGATGCGCGCACCAAGGCCCGGATGCAGGGGTACGAGGGCGAGGCCTGTGGCGAATGCGGCAACTACACGCTGGTGCGAAACGGCACCTGCATGAAGTGCAACACCTGCGGTGCGACGAGCGGCTGCTCGTAACCACCGGTGCAGGATCGCGCCCCCGCCGGGGCGCGTAGGGGCCGGGGGCTTCCCTCGGAAATCCGGCCCCGCCGAAATCCGGAACCGGCGGCGCGGTCCATCCGTGCCCGGCGTTCCAGCCGACGGCCCCATCTGCTGGGGTTGCCGGGTCCCGGGTGGGGCGGGGTGACCAGCCCCCTCACTCGATCACGGGGCGGGTGCGCTCGCCCCCGACGCGTCCAGGCCGCAGGCAGAAAAACCGGGCGGTCAACGAAGTGAGCCTGGATGGCGAAACTCAAAGGGGGCCCCGGCCCCCTTTTTCTTTTCTTTGGAAATAGCGTGACCCATTTCCGAATGGCCAGCTGAATTGACCATTTTGAGATAGTATTACGGCGCTATTTCAGCGCCTTATGCGCGGAGGTAAATGTTGAATTGTGCCCGGATCGCGGCATCGGTCACCGGGTCGAACCGGGCTGGCGAGCGCTCTGCCAGGATCTGCTCCTTGCGTGCCTTTGCCTTGGTCACAAGATCGGGCTTGCCGATCTCGGCCCATTCCTTGGGCGAGGTCCGATCGCCATAGGTCGGATAGACATGGTCCAACTGCATCCGGCTCAGCGTCGCATCGGTGCCGAGGTAATGGCCCGATCCGCCCAGGCAGACCTGGGCGATCTGATCTAGGGCCAGGGTTTCGTCATTGACCTCGATCCCGCGCACACAGCGCAACGCCTGTCCGATCAGGTCATCCGACAGGATCAGGCTCTCGTGACAGAAGCCCAGCAACGAGGCATGCATGCCCGCCGCTTCGTAAACCATGTTCAACCCCGAGAGGCCCGCCATCACGTTGGAACACATCTGCTCCCACCCGGCTTGCATATCGGGCAGCTTGCTGTCGGCGATACCAGCCGCGGCACCGCCCGGCAGATCGTAAAACCGATGCATCTGGGCGCAGCCCGCGGTTAAAAGCGCCTGCTCGCCCGAGCCTCCGGTCATCGCGCCGGTGCGCAGATCCAGCCCAAAAGGCCAGGTGCCGAAAACTGCCGGTGCGCCGGGCTTTACGGCGTTTACGTAAACCAGCCCGGCAAGGCATTCGGCCACCGCCTGCACGATGGCACCCGCGATGGTAGACGGGGCCGTGGCCCCCGCCATTCCGGCGGACAGCAGAAGCACTGGCATGCCGTACTTGATGCATTCCTCCATCACCAGGCAGGATTCGGTGGCGAATTTCATCGGCGGGACGACAAAACAGTTGGAGTTCGACACAAAAGGCCGCTCTCGCCATTTGTCCTCGCCTCCGGCGATCAGATGCAGCATCTCGATGGCCGGTTTCACATAAGACGGATCGGTGAACGAGGTGCCGACATGTTTGAACGTGCCCGCGCAGCAGGCATAGACCGTGTTCAGGTCCATGTCGCGGTTGTCGGGAATATCGCGACAGACCATAGGGCGCTGAACGAAATGGATATTGTCCAGTTGTTCGCAGATGCGCGCGGCGTCGTGCAGATCCTGAACGGTCGAATCCCGGTATTCTCGACCCTCCACATCGACCATGTGCACGGCGGCGCCAGCGGTGCCGTAATGGACGCGGGTGCCGGACAGGTCGAGATCGGTCTTGCCATCGCGGCTGTAGAGCGTGACCGAGCGATTGGCGCGGGCCAGCGTATCCTCGACCAGGGCGCGCGGGAAGCGGATGCGGCGATCCTCGCCCAGGGTACATCCTGCGGCAGTCAGGTAGTCGATGCCGCTTTGCGGCGCATCGGCCAGCCCGATCCGCTCCAGCGCGTCGAGCGCGGCGTTATGGATGCGCTCCATGTCCTGCTGGCTGAGCACGTTGAGCGCACCGCCGCTCATGCCGGGGCGAATGGGGCGCAGGTGATCTGGCAGGGCCGAGGCGCGGGCGGCACGACGGGCGGCACGACCGCCGGAGCGGGCGGAGTTACGATTCTGGTCATTCATGTCTGGGTATCCGGTATTGAAAAGGTCCGAAGGTCTGATCCGTGCTCAGACCCGGACTGGCCGACCCCGCGCCGCGCGACCGCGATCGGCACCGATGGTGCGACTGACCAGACAGATCTTGCTGCGTTCGCCTTGCATATGGCCTCACTCCCGAATGACGAGACCCTACAGTGCATGCCGACGTATTCTGTCCTGTTTGCGACCAGAAGGTCGCAGACGCCATGCGCGGAAAACCGCGATCCCTGCCAGGGATCGGGCAGGTTTCAGCGCATGGCTTGATCCGTGGCTGACCTTTCATTGCAGCACCGGCCCAGGACTCACATCTGGAGAATGCGCCGGCGCCACGTGCAGGCAGAGCAGTCCTGGTCCTATCCGACGCTGGCGCGTCAATGACAAGGATTCAGAAAATGAAACTCTTGGTATCCGCCGCAGCGATCATCTCGGTTGCATCCCTTCCCGCCTTGGCCGGTGAGTTCAACGGCCCGTATCTTGGTCTGGGGGTCGGTTACACCGACGCCGACGGACCGGGCGCGCGCGACGGGGACAACACCAGATTTGGCGGCCATGTCGGCTATGACTATTCCTTTGGTAGCGGGTTCGTGCTGGGCGGCGAGGTCGAATATGACCGCGTGAATGCCGATCTGGGCGGTGCTGGCGGCACGATCGACAATATCGGCCGGTTCAAGGCCAAGGCCGGGTACGATTTCGGACCGGTTCTGGGCTATGGCGTGGTGGGCGCCGCGCGGGCAACCACGTCGTTCGGTAATGACACCGGGCTCGTCTATGGGGTCGGGTTGGCCTATCCCGTGACCTAAAAATGGGCCGTGAGCGGCGAGGTTTTACGCCACGAGTTCAACGATCTGGGCGGTGCGGGCAGCGATTTCAACGTCGATACCTTCAACCTGCGGGCTTCGTTCCGGTTCTGAGGCTATTGAAATCAAGGGCGGGCGGCCTGCGGGCCGCCCGATATCATATTTGGGGCAGGCTAGGCGCCTGCTGCGCCGCAAAATGACAGAGCGTCTTGAGCGCTTTGGCAAAGGCATCGTCGGCAACGGTCATTGCCACCCGAACATGGCCCGCCGCCGCCTTGCCAAAACTTTCCCCCGGCATTACGGCGATATGGTGGGTTTCGAGCAAGGTCGCGGCAAAGGCCTCGCCCGACAGGCCGGTCGCCCGTATATCCAACATCAGGTACATCGCCCCCTGGGCCGGGCTGAGACGGACGGCATTCTGGCCCGCCAGGATATGCTGCGCAAGCTCTCGGCGCCGACGAAACGGGGTTGCAATTTCCTCTTCCAGGTCGCGTCCTTCCCCCAGGGCGAACACCGCCGCGTCCTGGACAAACCCGGGCACGCCATAGGTGGTATGGGGGGCCAGCGTGATCAGATGCGAAATCGCCTCTTCCGGGCCCACGATCCAGCCGCAGCGCGACCCGGTCATGGCGTGGGACTTGGACATTGAACCAACGACCAGCGTGCGCTCGGCCATTCCGGGCAAAGTACGGGGAGACAGATGCGCCCCTTCCCAGATCTGGGTGTCATAGACCTCGTCCGAGATCAGCCACAGATCGCGATCCCGGCAGACACGGGCGATCCCCTCCAGCGTTTCACGGCCATAGACCACCCCCGTCGGATTGTTGGGTGAGTTGATCAGGAGAGACACCGCGCCATCTGCCTCGGCCCCGATCGCTTCGGCGCGCGGCTGGAACCCGTCCTCGGCCCTCGCGATCACGGCGCGGGGCAGGGCGCCGGCACCGCGAATCGTGCCCGGATAGGTGGCGTAATAGGGATCAACAAACAGCGCCGTATCCCCGGGATCACAAGCCGCACTATGCGCCGCGAACAGGGCCGCCTGACCTCCGGGCGTGATCAGCACGTTGTCACGGGTGGTGCGCTGGCCGGTCCGTTCTTGCACCCGCGCGGCCACCGTATCGCGCAACAGAGCCGTGCCGGGCACCATGGCATAACCGGTATGACCGCTCCGGGCGGAGCGGTCCATGGCATCGAGAATCGAGCTGTGCGTCCGCGTGTCATGCTCGCCAATGGTCAACTCGGTCACGGCGATGCCTTCGGCGATCATCCGCCGCGCCCGCAGGAACAGGTCCCACCCATCCGATCCACCCCCGGTGAGGCCGGTTATCCGCCGTGACAGTCTCATGTCGCTTCCCTTGCCTGCGTTCCAGGCGGAGAGGGGCAGAGGTGGTTCCGCTTGTCAATCGCCGTCCGGATTTTCATGTTGGAGAAGCAGGCCTGGCGTGCTAGACGATATACCATGACCCGCACCATTCGCATCATTATCTGCTGCATTACCCGCTGATCCAATCGCGGGCTGGTCATTCGTCGTTTCCTTCGCAAAGACAAGTTGCTAAGCCCGCGCTGACAAGCGCCTGCCGCATGCTGTTGAGGAACAAGACCGATGACGACAATCAAGCTGCACAACACAAGGACGCGGACAAAGGAAGAGTTTGTCCCGATCGACCCCCAGAATGTGCGCATGTATGTCTGCGGTCCCACCGTCTATGACCGGGCGCATCTGGGCAACGCGCGGCCCGTGGTGGTGTTCGACGTGCTCTACCGTCTGCTGCGCCATGTCTATGGCGCGGATCACGTGACCTATGCCCGCAACTTCACCGATGTGGACGACAAGATCAACGCGCGCGCGGCCGAAAGCGGGCGACCTATCGGCGATATCACCGCCGAGACGACCCAGTGGTTTCTGGACGACATGGGCGAATTGGGCGCGCTGGAACCCGACCACATGCCGCGCGCGACGCAATATATCCCGCAGATGGTGGCGATGATCGCTGACCTGATCGCCAAGGGCCATGCCTATGAGGCCGAGGGGCATGTGCTGTTCGCGGTGGATTCGTGGAAAGAGCACTATGGCAAGCTCTCGGGCCGCTCGGTCGACGACATGGTCGCGGGTGCCCGGGTCGAGGTCGCGCCCTACAAGAAGAACCCGATGGATTTCGTGCTGTGGAAACCCTCGACCCCCGATCTGCCCGGCTGGGACAGCCCCTGGGGCCGGGGGCGGCCGGGCTGGCATATCGAATGCTCGGCCATGAGTTACGAGCTCTTGGGCGAAAGCTTCGACATTCACGGCGGCGGCAACGACCTGATGTTTCCGCATCACGAGAACGAAATCGCGCAAAGCTGCTGCGCCCATCCCGAGGGTCGTTTTGCAAATATATGGCTGCATAACGAGATGTTGCAGGTCGAGGGTAAGAAGATGTCCAAGTCGCTGGGCAACTTCTTTACCGTGCGCGACCTCTTGGATCAGGGCATCCCGGGCGAGGTGATCCGGTTCGTGTTCCTCAGCACGCATTACCGCAAGCCGATGGACTGGACCGAGAAGAAAGCGAAAGAGGCGGAAGCGACATTGCGCAAGTGGCATGCGCTGACAGCGGGCATCGAACCCGCCGCCAGCGCCGCACCTGCGGTGATCGAGGCGCTGGCCGACGATCTCAATACGGCAGGCGCGATTGCCGAACTGCATCGTCTTGCTGCCGAAGGTGAGCCTCCGGCGCTTCTGGCATCGGCCCGGATAATGGGACTGCTGACGGAGGCAATCGGAGCCTGGGCCGAGGTTCCGGTGGTCGACCTGTCGGAGCAGGCGGCGCGGCTCTTCACTGCGCGCCAGAATGCAATGGCAAGCAAGGATTTCTCGGAAGTGGATCGGCTGAAATCCGCCCTGGTCGCGGCGGGACTCGAAGTGCGCATGAGCAAGAGCGGCGTCGAACTTGTGCCTGGGCCCGATTTCGACGCGGCCAAGCTGGAAGCGTTGCAATGACTCTCGTGCCGTTTTGCAGGCCAAAGCCGTCGGACCGGGGCTCTGCCCCGGACCCCGGAGTATTTGTTACCAGAAAGAAGCAGGAGCCGGACCATGGCTGACCGCCTCTACCTCTACGACACCACCCTGCGCGACGGGCAGCAGACCCAGGGCGTGCAGTTTTCCACGGCCGAGAAGGTGCGCATCGCCCAGGCGCTGGACAGTCTGGGCATCGACTATATCGAAGGTGGCTGGCCCGGCGCCAACCCCACCGACAGCGCGTTTTTCGAGGCCGCGCCAGCGACCCGCGCGCGGCTGACCGCCTTTGGCATGACCAAGCGGTCGGGCCGTTCGGCCGAGAATGACGATGTGCTGGCCGCCGTGATGAACGCGGGCACGGGCATCGTCTGTCTGGTCGGCAAGGCGCATGACTACCACGTGACCCATGCGCTTGGGATCGACCTGCCCGAGAACACCGGGAACATCCGCGCCTCGATGGCCCATATCGTGGCGCAGGGGCGTGAGGCGCTGTTTGATGCCGAGCATTTCTTTGACGGCTATCGCGACAATCCCGCCTATGCGCTGGAGGTCTGCCGCGCCGCGCTGGAGGCAGGCGCGCGCTGGATCGTGCTGTGCGACACCAATGGCGGCGCCATGCCCGCTGATGTGGCCCGCGTGGTGGGCGAGGTGATCGCCGCCGGTATCCCCGGCGACCGTCTGGGCATCCATTGCCACAACGACACCGATCAGGCGGTGGCCTGTTCGCTGGCCGCGGTGATGGCGGGTGCGCGCCAGATCCAGGGCACGCTGAATGGGCTGGGCGAGCGTTGTGGCAATGCCAACCTGACCTCGCTGATCCCGACGCTGCTGCTCAAGGAGCCTTATGCCAGCCGGTTCGAAACCGGTGTCAGCGCGGGGGCGCTGGCCGACCTGACCCGGATCAGCCGCATGCTGGACGATATCCTGAACCGGGTGCCGGTGAAACAGGCGCCCTATGTCGGCTCCTCGGCCTTTGCGCACAAGGCCGGGCTGCATGCCAGCGCCATCCTCAAGGACCCTTCAACCTATGAACATATCGACCCGGCGCTGGTCGGCAACGAGCGCATCATCCCGATGTCGAACCAGGCGGGCCAGTCGAACCTGCGCAAGCGGCTGACCGATGCGGGGCTGACCGTGCCGCCAGGCGACCCGGCGCTGGGGCGTATACTGGACCTTATCAAACTGCGCGAGGACGAGGGCTATTCCTATGACACCGCGCAGGCCAGTTTCGAGCTGCTGGCGCGGCGCGAACTGGGCCAGATGCCCGCGTTCTTCGAGGTCAAGCGCTACAAGGTCACGGTCGAGCGGCGCAAGAACAAGTATGACCGCATGGTCAGCCTGTCCGAGGCGGTCGTGGTGGTCAAGGTGGACGGCGAAAAGCTGCTTTCGGTCAGCGAGTCGCTGGACGAGACCGGCAGCGACCGGGGTCCTGTCAACGCGCTCTACAAGGCGCTGGCCAAGGATCTGGGGCGCTATTCGGCGATCCTCAGCGACATGCGGTTGGTGGATTTCAAGGTGCGCATCACCCAGGGTGGCACCGAGGCCGTGACCCGCGTCATCATCGACAGCGAGGATGGCAAGGGGCGGCGCTGGTCCACCGTGGGCGTCAGCGCCAACATAGTCGACGCCTCGTTCGAGGCGCTGCTGGACGCGATCAACTGGAAACTGTTGCGCGATTGCGCGGGGCAAGGGGTGGCGGCGGAGTGAACGACGTCTTCGACGCCGATCTGTCCGCCTGCGCCGAGCTGGTGCAGCGCGCCGACCCGGACCGTTTCGCGGCGGCGATGGCGGCGCCGGTGGCGGCGCGGCGGGTGCTGTTCCCGCTCTATGCGCTGGCGGTCGAGGTGGCGCGCGCGCCCTGGGCCTCGGCCGAGCCGATGATTGCCGAGATGCGGCTGCAATGGTGGCGCGACGCGCTGGAAGAACTGGCGCTCGGCAAGCCGCCGCGCCGGCATCCGGTGGTGACGCCGCTGGCGGGTATCCTCAGCCCGCAGATGGCGGCGCGGCTGGATGGGTTCGTGGCGGTGCGGCGCTGGGACATCTACCGCGACCCGTTCGAGGATGACGCCCACTTGACCCGCTATCTGGAACAGAGCAGCGCCAGCCTGCTTTGCGCGAGCGCAGCGGCGCTGGGGCAGGCGGACGAGGATGTCTTGCGCGATTACGGCTATGCGACGGGACTGGCCAACTGGTTTCGCGCCATCCCCGAGCTGGAGGCACGCGGGCGCATCCCGCTGCTCGATGGTTCCCCCGCGGGCATCCGACGCCTTGCAGAAGAGGGGCTTGACCGGCTGTCGCGTGCCCGCGCCAAACGTGCCCTGATCTCACTTGCTGCCCGGCCCGCGCTGTTGGCAGGCTGGCAAAGCGGTGCTGTCCTTCGCCAGTTGCAGCAGGACCCGGGCCGTGTCGCGACGGGTCAAATCGGCCTCAGCCCCTTTGCGCGCCATCTGCGTCTTAGCCTGCAGGCCATGACAGGCCGCTGGTAAGCGCAATTGCCAGGTGCAAAGAAACCAGTCTCCGCTCTTTCCTCTTGCTGAAAATATCCCGGGGGAGTCGCCGTCAGGCGACGGGGGCAGCGCCCCCGCTTACGCATCCCTAGGGCGCAGCATCAGCCAGATCAGCGCCCCCCCCGCCAGGGTCAGGAAGGGAACCATCGCCAGGTTAACGGCAGTCCAGCCCTCGACCGCATTGCCGCCCGAGCAATTCATCAGCCCGCCCGAGGCCAGCGAGGCCATGGTGACGCCGCCAAAGACCAACAGATCGTTCAGTCCCTGCATCCGGCCACGCTCATGCGGTTCATGGGCACTGGCAAGCATTGTGGTGGCGCCGATGAAGCCGAAGTTCCAGCCCAGTCCCAGAAGAATGAGCGCAATGAAGAAGTTGTTGAGGTCAACGCCTTGCAGCGCCACCACCCCGGCGGCGGCCAGCACCACCAGACCGGCGGCTACGACCTTTTCCACCCCGAACCGGGCGATCAGATGGCCGGTGAAGAAGCTGGGCACATACATGGCCAGCACGTGGCTGGTCACCACATCCGCCGCATCGCCCCTATCATATCCGCAGCCCACCACCGCCAGCGGGGTCGAGGTCATCACCAGGTTCATCAGCGCATAGGAGACCATGGCGCAGATCACCGCCACCGCGATACGCGAAGTTTTCAGCAATTCCATCCGCGAGCGCCCGCGCGGGCTGTCGGCAGCGGGCGGAGTGGGGCGCGGAATGTCGAGGAAGAAGAAGAGGAGCGCACCCAGCAGGTTGACCGCAATCACCGCGTAATATGTGCCCAGAAACGGGATGACATAAGCGTCGGACGTGGCCTTCACCAGTTGCGGCCCGATGATCGCGGCGGCCAGCCCGCCTGCCATGACATAAGAGATCGCCTTGGGCCGGAACGCGTCCGAGGCGGTATCGGCGGCGGCAAAACGATAAAAGCCATGCGCGCTCATATAAACGCCGGTCAGCAGGCTGCCCACCAGAAACACCGGGAACGAGGAGAGGTACAGGCCATAGGCCCCGACCGCGCCGCCCAGTGCACCCGCCAGCGCCCCCAGCAGGAATCCGGCCCGGCGGCCCCATTTCTGCATGATGGCCGAAATCGGTGTCGCCGCCAGCATCGACCCCAGAACGATCAGCGAGATCGGCAGCGTTGCGAGGCAGACATTGCTGGCCAGCGACTGGCCGGCCAGCCCGCCAATGGTAAAGATCATCGGCATCTGCGCGCCCAGAATGGCCTGGGCGGCGACGAGAACGGCGACATTGCGTTTGGCGCGACTGTCGCTGGTGTGGTTGTCGGCGAGCGTCATGGACGCATGCGTATCGGTGAATGCAAGCGGCGGCAAGCCGGTTGAAACCTATTGTGAACAGATTAACCTTTGAGTGAACTGGAATCGTGTCGCAGGGGTCGGGATGACTGTTGGACGTATCATCGAATCCCCCGATTGCGTGGCCGAAGGGGCGGCCTGGCTGGCCGAAAGTTGCCCGCGCATGGCCCATGCGATGACGCTGACCGGGCCCTTGCCATTGCGACGGCGCCCGGATGGCTTTGCCGAACTGCTCAGCGCCATTGTCAGCCAGCAGGTCAGCGTCGCCTCGGCCAACGCGATCTGGGCACGGATGCGGGCGGCGGGTCTGACCGGCCCGCGCAAGATCCTCTGGGCCAGCGACGACGATCTGCGCGCGGTGGGCCTGAGCCGACAGAAGATCCGATATGCCCGCGAGCTTGCCAAAGCGCGTATTGATTTCAAGGGCTTGCGTACAGCACCGGATCAGGAGGTGATCGCCGAACTGATCCGGGTGCCCGGCATCGGGGTCTGGACCGCCGAGATCTACGCCATGTTCAGCCTGGGCCGCGCTGATGTGTTCGCGCCCGGCGATCTGGCTCTGCAAGAGGCGGCACGGGTACTCTATGACTTGCCCGAGCGCCCCAGCGAGCGCGCCCTGCGACAGATGGCGATGGCCTGGTCGCCCTGGCGCTCGGTTGCGGCGCGGGTGCTCTGGGCCTATTACCGGGTGTCAAAGGACAGGGAAGGGATCAGATGACACGTGTTCTGAAGGCCGGGCGCAAGGCACCGGTATCCGGCGATACCCGCTCGGCGGTGGTGTTCGTGCATGGCTATGGCGCCAACGGCGCGGACCTCTTGGGGCTGGCCGATGTGCTGGGAGAGTATCTGCCCGACACGCTGTTCGTCGCTCCTGATGCACCCGAGACCATCCCGGGCATGCCCTTTGGGTTCCAATGGTTTCCGATTCCATGGCTCGACGGATCGTCCGAGGAAGAGGCCCGGCGCGGCATGGCCGCCGCCGTCGATGACTTCAACGCCTTTCTCGACGCGCTGATGGTGGACGAGGATCTGCTGCCCGAACAGGTGGTGCTGTTCGGCTTCAGCCAGGGCACGATGATGAGCTTGCACGTGGCCCCCCGGCGTGAGGATCCGATCGCTGGGATCGTCGCCTTTTCGGGACGGCTCCTGGAGCCGGACCTGCTGGCTGACGAGGTGGTCAGCCGCATGCCGATTCTGCTGGTGCATGGCGATGCCGACGACGTGGTGCCGCCGCAATCCTTGCCGCAAGCAGCCGAGGCGCTGCAAGGCGCGGGGTTCAAGGAGATCTATGCCCATGTGATGAAGGGCACCGGCCATGGCATCGACCAGGATGGCCTGGGGGTGGCACTGGCCTTCATGCGTGACAAGCTGAACCTGTAGAGGCGAATGGGAGAGAAACACATGCTGATCGTGACAGGTGTGATCGAGATTGCCGCGGGCGGGGTGGAGCTTGCCCGCGCGGCGGCAGTGGACATGGTTGCCGAGACGCTGAATGAGCCCGGCTGTATCCTCTACGAATTCAGTCAGGTCCTTGGTCAGGAGACCCGGTTCCGCGTCTATGAGGAATGGCAGGACCTGGCGGCGCTGGAGGCGCATTTCGCAACCCCGCATATGGGACGGTTCCGCGCCGCTCTTGCAAAGGCGGGTGTGGTTTCGCGTGAGGTCTATCGGCGCGAGGGCGGCGACAAGGTCTTGCTCTGAGCGCGGCAAACCTGTCCGGGTGACCATGCGCCAAGTGAGCCGCTTGCGGATCGGCGGGATGCCTTCGGCGGGAGTATTTGCAACCAAAAAGAAGAGCTTAGGCGCTGTTGGCCTATCGGTCGTCCGCCGTGGCTCAGCGGCCGGATTGGGGCGCGGGCAGGGTTTCCCATTGCCCCGGGGCGAGACCGTCGATGGTCCACTCGCCGATGCGCGCACGGATCAGGCGCAGGGTCGGGTGGCCAACGGCGGCGGTCATGCGGCGGACTTGCCGGTTGCGGCCTTCGCGGATGGTCAGTTCGATCCAACTGTCGGGAACCGATTTGCGCACCCGGATCGGCGGGGTGCGTGGCCACAGCTCCGGCGGCGCGTCGATCAGCCGGGCGCGGGCGGGCCGCGTGAGACCATCGTTCAGCTCAACACCTTTGGCCAGGGCATGCAGAGCGGCCTCGTCGGGGATACCCTCGACCTGTGCCCAATAGGTCTTGGCCATCTTGTGCCGGGGGTCGGCGATGCGGGCTTGCAAGCGCCCGTCATCGGTCAACAGCATCAGTCCCTCGCTGTCGCGATCCAGGCGCCCGGCGGGATAGACGCCAGGCAGGTCGATAAAATCGGACAGGGTCTGACGCGGCGAACCGGCGCTGCCGCGATCGGTGAACTGGGACAGCACGTCATAGGGTTTGTTGAAGCGGATGAACCATGTCATAGACAGGGCCATAACTGTCTGGACCGGCGGCGGCAAGCCTGTGGATAACCGTCACTTCTCTGTTACCTGGGCGCGTTAGCACGAGGGCGACATCTTGTGGGTAATCAGGACTTGCCAGAGGCCAACCACGATATATAGTCAGTATCAAGCTGGAGCGGGCGCTCCCCGCTCCGGGTCAGGTCGGTGGCAATCCGGGACGAGGAGAGAGTCCAGAATGGATGGCGATTTCAGAACGGAGTTTGTACGGGAGCCTGGGGTGTTGAAACATCACCCGGCACTGGTTCTGAACGCGGATTACCGGCCATTGTCCTACTACCCGCTGTCGCTGTGGCCGTGGCAAGAGGCGATCAAGGCGGCCTGGCTCGACAGGGTCGACATTGTCGCCGAGTATGACGAGCTCGTCCGCAGCCCGAGCGTGGTGATCCGAATACCTTCGGTGGTGGTTCTCAAGGACTATGTGAAACCTCAGAAGCGCGTGGCCTTCACGCGCTTCAATTTGTTTTTGCGGGACGAATTCCGCTGCCAGTACTGTGGCGGCAAGGGCGATCTGACCTTTGACCACGTGGTTCCTCGGGCTGCCGGGGGCGTCACCAGCTGGGAAAACGTGGTCGCTGCCTGCGCCCCCTGCAACCTGCGCAAAGGGTCGAAATCCTTGCGTCAGGCGGGCATGGCCTTGCGTCGGCCGCCGCGTCGGCCACAGGCCGAAGAACTGCGCAATGTGGGCCGCAAGTTCCCGCCCAATCACCTGCATGACAGCTGGATCGACTATCTCTACTGGGATGCCGTGCTGGACGCCTGAGCGCCGGTTTTGACCGTTTTGTACAGCGTTTCAGACCCCGATTGACCGTTTTGTACCGGTCAGTCCGCTGCCTTTTTCACGAATTGCGACTTGAGCCCCATCTGGCCGATGCCGGGCAGCTTGCAGTCGATGTCATGATCGCCACCCACCAGGCGGATGTTGCGCACCTTGGTGCCGACCTTGACCACCGCCGAGGACCCCTTGACCTTGAGGTCCTTGATCACGGTCACCGTGTCGCCATCGGCCAGCAGGTTGCCGACACTGTCGCGGATCTCGGTCGCGGTCTCCTCCACAGCCTGCCATTCGTGACCGCATTCGGGGCAATTCAGCAGCGCGTCCACCTGATAGGTGAAAGCCGAGCCGCAGTCGGGGCAGGGGGGCAATGTATCGGTCATGCCCCCGCCTTACCGGCCCGCCCGGCCTCTGACAAGGGGCCGGTTCGCGCGGGAGGCGCGATGCCTCCGGCGGGTATATTTGCAGCAAGAGGAAAGAGCGGGGTCCACTCTTTCATTTCGCCGCAAATACTCCGGAGCGCGAGGCAGAGCCTCGCATGCCCTCAGCCCTTGGGAGGTGCCGCCCGTTGCAGCATGCCGAACAGGTCGCGCGGGTCGTCGGGGTCGGCCAGCAGGTCGAGCGCGTGATAAAGGCCGGTGGCCTGCAACTGGTCGCGCACGTAACGCAGGGCCGAGAAATCCTCGATGGCAAAACCCACGCTGTCAAACAGGGTGATCTGACGGTCAGAGCTGCGGCCCGGCACCTTGCCGGTGATCACCTGCCACATCTCGATCACCGGGTGGTCGGGCGCCAGCTGCTGGATCTCGCCTTCGATCCGGGTCTGCGGCGGGTATTCGACGAAGATGTCCGAGCGGTGCAGGATCGCCTCGGCGAGTTCGGTCTTGCCCGGGCAGTCGCCGCCGATGGCGTTGATATGCACGCCGGAACCCACCATGTTGTCGGTCAGGATGGTGGCATATTGCTTGTCGGCGGTGCAGGTGGTCAGGATCTGGGCACCTTCGATGGCCTGTTCGGAGCTGGTGCAGCTCACCACCTCGATGCCCTGACCGGTCAGGTTGCGGGCAGCCTTGGCGGTTGCGGCCGGATCGGTATCGTAGAGACGTACGGATTTCAGGCCGCAGATAGCCTTCATCGCCAGGGTCTGGAACTCGGACTGGGCGCCATTGCCGATCATCGCCATCGTATGCGCGCCCCTGGGCGCGAGGTATTTGGCGACCATGGCCGAGGTTGCGGCGGTGCGCAGCGCGGTCAGCATGGTCATCTCGCTCAGCAGCACCGGATAGCCGGTCTCGACCGCGGCCAGAAGGCCGAATGCGGTGACGGTCTGAAGCCCCTCCTTGGTGTTCTTGGGGTGGCCGTTCACGTATTTGAAACCGTAAAGCTCGCCATCCGAGGTCGGCATCAGCTCGATCACGCCGACGGGTGAATGGCTGGCCACGCGCGGGGTCTTGTCGAAGCTTTCCCAGCGGCGAAAGTCGGCCTCGATATAGCTGGCGATGCCGCGCATCATCTCTTCGACGCCGATATGGTGGATCAGGCGCATCATGTGGTCGACGGACACGAAAGGGACAAGCGCCTTGTCGGAGGGGGTGCTGGAAGAGAGGGTCATGCGGCGGTCCTTTGCGGGCGGCGTGTCAGGTGGATGCCGGCGATCATGCAGCGGACGGACCCGCCGGCGGTTTCGATGGTGGGGATCGCCAGCGGCAGCAGTTGTGCCGAGCGTTCGATCACCGCGATCTGATCGGGGGTCAGCGCCCTGTGGGCGCGGGCCGACAGCGCCAGCAGGCGACGATGACCGGTCAGTTCGATGGCGTTACCGGCAAACTCGCCGATCTGCTCCGGGGTGAGGTCGATGACGGTGCGACCGGTTTCCGCCAGACGTTCGGCGACGGTCCGGCGCCGCTCCGGGTCGGGGATCATCGACAGGCAGATCAGCGCATAGTCGGTGCCGATCCCCATCAGAACATTGGTGTGATAGACCGGGCAACCCTGTGCATCGGCTGCGTCGAAACAGATCGGTTCATAGTTGAAATGGGCGCAAAAGCGTTCCAGCAGCACCGGGTCGGCACGGTGCGAGCGGGCGACATAGGCGATGCGGCCGATATGGTCGAGCACCATGGCGCCGGTGCCTTCGAGCGCAAGCCCGTCCTGTTCCAGCCCGCTATAGTCGATCACGTCCGAGACGCGGTATTCGCGTTTCAACAGCTCGATCACGTCCGGGCGGCGCTCGCGGCGGCGGTTCTCGGCATACATCGGATAAAGCGCCACATGGCCACCGGTATGGGTGGAAAACCAGTTGTTGGGAAAGACGCTGTCGGGCGTGTCCTGTGCGCCGGTGTCGTCGAACACATGCACCCGGACACCCGCTGCGCGCAGGGTGGCGACGGCGGCGTCAAACTCGGCCAGGGCGCGCGGCGCGGTGTCGCCCGTGGCGCTGTCGGTCTGGAAGGCGTTGTCGGCGCGGGTTTCCGGGTTCGAACGGAACGCGTGCGGGCGGATCATCACCACCGCCTGGGGGGCCTGGATCGTGGTCATGAAAAGCTCCGCGTCGGGCGGTCGAAGACGCGGCGGCCCAGCGCCGATGCGGCCAGATCGACCATCAGCTGGGCGGTGCGGCCGCGTTCGTCGAGGAAGGGGTTGAGCTCGACCAGATCGAGCGAGGTCATCAGACCGCTGTCGCAGATCATCTCCATCACCAGATGGCCCTCGCGGATGGTGGCGCCGCCGGGCACGGTGGTGCCGACGGCGGGTGCGATGGCAGGGTCGAGGAAATCCACGTCGAGCGAGACATGCAGCAGGCCGTTGGCCGCCGCCACGGTGTCGAGGAAGGCCTGGAGCGGCTTGGCGATTCCGGTCTCGTCGATCTGGCGCATGTCGTGAAAGCGGATCTTGGTCTGTTGCAGCGCTTCGCGCTCGGCGCGGTCGACCGAGCGCAGGCCGAGGATGCAGATGTTGCGTTGCTTCACCGGGTTGGTGATCACCGGGAAACCGGCAAAGCCGCCGCGCCCGGTGACATAGCCCAGCGGCGTGCCGTGCAGGTTGCCCGAGGCGGATGTTTCCGGTGTGTGATAGTCGCTGTGGGCATCGAGCCAGAGCACGAATTGCGGGCGCCCGACGCGGGCGGCGTGGTTGGTCACGCCCGCCACGCTGCCGAGCGCCAGCGCGTGATCGCCACCCAGAAAGATCGGCAGGCCGCGCGGCATCGCCTGTTCGGCGGCGCGGATCAGGCGGTTGGTCCAGCCGATGGTGCGGTTGGGCTGATGCAGATGGGTGTCGTTCGGCTCGGGCGCGTGTTCGGCGGGTGAGAGATTGCCGAGATCCTCGACGATATGGCCGAGATCGGAGAGCGCCTCGGCAAGACCGGCGGTGCGGTAGGCGTCGGGGCCCATCAGGCAACCGGTGCGGCGCTTGCCGCTGTCCACGGGGGCACCGATCAGGATACAACGTTTGGGAGTCATCTGTTCGCTTTGGGTTTTTGCAGGGTTGCGCCAATTTCTGGTCGATTTGCGTTGAAACCAAGTGGGAAATTTGGTCATATCGTCGTTGGATTGATCAAATTGGGCATCAGGATGGACAAAACGGATGAACGCCTGATTGCCGCGCTGAGGCATGACGCGCGCGCGTCGCTGTCGGATCTGGCATTGCAGCTGGACCTGTCGCGCACCACGGTGCGGGCGCGGATCGAGCGGCTGGTGCAGCGGGGAGATATCCTGGGGTTCTCGGTGGTCCTGAAAGAGGATGTGCTGAACGATCCGGTGCGCGGGCTGATGATGATCGAGATCGAGGGGCGCGGCGCGGCGCGGGTGACGCGGCAGTTGCAGGGGCTGAAGGAGGTGCGGGCGATCCACTCGACCAATGGCCGCTGGGATCTGATTGTGGAACTGGGCACCGAGACGCTGGAGGATCTGGACACGGCGCTGGCCAAGATCCGGATGTTCGAAGGGGTGCAGGCGAGCGAGACGAGCCTGTTGCTGTCAACCAAGAAATCGACGTGAAGGGGGCGCTGCCCCCGTCGCGCGGACGCGCGACTCCCCCGGAGTATTTTTAAGCGAAATGAAGAGCTTGTGAGGGCGGCGTCAGGCGCGGCGGGTTGCGGCCACGATCCAGATGAGCGCCAGCGCCAGCGAGATCAGGCCGTTCCACCCGGCCATGGAGATGCCCAGCATCTGCCAGGGGATCTCGTCGCAGCGCACCAGCGGCGCATTCATGATCTGCTCCATCAGCTGTTCGGCGCTGAGCCCGCCGATCGGGCCGGAGGTGCAGGTTGTGGGGCCTTCCCACCAACCCTGTTCGACCCCGGCGTGAAAGAAACCGATGGCAGAGGTGGTCAGCGCCGCAAGCGCCCCGGCCCAGGGCAGGAACCGCCAGCAGGTGGCCAGCGCCAGTGCGCCGATCAGCACCGCCGCGCCATGCGGATACCGCTGCCAGATGCACATCTTGCAGGGCGCCAGACCGCCGATGTACTGGAAGCCCCAGGCGCCCAGGAGAAGTGCGGCGGAACCGCCGGCGGCCAACATGATCAGGGTTTTGCGGGACATCACAGATACCTCACCAGAAGAAAGCCGCCGATGAGCAGCGCCATGAAGACGGTCAGCACAAGACCCAGGCGTTTTTCGATGAAATCGCGGACCGGTGCGCCGAATTTCCAAAGGAGCGCGGCGACCAGGAAGAAGCGCAGCGCGCGGGCCAGGATCGAGGTGGCCACAAAGGTCGTGAGCGGCATGCCGGTCCAGCCCGACATGATGGTGATCACCTTGTAGGGGAAGGGGGTCACCCCCGCCGTCAACACCGCCCAGAAGCCGAAATCGTTGAATCGGGTGTTGAACGCCTCCATCGCCTCGGCCTTGCCCATGGCCTGAAGGATGGGCGCGCCGATGCTCTCGTAAAAGAAGGCGCCGATGGCATAGCCCAGAAGCCCGCCCAGCACCGAGGCGACCAGCGCCACCAGCGCGATGGCCCAGGCGCGCGAGGGGCGGGCCAGAATCATCGGAATCATCAGGAGATCGGGCGGGATCGGGAAGACCGAGCTTTCCAGAAAGGCGACCAGTGCCAGCACCCACATCGCCTGGGGATGATCGGCCAGGGCCATGGTTCTGTCGTAGAGTGATTTGAGCATCTTGCGCGCGTGTCCAAGCCTGCCCGGCTGCAAATCACGACCGGAAACCGGGGTCAACCGCCTTGCCATACGAAAGCGGATGGTCGCCGCTTTTTCGCTCTGGACCTTCGTCGCGGCTGCGGATAATTCAGGGGCAGGTGGCCCAAGTGGCGGAATGGTAGACGCAGGGGATTCAAAATCCCCCGCCTTCACGGGCGTGAGAGTTCGAGTCTCTCCTTGGGCACCACTATTCAGTTCAGACGCGTTGGTTTCGTTCGATGGGGCAGTCGGCCGGTGTCGGCCTGCGGTTCATGTCGCCGTCGCGTCCAGCCCCCCGGATGCGGGCATGCAGCAACGCAAAACCCCCGCACGGGTGTACGGGGGGCACAAGCCTGATTGACCTGAATGCGGTGTCAGCCGCCCCAGGTGCGGATATCTCCGCAATCCATATGCACGAAGTTCGACCGATAGTATTTGCCGACGCCACCCGCCCGGCACGAGGCCGCGGCATTGGCAATCTGGCTGACCGAGCGCGACGCCAGCCGCAGGTCGGCGGCCTGACCCTGCATATGCAGGGAATTGCGCGCCACGCCGCGCGACTTGCTGCGCAGCATCGCGTTGGTCTGCGGGCTGCGGTAGCCCGAGAGCAGCATGTAGGGTTCGTTCACGTCGAGCAGGTTGTGCGATGCGGCCATGATGTCGATCGTGCGCAGATCCATGGTTTTGACCTGATCGACGCGCCAGTCGCGCATGAAGAAGTTGATCTCTTTGACCGCGTCCTTGATGTAATCGCCGTCGATCCAGTAGACCATGTCAAGCCGCTCGCCGGTGCGGCCCGAATACATGCGAATGCGGCGGATATCGCCGCCGCCCCGCAGGAACCCTGCGGCCATCGAATAGGTTGGAGCGGCTGTAACAGCTGTGGCGGCAAAAGCCCGTAAGAGTGCGCGCCTTGAAAGGCCCGAAGAACTGGTTTCCGTCATCTGACTTTCTGTCCCGTGCGTGTCCTGCCTGCGCACGATGTTACGTGCACATTGTTAATTTCCATCCCCCAGATGCCGGGGTTTATGGCATAGAGGGATTCGTTCTCCAAGAATTCTTTCAGAAACTTGAGGTTGAAGGGGAATTTTCGGCAGATTTTCGCCCAAACAGGTGATGCAGTCTCCTCTATTCTGAGCCATGGCGCGCGGTCAGCGGGGGCGCGGCGATGCATCCACGCATCATCCGGGACATGATTTTGCGACATGATAAGATTGTGAATGGACTTTACTGTCTTCTTCCTAGGAGACTTTTGGGACCTCCTCCGGCTATTGAAAACAACGACTTGGTTTCAGGGAAACACCACATGGCTTCGACATTCCGACTTCGCTTTCGCCCCTTGATGGCCGCCACGGTTCTGGCCAGCGCGCTGGTGTTCTGGCCGGTGTCGGGTGCGATGGCGCAGGTAACCGCCTATAAGCAGGCTTTGGCCGAAGCGAGTTATGGTGACGAGGCGATTGGCGCGTTTTACCGGCAGAACAGGTATCAGCCGGTGTGGACCGGTGAGGGCGAGCTGTTCCGCGCCCGCCGCGCCGCCCTGATCGAGGCGCTGTCGCTGGCCGAAATCCACGGGCTGCCCGCGGCACGCTATGATGTCGACGGGTTGAGGGCGAAAATGACGGCGGCCCGCACGGTGCGGGACATGGGCCTGCTCGAGGTCGAGATGAGCCGTGTCTTTGCCCGGTTCGCGGGCGATATCCAGAGCGGGTTCCTGACCCCCTCGAAGATCGACGAGGGCATGGTGCGGGTGGTCGAGCGGCGCGGCGCGCAGGAGTATCTGAGCGAGATGCAGGCCGGGGACCCCGGCCGCTATCTGCGCGGGCTGGCGCCCGCAACCAGCCAGTACCGCGCGCTGCTGAAGCTCAAGCTTGGTCTGGAGCAGGATCTGGCCCGCGGCGGCTGGGGGCCGACGGTGCCGGGCGGCAAGCTGTCGCCGGGCGATACGGGGACGCGGGTGGTGCAACTGCGCAACCGGCTGATCGCGATGGGATACATGGACCGCAGCGCCGCGGCGAGTTATGACGGGACGCTGCAAAAGGCGGTGCAGGCGTTCCAGGTGGCGCATGGGCTGGAGCCGGACGGGGTGGCGGGCGATGCCACGCTGGAAGAGATCAACAGGTCCGTTGCGGACCGGCTGAAATCGGTGATCGTGGCGCTGGAGCGCGAGCGCTGGCTGCCACGCGACCGGGGCGAACGGCATATCCTGGTCAACCAGACAGATTTTACCGCCAAGATCGTCGATCACGGGCGTGTAACATTTGAGACTCGTTCCGTTATCGGGATGAACACATCGGACCGCCGCAGCCCCGAATTCTCGGACGAGATGGAGCATATGGTGATCAATCCGAGCTGGTATGTGCCGCGCTCGATCATCACCAAGGAGTATCTGCCCAAGCTGCGGGCAAACCCGAATGCGGTGCGGCACCTGGAGATTACCGACAGCCGGGGCCGTCAGGTCAATCGCGACGCGTTGGATTTCAGCCAGTTTTCGACCCGCAGCTTTCCCTTTGCCATGCGTCAGCCGCCGGGCAAGGGCAATGCGCTGGGTCTGGTGAAGTTCATGTTTCCCAACAAGTACAATATCTACCTGCACGACACGCCGCAGAAACACCTGTTCGCGCGCGAGGTGCGGGCGTTTTCGCATGGCTGTATCCGGCTGGCGCAGCCTTTTGAGTTTGCCTATGCGCTGCTGGCGGCACAAGAGGCCGATCCCGAAAGCTTTTTCCACGGGGTGCTGAACACCGGCCGGGAAACCAAGGTGGAACTGACCCGGCACGTGCCCGTGCATATCATCTATCGCACCGCTTATGTGGACGACCGGGGCGCTCCCGGCTATCGCCGCGACGTCTATGGGCGGGATGCGAAGATTTGGGATGCGATGAGCCGCGCGGGGGTGGTCCTGTCGGCGGTTCAGGGGTAAGTCTGCGGGGCACCAACAGCTGACGGGCCCGTTTCATGCGCTTTACCATTTCACAGATCGCCGCTGCCATCGGAATGGAGGCGGAGGGCGATCTTGACCTGACGATTCTGCGTGCCACCGAACCGGCGGATGCGGGGCCCGACGACCTGGCGCTGGCGATGTCACCGAAATATGCCGAGGCGCTGGGGCAGGGCAAGGCCCGTGCGGCGCTGTTATGGCCGGGGGCCGATTGGCAGGAAATGGGGCTGAAGGCCGCGATCCTGGTGCCAAGGCCGCGCCTGGCGATGGCGGGTCTGACGGCGATGCTGGATCCGGGGCAGGGGGTGGAACCGGGGATACATCCCACGGCGGTGATCGACCCCAGCGCGGTGATCGGTGCCGATGTCCGCATCGGGCCGCTGAGCGTCGTGGGCGCGCGGGCGCGGATCGGTGACGGCGCGGTGATCGGGCCGCATTGCGTGATCGGCATGGATGCGGTGCTGGGCCGGGGCGCCTGGCTGCGCGAGATGGTCAGCATCGGCGCGCGCGTCACCATTGGTGACCGGTTCATTGCTCAACCGGGCGCGCGGATCGGTGGTGACGGTTTCTCCTTTGTGACGCCTGAGGTGTCGGGGGCGGAAAACGCCCGCAAGACGCTGGGCGATCAGGGTGAGGCCAAGGCGCAGGCCTGGACCCGCATCCACTCGCTGGGCTCGGTCGAGATCGGGGACGATGTCGAGGTAGGCGCCAATTGCACCGTCGATAACGGCACCATTCGCAATACCCGGATCGGGGATGGCAGCAAGCTCGACAATCTCGTTCATGTCGGCCACAACACCCGCGTGGGCCGCGATTGTCTGCTGTGCGGCCAGACCGGGGTGTCAGGCTCGGTCGAGATCGGCAACAACGTTGTGCTGGGCGGCCAGACCGGGGTGGTCGACAATATCTTTATCGGCGACGGGGTGATTTCGGGCGGTGGTACCAAGATCCTGTCCAATGTGCCCGCAGGCCGGGTGATCATGGGCTATCCCGGTGTGAAGATGGAAACACATACCGAAATCTACAAGGCGCAGCGGCGACTGCCCCGTTTGATGCGGGATCTGGATGCGCTGAAAAAGGCGGTTTTCAAACCGGGTTCCAGCGACTAAATCAACCCCAGATCACCACAGGGGACTGAAATGAGCATCAGTGACCGCGTCATCGCCATCATCGCAGATCAGGCCGTGCTGGAACCATCGGACGTGAGCCCGGACAGCACATTGGAGGACCTGGGCATCGACAGTCTGGGTCTGGTCGAGAGCATCTTTGCCATCGAGGAAGAGTTCGATATCTCGATCCCGTTCAACGCCAATGAACCGACGCAGAGCGATTTCGACATTTCGAACGTGGCCGCGATCATCGCGGGCATCGAAAAGCTCGTGTCGGAAAAGGCCTGATAGCACCCATGAAACGGGTTGTCATCACCGGGGCCGGCACGATCAACGCGCTGGGGCATTCGGTGCCCGCCACATTGGAGGCCATGCGCGAGGGCGTTTGTGGGATCGGTGAGCTTGAGTTTCGCGATGTGGAGCGGCTGGCCATCCGCATTGGTGGCCAGGTCCGCGGGTTCGAGGCCGAGGGCCGGTTCAATCGCCAGCAGATGTCGCTCTATGACCGGTTCACCCAGTTCACCCTGACCGCTGCCAAGGAGGCGATTGCGCAATCCGGGCTGGAGTTTCACGGCGAGCTGTCGGCGAAATCAGGTGTGGTGCTGGGTACCGCCGGGGGCGGTGTCAGCACCTGGGACGAGAATTACCGGTCTGTCTATGAAGAGGGCAAGAACCGGGTCCATCCGTTTGTCGTGCCCAAGCTGATGAACAACGCCGCCGCCAGCCATGTGTCGATGGAGCACAATCTGAAGGGGCCGTCGTTCACGGTGTCGACGGCCTGTGCCTCGTCCAATCACGCAATGGCGCAAGCCTTTGCCATGGTGCGCAGCGGCATGGCGCCGGTGATGGTCACCGGCGGCTCGGAATCGATGCTGTGTTTCGGCGGGGTCAAGGCCTGGGAAGGGTTGCGGGTGATGTCCAAGGACGCCTGCCGCCCGTTCAGCGCCAATCGCAACGGCATGGTGCAGGGCGAGGGCGCGGGCATTTTCGTTTTCGAGGAATACGAGCATGCCAAGAAACGCGGGGCCGAGATCCTGTGCGAGGTGTCCGGATTCGCGATGTCCTCGGACGCATCCGATATCGTGATGCCATCGAAACAGGGCGCGGCACGTGCGATGGCCGGGGCCCTGGCCGATGCCGGGATCGACCCGGGCAAGGTGGGCTATATCAACGCCCATGGCACCGGCACCGCAGCCAATGACAAGACCGAATGCGCCGCGGTGGCGGATGTGTTCGGGCGGCATGCAGACAGTCTGATGATTTCCTCCACCAAGTCGATGCATGGCCATCTGATCGGCGGTACCGGCGCGGTGGAGTTGCTGGCCTGTATCATGGCGCTGCGCGACGGGGTGATCGCGCCCACCATCGGTTACGAGGAGCCGGACCCGGAATGCGCGCTGGACGTGGTGCCGAACGTGGCGCGCGAGGCCAAGGTCGAGGTGGCACTGAGCAACGCCTTTGCCTTTGGCGGGCTCAACGCGGTGCTGGCGCTGCGCCGGGTCTGACCATCGGCACGCATGAAAAAAGGCCGCCGGGGGATAACCTCGGCGGCCTTTTTCATGTGTCATGCGATGTCAGTTCGACACCACGTCGACCTTTTCATAACCGGCGGTGAAGCCCTTGAGTGACATCTTCAGGCGCACCACCTGGTCCGGGGCCGGAGCCGGGACCAGCGAGACGATGGCCTCGGCGCCCTTCTGCATGGCTTCGATATCGCCCTGGGTCAGGCCGATCTGCGCCACGCAGCCGATCGGGTTGCAGAAGGAATAGTTGTAGCGCTTGCCCGGGGCGCCGTTGATCGAGATGGTCAACTGCGCCGGCAACAGGGTTTCCAGCGGCACGATGACGGTGGCGCCGGCCACGGCGACGCCGCCTTCGGCCAGGCGGAACATCGAGAATTCGGCCATCGGGTTGCCCTTGTCATCGGTCAGGATCTGCAACAGCGAACAGGGGTCGGTTTCTTCCTCGGTCTTGATGCAGGCGAGGTCCCAGTCACCGGTCTTTTCCTTGGAGTAGCGCTGTCCCAGCTGCGGGTCGGTGCCCACGGGTTGGCCGAGGTCGAGAAGCTGATCGGCGGTCTTTTCCTGAGCCGCCGGGGCCGCTTCGCCCGATTGCTCGGTGGTTTGCGCGGCAACCGAGGTGGCCAGCGCCAGCAGGGCGGCGGAAAGCGTAAACAGGGTCTTGGTCATGAATGCCTCATCAAGAGAATGGCTGCTCAAAGTCCCTCTATCATGCGCGATCAGGACTGTCAGGCGCAAACACGCGTCCTAGCAGGGAATTGCTCAGGCCCGTGAAAAGAAAGAAAGGGAACCCGTTGTCAGGTTCCCTTTGCTATTTTGCTCCCCGTCGGACTGGCCGACTTAGTATTATGGCGAGACGTTACGAAAGCCGTGCCAGTGGGTCAACAGCTAAGACGCGGATTTTGCTGAAATCGGGCCAAATACCTGTTGCTGCACTGTTTTTGACCATTCAGTCGAAAAAAGCCGTGCCCGAAGGCACGGCCAGTCTGACAGGGAGGAAGCCCCGATCCGGCACGATGGCCTAAGGGGCAATTGGGACTATCGCAGCCAAAGGTTAAGTTTGTATGGTCTGGGTGAAACGATAGAATTTGAGGCAAGAACCCGATGGACGGAAAGATTTTTCTTGGCGGCGGCGGATCCGATTACGGGGTCGGCCAGTGGCTGGATCTGAAATACGCAAACCGGCATGGCCTGATCGCGGGGGCCACCGGCACCGGCAAGACGGTGACGCTGCAAATCCTGGCCGAGGGGTTTTCGGATGCGGGCGTGCCGGTGTTCATGGCCGACGTGAAGGGCGACCTGTCGGGTATGGCGAAGTCGGGATCGGCGGCCCACAAGCTGCATGGGCCGTTCACCGAGCGGGCGGAAAAGATCGGGTTCGAGGGGTATGACTATCGCGCCTGTCCGGTGACCTTCTGGGATCTCTTCGGTGAGCAGGGGCATCCGGTGCGCACCACGGTGGCCGAGATGGGGCCGCTGTTGCTGTCGCAACTGCTGGAGCTGAGCGAGGCGCAGGAGGGCATCCTGAACATCGCCTTCCGGCTGTCGGACGAGGAGGGGCTGCCGCTGCTGGACCTCAAGGACTTGCAAGCGCTGCTGGTCTGGATCGGCGAGAACGCCAAGTCGCTGTCGCTGCGCTATGGCAATATCTCGACCGCCTCGGTGGGGGCGATCCAGCGGCGTCTTCTGGTGATCGAGAATCAGGGCGGCACGCAGCTGTTTGGCGAACCGGCGCTGGATCTTGGTGACCTGATGCGCCTTGATGCCGAGGGGCGCGGCATGGTCAATATCCTAGCCTCGGACAAGCTGATGGCCTCGCCCAAGCTTTATGCCACTTTCCTGTTGTGGCTGTTGAGCGAGCTGTTCGAGGAACTGCCCGAGGTGGGCGATCCGGACAAGCCGAAACTGGTGTTCTTTTTCGACGAGGCGCATCTCTTGTTCGATGACGCGCCGAAGGCGCTGATCGACAAGGTGGAACAGGTGGCGCGGCTGATCCGGTCCAAGGGGGTGGGGGTCTATTTCATCACCCAGAACCCGGCCGATGTGCCCGAGGATATCCTGGGCCAGCTGGGCAACCGCATCCAGCACGCGCTGCGCGCCTTTACCGCCAAGGACCGCAAGAACCTGCGGCTGGCGGCGGAAACCTATCGTGAGAACCCCGCCTTCGATACCGAGGATGCGATCCGGGACGTGGGCGTGGGCGAGGCGGTGACCTCGCTGTTGCAGAAGAAGGGCGTGCCCGGGATCGTCGAGCGCACGTTGATCCGGCCGCCCGCGTCGCAACTGGGACCGATCGACCCGGCGGAACGCCGGGCGATCCTGAACAGTTCCGACATGGCGGGCAAGTATGACACGCCGCTGGATCGGAAATCGGCGTTCGAGATCCTCGCCAAACGGGCCGAGATGGCGGCACGGGAGGCCGAGGAAGCTGAAGTGAAAGCCGAGGAGGCCAGCCCCTGGGAGCGTGAATACAACTCGGCCCGTCGCTACTCCGGCAGCCGGGTGAGCCGGTCGTCCTCGCGGGCGCCGAAGCGCAGCAAGAAAGAGGATACGCTGACCAGCGCCATGGGCGAGGCGGTGATCAAGGAGCTGAAGGGCACCACCGGCCGCCGCATCGTGCGCGGCATTCTGGGTAGCCTGTTCAAGGGGCGGTGATGGGGGCTAGTGGCGCTCTCGGCGCTGTTGTTTGAACAGGATGAGTTCGAGCAGGGCCAGCCAGGGCAGGTAGAAGCCGTAGTTCATGAACAAATCGAAGGCGCCGGAGAAGTCCGGCGTCGACGCCAGCCCGTCGGTGGCAATGTACCAGATCGTGTATTGCATCCGATAGAGCCATGATCCGATGGCAAGAACGAACAAGCGCAGGGCCCAGCGCCTGTGGTGTTCGATGTTGCGAGCGATGGCAAAGCGAAACGCTTGTACGGCCGCCAGGCCGGTCAGGCCGCCGTACAAGGCAAACCCCGCATCCATGGCTGTGCCGCCGATCGTTCCGCGCAGGGCGATGTAGATCAGCCCGGCCAGGGCCGTGAGAATGGCGCACAGGATCAGCATTCTGCCGGTGACCCGGTGCAGAGCGGGCCAGTTTCGGCGGAGCCAGGGGAACAATTGCAGCGGCGCAAGGAAAGACAGGAGCGACCCGGCCAGCATATGAACAAACACGGATATGTTGGTCAGCCAGGCGCCGGACTGGAACAGATAGGTCTCGCCGGACAGATCTTGGGTCAGCCCCGTCAGGCCGAACTGAGCTGCGTAGATTGCAAAAGGCAGGATTGCCAGAATCAGGAGCAGAAGGCCGGCGGCGTAGACCGCCGGCCTGGATTTTTCGCGCCAAGTTGGCGGGGCTACCCCATCAGAAGGCTCATTTCTCGGGGATCAGCCCGCGCGGGCTGAACCTGAGAACAAGGAGCAGGATGATCCCCATGGTCAAGAGGCGCATATGGGCGGCGCTGTCGATCAGGTGCGATTTCAGCGCGCTGCCCTCGGGCAGGCCGAAGGTGATCACGTTCATCAGCCACAGGCCCAGCGGCTCGACCTGGACCCAGAGGAACCAGATCAGCATCGCCCCCAGCACGGCGCCAAAGTTGTTGCCCGAGCCGCCGACGATGACCATCACCCAGATCAGGAAGGTAAAGCGCAGCGGCTGGTAGGTGCCCGGTGTCAGCTGGCCGTCGAGCGTGGTCATCATCGCACCGGCGATGCCGCAGACGGCAGAGCCCAGCACAAAGACTTGCAGGTGGCGGCGGGTGACATCCTTGCCCATCGCCTCGGCGGCGACCTCGTTGTCGCGGATGGCGCGCATCATCCGGCCCCAGGGGCTTTTCAGGGCCATCTGCGCCATCCACAGGAGGGCGAGCAGCACCACGGTGAAGAGGACCGAGTAGCCGAGCTTGACATAGAGGGTCGAGGCGGTGACCGGGTCGAGGCCCAACGACGCAGCACTTTCGACAAAGCCGGGATCGTTTTGCAGGTCGATCTCGTAGGGGACGGGGCGGGGCAGGCCGATCACGTTCTTGACGCCGCGCGCCAGCCAGTCCTCGTTCTTCATCACCGCGATGATGATCTCGGCGATGCCGAGCGTGGCAATGGCGAGATAGTCGGAACGCAGGCCCAGCGCCGTCTTGCCGATCAGCCAGGCCGCGCCCGCGGCCAGCAGGCCACCGGCGGGCCAGGCGAGCAGCACCGGCAGGCCCAGGCCGCCGATATTGCCGGCGGCGGCCGGGTTGATCGCCTCGACCGCCATGACATTTGGGTCGAACACGGCGCGGTAGATCACGAAACCGGCGATCAGCACCACCAGAATGGTCAGGGTTCTGCTGCGCCCCTTGGGCATCCGTTTCGTCGCCATCACGGCGGCGAACACGGTGGCAGCCCCCAGCAGCAGCGCCAGCACGATGCCCCAGCCGCCCGCCGACCAGGCCTCGGGCGAGATCGGTTCGGAGACCAGCACCACGGCAAGGCCGCCCAGCGCCACAAAGCCCATGATGCCGACGTTGAAGAGGCCGGCAAAGCCCCATTGCAGGTTCACGCCGATGGCCATGATGGCCGAGATCAGCCCCATGTTGACGATCAGGATGGCCGAGTTCCAGCTTTGCATGAAGCCGGTGATCACGACCAGGGCGGCCACACCCAGGAACAGGGCGGTATTCTTCACTGTCTCGGTCATACCGCTTTCCCCTTGAAGAGGCCCGTAGGCTTGAACAGCAGCACGATCAGCAGGATGACAAAGCTGACCGCGAATTTGTAATCGGTGCTCAGGAGCTGGACGAGGCCGTCAGGCTCCATCCCGGCGGGGGCGAAGTAGCCCAGCACCTTTTTCCAGGCATAGGTCACGGTGACCTCGGAAAAGGCGATGACAAAGCCGCCCGCGATGGCGCCCAGCGGGCTGCCCAGACCGCCGACGATGGCCGAGGCGAAGATCGGCAGCAGCAGCTGGAAATACACGAAGGGCTTGAAGCTCTTGTCGAGGCCATAGAGCACGCCCGCCGTGGTGGCCAGCGCCGCCACGATAAGCCAGGTGTACATCACCACCCGTTCGGGGTTGATGCCCGACAGGAGCGCCAGATCCTCGTTGTCGGAATAGGCGCGCATCGACTTGCCGGTGCGGGTCTTGTTGAGGAACCAGAACAGCAGCGCGACGCAGATCACCGCCACGACGACGGTCAGCGCCTGGGTCGACTTGATCGCCAGCCCCTCTTCCAGCCCGGTCATCTTCTTGAAGTCGCGGGCCGAGATCAGGAAGCGTTCGCCATCTGCGAAGTTCTGATCGTTGGGGCCGATGATGAAGCGCACAAGGCCGTTCATGATGAACATCACGCCCATCGACACGATGACCAGGATCACCGGCTTGGCCTTTTGTTCGCGGTAGAAGCGATAGACCATGCGATCGGTGACCAGCACCAGGACCATGCAACCCAGGATGCCGAAAGGCAGGGCCAAAAGCGCGGTGGGCAGCGGGCCAAGGCCGATGCCCATGGATTGCAGCCACCAAGTGACCAGCACCGTGATCATGGCGCCAAAGGCCATGGTATCGCCATGGGCAAAGTTCGAGAACCGCAGGATGCCATAGATCAGCGTCACCCCCAGCGCGCCCAGCGCCAACTGGCTGCCATAGGCGATGGCGGGGATCAGCACGAAGTTCGAAAGCGCCACGAAGGCGTTGAGAAGGTCCATGTCTCAGCCTCCCAGGAAAGATTTGCGCACTTCGGGATCTTCGAGCAGTTCCTTGCCGGTGCCGGTAAAGGCGTTGCGGCCCTGAACCAGCACATATCCCTTGTCGGCGATGGCGAGCGCCTGCTTTGCGTTCTGCTCGACCATCAGGATCGGCAGGCCGGTGCGGCTGACCTCGATGATGCGGTCAAACAGCTCGTCCATCACGATGGGGCTGACGCCCGCGGTGGGTTCGTCCAGCATCAGCACCTTGGGCTTGGTCATCAGCGCACGGCCCACGGCGACCTGCTGGCGCTGGCCGCCCGACAGCTCTCCGGCGGCCTGATAGCGTTTCTCGCGCAGGATCGGGAACAGGTCATAGACCTGCTCCATCGTGTCGCGGATGTCGTCGCGGCGGATGAAGGCGCCCATTTCCAGGTTCTCTTCGACCGTCATCGAGGTGAAGATGTTCGAGGTCTGCGGCACGAAACCCATGCCCTTGACCACCCGGTCCTGGGGCGTGAGCCTGGTGATGTCCTCGCCATCCAGCCGGACCGATCCGGAACGGACGTCGAGCATGCCGAACACCGCCTTCATCGCGGTCGACTTGCCCGCGCCATTGGGTCCGACGATGACGGCGATTTCGCCCGGGTTCACCGCGATGGTGCATTCATGCAGGATGTCGGGACCCTTGCCGTAACCGCCGGTCATGGTGTCGCCGATCAGAAACGGGCCGCCATCGACCTTGGTCGTCGGGCCGCTCTTGCGATGGGCGGGCGTCATGGTGCCGATGCCCTTGGTATTGGTGATCGAGGCGTCCTTGTTGCCGCGACCGTCCTGATAGGGATTGCCGCTCATGCGCCTGCCTCCAGCTTTTCCTTGTTCTTCAGGCCGGTGCCCAGATAGGCCTCGATCACATGCTCGTTGGCCTTGATCTCGTCCAGCGTGCCCTGGGCCAGAACCCGGCCCTCGGCCATGCAGATGACCGGATCGCAGATCTTGCCGATGAAATCCATGTCATGCTCGATCACGACAAAGGTATAACCGCGTTCCTTGTTGAGCCGCAGGATGGTGTCGGCAATGGTCATCAGCAGGGTGCGGTTCACACCGGCGCCGACCTCGTCCAGGAACACGATCTTGGCGTCCACCATCATGGTGCGGCCCAGTTCCAGCAGCTTCTTCTGCCCGCCCGAGACCTGGCCCGCCTTGTGATCGGCCAGATGGCTGATGGTCAGGAATTCAAGTACCTCGTCGGCCTTGGCGCGCAGCGCGCGTTCCTCGTCCGCGATCCGCTTGCGTCCGAACCAGGTGTTCCACAGCGTCTCGCCCGACTGGCCGCCCGGCACCATCATCAGGTTCTCGCGGCAGCTCATCGAACTGAATTCATGCGCGATCTGAAAGGTCCGGAGCAGCCCCTTGTGGAACAGCTCGTGCGGCGGCAGGCCGGTGATATCCTCGCCATCCATGGTGACCTTGCCGCTGGTGGGCGGCAGCACGCCGGCGATCACGTTGAACAGGGTGGTCTTACCGGCTCCGTTCGGCCCGATCAGGCCGGTGATGGAGCCCTTGGCGATTTCCAGCGTCGCACCATCGACAGCATGGAACCCGCCGAAGTGCTTGTGCACGTCTTCGACGACGATCATGTTTTCCCCCGAGGCCGCATACATTGCGCAGCCCTGTTGTTTGTTGCCTCATCCCCTTTGCGAGGTGCGGCCTTTTGTCATTGAAACAGCCCGGACACAAGGCCCGGGCTGCTCGTCAGTACATCATCGCGGGGCGATCAACGGAACTTGGCCGTGGTGATCTTGCCGCCTTCGACCTTGATCTGGCGGTAGTTGCCGGCGCTTTCGCCCGGTCCGATCAGTTCGACCGCAGTTGCGCCGACATAGTCGACATCGCCGCCGTCCTTGATGATCTGCAATGCCTTGGCCAGCTCGCCGGGATAGATCTTTTCACCCGGTGCGTTGGCGACATGCATGATGTGCTCTTTGTAGTCGGCCGAATCCTTGGAGTTCGCGGCCTGCATGGCAAGCAGGATCAGGGCCGCCGCATCATAGGCTTCGGGGGTGAAGGGCGAGGTGGCGTCGAAGGCACCAGCCACGATTTCCTCGTACTTGGCCACGCCCGGGCTGTCGGTGCCGGGGTGCTGGCCGGTCGAACCGTCGATCTCGTCGCCGAAGTTCTCTTCCAGCTTGGCGCCGATCATGCCGTCGGGGAAGTGGAAGGTGTCAAACGCGCCCGAGTCGATGGCCGAACGCACGATGCCCGAACCGCCCTGGTCGACGTAACCGGCAACCACCAGACGCTCGCCACCGGCAGCGGCCAGCGCGCCGACTTCGGCCGAATAGTCGGCCTTGCCGTCTTCATGCGCGGCCGAGATGGTGACCTTGCCGCCCGCGGCTTCGAACGCGCCCTGGAAGCTGTCGGCCAGACCCTTGCCATAGTCGTTGTTGGTATAGGTCAGCGCGACTTCCTTGATGCCTTCTTCCATCAGGATCTCGGTCATCACGACGCCCTGGCGGGCATCCGACGGCGCGGTGCGGAAGAACAGGCCGTTGTCCTCGGCGGTCGACAGCGCGGGCGAGGTGGCCGAGGGCGAGATCATCACGACGCCGTTCGGAACGGCGACGTTCGACAGTATCGCACCGGTCACGCCCGAGCAGTCGGCACCCATGATGCCATCGACCTTGTCAGAGGTTACCAGACGTTCGGCGGCGGCGGTGGCGGCTGCGGCGTCGACGCAGGTCGAGTCGGCGCGGACCGAGGTCACTGTGGCGCCGTCCAGCAGCAGGCCCGAATCGGACACTTCCTTCATCGCCAGTTCGGCACCGTCGGCCATCGACGGGGTCAGCGATTCGATCGGGCCGGTAAAGCCCAGGATCACGCCGATCTTGACTTCCTTGGCGTGACCGCCGGCAAAGGCGGCGCTGGCCATCAGTGCAGAGGCCGCAGTGGCCGTAAGCAGTTTTTTCATGAGTTACTCCCTTGTTGGAACGCAATCGTTCTGCATCGAAGTTAGGCAAGCTGCGGGAAAAAGGAAAGTCCTAACGAAAAAGTGGTTTTGCTAGGGGAATCGCCTAGGTTTTATTGGGAAACCGGTGGCAATCGTGCCGCCGTCACACGAGGTTCCGGCATGTTCTCCCGTTCTCTTGCCGCAGTGATTCTGGCCCTCTGCTGGGGTGCGTTTCCCGGTGTGGCGCAACCGGTTCTGACGACATCCGCCGGGCAGGTGCGGCTGGAGATCATGGCTGAGGGGCTGGATACGCCCTGGGCGGTTGCACCGCTGCCGGAGGGGGGCGCGCTGGTGACCGAACGCGGCGGACGGCTGGTTCTTGCCCGGGATGGGCGGCTGGATCCGGTATCGGGCGTGCCGCGCGTGCGGGCCTCGGGGCAGGGTGGATTGCTGGACATCACGCTGGCGCGGGATTTTGCGCAAAGTCGCAGGCTCTATCTGACCTATTCCCGGCCGCAACCGGGCGGCGGCGCGGGAACCGCCGTGGCGGTGGCCCGGCTGAGTCCGGATGGCCTGCGGCTGGAGCAGCTGCGCACGATCTTCGAGGCCGCGCCGGGCAGCAAGGGCGGACGGCATTTCGGCAGCCGCGTGGTCGAGGCCGCCGATGGCACGCTCTTCGTCACGCTGGGCGACCGGGGCGAGGGCGCCACGGCGCAGGACCGGTCAAATCACAACGGCAGCGTGATCCGCATTCGGCCCGATGGCCGCGTGCCGGGCGACAATCCCTTTGTCGGTCAGTCAGGCGCGCGTCCCGAGATCTGGTCCTGGGGGCATCGCAATCCGCAAGGCGCGGCGCTGGACGGGCAGGGGCGGCTCTGGACCTCGGAGCACGGGGCCAAGGGCGGCGACGAGATCAACCTGATCCGCAAGGGCGCGAATTACGGCTGGCCGGTGATTTCCTATGGGGTCGAGTATTCGGGGGCAAAGATCGGCGAGGGCACGCACAAGGCCGGGATGGAGCAGCCGCGTTTCCATTGGGATCCGTCGATCGCGCCCTCGGGCCTGCTGATCTATTCCGGCAAGCTGTGGCCCCGATGGCGCGGCCATATCCTTGTCGGGTCGCTGAAATTCGATCATATCGCCCGCCTGTCCGGGGCGCCGCTGCGCGCGGCAGAGCAGATCACGGGCCCTGAGACCAAGCGCGTGCGCGACATCGTCGAGGCGCCCGATGGCACGATCTGGTTCATCTCCGAAGGGCGCGGCACGGTTTACAGGATGCGCCCCGCTTCCTAGGCTGGTCCTGACGCGACAAAGCGGGAGGGTACCATGTGGCGATTGATCCTTGTTCTGATGTCTCTGATCCCGGCCCTGGCCAATGCCGAGGATCGGGTGTTTGGCACCTATGCCGAATATGCCCGGTTCGTGGATGCCAAGATCATGTCGCGGGATTTCGTGTCGCTGATCAACAGCCTGGGCGGAGAAGACGAATATACCGAAGCCGAGCTGAAGGCGACCAATGCGCAGCTGCTGAACGCGATGCCCTACGACTTTACCGGCAGCGCCGTGCTGAAACGGGTGGAACTGGCGCCAGACTTCAGCCAGGAGATGCGGGTCTATTGGAACCGGCAGAAATCCTATGTGTATTTCTATGCCTTCCTGCATCGCCGGGAAGAGGGGCTGGTCGCCCTGAGGTTCAACCTCAATACCAACGCCGACAAGATCTTTGACAAGTTCTGATCGGGGACCCCTCCCGCATCTTCACTTTGCCTGAAATACTCCGGGGGGTCGCCCTCAAAGGGCGGCGGGGGCCGCGCGCCCTCTGCCGTCGCGGTTCAGACCGACAGCCGGGTGCTTTGCGCGCCGCGTTCGCGGTAAGGTGTGGTGTTGTAATGGGCCCGGTAGCATTTCGAGAAATGGCTGGGCGAGGCAAAGCCGCAGGCCAGCGCCACGTTGATCACGCTCATATCGGTCTGCATGAGCAGGTTGCGGGCCTTTTGCAGCCTGAGTTCCATGTAATAACGTTTCGGGCTGCGGGTCAGATAGCGGCGGAACAGCCGTTCCAGCTGCCGCGTCGACATGCCTACATCCTTGGCCAGCGCGGCGGGCGAGATCGGCTCTTCGATATTGCGCTCCATCATCTGGATGACCTGGCTCAGCTTGGGGTGGCGTACCCCGATGCGGGTCGGCGTCGACAGGCGCTGGGTGTCCTGATCGGTGCGGATCGAGGAATAGATCAGCTGGTCGGCTACCGCGTTGGCCAGTTCCTCGCCATGCTGGTTCGCGATCAGCTTGAGCATCAGGTCGATCGAGGCGGTGCCACCAGCGGTTGTGATCCGGTTCCCGTCGACCACAAAGACCGATTTGGTCAGCGTGACCTCTTCGAACTCCTCGACAAAACTGTCCTGGTTCTCCCAGTGGATGGTGGCGCGCTTGCCATCCAACAGCCCGGCCTTGGCCAGGGTGTATCCGGCGGTGCAGAGCCCGCCGATGACAGGACCGCGCCGCGCCTCGCGGCGCAGCCAGCTGACCATCTTGCGGGTGGTGGCCTTTTGCACGTCGATGCCGCCACAGACCAGCACCATGTCCTCGCGCCGCAATTCGCCAAGATCGCCGTCAAGCTTGAAGACGGTACCGTTGGAACAGGTGGCCGAAACGCCACCTTCGCCAACGACCAACCATTCATAAAGCGTCTGGCCCGCCATCCGGTTGGCGATGCGCAGCGATTCCACCGCACAGGCGAAACACAGCATCGTGAATTGATCGAGCAGAACAAAAACAAACCTCTGCGGCTTCTTGCCAGAGGTATCGACTTTGACAACTTGACGTTGTTCTTTCATTGATTTCTGTCCTTGGCTGACATCCTGCGACCGGTTGGACGCAAAAGCTGTGTCATTTCACATTGGCCAGAGCTTGTTTGCGACGTCAAGGGGCGCAAATCGGATATGGTCACTGTCACATCGTTTTTGTATAGAGGCCACCTGTCGTTATCGTTGCGGAGAAAAGCTATGAGCGAGTGGCAAAAATCGAACTGGCGCGCCAAACCGCGGGTTCAGATGCCCGACTATACCGATCCGGACGCCCTGTCCCAGGTCGAGGCGCAGCTTTCCAAGTATCCGCCGCTGGTTTTCGCCGGCGAGGCGCGGCGCCTGAAACGCCATCTGGGCGCTGCGGGCCGCGGCGAGGCCTTCCTGCTTCAGGGCGGCGATTGCGCCGAGAGCTTCGAGCAATTCAGCGCCGATGGTATCCGCGACACCTTCAAGGTGATGTTGCAGATGGCGATGGTGCTGACCTATGGCGCCAAGGTGCCGGTGATCAAGGTGGGCCGGATGGCCGGCCAGTTCGCCAAGCCGCGCAGCGCGCCGACCGAGGTGGTGAACGGCGTGGAATTGCCGAGCTATCGCGGCGACATCATCAACGAACTGGCTTTCACACCTGAGGCGCGCATTCCCGATCCGCGCAAGATGTTGCAGGCCTATACCCAGGCGGCGGCGACGCTGAACCTGCTGCGCGCCTTTTCGACCGGTGGTTTCGCCGACATGAGCCGGGTGCATTCCTGGACGCTCGGGTTCACCAACGATCAGGACGTGCAGAAATATTCCGAGATTGCCGACCGCATTCAGGACACGATCGATTTCATGGGCGCGGCGGGCATTACCGCAGATACCACGCATGAATTCTCGACCGTGGAATTCTATACCAGCCACGAAGGGCTGCTCCTGGAGTATGAAGAGGCGCTGACGCGGCTCGATTCGACCTCGGGCAACTGGCTGGCAGGCTCGGGTCACATGATCTGGATCGGTGACCGCACGCGGCAGCCGGACGGCGCGCATGTGGAATACTGCCGCGGCGTGCTGAACCCGATCGGGTTGAAATGTGGCCCGACCACCACCGCCGAGGACCTCAAGGTTCTGATGGCCAAGCTGAACCCCGACAACGAAGAGGGCAAGCTGACCCTGATCGCGCGCTTTGGGGCGGGCAAGGCAGGTGAGCATCTGCCGCGCCTGATCCAGGCGGTGCGCGAGGAAGGCGCCAAGGTGACCTGGGTCTGTGACCCGATGCATGGCAACACGATCAAGTCGGCCTCGGGGTACAAGACCCGACCGTTCGATCTGGTACTGCGCGAGGTGCGCGACTTTTTCGCCGTGCATCAGGCCGAGGGTACCATTCCAGGCGGCGTGCATTTCGAGATGACCGGTCAGGACGTGACCGAATGCACCGGCGGTGTGCGTGCGGTGACCGACGAGGATCTGAGCGACCGCTACCACACCGCCTGCGACCCGCGCCTGAACGCCAGCCAGTCGCTGGAACTGGCCTTCCTGGTGGCCGAGGAACTGTCCAAGCTGCGCAACACGCAGCGCCGCCGCGCGGCGGTCTGATCTCTGCGGCGATGGCCCGGCAGGACCGGGTCATCGCCCAAATTCTGGTTTCAGTCTTCCCGTGAAACCACCCGCAATCCCGGCGCGTTCCGGCGGATCGGGGCCTGATCCTCGGCAAGGCCGGGAACCGGTTCGGCCGGGCTGCGATCGGGCCGGATATCGAGTTTGCGCAGGTTCGAGCCTGCGATGTCGAACCGCAGCCCTCCGGCCCCCAACGGCCCGTCGGCTACAAGAACCCCAAGCGCCCGGCTGATCTCGCCCAAGTCGTTTTTCAACGGCAGCAGAATGGCCCGTGCCTCGACCTGAGAAACGGCGCGGCTGTTCGTCCCGCTGATCAGGGACAGTTCGGCAATGGCCGGCGCCAGAAAGATATGTTCGAGCGTCGCTGCGGCCTCGGCCCGGGCCATGGCCGAGAACAGGGCGGTCATCGGCATGCCGCGCACCTCCATGCCCACGATGCGGGAGAGGTGGTTTCCGGCCAGACGGAACCGGGCCACGCCGGGGGCGATACGTTCGAGGATGAACGTGTATTCAAGTATGTTTTCCAGACCGCGCGGGTCGATATCGGAGCGGTTCGGTACATCGCCGTGCCGCCGCAGCGCCGACCAATAGGCCTCGGCCTGCCGGATCGGAGATACACTGCGGCCACTGCGGAACCGGTCCATCGAGATTACGTTCCCCGTATCGGCCCTGGAACGGCCACCCAAAAAAATCGTCATGACGCCACCTGTTGACCCGAAGCCCAACCGCCCGTTTCGATCCCTGCGTCAGCATGCGACCGATTCAGAACAGGTTACCCAAGGGTTAACGTGCCACGGGAAGCTCCTATTTTGGAGCATTTCCTTAATGAATGGTTAATTGTTCTAAACTCGCGGATAATTCGGCCGGGTCTTGCCCTGGGGCAGGGGTTCGCATTAGGTGCGGCGGGACAAGCACGATCGCAGTTCGGGACGGGAGTTGAACAAGATGATCAGATCCATGACGGCATTCGCCTCGGCGCGCGGCGAAAAGGCTCCGTTCTCCTGGAGCTGGGATCTGCGCAGCGTGAACGCCAAGGGTCTCGATCTGCGACTGCGCGTGCCCGACTGGCTGGACGGGCTCGAGGCGGCGCTGAGGGCCGACCTGACCAAGGCGCTGACCCGGGGCAGTGTGAACCTGACGCTGCGGCTGGGGCGGGGCGAAGAGGTACCCAGCCTGGCGCTGAACCAAGTCGCGCTGGCGGCGGTGCTGGATGCGCTGGCCGAGACCGAGGAACAGGCCATGGCGCGTGGGCTGACGCTGGCGCCGTCTTGCGCGGCCGACCTGCTGGCGCTGCGGGGCGTTTTGGACGCGGGCAGCGGTGAAGAGGACCTGACCCCGGTCATTGCCGAGCTGAAAGCGGAGTTCGGACCGCTGGTGCAGGCATTTGTGCAGATGCGCGAGGCCGAAGGCGTGGCGCTGGCCGAAATCCTGCAAAACCAGCTGACTCGCGTCGAAGAGTTGTCGGCCCAGGCATCGGAACTGGCCGAGGCGCGCAAGGGGGCGGTGGCCGAAACCCTGCGCGCTAACCTGGCACGTGTGCTCGACAATACCGATGGCGCCGACCCCGACCGGGTGGCGCAGGAACTGGCTCTGTTGGCGGTCAAGGCCGATGTCACCGAAGAACTGGACCGGCTGGGCGCCCATATCCGCGCCGCGCGCACGCTTTTGGCGCAGGGCGGCCCGGTGGGCCGCAAGCTGGACTTCCTGATGCAGGAGTTCAACCGCGAGGCCAACACGCTGTGTTCAAAGGCACAAAACGCGGACCTGACGGCCGTGGGGCTGGAGCTGAAGGCCGTGATCGACCAGATGCGCGAACAGGTGCAGAATGTTGAATAACGGAAAGGAACCCAGCAGATGACAGACCGTCGCGGGCTATTGATCATTCTGTCCTCGCCTTCGGGCGCGGGCAAGTCGACGCTGGCGCGCAGGCTGATGGCCTGGGATCCCGGCCTGAAATTCTCGGTCTCGGCCACCACCCGCGCACCCCGTCCGGGCGAGGAACACGGGCGCGAGTATTTCTTTCTGACCGAAGAGCAATTCAAGGGGCAGGTGCGGCGCGGCGAGATGCTGGAACATGCGCATGTGTTCGGCAATTTCTATGGCTCGCCCGCAGGCCCCGTGCGCGACACCATCGACGCGGGTCAGGATGTGCTGTTCGACGTCGACTGGCAGGGCGAGATTCAGATCCGCAACTCGGATCTGGGCAAGCATGCGCTGTCGATCTTCATCCTGCCGCCGTCGATCAGGGAATTGCGCCGCAGGCTGGAGAGCCGGGGTCAGGACAGCGCCGAGGTGATCTCGCGCCGGATGCTGAAGAGCTGGGACGAGATCAGCCACTGGGGCTATTACGATTATGTCCTGATCAACGACGATCTGGACAGCACCGAGGAAAAACTGAAAACCATCGTCAGCGCCGAGCGCATGCGCCGCATCCAGCAACCGGCGCTGCAAGAACATGTGCGCAAGCTGCAAAGTGAATTCGAGGACCTGTCATGACCATCTATGCCCTGGGTGAACACCGCCCCGAGATCCATCCCGACACCTGGGTCGCTCCCGATGCCAACCTCATTGGCAAGGTGGTGCTGGAAGAGGGCGCCTCGGTCTGGTTCGGCTGCACCATCCGCGCCGATCATGAAGAGATCAGGGTGGGCGCGGGATCGAATGTGCAGGAAAACTGCGTCATGCATATCGACGCGGGCTATCCGCTGCGCATCGGCAAGAACTGCACCATCGGGCACAAGGTCATGCTGCATGGCTGCACCATTGGCGACAATACGCTGGTCGGCATGGGTGCGACGGTGCTGAACGGGGCCAGGATCGGTCGCAATTGCCTGATCGGGGCGGGGGCGCTGATCACCGAGAACAAGGAAATCCCCGACAATTCGCTGGTGATGGGCGCGCCGGGACGGGTGGTGCGGCAACTGGACGAGGCCGCCGTGGCGCGCATCGCCTGGAGCGCCAAGCACTATCAGGACAACATGCGCCGGTTCCGGGACACACTGGTTCCCGTCGAATAAGACCGGGGGCGAAAGGCGGGAATGGTGTCGGAAACCGTGATCCACGACCTTGTTGCGGCGGTACCGCTGCCGGCGCTGCTGGTCGATCAGTCCGAGCGTATTCTGGCAGCCAATACCGAGGCGCGCACGCTGTTTGGCAGCCAGATCACCGGTCGCCATTTCGCCACCATCCTGCGGCAGCCGCAGGTGATCGAGGCGATCGAGAAATCGCTGCGTGACAAGGCGGGCGCACGCAGCCGGTACCTGGGCAATGACGGCGCGCAGGACACCTCGTTTGACGTCACCTGCCGCTATGTTCACGGCGTGGGCGCGGTGGAGGGCGGCGCGGTGCTGGTCAGTTTCATCGACGTGACGCCGGTGGAACAGGCCAGCCAGATGCGGCGCGATTTTGTCGCCAATGTCAGCCATGAATTGCGCACGCCGCTGACGGCGATCATGGGATTCATCGAAACCCTGCGCGGCCCCGCCCGCGACGATGCCGCTGCGCGGGCCCGGTTCCTGGAGATCATGGAGCAAGAGGCCAGCCGGATGAACCGGCTGGTGGGGGATCTCTTGTCGTTGAACCGGGTGGAAACCGACGAGCGGGTGCGCCCGCGCGATCAGGTCGACCTGACGGCGCAGATCGCATCGACCCTGAACTCGCTCCGGCCGCTGGCCGACGAGGCGGGGGTCGAGCTGATCTCGGATGGGCCCGGGCATCCGGTCAACGTGACCGGCGATACCGATCAGATCCGGCAGGTGCTGACCAACCTGATCGAGAACGCGATCAAGTATGGCAGCAGTGGCGGCGAGGTCCGGGTCAGCCTGTCCGAGGTCGAGCGTGATCCGGCCGTTCGGGGGCCAGCGGTGCGGCTGCTTGTGATGGACAAGGGGGCAGGGATCGACCCCATCCACCTGCCGCGTCTGACCGAGCGGTTCTACCGGGTCGACAGCCACCGGTCGCGGCAAAAGGGCGGCACCGGTCTGGGTCTGGCCATCGTCAAGCATATCATCAACCGCCATCGCGGCCGCCTGCGGGTGGAAAGCGCCCTGGGCGCGGGCACCACATTCACGGTGATTCTGCCTCGGTGACCGGTCTTTCGGCCCGGGCGGCGCCCGGCGTCTGTCACAGGCCGGTTAAATGGCTGTTACATTCCTTAATTCGACATTTGGTCGGGCTTTGTCATATGCCTGTTACATAACCGTCACAAAAGGCTCATGCACGGCCCCTAGGAGTCGCGGCGAGATCATCATGGGGATGATCACTACACTTTCGCTGTCATGGAGACTGCAATGTCCTTTGTGAAACTCTCGGCTTCGGCCCTGGCAATTGCTGCTGTTTCGGCCTCCGCCGCCGCCGCCCGCGACCAGGTCCAGGTGGCCGGTTCCTCGACCGTTCTGCCCTATGCCTCGATCGTGGCCGAAGCTTTTGGTGAAAACTTCGACTTCCCGACGCCGGTGGTGGAATCGGGCGGCTCCTCGGCCGGTCTGAAGCGGTTCTGCGAAGGCGTCGGCGAAAACACCATCGACGTGGCCAACGCCTCGCGCAAGATCAAGGACAAGGAAATCGCTGTCTGTGCCGAAAACGGCGTGACCGACATCATCGAGGTTCGCATCGGGTATGACGGTATCGTGTTCGCCAGCGACATCGCCGGAAACACCTATGAATTCACTCCCGCAGACTGGTTCCTGGCGCTCTCCGACAAGATCGTGGTCGACGGTGCGCTGGTGGACAACCCGAACAAGACCTGGGCCGATGTGAACGCCAACTTCCCGGCGACCGACATCCAGGCCTTTATCCCGGGCACCAAGCACGGCACCCGCGAAGTGTTCGAGGAAAAGGTGATCCTGGCAGGCTGTGAGGAAACCGGCGCGTTCGAGGCCTTCAAGGCCGCCAATGGCGACGACAAGAAAGCCGCCGAGAAAGCCTGTATCGCGCTGCGCACCGATGGCGTGTCGGTCGATATCGACGGCGACTACACAGAGACGCTGGCCCGTATCGAAAGCAACAAGAACGGCATCGGCGTGTTTGGCCTGGCCTTCTACGAGAACAACACCGACAAGCTGCAAGTGGCGACCATGTCGGGTGTCGTTCCCTCGACTGAGAGCATTGCAACCGGTGAATACCCGGTGTCGCGCCCGCTCTACTTCTACGTCAAGAAAGCGCATATCGGCGTGATCCCGGGCCTGAAGGAATATGCCGAGTTCTTCATCGCCGACGAGATCGCAGGCCCCGATGGCCCGCTGGCCGAGTACGGTCTGGTTGCTGACCCGGAACTGGCCAAGACCCAGGAAGCCGTTGCCGAGGAAAAGGTTCTCGGCGGCAACTCCTGATCCCGGTTGGGACGCTGACAATCGCCGGGGCAGGGTGACTGCCCCGGTTTGCCTTCTCTGCTAATATGGGCGCGCGTTCACATGCCGACGCTTTGGCTGGTCTGCCTTCTTCTTGTTCTTGCCGCCGCCGGTTTCGTGATGGGACGCGCGCGCGCGCTTTCCTCCGCTGGCGGAGATGCGCGAACGCTTCATTCCCTGCCGAATTACTATGGGCTTAATGTTGCGCTGACATCGCTGGTGCCGGCGCTGGCGGTGCTGGCCATCTGGCTGCTGGCGCAGCCGATCATCGTCGAAAGCCGGGTGTCGAAACTGATCCCCGCCGAAACGGTGCCCGAGGGGTCGACCATCGGGCTGGTGATGTCGGATGTACGTCGTGTCGCTGCCGGGCTTGATCTGGTGGTCGATGCCGGGCTGCTGACTGTGCCCGAGGCCAGCGGGCTCCGGGCCGAAGAGCGCGATGTACGGGCGCTGTTGGGTGAAGTCGGTGTGGCGCTTGGGGCCGATGTGCGACCCGAGGTGCTGGCGGCGGCGCAGCGCTCGCGCATGTTGAACCATACAGGTGGGCTGTTGATGACGGGTCTGGTCACGGGGCTGGCGCTGGCCGGTCTCGGCTGGGCCTATGTTCGCACCAACAAGGATTTCCGCGCCCGCAACGTGGTCGAACGCGGGGTGCTGGTGCTGCTGATCGTCGCCGCATCTCTGGCGATCCTGACCACGGTCGGCATCGTGTTGTCGATGCTGTTCGAGACCAGCAACTTTTTCCGGCTGCATGACTGGAAGGATTTCTTCTTCGGGTCCACCTGGGCGCCGAATTTCCGGGGCGACAGCGAGCTGTCGATCCTGCCGCTGTTGTGGGGTACCCTCTACATCTCGTTCATCGCGCTGCTGGTGTCGGTGCCCATCGGTCTTTTCGCCGCGATCTATCTGTCCGAATACGCGGGCAAGGCGACGCGCGCCCTCGCAAAACCGCTGCTGGAGATCCTGGCGGGCATTCCCACCATCGTCTACGGCCTCTTTGCGCTGCTGACCGTGGGACCGACTCTGGCCAAGGTGTTCGGCAAGGGCGGCCTGTTGGGCGTCGAATGGATGGCGGGGGCGACCTCGGTCCTGACGGCGGGGGTTGTCATGGGCATCATGCTGATCCCCTTTGTCAGTTCGCTGAGCGATGATATTATCAACGCGGTGCCGCAATCCATGCGCGACGGGTCGCTGGGCCTGGGCGCGACCCGGTCCGAGACGGTGCGGCAAGTGGTTCTGCCCGCCGCGCTGCCGGGGATCGTGGGCGCCATCCTGCTGGCCGCATCGCGCGCCATCGGGGAAACCATGATCGTGGTGATGGGTGCGGGCGCGATTGCCAAGTTCTCGCTCAACCCGCTGGACACGATGACGACGATCACCACAAGGATCGTCAGCCAGTTGACGGGTGATACCGATTTTGCCAGCCCCGAAACGCTGGTAGCCTTTGCCCTGGGTCTGACCCTGTTCGTGCTGACCCTTGGGCTGAACGTTCTGGCGCTGTATATCGTGCGCAAGTACCGGGAGCAGTATGAATGACCGATCTCAGTGCAAACGCGGCCCCCGCGAAGCGGCATGGCGCCTCGCTGCTGGAGCAGAATGCGCGCACCCGCCGCCGCAACCGCGCCGAGGCCCGATTTCGCGGCTATGGCATCGCCGCCATCGCGGTAGGTCTCGCCATGTTGCTGGTGCTGGTGTTCAACATCGTCTCGAAGGGGGTTGGCGCGTATAGCCAGACCTTTGTGACGCTTGAGGTCGAGTTGCAGGAAAGCAAGCTCGACAAGAAGGGCAACCGCGATATCGAGGAGATCAAGAAGGTCTCGACCTTTGGCTATGCGCCGCTGATCAACAGTGCCTTTGCCGCCGCGGTCAAGGAGGGCGGGCTTGAGACCAAGCTCAAGGCCAAGGATCAGGCTGGTATCCTGTCAAAGAGCGCGCCCGCGCAGCTGCGCGACTATGTCATCGCCAACCCGGACAAGATCGGTGAAACCGTCAGCTTTCGCTTTCTGGCCAACAGCCGCGTCGATGGCTATCTGAAGGGGCGCGTGACCCGGGACAGCATCGCCAATGACAAGTCGATCAGTGCCGAACAGCTGGATTTCGTCGATCAACTGGCTGCCGCCGGTATCCTGAAAAAGACCTTTAACCCGGATTTCATCCTGGGATCGGACGCGTCCGACCAACGGCCCGAATCCGCAGGGATCGGCGTGTCCATGGTGGGCTCGCTCTTCATGATGCTGGTCGTGCTGGCGCTGTCGCTGCCGATCGGGGTGGCTGCCTCGATCTATCTTGAGGAATTCGCGCCCAAGAACTGGTTTACCGATGTCATCGAGGTCAATATCTCGAACCTCGCTGCGGTGCCCTCGATCGTGTTTGGTATCCTGGGCTTGGCGGTGTTCATCAACTACATGCACCTGCCGATGTCGGCACCGCTGGTGGGTGGTCTGGTGCTGACGCTGATGACCCTGCCGACGATTATCATCTCGACCCGTGCTTCGCTGAAGGCCGTGCCGCCATCGATCCGCGACGCGGCGCTGGGGGTTGGGGCGTCCAAGATGCAGGCGGTGTTCCATCATGTGCTGCCGCTGGCCGCGCCCGGTATCCTGACCGGGACCATCATCGGACTGGCGCAGGCGCTGGGGGAGACCGCGCCGCTGTTGCTGATCGGGATGGTGGGGTTTATCGCCTCGAACCCGCCCGACAGTATTGCCGCCGGCCTGTTGTCGCCGAACTCGGCCATGCCAGCGCAGATCTATGAATGGGCCAAACGGGCCGATCCGGCCTTTTATGAACGCGCCTGGGGCGGCATCATCATCCTGCTGGTGTTCCTGGTGACGATGAACACGCTGGCGGTGATCCTGCGCCGCAGGTTCGAACGCCGCTGGTAAGGAGGCACCTGGAAATGAACGATATGTCTCGACTGGAGAGAGTGGTGGAAACCAAGAACATCAAGATGGAGTGCCGCGACTGTCAGGTCTATTACGGCGAGACGCACGCGATCAAGGACGTGAACGTCGATATCGAGGAAAAGACCGTCACCGCCTTTATCGGCCCGTCGGGCTGTGGCAAGTCGACCTTTCTGCGCTGTCTCAACCGGATGAACGACACCATCGCGACCGCCCGGGTCGAGGGATCGTTCAGGCTGGATGGCGAGGATATCTATGACCGCCGCGTCGATCCGGTGCAATTGCGCGCCAAGGTGGGGATGGTGTTTCAGAAACCCAACCCGTTCCCCAAGTCGATCTATGACAACGTGGCCTATGGCCCGCGCATCCACGGTCTGGCCCGCAACAAGGCCGAGATGGACGAGATCGTGGAAAAGGCCCTGCGCCGCGGTGCGCTGTGGAACGAGGTCAAGGACCGGCTGGATGCGCCGGGTACCGGCCTGTCGGGCGGCCAGCAGCAGCGTCTGTGCATCGCCCGCGCCATTGCCACCGAGCCCGAGGTGCTGCTGATGGACGAGCCCTGTTCGGCGCTCGACCCGATCGCCACCGCGCAGGTCGAAGAACTGATCGACGAACTGCGGCAGAACTACTCGGTTGTGATCGTCACCCATTCGATGCAGCAGGCCGCGCGGGTCAGCCAGAAGACCGCCTTTTTCCACCTGGGCAATCTGGTGGAGTTCGGCGAGACGGGACAGATATTCACCAACCCGGTCGATCCACGCACGGAAAGCTACATCACCGGCCGGATCGGCTGAGGACAGGAACGAACATCATGGTGCAACAGCATATCACATCGGTCTATGACCGCGATCTGGAGGCGATCCAGGCCCATATCATGAAGATGGGCGGGCTGGTCGAGGCCGCGATCATGTCTTCGGCCCGGTCGCTGGAGACACGGGACGCGGAACTGGCCAACGAGGTGCGCGCCGGCGACAAGGCCATCGACGCGCTGGAAGAGATCATCAATCAGGAAACCGCCCGCCTGATTGCGCTGCGCGCGCCCACCGCCAGCGATCTGCGGCTGGTGCTGTCGGTGCTGAAGGTCTCGGCCAACCTGGAGCGCATCGGCGACTATGCCAAGAACATCGCAAAGCGGACCACCGTTCTGGTCGAGGTGCCGCCGGTCGCCGACAGCGCCGCGGCGCTCCGGCGCATGGCGCGCGAGGTCGAGCTGATGCTGAAGGACGCACTCGACAGCTATATCCAGCGCGATGCGGAGCTGGCATCGGATGTCATCACCCGCGATCATGAAGTCGACCAGATGTACAATGCCCTGTTCCGTCAGTTCCTGACCTTCATGGCCGAGGATCCGCGCAGCATCACCTCGTGCATGCACCTGCATTTCATCGCCAAGAACATCGAACGCATGGGCGACCACGTGACCGCGATTGCCGAACAGGTGGTCTATCTTGTCACCGGCCACCGCCCGGACGATGCGCGCCCCAAGGGCGACACCACCTCGACAACGGTCTGAACGGGAGGGTCCTGCAATGTCGGCTGATCAACCAACCGTTCTTGTGGTCGAGGACGAGATGGCGCAGCGCGAGGTGCTGGCCTACAACCTGGAGGCCGAAGGGTTCCGGGTGCTTCGGGCGGAAGACGGCGAAGAGGCGATGCTGTTGGTGGACGAAGATGCGCCGGATATCATCGTGCTGGACTGGATGATGCCGAACCTGAGCGGGATCGAGGTGTGCCGCCGTCTGAAGACGCGGCCTGAAACCCGTTCGATCCCGGTGATCATGCTGTCGGCGCGCAGCGAGGAAGTGGACAAGGTACGCGGTCTGGAAACCGGCGCCGACGACTATGTGGTCAAACCCTACTCGGTGGTCGAGCTGATGGCCCGGGTGCGCGGACAGCTGCGGCGGGTACGGCCCTCGGCCGTGGGTCTGCGGCTGGAATACGAGGATATTATTCTGGATTCGGAAACCCACCGGGTGAGCCGGGCGAACAAGCCGCTGAAGCTGGGCCCGACCGAATTCCGGCTGCTGTCGACCTTTATGGAGAAACCCGGCCGGGTCTGGAGCCGCGAACAGCTCTTGGACCGGGTCTGGGGCCGCGACATCTATGTCGATACCCGCACCGTCGACGTCCATATCGGACGGTTGCGCAAGGCGCTGACCCAATATGGCGGCGGCGATCCGCTGCGCACCGTGCGCGGTGCCGGTTACGCCTTGGGCTGAGCCGCTCAGCGCGGAAGGGTCTCTTCGGGCTCTGCCTGTCCCGCAAGCCAGTGGCGAAAAGTCCTCAGCGAGGGATCGGCGCCTTTGGCGCGGGGCCAGACCAGGTAATAGGCCCCAACAGTTTCGACAGCATCGGGATAGGCGGCAACCAGCCGCCCGGTGGCCAGATCCTGCTCCACCACATATTGCGGCAACAGCGCCACACCCAACCCGTGCAGGGCCGCTTGGCTGATCGTTGCAAACTGGTCATGCAAGGTGCCGGGCAGGGGATCGGGATAGGTGACGCCCATCTGGGTAAACCAGTCCTGCCAGGCGCGCGGGCGGGTCTGGATATGCAAGAGTGGCAGACGCAGCAGGTCGGCGGGCGACTTTGGCGCGCCATGCGGCAATAGCTGGGGCGCGCAGACCGGCAGCACCCGTTCCGCCTTGAGCAGCAACCGGTCCGTGCCGGGCCAATCCGGTTCGCCGAAATGTATCGCCGCGTCAAAGGGTTCAGAGGCAAAGCTGAACGGGCGCAGCCGGGTGGACATGTTGATGGTGATATCAGGATGCAGGCGCGCGAATTCGGGCAGGCGCGGCATCAGCCAGCGCATCCCGAAGGTTGGCAGGATGGCCAGGTTGACGGTGCCGCCAACCGGCGTGACCTGCAACCGCAGCGAGGCCTGTGCGATGCGGTTCAGTGCCTCTCGGATCTCGGCGACATAGTTTTGCGCCGCCGGTGTCAGCGACAGCCGCTTGCGGTCGCGCTGGATCAGCTCGACTCCCATCTGGGTTTCCAGCGTCTGGAGCTGGCGGCTGACCGCGCTTTGGGTCAGCGACAATTCCTCGGCCACGGCCGAGGCCGAGCCGAGCCGATCCAGCGCTTCGAGCGCGCGAAGCGATGAGATGGAGGGGAGAAAACGTCTGGGCGCGAGCATGTATGCGTTTTACTCATGAATACCTGCGAAAGTCTCGCTGTTTTTTGCTATTCCGGAAAGGTATGTTGCGCTCAAACCGCAAATCAGGAGTTTCCCGATGGATACCGTTGCCAAGCCCAGCCTGCGTGACAAGGACAAGCCCGATCTGGGTGGGTTCGACTGGGAGGATCCGTTCCGCCTGGCCGACCAGCTGTCTGAGGATGAGCGCATGATCGCCGACGCGGCCCGCGCCTATGCGCAGGAAAAGCTGCAACCGCGTGTCACTGCCGCGTTCCAGAACGAAGTGACAGATCCCGAAATCTTCCGTGAGATGGGCGAAATGGGCCTGCTGGGCACCACAATTCCCGAAGCTTATGGCGGCATCGGTGCAGGTTACGTGGCCTATGGTCTGGTCGCGCGCGAGGTCGAGCGTGTGGACAGCGGCTATCGCTCGATGATGTCGGTGCAAAGCTCGCTGGTGATGTACCCGATCTATGCCTATGGCAGCGAAGAGCAGCGGATGAAATATCTGCCCAAGCTCGCCAGTGGCGAATGGATCGGCTGTTTCGGCCTGACCGAGCCCGATGCCGGGTCGGACCCGGCCAGCATGAAGACCCGCGCGGTCAAGACCGAGGGCGGGTACAAGCTGACCGGCACCAAGATGTGGATCTCGAATGCACCGATCGCCGATGTTTTTGTGGTTTGGGCGAAATCCGACGCGCATGACGGCAAGATCCGCGGCTTTGTGCTGGAAAAAGGCATGAAGGGGCTGAGCGCGCCGAAGATCGAGAACAAGATGTCGCTGCGCGCCTCGATCACCGGCGAGATCGTCATGGACGGTGTCGAGGTGGGCGAAGAGGCTCTGTTGCCGCATGTGTCCGGCCTGAAAGGCCCGTTCGGCTGTCTGAACCGGGCACGGTACGGCATCAGCTGGGGCGCGATGGGCGCTGCGGAATGCTGCTGGCACGCCGCGCGCCAATACGGTCTGGACCGCAAGCAGTTCAACCGCCCGCTGGCCCAGACCCAGCTGTTCCAGTTGAAACTGGCCAATATGCAGACGGAAATCGCGCTTGGCCTGCAAGCCAGCCTGCGTGTCGGCCGCCTTATGGACGAGGCCAAGGCCGCGCCCGAGATGATCTCGATCATCAAGCGCAACAACTGCGGCAAGGCGCTGGAAATCGCGCGCCACGCCCGCGATATGCATGGCGGCAACGGTATCAGCCTGGAATTCCAGGTGATCCGTCACATGGTGAACCTGGAGACGGTGAACACCTATGAAGGCACCCATGACGTGCACGCCCTGATCCTGGGCCGGGCGCAGACCGGGTTGCAGGCCTTCTTCTGATCCTTCTCCAATCTGGTATTCGAGAGCGCGGGCCACGGTCCGCGCTCTTTTTCTGTGCACAGCCCTTCACATCTGAACGAAATTATTCATATAAGATTAAGTGAATATGATGTGACTCGCCGGAGATCCGGAGGCAGGGGACCTCAATGAGCTTGAAGAGCGTAATCGCGGGATCGGTCCGATACCTGCCCATTCTGGACTGGGGTCGGCGCTATGGCCGTGTGGAGCTGAGCAGCGACCTGATTGCGGCGGTGATCGTGACCGTCATGCTGATCCCGCAATCGCTGGCCTATGCCTTGCTGGCGGGGCTTCCAGCCGAGGTTGGGCTTTATGCCTCGATCCTGCCGCTGGTGGCCTATGCGCTGTTCGGCACCAGCCGGGCGCTGGCGGTGGGGCCGGTGGCGGTGATCTCGCTGATGACCGCCTCGGCGCTGGCGCCGCTTGGTCTGCAAAGCGTCACGGAATACGTGACCGCGGCGGGCATGCTGGCCTTGCTGTCCGGGGCAATGCTGCTGGGTATGGGGTTTTTCCGGATGGGGGTTGTTGCGAATTTTCTCAGCCATCCGGTGATTGCCGGGTTCATCACGGCATCGGGCCTGCTGATCGCCGCGAGTCAGCTCAAGCATATCCTGGGCGTATCGGTACAGGGTCATAACCTGCCCGGACTTCTGTCTGATCTTTTTGCGCATCTGGACGAGACAAATCCCGCCACCCTGATCATCGGTCTGGCCGCGCTGGCTTTTCTGTTCTGGGTGCGCAAGGGCATGGCGGCGGCCTTGCAACGCCATTTCGGACTGTCGCGGCATCTGGCTGCCACCTTGGCGCGGATCGGGCCGATCTTTGCGGTGATCGGAACCACTCTGGTGACCTGGGCGCTGGATCTGCAATCCTGGGGCGTGGCGGTGGTGGGGACCGTGCCGACCGGATTGCCGCCCGTCGGCGTTCCGTGGGAGGCATGGTCTCTGATCCCGGCGCTGGCCGGTCCGGCGCTGTTGCTGTCTGTCATAGGATATGTGGAATCCGTATCCGTGGCGCAAACCCTGGCCGCCAAGAAGAAACAGCGGATCGACCCGAACCAGGAGTTGATCGCGCTTGGCGCCGCCAACATGTCCTCGGCCTTGTCCGGCGGCTATCCGGTGACCGGCGGATTTGCCCGCTCGGTGGTGAATTTCGATGCCGGCGCCGAAACACCCGCGGCGGGCGCCTTTACCGCGGTGGGCCTGCTGGTCGCCGCGCTGTTCCTGACGCCGCTTCTGTATTTCCTGCCCAAGGCGACGCTGGCCGCCACGATCATCGTGGCGGTGCTGTCACTGGTGGATCTGTCGATCCTGACCCGCGCCTGGAGCTATTCGCGGGCGGATTTCGCGGCGGTGTTCACCACGATTGCGCTGACCCTGACCGCCGGTGTCGAAACCGGTGTCGCCAGCGGTGTTGTCGTCTCGCTCTTGCTCTTTGTCTGGAAAACCTCGCGCCCGCATGTCGCCGAAGTGGGGCAGGTGCCCGGAAGCCAGCATTTCCGAAACATCCTGCGTCATCATGTGGTGACCGACCCGCATGTTCTGACGCTGCGGATCGACGAAAGCCTGTATTTCGCCAACGCCCGCCGGATGGAGGATATGGTTGTCGAACGTGTCCTGCGCGACCGGAACACGATCCGTCATGTCATCCTGATGTTCTCGGCGGTGAACGAGGTGGATTTCAGCGCGCTGGAATCGCTGGAAGCCATCAACCAGCGGCTGCGCGATCTGGGGCTCACGCTGCATCTGTCCGAAGTCAAAGGTCCGGTGATGGACCGGCTGAAACGCAGCCATTTCCTGCAAGAGATGACAGGGCAGGTTTTCCTGTCCCAATATGAGGCTTTTGATCATTTGCGATCCAGGGACGCCAGGATTGCTTGAATACCTATGATTCTCATAATCGGTATTATGTTGAATACTTGCGCTTGCCGGGGCGTCACATGGTGACAAAGGATTGGCTTGTTCCCCAAGGAATTCATACGATTGCAGTGAACATCTGGCATCGTAAGGATCTGATATGGAGTTGAAAGACCGGATTGTCGTCGTGACAGGTGCCGCCAGTGGCATCGGACGTGGTCTTGCAGTGCGTTTCGCCGCCGAAGGCGCAAAATCTGTCGTCTGTGCCGACAGAAATCTGGCTGGCGCGCAGCAAGTTGCCGATGAGATCGGCGGGGTCGCCTTTGCCTGCGATGTCAGCAAGGAAGATGATATTTCCCGGCTGGTCGACATGGTTGAACGCGAGGTCGGACCGATCGACCTCTTCTGCTCCAATGCGGGTATCCTGACGATCGGCGGCATCGAGACGCCCAACGAGGAATGGCAGCGGATCTGGGACATCAACGTCATGTCACAGGTCTGGGCCGCGCGCCATGTGGTGCCGCGCATGATTGCGCGCGGTGGTGGTTACCTGCTCAACACGGCCTCGGCTGCGGGTCTGCTTAACCAGGTCGGCGCCGCGCCCTATGGCGTGACCAAACATGCCTCGATCGGATTGGCAGAATGGCTGGCGATGACCTATGGCGATCAGGGCATCGGCGTCTCGGTCCTGTGCCCGCAGGCCGTGCGATCCGAAATGACACGCGGGCATGAGGAGTCAGTAGCCGCGCTGGATGGCATGCTGGAGCCTTCGGATGTGGCGCAGGCCTGTGTGGAGGCCATCCGCGACCAGCGATTCCTGGTGCTGCCGCATCCACAGGTTTTGGACTATATCCGAATGAAAACAGCTGATTACGACCGGTGGCTGGGTGGAATGCGCAAGCTGAACCGGCAGTTCGGCGGCAAGCTCTAATCCCGGGGTCGCAAGCGTCGCATCAGGCCCTCCTGGGCGACGCTTGCCACCAGGGTGCCATCCTCGGCATAGATTTTGCCTCGGTTGAAGCTGCGGCCCGCGCCGGTCCAGGGGCTGTCCATCGCGTAGAGATGCCAGTTCTCGAACCGGATCGGCGCGTGAAACCACATCGCATGATCCAGGCTCGCGCCATTGACCTGGCGGGTGTACCAGCTGAGCCCGTGCGGGCGCAGGCCGGAGCCCAACAGCCCCATGTCCGAGGCATAGGCCAGGAGCAGATGCTGGGTTGCCGGATCGGCTCCGGCGGCGGCGCCCATCCGGAACCACAAGTAATGGCGGTCGTCTGTCGGGATCGGCTCGAACATGTCGCGCGGCTCGACCTCGCGGATTTCGATGGGCCTTGGCCGGGTGAACTCGGCCCTGTGCTTCTCGGGGATGCGGTCGATGAAGCGCTCTTGCAGGGTCTGGCGTGTGGGATGCGCAGCCGGGCCGTCAATCCCGGGCATAGGGTGCTGGTGATCCCAGCCGTCGTCACCGGCATGAAACGAGGCGGACAGGTTCAGGATTTGCCGCCCATGCTGAATCGCCACCACGCGCCGGGTGGTGAACGACCCTCCATCCCGCGCTCTATCCACTTGATAGATAACGGGAATACTTGGATCTCCGGGGCGGATGAAGTAAGCGTGTAGTGAGTGGCACAGCCTGTCCTCCACCGTCCTGTAGGCTGCGGCCAGCGCCTGGGCGATCACCTGTCCGCCGTAGATGCGCGTGGGTGTTTCACCCCCCGACCCTGTCCCCCGAAACAAATCGGTTTCCAGACGCTCGATATCGAGCAAGTCCAGCAACTGGCGTTCGGCGTCTGTCATGGGGATCTCGTATCTTTACGTTCGCTGTGCCGCATAAGTGATGAAAAACTCGAAGCTTTCCGGGTTTGCCATCGAGTCCCGGTTGACCACCTTGGCGGCATCACCGCCCAATAGCAGTTTTTTGACAGGGACTTCCAGTTTCTTTCCCGACAGGGTGCGCGGCACTTCCTTGATTTCTATGATCTCATTCGGGATGAAACGGGGCGAGACCGCCTCGCGGATGGCGGTGTTGATCTTAGCTTTCAGGTCGTCGTCCAATTCTACGCCCGGCACCGGAACGACAAAGAGCGGCATGAAACTGTCGCGGCCAAGGAATTCCAGATCTACCACGAGACTGTCAAATATCTCAGGCAGAGCTTCGACCGCGCGGTAGATCTCGGAAGAGCCCAGCCGCAGCCCCTTGCGGTTGATGGTGGCGTCGGACCGGCCGTAGATCACCGATCCGCCTTCGGGAGTGATCTCGATCCAGTCGCCATGCCGCCAGATACCGGGATAAGTGTCGAAATAACTCTCAAACAACCGACTGCCGTCAGTATCGCCCCAGAAATAGAGTGGCATCGAGGGAAGCGGTTCGGTACAGACCAACTCTCCGACTTCACCAATGATTTCATTGCCTTCCGGGTCAAAGCTGCGAACAGCATTGCCCAGATAACGGCATTGCATCTCGCCCGCGCGCACCGGCAACATCGGGTTGCCCCCCACGAAAGCGCCGCAGAGGTCGGTCCCGCCCGAGATCGGCGCCAGCCAGATGTCCGGGTCGATGGCGTCATAGACCCATTCGTACCCATCGGCCGTCAGCGGCGACCCGGTAGTGCCAAGCGCCTTGAGCGCGCTCAGGTCCAACTCGTCGCGCGGGCTAATGCCAGCCTTGACGCAGAGGGTCACAAAGGCCGCGCCAAAGCCGAAGTTTGTGAGCCGTTCCCGTGCAACACAACGCCAGACTTCGAGCATGTCAGGATGATTGGCGGCGCCATCGAACAGCAACACGGTCGCACCCTGCCCCAACGCCACGAATTGCACGTTCCACATGATCCAGCCTGACGATGTCAGCCAGGAGAACCGGTCGCCCGCCTTCAGATCCTGATGCAGCGACTGCTTGGCACCTTCCAGAAGGATGCCGCCATGCCCGTGGACGATGGACTTGGGGTTGCCGGTCGTGCCCGAGGAATAGACGATCCACAGCGGATGATCGAAGGGCAGATCGGCAAAGCTCAGCTCAGCCTCTGTATCCGTCAAGTTGGACCAGGCCGTCACATCGCCGTCCAGTCCACCCGCCACCGGGATCAGCACCGTGTGTTCCAGCGTGTCGAGGCCCGCGCGGATGGTGTCCAACGCGGCACGCCGGTCGACCAGCTTGCCCGCATGCACGTATCCATCCTGCGCGATCAGCACCTTGGGTTCGATCTGGCGGAACCGGTCCAGGATGGCCACATGTCCCATGTCCGGGGCGCAAAGGGACCAGATCGCACCGATGCTGGCACAGGCGAGAAAGGCGATGGTAGCGGTTTCGGTGTTGGGCAGGACGGCGACCACCCGGTCGCCCTGCCCCACGCCCATGGCGCGCAGATGGGTTGCCACGCTGGCGACGCGATGCGCCAGCTCGGCCCAGGTCAATTCGCAGCGCCCAAAGGTTTCTGATTGAACAATCAGCGCCACCTCGTCCGGCCGGGTTTCGGCGCTGCGCAGCATCTGGCGGGCGAAATTGGTCCGCACCCCGGGAAACCACTCGGCGCCTGGCATCCTTCGGTCCGCCAGAACCACGCCGGTTCCACCGGAAAACGGCAGATCGAAATAGTCCCGGATCGCGGTCCAGAACCCATCGAGATCGCTTATGCTCCAAATCCAGAGCGCATTGTAATCCTTGAATTCCAGGCTCTTTTCCGACTTCAGCCATTTCTGAAACGCGGCCATACGACTTTGCTCGGCGCGGTCTTTCGTGGGTGTCCAGAGGATGGGCCTGGGGTCGGACATCAGATCAGTGCTCCATGGATCAACGCCTTGAGCTCGGATCGTGAGGGATAGGAACTCGATGGTGAAAGCTGTGTGAAGAAGATAACCGTGATATCATGCACCCGGTCGAGCCAGAAGAAGGTCGATGCCATGCCGCCCCAGCTGAAATCGCCGACGGATCCGGGGGTTCGTGCGCGGCCCGGATCCAGCACAACGGCGCCGCCCAGGCCAAAACCCATGCCTTCCATCGGCTGTTCGGCGAAGCTCTGCGGTCCCATCGCGGCGATATCGCCCGGCAGATGGTTGCGCATCATGAAGTCCAGCGTCGCAGGCCCGACAAGGCGCTGGCCATCCACCTCGCCCCCGCGGCGCAATATCTCTGCAAACCGACGGTAGTCGTCGATGGTGCTCACCAATCCGCCGCCCCCGGAATACATCGTTGCTGCCTCAAAGGGCGATTGCCCGGCCTGATCGACCAGCCGCAGGGTCTCGCCCCCTGCCTTGGCCGCATTCAGCGCCATGGCATCACCGGCAAGCGGTGTGTAGAGCGATGCGAACCGGTCCCCTGCTCCGATCGGTACCGAAAATCCGGTTTCCGTCATCCCAAGGGGGGCAAATATCTCCTGTGCAAAGAACTCCGCCAGTGACCGGCCCGAGACTACTTCGACCACGCGACCCAGAATGTCGATGGCCACCGAGTATTCCCAGCGGGTTCCGGGCTGAAAGGCCAAGGGCAGCGCCGCGACCTGGTCGCACATATCCGCCAGCGACCCCTGATCGGGTTTGAAGAGGAGGTCCTGTTCCTCCATCGCGCGGGCCAGCACGCCGGGGTTGAACGGATAGCTGAGCCCCGACGTATGGGTCAGCAGCTGGTGCAACGTTGGTGTTGCCGCTGGTTCTGTCTGGTCGATCCGCTCGGCGCCGGGCACCAACGCCCGCATGTCAGAGAAGGACGGGATGAACTGGGACACGGGTGCGTCGAGGTGAAACAACCCCCGTTCCGCCAGCATCATTACCGCAAGCGACGTGACTGGCTTGGTCATTGAATAGATCCGCGCAATCGTGTCACGCTGGAACGGCAGGCTGTTCTCGACGCTGCGCAGACCTGCGGCGTGAAAATACACCTCTTCGCCCGACTGGCTGATCAGAACGGAACTGCCGGCATACTTGCGTTGATCGACATAGCGCTGCATCCATTCGCCGATGCGCCCAAGCCGCGTTGTGTCGAGTTTGCGTGAAATCGGGCCGGTCATCTGAATGGTCTCCTCTGGCTGCGCCTCGGCCGGAGTGTCCCCCGCGCCCGCGCCCGAGAAAAGTACGTAGGAATACGCATCACCCGATCATCGCCCGCATCGCAGCCCGCGTTTCCGAGTTGAACCAACCACCGTCTGGCGCGTTGCCGCCCGCCGCGATCTCATTCCCGATCAGCGCGATGGTCGCGCCTCGGACCTGTTGTTTGACCTTGGCATAGGTAACTGGCGGGATCTGAGCCAGTGCCCGTGCCTCGGCCAGGGCGCGCGTATGGACGTCATCGTCCAGCACGTCGGCGATACCGGCCGCATGCGCGGTTTGCGCGTCGATGGGCTGCCCCGTCAGCATCAGCCGACGAAGCATGTCGGGCGACAGGGTCGCGCGGGCAATCTCCATGGGGCCAACCGGGAAATCGGCGCCCACCCGCACCTCGGCCAGTCCAAGCCGCGCCTTGGGCGATACAACGCGCAGATCGCTGCCCAGCACAAAGAACAGCCCACCCGCGATGGCGGCGCCGTTGACGGCGCAGACCGTGGGTTTTGGACAGGCAAAGAGCGCCAGGAACCCTTCGTTCAGCCCCCTCACGATGGCGTGCTGCTGCGGAATGTCGAAATGCTGCGCCTCCTTGAGGTCGAGGCCCGCGGACAGAACCTTGAACGGGCTGGTCAGGACGATGGCCCGCACCGTCTGGTTCTGTTCCAGTTTTGCGATGGTCGCGGCAAACTCGGTCAGGAACGGCGCGCTCAGCGCGTTCACCGGCGCCCGGTTCAGCACCAGTTCCGCCAGCCCACCCTGATGCATCGTCACAAGAACTTCGCTCACATTGTCCTCCATCGCTTGCGCAGCCTAGTCGGGCTGAGCCCCGGACGTCGAGTAGCAAACCCGGCTTCCGCAACACAAGATGCGTAACGTCACAACCGGAGATGTTGACACTTTGCTTGGGCGGTCCCTAGCCTGATCCAGGGTCACTGATGAGGGTCAAACATGAAGCTCTATTTCGCTCCGGACACGCGCGCGGTACGCATTGCCTGGCTGCTCGAGGAGTTGGGGATCACCTATGACCTGGAAAGGTTCATGCTGGGCGATCCGACCATGCGCAGCCCCGAGTATCGTCAGGTACATCCATTGGGTCGCGTGCCGGTGCTTGTCGATGGCGATGTGACCCTTCACGAATCCGGGGCGATTGTCGAATATGTGCTGGCCCGACACGGCCAGGGTCGTCTGTGCCCCGAAACTGGTTCAGCCGAATTCCCCAACTACCTGCAATGGCTGCATTTTTGCGAAGGCATGCTGATGCCTCCGATCAACACGATCGTGGTGGAAACGGTTCTGTTGCCACCGGATCGGCGCAACGAGGTGAATGTGAAGCGGGCCGTGAAACTTCTCAATCAGATGCTCGCCGCGGTAGATAGGCACATGGAGGAAAGAGAGTATCTGGCGGGCGCGTTTTCGGGTGCCGATATCATGACCGGGCATGCGGTGATCACCTCTGCCCGGTTGGGGGGCGATTTCGCCGATAAACCCAACCTGCAACCCTATGCCGACCGGCTGCTGGCCCGGCCTGCGCTGCAAAAAGCGAACGCGCTGTGAGCGCGCCGGTCGCGCTGATCGTCGGTGCTGGTGACTATATCGGTGCCGCCATCGCGCGCCGGTTTGCGCGGGGCGGTTTCACGGTCTGCCTCGGGCGTCGAAACGGTGACAAGCTGCTCCCGCTGGTCGAGGATATCCAGTCCGAAGGCGGCCTGGCGCATGGCTATGCCATGGACGCGCGGGACGAGGACAGTGTTGTTGATCTCTTCGCCCGGGTCGAGAGCGAAGTCGGGCCGATCGAGGTCGTGATCTTCAATGTCGGTGGCAATGTCCGCTTTCCCATCCGGGACACCACCGCGCGGGTTTTCCGCAAAGTCTGGGAAATGGCCTGTTTTGCCGGGTTCCTGACCGGAAGAGAAGCGGCGCGTCATATGGCTCCGCGCGGTCGTGGCAGCATCTTTTTCACCGGCGCCAGTGCCTCGATGCGCGGCAATCCGGGGTTTGCGGCCTTTGCTGCTGGCAAGGCCGGGCTGCGCGCGCTGGCGCAGAGCATGGCCAAGGAGCTTGGGCCTCAGAACATCCATGTCGCGCATCTGGTCATCGACGCGGGCGTCGATACCGCCTTTGTCCGGGAACGGATGCAGCAGGCGGGCCGCGATCCTGATACACTGCCACCAGACACGCTGATGTCGCCGGATTCGGTGGCCGAGGCTTATTGGATGCTGCACCAGCAGACACGGGATGCCTGGAGTTTTGAGTTGGACCTGCGGCCCTTTGGAGAAAGATGGTAATGCAAGAGATTGAGTTCGTTTATGATTTCGGCAGCCCAAATGCCTATCTCGTGCATCGGGTCTTGCCCGCGCTGGCTGCACGCAATGGGGCTGTTGTGCGCCCGTCTCCGGTGTTGTTGGGCGGAGTTTTCAAGGCGACGAATAACCAATCCCCGATGGAGGCGTTTTCGCGCGTCCGTCACAAGCTGACTTATCAGGCACTGGAGCTGCAACGCTTCGTGCGGCGCCACGGCCTTGTGTTCCACATGAACCCGCATTTCCCGGTCAATACGCTCCTGCCCATGCGTGGAGCGATTTTTGCGCGCGGAAAAGATTGGGAAAACAGCTATATGGATGCCATGTTTAATGCGATGTGGGTGCATGGCCAGAACCTTTCCGAACGACATGTCTTCGAAGAGGTGCTGCGAGAGAGCGGCCTGCCTGTGCGGCGCACGCTGGAGGCGGTCGAGACGCCCGAGGTCAAGCAGGCACTGGTCGATGCAACGGCAAGGGCAGTGGAACGCGGCGTGTTCGGTGCGCCCTCCATGCTGCTGAAGGACGAGCTGTTTTTTGGCAAGGACTCGCTGCCGGATCTGGAGTTCGAGTTGGAAAAGGCTAGCCAGGGGTAAGGCTCAGAGCCTTTCCTGCCGCGATCAGCAGCGGTGCATAGGTGTTTTCCAGTTCCTCGACCGTGATATGAAAGCTGGGGCCGCCCACGTTGAGGCCGTGCACCCGGCTACCGCCCAGCGAGACCACCGGCACAGCGATGGCATTCACATCGGCGCGCCAGTCGCCATAGCCGGAGCAATAGCCACGCGCACGGTACTGTTCGACCGCGTTGCGGGCTTCAGCCTCCAGCGCTGCGATCTGTTGACCCGTATCCCGTGCACCCGCCTGAATTGCCGCGCTCCGATCTTCCTCGGTCATACCCGCCAGAATGGCGCGCCCCATTGCGGAGCGGAACAGCGGCAGGCGGGAGCCGACATGCATGCTGAGCGAGACATTCTCGCGCGAGCGCGAGACCGCGACATAGACCGCTTCGGCTCTGTGCGCCTCTCCCAATGCGGCGGTAATATAGGGGTTGGCACCTGCGCGCAGGCTGCGCAACACTTCGGCGGCGCGGTCGCAGATATCCATGCCCGCCAGCACGCCCATGCCCAGTTGCAACACGCCCACGCCCAACCGATAGGCGCCGCTTTGGCGGTCCTGCACCAGATAGCCCAGCTGGCACAGAGTATGGGTCAGGCGCGAGACGGTGGGTTTGGGCAGGCCGGTCCGCTCGGACAGGTCGGTATTGGTCAGTAGCACCTCGCCGGGGCGAAAGCTGCGCAACACATCCAGCCCCCGCGCCAGCGCGGTGACAAAGTTGCGATCCTTGCCCTCGGCCAGCCCGTCCATATCGCCGCCCTGCCCGCTCACCCGCGCAGCGCCCTCAGCCCGTTTTGCGCGAATACGCCCACATACTGACCCAGCCGACGGGCGCGTTCGGGATTTGACGCATTGCCATCGAGCGCGCGTTTATAGACGCCCTGGATGATCGCCGCCATCCGGAAGAAGTTGAAGGCAAGGTAGAAGCCGAACCGGTCGATCCCGCCGATCCCGCGCCGCGCGCAGTAAGCGGCGATGAACTCGGCATCGGTGGGTAGGCCCAGCGCGGCACGGTCGACACCGGCCAGCCCGCGCCCCTCCTTGCCCGGCGGCATCTGCCATTGCATGATCACGGCAGCCAGATCGGCATAGGGGTGGCCGATCGTAGACAGCTCCCAATCCAGCACGCCCAGACAGCGGGTACCGCCCTTTTCGAACATCATGTTGTCGATCCGGTAATCGCCATGCACCAGCGTGCGCTGGCCGTCATCCTCGGGCATCTCCTGCCCCAGAGCCTCGATCAGCGCGTCCATATCGGCAATAGTGTCGGTTTCCGAGGCCCGGTATTGCTTGGTCCAGCGTGAGAGCTGGCGTTCGAAGTAATTGCCCGGCGGGCCGTAATCGGACAGGCCCACCGCGTCGATATCGACCGAATGCAGCGCCGCCAGCACCCGGTTCATCTCGTCGATGACGGCGGTGCGGGTGGCGTTGGTCTCGCCCTCCATCGTCGGTTCGTAGAAATTGCGCCCGTCCAGATGCTCCATCACGTAAAAGGCCGAGCCGATCACCGTGTCATCCTCGCACAGCAGGTACATGCGCGGCACCGGCACATCCGTGCCCGCCAGCGCGCTTTGCACCCGGAATTCACGATCCACCGCATGGGCGGATTTGAGCAAGACTCCGGGTGGCTTGCGCCGCAGCACATAATTCTGCGCGGGTGTTTTCAGCAGAAAGGTCGGGTTCGATTGGCCAACATCGAATTTCCGCGCCTCCAGCGGCCCGGCATAGCCCGGCAGATGGTCGCGCAGATAGGCATCAACCGCGCTCAGGTCGAGGCTTTGGGTCGTGTCGCTCATATCCTGTCCCTCAACTATAGCTCAGCATATCCGCATGGGCCGGTTGGGCAAAATGCGGGGTTGCGTTGAATTCATGCAAAAAGAAGGCGCGCGGGGTAAAGATGAACCGCGATATGGCGGTGTTCTTAACTTGCAGGTTCAGCGCGATCATCTGCTCGGGCGGCGCGCTCAGCGCGGCGGCGGTCAGTTGCCCGATGGCCCCGCCCGAGCTGATCACCAGCACCCGTTCGGCCCCCTCGCGGGTGGCCTGCTGGCGCGCGGCCTCGATCCGGGCGGTGAACTGGGTCCAGCTTTCGCGCGCGCCCGCAACCCCGCCACCCTGCCATTCGCGCAAAACATCCCGCAGGGTGCGGAAATGCGTCTTGCGGTCATGCTGCACCGGATCGGGAATGGTGCCGCCGAACTTCACCCGCAACAGGTCGTGGAAATCGTACTCGTTCCAGCCCGCGTGTTCCTCGGGCGCGTCCGTGAACCCCATGCTGCGCAGGGTCTCCTTCTGCCGCGCCAGTGTGCCAGTGACCAGCCGGTCGGGCACCCAGCCCATCTCGCGCAACGCAGCACCCACCAGTTCCGACTGCCGATGACCCAACTCGCTCAGCCGGTCATAGTTGTCCGACCCGAACGAGGCCTGCGCATGGCGGATGACGATCAGTTCCGCCATGGCTCAACCGGTGAATTCGGCGGCCAGCCGCGCGCCCGCCGCGCGATACTCGCGGTCGATCCGGTCCACCAGATCACCCACCGGCACGATCTGGTGCACATCGCCCACGCCCTGCCCCGAGCCCCAGATCTCTTTCCAAGCCTTGGGCTTGGAGGAGCCCTGGCTGAAATTCATTGAACTGGCATCGGCCGAAGGCAGGTTGTCGGGATCCATCCCGGCGCGTTCCACCGATTTCTTAAGGTAGTTGCCGTGTACCCCGGTAAAGAGCGAGGAATAGACGATATCCTCGGCGGTGCTGTCGACGATCATCTGCTTGTATTCGGGCTGCGCATTGGCCTCATTCGTGGCGATGAAGGGCGAACCCATATAGCCGAAATCGGCCCCCATGGCGCGGGCGGCCAGCAGGCTTTCGCCACAGGCGATGGCGCCCGACAGGGCCAGCGGCCCGTCGAACCACGACCGGATTTCACGGATCAGTGCCAGTGGCGATTGCTGCCCGGCGTGCCCCCCGGCGCCTGCGGCCACGGCGATCAGCCCGTCGGCGCCCTTTTCGATGGCTTTCTTGGCGAAGGTGTTGTTGATCACGTCATGCAGCACCACGCCGCCACAGCTATGCGCGGCCTCGTTCACCTCGACCCGGGCACCCAGCGAGGTGATCCAGATCGGCACGTTCCAACGGCTACAGATCTCCAGATCCCGCTCCAGCCGCCCGTTCGAGCGGTGCACGATCTGGTTTACCGCAAAAGGCGCCGCCGGGTGGTCGGGGTTGTCCTGGTTGTGGCGGTCCAGTTCCTCGGTGATGCGTTTCAGCCAGGCCTCGAGCAGCGGTGGCTCGCCCTCGCCCTCGCGCGCGTTGAGTGCCGGGAACGCCCCCACGATCCCTGCCTTGCATTGCGCGATCACCAGATCGGGCACCGAGATGATGAAAAGCGGCGAGCCGATCAGCGGAATGCGCAGGCCGCGCAGAGCAGGCGGCAGATGGCTTTCGTCACGGGTCCAGGTCATGTCTTTCACTCTCTCATGCTCCCCAGGGCAGGTCGATGCCACGCGCCTCGGCGGCCTTGCGGGCGTATTTGCGGGTCTGGCTGAACGCGTCGGTAAATTCGCGCTTGCCCTCCTCATCCTGCACCGATGCAAAGCGGGCGGCGATCTCCTCGGGCGTGTTGGCGCTGCCTTCCAACAGGATGCCTTCGGTCTCGAAAATGCGGGTCTGCGCGTAACAGCCCGCCCCGGCGCAAAGGATCACGCGCGAGGGCGCGTCCTCGCTCACCAGATACAGAAGGCCCGGCGTGATCGTTTCGGGCGCCAGCAGCGCCAGCGCCTGTTCGGGGATCAGCGCCTCGGTCATCCGGGTCGCGGCGGTCGGCGCCAGACAGTTGACGCGGATATTGTCGCGCGCGCCTTCGAGATGCAGCACGTTCATCAGGCCCATCATGGCGGCCTTGGCCGCACCATAGTTGGCCTGCCCGAAATTGCCGTAAAGCCCCGAGGCGGAGGAGGTGAAGACCACCCGGCCATAGCCCTGTTCGCGCATGATCGGCCAACAGGCATGGGCCACATTGGCGCTGCCGATCAGATGCACGTCGATCACCTTGCGGAAATCGCCCATGCTCATCTTGGCAAAGCTCTTGTCGCGCAGGATGCCGGCGTTGTTGACCACGATATCGACGCGGCCCCATTGGGACATGGTCTGGGCAACCATGTCAGCCACCTGCGCCTCGTCCGCCACATCGGCCCCGTGCGCGATGGCGTCGCCGCCCATGGCGCGAATCTCCTCGACCACCGCCTGCGCGGCGTCGGACGAGGCACCGGTGCCATCGGTCGCGGCCCCCAGATCGTTGATCACCACCCTGGCGCCGCGCGCGGCCAGTCCCAGCGCATGGGCGCGTCCTAGACCCGCGCCCGATCCGGTGACAATCGCCACCCGTCCGTCGAAACGAATGTCCATCCCCGCCCCCTTACAGCGCCTTTTCAAAGATGTTGCGGCCGGACATCACGTTGATTCCGCCCGAGACCGGGATCACCGCCCCGGTGACATAGGCGCCGCCGCGCCCGCAAAGGAACAGCATGCACCCGGCGATATCCTCGTCCCGACCCACCCGGCGCAGCGGCACGTCGCTGCCGACCTTGGCGCGTTTCTCCTCGTCAGCGGTGGCAAAGGCCGTCATCCGCGACACGAAGGGCCCCGGCGCCAAGGCGTTGACGGTGACGGCATAGGGCGACAATTCCTTGGCCATGATCTTGGTCAGATGGATCACCGCCGCCTTCGACGCCGCATAGCTGTAGGCGCCATCGCCCATCGGCACCTCGCCCATGACCGAGCCCACATTGACGACCCGCGCCGGATCATCGACCGAGCCGCTTTGCATCAGCATCGGCAACAGCTTCTGGGTCAGATCAAAGACGCCGGCCACATTGACGGACATCACCTTTTCCCAAGCCTCATGCGGAAACTGACCCATAGGCGCACCCCAGGTGACACCAGAGTTGTTCATCAGGATATCAAGGGTTTCGGTGCGACTCTTTACCTCCGCAACCAGCGCGTCGATACCCTCCTTGCTGCCCACGTCGCCCGCGAACCCCTCGGCCGTGCCCGGGGCACCCAGCGCGTTCAGCTCGGCAGCGACCGCTTCACAGGCATCGCCCTTGCGCGAGGCGATCAGCACGCGCGCGCCTGCCCGCACCAGCGCCTCGGCTGCCATGCGCCCGATGCCGGTGGCGCCGCCGGTGACCAGCGCGGTCTTGTCATGCAGGGAAAACAATGTCTCAGGTGTCATGATAAATCCTTAAAATCCGCGCGCTTGCGCAACGATGTTTGCGTGATATCCGTAATCGCCCAGCCATTCGGCCCCGACGCGCGCGCGTTTCATGTAGAAGCCCATATCGAATGCGTCGGTCATGCCGATGCCACCATGCATCTGCACCCCCTCCTGCACTGCGCGCTGTGCGGTGTCGGTGGCGCGTGCCTTGGCCAGCGACACGGCCAGCGCGGCATTCTCGGGGTCTTCGTCCAGCATCCGGCCCGCGTTCAGGATCGCCGAGGCGGTCACCTCGCATTCGCACCAGAGATGCGCGGCGCGGTGTTGCAGCGCCTGAAACGCACCAATTGGCACCCCGAACTGCTTGCGTTCCTTGAGATATTCGACGGTCATGCCAAAGGCGCCTGCGGCCAGCCCGGCCATCTCGGCCGCCAGCGCCGCCTGACCGGCGCGCAGCGCGGGGGCCAGAACGGTCATCGCGTCATCAACCTGGCCCAGCACATCCTCACCCGTAGCGATCACATCGGCAAAGGTGATCCGCGCCGCGTCACGGCTGTCGATCATCGCCTGCCCCTCGCGGGTGATGCCGTCGCGGTCAGCGGGCAGGTCGAACAGGGTCAGCCCCGCATCGGTTCGTGCCAGCACCAGCAGCCGGTCTGCATTGGCCCCGTCCACCACAAACCGCTTTTCGCCGTTCAGGCGGAACCCGTTGCCCTCGGCCCGCGCCTGCATCTGCGTGGCCTCGGGGTCGAACTTGGCGCCCTCGTCGATGGCCAGCGCATAGGTGACCTCGCCGCTGGCGATCCGAGCCAGCGCCTGTACCGCGCGGGCATCCGACACTTGCCGCAGCGCGGTGGCAGCGATCACCGCCGTGGACAGAAACGGCGAGGCGACCAGCGTCTTGCCCATCTCGCCGGCCAGCGCGCAGGCGGCGGCGTGGCCCATGTCGCTGCCCCCGGCCTCTTCGGGGACCAGTACCCCGGCCCAGCCCATCGCGGCCATTCCCGACCAGAGCGCCCGGTCCTGCGTCTGTCCCGCATCCCGCAGCCCGCGCAGATGCGCCACCGGGGCGGCCTGATCCAGGAAACCGCGCGCGGCATCGGCCAGCATGACCTCTTCTTCTGTACGTACCAGTTTTGCCATCTGCCCTACCCCGGAAGCCCAAGAACGCGTTTGGAAATGATCGACAGCATCACCTCGGAGGTGCCGCCCTCGATCGAATTGGCCTTGGTCCGCAGCCAGTTGGGCGCGCGCCCGTCCTCCCAGACCAGCGCGTCGGACCCGCCCGCCGCCATCACCAGTTCCAGATTGCGCTTGTTCAGCTCGGTTCCCATGTATTTCAGCATGGCCGAGGCATCGCCCGCGCCCTGCCCGGCCTCGGCCTGATCCTTGTAGCGCTCCAGTGTCAGCGCCACCGCCAGCCCATCCACCTCGGCCCGCATCGCATCGGCGCGCAGCACCGTGTCGGTGCTGCCGCTGTCGGCCAGCACTGCGCCAAGTGCGCGGCCCGAGCCCATGGTGCCACCCGCGGCCGATATCATCTCGCGTTCGTGCGTCAGCAGGTATTTGGCCACGTCCCAGCCGCGATTGACCTCGCCTACCACCTGTTCGCGCGGTACCTCGACATTGTCAAAGAAGGTCTCGCAAAACGGCGACGCGCCCGAGATCAGCTTGATCGGCCGCGTGGTCACGCCCGGGCTGGTCATGTCGAGCAGGATGAAGGAAATGCCCTTGTGCTTGGGCGCCTCGCGGTCGGTGCGCAGCAACGCAAAGATCCAGTCGGCCTGATCGGCGTAAGAGGTCCAGATCTTCTGCCCGTTGACCAGCCAGTGATCGCCCTTGTCCTCGGCCCGGCTTTGCACATTTGCCAGATCCGATCCCGCGCCCGGCTCGGAATAGCCCTGACACCAGCGGATTTCGCCGCGCGCGATGGGCGGCAGGTAATGCAGCTTCTGCTCATGCGTGCCGAAATGCAAAAGCGCCGGTCCCAGCATCCAGATGCCAAAGCTTTGCAGCGGATAGCGCGCGTTCAGGCGGCGCATTTCCTGGTGGAACACCTTCTCCTGATCGCGGTTCAACCCGGCGCCGCCATACTCGACCGGCCAGGTCGGCACCGTATACCCCTTGCTGACGCAACGTTGCAGCCAGGTACGCTGCGCTTCTGACGTAAAGTTCCAGTTCTTGCCGCCCCAGCAAATGCTAGCCTCGTCATTGCGGCCATCGCGCATGTCTGCGGGGCAATTCGCCTCCAGCCAGGCGCGCAGCTCGTCGCGGAAGGCGGCAATCGCCCTATCCTCTTCGGCCATGTCTCCTCCCCATATACCGATATCTGTTTTGCAGAGCAGAATTGCATTTCGATATCCGGTTGACAACCGAGGGGGCGGGCCAAAGACTTGACGTCAAATCGCGGTACGCACGCGTCCGCAACAGGGAGAAAGACCGATATGAAAGCCATGCTGAGCACCGCCGTGGGCGGCCCCGAAACGCTGGAGCTGACCGAACTGCCCGACCCCACGCCCGGCAAGGGAGAACTGCTCTTGCGTGTCCATGCGGCGGGGGTGAACTTTCCCGATACGCTGATGATCCGCGACCTCTACCAGATGAAGCCGCCCCGCCCCTTTGCCCCCGGCGGCGAGATCGCGGGAGAAGTGCTGGCCGTGGGCGAAGGAGTCAGCACCTATGCGCCCGGTGACCGGGTTCTGGCACTGACCGGGCATGGCGGCTTTGCCACCCATCTGACGGTCAAGGCCAACGTCGCGGTCAGGATTCCCCACGAGATGCCCTATGAGGATGCCGCCTGTTTCATCTTTACCTATGGCACCTCGCATCATGCGCTCAAGGACCGCGCCGCGCTGCAACCAGGCGAAACGCTGCTGATCCTGGGCGCCGCCGGGGGCGTTGGCGCCGCCGCGATCGAGCTGGGCAAGGCCGCTGGCGCGCGGGTGATCGCCGCCGTCTCAAAGCAGGAGAAGGCCGAGTTCTGCCGCCAGATCGGCGCCGACGAGACGCTGATCTATCCGCGCGAACTGGACCGCGACGGGCAAAAGGCGCTGTCGGGTGAGATCAAGAAACTCGCCGGGGGTGACGGGGTCAATGTGGTCTATGACGCGGTGGGCGGCGCCTATGCCGAACCCTGCCTGCGCGCGATGGCCTGGCAGGGGCGCTATCTGGTCGTCGGGTTCCCGGCGGGCATCCCCAGCATCCCGCTGAACCTGACCCTGCTCAAGGGCTGTCAGATCGTCGGCGTGTTCTGGGGCGCCTCGGTGTTCCGCGACCCCAAGGGCCATGCGGAAAACGTCGCCGACCTGTTCCGCCTCTATGCCGAGGGCCGGATCAAGCCGCAGATCTGCGCGCGTTTCCCGCTGGATCAGGCGGGCGCGGCGCTTGAGATGATGCAGGACCGCAAGGTTCTGGGCAAGGTCGTCATCACGATGGGCTGACCGGATCACCCCAGATGCGAAATGTCGTTGTACCCCCGGACAGCCATCCGTTCGCCATGTATCACAAGGCGGCTGATGGACCCGTTATGCGCGCCGTTAAAGGCAAACGCCTGTGCCCCGCAGGCCATTGCAAGCGCGGCGCCGATGACGCCGCCATGAACGAATACCGCGACCCGTTGGTCGGGATGTCGCGCGGCGATGCGCAACAGTCCCGACCGCACCCGCGCATGCAGTTGCGCGGTGGTTTCGGCACCGGGGATTTCGCCCCACTCCTGTCTGTCATGGGCGCGCTGGATCACGGGATCGCCATGCGCGGCCCGGATCCGGTATTCGCCGGTATCCCAGTCGCCCAGGAAAACCTCGCGAAGGTCCGGCTCCACCATCGGTTGCAGGTTCAGATGCCCCGCCAGCGGGGCGGCTGTCTGATGGGTGCGGCGCAGCGTGGTGACATAGATCGCCGCCAAGGGTTCGGACTTCAGCCGCTCGCCGACCGCGAGTGCTTGCGCTTCGCCATTGGGGTGCAATTCCGGGTCGCCATGCCCATCGACCGTGGGAAACGCTTCGCCCGGGCGCGCGGCGCGGCTTTCACCATGCCGGATCAGCAAGAGATCCGCCGCGCCCTGCGGCGGCATATAGACAGATTGACGATATTCCTGGGTCATCCGCGCCTCATGTTCAGTTGCGCGCCGATGGTGCCCTCAGACGGAAAGGAATTGCAATGACCCGCCGCCAGATTGAAACCGGCAGCACCCTCGTCCTGTGTGAGGTCTCAAACCACGTCGCCACGATCACACTGAACAACCCGGAAAAGCGCAACGCCATGTCCGGGAACATGACCGACGCCCTGTCGCATCTATTGCTGGCACTCGATCTCGACCCCGAGGTCTGGGTCCTGATCCTGACCGGCGCGGCAGGTGCGTTTTGCGCGGGTGGCGATGTGTCCAGCATGGGCGGCGCCCTCGCGGGCGGTACGGACCCCGATACCGATGCCATGATCCGCCGTTTGCGCCATGCCCAGGAAACCGTGGGGCTGCGTCTCTACAACCTTGGCAAGCCGACAATCGCGGCGCTGCCCGGTGCGGCGGCAGGGGCCGGCATGTCCCTGGCGCTGGCCTGTGACCTGCGGGTGATGGCTGACAGCGCCTTCCTTCTGCCGGCTTTTGGCGCCATAGGTCTGTCTGGGGATTTTGGCGGAACCTGGCTGCTCAGCCAGTTGGTTGGTCCCTCGCGCGCGAAGGAAATCTATTTCACCAACCGCCGGATCAGCGCCCCGGATGCGCTGGCGTTTGGTCTTGCGAACCGGGTTGTTACCGATGACGATTTGCAGCAAGCAACTGAAAGCCTCGCCGCCGAGATGGCTTGTTTTGCACCAATGGCGCTGCGCTATATGAAGGAAAATCACAATCGCGCACGGGTGACCGATCTGCAAACCTCGATGGAGATGGAGGCGGACCGGATGATCCGAACGCTGCAAAGTGCGGACCATGCCGAGGGTGCCCGTGCCTTCATGGAAAAGCGCAAACCAGTATTCACAGGACGTTAGGAAAGAACGCATGTCAGCACTCGCTCGGGCACTTGCGGCCGAACAGAAGAAAATCGGCACTGAAATCGGTGTGTCGAACTGGATCACCGTCGATCAGGAGATGATAGACCGTTTTGCGGAAGTGACACATGACGACCAGTGGATCCATGTCGACCCAGAGCGGGCCGCCCAAGAAACCCAATTTGGTGGCGCCATCGCGCACGGGTTTCTGACGCTGTCTCTGGCCAGCCGCTTTGTCTATGACGTGCTGCCCGAACAACCCGGGCAGGTCATGGGCATCAACTATGGCTTCAATAAGGTCAGGTTCCTTGCTCCCGTCCTCGCTGGATCACGCCTGCGCGGGCGGTTTGTCCTGAAGGACGCGCGCCAGCGTTCGGCAACCAAACTGCTGCGCGAACACGCGATGACAGTAGAGATCGAGGGTGGCAAAGCCCCCGCACTGGCGGCTGACTGGTTGGGGCTCACCATATTTGCCGACTGAGACCGAGACCGAAGCAACCTGTTCGAACAAGCGAACTTTCACCGGTATGGGTGACAGCAATGTGGACAGAACAGGTTATTCCCGTTTAAGAGATTCCTGAATGGGGATGAAATTGACATGATGAGTATTCTGGTCCTGAACGGCCCGAACCTGAATCTGTTGGGTACGCGCCAGCCCGAGGTCTATGGCTCCACCACACTGGCAATGGTTGAAGAGGCCTGTGTGGTGCATGGCAAGGCGCTGGGGTTGGAGGTATCCTGCTTTCAGTCGAACCACGAAGGTATGCTGATCGATCAGATTCACGCGGCCAAGGGGCACAAACGCGGGATCATTCTGAACGCCGGGGCCTATACCCATACCTCCATCGCCCTGATGGATGCCATTTCCTCGGTCGAATTGCCCGTGGTCGAGGTACACCTGTCCAACATCCATGCGCGCGAGGCCTTTCGCCATAAATCCTATATCGCGCCGGTGGCTCTGGGACAGATCTGCGGCTTTGGCGCACAGGGATACATTCTGGCGCTCGATGCGCTCAAGGCTCATCTCGCGAAGGGAGGAGCTTCATGAAGCTGCGCAGCTATCTGGAGTTCCTGAGCTACGTCAAGACCCTGGAAGAGCTTTGGGATGCTCATACCAAACAGATGGCCGAATATGGGTTTGACCGTCTGCTTTACGGCTACACCAGTTACCGGACGGCCACATCGCTGGGCGATCCCGAAGATTTTGTCATCCTCACCAATCACGAGAAAGCGTATATCGACGGGTTCCTGCATTCCGGTCTCTACTTTCACGCACCTATGCTGCATTGGGCGCTGGAGAATGAAGGCGCCGGAAGCTGGAAGATGATCTCGGACATGCTGTCCAGCGCAACGATGACCCCGCAGGAGCAGCGTGTCTACGAGTTCAACGCGGCCCATGGTGTGACCGCTGGCTATACTGTCAGCTTTACGTCGGTCTCGGCCCGGACCAAGGGTGCCATTTCTCTGAGCGCCCCCATCGGCGCCAAGCAGGACGAGGTCGACGCAATCTGGAAGGAATACGGGCAGGATATCCTGCTGATGAACAATGTCGCTCACCTCAAGATCATGACCCTGCCCTATGTGGCGCCGAACCGGACGCTGACACGGCGCCAACGCGAGGCGCTGCAATGGGTCGGAGACGGCAAGACAACCCAGGACATCGCGATCTTGATGGGGTTGACGATGGCGACGGTGGAAAAGCACCTGCGACTGGCGCGAGAGGCCTTGTCGGTGGAGACCACCGCACAGGCTGTCTTGAAGGCCACCTTGCATAATCAGATGTTCATCATGGAAGCGTGACGCTAACGCTCAACGCAAGAAGGTGTTGTTCTGATTTGGAAAAACCCTGCTGCCGCGTGGCCTTTCCCGGTTTCGCGCAGGGCATCCATGCCCGATCCAAACCTGAGCGTCAGGGCGCTTTCGCAAAGTTTACCAAAGGTAAGGAATCCCCGACTTTCGATCACGACAGGGGTTGGGCAATATGACTTTGTTCCGTGAGTGGTGGCTTTAGCCTAGGGACATCGGGAAAAGATCCTCATTATTCGAGAGGCGCTCTGACCCGTCCGGCGGCGAGTGCTTATTGTTCGGCAAGCACCGTCGGAGAACATGAGGGGCCCCATCCATCCCCATCGAGCGGGGCCCCTCTTCTCATTCAGGTGAAACCGGGGTTCCCGGTCTCACCTTTTTCATGTCCGACAAACAAAAAGCCGGCCGCGTTGCAACGCGACCGGTCCTGTTTTTAGCTGGCCACGCCCGTATGAGCGTGGCCGCAACGCAATCAGCCTTGCGCCGCCTTGGCGACTTCGGCTGCGAAGTCTTCTTTTTCGACCACGATGCCTTCACCGACTTCCAAACGGACAAAACCGGTGATTTCTGCGCCAGCTTCGGCTGCGGCGGCCCCAACGGTCAGGTCCGGGTTGACGACGAACTGCTGGCTCAGCAGTGTCGATTCCGCCACGAACTTTTTCATCCGGCCTTCGATCATCTTTTCGATCACCTGCTCCGGCTTACCGGATTCGCGGGCGATATCCATCTGGATCTGCTTTTCCTTCTCGACGACCGCCGGGTCCATGTCGGCTTCGCTGAGCGCGGCGGGGTTCACGGCGGCAATATGCATCGCGACCTGCTTGCCCAGGGCCTCGTCGCCGCCCTTCATGGCGACCAGAACGCCGATCTTGCCCATGCCCGAGGTGGCGGCGTTGTGGACATAGGTCACAACGGTGTCGCCTTCGATCTTGGCCATCCGGCGCAGGGTCATGTTCTCGCCGATCTTGGCGATCTTGTCGGTCAGCGTGTCGGCAACGGTCTTGCCGCCCAGATCGGCAGCGTTCAGCGCGTCAAGGTCAGCGACGTTGACAGCGGCGGCCGCGATCTGGCCAACCATGTCCTGGAACTCGGCGTTCTTGGCGACAAAGTCGGTCTCGGCGTTCACTTCGACGGCGACGCCCTTGCCACCTTCGACGACAACGGCGACCAGACCTTCGGCAGCGGTACGGCCCGATTTCTTGGCGGCTTTTGCCAGGCCCTTGGTCCGCAGCCAGTCGATGGCGGCTTCCATGTCGCCGTCGGTTTCGGTCAGTGCCTTCTTGGCGTCCATCATGCCGGCGCCGGTTGCGTCGCGCAGTTCTTTCACGAGTGCAGCTGTGATTGCCATCTTGGCTCTCCTCAATTCGAAACGGATTTGGGGCAGGTCATACCCTGCCCCACTTGACATGCAGATGACAGAGACCGATCAGGCCTCGGCGTCTTCCGCCAGTGCCTCTTCAACGGGCGCTTCTTCCAGCGCACCCAGGTCGACGCCAGCGGCGCCGAGCTGTGCCGACATACCGTCCAGCGCAGCGCGGGCGGCTAGGTCGCAGTAGAGGCCAATGGCGCGGGCGGCGTCATCGTTGCCGGGGATGATATAGTCGACGCCATCGGGCGAGCAGTTGGTGTCAACCACGGCCACAACCGGGATGCCCAGCTTGTTGGCTTCGGCGATGGCCAGTGCTTCTTTCTTGACGTCGATGACGAACAGCAGGTCCGGCACGCCGCCCATCTCGCGGATACCACCCAGCGAGGCTTGCAGTTTGCCCTGATCACGTTCCATGCCCAGACGCTCTTTCTTGGTCAGGCCTTCGGCGCCGCCTTCCATGGCTTCGTCAATGGCGCGAAGACGCTGGATCGACTGAGAAACGGTTTTCCAGTTGGTCAGCGTGCCGCCCAGCCAGCGGTGGTTCATGTAATACTGTGCCGACTTTTCGGCGGCTTCGGCGATCGGGGCCGCGGCCTGACGTTTGGTGCCGACGAACAGGATGCGGCCGCCCTTGGCGACGGTGTCACGGATGACCTTCAGCGCCTGGTCCAGCATCGGAACGGTCTGGGTCAGGTCGACGATGTGGATGCCGTTGCGGGCGCCGTAGATGAACGGTGCCATGCGCGGGTTCCAACGTTGGGTCTGGTGGCCGAAGTGAACGCCAGCTTCCAGCAGCTGACGCATGGAGAACTCGGGAAGAGCCATGCGGTATTTTCCTTTTCCGGTTTACGCCTTGGCGGGGGAGAAGAAGCGGATGCTCCAACCGGCGGTCCGAATGGGGATGTCTCCCCCAAACAGGCCAAAACCCCGCCTGCGGGTTTTGAATGGCGCGCGTATAGGCCAGCGGCACCGCGAGCGCAAGGGGGAATATCGTTGTCTCAAGGGCGAGCCAGCTCGTGGGCGTTGCGCACGGCAGCTTCGCAAAAGGCAGCCAAGGCCTTGCGGCTATCAAAACCCGCGACACGGACGGGCTCGTGATAGATCAGCTCGACCCGGCCCTGTCTGCGGGCGGCCAGGGTCTTTAGCAGATGCGGACCGAACTCCATGTCGCCCCACCAGCCATAGAACCGGTTTGATTGTCCCTCGGGCGGATGGAATACCACCGTAACCGGCTGCACATACATGAAGTCGCGCAGCTCAGGTGTGAAAAAGGCGGCAAACAGCGTGGTCTTGAACGGCAAGACCCGCAGTCCATCGGTCGAGGTGCCCTCGGGAAAGAACAACAGTTTGTGTCCGGCTTTCAGCCGCTCTTCGAACAGCGCGGTCTGTTCGCGCGCCTTCTTGGGGTTGCGCTCGATGAACACGGTGCCGGTCGCCCGCGCCAACCAGCCGATGCCGGGCCAGCTCGCCACCTCGGCCTTGGAGACGAAATAGATCCGCTTGCGCGCGTTCAGGGCAAAGATATCGAGCCACGAGCTGTGGTTTGCCACTACCGCCCCGTGCTGGCGCATCAGCTCTCCACTGGTGGAAAAACCGATGCCAAGGATGCGAAACGCGTTGCGGCAGACGAACTGGGTGATGAACGGGGTCGCGGGACGGCGCACGCCGCACAATGGCCGCTCGATCAGCCGCACGCAGAGCAGCACCAAGAGCCCGCCAAACACCAACAGGGCCAGCGGCAGGCCGCGCAGCAGCACCAGCAGCCATCCCAACGGGCCTATTTCCAACCGCTCGGGAGGCTCGTCGCTGTTCCACATCGGGTCCATGTCACCCCCCGGAATAAATCTTGCGCTGGCGTTCATTCAGGCGCGCGGTGTCCAGGATCAGACAGACATCGGTGGTATTGAAGGCCTGGTCGACAAAAGCGCCGTCACCCACATATCCACCAAGGCGCAGATAGGCCTTTATCAGCGCCGGAACCTCCAGCATCGCCCGCCTGCGGTCCAGTTGGTCGGCAGGAACCCGGTTCATCTCGACAAAATGCGCAGGCTGTGCCCGAACGCGAAGCTCTTCGGGCGCAAGATGGCTATGGTATAGCAGGGAAAGCGGTTCGGCCAATGCGTCGGGATTGGTGCCATGGAAACTTGCAACCCCAAACAGAATTTCGATCTCATATCTGGCCACGTAGTTGGCCAGCCCGTTCCACAGGTTATACATCGCCATGCCGCCGCGATAATCGCGATGCACGCAGGAACGCCCAAGCTCCAACAGCTTGCGGCCCGAGGTCTTGAGGGCCGTCAGATCGTATTCGTCCTCGGAATAGAACTGCCCCACAGCCTCGGCCTGTTCCGACCGGAGCAGGCGGTAGACGCCGACAACTTGGCCGGACTTGTTGTCGATGCACAGCAGATGATCAAAGAACGGATCGAATCTATCCTGCTCCAGCCCGCGATCATGGTCAACCATTGCGCCGCTGCCGCCCAGTTCCCGCACGAACACGTTATACCGCAATGCCTGGGCAGCACGGATTTCATCTGTGGTTTCGGCGATTTTCACGGTGAACGTTGATCCGCGATCAGTCATCGGAGATTGTTTCCAGATTTCCCGGTTGCGGGCAGATACCGCGCCTCTGACGAGGTTGGCAACCGAAAGCGAACAGAAACTTTGGCGTTAACCTTTCGGTAAGGCAAATCACAGATCAAAGACGGGCACCAAGGCGATGCGTGTACCGTCGATCACCACCTTTCCTTGATCGGGAAAGTTAACCGTGATCTTTCCGGCGATGCTGGATTGCACCTGGCCGATTCCCCAATCGGGGTAACTCGGGTGGCGTACATACATGCCCGGTGCAAGAATGGCATTCAGATCGGTCATGGGCGCGCCCCGTGTGGCAAGCATGTGAAGGTCTAAGACGGAGGTATCGCATGGCCCAAAGCGGCGTCAACCTGGCTGGCCTGATCGGCTCGCGCATCTGCCATGATCTGATCAGCCCGGTCGGCGCGATCACCAATGGTCTGGAACTGCTCGAAATGACCGGCGCCGTTCAGGGGCCCGAGATGGATTTGATCTCGGACAGCGTCAATTGCGCCGAGGCGCGGATCAAGTTCTTTCGCATCGCGTACGGCGCGGCAGGAGAACAGCAGATTGGTCGCGCCGAAGTGGTTTCCATTTTCGACGACCTCAATCGCGGCAACAGGGTGCGCGCGGAATGGGGACCGGTCGCCCCCGTACTCCGCAGCGAAACGCGGATGGCTTTTCTGGCATTGCAATGCTGCGAAACGGCGATGCCCCTAGGCGGCGAGGTGGCGATCGAGGAGACCTCGGGGAGTTGGAAAGTGACCGGCACCGCAACCAGACTGGCCGTCGATCCAAAGCTTTGGGAAGGGTTAAGCAATCCGGCCGCGCTGGTTCAGGTGACCCCGGCTCAGGTTCAGTTTGCGCTGCTTCCCGCGGCAGCCGCCGACGCGGGCCGACGGGTCACGGTGGAAACCACCGAAACCCGTGTCATCATAAGGTTCTGATCACCCTCGGACGGTGCCATCGCCCCGCACCAGATACTTGAAACTGGTTAATTGCGCCGCGCCCACAGGGCCGCGCGCGTGCATCTTGCCGGTGGCGATGCCGATCTCGGCCCCCATGCCGAACTCGCCGCCATCGGCGAACTGGGTCGACGCGTTATGCATCAGAATGGCACTGTCGAGCCGCTCAAAGAACCGCGCGGCAACCGCGTCATTTTCGGTGATCACGCAATCGGTATGGTTCGAGCCATATTGGCGGATATGGGCGATGGCCGCATCCACATCCTCGACCACCCTGGCCGCAATGATCATATCAAGGTATTCCTTGCCCCAATCCGCCTCGCTTGCAGCGATGGAGCCGGGCAGCCCTTCGGCCCGCACCTCGACCCCGGCCTCGATCAGCGCGCGCACCAGATCAGCACCAAGATGGTCAGCTATATCCTTGTGAATCAACAGACATTCAGCTGCACCACAAATTCCGGTACGCCGGGTCTTGGCATTCATCACCACCCGCAGCGCCTTTTCCGGGTCGGCGTCCTTATCGACATAGATATGCACGATGCCTTCGAGATGGGCAAAGACCGGCACCCGCGCCTCGCGCTGCACCAGACCCACCAGCCCCTTGCCGCCGCGCGGCACGATCACGTCGACATAATCGGTCATGGTCAAGAGCTTGGACACCGCCGCCCGGTCGCGGGTGGGCACCAGCTGGATCGCATCCTCGGGCAGGTTCGCGGCGCGCAGCCCCTCGACCAGACAGGCATGGATCGCGCCCGAAGAGTGGAAACTCTCGGACCCACCACGCAAGATCACCGCGTTGCCCGACTTCAGGCACAGCGCGCCCGCGTCCGCCGTCACATTGGGGCGGCTTTCATAGATCACCCCGATCACCCCCAACGGCGTGCGTACCCGCTGAATATGAAGCCCCGAAGGCATGTCCCATTCAGCCAGAACCTCGCCCACCGGATCACCCTGTTCGGCCACGATGCGCAGGCCGTCGACGATGCCCTGAATGCGCCCTTCGTCTAGCTTGAGCCGATCCATCATCGCCGGGCTCAGCCCCTTGTCGCGGCCATAATCCAGATCACGCGCATTGGCGGCGATGATCTCGCCCCGGCGAGCCCAGACCGCATCGGCGGCGGCGATCAATGCGGCATGCTTGCGCTCGGCGGTCGCAAAGGCCAGTTCGGCGGCAGCGGCCTTGGCCCGTTTGCCGATATCGGTCATGACGGCGGCGATATCTTCGAGGTCTTTCATGGCGGTCCCCTGGCTTGGGTCAGGTCAATGGATAGAGCGTCGCGGCGTCCGGGTCAAAGCGCCATGTCGTCCCGGTGGATCAATGCGGCGCGGCCTGGATAGCCCAGTGTTGCCTCAATCTCGGAGGACTGACGCCCCCGGATGGCCCGCGCCTCGTCGCCAGTGTATCGGCAAAGCCCCTGCCCCAGACGTCGGCCGTCCGGGCCCAGAATGGCAACCGGGTCGCCGCGGCCAAAGACACCCGAAATCCTCGTCACCCCGGCTGGCAACAGGCTTTTGCCACCTTCCAGCGCGCGGGCGGCGCCTGCATCGACAGTGATCTCTCCACGCGGTTTCATCGCGGCGATCCAGCGCTTGCGCGCCGCCTGCGGGTCGAGCATCGCGGTGAACCAGGTGCAATGCGCGCCATTTTCAAGCGTTTTCAGCGGGTTCAAAGGCGACCCTTCGGTAATCGCCATGGCGCAGCCGCCTGCCGTGGCCATCTGTGCTGCCATCAGCTTGGTCTTCATCCCACCTTTGGACAGTCCGGAAACCGCGTCTCCCGCCATTGCCACGATCTCGGGCGTGATGCGGTCGACCACATCGAACCGGGTGGCGCTCGGGTCTTCGTTCGGATTGCCAGTATAGAACCCGTCCACATCCGACAGCAGGATCAACTGATCGGCGCCGACCGTCACGGCGATCTGCGCCGCCAATCGGTCGTTGTCGCCATAGCGAATCTCGTCGGTGGCGACGGTGTCGTTCTCGTTAACGATGGGCACCGCCCCAAGGCTCAGCAGGGTTTCCAGCGTCGCGCGCGAGTTCAGGTAGCGGCGCCGGTCCTCACTGTCTTCAAGCGTGACCAGAACCTGAGCCGTGGTGATCCCGTGCGGATCCAGCGCTTCTTCATAGGCGCGGGCCAGCCGGATCTGGCCAACAGCGGCAGCCGCCTGCGACTGCTCCAGCGGCAACGCCGTGCGGGGCAGACCCAGCACCCCGCGCCCCAGTGCGATGGATCCTGAAGAGACCAGGATCACATCCATGCCCTGCCCTTTGAGCCAGGCCACATCCTGTGCCAGCGAGCGCAGCCACTCGGCCCGCAGATCACCGGTCTTTCGGTCGACCAACAGGGCCGACCCGATCTTGACCACCAGCCGCCGGGCCGCCGTCAGGGTTGCCAAGTCTGTTCCTCCTCGGCGGGTTTGTGACGCAGACGGTCGGCGTCTATCTGCGCCCGCAGTGCGCGCAGAACATCGGTGACCCCTTCGCGCGAGGCGCCTGACATCATCATCACCGGACCGCCCGAGGCCTCTTCCAGCTCTTCAACCAGAAAGGCACGCTCCTCGTCATCCAGCGCGTCGATCTTGTTCAGAACCGTGATGCGCGGCTTGTCGGCAAGGTCACCGCCATAGGCTTCAAGCTCTTGAATGATGGTATGGTAATCCTCGATCGGATCGCCTGAGGTGCCATCGACCAGATGCAACAGCACGGCGCAGCGTTCGACATGACCCAGGAACCGGTCGCCGATCCCCCGCCCCTCGTGCGCACCCGCGATCAGGCCGGGGATGTCGGCGATCACGAATTCCACGTTGTCGACCCCGACCACGCCCAGGTTGGGATGCAGCGTGGTGAACGGATAGTCGGCAATCTTGGGCCGCGCGTTCGAGGTCGAGGCCAGAAAGGTCGACTTGCCCGCGTTGGGCATACCCAGCAGGCCCACGTCAGCGATCAACTTCAGCCGCAGCCAGATAGTGCGGTCCACCCCCGGTTGGCCGGGATTGGCACGGCGCGGCGCCTGGTTGGTGGCGGATTTGAAATGCAGGTTGCCGAACCCGCCATTGCCGCCACGCGCCAGCAGCACCCGCTCGCCCACGACGGTCAGGTCCGCCAGCACGGTCTCCTCATCTTCGTCGAGGATCTCGGTGCCAACCGGCACCCGCAGGACGATGTCACTACCATCCTTGCCCGAACGCTGCTGACCGCGGCCGGGCTGGCCGTTGTCGGCAAAGAAATGCTGCTGATAGCGAAAGTCGATCAGCGTGTTCAGCCCCTCGACCGCCTCGGCCCAGACCGAGCCGCCATCGCCGCCATCACCGCCATCGGGCCCGCCGAATTCGACAAACTTTTCCCGGCGAAAGCTGACACAACCGCCGCCGCCCGCGCCCGAGCGAATGTAGACCTTTGCAAGATCGAGAAATTTCATATGTGCTCCCTACTGCAAAGGCCGCGCACGGCTCAAGTCACAGCTTTCGGCTATAGGTCCAGGTGGGTACGGTCGCGCCCCGCGCAACCGAGTAACTCTCGGCGTCTCCAAGATACTGAAACCCGCAATGGGTCAAGACCCTGGCTGACGCCGGGTTGTCTTGAAACACGCTGGCGAACATCGTCGCGTTGTCCATCGGGTTGGCGTTTACCAACGCCTCCACCGCCATCGAGGCGATACCGGTGTTCCAGTAGATCGGCGCAACCCAATATCCAACCTCGGATTGGTTGCGGTCCATCTTCTTGAGCGAGATCACTCCGATCAACTCGGGCCCGTTGTCTCGCGTCGCGTCCATAGCCCAGATATCCTCGCCCCGGCCATCGGACATCGCACGCGCGACAAACGCCTCGGTCATGCCGGGCGGCAAAGGATGCGGGATCGAGGTGGTCATGCGCGCGACACGTTCGTCGCTGGCATAATACTCGATCAGCCCCATGTCCGACTTACGCAAGGGGCGCAGATCGAACCGGTCGGTTTCTATGACAGGCTGATTTATGATTGCATCAAACTTCATTCCTGTGCTCCTCCTCCGAACACAACAAAAACAACAGAGGCGACGGTCAGCCCCGCCAGCCCCCACATCAGGTATTTCTCGGCAGGCCGTCCTGCAACCACATGGGCAATCCTGTCTCCGGCAAAGGTCCAGATCGGATGGAAAACGGCTTGGCACGCCAGCAATAGACCGGCAATCGTCACGGTCGCCTGGAAATGTGGCGTACCCACGGCGACAAAGCCGGTAAAACCCGCCACGATCATCGCCCAGGCCTTGGGGTTGAGCGGATGAACCAGCAGACCGGCGCGAAATCCCGGCGGATTGTCAGCCCCGCCCTGCGGCGTCAGACGCAAGTTGGCGATTTTCCAGGCCAACCAGCAAACATAGGCCACACAAAGGTATTTCAGCCCCTCAAAAACCCAGGGTGCCCTGTTGGCCAGTTCCATGAGGCCAAAGCCAACCGGCCAGATTACCAGTTGCTTGCCCAGGGCCACACCTGCCACAAAGGGCAAGGCCGCCACAAAACCATAGCGCGCGCCAACCGACATCAGGGCCATGTTGGCGGGCCCTGGCGTGCCGACCTGGCTGGCGGCAAAAATCAGAAAGCTGGTCGCGGCGACACCCATGATCCTGTCCGATCAAACTCCGGTGAAGAACGAGAAAGGGGACCGGCAATCCTTGCCGGTCCCCCATGAATTTTTTCTAAACCTTCTGGGTTTCGGCTTACTCTGCGGCCTCCGCCACCGGCAGGACCGAAATGAAGGTACGCTGTTTCAGGCCCTTGTGGAACTTCACGGCGCCGTCGACGGTTGCAAAGATGGTGTGATCCTTGCCCATGCCAACGCCCTGGCCCGGCCAGAACTTGGTGCCGCGCTGACGTACGATGATGTTGCCGGCATCGACAGCTTCACCGCCGTATTTCTTGACGCCAAGGCGGCGACCGATGGAGTCGCGACCGTTACGGGAGGAACCGCCAGCTTTTTTATGTGCCATTCTTTCTCTCCTTAGCCTTGGGCCAGTTCTTTGGCCTGTTCAACCCATTCGGGTTTCACCTTGATCGCGTCGATAGCAGCAATCTGCTCGTCCGACAAGGCGGCCAGCGCGGCGAAGCTGCCAATGCCCGCTTCGACCAGCTTCTTGGCGGCTGCGGGGCCCACGCCGGTGATCTTGGTCAGATCGTCCGAACCTGCGGCAGCCGCGGCCGGAGCGACGGCACCCTTGGGGGCCTGGCCGGTTGCGGCCTTGACACCGGTCTTGTCGGCGCCCGAGGTCAGGATCTCGGTGATCTTGACCAGGGTCAGCTTCTGACGGTGACCCTTGGTGCGCTGCGAGCTGTGCTTACGACGGCGCTTGACGAAATGGATCAGCTTTTCGCCCTTGACCTGGTCGATCACCTCGGCCTGAACGGCAGCGCCGTCAACCAGAGGCGCGCCCACGACCGGCGCGTCACCGCCCAGCATCAGCACGTCGTTGAATTGAACTTTTTCACCTGCATCGGCAGCCAGCTTTTCAACGCGGAGCACATCGCCCGCCTGAACCTTGTACTGCTTGCCGCCAGTCTTGAGGACCGCAAACATGCGTCTTTCCTTCTTGTCACCGCGTTCTTCGGTCCCCGGTTGCCCGGACGTTCCGGCCCCGATCAAAGAAGCCACCTGCGAACAGCGCGCCCTGTCACGGGCTGATTGAACGATCCGCCGTTTCACGACAGATCAAACGATAACGAAACCCGGCGCGGATTTCCGGCCGGGATGCGGGCTTATCGTCAGATACCGGGCAGTTGTCAACTGGAAAACGCGGGCTACAGATCCGTCGCCCCCAAGGCTACGCCAACCGCGCGACCCAGCTCATAAGAGATATCGTCATAGAGCCGGTCAAACCCCTCGAACAGAGCGTCGTTCACCGCCTGCCCCGCTTCGGTGGCGGAGAAGTCCAGATTCCCCTGCATCTGACCGTCGGTCAGTGGTGAATAGGCAAACAGCAGGAACCCATAAAGCCATTTCCGTGTCTCCGCTTCTGTCTCGTCGCGGTTTTCGATCAACTCGCTCAGAACCGCCTCGTCATCGCGCGGCAAGTCCTGCCCGTCAGCCAGCCCCAGATAGAAATGGTAATCCGCGCTGATCGCCCCGCGCACGTTTCGCGGGACAAGTTCGTTGAGCCGGATATATCTGTCCACCAGCCGGTAGATCGGCCGGGTCATGTCCGTTTCCTGCGCGGTCTCGAAGGCCAGCTCCTCGATTTCAGGATCAGCAAAGGCACGCCGGGCCGCATTCTCCAATTCGAGAATCGTCTGTCCAAGCTCCGAGCCAAAAAAAACCGTCGCTGCCGCCATATCTTCGGCGCTCAGCCGCTCGGCCAGCACCGCGCGAAGGGTCTCGGTCATCCGGTCCGCGTCGTAGATCGCCTGCACCTGCGCACGAAAGACCTGCCCGCCTGCCCCTTGGAGCATTTCCTCATCGAGGGTCTGGCCATAGCGCAGACCTTCGTCATGCAATATCTCCACCACCTCATCCAGACGCATCGCGTTCGCCAGTCGGTCGATGGCCTCGCTGGACCAGGCGGGCCAGGCCAGTGCCAGGCTCAGAAAGACGCCAGCGAAAAACCGCATCAAAGATCCTGCGTCGGTTGCAGCCCGGCCATGCGCCCGGCCAGATGCTCGAACCGGTCGGCCATGATGTGGTACTGCACGGCGTTCAACAACTCATAGACCTCCTGCATCAGCGGCTGTTCCAGCGCCTCGGTATAGCTCTGCACCTCGACATCCGAGAACGCCTGATAGGTAAAGGCAGCCCCGGCCAACGCCGACAGTTGCAGGGCGTTGCGCAATTCGGTCTCGTTCTGCTGCAAGAGCGCGCGCAGGTCCTCGGTGTCCATATCCAGCTCGATCACCCCCGCGGCGCTGGCCGCCAGCAGGAACCGCAACTGGATCTCCTGCAACGCCTTGAGCGCGGTCCCCGACGAGTCGATGGCGCGGTTCATCCGTTTCAGCCATTCCAGCCGCCCCGACCCGTGCCGCACAAGTTCCGACACGATCGCCTGCCCGGCTTCCTGCTTCAGATCGTCGTCTTCCAGATGGGAATCGTTCTCGGCAATCACCAGCCGCTGCCCCAGCTCACTGGCGTAGAAATCGACTGCGTGATCCAGCGCCTCCTCGCTCAGGGTTTCCTCAAGGATATCAAGCGCGTCGCTTCGCATCGATTCGGTGTCGAACACCTCCTCCGCCAGATCTCTCCATTGCTGTCCGAATGCCTCGGCATCCAGCCCGAGCATCTGCGGCGCCGAGGCCGACGACAGTGCGATCGAGTCGAGCGCCACGTCGAATCCCGTGGTCACCAGAAACGCCTCGATCCGCGCCCGGTCGGCGGCCAATCCAGGCCGCGCAAACAAGGAAAGGACCACGATCAAAGCCGCAAGCGGCACCCGACGGAGAAGATACAGATGTTTCATGGCACAGAGCCTAAGCGTTTTCCGGGTCTCGGCAATGGAAAAACAGGGGCGGCAGAAAACTTCGAACTTTCCGCTTGCGCCCATCCGCGAACCTCACTAAATCCCCCCTCACAGACCCCCGCGGAGAGGTGCCGGAGTGGTCGAACGGGGCGGTCTCGAAAACCGTTGTGGGTGCAAGCCCACCCAGGGTTCGAATCCCTGTCTCTCCGCCACATTCAGTAACCGTATCCGTCCAAGGGCTCCGATCGGGGCCTTTTTTCTTTTTGTTTCAAAGGGCATTGGCCGGGCCATCCGCCCTTCGGAGACTGGGCGCTTGACGCAGGATGGGTCTCCGAATGGCCCGCGTCTCTCTTTGAACGCCCCTCGACGGTCACGGGGCGGCGCAAAATATCCTAGCATTTCCAATTGGTTGCCGCGTTCATGGGTTCGCCCCGTTAGCGAAATATTCCGGTGACGGAGACCGACACGAAAGCGCAGGGCGGCCAGAAGGACGGCTCCGTGGCGGCCGATCCCCAAGTCCGGCGGAAGCGTCCGCAGCGAGCCAGGACTCTGCCGGAAGTCTCTGATGACAAACAGACTTCGCGCCCATAGCCTGGGCCGCAATGTCGAATGGTCCTTGGACGGATGAAGAGAACGACCTGATCGTCGCGGGTTACTTCGCGATGCTGGCCGACGACATCTCCGCGCGCCGCTACAGCAAGGCCGAACACCGCCGCGCGCTCCTCCCGCTGCTGAACGACCGGTCCGAGGGGTCCGTCGAGTTCAAGCACCAGAACATCAGCGCGGTGCTGAAGGGGCTCGGCGAGGACTGGATCCCCGGCTACAAGCCCGCGTTCAACTTTCAGATGACCTTGGTGGACGCCGTGGCGCGGTGACTGGCGCTGAACCCGGCCTGGCTCGGACGCCAACCGGGGCTGCAAACCGCCGCTGGCCTACGCGAGGCGGCGCAGATCTGGGTGGGGCCGCCGCCGACGCTGTCGAACCAGCCACCCCCGCAGGAGCTGGAGCAGATGCTGCACATCGCCCGCAAGTTCGACGTGGCAGGCCGGGACGAACGCAACCGGGCCCTCGGCCGCGCGGGTGAGGAGCGCGTGCTGGCGCATGAGCGCGCGGCCTTGCGGACCGCGGGACGAGACGATCTGGCGCGCAAGGTGCGCTGGGTGTCGGAGGAGGATGGCGACGGCGCGGGCTACGACATCGCGAGTTTCGGGCCGGACGGCCGGGCACGGCTGATCGAGGTCAAGACGACGAACGGATGGGAGCGCACGCCCTTCCACATCTCCCGCAACGAACTGGCCGTGGCCGAGGAGTGGATGGCCTGATCTGACTGGTCCAACTTGATTGTTAGTGCATGACTGGCCTCTGGTCCATCTGGACGATGGTTTCAGGGGCTGGTGGCCGATAGCCGAGAGCGCTGTGGGGCCGCTTAGTGTTGTAGTGTTTCCGCCAACCTTCGATGATGACCTGTGCCTCTTTGAGC
>NZ_JAOWLB010000014.1 GCF_025751555.1 Ruegeria aquimaris
CGCCGCGTGGCAACTCGCTACGACAAAACCATGGAAAGCTTCCTGGGTTTCATCGACATTACCTCCATCCGGCTTTGACTCAGACATTTGTCAACATGACCTAGTGGAATTTGCAAGTGTGGTTGAAGCGGTAAAATGTGCATGGGAAATTCAGTCCAGCGTTGCCCGCTACAACTCGGCGTCCGAAGCTGGACGCGAGATTTTGTTTCGGATCGGCGTCAACGTTGGCGACGTGATTGCCAATGGCCAAGACCTGCTTGGCGATGGCGTGAATGTTGCAGCCCGGTTGGAAGCTATTGCTGATCCGGGCGGTATCATCGTCAGTAAGGCGGTGGCTGACTACGCCAAAGGCAAAACTGACTTCTATTTTCACCCGCTGGGTTCCAAGCGTCTTAAAAATATTGACCGTCCGGTGGAAGTTTACAGCGCTAAATCTGAAGCCCCTGCGCCGGAGAAAAGGCGCACTCCACTCTTGTCTGCTGCATTGGCTGTCATTCTGGCACTTTGCGCAGGTCTGTTTTTTTGGCTATCCCCTTTCGATTCCAAGCCTTCAGGTCCGCCGCGAATTGCCATCCTCGCTCTGGACGACCACAGCACCGGCGACGACAAAGGCTGGCTCAGCGACGGAATTGCGGAAGGTATCATTACGGAACTGGCCAGCTATCGTGAATTTCTCGTACTGGCACGAAACTCAAGCTTTAGCTTCCGAGACAAGCCTACCGATATTACCGAAATAGCAAAGCAATTGAATGCGGATTACGTGGTCGAGGGCAGTCAGCAGAAATCTAAGGACAGGCTCAGGGTGACCGTCCAATTGATCAATGGCCATGACGGTTCGCACATATGGGCGGACGAGTTCGACGCTACCATCGACGAGTTATTCGAAGTCCAATCGCGGATTGTGCGAAGCATTGCTACGCAGATCGGCAGCGAATTGACCTCGAAACCGCCACCAAGCGGAGGAAGACCAAAGGTAGATGCCCTGCACTGGTACCTGACGGGTGTGAATGAGTTCCAAAAAAGAACTCCGGAAGCGAGGCAGGCAGCCGCAAAACTGTTCGAACAGTCCATTGAGGCAGATCCCAATGCACCCTTCGGATACGCTGGAATGGCAACCTTAATTTATTTCGATTTGCTTCAGGGATGGGTCTATCCCGATGTACCTCGCAATGAGCTTATTCGACGAGGCATTGAATTCGCAGAGAAGGCCCTTGATGCGGATCCTACATTTTATGAGTCGCATATTGCGCGTGGCGATCTTCATCTTGCCGTGGGTGAACACGAAGACGCAGTGAAAAGATATCAAATGGCGCTTGAATTGAACCCAAGCAGCAGTGAGGCGATGGCCGTCTCAAATGATCCCTTGCTGTACCTCGGTCGTGGCGATGAAGCTGTTGCCTTGATGGAGCGGGCGATTGACATCAATCCAATAACTCCCGGCTGGTATTTTAATGAGCTTTCCCGCGCTTATTGGGCAGTTGGGCGCTGTGACGAAGGACTTGCAGCGATCAAGCGTAGACCGACGCTCCGGGCATGGGACTACAGGGCAATGATTGTCAACCTTACATGCCTCGGCGAAATAGACGAAGCAAAAAAAGCGGCCGCCAAGCTTCTGGAGCTCGATCCCGACTTTACGATCAGCGGACACGGCAACCAAATTCGCGAGACGGTAAATAACCCGGAGTTCCTTGAGCGTTGGTTAAACGGCCTCCGGGCAGCCGGATTACCAGAGAACTGAACCAGCTAGAATTTGACCAATTTTGTCATCTTGGCATCCTGACGGATTTTGAGCGGCGGCTAAGTCCCGCAAAGCTGTTTCTGATGACCGACGTAGCGCATGACCACTCCCCGCCGACCGCCAATTGCGCCTGTTTGCAGCCGCCCGAGGGTGATTGCGCCCCGGCAGAGGTGCTGACGACGCACGAAATGCGACGCTTTTCCAAAAAACAGCAGGATCGCGCGCGAGCCTGCGTCCCTTCGGTCTTACCTGGAAAAGGCAGGTCTCACCCTTCGCGCAGGTACCAGTCGTCAAATCGTGAAACGTCCTCCAGCACCCGGCGATACCCTTTCGAGGTCAGCAAGGCATGGATGTCCTCCCGCTGGGGGGCGTGGTTGTGTTCCACCGTCATCACCCCAAAGGTCCAGCGGTCGAAGTCGAAGGCGTTCAGGATGTCGAACTCGCTGCCCTCGGTGTCGATCGAGATATAGTCGATATGCGCGGGGGCCTTGTGGGTTTCCAGCAGGTCGACCAGCGAGATGGTCTCGACCTTGTAATTCTGGCCCCGCAACCGGCGTGACGATTTGACGAAGGTCGAGATGCCCGAATTCTCTCCGCGCGGTGCCTCGGTGAAGGCGAGCGTCTCGCCCGTGGTGTGCCAGACACAGCGGGTTTCAATTGTACATTTCCGGTTGGCCTTGAGCGCATCGTGCCAGCCACGGGCCGGTTCGGCGAGGATGCCGGTCCAGCCGAAATGGGTTTCCATCAGATAGCTGTTGTTCAGCTCGATGCCGTCTGTTGCGCCAAATTCGACAAAGAACCCGCCGGTCTTGAACCCGCATTGCGTCAGGGCAAACAGGTCCTGGCGAAGCTGCGATCTGGAGTCCTTCAGCAGGTCGATGCAGCGGCTTCTGTCGTCCGGAGCGGTTGCCTTGAGGAACTCCAGATCGAACCACGACTTTTCGCGCTGTTGCAGTTGCTTCAGACGATCGCGGCGGACAAGGGTTGTGTTCGAGATCAAGTGGCTCACGGGGACGTTACTCCGAAGTTACCGCTTCTGGGTACCGATCCCGTCAGGGTCACGCAAGAGACATTGTCAGTCGGGCTCGATCAGTCCCAATCCACGCAGATAGATCCCGACCCCTGTTTCCAGCAGATCCTCGGGCGGAAAAGGTGAGGCGGTACCTGTGTTTCGGGCATAAAGTTCAACCACCCCGTGGCTCATGGCCCAGATATGGGCGGACACCATTGACGCAGGCGGTCTGCGGTTGGTCGGGATATGCTGGCTGAGGTCGGATGCCGCCTGTTCCAGAACCGCCTTTGCCCGGTTCGCAGCGGCGGCCAGGTCCGGATCGCGATTTAGCGATACGCCGCTTTCGAACATCGCGATATAGTGGCCCGGATGTTTGCGGGCAAAGGCGAGATAGGCCCGGCCCGTCGCCTCGAACGCGGCCAGGGCCGAAGGCTGGCCCTTGTCATAAGCGTATTGCATCAGGTCGGCGAACATCTCGAACCCTTGGCGCGCGGCCTCGGCGATGAGGTCCTCGCGCCCGTCAAAATGACGATAGACGGCGGCCGGGGTTACACCGGCTGTCTTGGCCGCCTCGGACAGGGTAAAACCGGTCGGTCCCTTTTCCCGGATGAGTTCCAGCGCCGCGTCGATCAGGGCCTGTCGCAGGTTGCCGTGATGGTATCCCTGTTTACGCATCCCAGATTTCCGGGCCTCCGCAGATCTTGCTGTCGGGCTTGCCTATCGCCTTGTCATCCTTGTCGTCATAGTCGATGGTCGACAACACGGTCTGTATCGCCGCCATGCGCGCGCGTTTCTTGTCGTCAGAGCGGATAATCGTCCAAGGCGAGCGCTCGGAATGACTGCGGGTCAGGGTTTCTCCGATGGCTGAAGTGTAGTCGTCCCATTTGTCCAGCCCTTGCACATCCACCGGGCTCAGCTTCCACTGTTTCAGAGGGTCTTTCTCGCGGGCGAGGAAGCGGCGCAACTGTTCTGCCCGCCCGACGTTCAGCCAGAACTTGAACAGATGAATCCCGTCCTCCATCAGCGCATGCTCAAACGGCAGGGCTTGCCGAAAGAAGTGTTCGCGCGCCTCGGGCGTACACCAGCCAAACACATGTTCAACCACGCCCCGATTGTACCAGCTGCGGTCAAAGAAAACGATTTCACCGGCAGACGGCAGGTGCTGGATGTAGCGTTGAAAATACCACTGGGTGCGCTCCGCCTCGGTCGGTTTCGACAGGGCAACGACCCGTGCGCCGCGCGGGTTCAGGTTTTCGCGGAACCGCGAGATTGTACCCCCCTTGCCAGCGGCATCGCGGCCTTCGAAGACAATCGCGATGCGCGCGCCGGTTTCCTTGACCCAGGCCTGCATCTTGACCAGCTCGATTTGCAGATCGTCCATGGCCCGGTCGTAGGTCTTGGACGAGATCTCGTCATCGTAGGGATAGGTCGTGCTGAGAATATCGTCCTTGCCTGCATCCTTGATGGCCCGGCGGACTGCATCGGGGGCGCGGTCTTTGAAATAGCGCGAGATCTCACCGATAAATGTGTGTTTCATCCGCAGGCGTCCTTTGCCGGGGTTGTTCTTGTCCAATATGGAAGCTGCCGCGACCTAACGCAAACCCGCGCGTTGGGCTGCACGCAGCACAGCGGCAACAACGGCGTCCACGGCGACATGATGCGGCATATGACCGATACCGTCGAGAGCCGTCAGGTTTGCGCCTTTGATCTGGTTGGACAGGTTAACGGCGTGCAGTTCGAAGTTCACCGTGTCATCGGCAGTGCCGTGAACGATTTCGGTAGGGACGGCAATCTCGCCGTATCGTAGGTGCAGACCGCGGATTTCATCCAACAGAATGGCCCGGTGCCACGCATTCGCGCGCAGCGATCCCCGGCGCAGCGACAATCCCGGTCCAAAATGGTTGGCGTAGTCGTCAGGTTCGGCCTGCGGGGCAAAGACATCCTCCAGCGACCGGGTCACGTACCAATCCGGGACATAGGCGGTGATCATCGGCACGGCGATGGCCGCCCCAAAGGGATTGGAGGTGACCCGGTACAGCAGATCAAGGGGCGTGGTCCAGGGGTTGGACGCGGCCGACACCGGGATGAGCGCCGACAGGGCATCGGGGTGATTGACGGCCCAGGCCAGGGCCACCGCGCCGCCATAACTGTGACCCAGCACCATCGGTCGGTCCGATCCCAGCGCCTGTGCCGCACGGGCCAGGACGGCGGCCTGATGATCAATGCCCGCCGCGTCGTGGGGCAGGGCGTCCGAGTATCCCAAGCCCGGGCGGTCGAACAGGATGACCCGGAAGTGGTGCGCCAGAGCGGGGGCCAGCGCATAGGTCATGTCGCGGGTGCTTCCGTTCGATCCGTGGATCAGCACCAGATCGGGTCCTTCGCCCAGCACCTCGGCATGGATGCGCGTGCCGTCAACCTCGATGAATTGCCCGCGCCGCGGGTGCGAGGCCTCGGCGCGGTCTTCGTGACGGGCGGCACGCCACAGGGTCAGGGCCCAGAACCCACCGGCAATCAGCGCCAGGACGAGGATCAGGCGCATCTTGGCTCACCCCCTCAGATCTGTCGATTCCAGGCCGATCCTGTCAAGGTCGTATGGTGTCGTTTCATAGATCTCGCTGATCCAGTTGCCATAGAGCAGATGCGCGTGACTGCGCCAGCGGTTCAGCGGTTTGCGGGACGGATCGTCGTCGGGGTAGTAGTTCAGTGGCACATTGATAGCGGTTCCGCCGGCCACGTCGCGATCATATTCCTGCTTCAGCGTGTCGCTGTCATACTCGAAATGATTGAAGATATAGATCGCCCGATGGCCCGGATCCTCGATCAGGCATGGACCCACCTCGTCGCTGCCAAGAAGCGTCTTCAGGCCGGGAATCGCATCTATCTCGGCCTGTTTCATCTCGGTCCAGCGACTGACGGGAATGACGAAATCGTCTGAGAAGCCGCGCAGATAGGGCGAGGCGGGCGCAAGGTTCTTGTGCCGGAAACAGCCAAACGCCTTGTGGTCGAGTATGTGTTTCCTGACGCCATGGAAATGGTTGATCATCGCCATGCCGCCCCAGCAGACGCCAAAGGTCGAATGCACGTTGGTTTGCGTCCAGTCAAACACCTCGCGCATTTCATCCCAATAGGTGACATCGCCGAATTCGAGATGCTCGATGGGCGCGCCGGTGATGATCAGCCCGTCGAACTTCTCGGCCTTTACTTCCTGAAAGGGACGATAGAATTCTTCCATGTGCTCGGCGGCAGTGTTCTTGGTCTGATGTTCGGTCATCCGGATCAGGCTCAGTTCGATCTGAAGCGGCGTGGCGCCGATCAGACGGGCGAACTGGTTCTCGGTCTGGATTTTTTTCGGCATCAGGTTCAACAACCCGATCCGTAGGGGGCGGATGTCCTGCCGCGCGGCCTGATCCTCGGACATGACCATGACGCCCTCGCGGCTGAGAACGTCATAGGCGGGCAGATGTGCGGGGATCTTGATGGGCATTTGGGGGCTGTCTTTGTGATCGGGAAAGGGAAAGCTAGGTCTGTGCCGCGCGCACCTCAAGGGCGCTGGCGATCAAATCATCGAAATCGGCGGCATTGCGGACCGCGCCGATCTGGTCTGCGGTCACGGTGATCCCCCATTTCTCGGCCATCGCGGCATAGCGCGGCTGGCGGTGCGCCAGCGCCTGGGCATAGGTCCAGCGCAGAAAGGCGGGCGGGTCGACACGGTCGGGCGACAGATCGTTGAGCGACAGGTACTTGTCCCAGACACGGGTCAGGAACTCGGGCTGGTAGGCCATTGGCTTGGGGTCGCGATCGAACCGGCGGATCAGCTTTTCGGTATGCGCCTCGTCGCCCTTGATCCAGATCATCAGCGTGTGCTGGCTGAGGTTCCTCAGGATCGGATCCTCGGGATTATCGGCATCAACCCATTCGCAGATTGATCCGCCAGTGTCGCAGATAAAATGCGGATAGCCATAAAGCCGTTCGGCCCGGTCGATGAAATATTCAGTATCCAGAAGGGCATAGATCTCGGCATGGCGGAACTGATCCTGCCGCCGTCGGTACTCGGCTATGTCGAGGCCGCCCAGTGCCGGGTCGCCCGGCGTGCCCAGATAAGAGGCCACCGGCTTGAGGTTCTCGAAGCTGATATTCGAGCCGATATAGATCGAATCCGTCATCAGAAGATCGCGCAGAAACGGCACCTTCATCGCCTCGGCCTTGGCATTGTCGGCGATGAACTCGCCCATGTAGCGGGTGCCGATGCGATAGTCGATCGAGTAATGGAACCAGTTTCCGGCATCCCGCAGAATATTCGAGACATAGGTCTTGCCCAGTCCCGACATGCCAAAAAACAGCACCTTCTTGCGCGCCGCATCGCGCCATTCCTGAGCCGAGCCGTAGATCATTCTGCACCGCTATCCCTTGTCAGGGCCGTTGTTAATGGGCCTCACGCCCATGGTCAATCGCGGCGGCGCGGGCGGTTGAGAACAATCAGCCCCAGCGCAAGCAGGGCAAAACCCGCATAGGTGTTGGCCGACAGCGCCTCATGCCGCACCAAGGCCCCAAGGATGATGGCCACCGGCGGGATAACCAGCGTCACCAGCATCAGGTTCGATGCCCCCGCCATCGCCAGGACGCGGTAATACAACATATAGGCACCGGCGGTGGCGACCAGCGAATAATACCCGACCGCGGCCCAGGTGCGCGGTTGCAGGTCGAATTGCGGTGGACCATCGACCAGCAGGGTCAGCGGAAGCAGCAGCAGGGTCGAGCCGGTCAACATGCCCGCAGCCGCCAGCTGCGGTGGCAGATGGCCAAGCCGCAGCCGCGCCCAGGCGCTCGCCAGCGCATAGGACAGTGTCCCGGCCAAAACCGCCAGTTGCGCGGTCGAGCGCAGGCTGAACTGGGCCAGATGCCCAAGGCCGATGGTTGTCGCGACGCCAAGAAACCCAAGCGTGACACCCGCGAGCCGCCGTTTGGTCAACCGCTCGTCGGAAAAGACCAGCGTGGCGACCAGAACCCCGAAAATGGCCGTTGTCCCGTTCAGGATCGAGGTCAGCCCGCTTTCGATATGCTGTTGTGCCCAGGCCATCAGGACAAAGGGCACAACGTTGTTGAGCGCACCCATCACCAGAAAAGCCGCCCAGATCCGGGGATCGCGCGGCAGCGGAATGCGACCGATCAACACCACCACCCACAACAGCAGAGCCGCCCAGAATGTCCGATGCAGCACGGTGGTCAGCACCGGCAATTCATCCAGCGCGATGCGGATGGACAGAAAAGAGGCGCCCCAAATGAGGCCGAGCAGCAACAGCTCGGCCCAGGCGCGCGCGGAAAGGGTCTTCTGATCACTCATACGTCCTTGTGCCCGACCTCGTACCCAGGCGCGACCCGTTTCCTGCGCCTTGCTCAGTTCAGCGCATAGGTGATCTGGAACCCGACGCTCCAGGCGCTGTTGCCGGTGAAGCGGGCACCGTTGTTGGTGGTGGCATCGCCCAGATCGGTATAGCGCACGCCGCCCGAGATCTTGGCCTGCTCCAGCGAATAGGTGCCGCCCAGACCGATACTCCAGAACCCGTCGGTGGGGCCCAGGTCGGAGAGGCTGTCGCCTGAGCGCCGTTCGTATCCCAGCGTCACCGCGCCCGAGAAGGCCTCGGAGAACTTGCGCCCAAGGCCCAGCGAATAAGTCACCGTATCGCTGTCGTAATCGACCAGGTTGCTCAGCGGCGGATAGTTGGGCGGGTTGTAGACCAGCGCGGTCCAGTCGACCCAGCGCACGCTGCCGAACAGCAGCGTGTCGGCGGCGATGCCGGTCTGGAAATCCAGATTCACAGATTGTGGCGTGCTGATCGTGCTGGATGAGGGCAGGGTGGCCACGAAGCCCGGCGGCGCAGGCGGCGGCGGGTTCAGGCTCTCGCTTTGTTCCAGGGTATGGTCGATGGCCGAATTGTAGGTCAACGCCACCCGTGCGGCGATGTCGGGCCGCTCCCATGCGACGCCTACCACATAGCCGAAATCGACCGGGCTGTCGGTGGTTACACTGTATCCGGCGGCGGCTGGCACGGTGACGCTGGCCTCGGCCCGCTGGGCGCGCAGGCCGCCGATCACGCTCAGCCCCCGGTCAAAGCGATAGCGGAACAGGGCGGTCAGCGCGTCGGTATCGGCCTTGGCCCTCAGCACGTCACGGCGCCCGCCCGGCACCGGGTTTTGCGACAGCGGATAGGCCGCGTCATAGGTGATGTCGGCGCCAAAGGGTTGGTCATAGATCAGCGCGAAATCCAGCCGGTCGGTGAGCGCTTTCTTGTAGGCGAAATGCGGGGTGACAAAACTGTTGGCCACATTGCCCGAAGGCACGCCCCCCAGGCTGCCGCTGACGCGGGGATCGGTCCAGCCGAGGCGAAACTGGATCACATCGCCGTCCTCGAACAGGATGTTGACGCCCTGGCCTGACCGGTCAAGGCCGCCCGCCTGTGCCGCCACCGTCAGGGCGCACAAAGCCAGCGCACTCGAAAGCGCGTATCTCATTGATCTCTCCCAGATATCTCCGTCCCGCGCAGGTGAGGGGCTGCGGGGATCTCCCGTTACTCTGAGATCAAGTTATGAAGGTGTACTGATCGGTCAACTCTTAACCAAGGGTCAGCTCGCGCGGGATTGAGCGGGCGTTACCGCGCCGTGTTGCGGGTCTCGGCAAGGATATTGAGGTAGTTGCCGCCAAAGATCACCGCTGCGCCGACCAGAACCCAGATATCGAGCGGTTCGCCATAAAGCAGCATGCCGACAACCGCGATCGTGGGCAGGCGGGCAAAGTCGATGGGCACGACCACGGTGGCGGGCGCAATGGCCAGCGCGTTGGTGATGCAGAAATGCGCCAACAGCCCGGCAAGCCCTACCAGCACAAGAAACGGCGCGGTGCCAAGCGTTGGCAGTGCGATCTGACCGTCATAGCCCGAGGCCACCATGCCTAGAACGGATTGCATCACCGTGAGCCAGAACATGATGCAGCCGATGCTGGCGATCCGGGTGAGCTTCTTCGTGGAAATCGTTGTCAGGGCGAAGAAAAAGGCCGACATTGCCGCCGTCAGGATGCCGATGTTCAGGCTGCTGGCACCGGGTCGGGCGACGATCAGGATGCCGATGAAGCCGATCACCGCCGCGGCCACGCGCACCCGTGTCATCCGCTCGCCCAACAGGAGGGGTGACAGAAGGATGACCCAAAGCGGCTGGGTGAATTCCAGCGCAAAAACCTGCGCCAGCGGGATCACGGTGACGGCAAAGAACCACAGGTTCTGACCGGTGAAGTGCACCGTGTTGCGCAGCGCATGCAGGCCCAGGGCGCGGGTGCTGACCTGATGCCATTTACCGGTGAAGGTCAGGGCCAGAGAGACCACCAGCACGCCTACAAAACTGCGGTACATCATGATTTCGAACGTGTCGTGCACGGCGCTCAGTTCACGCCCGGCCACCGCCATGGCCGAGAAGGAGGCGATGGCGCCGGTCATCCAGAGCGCGGCTTTCGAGGTGTTGTTCATGAAATCTCCGTCACTCTGGCGCCGCCATCAAGACCGCCGACGGCGGGAGCGTCAAGCCGGGAATTGACCGTTTTGTACGTGATCCGAGAGGCGAATGTTCCGTTTTGTACAAGGGCGAACGCGGGGCAGAGACGGGTGCTGCTAACGAACTCGAAAGGTTTTGGATCTAACTTGATCGTGAATTGGTCTTGGATGTGCAGGCGGGCGAAGGTCGGGTTTCGCCTGATAGGCTTGGTTCGGCAGGGCCGGGGTCCGATGGGTTAGGTCTGGTGGGGCGGTCGGCCCGGGTCTGGTCGCGTGTATCGGGTCCAGCTCTGGGGATTGGGCCGGGTCGGGCGCCGGGGTTCCTTGGGCACGAGAGGCAGGTATGAGCGCGCAGGACAGACACCTGAATGGCGCGTCACCGTCCGCGACCATAGTCGGACAATACAGCATGGCCGAGTGGTGTGATCCCACTCGGCGGTCAGGGTCCGTCACGCCCAGGCGTCGGAGCAGATCATTCCCACTCGATTGTGCCCGGGGGTTTCGAGGTGATGTCATAGGTGCAGCGGTTGATGCCCTTGACCTCGTTGATGATCCGGGTCGCGGTTTCACCCAGGAACTCGTGGGTGAACGGGTAATAATCGGCGGTCATGCCGTCTACCGAGGTCACCGCGCGCAGCGCGCAGGCGTAATCATAGGTGCGCCCGTCGCCCATGACGCCGACGGTACGGACGGGGAGAATGGCGACGAAAGCCTGCCAGATCTCGTCATAGAGTCCATGTTTGCGGATCTGGTCGATATAGATCGCATCGGCCTCGCGCAGGATTTCGAGCTTTTCGCGGGTGATCTCGCCGGGGCAGCGGATCGCTAGGCCCGGTCCGGGGAAGGGGTGGCGGCCGATGAAGCTTTGCGGCAGGCCCAGTTCGCGACCCAGCGCGCGGACCTCGTCCTTGAAAAGCTCGCGCAGTGGCTCGACCAGTTTCAGGCCCATCTTTTCCGGCAGGCCGCCCACATTGTGGTGCGATTTGATGGTGACCGAGGGGCCGCCCGAGAAGGAAACCGATTCGATCACGTCGGGGTAGAGCGTGCCCTGGGCCAGGAACTCGGCGCCCTCGATGGTGTCGGCATGTTTCTGGAACACGTCGATGAAGAGCTTGCCGATGATCTTGCGCTTGGTCTCGGGGTCGGACTGGCCGTCAAGCTCGCCCAGGAACAGGTCGGATTCGTCGGCATGGATGAGCTGGATGTTGTAATTGTCGCGGAACATGCCGACGACTTCGGTCGCCTCGTTCTTGCGCAACAGCCCGTGATCGACAAAGACGCAGGTGAGCTGGTCGCCGATCGCCTCGTGAATGAGGATCGCGGCGACGGAGCTGTCGACGCCGCCCGAGAGGCCGCAGATGACCTTCTTGTCGCCGACTTGCTCGCGGATCTTGCGGATCATCTCTTCGCGATAGGCGCCCATGGTCCAGTCGCCCTTGAACCCCGCCAGACGCACGAAATTCTCGTAGAGCTTTGCACCATTGGGGGTGTGGTGCACCTCGGGGTGGAACTGCACCGCATAGAAATGCCGGCTGGTATCGGCGGTGATGGCAAAGGGCGCGCCGGGAGAAGTGCCGAAGACCTCGAAACCGGGGGCGATTTCGGCCACGTGGTCACCATGGCTCATCCAGACCTGTTCGCGGCCGTCCGTGAACCAGCCGTCGAGAATGTCGAGCTTGCCCTTGGGCGTCACATAGGCGCGGCCGAATTCAGCGGTGCCGTGGCCGGATTCGACGCGGCCGCCGAGCTGGGTCATCATCGTCTGTTGGCCATAGCAGATCCCCAGGATCGGCACGCCATAGTCGAAGATTTCCTGCGGCGCGCGCGGGGAGCCTTCGCGCGTGACGCTGTCGGGCCCGCCCGAGAAGATCACGGCCCGTGGCGCCATTGCGCGCACGAAGTCCATCGTGACGTTCTGATAGGGGTGGATTTCGCAATAGACGTTCAACTCGCGCAGGCGGCGGGCGATCAGCTGCGTTACCTGGCTGCCGAAGTCGATGATCAGGAGGCGGTCATGGGATGTCTGGCTCATGTCAGGCTCTTAGGCCGCGCATGGGGGTTAGGCAAGGGGCGAGATGGGGTCATCCTGTCGCCTTTGTGCGCGAAACATGTCGCTTTTCCCCCGATAGCGCCGCAATCCACATTCGGGCTGCGCGCAGTCCTGATAAAAGGCGTGCAACGCAAACCAATCAGCCAGGGGATCAACCATGGAAGAGGTCAAAACTCGGCGCGCTCGCGGGGGCGGCGGTGCGGCCCGGCGGGCCGAACGCACTGCGGTGAACATCGAAACCGCCAAGTATATCGAACGCAATATCCCCAACTTCGAAGTTCTGAACGAAGAAGCGCTGGAGATCATCGAGGCGAATGCCGAGACCATCCTGGCGGAGATCGGTGTAAACTTCGTCAATAACCCGGCGGCGCTGGAGCGCTGGCGGGCGGCGGGCGCCGAGATCGAGGACGAGCGGGTGCGAATCCCGCGCGGGCTGGCCCGCAAGCTGTGTTCCACCGCGCCGAGCCAGTTCACCCAGCATGCGCGCAACCCCGAGAAATCGGTGGTCATTGGCGGGCGCAACATGGTTCTGGCACCGGTCTATGGCCCGCCCTTCGTGCGCGATGCCCAGGGTGGCCGCCGCTATGCCACCATGGCCGATTTCGAGAAATTCGTGAAGCTGGCCTATATGTCGAAATGGCTGCACCATTCCGGCGGCACGGTCTGTGAACCGACCGACATTCCGGTGAACAAGCGTCACCTGGACATGCTGATGGCGCATATGACGCTCAGCGACAAGCCCTTCATGGGCTCGGTCACGGCACCCGAGCGGGCGCAGGATTCGGTCGAGATGTGCGGCATCCTGTTTGGCAAGGAGTTCGTGCGCGACAACACGGTGATGACCTCGCTGGTCAACATCAACTCGCCCATGACCTTCGACGACATCATGATGGGCGCGCTCGAGGTCTATGCGGCCAACAACCAGGCCGCGATCATCTCGCCGTTCATCGTGGGTGGCGCGATGGCGCCGGTGTCGGTGGCGGGCACGCTGACGCAGGTTCTGGCCGAGGTTCTGGCCGGTGTCGCCTATAGCCAGCTGGTGCGCCTGGGCGCGCCTGTGATCTTTGGCGCGTTTGTGTCGTCGATCGACATGAACTCGGGCGCGCCGACATTCGGCACGCCAGAGGCGTCGCTGATCACCTATGGTGCGGGACAGCTGGCGCGGCGGCTGAACCTGCCGTACCGCTCGGCAGGGTCGTTCTGCGGTTCGAAACTGCCGGATGCGCAGGCGGCCTATGAGACCGCGAATTCGCTGAACATGGGGCTGCTTGCGGGCGTGAACTTCATGCTGCACGCCTGTGGCTGGCTCGAAGGCGGGCTGGTCGCGGATTTCGAGAAGTTCGTGATGGATGCCGATCAGCTGGGCGTGCTGCACGGGCTGGCCAAGGGGGTCGCCGTGGATACCAACGCGCAGGCGATGGACGCGATCCGCGAAGTTGGGCCGGGTGGCCATTACCTGGGCTGCGCCCATACCCAGGCCAACTTCAAATCCGCCTTCTGGAAGACCGATTTGCTGGATTACAAGCCGTTCGAAACCTGGGAAGAAGAGGGCGCGCGCGATACCTATGCGCTGGCCTCGAACCGGGTCGAAAAGCTGCTGGCGACGTATCGCCAGCCGGAGATGGACCCGGATATCGCCGGGGCGCTGGCGGCCTATGTGGCCGAGAAGAAGGCCTCGATGCCGGACTCGTTCATGTAATCAGACAAGGTGCGAGGCGCGGTTTGCCTGGAGCAGCTCCGCCTCGCCCATCATCGCGATCAGAAGATCCACGTGGCGGGGCAGCGAGTACCCGGCATCGTCGGTGCAACGCTGCTCTTCCAGGTCGCGTTCCAGTTCGATTAGGCGCAGCAGCGCGGCGGCGGGACGCGGCAGGCTGCCATATCCCAGAATTCTTTGTAGATGGCTGTCGCGATTGTAGGTCGACTGCCCATGACGCGCCGCGCGGATCAACAATCGCGGCCGGCTTAATGTCGTCAACATGGTCAACAGATCTTGCATGGCGGAACCTCTCAGGCGTTTGAATTCGTTTCCGCCTTCTTTTTGGCACAACCAGGAAGGGTGTTGCACGGGTTGGTTTTCCACCGAACGGTGAGATCATGACTGTTTAGACTTTCGAAACAATCATGGGGGCTGCAGCGCGTTTCTTAACCAACAGGTAACGAAAACAACCATAGGGTGTGTTAATAACTTGGGGGATTAACGCTGTATAAGAAGGTCAGCTCTATTGTCATTGAGGACGGAAACAATGGTGAACCGATTGGTAGCCCGGGTTCCGGAGTGGGTTCCGGAGAATGCGCAACGCTACCTTGCGCATACCGAGGCCGGCTTTTCGATTCGCGATCTCGCGCGGGGGGCCGGGTGCCATGCATCGACGGTGTTGCGTCAGATCCGCAAGGTCGAGCTGCGCCGGGACGACCCACTGGTCGACGCGGCCCTGCAAGCCCTGGCCGCGTCGCATTTTCCGCCCCTGCGGTCAAGAACGGACGCTGACCCTGCCAGTGGAACCCAACCAGAGGATCATGCCCCGATGCCTTCCTTGGCCTTGCCGTCCAAAGACACTCCGAACGATACCACCTTTGACCAGGAGGCGATCCGGACCCTGCGCCGCATGTGCGAGAGCGGGGCGGTGCTCGCCGTGGCCGAAGACATGGACAAGGCCGTCGTGGTGCGCGATGACGGGCAGGGGGGCAGCACCCGGACGGCAGTGGTGGATTGCACGATTGCACAGGCGCTGGCGCTGAAGGACTGGATCGCCTGTGACCAGCCGGGCCGGATCAGCCGCTACTACGTTACCTCTGCCGGGCGCGCGGCGCTGGGGCAGTTGCTGGCCGAGGCCGAGAACCGGGCGCGGGTGCAGAAGGACGGTTTTGCAGAAGCGCAAAGCGCATTCACCGGCCCGGCGCGGGCAACGGCAACGGATGACGAGACGGCCGAGCGGCCTCGGCGGATGCGCTATAGTGCGGTGGAAAGTCCCCTGATCGCTCTGGCCCGGCGCAAGGACCGCGATGGCAGCCCGTTTCTGAGCGACACGCTGGTACGGGCGGGTGAGCGGCTGCGCGAGGATTTCGAACTGGCGCAGATGGGGCCGAATGTCACCCAGGACTGGGGGCGGTTTCTGACCGGCGGTGTGCGCGCGGAATATTCGCCGGATCGCCGGGGCGGGCATGGGCCCGAGGCCGCGCGCGACCGGGTGGCCCGGGCGCTGGCGGAACTGGGGCCGGGGCTGAGCGATGTGGCGCTGCGGTGCTGCTGTTATCTCGAAGGGCTGGAGCTCGCGGAGAAGCGCATGGGCTGGTCGGCACGCTCGGGTAAGATCGTGTTGCGGATCGCGTTGCAGCGCCTGCGCCGCCATTACGAAGAGCAGCACGAGAACGACCGGTATATCGGCTGAACCTGGGGTCGTGCGGCCCGGTGTTGTGAAATCCCCGGCGCGATGCCACATAGGAGGCCATGAATTTTACCCTTCGCCAGCTGCGCTACTTCATCGCCCTTGCCGAACAGCGCAATTTTGGCCGCGCGGCCGAGGTCTGCCACGTGTCGCAGCCGGCCCTGTCGGTGCAGATCCGGGCGCTGGAGGACTGTGTCGGCGGTCGCCTGGTGGAGCGTCGCGCCCGCGATGTGGTGCTGACGCCATTTGGCCGCACCGTGCTGCCACTGGTGCAGCAGGTGCTGGCCGATGCCGAAAGGCTGGACCGGTTTGCCCAGGCGCAGGCGGGAGAGGGGACCTTGTCGCTTGGGCTTATCCCGACGATGGCCCCCTATCTGCTGCCGGGGGTTCTGGCCGAGCTCAGGGCGCGGAACCTGTCACTGAAAATCCACGTGCGCGAGGCGCGGACCGAGCAATTGCTGGCGGCGCTGAACAAGGGCGAGCTGGATGCCGCGGTGCTGGCCTTGCCGGTGGCGCAGGCCGGGTTAACGGCGGTCGAGCTTTTCGAGGACCGGTTTCTGCTGGCGGGGTCGGCGGCGCGGTTGGAGCGGTTGCAGCTGGAGACCGCGCGGGTGCGACCCACTGATCTGCAACCCGCGCAACTGATGTTGCTGGAGGACGGGCACTGTCTGACCGATCAGGCGCTGGAGGTCTGCGGCCATGACCGGAACGCGGCCGGGATCAACATGGGCGCCTCGTCGCTGGGGACGCTGTCGCGGCTGGTTGCTGCCGGGTTCGGAATGACTCTGATGCCGGAACTGGCCGCCCGGGCCGAGGCGGCGGCGGTGCCCGATCTGTGCCTGCACCGGTTTCCGACGCCGGAGCCACGCCGGATCGTCGGGCTGGCGCGGCGCATCTCGACCTATCGTGAAAGCTGGTTTGATGATCTGGTTGCGGTGATCCGGTCCGTCGGACAGGAGATTGTGACGGCCGAGCGCGGTGCGGAGGCGGGGCCCTCTGCCCGGGAGGATTCGCAGCGGGCCTGACGGCCCGCGCTGGTGGAACGGGGGGCGGCCTGAATCAGGCTGCGACCTCGGCATTTGCGGCGACCAGCCAGTTCAGCACGGTCTCGGGTGACGAGACGCCATAGGGGTCGTCGGGGCAGTTGTCCATCAGGCCGGGTTCTTCGAACCAGGCCTCGACCTTGCCGTCGTTGACGATGGCCGCATAGCGCCACGAGCGCATGCCGAAACCCAGATTGTCCTTGTCCACCAGCATGCCCATCTTGCGGGTAAACTCGCCCGAGCCGTCGGGGATCACGGTGACGTTCTTCAGCCCCTGCGCCTCGGCCCATTTGTTCATGACAAAGCTGTCATTCACCGACATGCAATAGATCGCGTCGATGCCCTGGGCCTGGAAATCGCCAAAGCCGTTTTCGAAGCCGGGCAGCTGATAGGTCGAGCAGGTGGGGGTGAAGGCGCCGGGCAGCGAGAACAGTACCACGCGCTTGCCCGCGAAATAGTCGGCGGTGGTCATGTCCTGCCAGCGATAGGGGTTCGGGCCGCCAACCGCCTCGTCCCGCACCCGGGTGCGGAAGGTGACATTGGGAAGGGATGCTCCTGTCTTCATCAGACGATCTCCTTGGAATTTCAATTGGTCGGGCGAGGGGTAGAGCGATTCCAGATCGGCTTCAACCGGGGAAATGCTGCATGTGCAGCATCGTGCCGCACGGCAAATGCATGGCGGCCATGCAGCAGTGGTCTTACCAGTGACGCCGCGTTATGTTAGAGGGTGCCGCAACCGTTTCAGCCAAGGGAAACCCGCCCGTGCGTGACCTGAAGATCCCCGAGCAGCGCCACCCCGAAAAGGCGCATCGCCCCGATCAGTCGCAACCCAAGAAACCGGACTGGATCCGGGTCAAGGCGCCGGGGGGCAAGGGCTATGCCGATACCCGCCGGATCATGCGCGACAACAATCTGGTCACCGTCTGTGAAGAGGCAGGTTGCCCCAATGTCGGCGAATGCTGGAGCCAGGGCCACGCCACCATGATGATCATGGGCGAGATCTGTACCCGCGGCTGTACCTTCTGCAACATCGCCACCGGGCGCCCGGATGCGCTGGACGCGTTCGAGCCGGGCCGGGTGGCGCATGCGGTGGAAAAGCTGGGCCTGAACCATGTGGTGATCACCAGCGTCGACCGCGACGACCTGGCCGATGGCGGGGCCGAGCATTTTGCCCAGACCATTCGCGCCATCCGGCATCGCAGCCCGTCGACCACGATCGAGATCCTGACGCCCGATTTCCTGAAATGCGCGCCCGAAGTGCTGGAGGTCGTGGTCGCGGCGAAACCGGATGTGTTCAACCACAACCTGGAGACCGTGCCGGGGCTGTACCCCGAGGTGCGCCCCGGCGCGCGCTATTTCCATTCGCTGCGCCTGCTGCAACGGGTCAAGGAACTGGACCCGTCGATCTTTACCAAATCCGGCATCATGGTCGGCCTGGGTGAGACCGAACAGCAGGTGCGCCAGGTGATGGACGACATGCGCGCCGCCGATATCGATTTCCTGACCATCGGCCAGTATCTGCAACCGACGCCGAAGCACCACCGGGTCGACCGTTTCGTTACGCCCGAGGAATTCGCGTCTTATGAGAAAGCCGCCTATGGCAAGGGTTTCCTGATGGTCTCGGCAACGCCGCTGACGCGCTCGTCCTACCATGCGGGCGACGATTTTGCGCGCCTGCGGGACGCAAGGCAGAAAAAGCTGGGCCTGGCCTGACATCCGATGCGCCAGTGCTGACCGGCGCGGGCCGGGTCAGTTTGCGGGCAATGCCTTGAGATAGGCGGCGATTGCGGCGCGATCCTCGGGCGGCAGTTGCGCGGTGTTCTGGATCACTTCGGCCATGGCGCCGCCGGCGCTGTCGAAATCGGGGGTAAACCCGGTTTCCAGGTAGTAGGCGATGTCCTCGGCGCTCCACTTGAGCGTCCCCGGCGTCAGGTCGGGAAAGCGGCCCTTGCTGCCCGGGATCGGACCGCCGGTCAGCCATTTGTCACGCTGCAACCCGCCCAGCGCGTCGCGCGGGGTGTGGCATTCGCCGCAATGGCCCAGCGCCTCGACCAGATAGCGCCCGCGCGTGACCTGCGCGTCGGCGGGGTCGGTCATCACCCAGCCTTTGCCCGTGTTGAGCTGTTTCCACAGCCCCAGGCCCCGCCGGATGTTGAAGGGGAAGCCCACGTCATGCGCGCGGCTTGGCGTGTCCGAGACAGGCAGGGTGATCAGATAGGCGTGCAGATCGGCGATATCGCCCAATTCCGCATTGGCATAAGAAACATAGGGAAAGGCGGGATAATAATGCTGACCCTCGGGCGAGGTGCCGTGTAGCATCGCGTTGGCCAGGTCCAGCACGCTCCAGCCGCCGATCCCGTGTTCGGGTGAGGGCGAGATATTGGGTGCGTAGAATGTACCGAAGGGGCTGGCAAAGCCCTCGCCCCCGGCCAGCACCAGTCGCGCTTCGCCCTCGGCCCCCGGCGCGGCATGGCAAGAGGCGCAACCGGCGGCGGCAAAGACCAGCGCGCCGCGTGTGGCGTCGCCGGTTGTGCCGTCCAGAGTGCCATGGGCCACCTGTTCGGGCCGGGTGAGCAGCCAGAAAACCGCAATGCCCGCGACCGCGAGAATGGCGCCGATCCGCAGAAGCCGCATCCGCCCCTCCGTCTGAAAAAATACCGGTCCCAGTCTAACCGGGACCGGCGCGCGCGTCACTCTTCGGCGCGGAACGACTTGTGGCAGCCACCGCAAGAGGCGCCAACCGGGCCGATGGCGCCCCGCAGCGCCTCGAGATCGGTGCCGGCGGCGGCCTGAAGGGCCGCGACCGCCTCGCCCATCGCCTGCGACTTGGCGCCGATATCCGAATCGGCGGCCCAGATGGCGGGCAGCGCGCGGGTGCCCTCGACCGAGGCATTGTCCGACCCGGCGGGCCAGGCGGTGGGCATCCAGATCGACTTGGCGGCGGCAAGGTTGTTGGCGGCCAGCGCGGCGGCCTCGGCATCGTATTCCGCCTCGCCCTTGGCCATGGCGCCCAGGATGCCGAGGTTGAAGGCGTAAAGCGTCATCTGCGCCTGGCGCGCCTTGATCTCGCGGGCGAACTCGCCCTGCGCGTGGCTTGCAGCAAAACCGACGCCGGTCATGGCGACCAGCGCGGCGGCTGCAACGGAAATTCTGGCTTTCGAAAACATGTACCGTCTCCACTGTTGGATTGAAAATTGGCGACAGCGACTAGTTTATCTGTGATGGTAACTCGTAGTAGTCAGAGTTTTTGTCTAAAGGGTACGTATTCTTGCACAGATTGAACTGGGATGATCTTCAATATGTTCTGGCCGTCGCGGATGCCCAAAGCGTGGCGGGTGCCGCGCGTGAGCTGGGGGTGAACCATGCCACCGTCCTGCGCCGGATCGCGGCGTTTGAGGAAAGCGTCGGAACCCAGGTGTTCGACCGGACACCGCGCGGATATGCGCTGCGCCCTGATCGGCTGCGGCTGATCGCGGCTGCGCGGGAGGTTGGGCAGGCGGTCACCTCGGTCTGCAATCTGGCGGACGGACTCGATGCGCCTTTGGGCGGGCATGCGCGGGTGACATCCACCGACACGCTGTGTCAGACGGTGCTGCCGGAAATCCTGTCCGAGTTGTGCGGCAAGAGGACTGAACTGCAATTGTCGCTGATTTCCACCAACAGTCACCTGAACCTGTCGCGGCTCGAAGCCGAGCTTACGGTGCGGCCTGCGAAGGTCTTGCCCGAGGGACTGGTCGGAGAGACGCCCGTGTCCATGCATTTCGCGGCCTATGCCTTGCCTGGTTGCGCCAATCTGGGCTGGCTCGGGTTCGACGGGGCGATGCGGCGGTCCACCGCCTGGGCATGGTTGGAGCCGCAGCTGGACAAGGGAAGGGTCGTTGCGTCGGGTGACAGCTTCCTGGTGCTGCGGGAACTGGTCGCCCGGGGCGTGGGCAAGGCGTTGTTGCCGGTGTTCGTGGGGCGCAAGGACCCGAGGCTGGAACGGATCGACATCGACCTGCCGGGCAACCTGGCCACGCCGATCTGGGTCGCGTGTCACGAGGATCTGGCCGATGTTCCCCGTCTGATCCGGATCCGCAAACTGTTGTGCGATGCGCTTGAGGCGCGGTCCAGGGATTTCGTGGCCTGAGTTTACTTCAACAGATCAGAGACGATGCCGACCGCGTCGATCACGGTGCGGGAATCCTCGTAGATCGACACGATATCGTCATCAATCCGGATGTAGCGCTGACCCGGCGGCAGCGGCTTGAGCTTCCATTTATCGAGATCGTCGATGTAATCGAACTTGAGATCGCCGGGGAGTTTTGCGCCTCGCGTGTAGCGCTTGATCTGGCCGGGCGGAATCACCTTGGGGCCGTTCGACTTGTCGATCTTGACCTTGTCGGCCCCCTTTGCCTTGCCTTTGCCCTTGTCATCCTTGGCCTCGGCAGTGCCGGTCGCAAATGCCAGAGACAGCATGCATAGAAATGCGGTCATACCTTTTGCCATGGCCAGAGCCTCCTTCTGCCGGGAAGCCAAGCCTAGCCCTGACCGTGGTTGAATCAAAGGGTTTTCATGGCGGGTGGGGCGCAGTCCGTGACTGCGGCTCCTTACCCCTCGACGAAGCGGACCTTGCCGATGAAGGGCAGGTTGCGGTTGCGTTGGGCAAAGTCGATGCCATAGCCCACCACAAATTCATCGGGGATCTCGAAACCGATCCAGTCGGAGCGGAAATCCACCTCGCGTCGGCTGGGCTTGTCCAGCAGGGCGATGGATTTCAGCCGCTTGGGCATCCGGCTGAGCAACAGATGGGTGACATGGTTCAGCGTGTGGCCGGTGTCGACGATATCCTCGACCACCAGCACGTCGCGGCCTTCGATCGGGCTGCGCAGATCCTTGAGGATACGCACCTCGCGGCTCGATTCCATCGCGTCGCCATAAGAGGAGGCTTCGAGGAAATCGACCTCGATCGGCAGGTCAAGCTCGCGCACCAGATCGGCGATGAACACGAAGCTGCCGCGCAAGAGACCCACCACAACCAGCTTGTCGGTATCGGCGAACTCGGCCTGGATCTCGCGGCACAGCGCCTCGATCCGGGCCGCGATGGCCTTGGCCGAGATCATCTCGTCAATCACATAAGCGCGGTCCGTCATCGCAGCCCCCTTGATCTTTGGCGCGCAACATACGACATGACGCGCCATTGTCATCAACAAATGCCCAAGGACAGATGCCCACACATTCGGAAACCCGACGCCTGCCGTATAGTGCCCAGCAGATGTACGATCTGGTTGCCGATGTGGCCAAGTATCCCGAGTTCCTGCCCTGGTGCGCGGCGGCCCGCATCCGCCGGACCACGCCCGAGGGCGAAGCGGTGGTGATGGAGGCGGATCTGGTGATCTCGTTCAAGGTGTTCCGCGAGCGGTTCGGCAGCCGGGTGACCCTGTTTCCGGCGCAGATGCGTATCGACACCGAGTATCTGGACGGACCGTTCAAATACATGAAATCGGACTGGGCCTTTGCGGATGCGCCCGGCGGCGGCTGCGACGTGTCGTTTCATGTGGATTTCGAATTCAGGAACGCCCTGCTGCAAGGGGTGATCGGGATCGTGTTCAACGAGGCGATGCACCGGATCGTGCGCGCGTTCGAGGAGAGGGCAAGGGCGCTTTACGCCTGAACGATGCCCTCTTTACGCGGGTCCGTCCGACGCTAGACTGCGCGTCATGCCAGAGTTGACACGCACCCTTTCCGAATTCGCCACCGGTTCCATCACCACGACACCCGCCGCCCGGCTGGTCACGTCATTGTCTGCCCTCGACTGGGTCGCGGTCGGCCGCGCAGGCGCCGAGGAGCCGGTCTCGCGGATCGTCCGCGACATGGTGCTGGAGGAGGGGGGCGCGGGCCAGGCGCGGCTGTTCGGAGGGGGCGCGGCGCCGCTGCGCGGCGCGGCGCTGGTCAATGGCACGGTGTCGCATGCGCTGGATTACGACGACACCCATTTCGCCCATATCGGCCACCCTTCGGTGGCGGTGTTTCCGGCCGCGCTGGCCATGGCCGAGGCACGCGACGCGGCGCTGGTCGAGCTGCTGGAGGCGGCGCTGGTAGGCATGGAGCTGTCGGTGCGCGTGGGGCTGTGGCTGGGGCGCGGGCATTACCAGGCCGGGTTTCACCAGACCGCCACCGCGGGCGCCTTTGGCGCGGCGGCGGCGGCGGGGCGTCTGGCCGGGTTCACCGCCGCGCAGATGGCACAGGCGCTGGGACTGACGGCGACCCGGGCCGCGGGGCTGAAGGCGCAGTTCGGCACCATGGGCAAGCCCTATAACGCAGGGATCGCGGCGGCGGCCGGGATCGAGTCGGTGCAACTGGTGCGGCGCGGATTTGTCGCCAATCCGGACGCGATGGAAGGCCCGTTCGGGTTTGGGGCGACCCATCACGGGGCCGGGGACCTATCGGCGCTGGAGGGGTTGGGCGAGACCTGGCTCTTTGAGCAGGTCAGCCACAAGTTCCATGCCTGCTGCCACGGATTGCATGCGGTGCTGGAGGCGGCGCGCAGCCTGGATATCGCGGAACCCGAGGTGGCGGCGCTGACCGTGCGCACCCATCCGCGCTGGATGAGCGTGTGCAACCAGCCCGCGCCGACCACCGGGTTGGGGTCCAAGTTTTCCTATACCACGGTGCTGGCGATGCGGGCGCTGGGGCACGATACGGCACGGCTGGACAGCTATTCGGACGCGGTCTGTGCCGATCCGCGGCTGGTTGCGTTGCGCGAGAAGATCGAGGTGCGGGCCGATGACAGCCTGAGCGAGACCCAGGCGCATCTGGAGCTGCTGCGGCGCGACGGGGTGCGGCAGGAGGCGGAGCACGACCTGATGGCGCCGATGACCCTGTCCGCGCGCGAGGAGCGGGTGCGGGCCAAGGCCGTCAAACTGATCGGCGGGCGGGTGGCCGACGAGATCTGGGCAATGCTGCGCACCGGCGGGCGCGCGGCCGATCTGGCGGCGCGCCTGGCGGTGGGCTAACGCGGGTATCGCGCGGGTCGCGCGATGCCTCCGGCGGGGAAATTTTCGGCAAGAGGAAGGAGGGCGTGCGCGACCGGTTTGAATGGTCGTGGCCCATGAAAAAAGCGGACCCGGGAAGGGTCCGCTCCTTGCCCGTTCGGGCGAGCGAGCGCGCCGAGGTGGGCTCAGCTGCTCATGTCATAGGCCCGCTCGCCATGGACGGAGAGGTCGAGCCCGTTTGTTTCGGTCTCGGCATCTACGCGAAGCGGGGTAATGAGCGCAACCACCTTGATCAACACGATGGTGACAACGGCTGTGAAGACACCTACGATCACCAGCCCGCCCAGTTGTGCGGCCCAGCTGCCAGAACCGAGTACGGCGATCATGAGCGTGCCAAAGATGCCACCGACCCCGTGCACGGCAAAGACGTCGAGCGTGTCGTCGATCTTGAGCCAGTTGCGCACGAGGTTCACCGCCTCCTGACACAGGATCCCGGCGACGGCGCCAATGAGTAGTGCTGCGGCGGGGCCGACAAAACCGCTGGCGGGGGTGATCGAGGCGAGACCTGCGATGGTGCCGGTGACCAGACCCACCAGCGAGGCCTTGCCGTATTTGATCCGCTCCCACAGCGCCCAGCTGAGCGAGGCGGTGGCGGCGGAGATATGGGTGACGGTCAGCGCCATGGCGGCGCCGCCATCGGCGGCCAGTTGCGAACCGCCGTTGAAGCCGAACCAGCCCACCCACAGCATCGCCGCGCCGATCATCACGAAGCCGGGGTTGTGCGGCGGCGTGGTGCGGTTGCGGCGCGGTCCAAGGAAAACGGCGATGATCAGCGCGGCCAGACCGGCGGTTTCATGCACGACGATGCCGCCGGCGAAATCCTTGACGCCGGTCTCGCCGAAGATGCCGCCATCGGCCAGCATGCCGCCGCCCCAGATCCAATGCACCACCGGCGCATAGCACAGCAGCATCCAGAGGCCCGAGAAGGTGAGGACAAAGCCGAAGCCCACCCGCTCGACATAGGCGCCGACGATAAGCGCCGGGGTGATGATGGCGAAAGTCATCTGGAAGGCAAAGAAGAGGATCTCGGGCAAGGTGCCGCTGAGGCTGTCGACGGTCACGCCCGCCAGCATCACCTTGTCCAGCCCGCCCCAGAGACCTGATGTGCCGCCGCCAAAGGCGATAGAGTAACCCGCCACCAGCCACAGGATGCTCATCAGGCAGGCGATGGCGAAACAGTGCATGAACACGCTCAGCACGTTGCGGGCGCGCACGAGGCCGCCGTAGAACAGGGCAAGGCCGGGCAGGGTCATGAAGAGGACCAGGGCCGTGGCCACGATGATCCAGGCGGTATCGGCTCCGTTCATGGGCCGCTCTCCTTTGCTGCGAAAACGAGTGGTGAGTGCGGTTGAGCGGAAATCGGGCGCGGGAAAAAGAGGCAGGCGGGTGCCGGGGCGCCCAAAAATGACGCTTTTGTCAAAGTGATTAATTTTTGCGCGGCTGTTCCGGCTATTTGCCTGTTTTGGGGTCGATCAGGGAAAGCCCCCGGTCCAGCAGCGCCAGCGCATGGTCGCGGGCGGCGCGGCGCACCGCGTCGCGGCCCAGGGCGCCGAATTCGATGGTTTCGGATTCGGTGGCGAAGCCTTCGCCCGACAATCCGAAACAGACCCGGCCTTCGGGTTTGAATTCGGACCCGCCGGGCCCGGCGATGCCGGTGATCGCGACAGCCAGCGTGGCGCGCGAGAAATCGAGCGCGCCTTCGGCCATTTCGCGGGCCACTTCCTCGGACACGGCGCCATGGGCGTCCAGCGTCGTCTGGCGCACGCCCAGCATGTCGCGTTTGGCGGCGTTGGTGTAGGTGACAAAGCCCCGGTCGACCACGGCGGAACTGCCGGCAATGTCGGTGAGCGCCGCCATGACCATGCCGCCCGTGCAGCTTTCCGCGGTTGCGATGGTGACGTTTTGCGCCTTGGCGCGGTCCAGAAGAGCGGCAACGGTCACAGGCCCAGTACTCCGTGAGAGAGCCCTGCAAGCAGGGCGGTGCCGAGGGCGGCAAAAGCCCCGGCGATGATATCGTCGAGCATCACGCCCATAGGATCGCCGCGTCGGTCGGCGCGGCCCACCCAGCCTGGCTTGGTGATGTCGAAGAGGCGGAACAGCACGAAGGCCGAGACCCAGCCGGGCCAGAGGACCGAGATGTCGAGCCCATGCAGCCAGGCGGGCAGCGAGATGGCCCAGAGCGCCAGGAACTGGCCCGCGACCTCGTCGATGACGATCTCGGAAGGGTCGTGGTCGTCCTGTCCGGCGGTCATCACGCCGGTGGCCCAGAGACCGCCCAGAAACGCGGCGAGTGTCGCCAGGGCAAGGGCGGGGAAGCCGCCCGCCTGATGGATGAGCCAGGCCAGCGGCAGCGCCGCCAGCGAACCCCAGGTGCCGGGTGCGGGGCGCAGGTAGCCGACACCGCCGACGGTGGCGATCAGTCGGGCCGCGGTCATGGCCGCACCAGACAGGCGGTGGCCAGCGCCGCGATACCTTCGCCACGACCGGTGAAACCCAGCCGCTCGGATGTGGTGGCCTTGACCGAGATACGGGTCGAATCCAGCCCCATGACCCGGGCCATTTCTGCTTGCATCGCAATGGCATGCGGGCCGATCTTGGGGTATTCGCAGACCAGCGTGCAGTCGATGTTCGACACGGTGTAGCCGCGTGCGCGCACCAGATCGACGGCGTGACGCAGGAAGATCTCGCTGGCGGCGCCCTTCCATTGCGGGTCCGAGGGCGGGAAGTGGCGGCCGATATCGCCTTCGGCCAGCGCGCCATAGAGCGCGTCCGTCACTGCATGCATGCCGACATCGGCATCGGAATGGCCTTGCAGACCGCGCTGGTGCGGTACCCGCACCCCGCAGAGCATCACGTGATCGCCGGGGCCGAACCGGTGCACGTCATATCCATTGCCCAGTCTTACATCCATGTCCTGCCTCAATATGCGTTCGGCGCGGGCGAAATCCTCGGGCCGGGTTATTTTCAGATTATCCGGCTCGCCCGGCACGATGGCAATGTCCAGCCCGGCGGCGCGGGCGACCTCTACATCATCGGCGGCACCGCCCGGATGGGCGGCATGGGCGGCGCGGATGGCGTCATAGTGAAATCCCTGCGGCGTCTGCGCAGCATAGAGGCCATCACGGCTGCGCGTACCGGTGACGAGGTCATCGGCGCCGGTCCAGAGTGCGTCGGTCACAGCGAGGCCGGGAGCCGCCGCAGGATGGGTGTCGAGCGCATTCAGAATGGCGCCGATCAGGTCGGGCGAAACACAGGGCCGGGCCACGTCATGGATCAGCACCTTGGTGATGCCTAGCCTGTCGAGCGCCGCCAGCCCATTGCGCACCGATCCCGCGCGGTCCGCGCCACCTTGGGCGAGGATCAGCGGGCGTTGCGAGAACTCGGCCCAGCCGTCGTGATCCTCGGGGTTCAGGACAAGTACGACATGGCCGATCTGGGGGATTGCGAAACGGTCGAGTGTCCAGTCGACCACCCGGCGGCCCGCCAGCATACGCCACTGTTTCGGCAGGTCGCCCCCGGCGCGGGTTCCGCGCCCGGCGGCGACGATGATGGCGGCAGTCGTCATTGAAATCCTCAGGGTTATTCCGGCCGATGTTTATGAGGTGACGTGTTCGGTGGCAATCACTCGGCGTAAGTTGATTAAAAATTGTGCAGTTGCGTATTTCTTCCGCCTTGAGCCCGGTGGTTTCATTGTGCAAAGGGCATGACCTCGGTACCACTGGCTCAACTGCGCAAGGATTAGGCAGACGTGACCCTGCATCTTGGAGAGAAAACACTGACCCCGCCGGTCCTGCTGGCGCCGATGGCCGGAATCACCGACCGGCCGTTCCGCGACCTGGTCATGGAGTTCGGGGCCGGGCTGGTTGTCAGCGAAATGGTGGCAAGCCAGGAGATGGTTCAGGCCAAACCGGGCGTGCGCGAGCGTGCGGAACTGTCGGCGGATGTGGAGAACACCGCCGTGCAACTGGCCGGGCGCGAGGTGCACTGGATCGCCGAGGCCGCGCGCCAGGTGGCGGACCGGGGCGCCCGGATCATCGACATCAACATGGGGTGCCCGGCCAAGAAGGTGACGAACGGCTATTCCGGTTCGGCCCTGCTGAAGACGCCCGACCATGCGCTGCGTCTGATCGAGGCGGTGGTCGAGGCGGTTGACGTGCCGGTCACGCTGAAGACCCGGCTGGGCTGGGACGAACACCTGATGAATGCCGCTGACGTCGCGCGCCGGGCGCAAGAGGCCGGGGTGCAGATGGTGACCATCCACGGGCGGACCCGCTGCCAGTTCTACAAGGGGCAGGCGGATTGGGCGGCGATCCGGCCCGTGCGCGATGCGGTGCGCGTGCCGCTGATCGCCAATGGAGACATTGTCGATGCCGCTACCGCTCGGGACGCCTTGGCGCAATCAGGCGCGGACGGGGTGATGGTGGGGCGGGGTGCCCAGGGTAGGCCCTGGGCGCTAGCCGAAATCTCAAACGCGCTCTATGGCTCGCCGGCGCCCGAGATCCCGCGTGGCCTGACGCTGGTCGATATGGTGATCCGGCATTACGAGGCAATGCTGTCCTTCTATGGAACGGACCTGGGGTTGCGCGTCGCGCGCAAGCATCTGGGTTGGTACATGGACGAGGCGGGCACGCCCGCCCCCCTGCGCAAGTCGATTCTGACCAGCCGCGACCCGGTCGCCGTGATCCGCCTGTTGGCAGATGCGCTGATGCCGGGAACGGAGGCCGCGGCATGATCCAGGACAGCGCCATCTGGACCTCGCTGCCGGTGCCGGCCTTTCTGATCGACGAAAACGACCGGATCGCCGATGTGAACTCGGCTGCCGAAGGGTTTCTGAACGCCTCGCGCAAATCGGTGCTGGGTTATCCGATCTGGGACCAGCTGGCCATCGACGCACCGATCGAGCAGGCGTTCGAGCGCGCGCGCAAGCAGGGCACGCCGCTGTTCGTCAATGACATCGACGTGGGGTCGGGCAGCCGCGCGCCGCTGCAATGCGGGCTCCAGATCGCGCCTGTCGTGGGCCGTCCCGGCACCATGCTGATGCTGGTCAGCCCGCGCGAGCTGGCCGGGCGCATGACCCAGAGCCATTCGGTTAAATCGGCGGCGCAATCCGCCATCGGCATGGCCGAGATGCTGGCACATGAGATCAAGAACCCGCTGGCGGGGATCACCGGGGCGGCGCAGCTTTTGAGCATGAACCTGGCGGCCGAGGATCTGGAGCTGACCGACCTGATCGTCGAGGAAAGCCGCCGGATCGTGAAGCTCTTGGAGCAGGTCGAGCAGTTCGGCAACCTGAGCACGCCGGATTTCAAACCGGTGAACATACATGACGTGCTGGACCGGGCGCGGCGCTCGGCGCTTTTGGGCTTTGGCGCGCATATGGCCATCGTGGAGGATTACGATCCTTCGCTGCCACTGGCTTATGGCGACCCCGACCAGCTGTTGCAGGTGATCCTGAACCTGCTCAAGAACGCGTCCGAGGCGGCGCCGGGTGGCGGCACGATCCGCTTGCGGACCTATTTCGAGCATTCGTTCCGCCTGCGCCGCAGTGACGGATCCGGCCATTCCCTGCCGCTTCAGATCGAGGTGGTGGATGACGGGCCGGGCCTGCCGGACGATATTCGCTCAGATATCTTCGACCCGTTCGTGTCCGGGCGCGAGAACGGCACCGGGCTGGGCTTGGCGCTGGTGAGCAAGATCATTTCCGACCACGACGGCTGGATTTCCGTCGACTCGGTGCCGGGCCGCACGGTGTTCCGGCTGTCGTTGCAGCGCGTCCCGAAAGGGCGCCAGGAGAAGGAGAACAACTGATGGATGGTACGGTTCTGGTTGCCGATGACGACAGAACGATCCGGACGGTTCTGACCCAGGCGCTGACGCGCGCCGGATGCAAGGTGCATGCGACCTCGAGCCTGACCACGCTGATGCGCTGGGTTGCCGAGGGCAAGGGCGATGTCGTGATCTCGGACGTGATCATGCCGGATGGCAACGGGCTGGAGATGCTACCGAAGATCTCGCAGGACCGGCCCGGGCTGCCGGTGATCGTGATCTCGGCGCAGAACACGATCATGACCGCGATTCAGGCGACCGAGGCCGAGGCCTATGATTATCTGCCGAAACCCTTCGATCTGCCTGACCTGATGAAGCGGACGGCGCGGGCGCTGGAGCACAAGCGTCGCGCGTCGCCCGGTCGGCAGGTCGAGGAGGTGGCCGAGCGGCCCGATGAGCTGCCGCTGGTCGGGCGCACCCCGACGATGCAGGCGCTGTACCGGCTTGTGGCCAAGGTGATGAACACCGATCTGCCGGTGATGATCTCGGGCGAGAGCGGCACCGGAAAGTCACTGATCGCACGCACCATTCACGATTTCTCCGACCGCCGGACCTTGCCCTTTGTCACCGTCACGGCCTCGGACCTGCAAGAGTTGGAAGGCCCGGTCCGGGTTCTGGCGCGGGTCAAGGGCGGGACGCTGCTGATCGATGAGATTGCCGATATCAGCGAAGAGATTCAGGCGCGGATCGTCCGGATGATGGATGCGCCCGGCGATTATGTGCCGCGTTTCATGGCGACCAGCCAGACGGACATGGCCGCGGCGATGGAGCGGGGCAAGGTCCGGCAGGACCTCTATTATCGGCTGTGCGGGGCGCCGATCCATGTGCCCTCGCTGCGGGAACGTGTCGACGACATCCCGCTGTTGACCGATTACTTCCTGGCCAAGGGTGAACGTGAGGGCGGGCCGAAACGCTGGTTGAGTAAGGAGGCGGTCGAGTTTTTCCGTGTCTATTCCTGGCCGGGCAACGTCCGGCAGTTGGAAAACGCGGTGCGGCGCCTGTCGCTGATCAGCCGGGCCGAGGAAATCACCCGGGCCGAGGCGCAGCAGGTTCTGGGCAATCAGCCGGATCTTGAACCGGCGCTCGGCGGGAGGGGTGATTCCGAAAAACTCTCGGCTTCGGTGGCGCGTCACTTGCGGCGCTATTTCGATCTGCATGGCAATATGCTGCCGCCGCCGGGTCTGTATCAGCGTATTCTGCGTGAAGTCGAAGCGCCGCTGATCGAGATCGCGCTGGAGGCTTCGGGCGGAAATCAGGCGAAATGCGCCGATTTGCTGGGTATCAACCGGAATACGCTGCGCAAGAAGATCACCGATCTCGATATACAGGTGACACGCCGCCGCAAACTGATGTAATATCGCCACACAAAGCGTGGCATCCGGGTCGCATCCCGGCAAGGACCACGAAATATGGCGGTTCGTCGCGCAAGCGGCACATCAGGATGAGGGCAGCAGGTGGCATCCCGGTCACAGAGCGGATCGTTTTTGTCGCTCACCGAATGGCGAAAGACCCGAAAGGCCCGCAATATCGGGGCTTTGGGGCTGGTTCTTCTGGGGCCGGTGCTGACGCTTGCGACCTATCTGGTGACGGGGCCGTTCGATCTGGGCGCCAGTTCGACGACATTGCGGCTGATCCTGCTGGCGGATCTCGTCTATATCCTGGCGCTTGCGGCGCTGGTGATCTCGCAGGTGGGGCGGCTGGTGGCCGCGCGGCGCGAGAAATCGGCGGGATCCCGCCTGCACCTGCGCTTGATCGGGGTGTTCACGCTGCTGGCGCTGATTCCAACGATCACGGTGGCGGTGTTTGCCGGTCTGACCCTGAACATCGGGCTGGAGGGCTGGTTCTCGGACCGGGTGCGCAATGTGGTGGGAGCGTCGCTGTCGGCGGCCGAGGCTTATGAACAGGAGCACCGGGAGGGGTTGGAGCAGGACGCCCGGGCGCTTGGCCGCTATCTGGACCAGGCGCGCTCGCTGAACTTCTTTGTCACCGATGCCGAATTGCGCGGCGTGCTGGCCCAGGGGCAGGCGCAGATTCAGCGCGGCCTGCGCGAGGCCTATGTCATCGACGGAAGTGGGCAGATCAAGGCGCGGGGCGACCGGTCCTATCAGTTCGATTTCGAGGCGCCCAGGGCCGAAGATTTCGCGACCGCGCAGGCCAGGGGCACGGCCGTCATCCAGGATTGGGACAATAACGAGTTTCGCGCGCTGGTGCCATTGCAGGCCTATCTCGACCGCTACCTATATGTCAGTCGGGTGGTGGATGGCAGCATTCTGAACCTGCTCGACGACACCAAGGAGACGGTGCACCTGTATCAGCAGCTGGAAAACGAGCGCGGGCGGGTGCTGTTCGAATTTGGGCTGCTCTACCTTGGGTTCGCGGTCATCCTGATTCTGGCGGCGGTCTGGCTCGGCCTGTGGTTCGCCGAGCGTTTGTCGCGTCCGGTGGGCCAGTTGACCACTGCCGCACAGCGCGTCGGGGGCGGCGACTTGGGGGTGCAGGTGCCCGAGGACAATGGCGATGACGAGATCGCCATGCTGGGGCGCTATTTCAACCAGATGACGCGGCAGTTGAAGGGGCAGCGCGACGCGCTGCTGGAAAACACGCACCAGATCGAACGGCGCAGGCGGCTGTTCGATTCGGTGCTGAGTTCTGTTACCTCGGGCGTTGTCGGGCTGGATGCGCAGGGTTGCGTGACCTTTGTGAACCGTTCGGCCGCGCGGCTCTTGGATTGGTCGGGGGACGAGCAAAGCCTGGCGATCGGGATCGCGGTTCCCGAGTTTCTGCCGCTGTTCGAAGGGCTGGTGGGAAGCGCGCAGGAAACGGTTCAGGCCGAGATCAAGGTCACCCGCAAGGGCCAGTTGGAGAACCTGCTGGTGCGCATGTCGACCCGTCGCGGCGAGGATGACACACTCGAAGGTTACGTGATCGCCTTTGACGATGTCACCGATCTAGTCAGCGCCCAGCGGATGGCGGCCTGGGGCGACGTGGCGCGGCGCATCGCGCATGAGATCAAGAACCCGCTGACACCGATCCAGCTGAGCGCCGAGCGCATCAAGCGCAAGTTCTCGCGCAAGCTGGACGAAGAGGATTGCGATAGCCTGGAATCCATGACCGACGTGATTGTCCGCCAAACCAATGACTTGCGCCGGATCGTTGACGAGTTCTCGAAGTTTGCCCGGATGCCCGAGCCTGACCGGCACGAAGAGGACCTGAGCAAACTGGTGCGCGAGGCCGCGGTGTTGCAGCAATCGGGCCAGCCGAGCGTGCATTTTGTGGTCGATATCCCGGATCAGCCAGTGATGGGTAATGTCGATGCCACCATGTTGGGCCAGGCTCTGACGAACCTGATCAAGAACGCGGGAGAGGCCATTGAAAGCCTGGAGAAAAAAGGCGCGCCAGACAATCTGCGGCCGGAGATCCGGGTGCGGCTCGACGGTGAGGGTCCGGGTATTGTGGTGACGATTGCCGATAACGGGATCGGGTTGCCCGAGGACCGGGCGCGACTGTTCGAGCCATATGTAACGACGCGCGACGAAGGGACGGGCCTTGGCCTGCCCATCGTCAAGAAGATCATCGAGGAACATGGCGGGACGCTTCAGCTCGAAGACGCGCCCGTTTTTGAGGGCCAGGACCATTTCGGCGCGATGGCCGTGATCCGGTTGCCAGCCTATGAGCCAGTGCAAAAGTCCGCGACCCTAAGACAGGCGGCAAGAAGCAAAATGAAAGCAGGGACGATATGAGCGATATCCTGATTGTTGACGACGAGCGCGACATTCGTGAACTGGTGTCGGACATTCTGGAAGACGAAGGCTATGCGACGAGGCTGGCGGGCAATTCCGAAGAGTGTATGGCCGCGATAAACGCGGAACCGCCTGGGCTGTTGATCCTGGATATCTGGCTCAAGGACAGCCGGATGGACGGGATCGACATCCTCAAGGCGGTGAAGCGGGACAACCCGGATGTGCCGGTGGTGATCATCTCGGGCCATGGCAATATCGAGATCGCTGTGGCGGCGATCAAGCAGGGCGCCTATGACTTCATCGAGAAGCCGTTCAACATCGACCAGCTGATGGTGGTGATCCGGCGGGCGATGGAAACCTCGCGCCTGCGCCGGGAGAATGCGCAGTTGAAACGCCGCGAGGTTTCGACCGCCGAGATGATCGGCCAATCCGCCGCGTTCCGGGCGATGGTCAACCAGCTCGACAAGGTCACCAAGTCGAACGGGCGCGTCATGCTGCGCGGGCCGGCGGGGTCCGGCAAGGAAATCGCCGCGCGCTATATCCATGCCCATTCAAACCGGGCCAACGCGCCGTTTGTGACGGTGAACTGTGCCGGTGTCGAACCCGAGCGGATGGAAGAGGTGCTGTTCGGTCGCGAGACGCCGGAACGTGGCGTCGAGCCGGGGCTGTTGGAACAGGCGCATGGCGGCGTGATCTTTTTCGACGAAGTGGCGGACATGCCGCTGGGCACCCAGTCCAAGATCCTGCGGGTTCTGGTCGATCAGCAATTTCAGCGCGTCGGCGGTGCCGACAAGGTCCGGGTGGACCTGCGGGTGATTTCCTCGACCAACCGGGATCTGGAAACGGAGATCCAGGCAGAGCGCTTCCGGCAGGAGCTGTATCATCGCCTGAACGTGGTGCCGATCGCCGTGCCCTCGCTGGAGGATCGCCGCGAGGACATCCCGGTACTGGCCGCGCATTTCATCGAGACCTGTCACCAGAGCCAGGGCCTGCCGTTGCGGGAAATCAGTGAGGAGGCGATTGCGCTGATGCAGACCATGCCCTGGCCGGGCAATGTGCGCCAGTTGAAGAACCTGATCGAACGGGTTCTGATCCTGGGCGAAGGCACGGACCCGATCGAGGCCAAGGAATTGCCGAGCAACGAGGAAAAGGCCGAGGAAGGGCGGGTCGTTCTGTCCGGCGCGCTGGCGACACTGCCGCTGCGCGAGGCGCGCGAGGCGTTCGAGCGAGAATACCTGCTGACCCAGATCAACCGGTTTGGCGGCAATATCAGCCGCACCGCCAGCTTTGTCGGCATGGAGCGCAGCGCGCTGCACCGCAAGCTGAAGTCGCTGGGCGTGGTGACCTCGGGCAAGTCGGGCGCAAGGCTGGCCTTTGCCGATGACGAGGTTGAGGCGGCCGAATAGCCGTCAAACTAGCCGGAGACGGGTGTCACCACCTGAATGGACCCGTCTTCGAACTTTACGACACAGGATTTCGGCCCAAGCGCGGGCAGCTTGGCCGATTTGACCGGTTGAACCTGGGCCGCGACGGTCTGGCTGCACGTGGGCAGTTGCACCGGGGCATAGCCCTTGTCCGCCATGCATTGCTGTTCCACGCGCCCGCGCAGACCGGCATTGGGATCGACGGTGTAGACGTTGCCGGGCTCCCACCAGCCGGGCGTGGTATAGCACTGGCCTGCCGAATTGCAGACCGTGCGCCCGGGAAAATATATTGGCGGGCTTTGCCTGACTTGCGTGGCCACGGGCGCGTCACGCAGCGCCTTGACCTGGCAATCCGTGGTCTCGGATTGCATGCGCGAGACGCTGACGCCTTCGCGATAGTAGATCGACAGCGGGCCGCAGCCCGACAGAATCAACGCAACAAGAGGAAGAGAAAGACCGTGTTTCATAGCCGCGAGAGTGGCACCAACGCGCGGCCAAGACAATTGAATTGACCCGGTCCCGGGCTTCTGTCATTCAAAAAACCTCAGGCAAAAGGGGCCAGAGCATGAAGGTCATCATCTGTGGTGCGGGGCAGGTTGGCTGGCAGATCGCGCGCCATTTGTCGGGTGAGTTGAACGACGTCACCGTGGTGGATAGCAACCCCGATCTGGTGCGGCGCGCCACAGAGACGCTGGATGTGCAGGGGATCGCCGGTTTTGCCTCGTACCCCGATGTGCTGGAGCGCGCGGGCGCGCGGGATGCGGATATGATCATCGCGGCGACCTATTCCGACGAGGTGAACATGGTCACCTGCCAGGTGGCCCATTCGGTGTTCGGGATTCAGCGCAAGATCGCGCGCCTGCGGTCGAAATCCTATCTGAACGCGATCTATTCCGACCTCTACCGGCGCGAGCATCTGCCCATCGACGTGGTGATCAGCCCCGAGCGCGAGGTTGCGGCGGCGGCGATGCGCCGCCTGTCGGCGCCGGCGGCCTTTGACACCGAGGTGTTCATGGGCGGCATGGCGCAGCTGGTGGGCCTGTCGGTTGACGAGGAAAGTCCGATCATCAACACGCCCCTGCGGCAATTGACCGATCTCTTCTCGACCCTGCGGGCCATCGTGGTCGGCATCCGACGCGAGGGAACCCTGTTTGCACCGGAGCCGGGCGACCAGATCTTTGCTGGCGATGAATGTTATGTCTTCTGCCATGTCGATGACGTGAGCAGAACGATTGAAGTCTTTGGCAAGACGCAGAAAAAGCAGGATCGCGTTGTCATCGTTGGCGGCGGGAACGTAGGGCTGGAAGTGGCCCGCGCGCTGGAAGAGCACAAGGGCCGCATTCATGCAAAGGTGGTCGAGCGGGACCGCCGGAACGCGGAACGGGCCGCCGAGGCGCTGGAGCGGACCATCGTGCTGCATGGCGACGGTCTGGACGCCGCCTTGCTGTCCGAGGCCGGGATCGACCGGGCGGATGCGATGCTGGCCGTTACCGACGACGACCGGACCAATCTGCTGGCGGCGGTGCGGGCCAAGGCTGCCGGGTGTCGGCTGGCCATCGCGCTCATCAACGACCCGACGCTGGTGGCGTTGATGGGGCCGCTGGGCATCGACGCCTATATCAACCCGCGCGCGACCACGGTCAGTTCGATCCTGCGGCACATCCGGCATGGGCGTGTGCGTCAGGTCTATTCTATCGGAGACGCCGAAGCCGAGGTGATCGAGGCCGAGGTACTGTCGACCTCGCCCATGGCGGGCCAGCGGCTGCGCGACATTGACTTTCCCGAGGGGGTTCTGGTCGGCGCGGTCAGCAAGGATGGCAAGGTGGTGCGACCGAACGGCGAGTTGCGTATCGAAGAGGGCGACGTGATCGCGCTCTTCGCGATGGCGGATGACGTGCCCGAGGTCGAACGGCTGATGCAGGTCTCGATCGATTTCTTCTGATGGCGCGGCGCAAGCAACAGGAGGAGCAGGGATTGTTGCGGCGGTTGCCGCTGTTCCTGCTGGTCTGGGGCGCGTTCTCCATCAGCATGTGGGTCCCGTCGACCTATGCGCTGGTGTTGAATGATCACGAGACCTCGCGCTCGTTTTTGTATTCCGGGCTGCTTGGTGTGATCGTGGTAACCATGGTCGCGCTGGCGCGCGCCGGGCGCCCGTCGCGGCACGGGGTGTTGGGGCAATTGCTGACGTTGTTGTCGACCTTTGCCATCCTGCCGGTTTTTCTGGCCATTCCGTTTCATGATGCGCTCAAGACCACCAGTTTCCTGAACACCTATTTCGACATGGTCAGTGCGATCACCACAACCGGGGCCGAGATGTTTCCCGACCCCACACGGCTGAGCCAGCCGCTGCATCTGTGGCGGGCCCTGGTCGGCTGGCTGGGTGGGCTGGTGATGTGGATCGCCGCCTCGGCGATCCTGGCGCCGCTGTCGCTGGGCGGGTTCGAGGTGACGGCGCAGGGCCAGCCGGGCCGGATCGTCGCCGGATCGGGGCAGGGCGAGAAGGTGGACAGCCGTGGCCGCCTGATCCGCATCGCTGTTACGCTGGCGCCGGTTTATGCCGGGTTGACGGTGATTGTTGCCATCCTGTTGATGGCCTCGGGAGAGGCGGAACTGACCGCTGTCTGCCATGCGATGTCGATCATGGCGACCTCTGGGATATCGCCGGTCGGTGGCCTGTCAGGATCCACCGCCGGGCTGACGGGTGAGGCGATCCTGTTCCTGTTCATGTTCTTCTCGCTGTCGCGGCTCACGTTTTCCTCGGACACGGCGACGCGCGGATATACGCGGCTGGATCAGGATCCGGAGTTTCGCATCGGTGTGCTGATCGTGGTCAGCGTTCCCCTGCTGCTGTTCCTGCGGCACTGGTCTGGCGCGATCGAGATCAACTCGGCCGAAAACCTGGGGTTGGCGCTGCGGGCGCTGTGGGGCGGGGTCTTTACGGTCTTGTCCTTCCTGTCGACCACCGGGTTCGAATCCGCGGACTGGGAAGAGGCGCGGCAATGGTCGGGGCTGGGAACCCCGGGCATGATCCTGCTGGGCCTGTCGGTGATCGGTGGCGGGGTCGCCACCACCGCAGGGGGTGTCAAGCTGCTGCGGGTTTATGCGCTTTACCTTAACGGGACCCGCGAGTTGCAGCGGCTGGTCTATCCCTCGTCGGTCAGTTCCGCCTCGGGCAAGAACCGCCGGATTCAACGTGACGGGGCCTTTATCGCCTGGGTCTTCTTCATGCTCTTCGCGATTTCGCTTTTGTCGGTCTGTCTGGCGCTGGCGGCCACGGGGTCGAGCTTTGAGCAATCCATGGTGCTCAGCATCGCGGCCTTGAGCACGACCGGCCCCCTGATCGAGATTGCATCCGAAGAGCCGATACGGCTGATCGAGATGACCGTTGCGGCCAAGGTGATCCTGTGCGCCGCCATGATCATCGGCCGGCTGGAAACGCTGGCGATCATCGCCCTGATCACGCCCGCCTTGTGGCGGAATTGACCTATCGGGAACGCGGGCCGATTTTCTTTGCCTTTTTCGACTGGCAAATCCCTGAACAGGACTTCATACTTAATCATTAGGTGCGTGCCGATGCGCGGCAAGTAGCAAGAACAAAGGCGAGATTGTAAAGAAATGGCTTCGGACAGACAGAATCTTCAGGATGCTTTCCTGAATCATGTAAGAAAAACCAAGGTCCCGGTCACGATTTTCCTGATCAATGGCGTGAAATTGCAGGGGGTCATCACCTGGTTCGACAATTTCTGCGTGTTGCTGCGCCGCGACGGACAGTCGCAACTGGTGTACAAGCACGCGATCTCGACGATCATGCCGGCGCAGCCCATCAGCCTGTACGAAGGTGAAGACTCCAATTGATGGAACAAGATCGTGCGGGCACCCGCGCGTGGGTTCTGCATCCCGAGTTGAAATCCGACCCTGACCGCCGGGACCCGGTTCCGGCGTTGGAAGAGGCTGTGGCGCTGGCCGCAGCTTTGCCGGAGTTGGAGGTCGCGGGATCGGGCATCGTGCGCCTGCCCAAGCCGCATCCCGGCCATCTGTTCGGATCGGGCAAAGTCGAAGAGCTGGGCGCGCTGTTCAAGGCCAATGAGATTGAGCTGGTGCTGATCGACGGGCCGCTGTCCCCGGTGCAGCAGCGCAACCTGGAAAAAGAATGGAAGGTGAAGATCCTCGATCGGACCGGTCTAATCCTGGAAATCTTCTCGGATCGCGCCCGGACCCGCGAGGGTGTCTTGCAGGTCGAGATGGCCGCGCTCAGCTATCAGCGGACGCGTCTTGTGCGGGCCTGGACCCATCTCGAACGGCAGCGCGGCGGACTTGGCTTTGTCGGTGGCCCCGGCGAAACCCAGATCGAGGCGGACCGGCGTGCGATTGACGAACAGCTTGTGCGGCTGCGGCGGCAGCTCGACAAGGTGGTCAGGACGCGCGAATTGCATCGCAAGGCGCGGGCCAAGGTGCCTTATCCGATCGTTGCCCTTGTGGGCTATACCAACGCCGGGAAATCGACGCTGTTCAACCGGCTGACCGGGGCCGAAGTGCTGGTCAAGGACATGCTCTTTGCCACGCTCGACCCGACCATGCGGCGGGTTCAGCTGCCGGACGGGCCCGAAGTGATCCTGAGCGACACGGTTGGGTTCATTTCTGACCTGCCCACGGAACTGGTCGCGGCGTTCCGCGCGACGCTGGAAGAGGTGCTTGCCGCCGATCTGATCCTGCATGTTCGCGACATCAGCCATGCCGCGACCGAAGAGCAGGCACGCGATGTCGAAAGCATCCTTGCCTCGCTTGGGGTGGCCGAAGGAAGCCCGAAGCTGGAAGTCTGGAACAAGATCGACCTGCTCGACGCTGACCGTCACGCGGCGGCCCGGATACGCGCAGAGCGGGATCCGGGTCTCTATGCGGTGTCGGCAATCACCGGCGAGGGGCTGGGCGATCTGCTGGCGGCCATTTCCCGGCAGCTGGAAGAGGTGCGGCACGAGACGACGCTGCTCCTGTCGTTTTCCGACGGGCGGCGCCGCGCGTGGCTGTTCGATCAGGATGTGGTGCAGAGCGAGGAACAGACCGAGGCCGGGTTCGAGATCAAGGTGCTGTGGACGGCGCGGCAAGAGGCGCGGTTCGGCGCGCTCTAACCTGCCTTGCGCAAGGCGACGGCGGCCAGGATCGGCCCGATAAGTTCGAAGGTCACCGTGGCCGCAATGGCAAGCGCGGTGATCATGTCGCCATGTTCGGGAAAGTATTCGGCCGCCATCAGCGCCATACCGATGGCGACCCCGGCCTGCGGCAACAGGGCCGGTCCATACCAGTTCCGTTGGTGGCGCGGCGTGCGGGCCAGCATCCCACCCAGCCACCCGCCCACGATGCGCCCCAGAATCCGCAAAACGCAATAGGCGAGGCCGACCGGCCCGATGGCCCACAAGGCCGCGGGCTCCAGCGTTGCGCCCGCGAGAATGAAGAAGATGATCATGAAGGGCCATTCGAGATTCTCGATCTCGCGAAAGGCCATCGTGTGGTGACGGGCAAGGTTGACGATGACGGCACCGGCGGTCATGCCCGCGATCAGATAGGACAGATCGAGCCACAGGGCGCAACCGGCGGTCAGGAATACGACCCCCAGCGCTTCGATCCTCAGCGGTTCGCCGTCCGACAAGCGGCCGGTGAGATAGGCGGCGGGCACCCCTATGACGCAGCCCAGCAGCATGGAGCCGAAGATCTCCACCAGGGCGTCGGCCAAGAGGTGCAGCCCCGGATCAGCCCCGTTGACCGCCCGGGCGACAACGATCAGCAGCGCGAACACCATCACGCCCCAGGCATCGTCGATGGCGACGATCCCCTTTAGTGTCCGGGAGAACGTGGTGTCGGTTCCCGATTGGCGGATCACATCCAGCGTTGCCGCCGGATCGGTGGCGGTTGCCAGCGCCCCGATCATCAGGGCTGCGGCCAAGGGAACGCCGATTGCGGTCAAACCGGCGGCGACGGCGATCAGGGTGCAGAACACGACCGCCAGCGAAATGATCACGATGGCCCGGCCCTGGGACCGGAGGGTTCTGAAGGACAGTTCACCGCCGAGCAGAAACGCCACCATGCTGAGCGCGATGACCGCGACAATCGGATAGACATCGCGCAGGTCCTCCGGGATCAGGTCAAACCCGGCGCTGCCGCCCAGCAGCCCGCAGGCCAGGAGCAGCGTTACCCGGGGGAGGTTGGTGCGTCGGCCCAGGCCGTCGGCAGCCAGTCCGACGAGAAACAGCACCCCAAGCGCGATCAGGGCTGGTGCGTAGACCTGCATCTAGGGTTTTTGGACCAGTTGCGTGATGCCGACGGCGGCCGCCCGTGCCAGCTCGGTATCCAGTGACATCGGAATGTATTCGCCCCGGCGCCAGAGCTGAGCCAGATCGTCGTAATAGCGCGACAGGAAATGGCCCGACTGCCCGGTCGAGATCACAAACACGGAACTGTCCGGGTCGGCAAAGTCATAGACCCCGCGATACCCCGCGCCATGCACGTTCTGGAACGGGTCGGGATCCTCGCCCGAGGTGCGACCCCGTTGCAGCGTGTTGTCACCACCGCTGGTCGATTGCCGGATGTTCACGAAATACCGCAGCACCGGCACCTCACCCAGTACCGGATGGTCATGGGTGGCCTGATGGGCGTCGCCCCAGCGCAGCGATTCCAGGGCCGTGCCATAGCGCTCGCCGATCCAGACCAGCGCATCGTCCAGCGCCAGGCGGGCGATTTCGGTGCAGTCTTCCTGTGGTGCGCTTTGCCGGATGTCGCACCAGGCCGAGGCGCCGTCGACATCCTTGAACACCCGTTCGATGAACAAGGGTTCGACATGTTTGAATTCACTGGCAAGCGGCCCCAGCTCGTCGGTGATCAGGCGTTTTTGCAAGGCGCGCACCCAGGCGGCATAGATCAAAGGTTCGGGCAGATGCTCGTTCATCTCACCGTTCCATTCCGCCAACAGGGACAGCGCGATCTGGCGCTGGCGCTCGGGCGTACCTTCGGGGGCGGCCTCTCCGGTAAACCACAGATCCGCGCCGATCAGCGGCAGCAGGGTGCGGGCGGTGGGGCTGACCGGGTCGAGCTGCGCTTCGATGAAACCGTCGCGGGTGTGCACCTCGCGCGATTGCATCAGTCTCAGCCAGCGGGTTACGCGTTGCGTATCGCCCCAGACAAAGGAGATGTGGTTGGGAAAGGGGCGTTCGAGCAGTTTGTTGTTGGTATTGCCGAGCAGGCCGCCGACAGGGGACAGGAATTCGGGGTTGGAGGCATAGGGCATACGCCCCTGCCAGCGGTTCTCGATGCGCCAGCCTTGCGAGGGCAGGCGGCCCTGGCTTTGATGCGCGGCATCCCGGCGCGGCACCGCCCCTACCATCTTCATGGCGACGGTCTCTCGGTCGGCAAGTGTGAGGTTCTGCGACGGGCCGACATAGGATTCGGTGGCCTTGATCGCTTCGTCCACCGTGCCCGCGCCGAGCAGCGCCATCGCCGCCGACATTGAACCGTCCTGCGGATCAAGGATGGTCCAGGCCAGCGAGGCCACATGCCCGGGCGGCGTGATGGTTTCCAAGTCGTAGACCGTTCCGGGCAGGACCGGCCCGTTTTCGGTCCAACGCAGGGTCAGGGTGATCGGGGCGGCATCCTTGATCTCGATGATCGAGGGGCGCGACTCGAAGGCCTTGTACCCGTCCGGCGTCAGGTATTCTTCTGGGTTGTCGGGGTTCAGTTTCTCGATGAACAGGTCCTGGTCGTCCATGTAGGACGAGGTCAACCCCCAGCCTAGACGCTCGCTGCGGCCCACAAGCACCAGCGGCATGCCCGGGATCGTGCCGCCGATCACACCGCCCTTGGCCAGTTCCAACCGGGCCAGATACCAGGTGGAGGGGGCCGAGAACCCCAGATGCGGATCGTTAGCCAGCAAGGTTCCACCGCTGGCCGAGCGCGACGGTGCCGCCGCCCAGGCGTTGGAGGCGCCGGCCAGGCCACGTTTTGGCAGTGGTGACAGAGGGTTGTCGTCCTCTGTTCGGCCGGCGGCATAGCGCGGCAGGCCGGGAAACATCGCGGCATATTCCGGCAGCGCCGCCACTCCGGCACCCGGTGCGTCCGGCAGGATATCGAGCAGGCGGGCCGGGTCGCCCAGCATGAGAGAGGTCCGCGCGCGCAGCACTTCCTCTTCGAGATGTCCAGAGAGTTGCAGGCCCATCAGTTTCATGATCGCGATACTGTCGGCCGGTTGCCAGGGGGCGACAGGGGCGTTGAACAGGAACATCTCCGGCGCGCCGCGGCCCAGCGCCTTGTCGTTGATCTCGGCCAGGCGCGCGTTCACACCGGCGGCATAGGCCTTGAGTGCGGCGGTGGTATAGCTGTCCTGCGTCGCGACCGACTGTTGTGCCAGGCGATAGAGGTCGAGCCGCCGCAGCAACCGGTCGATCGGCACGGTTCTCTGGCCGAAAACCTCGGACAACCGCCCCTGTACCGTCCGCCGCAGCATGGTCATCTGCCACAGCCGGTCCTGTGCGTGCACGTAACCCAGGCCAAAGAACACGTCCGGGTCGGTACCGGCGAAAACATGCGGAATGTTGTTGTTGTCGCGCACGATCTCAACGGGTGTGGTGAGACCCTCGACCTCAACGCTCTGGCTGTACTCGGGCAGCGACTGGCTGGCGAGGTAGTAGATCAGGCCGATCGCCGCGACCACCAGAATGACAAGACCTGCGGCAAGTCGCAGAAGCCAGCGAAAAATCAGTCCCATGCGTGACCCGAAAGGTTTTGGTTTACGGATGATGATTTGACACTAAGGCATTGAGTGTCGGAACAAAAGAGCACATCCGGTCCGGATCCGTGAACGCAGGGAACGCCGATCACGGGATGTGACCGGCGTTGTCGTTGTCAGGGAATGATACGGGTATACTTGGTACCTTCGAGCGTTGCGCCCACCCGCAGACCGGCGCGCCCGAAGACCGCGGCCAGAACCGGAGAGCGCAGGGTGTTGGTGTCGGCGGCCAGAGAGTCGCCCTGATCGCTGACCACATATTCCAGATCGGCCCCAGCGGCCCAACCGCTGGACCGGCGGAACTCACTGAGCGCGTCCTGGGTCATGAAGAAGAGCACATGCGCATATTGCTGGGCGCCTACCTGGAACCCTGCGCTGCCTTTTACCGCCGAGTAGTAGTCGACCGTCACGCCGTCGATGCGCAGCGCGCCGCGGCCATAGCCGCCGCCAAAGACAAAACCGGCCTCGGTCAGAAGTGGCATCACCAGCATGCCAGCCGCCTTTTGCGAGATTTCCACGGTGTTCGGGAACTCGCTGTACATCTCGTTGAGCGTCGCGACGACGCGCGCGTCGATTTGGGCGGCGTTGGAGTTTCCAACGCCATTGCCGCATGCGGCGGTCACTGTCAGACCGGCCATGCCAAGAAGAATGCCTCGACGGGTCGGCCGGGGAGTAAGGATGCTGCTCATCTCTCTCGTCTTTCGTAGAGTTGCCTGAAGTAAGCCGGGTTATCCCGGTCTTGGCGAGGACATTACGCCGATCACAAGGCCCTGTCACGACCGAACTGTCACGGTTCGGCGGGTTCTCGCCCCGAAACCCTGCTCAAGCGTTCAGAATACGCGCAACCTGGGGTGCAAAATAAGTCAGGATGCCGTCGCACCCGGCGCGCTTGAAGGCCAGCAGGCTTTCCAGCATCACCTTTTCCCCGTCGATCCATCCGTTCTGGGCGGCGGCCTGGATCATCGCGTATTCGCCAGACACCTGATAGGCATAGGTCGGCGCGCCGAACGTGTCCTTGACCCGTCGGCAGATGTCGAGATAGGGCATGCCCGGCTTGATCATCACCATGTCGGCGCCTTCGGTCAGGTCGCGCTCGATCAGGCGCAGGGCCTCGTTCGAGTTGCCCGGATCCATCTGATAGGTCTTCTTGTCGCCGGTCAGCGCGCCCGAGGCGCCAACCGCATCGCGGAACGGTCCGTAAAAGGCGCTGGCGTATTTTGCGGCATAGCTCAGGATCATGACATTGCGGTGGCCGCTTGCCTCCAGCGCCTGGCGCATCGCACCGATACGCCCGTCCATCATGTCGGACGGACCGATGATATCGGCGCCTGCCTCGGCCTGGGCCAGTGTCATCTTGACCAGCGCTTCGACCGTCTCGTCATTGATGATCTCGCCACCCACCACATAACCGTCATGGCCGTTGATGTTGTAGGGGTCGAGTGCCACATCGGTCATCACCGCGATGTCGGGGGCGGCGGCCTTGATCGCGCGGATGGCGCGGTTCGACAGGTTGTCGGGACTCCAGGCCTCGGCGCAATCCTCGGTTTTCAGCGCGGCATTGGTGTAGGGAAACAGGCAGATCGCCGGAATACCCAGCGCCTGCGCCTCGACCGCGGCCTGGGCGACCCGATCGACCGAGCGGCGCATCACGCCAGGCATCGAGCCGACGGGCTCTTCAACGCCTTCGCCATCACGCACGAAAACCGGCCAGATCAGATCATCAACGGTCAGCGTATGTTCCCGCACCAGGGCGCGAACAGAGGACGAACTGCGTGCACGGCGAAACCGCGCGGCGGGAAAGGGGGCGATGGTCGGCTTCATGCGGCGCTCTCCTTGCACATTCGGGCATTGGGTGGCATGGATTTGATCCGGTCACAAGGGTACCAAAGGCCGCGCATTGACGATAGAAGACCGCGAAGGCGGCGAGCAGAGGGGCAGCACGTTTGGATTGGTATGCGTCTATCTTCGAACTTATCGACATGCGAAGCTTCTCCAACCTGTGGTTCTGGATCGCGCTTGCGGTTGTCTGGTCCTCGGCCAGTCATTGGGTGCTGGGTGTGCCATACGACATGGTGACCCGCGCCCGGCGGGTCGGCGGGCAAGCGGAACAGGATCTGAACGACATCGCGCGCGTTAACGTGAACCGGATGCTCTATATCGTTGATGTTTCGGGTACTTGGCTCTTTGCCTTTTCCTGTTTCATCCTGTCGGGTCTGGCAACGGCCGGATTTATCTATGGGATCGAGTTTGCTCAGGCGGTGTTCCTGCTGGCATTCCCACTGACCTGGGTGGCGTTGCTGAACCTGGTGACGGCGCGGCGCGTCAGGGCCGAGATGCTCGAGGGTGAAATGCTGGCGCGCGCGCTTGGCCGCTGTCGGCTCTACACCCAGATCATCGGTATGCTGGCGATCTTTTTCACCTCGCTTTGGGGCATGTATCAGAATCTGTCCATCGGCGTTCTGGGCTGAGCGCGGCAGGCGGAGACGGTTATGAAATCACCTAACCACGTCCTTGTCGGGGGAGCACCCGAAGGTTTTGACGCACAATTGATCCTCAAGGAAGTCGCCCGCGTCGATGGTCCGGTGCTGCATGTGGCACGCGACGACAAGCGGCTGGAGGCGATGCGCGCGGGGCTGGCCTTTTACGCTCCGGATTTGCCGGTCTTTGTGTTCCCGGCCTGGGATTGCCTGCCTTATGACCGTGTTTCCCCGAACCCCGATGTTTCGGCGGCCCGGATGGCGACGCTGGCGGCATTGGTTCACCAGATGCCGCCGCGCTTTGTGCTGCTGACGACGCTCAACGCGGCCACGCAGCGGGTACCGGCGCGCGCGGTGTTGCGCGAGGCCGCGTTTTCCGCGCAGGTCGGGCGCCGGGTAGACGAGGACGGGCTGCGCCAGTTCCTGGTCCGTATGGGGTTCAGCCAGAGTCCCACTGTAATGGAGCCGGGCGACTATGCCATTCGGGGCGGCATCATCGACATCTATCCGCCCGGCGACAGTGGCCCGGTGCGGCTCGATTTCTTTGGCGATGTGCTGGATGGCGCCCGCCGGTTCGATCCGGCGACGCAGCGCACCACCGAGAAACTGGACCTCGTGGAACTGGCCCCGGTCAGCGAGGTCATTCTGGACGAGGCGGCGATCACCCGGTTCCGCCAGAACTATCGCATCGAATTTGGCGCGGCGGGTAATGACGATCCGCTCTATGAAGCGGTCAGCGCCGGGCGCAAGCATCAGGGGATGGAGCATTGGCTGCCATTCTTCCACGAAGATCTGGAAACCCTGTTCGACTATCTGCCCGATGCCACGGTGACGCTGGATGACCAGCTGACCGCCGCGCGGCTGTCGCGGTGGGACGGCATCAAGGATCAGTACGAAACCCGACGTCTGGCAATGGCCGACCGGGCGCGGATGGACAGTGTCTATAAACCCTTGCCGCCCGGCCTGCTGTTTCTCGACGATGCAGACTGGGACGCGCTGTTGCAGGACCGGCGGGTGATGCAGTTTAACCCGCTGCCGCAGGCCAGCGGGCCGGGCGTGATCGACGCGGGCGGTCGCATCGGACGCAATTTCTCGCCCGAGCGCGCTCTGGAAAATGTCAGTCTTTTTGGTGCTTTGGCGGATCATATCAAAGCAAAGCTGGCGAAAGGCCCGGTTCTGATCGCGTCCTATTCCGAGGGTGCGCGCGAACGTTTGAGTGGCCTGATCGAGGACGAGGGTCTTGCCGAGACGATCCCGGTTGCAAACGGCACAAGGATCGGCAAGCGGGCTCTGCATCTGGCGGTCTGGGCGCTGGAACACGGCTACGAAACACCCGAGATTACGGTGATCTCGGAGCAGGATGTGCTGGGCGACCGGTTGATCCGGCAGCCCAGGAAGAAGCGCAAGGCCGAGAACTTTCTGACCGAGACGCAGTCGCTGTCACCCGGCGATCTGGTCGTGCATGTCGATCACGGCATTGGGCGCTACATGGGCATGGAGGTGATCACCGCAGCCGGTGCCGCGCATGAATGCCTGCTGCTGGAATATGCCGAGGACGCCAAGCTCTACCTGCCGGTCGAGAATATCGAACTGTTGTCGAAATACGGCCATGAAGAGGGGCTGCTCGACCGTCTTGGCGGCGGCGCATGGCAAGCGAAGAAGGCCAAGCTGAAAGAGCGCATTCGCGAGATGGCCGACCGGCTGATCCGCATTGCCGCCGAACGCGCCCTGCGCAAGGCGCCGGTGATGGACCCACCGCCGCATGCCTGGGAGGATTTCAGCGCCCGCTTTCCTTATCAGGAGACCGACGACCAGCTGCGCGCCATTGCTGACGTGATGGACGATCTGCATTCCGGCATGCCGATGGACAGGCTGATCTGTGGCGATGTCGGCTTTGGCAAGACCGAGGTGGCGATGCGCGCGGCTTTTGTCGCGGCCATGTCGGGGTTACAGGTGGCGGTGATCGCGCCCACCACGCTCTTGGCCCGCCAGCACGCGGCCAGTTTCCGCGAACGGTTCCGGGGCTTTCCGCTGGAAGTGAAGCAACTCAGCCGTTTTGTCTCGGCCAAGGAGGCGCAGCAGACCCGCGAGGGGTTGGCGAGTGGCACGGTGGATATCGTGATCGGCACTCATGCGCTTTTGGCCAAGGGGATCCGGTTCCAGAATCTCGGTCTGCTCATCATCGACGAAGAGCAGCATTTCGGCGTGGCCCACAAGGAGCGGCTGAAACAGCTGCGCTCGGACGTGCATGTGCTGACGCTGACGGCAACGCCGATCCCGCGCACCCTGCAACTGAGCCTGACCGGCGTGCGGGATCTGTCGATCATCGGTACGCCGCCAGTGGACCGGCTGGCGATCCGCACCTATGTCAGCGAATTCGACGCGGTCACCATCCGCGAGGCGCTGTTGCGCGAGCATTACCGGGGCGGGCAGAGCTTCTACGTGGTGCCGCGCATCACTGATCTGCCGGATATCGAGGGTTTCCTGAAGGAACAGCTGCCGGAACTGACCTATGTGGTGGCACATGGCCAGATGGCGGCGGGCGAGCTCGACGACCGGATGAATGCGTTCTACGACGGCAAATACGATGTGCTGCTGGCCACGACCATCGTCGAAAGCGGGCTGGACATCCCCACCGCCAATACGATGGTGGTGCACCGGGCCGACATGTTCGGACTGGCGCAGCTCTATCAGATCCGGGGGCGCGTGGGCCGGTCCAAGGCGCGTGCCTATGCCTATCTGACCACCAAGCCGCGCATGCGCCTGACCCCTGCCGCCGAAAAGCGGCTTCGAGTACTGGCCTCGCTCGACACGCTGGGCGCCGGGTTCTCGCTGGCCTCGCAGGACCTCGATATTCGCGGTGCCGGCAATCTCCTGGGCGAGGAACAGTCGGGCCAGATGCCCGATGTGGGCTATGAGCTTTACCAGTCGATGCTGGAAGAGGCGATCGCCAAGATCCGCAGCGGCCAGATGGAGGGGCTGAGCGAGGCCGACGACCAATGGGCACCACAGATCAATCTGGGCGTGCCGGTGTTGATCCCGGAGGACTATGTGCCCGATCTGGACGTGCGGCTGGGTCTCTACCGGCGGCTTTCATCGCTCAGTACCAAGGTGGAGCTGGAAGGCTTTGCCGCCGAGCTGATCGACCGGTTCGGCAAGTTGCCGAAAGAGGTGAACACGCTGCTTCTGGTGGTGCGGATCAAGGCCATGTGCAAGCGCGCGGGCATTGCGAAGCTCGACGGCGGGCCAAAAGGCGCCACGATCCAGTTTCACAACGACAAATTCGCGTCACCGGCGGGGTTGGTTGAGTTCATTCAGGGTGAAAACGGGTTGGCCAAGATCAAGGACAACAGGATCGTCGTGCGTCGCGACTGGCGCTCGGATGCTGACAAGATCAAGGGTGCCTTTGCCGTGGCGCGCGATCTGGCGGAAAAGGCCTCGGTTACCGGGAAAGGCGTCCGAGCGTAGCGCACAGATTTTTTCAAAAAAATCTGCGGACAAAATCTTGATAAGATTTTGCGCGCTGCGCTTAACGTCCGGTCGTGAAGGTGCAGAGTTGCCAGGCGCCTTCCGGTGAAACGGCAAAGGCGGCGCGGTACCCTGACATCTGCACCAGGAAATCGCGATGCAGATAGCCTTGGGTTCCGTCGGTCAGGATGACGGCTTGGTAATCTCTGTAGGCATCGGCTGCCTCGGTCAGCACCACCTCGAAGCTCACGCGCGCAACTACCGGCGCCTCACGGTCCGGGGCCGCGCGCAGATTAACGTTCTCGCCATTGGTGAAATAGGACAGAGCCGCATCGATCCGGGCCGGAAGGTGAATGCGCCAGTGATAGGGCATCCAGAACTCGCCGTCGTCGTCGAAATAACCCGGCGCATCCAGCGTCTCGGCCAGCACCTGCCAGCGTGCTTCGACATCTGCGTTGGGGTCGTTCAGAAACTGCCGCAGCTCTTCTGGTCCGCCCGGCCCGTTATCGCTGAGCATCAGGTCCGGGCAGGCAGCGGCGGTAAGCGCCTCGATTTCGCGGCGCGCCACGGCGGCCCGCAGCGCGTCGCGAAAAGCGACGAGAGAAGGGTCGCGCGCTGCCTCGTCCTGCGGTGGAAACGACTGACGCCCGGCAAGGGTCGGGGCTGCGCTGAGCAGCAGGGCGCAGATCAGAACCAGTCTCATTTCGCCGCCCGCATCGCGGCCTGTGCACAGAAACAAGACGCGCCCACGGCGCGGTCGGACCGGGCGAGGGCGAGGTCCAGCCTTTGTCGGATCTGAACGATTTCAACTGCTTCGCCGCGCGCCTTAAGGCAATCGTGCAAGCCCTTGAGGCTCCAGATATTGTCAGGATGAACCGCGGCGCGGCTCAACTGACCGCCGAGCCCAAGATCGGCGCGATAGACTTCTTCGGCCTCGGCGTGATGACCCTGTTCGAAGAGCAAAGCGCCCAGCGCATGGCGGGTCGGTTGCATCCAGCCCCAGGGTTCGTCATAGGGCAGGTTGTCGTCCAGCTCGACCGAGCGGCGCAGATGGGTATAGGCCAGATCGTAGTTTCCTTTCCTGTACTCGATCTCGCCGCGCAACATTTCCTTGGCAATTTCAAGGAGATCCACGACGCGGTTGTTATGCAGCAGACGGCTGTCCGGTACCCGCGCGGCGGCACTCAGGAACACCTGTTCCTCTGCTTCGGCCTCGCTCACCCTAGCGGTGGCGGCAAAGGCCACCGCTCGGGCGTAATGCACCGTCGCGGTCAGGGTGCGGTAGAGATCGGGGTCGGCGGGCGGTTCAAGCGCGATTGCATCGGCCCAGCGCCCGAACCGGACTAGGATATGCGGCCCCATCGCCATGTAACTTTCGAAATAGTCCGCCATCGGCGGGCTTTCGATGCGCAGCATCTCCTCGGGCGTGGTGTCCCACAGGCCCTGGTTTGCGTCGAGCGCCGGTTGCATCTGGCCCAGGAACAACGCGCCGTAGATCACGAAGTGATAGTCGTGAATGCGATAGCCCGAGTATATGTTGAACGCGCCTTCGCGGTGGAAATACTTCAGGTCGGCCTCGACCGCCTTCTGGTTCCAGTAGACGACATTGTGGTAATGCCCGCACAAGACGTCGATATGCGTGGGCATATGAACGAGGTGACCCGAATCTGGCACCAGCGTGCGCAGCGCGTCACCTGCCTTGAGCGCCTTCTCCGGGAAGGGCGACATCTCCATCAGGTGGATGTAGAGGTGCAGCAATCCGGGGTGTGACATGGCCCCGGGGTCGTCGCGCAGCGCGGTTTCCAGCACGTCCTGCGCTTCCAGCGTGGCGGCCCCCTCGGCAGGGCGACCCGATTTCAGATCCCACATCTGCCAGGGGGTCAGGTTCAGCAGGCTTTCGGCACAGACGGTGCGGAGGTCGAGATGCGCGGTGTCGGTGGCAAAGGCCGCACGCATCGCATCGGCAAAATCATAGTCCCAGCGGTGCATGTCATCATCAAGATCACGCTGCGGGTAACGCGCGGGCAGGGCGCGGATCAGCGCCTGTTCGACGGCTGTGCAGCCATCCACACGCGCCATTGCCGCCTGTGTCGCGTCATAGGCGGTTTGCAATGCCTTGGCGCGCCCATCTGTGTCGAACAGATCCCAGGGCATATTGTAATTGGGGCCGGTGGCATAGGCCACGCCCCAATGGGCCATGGCGCAATCCGCGTCGTGCTCCAACGCGCGGTTGAAGCAGACGGCGGCCTCTTCGTGATTATAGCCATAGGTCCAGATCAGGCCTCGGTCGAACCACAGTTGCGCCAGCGGCGATGTGGTCGTTATCGGGCAGGTATGGCTGCCCAGGTCATAGCCATAGTCGTCCATTCCAGATACTCCCCCTCTATGTCCGGAAGAGTACGCGAAAGCGAGGCGCGAGGAAACCTCAGCCAGGCAGACGGTCTTCGACATGGCCCATGCGCAGCATCAGCAGGAAGCCGATGATGCACATGATCAGGATACCGGCGCTGAGCGGAGCCAAGGAGCCATCGAACAACAGGCCGACCGGTGCCGCGATGGCGGCCGCGAGCACGGTTGCCACCGCGCCTATCACCGAGGCGGCCATACCGGCGATATGGCCCATCGGTTCCATCGCGATGGCGTTCAGGTTGCCCAGGGTGGTGCCCGCCATGAAGAACACAGCCGTTTGCCATGCGATGAACAGGCCGAATGACATGTTGCCCGACAGGGTCATGCTGTTCAGTGCAATCATTCCAAGTGTGATGACGATCTGCGCGCCCAGCGACCAGGTTACCATGCGGCGCATGCCGACCCTCACCACCAGGGCCGCGTTCAACAGGCTGGCCGAGCCCGAAAGCAGCGCCACCATGGCAAACCAGAACGGGAAACTGTCGCCGCGTCCATGGATCACGTCATAGACCGGCTGCACCATGGTCAGCATGGTAAAAAGCGTGCCCATACACAGGGTCTGGACCATGATCGACAGGCGCACCGTCGGGTGGGCGAACATCTGGCGCACCGCATCAATCAGCAGGGGCAGGCGAAAGGGGCGGCGGTTCTCCGCCGCAAGCGATTCCGGCAGGCGGAAACCCATCCAGAGGATTGAAATGGTGGAAAACAGGACAAAGGCCGCAAAGATCCCGCGCCAGCCGGTCAGCGCGATGATGCCGGCGCCCATCAGCGGCGCAAAGGCCGGGAAGAGGGTAAAGATCATCATGGCGATGGACACGATGCGCGCCATCTGGCGACCGGAATAGAGGTCGCGGACGATGGCCATGGCCACCACACGTGGCCCGGCGGCGCCCAGTCCTTGTGCCACCCGTGCGGCCAGCACCAGTTCCAGCGAGGGGCTGGCCCAGGCGATTGCGCTGGCGAGAATGTACACCACGGCCCCGCCATAGATCACAGGCTTGCGCCCGAATGCGTCAGAGAGTGGCCCGGTGAAAAACGTGCCGATCCCCATGCCCAGCACAAAGGAGGTCAGGATCAGCTGCGCCCGGTTGGGCTCATCAGGGCTCAATTCCAGCCCGATTTCCGGCAGAGCGGGCAGCATCGAATCGATCGAAAACGCAATTGTGGCGAACATCATCGCGATCAGCGCGATGAATTCGGCCTTGGACATCCGGTCTGCCATGGGGCTCTCCTTACCCCTCAGGCGCTAACATGGCCGGGGCAAGGGGGCCAGTTGCACAAATGCACAGAACCCTGTGGGTTTATGCAGGGGTAGTCTCAAGCTGAGACATGATTTCGCGGATCACCTGTTCCCAAAGCTCAGGCGGCTGCGCACCGGGAACAGCGTGCTTGTTTGCCACGATAAAGGTCGGGACCGAGTTCACCCCCATCTCGCGCGAATGGGTATCGCGTTTGGCGATGTCCTCGCGGTCGGCGTCGGTCTTGAGCAGTTTCTGTATCACAGCCGCGTCCATGCCGATACCGTCGGCGATGTCACCCAGAACCTCGTGGTTGCCGATGTCGCGGCCGTCGACGAAATAGGCGCGGAACAGGGCATCGACCGCTTGCGTCTGCTTGCCTTCGATCCCGGCCCAATGGATCAGGCGATGGGCGTCAAGCGTGTTGGGCGTGCGGCTCATCGCTTCGAAATTGATGTTCAGCCCGGCTTTTTGCGCGTGCTCGACCACCGGCGCGTAGGCGCGTACCGCGCCATCCTTGCCGCCGAACTTGGTTTCCAGGTATTCGCGGCGGTCCATGCCCCCCTCGGGCATGTCGGGGTTCAGCTGGAACGGGTGCCATTCGATGACAAAGGGATGGTCCGGGATGGCCGCCAGCGCTTTTTCCAGATGAGTCTTGCCGATATAGCACCAGGGGCAGATCGGGTCGGACAGGATATCGAGCTTGACGGTCTGGCTCATCGGGACGGTCCCTTGAAATAGGCCGGCAGCGCCCGGCGCAGGAGTTTGCCGTTGCCGCCTGTGGGCAGCGCCGGAAGGTAAACGAAGGCGCGCGGCTGTTTATAACGCGCGAGGTTCCCCTCGACATAGGTCCTGAGCGCGGTTTCGTCCAGTTCGCGGGGGCCAGAGTAGAAGGCCGCGATCACGAATGTGTCAGGTTTGACCTCGACCGAGGCTGCGCCGACCTGTTCGATTCCGGGGTAGCGCGCCAGTACGGCTTCGACCTCTACCGGGGATACACGGTAGCCGCCCGCGTTCATCATGTCGTCGTCGCGGCCCAGATAGGTGATCTGCCCGTCGATGGCCATGGCGCCCTGATCTCCGGTCAGGAACCAGTCGCCCTGCATGCGCGCGGCGGCTTCCTCGGGGGCGTTCAGATAGCCCAGCATCAGCCCGGGATCCTCCCGATGTACCGCGATGGTGCCGGGCTGGCCCTGCGGTACCGGGCCGTCCGGCCCCAGGATCGCAATGCGCCGTCCCGGTTGGGGCTGGCCAAGTGCCTCACCACGGGCCGGATGTGCCGGGCTGGACGAGATGAAGGTCGAGCATTCGGACATGCCGAATGCCTCGTATAGCTCAGTGCCCGAGGCCCGGTCCCAGTGTTCGTGCAAGGCGCGGGCGAGTTTTTCACCGGCACACAGGCCATGACGCAAAGCAGGCAGCTCCAGCCGGTCACGCCCTTGCAGAAGCTTGCGGAACACGCCGGGGGCTGCGGCAAAGATCGTGGCCCGGTGTCTGGCCAAGAGATCCGGCAGCCGGTTGATATCGGTGCCGGGCGCGGGGATCAGCGCGGTTGCGCCAATGGTCCAGGGGTCCATCAGCCCGGTGCCCAGCGTATAGGTCCAGTTGAACGCGCCCGCGTGACACAGACGGTCGTCCTCGGTCAGGCCGTACCAGCCATCGACCATCATCTGCCGTGCCCAGATCGCCCGATGGGCATGCGCCACCGCACGCGGTTTGCCGGAGGTGCCCGAGGTATACACCGCATAAGCCAGCCTGTCGGGATCGCCCATGGCGAATGCGGCGGGCGGCAGGCTGTGCATGGCATTGAGCGCCTCGGTCCCGATCTGGTTCGGGTGCGGCGCGCAGGCGACACCGGAGTCGCGCAGAACGGCGGCCGGGTTCAGTTCGGCGATCATCCGCGCGGTTTCTGGTTCGGTCAGTTGTGACGAGGTCGGAACCGGCACCATTCCGGCGGCGATCGCACCGAGATAGGCCACCGGAAACTCGACCGTATTGCCCAGCCGCATCAGGATCAGGTCACCGGGTTTCAATCCGGCCTCCAACAGCCCGGTTGCGGTGCCCAGAATGGCCTGACGCAGTCGGGCATAGCTCCAGTCGTCGGTCTGGTCCTCGTTGAGAACCGAAAGCGCGATCTTGCCCGCCAGACGTTCCGCATGACGCAGGACGTGGGCGGCTAGGTTGAACGGTGTGGGGCAGGGCGGCGGCGGCCCTTGGTCATAGATCGACAGCATGCGCCTTGGCTAGCCTGCCGCGCCGCCCGTTGCAAGCGGGCGACGCGGGTTCTATAGACTGGGACCATGACCAGCCGCGATCCAAAATCCCTGATCCGCATTGCCCGTTCCAACGGCGCCCAGACCGAGGCCGAGCCGCTGGATCTGGGGGCGCGTGTGCGCGAATTGCGCAAGGCGCGCGACTGGACGCTGGAACAGGCCGCGACCAAGGCCGGGCTGGCCCGCTCGACGCTCAGCAAGATCGAGAACGGCCAGATGTCGCCGACATATGATGCGCTGAAAAAGCTGGCCGTCGGTTTGCAGATCTCTGTACCGCAGCTGTTCACGCCGCCGCAAAAAGACCAGATCAACGGGCGGATGGCGGTGACCAAGTCCGGTGACGGCGCGGCCCATGCGACCGCAACCTATGAACACGAGCTGTTGGCCGATACGCTGACCAAGAAGCAGATGCTGCCCTATCGTGCCCGGGTGCGCGCCCGGTCGATGGACGAGTTCGACGGTTGGGTACGTCACGATGGCGAAGAGTTTCTGTATGTGCTGACCGGGGTCGTCCGCCTGTTCACCGAGTTCTATGAGCCGGTGGAGATGCGCCGGGGTGACAGCGCCTATTATGACGCCTCGATGGGGCATAATGTGATCTCGATCAGTGACGAGGATGCGATGATCCTCTGGGTCACCTCGCTGTCCTGACTGCCGTCAGTCCTCGTATTCGCGGTTCAGCCCCTCGACATAGAGAAAGTCGGCGAACTCCTCGCGCGCTTCCTCTATCGTCAGATTGTGGCGGTCGGCCAGATAGGCTTCGAACCGGGCGCGGTCGAGTTTCAGAAACGGCATGTCCCGTTCGTCCAGCTCAGGAAACCGTGTCTTCGCGCGAGCAAACCCATTGGCCCAGTCATGGGTCAGCTCTGTCCAGGTCATCATAACCAGCATTCCTTTGCGAGCATCGACGCGAGATGCTCCCCCCGGTGGGCACAGTAATGAACGGAGTGCAGATCCCGCACCCGACAAAATGCCGCAGCGCAGAAAGAAGGCGCGGCTCACCCGGTCGGGATCGGTGAAACGGGCACTACTCCTCGTACCACCAGACATCGGGCATATATTGCGGGCCGTCGCCATAGATCGGCGGGTTTTCCGGATACCGCAGCTGCCGGATATGGGCGATCCGGCCGACCTCGAAGCTCCAGATCGGGATCACATAACGTCCGGCGGTCAGAATACGGTCCAGCGCGCGCGCGGCGGAGGTCAACTCTTCCTGCGTTCTGGCCGACAGCATCGCGTCGATCATCGCGTCGATCGCGGGCAGATCGGCGCCCATGAGGTTGCGCGTGCCGGGCTGGTTGGCGGATGCGGAGCCCCAGTAGAGCCTTTGTTCGTTGCCGGGCGACAGGGACAGGTCGCGGCGGAAAGGCGTAAGATCGAAGTCTAGATCGGCGATCCGCGCGGTGTATTGTGCATTGTCGACTTTCTCGGTCGTGGCCTGGATACCCAGGCGCTCCAGCGCCCGGGCGTAGATGTCGATCACCGTCTGCATGTCCGTGTCCCCCTGCCGGATCAGGAAGCGGAACGTAAAGGGGTCGCCGTCCGGCCCCATCAGCACCCCGTCTTCGACGTTGAACCCGGCATCGGCCAGCTGGGTTGCGGCCTTGCGCAGGTTCTTTCGATTGCGCGCGGTGCCATCGCCAACCGGCAGGGCGTAACCCTCGAGCGTGCCGGGTGGCAGGGCATCGGCATGGGGCGCCAGCAGATCGGCTACCGCGCCGGTGGCCGGACCCGGGCGAAAGGCCAGATCGGTTCCGGAAAAATACGATGTGATGCGGGGCATCGCGCCGCCGGTGACGGTATCGTTGATGTACTCGAAATTGAACGCTTGCAGCAGTGCCTCGCGCACGCGCCAGTCGTCGAACGGCACGCGCCGGGTGTTGATGACAAATCCGGTCATGCCCGAGGGTTTGCCATGGGCGATCTCGGTCTTGATCACATCGCCGCGCTGGACGGCGGGAAAGTCATATACACTGTCCCATTTCTGGGCGTTGAATTCCCGGATCGCGCTGATCTCACCGGCCTTGAATGCCTCGAACAGAACCGACTGGTCGCCGAAGAAATCAATGCGCATCTCGTCAAAGTTCATCGTGCCGCGCCGAAAGCCCAGGTTCTGCCCCCAATAGTCCGGGTTTCGCCTGAACGTCACGTAGCGGCCCGGCTCGTAGGCCGAGACGACATAAGGTCCGGTGCCGATGGGAATGTCGTGGATGCCAGCGTCGGACAGGCTGCGCCCCTCCCACTGCGCTTTTTGCAGAATCGGGCGCAGACCGGCCAGCATGGCCAGTTCCCGGTCATCGTCGGCAAAGGTCATCCGCACGCTGCGCGGGCCGGTTGCCTCGATCGACGCGATGCGCGACCAGAATCCGCGATAGCGCAGATGCCCCTCGGTGCCCAAGGTCTGGTAGGACCAGATCACGTCTTCGACCGTGACCGGGTTGCCATCCGAGAATCGGGCCTCGGGGCGCAGGGTGAATTCCACCCAAGAGCGGTCCGGCGGCGTCTCGACCGATTCGGCCAAAAGACCGTAGAGCGTGAACGGTTCGTCCCAGCTGCGGCCCATCAGGCTCTCGTAGGACCAGAACTGCATCTGCCAGGGAACCGTGCCCTTCTGCGCAAAAGGATTGAGGCTGTCGAAGCCGCCGGTATTGCCAAAGACAACCCGCCCGCCCTTCGGGGCGTTCGGGTTGGCATAGGGCAAAGACACAAAATCCGGTGGTAGATCCGGGTCCCCATACATAGCTATGGCGTGCCGTGATTCTGCCGTGGCGAAATTCGCACTCAGAACAAGGGCGATTCCCGCCGCCAACTGACGGAGAGAGGGGAAAAAATCTGGTCGCACTTGCGAAACAATCCTGCTCGGGCCTTATTTTCTTGGCGCTCACCCTAACGAGGGATTCACGTCTTTTCAAACTTTTAGCTTGGATGCGAGCGTGGAATTGCTTATAAAGGGGTCACTGCTCGATAGGTTTCTTGCCTGTATGAAACCTGCCTCAATAACTTAACGCCCGCCTTGCGCGGGCGTTTTTTTCTGAGCGGATCTGCATCGTTTTTCCTCGCACGGGCACCGTTCACTTCCCCTCGGGCCAGTCGTTTTGTCGTTTTCTTTGCAGGTGCAGCATGGCAGGGTGTCGCGCGATGGACATTCTCAGAGAGGGCAAGACATGTCGCTGAACGGAAAGACCGCAATCGTCACCGGGTCCAATTCGGGTATCGGTCTGGGCATCGCACGTGAACTGGCGCGGGCCGGGGCGGATGTCGTGCTGAACTCGTTTACAGATCGGGACGAGGATCATGCGCTGGCGCATGCGCTGGCCGAGGAATTCGGCGTCAAGGCGCGCTATATCAAGGCCGACATGTCCAAGGGCGAGGAATGCCGCGGCCTGATCGAACAGGCAGGTGCTTGCGACATCCTGGTGAACAACGCGGGTATTCAGCATGTCTCGCCGATCGACGAGTTCCCGGTCGAGAAATGGGATGCGATCATCGCCATCAACCTGAACTCGGCCTTTCACACCACGGCGGTGGCCCTGCCGATGATGCGGGCGGCGGGCTGGGGCCGGATCGTCAATATCGCCTCGGCCCACGGGCTGACCGCCTCGCCCTTCAAGGCGGCCTATGTGGCGGCCAAGCATGGCATTGTCGGAATGACCAAGACCGTGGCGCTGGAAACCGCGCAGGAACCGATCACCTGCAACGCCATCTGTCCGGGCTATGTGCTGACCCCGCTGGTCGAGGCGCAGATCCCCGACACGATGGAGAAATATGGCATGGGCCGGGAAGAGGTGATCAAGAAGGTGATGCTGGAACGGCAGCCGTCCAAGGAATTCGCGACCGTCGAGCAGTTGGGCGGCACGGCGGTCTTTCTGTGTTCGGATGCGGCGGCGCAGATCACCGGGACCACGATCAGCGTCGATGGTGGCTGGACCGCGCTTTGAGGTCAAAGGGGGAAGGGGGCTCTGCCCCCGTCGCCCAGTGGGCGCCTCCCCCGGAGTGTTTTCAGCGAAATGAAGATGGCGGTTTCGATGCGGCGGATCAATCTGGCCTTGCAGGGAGGTGGCGCGCATGGCGCGTTCACTTGGGGTGTGCTGGACCGGCTGCTGGATGAGCCGGATGTGGAGGTGGCCGCGATTACCGGCACCTCGGCAGGGGCGCTGAACGGCGCGGCCTTCAAGGCGGGTATGGTGGCGGCTGGGCGCGAGGGCGCGCGCGCCGCGCTGGATGGCCTATGGCGGCGCATGGGGGCGCAGGCGGACGCGCGCCTGACCGCCTGGATGCGGGCACTGGATCCGTTTCATCTGGCGCGGATGCTGGAGCATTCGCCGATGTTCGCTGCCGCCGATCTGGCGACGCGGCTAGTGTCTCCTTATGCCTATGGGCCGTTTTACTCCAATCCACTGCGTCCGGTTGTGGAGGGGTTCGATTTTGATTGCGTCCACGCCTGTTCGGGGCCTGCACTTTTTGTGTGCGCCACCTGTGTGCGCAGCGGCAAGATAAGGGTGTTTGAAGGTCCGGAGATTACCACGGATGCGATCCTGGCCTCTGCCTGTTTGCCGACGCTGTTCCAGGCGGTTCGTATCCACGATCCGAAATCGGGCCGGGAGGAGGCATATTGGGATGGCGGCTATACCGGTAATCCGGCGCTGTTCCCGCTGTTCAATCGCGACCTGCCGGACGATGTGGTGATCGTCAACATCAATCCGCTGGAACGTGACGACCTGCCGGTGACGCCGCAGCAGATCCACAACCGGATCAACGAGATCAGCTTCAACTCATCTCTGTTGCGCGAGTTGCGGGCGATCAGTTTCGTGCAGCGGTTGTTGGAGGATGGCACCTTGGAGCGCGGACGGATGAGCCGGGTTCTGGTGCACATGATCGCCGATGATGCGCTGATGAACAGCCTGTCGGTGGCAACCAAGCTGGTGCCTGTCCCGCAAGTGTTGTTGCGTTTGAAAGAGGCGGGCAGGGAGGCCGCAGGCCGTTTCCTGGAGGCACACAAGCTGGATCTGGGCACGCGCTCGACCGTCGATCTGGCCGAGATGTTCGGGTAGTGTCGGCTCAGTCCTTTTCAGGCGGGCGGCTGGGGTCTTTTTCGTTGGGATAGACCAGCCCGGCGGAAATCACCAGTTTCGCCGCATCCTCTACCGTCATGTCCAGAATGGTGACGTCCTCTTCGGGGAAATAGAGCAGGAAACCCGAGGTCGGGTTCGGCGTCGTGGGGACAAAGACGCTCATCAGCCGACCCGATGTTTCGGCCTTGTCGGCGATTTCCCCCTTTGCGGTTGTGGAGACGAAGCCGATGGCCCAGATGCCCCGGCGCGGGTACTGGATCAGGCAGGCCTGTTCAAAGCTGCGCTCGGTCTGGGCGAAGACGGTTTCCGATATCTGCTTGATGCCGCTATATACCGACCGCACGACCGGCATCCGGTCGACCAGGCGTTCGGCATAGTGGATCAGTGAACGCCCGATGATCCCCTTGGCGATCCAGCCTACCACTACCGTGAACAGGATAAAGAAGATGACGCCGACACCGCGCAGGTTGATGCCGATATACTGTTCGGGGCGGAACTGATGCGGCACCAGCGGCAGGACAAAGCTGTCGACCCAGCCGACCAGCGACCAGAACAGCCAGATCGTCAGCCCGACCGGGGCGATAACCACGATACCCGTCAGAAACGAGGCGCGCAGACCGGCAAACCGGCTGCGTTTCACGGGGGTGGGTGTGTCGTCAAATGGCGTGTTCATGATGGTCCCGGCTGGTATTGGCAGGGAAGGTAGTCATTCCAAACCCCGCCTGCAATGGTCTGCGACCGGGGAGTGGATACTAGCGTCCGATGGCGCCGAGTTCCTGGGCGATGGCCGCCGCCAGGCGCGCATTATTGCGCACAAGCGCGATGTTGGCAGTCAAGGATCGGCCTTCGGTCGCCTCGAAGATGGCTTGCAGCAGGAACGGGGTAACGGCCTTGCCGGAAACACCCTGCGCGTCGGCCTGGGCCTGGGCGCGGGCGATGATCGGGGCCAGTTCCTCGGCGGCGATCTGGTCGGCCGCAGGAATGGGGTTTGCGACAAGTTGGCCACCCGGCAACCCCAAGGCCCGCCGCATGGCGTGGGCGCGGGCGATGCTGGCGGCATCGTCCATCCGCAAAGGTGCGGGCAGGTCCGAGGTCGAAGACCAGAAGGCGGGAAAGCTGTCCTGCCCGTATGCGATGACTGGAACGCCGAGGGTTTCGAGGACCTCCAAGGTCTTGGGCAGATCGAGGATGGCCTTGGCGCCCGCCGCGACAACGGTGACCGGGGTCTGGGCCAGTTCGTGCAGGTCGGCAGAGATGTCAAAGCTGGTCTCGGCCCCCTTGTGAACACCGCCGATGCCGCCGGTGGCAAAGACCTCGATCCCGGCATGGCGCGCGGCGATCATCGTTGCGGCGACCGTGGTTGCACCGGTTCCGCCAGTCGCCATGCAGGCCGCCATATCGGCGCGCGACAGTTTGGCGACACCTTTGGCCTGACCCAGGGCGGCGAGGCGTTCGGGGTCGAGACCGACATGCAAGCGCCCTTCGATCACAGCGATCGTGGCCGGTACCGCGCCCGCGTCGCGAATGTCCTGTTCGACGAGGCGGGCGGTGTCGACGTTCTGGGGATAGGGCATCCCGTGCGTGATGATGGTGCTTTCCAAAGCCACAACGGGTTTCCCGGCAACCCGGGCGGCATGGACTTCGGCGGACAGGTGCAGGTCGATCACAGCGGCGTTTCTCCTGAAACATAGGTGGCGGCGGCATGCAGCGCGCGGGCAAGGGCGGTCTCGCGGTCGGCCCCCTTGGCCTCGGCCGCGATATGGGCCGCCATGAAGGTGTCGCCTGCGCCGGTCACCCGGGTGACCAGAACGGCGGGCGGGGTTTGGGTGATCACCCGTTCAGCATCCCCTTCGGAGGCCGAGCGGCCACCGTCGGTGACCAGAACCCGCTGCGCGCCACGCGCCAGCAGGGCCTGCGCCGCGCTGGCGGAGTCCGAAAACTCGGTCTGGCAGAGCAGGCCGGCCTCTTCGAGATTGACGTAAAGCGTCGCGCGGCCCTGCCGGACAAAGGGCAAGAGCCGCTCGGCCTTGCCGGGCGATGCAGGTGCGACCCTCAGATCGGCGCGGGCAAAGGCGGGTGATTGCGCGATCTCGTCCAGCAGCGCCAGAGTCAGATTACCATCGAGCGCCACGGGGCCGTCATAGGGCGACTGTTCGCTTCCCAACTGCCCGTTGAACAGGGCGCGCAGGATCTTGGCGCCCGCGGCCTCAAGCGAGTGGGCGTCAGCGATTGCGGCGATCAACCCGTTCGCCCCTTCGACCGCCATATAGCGGTCGGTTGGCAGGTCCTCGGAGCGATACACATGCTCGGTCCTCATCCCCATCTGGGCGCAGGCGCGGATCAGTTCGTCGCCCTCGGCATCGCGGCCGATGGCCGTGAGCAGGGTCGGGGTCATGCCAAAGCGGGCGAGCGTCATGGCGATGTTCATCGCCACGCCGCCCGGCAGACGCGTGATCCGGCCGGGCACGTCAGAACCCTGGCGCATATGGCTGGCCGAACGCCCGATCACGTCCCAAAGGACCGAGCCGATGCAGAGGATATCCGAGTTTTGCGTCATTCCGCCCTCATGCCGCAGGGTAGCGGCCAGCGCAAGCGAGGTCTTGCACCGAAAGCTCAGGCCGGAACAAGGCCAAGTGCCGCGTCCGAGGCGGTACCATCATATTTCGCGCGCGGCGGCCAGGGACGTTGTCGCCAATCCGGCTCGAACACGAAACTGGACACTTTGCGCCCATCGACCAGCGCGCCGTTGCCTGCGCCAAGGGCGTAATCGTAATAGAGTTTCACGATCTCTTCTTCGCTGACCTGATCGGTAGCGGGATGTGCCATGCAGGCAGCACGCCAATGGCGCACGCGGTCATAATCGGGGCCGGTGGGGAGTTCGAAATCCTCGTAATAGTCCAGAAACCAGAATCGTTTGAAGATCGGTGTGTAAACCGCCTCGGCCAGACCAAACGCGTCAAACAGCCAGGTGCCGTGCGGATTGTGTTCGATCAAGAAATCGTTGAGGCCGCGATAGAGCGCCAGCAACCGGTCGCGATGTGCGTCGCGCTTGGAGATGTCCTGATTCAGGACAAACAGGTAACCCGCTGTGACAAAGGGATCTTCTTTGGCGACCATCATGGATTCAGTCGCATGCTCGCCGGGGTCGCGCCGCCGCAGTGGCGCGCCGGGCAGGACCTCGTCAAGGTAGCGCAGAATGACCAGGCTTTCCTTGATGATCTTCCCGTCCGGGGTTTCGAGCACGGGCAAGGCCGTTGTTCCACGGGTCTTGGCCAGCAACCCTGGGTCGCGGGGGCGGGTGATGTCCACCACCCGGAACTCGACCGCGTCGGGCTGGCCGCGCAAGGCAAGAAGTATTTCTATTCGCTGAGAAAATGGACAAACCGGGATGTGGTGAATGATGAATCTGTCGGGCAAGAAAAACCTCCAGTCCGCGATGACCTGTGTCCAATGCGTGGTTCGAAACCATGGGCAGGGTGCAAAAAGTGCACGTCGATCACAAGAGCCAATCCGGGGTCACTGATCCGGCACGGCAAAGGTCAAAGCGGCCCACAGGCTGTGCCAGACCGGCCGCCCGCCTGCGGGTGCGGGGCGCAGAACCACCGCGTCGAACAGATAGGCATGGCCCGGCTGAACCGGAATGAGGGCCTCGCCGACCGCATCCGTGCGGTAAAGCGAAACCGATACCGTCTTGTCCGGCGCCCGGTCGAAAACTTCGACCTGTGCATCATTCCTGACATTCCCTTGGTAGAGGAGTCGTACCCGCATTCCCTGTGACAGGTCGTCGGTATAGGGGTTGGTCAGCGCCAGAAACTCGGTCTCCATTCCGGTTTCCCGGTCGGCGCCTCGTGCATTGCCGACCCCGATCAGCGCTTTGACATGGCGGGTGTAGCTTTCAAAGAAGTCCTGGCGCGGCAAACCCCGCTCGGCATGTCGCGCCTCGATATCGGGGAAATCCTTGTGTTCGGCAAAGGCGGCGAAATCGTCCCAGGCCTTGTACTTGAGCGTCGTTGCCCGCGTTTCATGTACCAGTACAAGCAGCCCGTCCTGGGACGTGGTCAACTGAATGGCGGGAACATCCCCCATGCGCCCCTCATACGGCACGACCTTGCCGTCCTGAATCAGCTCCGAGCGCGTGGCGCGATCCGGGAAGAACACTTGCGGCGAGCCCTCGAAGGTCTGACCGACGAGCAGGTCCGCAACCAGGCCTTTGCTGTTTTCCACTTGATATTCATATGGTTCAATCCAAAACTCATGAGCGACGCCGGGGCAGGCGGTGACAATGAATGCGAACAACGGAGCGATTGCGCGAAACATGGGCCGGACCTTTGTAAGACTGTATATGAAGCTGATCCATCTGCTCGTGCTGTCAAGCGTTTGGGTAAGCTCTGCGGCATCCCACGAAGTGACGCCCACCGTTGGCGATCTGCGCCAGGAAAACGGGCAGGTTTTCCTTGAATTGCGCATGAATGTAGAGGCGTTTGTGGCCGAAATCGACCTGGACGACCTGGTCGATACCAACGATTCCGATGCGTCCGAGCGCTATGACCAGTTGCGCGGCATGGATGCGTCACGGCTGGAGCCGCTGGTACGTCAGTTTGCCCTGGGCTGGCTTGAAAGCGTGAAGATCGAAGCGGGCGCGCCTTTGGCGCTCAGCTACGAAGGCGCCCGCATCCCGGTGGTTGGCAACCCCGAGCTGCCCCGCGCCTCGGTGATCCTGCTGGCGGGTCAGTTGCCTGAACGTGCCGGCAGCGTGACTGTGACCTGGCCTGTTGGAGCAGGGGGGCTGGTGCTGCGGCAACAGGGGGTCGAAGAGCCCTATACCGGCTATCTCAGGGGCGGCGAAACCAGCCCACCCATTCCGCTCAAGGGCGGTGCGGCGCTGGGTCCGATGGAAACCTTCGTCTCCTATATTCCGGTGGGCTTCGATCACATCCTTCCCAAAGGGCTGGATCACATCCTGTTTGTGCTTGGTCTCTACTTTCTGTCCTCGCGCCTGGGTCCACTGGTCTGGCAGATCAGCGCGTTTACTCTGGCCCATACGGTCACGCTTGCTCTGGGGACTTCCGGCGTGGTGAGGGTCGATCCCGCGATTGTCGAGCCGCTGATCGCGGCCTCGATCACCTTCGTAGCTCTGGAGAACGTGTTCGTGCGCAAACTGCACCCCTGGCGGCCGATCATCGTTTTCTGTTTCGGCTTGCTGCATGGGCTTGGCTTTGCGGCCGTTCTCGGAGAGTTCGGGCTGCCGACCGGGCAGTTCCTGCCCGCACTCTTGGGGTTCAATGTCGGCGTCGAACTGGGCCAACTCACCGTGATTGCGTTGGCATTCCTCGCCGTGGGGGTATGGTTCCGGAAAAAGCCCTGGTATCGGGGCCGGATCGCCATTCCGGCCTCGATCGTGATCGCGCTTGTGGGTGGATACTGGTTTGTGGAGCGCGCTTTTCTGGCTTAGCGCAGTGCCGATGTGAGTGCGGCGAGGGCTAAAACCGGGTCTTCGGCCGACCAGATCTCTTCTCCGATGCCAAAGAAATCTGTGCGCGGTGCGAGCGATGCCACCAGATCGGCCGTCAGCCCACCTTCGGCGACCACCGGGACTTCGATCATTTCGGACCACCACTGGAACAGGTCCTGTTCGGCAATCGTGCCGTCGCCCAGTGCATGCGCGCCGACCGGGCCAAAGGCGACGTAATCCGCGCCCGCCTCGCCTGCTGATATGCCGTCGTGCCGTGAGGCCCCGCAAAAACTGCCGACGATGGCGTCGGGGCCAAGTTCCTTGCGGGCGGCACGGACCGAACGGGCCGCGTCCGACAGATGCACGCCATCGAGGCCAAAGCGCTGTGCGATCAGAACATGATCCGAGATCACCAGCGCCACGTCACGGGCATGGGCCACCTCGCGGCAGGCATCTGCTGCGCGGCCGATCATGTCCTCGTCGCGGGAGGCGAGCGCCAGCCGGATACAGGCTATTTCTGCGCTGTCGAGGACGCGCGCAAGCAGGTCGGGGAAACTGTCGAGATCGAGGCTCGGCGGGGTAATCAGGTAAAGCTGCGGCTGCTCGGGGGTGTCCATGGCGGTGCCTCTGGTCTGAGTTTTGGCCGGTTTAGCCGATCGGACGCGGAATGGGAATATCGGGAAAGGGGGCGTGGCGCGGTTGTCGCGGACATGAGTATTTTTGGCGGAATGAAGAGGCGGGGCCTGCGGTCTTGCCCAGGTCGGCCACGGACGATAGAGCGGGGCGGAGTTTTGGAGGGATGACATGCCAAGCGAGAAGGCCCAACCCGAGATCGTGCTGGTGCGGCCCCAGATGGGCGAGAATATCGGCGCGGCCGCGCGGGCGATGTGGAATTTCGGGCTGGACCGGATGCGGATCGTGGAGCCGCGCGATGGCTGGCCCAACAGCCGGGCGGTGGCGATGTCTTCGGGGGCCGGGCGGCTGTTGGACGAGGCGCAGCTGTTCGGCGACCTGCCGGGGGCGCTGGCCGATAGAACCTACGTCTTTGCCACCACCGCACGGCCGCGTGAGATGACGAAACCGGTGTTCAGCCCCGAGCGCGCGATGCAGCTTGCCGCTGAGAAGGTGGCAGCCGGGGAAAAGGTGGCCGTGCTGTTCGGGCCCGAGCGCGCGGGCCTGGAAAACGAGGATATCGCGCGGGCCAATGCGATCATCACGGTGCCGGTGAATCCGGAATATGCCTCTCTCAACCTTGGGCAATGCGTACTGCTCGTGGCCTATGAGTGGATGCGTCAGACCGGCGATGTGGTGCACCTGTCGGACGATCCCGGGCCGAAGGGTGACTGGGCGACGGGGCTTGAGATCGAAAAACTCGCGGAACACTACGAGGAACGGCTGACCGAGGCCGGTTTCTTTTTCCCGGAAACCAAGGCCGAAGGCATGAAACAGAACCTGCGCAACCTCTGGAGCCGCATGAGCATGACCCGCGCCGACGTGCAGATGCTGCACGGGATCATGCGGCAGATGGTCCGCTGGAAGGACCGGGGCTGAGCCGGGCGCTGGACCTTGCCGCGCGGGCACCCTAGCTTGCAGGCGGCAAGACGACATAATGAGGATGGCATGAGCGGCAAGCGCAGCATCTTTGAAGAGGTATCCGGCGACACCCGCAAGGCGGTGGCGCAGCCGGGCATGATCGACCGGGGCCGGGGCGGGGCGCGGGGCGCCATCCGCGCCTGGCTGATGGTCCTCTTCGCGCTGGTGGTGGCGATGATCGTGGTGGGCGGGCTGACCCGGCTGACCGACAGCGGCCTGTCGATCACCGAGTGGCGGCCTGTCACCGGGGCGCTGCCCCCGATGTCCGAGGCCGAATGGCAGGCGGAATTCGACAAGTACAAGCAGATCGACCAATGGCGCCTGCAAAACCAGTGGATGGAGCTGGGCGACTTCAAGTCGATCTATTGGTGGGAATGGGGGCACCGTCAACTGGGCCGCGTGATCGGGCTGGTCTGGGCGCTGGGATATGCCGGTTTCCTGATTGCGCGGAAAATTCCGGCCGGATGGCACGGGCGCCTTTTGCTGCCGGGGGTCTTGGGCGGGATTCAGGGGGCGATCGGCTGGTGGATGGTCAGTTCCGGCGTCACAAAGGGAGCGGAGATGACATCCGTCGCCTCTTACAGGTTGGCGACACATCTGGGGCTGGCCTTTGTGATCCTGGGGCTATTGGCCTGGTACATGATGGCCCTGGGGCGCAGCGAGCGCGATCTGATGCAGGCCCGCCGTGCCAAGGAAACAAGGTTGTTTGGCCAGGCCACCGGCTGGATGCATTTTGCGTTTCTGCAAATCCTGATCGGCGCGCTGGTGGCGGGCATCGACGCGGGGCGGAACTTTGTCGACTGGCCGCTGATGGCGGGGCAATTCTTTCCGCCGGATGCCACCGAGCTGACGCCGCTTTGGCGCAACTTGTTCGAAAGCCCGGGACTTGTGCAGTTCATTCACCGGATGGTGGGTTACCTTCTGTTGGCCTATGGCATCATGGCCTGGCTCCGGGGGCGCCGCAGCGCCCATGCGCAGACGCGGTTTGCCTTTAACGCGGCCTTTGCCGCGCTGTTGTTGCAAGTGGTGCTGGGGATCGTGACGGTGCTGTATGCTGCACCGCTGCATATCGCCATCGTGCACCAGCTTATGGCGGTTGCGGTGTTTGTCCTGATCCTGCGGGCGCGGTTCCTCTGTGCCTATCCGATTGCAACCTCTGTCAGGGGATGACCAGAGTCATGACCGCATTTGACGATCTGATGACCTTTCAACGTGAAACCTCGGCCCTGGGACAGGTAGCCGGGCGACTTGGCTGGGATCAGGAAACCATGATGCCGAAAGGCGCGGCGCCGCAACGGGGTGAGGAGAAGGCGGCCATGGCCGCGATCCTGCATGCCCGCCGCTGCGACCCGCGGGTGGCCGAATGGCTGGCGGCGGCAGAGGCGCCCGATCCCATCGGTGCGGCACAGCTGCGCGAGATCCGGCGCGCCTATGACCGGGCGACCAAGGTGCCTGCCGATCTGGCCCGGGCGCTTGCCCGAACCACCACGCGCGCGCATGGCATCTGGGCGCAGGCCCGCGCCGACGAGGATGTGGCGGCCTTTCTGCCGGTGCTGGAGGAGGTCGTTGCGCTGCGTCGGCAAGAGGCGCAGGCGCTGGCCGACGACGGCGATCCCTATGACGCCCTGGTCGAGGATTACGAGCGCGCAACCACCGGCGCGCAGATCGCGGCGATTTTCGACGCGATGCGGCCGCGATTGGTGGCCTTGCGCGCGGCGGTCCTGGAACGCCCGGCCCCAAAGGCGCTGGACGGCAGTTTCGACGAGACCCGGCAAATGAAGCTGAGCCGCCAACTGGCGCGCGCCTTTGGCTATGACATGCATCACGGGCGCGTGGACAAGGCGGTGCATCCGTTCAGCTCGGGGTCGGGTATGGACGTTCGCATCACAACGCGTACCAACCCGCTGGACCCGTTCAACTGCTTCTATTCAACGATTCACGAGGTCGGTCACGCCGCTTATGAGCAGAATATCAGCCGGGATTTCCTGCTGACCCCGCTGGGGCGGGGCGTCTCGATGGGGGTGCACGAAAGCCAGAGCCGGATCTACGAGAACCAGTTGGGTCGCAGCCGTGCCTTTACCGGCTGGATGTATGGCCAGATGCGCGAAGCCTTTGGCGATTTCGGCGTCGAGGGGCCGGACGCGTTTTATGCCACCGTAAACACCGTGCATCGGGGGTACATCCGGACCGAGGCGGACGAGGTGCAGTACAACCTGCATGTCATGCTGCGGTTCGAACTGGAACACGCGCTGATATCGGGCGATCTGGCGGTTTGCGATCTGGAAGCCGCCTGGAACGACCGTTTCGAGGCCGATTTCGGCTATCCGGTCGACAAGCCGTCGAACGGGTGCCTTCAGGATGTGCACTGGTCCGAGGGGCTGTTCGGTTATTTCCCGACCTACAGCCTGGGCAATGTCTATGCCGGCTGCCTCTACCAGGCGCTGCGGCACGCGGTGCCGGATCTGGAGGATCAACTGGCCCTGGGCGATACCTCGGGTGCCACCGGCTGGCTGGCGGAAAATGTTCAGCGCCATGGTGGTTTGTACGAGCCGCGCGAAGTGATCGCACGGGCGAGCGGAATGGAACCGGGCCCCGAGCCACTGCTCGACTATCTCGAAGCGAAGTTCGGCGCGCTCTACGGGCTTTGACCCAACAAATCATCGGGCGGCCGCCGGGACAACGGTGGCCGCGTCGTTTCGTGTTACGCTGTTCCGATCGGAGGGACACGCCCATGGACGAACTCAATCTGAACAACCCGGTCTTCGTGACCTATACCATCGCCTCGGCGCTTTTGGTGCTCAAGCTCATGGGGCAGGGTTGGATGACCGTTTATCGTATGATGCGGGTGGATGGCGGATTTGTCAGCCCCGAAGACCTGCGCAAGACGCCGCTGAACCCCAATCCGCGTCCGCAACAACTCGATACCGACGATTATGTCGACCGGTCCCGGCGGATGCACCGGAACGATCTGGAAAACATTCCGGGATTCTGGATGGCGGGGTTTCTTATGGTCATGGTTTCGCCGCCGCTTTGGCTGGCCCAATGCCTGATGTACGGTTTCGTCGCCGCACGGGCGGCCCATGCACTGGCTTATGCCACAAAGCAGACCCATGACGTCCGGGCAACATTCTATACGATCGGATCCCTGATCGTTATCTTCATGGCGCTTTATGTCCTTTGGGCGATGCTTTTCTAAAGCAGCGCCATGCGCTCGGCCCGCTCGGGATCGGGGAAGGGGCGGTAGAGGCCGAATTCCGACCGCGCAATCAGGGCACTGACAGCGCCGTAAAGCCGCTCGACCTCTTCGTCATGCTCGCCCAGCACCCGAAACGCGCGGTCCAGCTGGGTCATGTCGTCAAACTCGATCTCCAGCAGGAAATCGCGGCAGCTGTCGGCGGCCAGGTTCAGCTTGCGCCGTAAAAGCCGCCAAGAGCGGATCACGCCGCGCGCCCTCAGATACCCCATCCAGTGATCGACGGCGGCGGCAAAGGCCAGCGCCTTTGCCTCGTGTTTCAGATCTATCGCGCAGTGATAAAGGTTCATGGCCGGACCGTCCCCTGTGACCGTTCGGGCCAGATTGACGCGACAGCGATTGCCAACAGGTTAAAGGCAAAAGAAAAGGCGCGGTCTCCCGCGCCTTTTTCCGGCTTTTGGAGCATATTACTCCGCGCCGTCCTCTTCTTCGTCATTCTGTTCGGCGATACGGGCGACGCTGACCACTTCTTCGCCCGGTGCCGTGTTGAAGACACGCACGCCGCCTGCACTGCGAGAGCGAAACGAGATTCCGTCAACCGGAACCCGGATCGACTGGCCGCCCGAGGTGGCCAGCATGATCTGGTCATCCATCAGGACCGGGAAGGAGGCCGCCAGCGTGCCGCCACGCGGGCCTGCCGAGATTGCCTTGACCCCCTGGCCACCGCGCCCACGCACCGGATAGTCATGCGAGGACGACAGCTTGCCCAGGCCGGTGACCGTGATGGTCAGGATCAGGTCCTGCGCATCCAGCATCTCCTGATACCGCTCGTCGGTCAGGACGCCGGCGCCTTCGACGGCATCCTCGTCCGCGTCTGCGGCGTCATCCTCCATCTCGGCGCCCAGAATGGTGCGGAACCGCTTGATGAATTCGGCGCGCTCCCAAGGCTCGGCGTCGAAATGACGGATCACAGACATCGACACCACCTTGTCGCCGTTCAGCAGGCGCACACCGCGCACCCCGGTGGAGTCGCGGCCCTTGAACACACGCACCTCGGTGGTCGGGAAGCGGATGGCGCGCCCCGCATCGGTCACCAGCATGACATCGTCATCCTCGGAACAGATGCGCGCATTCACCAGTTCCACGCCCTCGGGCAGTTTCATGGCGATCTTGCCGTTCCTTTTCACATTCGTGAAATCGCTCAAGGCGTTACGGCGCACATCTCCAGCACTTGTGGCGAAGAAGATTTGCAGATCGTCCCAATGTTCCTCGTCCACATCCACCGGCATGATCGCGGCAATCGAAACACCACTTGGGATCGGCAGGATGTTGACGATGGCCTTGCCCTTGCCGGTGCGCCCCGACTGCGGCAGGCGCCAGGTCTTGAGCTTGTAGACCATGCCGTCGGTGGTAAAGAACAGAAGCTGGGTATGCGTATTGGCCACAAAGAGGGTGGTGACCACGTCCTCTTCCTTGGTCTGCATGCCGCTCAGCCCCTTGCCGCCGCGTTTCTGCGCGCGGAAATCGGCCAGCGGGGTGCGCTTGATATAGCCGCCCGAAGTCACGGTCACCACCATATCCTCGCGCTCGATCAGGTCCTCGTCGTCCAGATCACCGGCCCAGTCGACGATCTCGGTACGGCGGGGCACGGCAAAAGCGTCTTTCACCTCGCGCAACTCATCGGCGATGATGCCCATGATGCGTTCGCGCGAACCGAGAATCTCAAGGTATTCCTTGATCTTACCGGCCAGAACCTCCAGCTCGTCGGTGACTTCCTTGACGCCCAGCTGGGTCAGGCGCTGCAAGCGCAGGTCAAGGATGGCGCGGGCCTGCACCTCGGTCAGGTTATAGGTGCCGTCTTCGTTCATCCGCGACAGCGGGTCGTCGATAAGCCGCAGATACCCGGCGATCTCGGCGGCGGGCCAGCGGCGGGTCATCAGTTTCTCACGCGCGTCCGCCGCATCGGCCGAGGCGCGAATGGTCGCGACCACCTCGTCCACATTGGACACAGCCACCGCAAGACCGCACAAGACATGGCTGCGCTCGCGCGCCTTGCGCAGGTCATAGGCGGTGCGTCGTGCGACAACTTCTTCGCGGAAGTCTATGAAACTGGTAAGAAAACGCCTCAGCGTCAGCTGCTCTGGGCGACCGCCGTTCAGCGCCAGCATGTTGCAGCCAAACGAGGTCTGCATGGGCGAGAACCGATAGAGCTGGTTCAGCACCACCTCGGGCGTGGCGTCGCGCTTCAGCTCGACCACCACGCGCACGCCGTTGCGGTCGCTTTCATCCTGCACATGTGCGACGCCTTCGATGCGTTTCTCGCGCACCGCCTCGGCGATCTTTTCGATCATCGCGGCCTTGTTCACCTGATAGGGGATCTCGTCGACGATGATGGCATAGCGGTCCTTGCGCAGTTCCTCGACGCGGGTCTTGGCGCGGATGATGACGCTGCCGCGCCCCTCCAGATAGGCCTTGCGCGCGCCCGAGCGGCCCAGCATGACGCCGCCGGTGGGGAAATCGGGGCCGGGCACATAGTCGATCAGCTGTTCGCTGGTCAGGTCCGGGTCGTCGATCAGCGCCAGTGTGGCGTCGACCACCTCGCCCAGGTTATGGGGCGGGATATTGGTCGCCATGCCAACGGCGATACCACCCGCGCCATTGACCAGCATGTTCGGAAACCGCGCCGGAAGAACCGTGGGCTCACGATCCTTGCCGTCGTAATTGTCTTGAAAATCAACGGTTTCTTTCTCGATATCCGCCAGCATGAAGGCCGCCGGCTTGTCCATCCGCACCTCGGTGTAGCGCATCGCGGCGGGGTTGTCGCCGTCCATCGAGCCGAAGTTGCCCTGTCCGTCCAGAAGCGGCAGGGACATCGAGAAATCCTGGGCCATGCGGACGAGGGCGTCGTAGATCGCGCTGTCGCCATGGGGGTGGTACTTACCCATGACGTCGCCGACGGGACGGGCCGATTTGCGATAGGATTTGTCGTGCGTGTTGCCGGTCTCATGCATCGCATAGAGGATGCGCCGGTGCACCGGTTTCAGCCCGTCGCGCAGATCGGGAATGGCACGGCTGACGATGACCGACATCGCATAGTCGAGATACGAGGTGCGCATCTCGGATTCGATGGAGACGGTCGGCCCCGCATAGGCGCTGCGCGAGCGCGGTGTTTCGTCTTCGTTTTCAGGGGTTTCTGGCGTATCGCTCACGTAGGCTGCCCGTTCTGTGTGCAGGTTCTATATGTTGTGGGCGCATCATAACAGACCCCGTACATAAGGTGCAATGCATGGAGCGAAATTAGCCTGGCAGCCACAGAGACAAAGTGCCAACATACTGTTTTTATGGATTTTTTACTGGAATCAGGCATTCTGAATGAACCGGGGGCAACTGGAGGTTCAAAATGGGCACAACAGAAACCGAGCTGATGCTGAAGGGGTATGGGCTGACGACGGCGGAATTCTTCTATCACATGCCGGACCATATCCATGTGCTGAATACCTTTGTCTGGCAGGATTACGACCTTGCGCCGGACCATCCGAAACTGTTCGGTTTCATCGAGTTCTGGCAGCGCGAGATAGACGGGCCGCTGCATTCGGTGCGGTTTACCCATCGCAAGATGATCTCGCCGGGCGAATGGCGCAACGTGGTGGGAGAGTTCCTGTTACATTGAATTGACCGATTTGTACCGGGGTCAGAGCGGAAATTGACCGTTTTGTACAACAAAAATGGCACCCGGACGGGCCGTATCCGGGCGCCATTCCGGCGGGTGTGGTCAGTGCCGGTCGCGTTCGATCAGCTCGTATTGCGCGGCCAGATGTTCGGGTGACGGGAGCATCGGGGACTGGTCGTCTTCCAGCGTCTGGCCCTCGGTTTCCATTGCTGCGTCCGCGCGTTCCAGCGCGTCGAGAAAGCGGGTGGCGTAGACGGCGATCTCGTGCGCGCGGTCGAGTACGTTGACGGTGCGCCGGGCGTTGACAAAATCCTGATGGGTCGCGTTGACGTAATGCGGCAGGCCGTGGCCGTGACCATTGAAGTCACCCGCCATCATGCCGCCGACCAGAACCCGGATCGCGACCTCGGCCCTGAGCGCGAGGTCGGGCTCGGCCACCAACGGTACGCCGAGTTTCTCCTCTTGCCGTTCATAATTGCGGTGCCAGGTCAGCTGAACATAGCCGCGCCCGTAATAGGCATGGCCATGCGGCGGCACCGATTGGGCATAGGGTTTATGCGCCAGCCGTGCGCGCGCCTGGGCATCGGAATTGGCGAAGGTCTCGCGCACCGGGGCCATCTTCAACCCCACCTCGGCGCGGACGGTGGCCAGGACATAGGCCAGCTGGTTCCTGGGATTGGCGGCATGGGCCTGATCCCAGAAGGCGAGAACTGCGTTGATATTGTCCACCGCGCTTTGCGACAGGCTGCCGCCGAAAATCGAGCGGCGGATATTGGCATAAAAGACTGCATGGTCCATGAAAATCACCCTTAAAACAACAGGATGACCGCGAAATGCTGCGGTCACATGCCGATAATGCGCGGCATGCGTGCGCAGTGTACCACATCTTCGCGCAGAAATCGTGCGCTGATCAGGCCGAGCAGCTGGCACCGCCCAACACGCAGAACTTGGCGCAATGGGGGTGGTTGAGATGCACGTCCGCCTCGGCCTGTTCCAGTGTTTCGCCCATCTCGAACTCGGGCGCATAGGGCAAGAGGGTGCAGGCCAGCACCACCGGGCGCGCGGCGCCCTTGCGCTTGACCACCATGCGCGAGCTGGCGCACATCACCTGATCAGGATGCTTGCCCAGAATATCCCAGCAGGCGGTGGTGATTTCCGGGACCTCGACGGTTTCGTCCATCTCTGGGAAAAGCACTGTCTGGCCTGGATCTTGCGCGTCGATATTGAAGTTGTTCTCGCGGTAGAGCGCAGCATAACCGTCGCGCGCTTCGGCCTCGCTTTCGTGCCAGACGGCGCGGCCCGCGACGGTCATCCGGACCCCGGCATCGCGCAGGAAACGCATGCCTTGCAAGCTGCGTTCGAAACTGCCCGCGCCGCGTTCGGCATCGTGCCGGGCGGCGGTGTGATGATCGACCGAAACCCGCAGGGTGAGCCGATTGCCATATTCGGCGGCAAGCGCGCGCACGCCCTCGCGCATCTTTCTGCGCATCATCGGGCGCATGGCATTGGTGAGGATCAGCACCTCGTAGCCGCGCTCCAGAGCGGCGCGGGCCATGTCGAGGATCTGGGAATTCATGAATGGCTCGCCGCCGGTAAAGCCGATCTCGCGCACCGGCCAGCCCCGTTCGGTGATCTGGTCAAGATATGCGCGCACTTCGTCGGCGGTGATATAGACCAGCGCGTCGTTCGTCGGGCTGGACAGGATATAGCAGTTGGCGCATTCGATATTGCAGAGCGTGCCGGTGTTGAACCACAGGGTTTCCGGATGCGTCAGAGCCACGCTGGCGCGGGTCTCGCCCCTGGCTGTCACGAATCTGTCCTGAAACTTGCCTATGTTGGCGGACTGGTGCGCCTGATCTTTCATCTTGCCTGCCTGCTTGCGGTACCGTTTTGCATCTAGCCCAAGCTGTGGGAAAAGATAAAGTCGGCACAATAACTTTGACGGGTTTGTGATACGGCGAGAGGAAAGTTATGTTTGCGCTAACAGTGGACAGGACGGCGGCGGGGCGGTAAGGACGGGCCATGGTATCGCGCGTCATTCCTGTCGACCCGTTCGACCTGGTGGTTTTTGGCGGCACGGGCGATCTTGCCCGGCGCAAGATTATGCCTGCGCTGTTCCGGCGCTGTGTCGCGGGGCAGATCCCCGACGCGGCGCGGATCGTCGGCGTTGCGCGTCATGAACATGACAGCGAGTCCTACCGGGCGCTGATCGCCGAGAGCCTGCGCGGGGAGAATGCGGACCCCTGCCAGATGGAAGGGTTTCTGCGGCGGCTGGAGTACCGGGCGCTGGATGCCACCCGACCCGAGGGCTGGGACGCGCTGGCCGTCGGGATGGGGCAGGGTGTGCGGGCGTTTTACTTCTCGGTCAGCCCCGACCTGTTCGGGGCATTGGCGGAACGCTTGCACGCGCATGGGCTGGTGACGCCCGGCGCGCGGATCGTGGTCGAGAAACCCTTTGGCCACGATCTGGAGAGTGCGCGGGCGCTGAACCGGGTGCTGGCGGCGCATTTCCGCGAGGACCAGACCTATCGCATCGACCATTACCTGGGCAAGGAGACGGTGCAGAACCTGATGGCGGTGCGGTTCGGCAACATGCTGTTCGAACCGCTGTGGAACAGCCAGTATGTGGATCATATCCAGATCACCGTGGCCGAAAGCGTGGGTGTGGGGGCGCGGGGCGCCTATTACGATCATGCAGGCGCGATGCGGGACATGATGCAGAACCACCTGATGCAGCTCTTGTGCCTGATCGCGATGGAGCCGCCGGCGAAGTTTGACCCCGATGCGGTACGCGACGAAAAGCTGAAGGTGATCCGGGCGCTGGACGCGGTCAAACCGCACCATATCGTGCGCGGGCAATATGCCGATGGTGAGGGTTGTGGTTATCGCGCCGAGGTGGGCGATCCGCGGACGACGACGGAAACCTATGTGGCGCTGCGGGCGCATATCAGCAACTGGCGGTGGGCGGGCACGCCCTTCTACCTGCGCACCGGCAAGCGGCTGGTGGCGCGGTCCTCGGTCATCAACGTGATGTTCAAGGACGCGCCGCATTCGATCTTTGGCGAGGAGGCGGGGCGGCATGCCAATGTGCTGTCGATCCGGTTGCAGCCGAACGAGGGCATCACGCTGAAGGTGACGATCAAGGAGCCGGGGCCGGGCGGCATGCGGCTGGTCGATGTGCCGCTGGACATGAGCTTTGCCAAGGCGCTGGGGCCCGAGAACCAGAACCCGCCCGATGCCTATGAACGCTTGATCATGGATGTGATCCGGGGCAATCAGACCCTGTTCATGCGCGGTGACGAGGTCGAGGCGGCCTGGGCCTGGACCGATCCGATCATCGCCGGGTGGCAGGCGCGGGGCGATGTGCCCAAACCCTATGAGTGTGGCAGCACCGGGCCGGGCGACGCCGAGCTGCTGATGAAACGTGACGGTCGCCGCTGGCAGGGGATAAATCCATGAACATACTCGACTATCCTGATCGCGAGATGCTGGCCATCGACCTTGCCAATCACCTGGCCGGTGAGCTGGAGGCGGCGCTGCTGACCCACGAGACGGTGACGATGGCGGTGCCGGGCGGCACCACGCCCGGGCCGGTATTCGACAGCCTCTGCGCGGCGGATGTGGAGTGGCACCGGGTGATCGTGCTGCCGACCGATGAACGCTGCGTGCCGCAGACGGACATGCGGTCGAACGCGCGGCTGATCACCGAGCGGCTGCTGGTGAACCGCGCCAGCGCGGCGCGGTTCCTGCCATTGTACCTTGAGGGGGCCGAGCCCGAGGATTGCCTGGCCGAGATCGAGGCGACGCTGGTGCCGAACCTGCCGATCTCGGTCCTGGTGCTGGGCATGGGGGCCGATATGCACACTGCCTCGCTGTTTCCGGGCATGCCGGGGTTGGAGGCGGCGCTGGATGGCGATGCGCCCGCCTTGGCGGTTGCGCGGCCCCAGACCCAGCCGGAGGCGCGGATCACGCTGACCGGGCCGGTGCTGGACGGGGCCTTGTCGAAACATCTGATCATCTATGGCGAGGCCAAGCGCGCGGCGCTGGAACGCGCCATTTCGATGCCGCCCGAGGAGGCGCCAATTGCGGCGGTTCTGGACGGAATAACAATACATTGGGCTGAATAGGTAATTTTCATGTTTCACGATTTGAACGCATTGCACGCCGGTCTGGGCGGGCGCCGGATTGTTGATCTTTTTGCAAGCGATCCCGACCGCGTGGCGGGCTTCTCTGTCCAGCTCGGCGAGATGCTGCTGGATTACTCCAAGACGCAAGTGGACGCCGAAGTGCGCGCGGCGCTGGTGGCGCTGTGCGACCGGGCCGGGCTGGCGGCGCGGCGCGACGCGATGTTTTCGGGCGCGCCGATCAACGAGACCGAGGGGCGCGCGGTGCTGCACACCGCTTTGCGCAATCTCGACGGTGGGCCGGTGTGGGTCGACGGGGCCGATGTGATGCCCGGGGTACGGGCGACGCTGGACCGGATGCGCGCGTTTGCGGGCGCGGTGCGGTCGGGCCGGATCGCGGGCGCGGGCGGCGGTTTTACCGATGTGGTCAATATCGGCATCGGCGGCTCGGACCTGGGACCGGCGATGGCGGTGCTGGCGCTGGCGCCTTATCACGACGGGCCGCGCTGCCATTTCGTATCGAATGTGGACGGGGCGCATATTGCCGACACTTTGCGCGGGCTCGATCCGGCGCGAACGCTGGTGATTGTCGCATCGAAGACATTCACTACCATCGAGACGATGACCAATGCGCGCACGGCGCGCGACTGGATGGTGGCGGGCGGTGGCGATCCGGCGCGGCAGTTCGCGGCCGTGTCGACGGCCGAGGACCGGACCGCCGCGTTCGGCATACCGGCAGGCCATGTCTTTGGCTTCGCCGATTGGGTCGGCGGGCGCTATTCGATGTGGGGGCCGATCGGGCTGAGCCTGATGCTGGCGGTGGGGCCCGAGGATTTCGATGCCTTCCTGCGCGGCGGTCAGGCAATGGACCGGCATTTCCGGACCGCGCCCTGGACCCAGAACATGCCGGTGATGCTGGCTCTGGTGGGGATCTGGCATCACCAGATCTGCGGTTATCCGAGCCGGGCGGTGCTGCCTTATGATCAGCGGCTGGCGCGGCTACCGGCCTATTTCCAGCAGCTGGAAATGGAATCGAACGGCAAGTCGGTGGCGATGGATGGCACACCGCTGGCGCAGGCGGCGGGGCCTATTGTCTGGGGCGAGCCGGGCACCAATGGGCAGCACGCATTCTACCAGCTGATCCATCAGGGCAAACAGGTGGTGCCCTGCGAATTCATGCTGGCTGCGCGGGGGCATGAGCCCGAGCTGGCGCATCATCACCGGCTGCTGGTGGCCAATTGCCTGGCGCAATCCGAGGCACTGATGCGCGGCCGTCCGCTGGAGGCGGCGCGCCGGATCGTGTCGGGAAAGGGGTTTGAGGGCGCCGAGCTGGAACGGCAGGCGCGGCACCGGGTGTTCGAGGGCAACCGCCCCTCCACCACGCTGATCTATCCGAAGCTGACGCCCGGGGTGCTGGGCGCGATCATCGCGCTTTACGAACACCGGGTGTTTGTCGAAGGGGTGATCATGGGCATCAACTCCTTCGATCAGTGGGGGGTGGAACTGGGCAAGGAACTGGCCACCTCGCTGGGCCCGATCGTGGACGGGACCGAAAGTGCGGCGGCCAAGGACGGTTCGACCGCTGCTCTTGTCGCCTATGTTCTGCGCAGCCGCTAAGCCGGCTGTGCGCCGTCGCGGTCGATGAACTGACGGGTCAGGCGGGCGGGCAGGGGGTATTTGCCCGAGCCGTCGGGCATCATCGCCACCATCACCGCCTCAAGCCGGGCGCGCAGGTCGCCGGACCAGAGCTGTTGCTCCATCGTGAAAGAGGACTGACGAAAGCCGGTGACGCGGGCGGTGACGATGTAATCCTCGTCCTGCACCATCTCGCGGACATAGTGGAGGTTGGCGTTGCGGATCACGATCCGGGGTTCCGGCCCGTCGAAGAACGGCCGGCAGAAGCTGTTCACATAGGCAACGCGAAGGGTTTCGAACCACTCGACATAGGCCTTGTTGTTGACGTGGTTGAGGATGTCGAGCTCGGCAAAGCGCACCCGGTCGGCCAGCGCCAGCGGTTGCGGGGCGGTCAGTCCCTGGGCCAGTTGTTCCTGCGCGGAAAGCGGGGTGTGGTATCGAAGCTGCATGACATCGGGCTAACTGTCGTGGCGGCACATGACAAGCGGGATATTGTCATGGCCTGCCGGTCTTGGCAGGGTGCCAGCGAGGGGAGGGAGGCGGCGCATGCGCGCCGCGATCCTGGAAATGATGGGAGGCTCTGCCACCGATGGCCGGTGCGCGGAGGCAGGAGAGGAGATGTCCATGTTCGGACAGATGATGACGCAGCCGTTGTTGATTTCGTCCTTGATCGACCACGCCGCACGCTATCACCGGGAGACGCCGATCTGGTCGGTCAGCACCGGTGGCGGTATCGAGGAGACGAGCTGGGCCGGGATCGCGGCCAATGCGCGGCGCATGGGTTCGGCCCTGACGCGGCTGGGGCTGGCGCCGCAGGCGCGGGTGGCGACGCTGGCCTGGAACAACCGGCGTCATCTGGAACTTTATTACGGGGTGTCGGGGGCGGGGTTCGTGCTGCATACGATCAACCCGCGCCTGTTCCCGGAACAGTTGATCTACATCATCAACCATGCCGAGGATAAGGTCATCTTTTTCGATGCCACCTTTGTGCCGCTGATCGCGGGCATCAGGGAGCATCTGGTCGGGGTCGAGCATCTGGTGTTGATGGGGCCGCGCGACGATGCGGCGGCGGCGGCGCTGCCGGGGCTGGAATTTTACGACGAGTTGATCGAGACGGGCGATGCCGGGTTTGACTGGCCGGAACTGGACGAGCGCACCGCGTCGAGCCTGTGTTACACTTCGGGGACAACGGGGCATCCTAAGGGCGTGCTCTATTCGCATCGCTCCACCATGCTGCACAGTTTCGGGTCGAACACGCCAGATTGCATCGGCTTCTCGGCCGCAGACGTGGTGCTGCCGGTGGTGCCGATGTTCCATGTCAACGCCTGGGGTACGCCTTATGCCTGCGCCATGGTGGGCGCCAGCATTGTGCTGCCGGGTCCGGACCTGCATGGCGATGCGCTGGTGGGGCTGATCGACCAGTACGGCGTGACCATCGCGCTGGGGGTGCCGACGATCTGGCAGGGGCTGCTGGCGGTGGCGAAGGCCAAAGGCAGCAAGCTGGAGAGCCTGACGCGAACGGTGATCGGTGGCTCGGCCTGCCCGCCGTCGATGATAGCCACCTTCCGCGACGTTTATGGCGTGGACACGATCCATGCCTGGGGCATGTCCGAGATGAGCCCGCTGGGCACCACCAACCAGCCATTGGCCAAGCACCGGGCGTTGCCGGTCGAGGCGCAGCACAAGCTGCGCGAGAACCAGGGGCGGCCGCCCTATGGGGTCGAGCTGAAGATCGTCGATGACGATGGCAAGACGCTGCCCAATGACGGGGTGACGCAGGGCGATCTGATGGTGCGCGGGCATTGGGTGCTGGACGGGTACTTCCAGATGCAAGGCACCGAAGTCTTGCAGGACGGCTGGTTTGCCACCGGCGATGTGGCGACGCTGGACCCGGATGGATACATGACCATCCGCGACCGGTCCAAGGACATCATCAAATCGGGTGGCGAATGGATCAGCTCGGTCGAGCTGGAGAATATCGCCGTGGCCCATCCCAAGCTGGCCACCGCTGCCGTGGTCGGCGTGCCGCATCCCAAATGGGACGAACGCCCGCTGTTGGTGGCGGTCAAGGCCGAGGGGGAAGACCCCAGTGAGGCGGAGCTGCTGGAGTATTTCGATGGCAAGATCGCAAAGTGGCAGGTGCCGGACAAGGCGGTGTTTGTCGACGCGCTGCCGCTGAATGCCACGGGCAAGGTGCTGAAGCGAACCCTGCGGGAACAGTTCAAGGATGCGCTGACCGGTTAGGTTCAGCAGCATCGAACAACAATTGCTTCTGGCCCGGAGAACATCCGTTTTCCGGGCATTTATCCGCTCTGGACAACAGAACAGGGAAAAGCCATCTGAGATTTTGGAGCGGGTAGCGGGAATCGAACCCGCACTTCAGGCTTGGGAAGCCGGCGCGCTACCACTACACCATACCCGCGCTCTCCGGGATCGAATACGCAAGTGTCAAGGCGGCGTCAAGCGGTTCGCGCGCGCCGGGCCTGGAACAGGTTGATGGTGGCGGGCATCAGGACCCGACCGTCCTCGACGTAAGGTTCGAGCGCCGCGCTGACCGCGTCGCGGATGGCGGCCTCGTCCGCCTCGGACCCGTCGAAATGGGCCAGAACGCGCGCGGCGGGTCCCAGGCGGGTACAGAGCGCCGAGGCTCCCGTTAGCCCGCCGGGCGGGGTCAGGTTCAAATCGGAGGCCCGCGCTTCGATATCGGCCAGCCCGGCCTTGGCCATCAGGCCGGTGACCCGGTCGATATCATGAAAGGCCAGTGGACCCGGCGCGTTGCGGTCGACCTTGGGCATCTGGCCCAGCCGGTCGGTGGCGGCGCGATGCGGAATGTAGAACCAGGGGTTTCCAGCCAGCGGCCCCCATGCGGCAAAGGTCATGCGCCCGCCGGGTTTCAGCGCCCGCGCGATGTTGGCGAAAGCCGCCACGTTGTCGGAAAAGAACATCATGCCAAAGCGCGAGATCATAGCGTCGCGGTCGGCCGGGGCAAAGGGCTCGGTCTGGGCATCGGCAAGGGCGTATTCCACGTTGCCCATTCCACTGCTGCGCTGCCGGGCGCGGTCCAGGAAGGGGGTCGAGATATCGACGCCCAGCGCGTGGCCGGTTGGCCCCACTGCGCGGGCGGCCGCAAGGGTGACGTCGCCCAGGCCGCAGCCGATATCCAGCACACGCTGGCCCGGTTCCAGCGCGGCACGGTCGAGCAGCAGATCGACCACCGGCGCAAAAGAGGCGGCGATCTGCTCTTCAAAGGTGAGCCACTTCATGCCCGAAGCGGATTTACCCCAATACTCGGCCTGATCCTGGTTTGTCGCTGTCATGATGCCTCCCTTTCGGGGGGCATCATGCCCTGCGGCGTCGGCGGCGGCCAGACCCGTCGTCGTCGCCGCCGCCGGTGTTGAAGGACACCTTGGGCAGGGTGACGACCGAATAGAGGTCCGGGAACGGGTCGGTCTTGTGCGGGATCGCGTTGGCGGCCACGAAATGATCCTGGAACTTGGGTTCGATCGCGGTCTCGACCTTGGTGATCTCGCGCACCACACGCTCGATCTCGGCCCGGGCGCCGATGTTCGACAGGGCGATACGGGCGCCGGTGCCGGCGGCATTGCCGGCGCTGGTGACCTTGTCGAGCGGCGCGTCGGGGATCATGCCCAGCACCATCGCGTGCTTGGTCGAGATATGGGCGCCAAAGGCCCCGGCCAGCACGATCCGGTCGACCCGGTCGACCCCCATCTCGTCCATCAACAGGCGCGCACCGGCATAGAGCGCCGATTTCGCCAGCTGGATGGCGCGGATATCGCCCTGGGTCACGGTGATGCGCGGGCCGCCGGTTTCCGAGGCGTCGTGCAGCAGATAGGAATGGGTGCGCCCTTCGGGCACGCAGCGGGAGGTGCCGGTCTGCTCGGCCGAGCCGATCAGGCCGCTTTCGTCCAGAAGGCCCGCCATGCGCATCTCTGCCACGGCCTCGATGATGCCCGAGCCGCAGATGCCGGTGATGCCGGTGGTGGCGATGTCGGTGTCAAAGCCTTCTTCGTCGGACCATTTGTCGGAACCGATGACGCGGAAGCGGGGGGCCTTGGTGATGGGATCGATCTCGATCCGCTCGATGGCGCCGGGGGCGGCGCGTTGGCCCGAGCTGATCTGCGCGCCCTCGAAGGCGGGGCCGGTGGGCGAGGAACAGGCCAGAACCCGGGTGGTGTTGCCCAGCAGGATCTCGGCATTGGTGCCGACATCGACGATCAGTACCAGATCCTCGGACTTGCCAGGTTCCTCGGACAGTGCCACGGCGGCGCAGTCTGCGCCCACATGGCCCGCGATGCAGGGCAGGATATAGACCTGCGCGCGCGGGTTCATCGCATCGAGCCCCATCTCGCGGGCGGGCAGCGACAGGCTGTCAGAGGTGGTGAGCGCAAAGGGCGCCTGGCCCAGTTCGACCGGGTCGAGGCCCAGGAGAAGGTGGTGCATCACCGGGTTGCAGACGAACACGGTTTCGACGATCTGACGCGGCTCGATGCCGCCCTCAGTGGCGATGGAGCGGGTGAGGTCGTTGATCGCCTCGCGCACGGCCGCCGTCATCTCGCGGTCGCCGCCGGGGTTCATCATCGAATAGCTGACCCGGCTCATCAGATCCTCACCAAAGCGGATCTGGGGGTTCATCAGGCCGCTGGAGGCCTTGACCTCGCCATTGCGCAGGTCGCACAGATGCGCGGCGATGGTGGTGGAGCCGAGGTCGATGGCAAGGCCATAGATCCGTTCCTCGGAATAGCCGGGCCAGATTTCCAGAATCCGGTGGCTGGTGTCATTGTGCCCCTTGTGCAGGGCCACGGTGACCTTCCACTCTCCCTTGCGCAGGGCCGGTTGCAGCTTGGCCAGCAGCGACAGGTCGGCGGTGACCTCGCCAATGCCCCATTGCGCCTTGAGCGCGCGTTGCAGACGTTCGAGATCGCCGGTCGGCTCGTGCATGTCGGGTTCCTCGACCGCGACGAAATAGAGATGCGTGGCCGGGTCCATGGTGATGGCGCGGGCGGTGGCGGCCTTGCGCACCACCTGGCGGTGGACCTGGCTTTCGGGGGGCACGTCGATCACCACGTCGCCCTGAACGGTGGCCTGACAGCCAAGGCGGCGGCCTTCTTTCAGGCCGCGCTTGTCCTGATAGCGCTGTTCGACCGCGTTCCATTCGCTGAGCGCGCCGTCGCGCACGGTGACGCCATGTTTGGGAAACTCGCCATAGGACGGGGTGATCTGGCATTTCGAGCAGATGCCGCGCCCGCCGCAGACCGAATCGAGATCGACGCCCAATTGCCGCGCGGCGGTCAGGATCGGGGTGCCGACGGGAAAATGGCCCCGCTTGCCCGAGGGGGTGAATACGACGAGGGGATCGCTGCTCATGCTATTGCCTTCCGGTCTACCGATTGTGCGCGACAATATTGTGTTTTGCGCCAGCGGAAAGGCGGCGCGCGGCATTTTCCTGTCCGGGGGCGGCATTCGGGCGAAAAAGATACGCCGCGAATGTGAGTTTCGACGTGGGGTCGTGTCGCTATGCCACCGGTTCCGACAGGAAATCCCGGGCCTCGTCCAGTGTCTTGCAGACACGGGCGCTGACACGGTCGCCAAAGCGGGACAGGGTGTTAGCCTCCCAGTCGGCCACCCAGGCATCGTCCTGGCCGGATTCGGGGAGCGGCGGGATGAGCACGAATTTCCGCAAAGGCGAATCCAGAACGGCGGCGCGGAAGTCCTCGCCGCTGACCCATTCGTAGTCACGTTCGGAAAGCGCATGGGGCGAGGTCGAGACATCGGCGACCCAGTGTTCGACCTTGTTGGTGCGCACCCAGGCCAGCACCGCCAGGACCGCGTCGCGGACGCGGGTTCCTTCATCGTATTCGCTGTACCATTTGAGGTAGACCGCCTGAAGCGCGGGCTGCCAGGTGACCCGGACCAGACCCTCGGCATGGTGAACGACGAATTCCGCCATCCGCTTCGCTCCTTGTGTGGTGCAGGTCCCAAGGCAGCTTACCCGGTTTTGGCGGTAATTTCCATTGCCGAGGGCAGGGCTGTCCGATCAGGCTTCTGGCTCCTGATCGAGCCATGCGAGGATCGCGCTACGGTCTTCGTCCAGCGCGGGCGCGGCGGCGCGGGTGGTGGGATCGGGCAGGGCCGACATCTTGATCGGGTTGCCGGCAGCGACATAGGCCGGTGCGCCGTCGCGGTCCAGAATGTCGACCACCATGTTGCGGGCACGGATCTGGGGGTCTTTCAGAACTTCGGCCACGTTCTGGATCGGGCCGGTGGGGACGCCCGCGCGAGTCAGCAGCGCGATCCAATGCGCCTTGGGCCGGTCGAGCGTTACCGCCTCGATCAGGCGTTTCAAGAGGCGGGCATTCTGGCAGCGGGCCGGGTTGGTGGCAAAGCGCGGATCACCGGCGAGCGGCAGTTGAAGCGCGGTACACAGCTTGGCAAAGAGCGCGTCGTTTCCGGCCGCGATGACAAAGAGGCCGTCTTCGGCATGGAAGGTTTCGAACGGGGTGATCGAGGGGTGGCGCGCGCCCGAGGGGCGCGGCGGCTGTCCCGTTGCTGTCGTGATTGCGATCGCATGTTCCAGAAGTGCCAGCTGGCTGTCGAGCATGGAGATGTCGATCTTCTGCCCCTTGCCGCCGCGCTCGACCTCCAGCCGCGCGGCCAGCACGCCCTGGGCCAGAAACATCCCGGCCACGATATCGCCGATCGAGGCGCCGACGCGCACCGGCTCGCGGTCGCGCTCGCCGGTGATCGACATCACCCCGCCGCGCGCCTGCACCACCATGTCATAGGCGGGGCGCTCGGCCTCGGGGCCGGTATGGCCAAAGCCCGAGACCGCGCCATAGATCAGTTTGGGGTGTCGCGCATGCAGCGCCTCCCAGCCGTAACCCAGGCGCTCCATCACGCCGGGGCGGTAGTTTTCCAGAAGAATGTCGGCGCGCGCCAGCAGCCTCTCGAAGATCACGCGATCCTCGGGCGATTTCAGGTCCAGCGCGATGCTTTCCTTGCCGTGGTTGATGGCGGCGAAATAGGCGCTCTCGCCGTTTTTGAACGGCGGAAAGGCGCGGGTGTCGTCGCCGGTGCCGGGGCGTTCGACCTTGATCACCCTTGCCCCCAGATCGGCCAGCGTCATGCTGGCATATGGTCCGGCCAGAACATGGGTCAGGTCGAGGATGAGAATGCCGTCGAGGGGTCCGGGCATGAGATGTTCCTTGGTCTGTTTGCGCACACATAGGGATAGCGCCGCAGGGTGACAGTGCCTTGACACAGATCAGTCCCGGGGTGGGGCCGGGTTTTCTTGCCTCAGGCCCTTTTCCCTCTCGGGTAACTGTGCCATAGGGTCACCGCCAAACGGGATTATGCATGGGGACCGCATATGCAGATTCGTGAGGCTCTCACCTTTGACGACGTTCTTCTGGTTCCGGCGGCCTCGTCGGTGCTGCCCTCGACGGCCGATACCAGGACACGGGTGACACGCGAGATCAAGCTGAACATTCCGCTCCTGAGTTCGGCCATGGACACGGTGACCGAGGCGCGCATGGCGATTGCCATGGCGCAGGCGGGCGGCATGGGCGTGATCCACAAGAACCTCGGGATCGAGGAACAGGCGCGCGAAGTGCGCCGGGTGAAACGGTTTGAAAGTGGTATCGTCTATAACCCGGTCACCCTGAAACCGAACCAGACCATCGCGGATGCGCGGGCGCTGGTGGAACGGTACAACTTCACCGGCTTTCCGGTGGTGGACGACAGGGGCCATATCGTTGGCATCGTCACCAACCGCGACATGCGCTTTGCCACCAGCGACGACATGCCGGTGAGCGCGGTGATGACCACCAACGACCTGGCCATGCTGGCCGAACCCGCGGATCTGGACCAGGCCAAGAGCCTGATGCGGGCGCGGCGGATCGAGAAACTGCTGGTGCATGATGGCAAGGGGCGTCTGACCGGTCTGTTGACGCTGAAGGACACCGAACAGGCGGTGCTGAACCCCACCGCCTGCAAGGACGAGCTGGGCCGGTTGCGGGTGGCGGCCGCGAGTTCCGTTGGCGACAGCGGCTTTGCCCGGTCCGAGGCGCTGATCGACGCGGGCGTCGATATCGTGGTGGTCGATACCGCGCATGGCCATTCGGCTGGCGTGATCGAGGCGGTCAAGCGGATCAAGGCGCAGTCGAACGCGGTGCAGGTGATCGCGGGCAACGTGGCCACTGCCGAGGCGACAAAGGCCCTGATCGACGCCGGCGCCGATGCGGTCAAGGTGGGGATCGGGCCGGGCTCGATCTGTACCACGCGGATGGTGGCGGGCGTGGGCGTGCCGCAGCTGAGCGCGATCATGGATTGCGCGGGCGCGGCGGGTGACGTGCCGGTGATTGCTGATGGCGGCATCAAGTTCTCGGGCGATTTCGCCAAGGCGATTGCTGCGGGCGCGTCCTGTGCCATGGTCGGTTCGATGATTGCGGGCACCGATGAGAGCCCGGGAGAAGTCATTCTGTATCAAGGCCGTAGCTTCAAGAGTTATCGTGGAATGGGGTCGCTTGGCGCGATGGCGCGCGGCTCGGCCGACCGCTACTTCCAGAAAGATGCCGCCAGCGACAAGCTGGTGCCTGAGGGGATCGAGGGGCAGGTGCCCTACAAGGGCTCGGCCAGTGCGGTGATCCACCAGCTGGTTGGCGGCCTGCGCGCGGCGATGGGTTACACCGGCTGCGCCACCGTCGCAGAGATGCGCCAGAACTGCCAGTTCGTGAAGATCACCGGCGCGGGGTTGAAGGAAAGCCACGTCCATGACGTGCAGATCACCCGCGAAAGCCCGAACTACCGGATCGGCTGATGACGGGTGACACGTTCAGAGCGGGACCTTGGCGGATCACCTGCCTTGTCGATGGCGGGCTGACCTTTGGCGCGGATGTATTTCCCCAGGTTTCCGCTGAGAGGCAGGCCGAGTTGCTGGCCGCTGCCGGGCTAGGTGGGGCCGAGACCGAGTTCAACGCCTATGTGCTGCGGCATGACGATGGCCGGGTCTGGCTGGTCGATACCGGCTGCGGCGCGGGTTTTGGTCCTGCGGGCGGGCGGATGCCCGAGCGGCTGGCCGCGATGGGGATCGCGCCGTCGGATGTGAGCCGGGTGATCTTTACCCATCTGCATGGCGATCATTGCGGTGGCGCGCTGGTAGACGGGGCGTCGGTTTATGCCGCAGCAGAGGTAGTGTTGCATGCGCGCGAGGCCGCACATTGGCGCGGCACCGAGGGCTTGGGCGGACAGGTGCTGGCCGCTTGTGAAGATGCCCTGCGCTGTGTCGAGGATGACGCGGATCTGGGCGATGGCATTGCGGTTTGGGCACTTCCGGGTCACACGCCCGGTCATATGGGGTTGCGGATCGGAGAATACTTGGTTCTGGCCGGAGACATCATTCATTCCGAGGCGCTGCAACTGCCGGATCCGGAGAACGCGACGAAGTATGATGTCGACGGGCCGCTGGCCCTGGCCAGCCGACGCGCGGCGCTGGCCGAGATCGTGGACAAGGGGCTGGTCTGGACCGGCAGCCACATGATCGGCGCCAAGTTTGCGCGGCTGGAGCGCGCCGGTTCGGGATACCGGAAAACCCCCCTATGAAACGGGCGCTGGTCACCGGGGCGGGCGCCGCAGACGGCATCGGGCTGGCTTGTGCCCGGGCGCTTGGCCGGGCCGGATGCCGGGTGGCCATCTGTGCGACCACCGACCGTATTCACGAGCGGGCCGCAGCGCTGCGGGCCGAGGGGCTGGACGTGTCGGCGTATATCGCCGATCTGACCGAGGTCGATCAGGTGGCGCGGCTGCGCGCGGCGGTCGGCGCGGTCGATATCCTGGTGAACAATGCCGGGATGGGCTCGGTCGGCGCACCGGCTTTGCAAGCCGGGTTCCTGGAGATGGCCGTTGAAGAGTGGGATCGCGCGATGGACGCCAGCCTGCGAACGGCGGTTCTGACGACACGCGCCTTTCTGCCCGACATGGTCCGGGCCGGTTGGGGGCGGGTGGTGATGATGGCCTCGGTCACCGGTCCGCTGGTGTCGAACCCGGGCGAAGCGGCCTATTCGGCGGCCAAGGCGGCGATGGTCGGCCTGACCCATGCGCTGGCGCTGGAGCAGGCCGCGCATGGGGTGACCGTGAACGCGGTGGCGCCCGGCTGGATCGCCACCGGCGCCTCGACCGCCGAGGAACTGATCGCTGCGCGGGCGACGCCGCCGGGGCGGGCCGGAACCCCCGAGGAGGTGGCGGCGGTCGTTGCGTTTCTGGCCTCGGAAGGGGCCTCATATGTCAACGGGGCGGTCATTGTGGTTGATGGCGGCAATATCCTTCAGGAGCGCAAGGCATGACGCCGGGGGCGCGGGTGCAGGCCGCCATCGAGATCCTGGACGAGATTCTGGAGGGCAAGCCCGCCGAACAGGCGCTGACCACCTGGGCGCGGCGGTCGCGCTTTGCCGGGTCCAAGGATCGCGCCGCGATCCGCGACCATGTGTTCGACGCGCTGCGCGGGCGCCGCTCGCTGGCGGCGCTTGGCGGGGCTGCGACCGGGCGCGGGCTGATGATCGGGCTGGTGCGCGCGCAGGGCGGTGATGTGGATGGCTTGTTCTCTGGCGCGGGCCATGCGCCGGAGCCGGTGACAGAGGCGGAGCGCGCCAAGGCGCGCGATCCTGCCCCAGGGGCCGAGGCGGCGGATATTCCCGACTGGCTCTGGCCCCGGTTTCAGGCCGCTCTGGGTGCGCGCGCCGAAGAGGCGGGGCGGATCATGCAGACCCGCGCGCCGCTGCACCTGCGGGCCAACCTGTTGCGCACGGATCGGGCCGGTGCGAGCGCCGCTCTGGCAGCTGACGGGATCACCGCGGTGGCGCATCCCGCTTGTGACACCGCGCTTGAGGTGACGGAGGGCGCGCGCCAGGTGGCCCGGTCGCAGGCCTATCTGGAGGGGCTGGTCGAGTTGCAGGATGCGGCCAGTCAGGCGATCGTGGCACGGCTGCCGCTGCAACCGGGTGCGCGGGTTCTGGACTATTGCGCGGGCGGTGGCGGCAAGACACTGGCGCTGGCCGCGCGCATGCAGAGCGAGGTTCTGGCCCATGATGCCGCGCAGCAACGCATGCGCGACCTGCCCGAGCGCGCGGCGCGTGCCGGTGCCAAGGTCCGGCTGCTTGCGACCGAGGGCCTGGACCGGGAGGCGCCCTTTGATCTGGTGCTGACCGATGTGCCCTGTTCGGGCAGCGGATCGTGGCGGCGTGCGCCTGATGGCAAATGGGCCCTGACGCCAGAGCGGCTGGCGGAACTTGGGCGCATCCAGCGGGCGATCTTGCAGCGCGCGGCTGAGTTGGTCGCGGCGGATGGGGTGCTGGCCTATGCCACCTGTTCGATGCTGCATGAGGAAAACGGCGACGTTGTTGCCGATTTCCTGGCAGAACAGACGGACTGGTGTTTGAGCGAAGAGGCGCATTGGACCGTTCTGGATGGAACCGATGGATTCTTCCTGGCGGTATTGACGCGAGTGGGCGTCAAGTAATATCAACTTAAAGGAGAGTATCTGATAAAATAAGCGCGCGTTAAAGCGGGCTTAACCTTGGGTGCGCGACAAACACGAGTGATTCAGACGACGGAGCCGGATTGTGACCGATCTTACCGCCTCGATCCTGTCGACACCGAATGGTCAGCGCGGCGCGGGCGCGCGGATGGCGGTGTTGCTCATCCTGGCCGCGACGGCATTTGGCCTGGCGCTGTTCTGGGAGATGCCCGATTTCGCCCGCAAGGCCTTGGTTGCGGGCGGTGCGTCGTCGATCCTGGTCACGGCCTGGCTGGCGGTTCGGATGCGGGGGCAGCGCGGGTTGAAAGGGCAGATGCGCGATCTTCTCGCGGGCTTTATCGAAAAAGACGCGACGCCCAGCTTTGTCACCGATGACGACGGGCTGATTCAGGCCCGCAACCTCGCCGCGTCAGAGCGGTTTTCGGGGACACAGGACCAGACGCTGGCGGCGACGTTGCGGTCGATCTTTGGCAACCCTTCGGCGGTTCTCTATCGGTTGCAGATGCGGTCGAGGCTTGAAGGCAATGCGCGCGAGGATGTGGTGACCCGGCGGGGGCATATCCGCCTGTCTGTCCACACGCTGGGCAATGATGCCTTTCTCTGGCGGGTCGAGGACATTTCCGACCGGTCCGCCGCCGCCAGCCGCGCCGATAGCTTGCCCTTGCCGATGCTGACAATCGGACGTGGCGGCGCGATCCTGTTCATGAACGAGGCGGCGCGCAGCTTTATCGGGTCGCGCGTCAAATCGCTCGACCGGCTGTTTTTGCAGGTGCCGTACCGGGCGGATGAGATAAACCAGATCGCGGTTGCGGACGGGGCCGCGCCGGCCATTGTCGTGGAACTGGCCAGCGGGCCGGGTCGGCAAGAATTGTTCCTGGTTCCGGTCAAAGGCGAGATTTCCAGGGGGCATAGCCCGGATTTCGCGACACTGCCGGTGGCGATGATGCGGCTGTCGGCAAGTGGACGGATATTGGATGCAAACCGGATGGCGCAGGACCTGATCGGCGGGCCGGTTGCGCCGGATACCTCGCTGGAACAGCTGATGCAGGGGCTTGGCCGCCCGATCCCGGACTGGCTGAGCCAGGCACTGGACGAGACCGTTGCGCCGCGATCGGAGTTTCTGCGCCTGGCGAGCCGGGATCGCGAGGTGTTTGTCCAGGTGACTCTGAGTCCGATCACTGATCAGGGCGAAAAGGGACTGATCGCGGTGCTGAACGATGCCACCGAGTTGAAGACGCTGGAGGCGCAATTCGTGCAAAGCCAGAAGATGCAGGCGGTGGGGCAGCTTGCCGGCGGCGTTGCGCATGATTTCAACAATCTGCTGACCGCCATTTCCGGCCATTGCGATCTGCTGCTGCTGCGGCACGATCATGGCGACCCGGATTATGGCGACCTGGTCCAGATCAACCAGAACGCCAACCGCGCGGCGGCGCTGGTCAGCCAGTTGCTGGCCTTTTCGCGCAAACAAACGCTGCGGCCAGAGGTGCTCGACCTGCGCGATACCCTGGCGGACCTCATTCACCTGTTGAACCGGCTGGTGGGCGAGAAGGTCACCCTGACGCTGAGCCACGACCCGGCGCTGAAATCCGTCCGGGCCGACAAGCGCCAGCTGGAACAGGTTCTGATGAACCTGGTGGTCAATGCCCGTGACGCCATGCCGAAGGGGGGCGAGATCCGCATCGAGACAGAGGTGATAACCCTGAACGAACCGCTGGAGAGGGACCGGGCGACCCTGCCGAGCGGCGAGTATGTGACCGTCAAGGTGCGCGACGAAGGCATCGGGATCGAACCCAGCAAGCTGCAAAAGATTTTCGAGCCCTTCTACACGACCAAGCGCACGGGTGAGGGAACCGGCCTGGGGCTGTCCACCGTCTATGGCATCGTAAAGCAGACCGGAGGTTACATCTTTGTCGACAGCGTGCCGGGCAAGGGGACGGAGTTTATCCTTTATTTTCCGGCCTTTCAGGCGCGCGAGATTTCGCCCGCACCGGCAACGGCGGTCCAGGGCAAGCCCGCCGACTGTTACAATGGCGGCGTCGTGCTGCTGGTCGAGGACGAAGCACCGGTGCGCGCCTTTGCCTCGCGCGCGCTGCGATTGCGGGGCTACACCGTGCTGGAAGCGGAGTCGGCCGAGGATGCGCTGCGTCTTCTCGAAGATCCCGGGCTGACGGTGGATGTCTTTGTGACCGATGTGGTGATGCCGGGCCTTGATGGTCCGACTTGGGTGCGCCAGGCACTGGCCGACCGCCCGCAGGTGCGCGTGGTCTTTGTGTCGGGCTATTCCGAAGGCGCCTTTGGCGATTCGGAGGCGGACATACCGAATTCCGTGTTCCTGCCCAAGCCATTCTCGCTGAACCAACTCACCGAGACGGTGCAGCAGCAGCTGCATTAAGGCCATTCAAACCGCTCGGGTCAGATCGCATCCGCGTGCAGTTCGAATTCTTCGGCGAATTTCCGGCGAAAGCGTTCGGCAATGGCGGGGTCCAGCACCAGTTCCATCGCCGGCGAAACATTTTCACGCGGCAGCGAGATCGGGGTGGCAAGGCGGGCCTCGAGAAACGCGATGATGCCGGGCTGATTCTCGTATTTGAACAGGTGGGTCGCACTGCATCCGCCCGGGCGCGGGGTGAGAAAGCGCAGCTGGCTGCCGACATCGGCAAACGGCGGACGTTTGCCCTGCATATAGGCGGTCACGAAGTCGTCGAAGGGGATACCGTGGGTCGAGTTCGGCTTGCCCTCCATGAAAGGGCGCTGCCGATAGCGATACCAGCTGCCCAGCCAGTCGATCGGTTCGCGCACGACCGCCATGATCTCCATCTCGACGCCGAACATCTTGGCAAAGATCGGCCGAAAGAACCGGTCATAGCGGTAGATCGGCGCATGTTTCAGCTCGGGCGGATCGGAGATCACGATATCGGCCCGCGTCCGCAGCGCCGATTGGAACGCGGTGGTGCCGGTCTTGGGCACCGAAAGAAGAACCAGACGTTCCTTAAAGAAAACAAGCATCTAACACCCGATATATTCTGTCCGGGATTGTATTTTCCGGACGTAAACCACTCTTTAACACAAATGGAAAAAGCTCGGGTAGGAAAGATTCTATTTGAAATGTTCCTGCTTTGATCTCATAAGGAACAAGAGGTGAACAAAGCAGCGATTGCCGCCAATGACGGCGTGTGACACAAGGAAGGGGATGGGACTATGGCGGATCTTCTGACGATGAGCAGCAAACAGAACGCGGACAAGCAAAAGGCGCTGGATAGCGCCCTGGCCCAGATCGAGCGGCAGTTCGGCAAAGGCTCGATCATGAAACTGGGCGGCGACAATGCCATTCAGGAGATCGAGGCAAGCTCGACCGGCTCGCTGGGGTTGGATATCGCATTGGGGATCGGCGGCCTGCCGATGGGCCGGATCATCGAGATCTACGGCCCGGAAAGCTCGGGCAAGACCACGCTGACCCTGCATTGTATCGCCGAGCAGCAGAAGCGCGGCGGCGTCTGCGCCTTTGTCGACGCCGAACACGCGCTCGACCCGCAATACGCCCGCAAGCTGGGAGTCGATCTGAACGAGCTGTTGATCAGCCAGCCCGACACCGGCGAACAGGCGCTGGAGATCACCGACACGCTGGTGCGCTCGGGCGCGGTCAACATGGTGGTGGTTGATTCGGTCGCAGCACTGACCCCGAAATCGGAACTTGAAGGTGACATGGGCGATTCCAGCGTCGGCGTGCAGGCCCGTCTGATGAGCCAGGCCATGCGCAAGCTGACCGGTTCGATCAGCCGGTCGAAATGCATGGTGATCTTCATCAACCAGATCCGCATGAAGATCGGCGTGATGTTCGGCAGCCCGGAAACCACCACCGGCGGCAACGCGCTGAAATTCTACAGTTCGGTTCGCCTGGATATCCGCCGCATCGGCGCCATCAAGGACCGTGACGAGGTGGTGGGCAACGCCACCCGCGTCAAGGTGGTCAAGAACAAGGTGGCGCCGCCCTTCAAGCAGGTCGAATTTGACATCATGTATGGCGAGGGCATCTCAAAGACCGGCGAATTGCTGGATCTGGGCGTCAAGGCGGGTGTGGTCGAGAAATCCGGCAGCTGGTTTTCTTATGGCGATGAACGGATTGGTCAGGGCCGTGAAAACGCCAAGAATTATCTAAGGGAAAACAGCAAGATAGCCTTGGAGATCGAAGACAAGATCCGCGCCTCGCACGGGTTGGAGTTCGACATGGGGTCGAGCGACGACGATATCCTCGAAGCGTGAGGCGGCGCCCGTCGGCGCTTTGGAAGAAAGACGAGGGCGGTCCTGACGGACCGCCTTTTGTCTTTGCGACGACAGGGGCTGTGGACAGGGGGCCGGGCTGCCGCTAAACCAGCGCAGACCCTGCCGATTTCGCGCCGAGAGAGCCAGAATGCCCAGCCTGAACGACATCCGATCCACCTTTTTGAACTATTTCGCCAAACAGGGGCACACGGTTGTCCCGTCCAGCCCGCTGGTACCGCGCAACGACCCGACGCTGATGTTCACCAACTCGGGCATGGTGCAGTTCAAGAACTGCTTCACCGGGGTGGACAAGCGCGACTATGTCCGCGCCACCACGGCACAGAAATGCGTGCGCGCGGGCGGCAAGCACAATGACCTGGACAATGTGGGCTATACCGCGCGGCATCACACGTTTTTCGAGATGCTCGGCAACTTCTCCTTTGGCGACTACTTCAAGTCCGAGGCGATCCCGTTTGCCTGGGAACTGATCACCCGCGATTTCGACATTCCCAAGGACAAGCTTTATACCACCGTCTATCACACCGATGACGAGGCTTTCGAGATCTGGAAGAAGGTAGGCGTGCCCGAGAGCCGGATCATCCGTATCGCCACCTCGGACAATTTCTGGCAGATGGGTCCGACCGGCCCCTGCGGCCCCTGCACCGAGATTTTCTATGATCACGGCGACCATATCTGGGGCGGCCCTCCGGGCAGTCCGGAAGAGGATGGCGACCGGTTCATCGAGATCTGGAACATCGTCTTCATGCAGAACGAGAAGTTCGAGGACGGCTCGATGGTCGATCTCGACATGCAGTCGATCGACACCGGCATGGGGTTGGAGCGGATTGGTGCGCTGCTTCAGGGGAGCCATGACAACTATGACACCGATCTGTTCAAGGCGCTGATCGAGGCTTCGGCCGACGCCACCAGTGTCGATCCCTATGGAGATCAGAACGTGCATCACCGGGTGATCGCGGATCACCTGCGCTCGACCTCGTTCCTGATCGCGGATGGGGTGATGCCCAGCAATGACGGACGCGGCTATGTGCTGCGGCGGATCATGCGGCGGGCGATGCGGCATGCGCATCTGCTCGGCGCCAAGGATCCGGTGATGCACCGACTGGTGCGCACGCTGGTCGGCCAGATGGGCGCGGCCTATCCCGAGTTGGGTCGGGCGCAGGCGCTGATCGAGGAAACGCTGTTGCTGGAGGAAACCCGGTTCAAGCAGACGCTGGACCGTGGCCTGAAACTTCTCGATGACGAGCTGGGCGCGCTGCCCGAGGGCGCGCCGCTTCCGGGCGCGGCGGCGTTCAAGCTTTATGACACTTACGGGTTTCCGCTGGACCTGACGCAAGACGCGCTGCGCGAAAAGGGCCGCAAGGTCGATACCGACGGGTTCGATGCCGCGATGGCCGAGCAGAAGGCCAAGGCGCGCGCCGCCTGGGCGGGTTCGGGTGAGGCGGCGGACAATGCCGTATGGTTCGACGTGCTGGATGTTGCGGGCGCGACCGATTTCCTGGGTTATGACACCGAAAAGGCCGAGGGTCAGGCGCTGGCGCTGGTGGTCGAGGGCGCGCTCAGCGACAGGATTGCCGAGGGCGGCAGCGGCTGGGTGGTGACCAACCAGACGCCGTTTTATGGTGAATCCGGTGGTCAGGTCGGCGATAGCGGCGTGATACGCCGGCTGGAGAACCGCGATCACGTGGCGCTGGTCGAGGACACGCGCAAATTCGCCGATGGCAAGGTCTATGCCCATAAGGTGACGATGGAGCGCGGCGCGCTGGCCAAGGGCGATGCGGTCGAGCTGGAGGTGGATCATGCCCGCCGCAGCGCGATCCGGGCCAACCACTCGGCCACGCACCTGCTGCATGAAGCGCTGCGCGAGACATTGGGCGATCATGTGGCGCAGCGCGGCTCGCTGAACGCGGCTGACCGGCTGCGCTTCGACTTCAGCCATGCCAAAGCCCTGAGTGAGGCGGAACTGGCCCAGGTCGGGACCGAGGTGAACCGGTTCATCCGGCAGAACTCGCGCGTTGAGACCCGGATCATGACCCCGGACGATGCCCGCGCCATCGGCGCGCAGGCGCTCTTTGGCGAGAAATACGGCGACGAGGTGCGGGTGGTGTCGATGGGCCGGGCCGAGACCGGCAAGGGCGCCGATGGCAAGACCTGGTCGATCGAGCTGTGCGGCGGCACCCATGTGGCGCAAACCGGCGATATCGGCATGTTCGTCCTGTTGGGCGACAGCGCGTCAAGCGCCGGGGTGCGCCGGATCGAGGCGCTGACCGGACAGGCGGCCTATGAGCACCTGTCGCAAGAGGTGTCGCGTCTGTCCGAGGTGACCGCGATGCTCAAGGCGCAGCCCTCGGAGGTGGCCGAACGGGTGCGGGCGCTGTTGGACGAGCGCAAGGCCTTGCAGAACGAGGTGGCGCAGCTGCGCCGCGATCTGGCCATGGCCGGTGGGGCCGGGCAGGGCGGTGGTGCCGAGGCGCGCGACGTGGGCGGTGTGCCCTTCCTGGCGCAGGTGCTGTCGGGCGTTTCGGGCAAGGATCTGCCCGCGCTGATTGACGAACACAAGAGCCGCATGGGCTCGGGCGCGGTCCTGCTGATTGCCGATACCGGGGGCAAGGCCGCTGTAGCGGCTGGCGTGACCGAGGATCTGACGGCCCGCGTTTCTGCTGTGGATCTGGTCAAGGCGGCGGTCGTGGCGCTTGGCGGCAAGGGTGGCGGCGGGCGGCCTGACATGGCGCAGGGCGGCGGTCAGGACGCGGGCAACGCGGATGCGGCGATCAAGGCTGCGGAACAGGTTCTGGGAGGATAAGACGATGGGCGCACTCTGGATTGCACATGTGACGGTGACCGATGCCGAGGCTTATGGCAAATATGCCGAGCTGGCCGGTCCCGCCATCGCCAAGCATGGTGGCACCTTCATCGCGCGCGGCGGTCGGTTCGTGCAGCTCGAAGGCAAGGAGCGGCCGCGCAACGTGGTGGCGCGCTTCCCCTCGGTCGAGGCGGCGGTCGATTGCTACAACTCGCCCGAATACCAGGAGGCGCTGAGCCATGCGCGCGGTGCCTCGGAGCGCGAGTTGATGGTGGTCGAGACCAGCGAATGACGGGCCGGGGATGACGCCCGCGCATCTGCTGCCGCTGGTTCTGTTGGCAGCCTCGAATGTCTTCATGACATTCGCATGGTACGGGCATCTGAAATTCCCCGGCAAACCGCTGGCCGTGGTCATCCTGGTCAGCTGGGGCATTGCCCTGATCGAATACTGCCTTGCGGTGCCCGCCAACCGGATTGGGCACCGCGTCTACACGGCGGCGGAACTGAAGACGATGCAGGAGGTCATTACCCTGATCGTCTTTGCCGGGTTTTCCGTGCTTTTCCTGAAAGAGTCGTTGACAGTGAATCACGCCATCGGGTTCGGCTTCATCGCGCTGGGGGCGTGGTTCGTGTTTCGCGGGCCGTTCTGAACGGGAAAGGGCGCCACCGGGGCGCCCTTTGTTGGTTCAGCTTGCCGCCTTGGACTGGCGCTTGCGCTCGTGCGGATCAAGGAAGCGCTTGCGCAGCCGGATCGAGTTCGGGGTGACCTCGACCAGTTCGTCATTGTCGATATAGGCAATCGCCTCTTCGAGACTGAACTGGATATGCGGGGTCAGGCGCACCGCCTCGTCCGTGCCCGAGGCGCGCACGTTGGTCAGTTTCTTGCCCTTGAGTGGGTTCACTTCGAGATCGTTGTCGCGGCTGTGCTCGCCGATGATCATGCCTTCGTAGACATCCGCCTGCGGGCCGATGAACATGCGGCCACGCTCTTCGAGGTTCCAGAGCGCATAGGCCACCGACTGACCATTCTCCATCGAGATCAGCACGCCTGCGCGGCGGCCTGGGATCGGGCCCTTGTGCGGGGCCCAGGCGTGGAACACGCGGTTCAGCACGCCGGTGCCGCGCGTGTCGGTCAGAAACTCGCCATGATAGCCGATGAGGCCGCGCGAGGGCACATGCGCGATGATCCGGGTCTTGCCGGTGCCGGCGGGCTTCATCTCGACCAGCTCGCCCTTGCGCGCGCCGGTGACTTTCTCGATCACCGCGCCGGTGAATTCGTCATCCACGTCGATGGTGACTTCCTCGATCGGCTCCAGCCGTTGGCCGTCTTCTTCGCGGAACAGGACCTGCGGGCGCGAGATGCTGAGTTCAAACCCTTCGCGGCGCATGTTCTCGATCAGAACACCCATCTGAAGCTCGCCCCGGCCCGCGACCTCGAACGCCTCGCCGCCCGGCGTATCGGTGACGCGGATGGCGACGTTCGATTCCGCCTCTTTCATCAGGCGGTCGCGGATGACGCGGCTTTGTACCTTTTTGCCGTCGCGGCCCGCCAGCGGGCTGTCGTTGATGCCGAAGGTAACGGAGATGGTCGGCGGGTCGATCGGCTGGGCGGGCAGCGCCTCGATCACTTGCGGGTTCACCAGGCTGTCGGCCACGGTGGCCTTGCTCATCCCGGCGATGGTGACGATGTCGCCCGCCTCGGCCACGTCAATGGGCTGTTGGCCCAGACCCCGGAAGGCGAGGATCTTGGTGGCGCGGAAGTTCTCGATCAGCTCGCCCTTGCGGCTGAGCGCCTTGAGCGTTTCGCCCGTTTTCAGCGTGCCGCTTTCCACCCGGCCGGTCAGGATGCGGCCGATGAACGGGTCGCTGCCAAGCGTGGTGGCCAACATGCGGAACGGCTCGTCCTTGCGCGCGATCTGGGCCGGGGCGGGCACGTGGCGCACGACCAGGCTGAATAGCGCGTTGAGATCCTTGCGCGGGCCTTCCAGCGTTTCGTCGGCCCAGCCGGAGCGGCCAGAGGCGTAAAGATGCGGAAAGTCGAGCTGCTCGTCCGTGGCGCCAAGGTTGGCGAAGAGGTCGAAACACTCGTCCAGCGCGCGGTCGGGCTCGGCATCGGGCTTGTCGACCTTGTTCAGCACCACGATGGGGCGCAGGCCCAGGGCCAGCGCCTTGGAGGTCACGAACTTGGTTTGTGGCATCGGGCCTTCGGCGGCATCGACCAGCAGAACCACGCCGTCAACCATGCTGAGGATCCGCTCGACCTCGCCGCCGAAATCGGCGTGGCCGGGGGTGTCGACGATGTTGATGCGGGTGCCCTGCCATTCGACCGAGGTCGCCTTGGCCAGGATGGTGATGCCGCGTTCGCGTTCCAGATCGTTGCTGTCCATGGCGCGCTCGGCCACGGCCTGGTTCTCGCGAAAGGCGCCGGACTGTTTCAACAGCTCGTCCACCAGGGTGGTCTTGCCGTGGTCAACGTGAGCGATGATCGCAATATTGCGCAGGTCCATGAGGTCAGCCTTTGTAAGGGAGTTGGCCCGGCGCATAGCCCGACAGGCGGATAAAGGCCAGAGAAAATGCATCGAAACTGCGGAATATCGCCGCGTCGCGGCATCAGTGGGTCGATGTGGCCGAGAAAAGATGGATCACCAGAATGCCGCCGACGATCATCGCGATGCCCAGAAGGGCGGGTAGATCGAGCTTTTGGCCAAAGATCATATAGCCGATGGCGGCGATAAACACGATGCCGAGACCCGACCAGATCGCGTAGACGACCCCAACGGGCATCACCCGCAGGGTCTGTGCCATGAGGTAGAAAGCCAGGCCATATCCGACGACAACCAGAACCGACGGCACGAGGCGGGTGAACTGTTGACTGGCCTGGAGCGCCGTGGTGCCGACCGTTTCCGCCGCGACGGCGAGGATGAGGTAAAGGTAATGGGCAGGCATGATCACTCTCCGCACGGGTGGATTCGCATTGTCTTGTCAGACGCCCTCGCCCTAACCGAGAAAGCGGTCGAGTGACAGACCGACGTATTTGGTACAATTGCGAACAATCGAGTGTGCACGGATTCACTTTGCGGAAAAACCGGATCATTATAAGCAGCACAAAAGAGTTTCCGGGGCGCATCGAGCTGTGCCACCAAGATGGAGAGAAATCATGTGCCGTTGGGCCGCCTATCATGGAACGCCGATCTTCCTGGAAGATGTGATTTCGCGTCCCGGGCATTCGCTGATTGCACAGAGCGCCCATGCGGAACAGTGCAAGACCGCGACCAATGGCGATGGATTCGGGGTGGCATGGTACGACGCGCGGCCGGAGCCGGGGCTCTATCGCGATGTATACCCGGCATGGTCCGACCCGAACCTGCGCGCCGTGGCCCATCATGTGCGCTCGGGCCTGTTTCTGAGCCATGTGCGCGCCTCGACCGGGTCGTGCATCAGCCGCAACAACTGTCACCCGTTTTCAGCGCGTCAGTGGTGTTTCATGCATAACGGTCAGGTCGGCGGATTCGAGCGGTTTCGCAAGCATGCCGACATGCTGATCGCCGACGAATACTATTCCTATCGCAAGGGCAGCACAGATTCCGAAGTGCTGTTTCTGGTAGCGATGAGCGAAGGCATGGAGATCGACCCGCTTGGCGCGCTGGCTCGGTCGGTGGCGCGGCTCGAAAGCCTGAGTCGGGCGATGGGCACGACGCCGCACATGCGTCTTTCGGCGGCGTTCAGCGATGGTCAGACCCTCTATGCGGTGCGTTATTCCTCGGACCATATCGCGCCCTCGGTTTATTACCGCTACTCCAAGGCCCGGCAGGGCTGGGCCGTGGTGTCGGAACCGCTGGATCAGGAAGAGGGCGACTGGACGGAGCTGATGCCGGGCCGGATCCTGACGATCAACGCTGACGGCGCGGTCGAGCGCGAGTTCGGTCCGGCGGATCTGGCCAACGCGGCCTGAGGTCAAGAATACCTGACTTGGTGAAGCAGCGTGGACTCGCTAGGGTGAGGCCATTATTTGTTTTTTTCGGATATTTGTCATGATCACGCCTTTTGTCAAAGCGGTCTTGATTGCCTCGCTTCTGGTGGTTGCCGTTGGCCTGGGCTTTGCGCCACAGGACCCGGCACCAAATCCCGCTGCTCAGCTTGAAGAGACGGTCACCTCGACAGGGGTCTGAGCCGTCAGAGCGGCAATCCCAGCCGGTTGAAGCAGTCCAGAAGCTGTGGCTGGAGCCAGGTCCAGAGATCGGGCGCGCCACGGCTGACCGGCTGGCCGACGCGGGTTTCAAGCTGCGGCAGGCTGACCCGGTAGCTGACCCAGGATCCGCCGCCATTTTCCAGATTTGCGATCGGCGTCTGCACCCGGTCGACGGCCTTGCCAAAGACCGCCTCGGGGCTTTCGGCGGCTTCAAATTCCTGCCAGAGCGACCGCAACGCGGCGCCCTGATCCGGCGGCAACAGTCCGAACAGGCGGTTGGCGGCGGCCTGTTCCAGCGCCTCTTGCGCGGCGTGGTCCACATTGCCATGGATCGGATTGTCGCCGGCGTCGATCTCGACCAGATCATGCAGCAGGAGCATCCTTAATACGCGGTCGATATCGACCGGGTGCACCGCGTATTCATCCAGCACCCAGGCGTAGAGCATGATGTGCCAGCTATGTTCCGCCGAATTCTCGTACCGGCTGTCATCCAGCAGGCGCGAGGCACGGGTAACGGTTTTCAGCCTGTCGGCCTCGACTAGGAACGGCAGGCGCTCGGTGAATCGGTCCCGGGTGGCGGGAGTGCTGTCCAGCAGCGCCATCGCATGGGCATATGCCTCGGGCAGGGCCGAGGCGAGATAGGCCGCGCGCCCGGTGCCGAGGTTGTCGCGGACCACATCCACATGGTCAGGGCGCGGGGTATCGGCGCAAAGCACCTGGAACAACGGCTGGCAGCGGTCCAGCATTTTTGCATAGCGGGCGTCCGGCGTGGTGTCGGCTTCGAACTCGGTCCAGAGGTCGTGAAACGATTCGGCCTGATCGGGGGGCAAGAGACCGAAGAGACGGCGCGCGGCGGCCCGCTCGGCCCGCTCGACGGCCTGCCAGTCGGTCTCCTCGTGGATCGGGTGATCGCCGGTCTCGATCTCGACGAGGTCGTGCAGCAGCAGCATCCGGATCGCGCGGTCGACCGAGACATCCGGCCCGGCAAAAGGTTCAAGCGCCAGCGCCCAGAGCGCGAGGTGCCAACTGTGTTCGGCGGAGTTCTCGGGGCGCGACAGATCCATCAGGACATTGGCCCGCTCGACGGTCTTCAACCTGTCCGCGACCTTGAGAAACTCGATCTGGGCGGACAGGCGCGCCGTCATTGACCGTCCTTGGGCGCCTGGGCCGCCTTCAGCTCGTTCATCCGGCGGATCAGGAAGCGGCGTGCCTGCCGTTCGGCAAGGCGTACCCGGACCTCGGTCAGATAGGCCTCTTCCAGCGATTGTGAGGCGGCGGCCAGCACCTTGCCGACCTCGACATAAAGCCGCTCTTCGCCAGTCTGGTCCATCACTTTCATCGTGTCCTCGGCCAGCTTTGCGGCGAGGGATTCGATGGTACCCGCCATCAGCGCGAGGTCTCGGTCAGCCGGCGTTTCACATAATCGGCAACGTTGGTGATCATCGTGTCCATATGCTGGTTCTGGAAGAAATGATCGGCGCCCTCGACCTCGGTATGGGTGATGGTGATGCCCTTCTGCTCATGCAGCTTGTTGACCAGCGAACGGGTATCTGCGGGCGGCGCGACCCGGTCCGAAGTGCCGTTGATGATCAGGCCCGAGGAGGGGCAGGGCGCCAGGAACGAGAAGTCGTACATATTGGCAGGTGGCGCCACGCTGACGAAACCGGTGATTTCGGGGCGGCGCATCAAGAGTTGCATGCCGATCCAGGCACCAAAGGAGAAGCCCGCGACCCAGCAATGTTTCGAGTTGTTGTTCATCGACTGGAGGTAGTCGAGTGCCGAGGCCGCATCGGAAAGTTCGCCAATGCCCTGGTCATATTCGCCCTGGCTGCGCCCGACGCCGCGAAAATTGAACCGCAGCACGGTAAAGCCCAGATTGTAGAAGGCGTAATGCAGGTTATACACCACCTTGTTGTTCATGGTGCCGCCGAATTGCGGATGCGGATGCAGCACAATGGCAATAGGTGCGTCTTTTTCCTTTTGCGGGTGGTAGCGGCCTTCCAGGCGGCCTTCGGGTCCGGGAAAAATCACCTCGGGCATGTGTGCTTTTGTCCTGTGTCATTTCCTGCGATGCCGGGGCAATCTTGACGGAATCCCTAAGGCATCTTAGAACGGTTCTAATCAAACTGCCGGGCTGCGGCAGCGCTGTCAGTGGGAGATACGCACTGAGGGCGATAAGGTCAATGATTTCGCGCGCCTGAGCGCCGAGCGGAGGGTCTGAGGTGAAACTGTCGACAAAAGGGCGTTATGCGATGGTGGCGCTGACGGATATCGCGCTGCAATCGCCCGATACGCTGGTGACCCTTGGCGAGATCTCGGCGCGGCAGGATATCTCGCTGCCTTACCTCGAACAGCTTTTCGTCAAGCTGCGTCGCGCCAATCTGGTGGAAAGCGTACGTGGCCCCGGCGGCGGTTACCGGCTCGCCCGGCCAGCATCGGAGATCCGGGTCGTCGATGTGCTGGCCGCCGTCGATGAATCGGTGAACGCGATGCACAAGGGGGCCGGGGCCTCGGGCGCGATGTCGGGCAGCCGCGCGCAATCCCTGACCAACCGTCTTTGGGAAGGGCTGAGCGCCCATGTCTATGTCTTTCTGCACCAGACCCGCCTGTCGGATGTGGTGCGCAATGATCTGGCACCGTGCCCCGCGGTGCCGACCCTGTTTTCGGTTGTCGATGACTAGGCCCGGAGCCGGGTCCGATTGCCAATCTCCTCCGGCCCGTCTATCTGGCCGTACCCGCCATGAAATGATGACTCTGTGATGCGTGTTTACCTCGATCATAATGCCACTACACCGCTGCGCGCCGAGGCGCGGGCGGCGATGATCGCGGCGATGGATGTCTGCGGTAACCCGTCCTCGGTCCATGCCGAAGGGCGCGCGGCCAAGGCGGTGGTGGAAAAGGCGCGCGCGCAGGTGGCCGCCGCCTTTGGCGCCGAGGGGGCGGATATCGTCTTTACCTCAAGCGCGACAGAGGCCGCGGCACTGGCGCTCAAGGATCGGGGCTTGCACGGCTGCGCGCTTGAACATGATGCGGTAAGGGCCTGGATAAAAGAGGATTTGCCCGTTTCCGCCGATGGGTTGGTGAGGGTGGCAGATCCCGCACGATCAACCCTGCAACTGGCCAATTCCGAGACGGGTATCCTTCAGGACCTGCCGCAGGGTCTTGCCGTGACTGATGCGACGCAGGGATTTGGCAAGCTGCCGGTCGCCTTCAACTGGCTGGGGGCCGAAATGGCGCTGATCTCGGCGCATAAACTGGGTGGCCCCAAGGGGATCGGTGCGCTGGTGATGAAACGCGGCACCGATCTGGCGGCGCAGATCAAGGGTGGCGGGCAGGAAATGGGCCGCCGCTCGGGCACCGAGAACGTGATCGGCATCGCCGGTTTCGGCGCCGCTGCCGAGGCCGCCGCGCGCGATCTGGCCGAGGGCGTGTGGAGCCGCGTCGAGAAACTTAGAAATATTCTAGAAAATGCTCTTGAGGCCGGAGCTAAATCTACTATTTTTGTCGGGAAAGGTCGACCCCGCCTGCCGAACACCCTGTGCCTGGCCACGCCCGGCTGGAAGGGCGAGACCCAGGTGATGCAGATGGACCTGGCCGGATTCGCCATCAGCGCTGGCAGCGCCTGTTCCAGCGGCAAGGTCCGCGCCAGCGCGGTGCTGCAAGCGATGGGATATGACGAGGCCACGGCGATGAGCGCGATCCGCGTATCGCTGGGGCCCGAGACGACCGAAGCGGATGTGCTGCGCTTTGCCGAGGCGTGGCTGGACAAAGAAAAGAAACATCGCGCGCGTGCCGCGTGACACAGGACTAACAGCGCGCTTTGCGCGAAGGAGGGCTCTCATGGCCGCATTGGACCAGACCCAGGTAAAAGAAGGCGTCGATCAGGAGACGGTGGATGCCGTCCGCGAGGCGGGCACCTACAAATACGGCTGGGAAACTGAGATCGAGATGGAATACGCCCCCAAGGGTGTGAACCCCGATATCGTGCGGCTGATCTCGGGCAAGAACGAAGAGCCCGAATGGATGACCGAATGGCGGCTGGCCGCGTTCGAGCGCTGGACCGGCATGAGCGAGCCGAAATGGGCGATGGTCAACTATCCTGAAATCGACTTTCAGGATCAGTATTATTATGCCCGCCCCAAAAGCATGACCGAAAAGCCCAAATCGCTGGACGATGTCGACCCCAAGCTGCTGGCCACCTATGAAAAGCTGGGTATCCCACTCAAGGAACAGATGATCCTGGCTGGTGTCGAAGGCGCCGATGCGGCGCCTGTCGAGGGCCGCAAGGTTGCGGTTGATGCGGTGTTCGATTCGGTGTCCGTGGGCACCACCTTTCAGGCCGAGTTGAAAAAGGCGGGCGTGATCTTCTGCTCGATCTCCGAGGCGATCCGCGAACATCCCGAACTGGTGAAGAAATACCTGGGCTCGGTGGTACCGGTCAGCGACAATTTCTATGCCACGCTGAACTCTGCCGTGTTCTCGGACGGCTCGTTTGTCTATGTGCCGCCTGGCGTGCGCTGCCCGATGGAGTTGAGCACCTATTTCCGCATCAATGCCGAGAATACCGGTCAGTTCGAGCGGACGCTGATCATCGCCGACAAGGGATCGTATGTCAGCTATCTTGAGGGCTGCACCGCGCCGAAACGCGATACCGCCCAACTGCATGCCGCAGTGGTCGAGATCATCGTCGAGGAAGACGCCGAGGTGAAATACTCGACCGTCCAGAACTGGTATCCGGGCGACGAGAAGGGCCGCGGCGGCATCTACAACTTCGTGACCAAACGCGCCGATTGCCGGGGCGACCGGTCCAAGGTGATGTGGACGCAGGTCGAAACCGGCTCGGCCGTGACCTGGAAATACCCCTCCTGCATCCTGCGCGGCGATGACAGCCAGGGCGAGTTCTATTCCATTGCCATCGCCAACAACATGCAGCAGGCCGATACCGGCACCAAGATGATCCATCTGGGCAAGAACACCAAATCGCGCATCGTCTCCAAGGGGATCAGCGCGGGCAAGGCCCAGAACACCTATCGCGGTCTGGTCTCGATGCATCCCAAGGCAAAGAACAGTCGCAACTATACCCAATGCGACAGCCTGCTGATCGGAGATAAATGCGGGGCGCATACGGTGCCTTATATCGAGGTCAAGAATAACTCGTCGCGCTGCGAGCACGAGGCGACCACATCCAAGGTGGACGAGGATCAGTTGTTCTATTGCCGCTCGCGCGGGATTGACGAAGAAGCGGCGGTCGCGCTGGTCGTCAACGGGTTCTGCAAGGACGTGTTGCAGGCGCTGCCGATGGAGTTTGCCATGGAAGCGCAGCAACTGGTGGCGATCAGCCTCGAAGGGTCGGTGGGCTGATGCAGCGGGTCGCGCTGGATATCGTGCTGGCGACTGTCGTCTACACGGCGGTGTCCCTCGCATGGAGCGGTGCGGCATCGCCAGTTGGCACGCTGTTCAGCGCGCTGGTTTTTGCCATGGCCTATGGCGCGATCCGGGTCGCGATGATTGTATTCCGGGGGCAGGGTGAATGAGCAGGGTGCTTCTCTTGCCGCATGTCGCGCTTGCCAACAGGATGTGAGGCCGGGACATGCCCAAGGGGGACGATATTCTGACTTTTCTGGCCTATGCCTTGCCGGTGGCGGGCGGTTTGGCCGGAATGATCGTGGTCAATCTGAACCGTGACGATTTCATCAACCCGGTGACAGCCGTGGCGCTTGGCGCGGTCATAGGGTGGGGCCTGGCGCGGCTCTTGCGGGCGCTGGCAGGGCGGAGATGACGATGCCCCGGGCAACGAAGGACAAAAACACATGATCATCACAACCACACCCAGCATCGAAGGGCGCCGTATCGTCGAGTACAAGGGCATCGTGGTCGGCGAGGCGATCATGGGCGCCAATGTGGTGCGGGATTTCTTTGCTTCGGTCACCGATATCGTGGGTGGACGCTCGGGCGCATATGAAAGCAAGTTGCAGGATGCGCGCGAGACTGCCCTGGCCGAGCTCGAGCAACGCGCGGTTGCGCTGGGGGCGGATGCCGTTGTCGGCGTCGACCTCGATTACGAGGTCGTGGCAGATTCGATGCTGATGGTGTCGGCCTCGGGTACCGCCGTCGTGTTGGGTTGAACATGGAAGACGACGCGATGACACCGGACGGAACCGAGGCAGATCAGCTTGACGATCAGCCGCGCGCGGCTCGATTGCTGGCGCAGCGTTATGCGTTTCTGCGCGATGCACTGTCGCCGGAACGGCCGATGCGGATCACCGATGTGGGCGCCAACCCGATCAACGTACCGGACTATGACCGCCTGTTGCAGATGGGCGGGTGCGAGGTCTGGGGGTTTGAGCCGGATCAGGCCTCGTTTGACGCGCTGATGGCGGATCCACGCCCCGGAACCCATTACCTGCAACAAGCGGTGGGGCCGACCGGCCCCGGGCGGTTCCATCCGCATCGGTTGAGCGGGCTGGGCTCCTTGTTTCCGGTCCGGCGGGAATCCGTGACCTTTCTGGGCAAACCCCAGTGGACCGAGTCCAAACGTGACCCGATCGACATGGAGCTGATCGCGCTGGACGATCTGGACGATGACGCACTGCCGCGCCCGGACATGTTGAAAATCGACATTCAGGGGGGCGAGCTGGATGTGATCCGCACCGGGCGAAGTAAATTGTCCGACGCGGTGTGCATCGTGCCAGAAGTGCGGTTCTACCGGATTTACGAGAACGAGCCGCTGTTTGGACCGCTGGATGTGGAACTGCACGATCAGGGGTTCCGCTTTCACACGTTCCAGTTCACCAAATCGCGGCAGATCATCAACTCGCAAAACGCGCGGCTGCCCTACAAGACCATTCGCAGTCAGATGATGGATGGCGATGCGATCTATATCCGCGATCCCGAGACGATCGCCAACTGGAGCGCAGAGCAGGTGCGGCAGCTTGCGGTTGCCTCGTCTTGCGTGTTTGGCAGCTTTGACCTGACCGTGTTTTGCCTGGACGAACTGGTCCGGCGGGGCCTGGCGGATGTGGATGTACCTGCGCGGTTTGTCGATACGCTGCCCGCCTGGATGCTGAAGGACCGCTGAGAATGGGAGCCGTGCGAACCGAACCATTGCGGCTCTACTGGTGGAAGGGCGTGCCGAACTTCGGCGATGCCCTGTCGGCGCTGGTGGTGGGTCATGTCTCGGGTCGCGATGTGCGGCACGCGGGGCCGAAAGCCTGCGAGATGCTGGCCATCGGCTCGCTGATCCAGGTGATGCGCCGGAATTATGGCGATCCGGCGCCCGACGGGCGCCGCCCGGTGATCTGGGGGGCGGGGCTGTTGCATCCGGTCGGATCGACCGGGTTTCTCGACAATGTCGAAGTCGCGCTGCTGCGCGGGCCACTGACGGCCGAGTTGTTGGGCTTGCGGACGCGGACCTTTGGTGATCCCGGCCTGCTGGTGGCGGATCTGCTGGGCGCTCTGCCCGACCGATCCGACCGGATCGCGCTGGTACCGCATCATTCGATGCTGGAAGATCCGGCATTGGTGGCGCTGGTTGCGTGCGAACCGGCGCTGGAGCTGATCGACGTCGGCGGTGATGCGCTGGAGGTTTGCCGCCGGATTGTCGCCTGCCGACATGTGATCTCGGCCAGTCTGCACGGGCTGATCGTGGCGGATGCCTGCGGTGTGCCCTCGACCTGGCTGAGACCGGGCGATCAGGGACATCTGAAATTCTACGATTACGCGGCTTCGGTTGGGCGCCCGACAGGTGTGCCGATCGAGCTGGATGAAATTCCCGCATTGCTGCGCGGGTTGAAGGATGCGGATGCGCCGGGCTGGTCCGAGGGGATCGACAGGGCGAGGTCCGATTTGCTGAACCACTTCCCGGCGTCTTTGCGCGCCATGACAGATACCGTCCGCACCGGCGTGCGGGCCTGAGATGAGGCGAGGATAAAATGCTTACAATCAACAATCTGCACGTCAAACTTGAAGAAGAGGACAAACAGATCCTCAAGGGTGTGGACCTGACCGTCGAAGCGGGTAAGGTGCATGCGATCATGGGGCCGAACGGATCGGGGAAATCCACCCTGTCCTATGTTCTGTCCGGTCGCGATGGCTATGAGGTGACCGAAGGGTCGGCCCAGCTTGAAGGGGTCGACCTGCTGGAGATGGAGCCCGAGGAACGCGCCGCCGCTGGCCTGTTCCTGGCCTTCCAGTATCCGGTGGAAATTCCGGGCGTCGGCAACATGACCTTTCTGCGCACCGCGTTGAACGCGCAGCGTAAGGCACGGGGTGAGGAGGAACTGAGCGCGGCGGACTTCCTGAAACAGGTGCGCACCAAGGCCAAGGCGCTGAAGATCGACGCCGACATGCTGAAACGGCCGGTCAATGTGGGCTTTTCGGGCGGTGAGAAAAAGCGCAACGAGATCCTGCAAATGGCGATGCTGGAGCCCAAGATGTGCATCCTGGACGAGACCGACTCGGGCCTTGACGTCGATGCGATGAAGCTGGTGGCCGAGGGCGTGAATGCGCTGCGTGATGCTGGTCGCGGGTTCCTGGTGATCACCCATTACCAGCGCCTGCTCGATCACATCAAACCGGATGTGGTGCATATCATGGCCGATGGCCGCATCGTAAAGACCGGTGGTCCCGAGCTGGCGCTGGAGGTGGAGAACAACGGTTATGCCGACATTCTGGCCGAGGTGAACTGATGGCGCTGCCTGCTCAGAAACAGACCGCGACCGAAGCCCTGTTGTCGTCGCTGCATCTGCCCGAGGCCGGCTGCACCCGCGCCGCGCGTGAGGCCGCTTTGGCCCGGTTACGAGAGATGGGTGTGCCCGGTCGGCGCGACGAATACTGGAAGTACACCCGGCCCGATTCGCTGATCACACCGGACGCACCGCGCGCCGCCACGTTCGCAGCGGGCGAACCGATGATGTTCGATGCGGTCGACCGGCTGAAGATCGTCTTTGTCGATGGTGTGTTTGACCCCGAGGCGTCGGATCCGCTTGAGCTGGAAGGTGTCCAGATCGAGCGTATCGAGGATATCTGCTGCAAAGATATCCATTGGGCCAAGGACTTGTACGGCGTTCTTGAAGCGCGTGGTCATACGCCTGTGCCGCGCCCACTGGCGGCGCTGAACACGGCCTTTGCCGCCGATGGCGTGGCGATCCACGTCACCGGCACCCCGTCCAAACCGATCAGCCTGATCTATCAACATGCGTCCGAGACCTCGGACGCGATCCTGCATCACGTGATCCGGGTGGAAAGCGGCGCGGCGGTGACGGTTCTTGAAAACGGTCCGGCGGCATCGCGGTTCAACAAGTGCATGGAGATCGACATTGCCGATGGCGGCACCCTGCATCACGTGCGGGCGCAGGGGCGCGACCATGAACGCCGGGCGGTGACCCATATGTTCACGCGGCTTGGCGAAGGGTCGGTCTACAAGTCCTTTACCCTGACCGTGAACGGGGTGCTGACCCGCAATGAGCAGGTGGTCGAACTGACCGGCGACGACGCGGTGGCGCATGTGGCGGGGGCCTGTGTGGGCGACGGCGATTTTCATCATGACGACACCGTGTTCATCACCCATGACGCGGTGGGTTGCGAAAGCCGACAGGTGTTCAAGAAGGTGCTGCGCAATGGCGCGACCGGCGTGTTCCAGGGCAAGATCCTGGTGAAGCCCGGCGCGCAGAAGACCGACGGCTATCAGATCAGCCAGTCGCTGCTGTTGGACGATGACAGCCAGTTCCTGGCCAAGCCCGAGCTGGAGATCTATGCCGATGACGTGGCCTGTTCGCATGGCTCCACCAGCGGTGCGATCGACGAGACGGCGCTGTTTTACCTGCGCTCACGCGGCGTGCCGCTGAAGGAGGCGACCGATCTCTTGACGCTGGCCTTCCTGGCCGAGGCGGTGGACGAGATCGAGGACAAATCGCTGGCCGACGACATCGTCTCGCGGCTCGAAGGTTGGCTGGCGCGGCGGTCCTGATGCCGGTCACTGCCGATATCGTCGCCACCTATCGGGGGCCGCGGCGCGTGATGCGGCGCCTGCTGGATATGGGGCCGCGCGAAGACCGCGCGCTGGCCTTGGTCATGGCGTTTTGCGTCATTGCCTTTGTTGCGCAGATGCCGGCGCTGGCGCGCCGGGCCCATCTGGAGCAGTTGGAACTGGATATGCTGATGGGGGGCGCGCTGCTGGGCAGCGTGATCATCCTGCCGCTGGTGCTCTATACCCTTGCCTTGCTGTCGCATTGGGTCGCGCGGGTGCTGGGTGGTCGTGGCACCGCCTATGCGGCGCGGCTGGCGCTGTTCTGGTCGTTGCTGGCTTCCACTCCGCTGTTGCTGCTCAATGGTCTGGTCGCGGGGTTTATTGGCCCCGGACCGGCGCTGAGCATCGTTGGCCTCTTGTGGATGGTCGTGTTCCTGTGGTTCTGGTTGTCCAATCTCTACCAGGCGGAAAGGCCGGAATGATGACTCCCAGCGAATTGCGCCGCCTGGCCCTGTTGTCGATCACCAATCCGGCACAAGCGGCGCGGGACGTCATGGCCTTGAACCTGGGACGCGAAACCCTGTGGCTGGGTCTGGCGCTGGCGGTTGTTCTGAATACATTGCTGCATGGGTTGTCCAATCTTGCCTTCGGGCCGATGAGCATGCCATTGCCGGGCATGCCGGTGTCGGCGGTCGGTTATGGCGCGTTGATGGCCGGGGGATTGGTGCTGACGATCCTCGCGGTTCATCGCGTCGGTCGCTGGTTGGGCGGGCAGGGATCGTTTGGCGATGTGATGGCGCTGATCGTCTGGATGCAGCTGTTGTTGGTGACGGTGCAGGCGGTCACGCTGGTCCTGGCGCTTACCATTCCGATTCTGTCGGCGCTGTTGGCGCTGGCGGCCAATCTGGTGGCGCTTTACGTTTTTCTTCACTTCATCGACCAGGCGCATCGCTTGGGGTCGTTGATTCACGCGGCGGGTGTTCTGGTTCTGTCGATCCTGGCCATCGCGTTTTCACTTTTCGTTCTGCTGTCCCTTGCCGGGGGACCAATCCCGGGAGCTCCTCCGCATGTATGATGTCCGGAAAATTCGTACCGATTTCCCAATTCTTGGGCGAGAGGTGAACGGCAAGCCTCTGACATACCTGGATAATGGCGCCTCGGCGCAAAAGCCGCGGGTGGTCATCGACGCGATCACCCAGGCCTATGCGATGGAGTATTCCAACGTTCATCGCGGCCTGCACTTTCTGTCCAATCTCGCGACCGAGAAATACGAGGCCGTGCGCGGTATCATCGCGCGGTTCCTGAATGCCGGGTCCGAGGATGAGATCGTGCTGAACTCGGGCACCACCGAGGGGATCAACATGGTCGCCTATGGCTGGGCCATGCCGCACATGCAGGCAGGCGACGAGATCGTGCTGTCGACGATGGAACATCACGCCAATATCGTGCCCTGGCATTTCCTGCGCGAACGTCAGGGCGTGGTTCTTAAATGGATCGACCCCGCGGCGGACGGAACCCTGGACCCTCAGGCGGTTCTGGACGCCATTGGCCCGAAGACAAAACTGATCGCGATTACTCAATGTTCCAATGTTTTGGGGACCGTTGTTGATGTAAAATCCATCTGTACGGGGGCTCGCGCAAAGGGCGTGCCGGTACTGGTCGATGGCTCGCAAGGCGCGGTGCATATGCCGGTCGACGTTCAGGATATGGGCTGTGATTTCTACGCCATAACCGGGCACAAACTCTATGGCCCCTCGGGGTCGGGCGCGATCTTTTGCCGGGCCGAACGTCTGGCGGAAATGCGCCCGTTCCTGGGCGGTGGCGACATGATCAAGGAGGTCACCAAGGACGCGGTAGTCTACAACGATCCGCCGATGAAGTTCGAGGCGGGTACCCCCGGCATTGTGCAGACCATCGGGTTTGGCGTGGCGCTGGAATACCTTATGGCTCTTGGCATGGAGAGCATCGCGGCACACGAGGCGGGTCTGCGAGATTATGCGAGCCAGCGGTTTGCGGGGCTTAACTGGTTGAACGTGCAGGGTCATGCGCCGGGCAAGGCGGCGATCTTCTCTTTCACGCTCGAAGGCGCGGCGCATGCGCATGACATCTCGACCATCCTGGACAAGAAGGGTGTCGCCGTGCGGGCAGGCCACCATTGCGCCGGGCCGCTGATGGAGCATCTGGGTGTCACAGCGACCTGCCGGGCGAGTTTCGGCCTCTATAACACCCGCGAAGAGGTGGATACGCTGATCGACGCGCTGGAACTGGCGCATGAGTTGTTCGCCTGAACACGAACTGTGGGGAAAGGGGGCGCTGCCCCCGTCGCGCCGGTGCGCGACTCCCCCGGAGTATTTTCTTGCGAAATGAAGGAGCGGGTCCTAGTCAGGGCGTCCGATCAGGCGGTCGATCGGGGCAAAATCATCGGTGAGCAAGGTCCCCGTTGCCGCCAGTTGGGTGACCCAGCTTGGGTCCAGCGCACCGAACTCTGTTCTGTCCGGGGCGCGGGTTACGAACCTGGAATGCCCGGTCGGGCGTGATCCCGCCGCGATCACAAAGACGGCGCGCTCTCCCGGTGGCGGGGATGTGGTGCTGGTCCAGACTTCGACATCAGGAAAGACGGTGGACAAGGTGCGGACCATGGATGCCAGCGCATGCAGCCGGTCCTGATAATCGATGACGTTCATGAGATAGGTGCCGTCCGGGGTGAGCCTGTCTCGAACCAGTTCAAAGAACTCCCGGGTAACAAGATGCGCGGGCACTGCGACATCGGTAAAGGCGTCACCCAGGATCACGTCATAGCGCCGGTCGGGCCGTGTCAGCAGGGCGCGGCGGGCGTCCTCGTGCAGGATTTCGGCGCTGGTCGGGTCGAACCAGAACTGTTCGGCGGCGACACGGGTGACCTCAGGGTCGATTTCGGCTACCGTGCGGGACCCGGTGCCGCGCAGCGCGAAGGCACGGGGGATGGAATAGGAACCGCCGCCGATGAAGAACGAGGTGAAATCGGAGCGAGAGGTGCGGATACGGGCGAGCGCGTCCAGCATGGCGGCATGATCGGTATACATCACCAGAGGCGTGTCACGGGCGCTGATCCCGTGCCCCAGGTGATCGATCACCATCAGCCGTTCCGGAGCGTCAGGTGATCCCAGTTCGATGACGCGGATGCAGTAATAGCGGCTTTCGCGGGTGCAGGGATCAGGGGCCGCAAGCGCCGCGGCGGCCAGACCCGCAATCACCAGAACGGCACTCAGCGGTGCCAGCAGCCTGTCGCCGGCAAGGCGGAAGCAGACAAGGCCCGCAATCGCGTATATCCCCGTTACCGCCAGCAGGGTCAGCGATGACCCGAGCCAGGAAATGAAGAGAAACCCGGCAAGCAGCGTTCCGGCGATCGCACCCAGGGCGCCGGCCGCAAACATCGCACCGAGCGCCCGGCCGGCGCCTTCGCGGCGTGTTACGGCCAATGCCGCCAGAACGGGGGCCGGGACACCGGCAAAGGTCGACGGCAGGAAGAACACCGCAAGCGTCAGCACGGCGATTCCCCAGACCGGATGCGCCACGGCCGCCAGCACCGGGCCGGACATGGCGCGCAGCAAAAGGGCGGAGGCCGCCGTTGTCAGTGCCGCGGCCACCATCGTCCACCCGGTCAGGTTCAGCGCGCGCCGGGGCGGATGCTCGGCCAGGCGACCGCCGATCCAGTGGCCCAGAGAGAACCCTGCCAGCACGACCGCGATGATCGAGGTCCACGTGTAAAGCGACATGCCGACGTAAGGCGCGAGCATTCGGCCAGCCACGATCTCGACCACCAGAGAGGCGGCGGAGACGGCAACTTGCAGTAGGATGAGCAGAGAAAGCGAGGGGGTACGGTCCATGACGCCATTTGGAAAACCGACGGGCAGTAAAGCAAGAAAAATCCGCAGTTAACCGATTGCAGTGCACGGCTTGATATCGTATAGCCCGGGTCACCGGCACCCGTAGCTCAGCTGGATAGAGTGCTGCCCTCCGAAGGCAGAGGTCACAGGTTCGAATCCTGTCGGGTGCGCCATTTCACATTTTCTCATGTTCACGCCCTCTAACATCTTGAACGGTAATGACTTTTTTGGGTTCGAAAACCCTTCATTGCGGGTGTAGGCAATACGCTCTGCAAACGCCAATCTGAGCACGATCTTGCGCAGGTGAATCTGCCCGGAAGCCCAGAGATTCCAAGGGGTTGAGAGGAATTCGAGCGCGAGTTCGAACATATCCTCAAAGGCATGACATGGCTTGCTCTGGGTTTGCAGTCTTTCGGCGATCAGCAGCTTTTCATTTTCGAGACTGGCGATCTTGTTCTCATAGGCGCTGATCACGCGCGGGTTGTCGGCTTCGACGATGCGCTCCACCAGTTGATCGATCTGCTTATCGACCTTGCCTGCTTGCTGTCTCAGTCCGGTCAGCATTTGTTTGGCCTGTGCCAATCGTTGGCCCCAGGCATTTTTAAACATGTCTGTTGCCATACCCATAAGCGTATCGCCGGGCTGCATGGCGCTGAGGATTCTCTCGAACTCGGCTTCCATCTGGTCGCGCCGGATGGACTTGCGATAGCTGTCACAGCCTTTGGTGAAGCACATATAATTTGGTGAAGCACATATAATAGGGATGCTTCGCGCCGGTCTTGGATTTCGACCAGCAGGCGGTGAGTGGCTTGTCGCAGTCGCCGCATGTCACGAACCCGCGCAGCGGAAAATCTTCGCTGATGTCTTTGCGCGCCGGAGCTCTCGCACCTTCGCGCAGTCGCTGTTGCACTTTTAGATAGGTTTCGTAGCTGATGAGACCTTCATGATGACCTTTGCGTAAGCCGACGTTCCAATTCGGCGCTTCGATGTAACCGGCGTAGACCGGGCGGGTCAGCATATCCGTGATGCGCTGATTTCGAATTTCAGTACCGTTCAGGTCTTTGGGAAAGTCAGGCTGGCTTTCAAGGAAGCGCTTGACCTCGACCTGGGTGTCAAATCGGCCGGAAGCATATCCTTCGAGCGCCTCAGCCAGGATTGAGGCGTGAGGCTCATCGCGCACAAGCAGATTGCCGTGGCCAGCGGTGCGTTGATAGCGGTAGCCGATCGGTGCCTGAAAGCACCAATATCCATTCATCGTGCGCGCCCGCATACGGTTGATCGTCTGCTCGGCATTTTTCTGGCGCTGGTGTTGCGATACGCTGGCCAGCATGTTCTCGACAAGAATGGAGTCTGAATCCTCGCCGAACTCGATGGTCGGGCTTTTGAGAATACCGCCCGCCTGACCGATCGCTGCACGAAGCTGCAAATGCGCCTCGATACCACGCGCCAGCCGCGAGATATCATCGATGATGACAATGACCGGCTGCTTCTTGCTGTGTCTGCGCAAATAACTCAGCATGGATTTCATGCCGGGGCGGGTCGTGAGCGAACCGCTCATATCGTCCGAGAAGGTCTCGACAACATCGAGACCTTTATATTTGGCGTATTCCCGGCAGCGCGTTTGTTGAGAGCCGAGGCCGTCGCCGACCTTTGTTTGCTTGGAGGAAGAGACGCGGGCGTAAACAACGGCCTTCGTCCCTTTCTCGAATTCGTCGCTAACTTGGTTCATAATTCCTCCGGTGCGGCCGTCGCACTTTCGGGCGGTCGGCAGCCTTTGAAAATTGATTTTTGGATAATCCTTTGGCCGAGGATATCACGTCACCGGCCATCAGTGATGTTAAATCGATTTCTTGCCCACAGGCCGGATCAGCCTGCTGCAATGGATGCACGCCAAAGCCGAGATCGACGAAATTGACGATAATTGACCAAAGCGTGGTGATGAATTCGCGCTTCTCGCTTTCGCTCCAATCGGACTCGGCGAGGTACTTCTCATAGAGCGCATAGTCGATAGTGAGCGAGGGGCGTTGCCCCCGCTCACCATCTGGCGCGCTATGTTGATGGTTTTGGGTGTGGGGTGAGGAGTTTTCCATCGTCATAGCTCAGCGTCTCACTTATGCCGGCCCGTGGGCGCGGGCTCGTCTTCTTGATCTTGCAGGGGCGGGAGCAGATTGGTCATCGGCGCCGTTCGCAGTCACGCTACGCGACCTGCGTTCACCTGCCGGTTCCTGTGCCTGCTTGCGGCCAGCTTTTTCGGCTTCGATCTGGGGACGGAAATATTTGTCCTCCAACGTCTTGCCCCAGTCGTAAAGCTCGCCTTCGGCCTCGCTGCGGAACACATCCGTGATGATGCGCTTGGCACCGATAATGGTGATGCCCAGCTCACTCGCCATTTCATTGGCCTGCGTATCGTAGGCACGGTGGAAGGAGATTTTCTCGCCATCCTTGATCATCGCGTGAATCTTGCGGGTGGCTTCCTTGGCACGCTCATCGCCGCCTTCATCGATCTGGTCTTCACGATCCATCAGGCTCTCGCGAAGCTGGTTCATGGTTTGGCCGGTATTAGCCTTGAACAGATCGCGAAGGGTTGTCTCGGCCTTGACCACATCGAATTTTTCGGTGCGGGCAAAGGCGTAGGCATAGTCGGACAGCTTTTCCTTGAACGTGCCGGACTTGTAGATTTCCGCTTCAATGATACCAGTGATCGCAATGGCCTCATTGAACTGGGAATCGGTCAGCAGCCGGCCTGAAAAGCTCTCTCTCGCTTCGGCAAGGCGCTGTTTATGGTTTGGGTCGAATAAATCTTTCATGGCAAAATCCTTTCTAAAATTGTGAACAGAACATGAACATGTTATGTCAAATAAAGTAGTTATCCCACAGTTATTTACGTAATATTATTTCATTTTAAATTTTTATTAATGATTTCATGCATCTAAGGAGTAGTTTTTACTGAGCAATCTATTTATCCTTTCCTGCGATTGTATGTTTCAACGAGTCCGTTGAGGCTGGCGCTCTGCCGAAATTTTGCGAGCGGTATCGAAGGCGCGGGAGGCAGTCCCACGCATTTCCTTCTGATGGACGCATCGGCTGAGAAAGCTCTCCTTGGCATTATGCTCGCGGGTAGCGAGTTCGTCCTGAACAACGCTTTCAGGCGGCTGTAAGCGCCTGACGTGGTCGATCCGGGCGGGTCATGGCGTTCAGAATGGTTGCGATGATGAGCACAAGCCAAGCCCTGAGATGGGCGAGGATCTTGCGGATGTTATGGCCGCAGGCGCAGAGCACGGCAAATAGCGCGTCGCCGATGGTGCCTTTCAGGGGGCAGCGTGCCAGACGGCCGTCGGTTTTCATGTGGCCGATCTCGGCCTCGATGGCGCCGCGGCGTCGGAGGTCGGCAATCAGTTTTGGCGTCAGGCCGCGCCGGGTGCCGCTGATCAGGACGCGGGTCGCCGCCACGCCGTGGCCGCGATAACCGCGGTCGACGACGGCCAGGCCGGAGCGCTGGTCGGTCAGGATCTCCACCTGTTCCAGCGCCGGGGCCAGGGTATGGCCATCATAGGGATTGCCGGGAAAGCTGCGCATGCCCACCACGAAGCCCTCGTCCAGCGTCGTCGCCACGCTGACCTTGCAACCGAACTCGTAGCGCACCCGGGCCTTGCCCTTGGAGATGCAATCGACCTCCGGTTCGTGCAGGGCATAGATCTTGTCGCTGCCCTTGGGCTGCTGGTGCAGCAGTTGGGATACCAGCGCAAGTTTGGCAACGATCCCGTCCCGCAGCGTGCCCTCTGGGATGTCGCCGAGGTGGCGGCGCAGATCGCGCATGACACGACCGGTATAGCCTTTCAGCTTTTTCAATGCCTTGCGCATGCGCTTGAACTGCTTCGCATGGGCGTAGCGGCCGACCTGCAGCGCCAGCCGCGGGGCAAGGCGGGCATAGGATTGCCGCAGCTCCACCCCGGCGCCGCGCGCCAGAGCCACCAACTGATCCCGCGCACGCTCGTAGAGCCGGGCGTCGGTGGGGTGGGCGATGGCCTTTTCCATCACGGTCGTATCGACGGCCACACGCTTCACGCTGTCCTCGTCGATGGCGCCGGATTTCTGCCCGGCCCGGATCGTCTGGGTCAGCAGCCATTCCACCCCTTCCTCACCGATGCGCCCGCGCCAGCGGGTTAGCGATGACGGATCGATCGGTGGGCGATGCTGAAAGAACACCTCGCCGGTGAAGTGCTGGTAATAGGGGGTCTCGACCCACCGGGCGACGACCGCCTCATCCGACAGCCGATAGGCGTGCTGACGGTAGAGCAATCCCGCCACCAAACGCGGTGACGTCGCCGGCCGTCCGGTGGCCGACGGAAAGAAACCAGCCCATTCCCGCTCGAACACTTCCCAGTCGATCAGTGCCGCGAGCTTCACCAGTTCGTGCCGCAGATCGATCATGTCGACCAGCCGTGGGCGCAGCAGATCATCCTGTTCCGGCGGGCGAGAGCGGTGCTTCATGGACGGGACCAAAATTGCAAGGTTTCCGCCTCAACTATACGAAACCCTGCAGCTGATCGCGAGAGATACCGAAATATTTCAACACAAAATCAACGCGATGGGAGTTGTTCAGGACGAACTAGCGAGTGCCTTTACTCGCGCATCATGATCGAAACGAACCTCTCGGTGCGCTTGGCGTGTGATCGCGCCTGCATCGAAGGCATAGCGTCCAAAGATACGGTGCTTGAAATCCAGGTTCTTAGAGCCTGCCTGATCTATCAGCCTTCGCCGCGCCATCTCGACACGGGTGTCGTACTCGCGGAAATAGGCGGTGTTCAGCGCCTTTCGCGCCTTGGCGAATTGCTCATCCAACTGCCGGTATCGATGCCACTGGTCTCCGGTCAGCTTCATGTTGGCTTCGCGGTTCATCGATGCGACGCCGAAATGGGCTTTGAGTTCGGCGGTCAGCGATGTGGTTTGGTTATGGCTCATGACGGCGCATTCCCATTTTCTGCCTTGCGAAAAACCACCCAGGCGCATTGCCCTGCGACAGCCGGGGCTTTGAAGCCGCCATACGGACCCAGATGCGTGCAAGTGATGTAATGACGGCGAGCTTGTGCCGAGGCCCCAAATTCTCTCCACTCATATGCCCAAAGGAAATGCGGAAGCCCGTAGGCGAGGTAGCTGCCGTAGAGCGCTGCTGCCAAAGGGACCCACGCGACAAATCCGAGATAGAAAAACGAGGATTTCATATCGCTTCTCTCATATCGCTGCCGGTCAGTTCGACCTTCGGATCGGGTTCGAGCCGCGCGCCTTCCAGAGGATTGTCGCCCAGCTCGAAGCAATAGGGCGCGATCTCGATCTGACGGATTTTCCGCGCATGGATGAAGCCGACATCCTTGACGTGGATGATCTGCTCATCGGCTGGCAGGCGCATCAACTCGTCGGCGATGAACAGGCGCTCGCGCCCCGTCTGATAGTTGCTGGAGAAGTCCTCTCCGCTGGAGTTGAGACCGAGCGTTCCGGTCACGTGCTGGGTTTCGCCCATCGCCTTTGAGACGCGCTCTGCCTCATCGAAAGAGGAGAAGCCGAACCACTGTTTGACAAGCGCATTCTCTTCAATCGTCAGCGTTTCCTTCTCACCGTATGGGAACCGACCAACTCAAGGAACTCAAACGGCTCCAGAAAGAGAATGAGCGGCTTCGGAAGGCCGTGTCGGACCTGACCCTGGACAAGCTGATCCTGAAGGAAGCAGCCCGGGGAAACTTCTGAGCCCCGCCCGCCGGCGTGCCTGCATCGACCTGATCCGAAGTAGGATGAAGGTTTCGGAACGCAGGATCTGCCGGGTGTTGGGGCAACATCGATCGACGCAAGGGCGCTCTCCCCGAGGCCGGGAAGATGAAGATCGACTTGTCGCGGACATGATCGAACTGGCCCGGCAATACGGCAGCTACGGTTACCGCCGCGTCGCCGTTCTGCTGAGAGATGCGGGCTGGCAGGTGAGCGTCGGCCGTATCGAACGGCTTTGGAAACGGGAGGGGCTGAAGGTGCCACGCAAGCAACCCAAGAGGAGCCGGCTCTGGCTGAACGACGGATCATGCATCCGCCTGAGGCCCGAGCACCGCAACCATGTCTGGAGCTACGACTTCGTGCATTGCCGCACTGACGACGGCAAGGCGTTC
>NZ_JAOWLB010000015.1 GCF_025751555.1 Ruegeria aquimaris
AGCTGGTCTCCATCGCAGATACCAGCTTGAATCACGTTCAGCGCTGCCTGTGAATCCCTTTTGTCAACACGGCCTAGGTCCCTTTCAAAACAAACTGAATGTTTTGATCTGATGCTAAAGAGCGGCAGGTGCTGCGACAACATGATTTTAAACTTAGAAGAGAAAAGGGCGCCCGAAGGCGCCCTTGAACTCCGGTACAAAACGGTCAATCCGAGGTTTGGACCGCGTACAAAAAGGTCAAAACCCTGTACAGATCACAGGCCCGGCCTGGCCGCGACCAGATCGTTGACCGCCTTGGCGCGCGCTCGCACGATCCCTTGGATCATGCTGCCGCGCGGGTGTGTCAGCCATTCAGTTTCTTCGAAACCATCTGGTTGACAACGCCCGGATTGGCCTTGCCACCGGTTGCCTTCATCACCTGACCCACGAACCAGCCCGCCAGTTTCGGGTTCACCTTGGCCTTTTCGACCTGCGCCGGGTTGGCGGCGATGATCTCGTCCAGCGCGGCCTCGATGGCGCCGGTGTCGGTGACCTGTTTCATGCCACGTTTCTCAACGATTTCAGCAGGATCGCCGCCTTCGGCATAGACGATTTCGAACAGGTCCTTGGCGATCTTGCCCGAGATCGCGTCGGATGCGATCAGGTCGATGATGCCGCCCAGCTGGCTCGGGCTGACCGGGCTGTCGGTGATGTCGTGGTCTTCCTTCTTCAGCCGCCCGAACAGCTCGTTGATGACCCAGTTGGCCGCCAGCTTGCCGTTGCGCCCCTTGGCCACTTCCTCGAAATAGGTGGCCGATTCCACCTCGGCCGTCAGCACCGAGGCGTCATAGTCGGTCAGGCCGAAGTCGTTGATAAAGCGCGCCTTTTTGTCGTCCGGCAGTTCCGGCAGGCTGGCCGCGATATCGTCGACCCAGGCCTGCTCGATCTCAAGCGGCAACAGGTCGGGATCGGGGAAGTAGCGATAGTCATGCGCTTCTTCCTTGGAGCGCATCGAACGGGTCTCGTTCTTGTCCGGGTCATAGAGCCGGGTTTCCTGATCCACCTTGCCGCCCGCCTCGACAATGGCGATCTGGCGCCGCGCCTCATATTCGATGGCCGCCTGGATGAACCGCATCGAGTTCATGTTCTTGATCTCGCAGCGCGTGCCCAGATGCGAAAAGTCCTGTGTTTCCTGATACTTCTCATAGGCACCCGGGCGGCAGATCGACACGTTCACATCGGCCCGCAGGTTGCCGTTCTGCATGTTGCCGTCGCAGGTGCCCAGATAGCGCAGGATCTGGCGCAGCTTGGCGATATAGGCGGCGGCCTCTTCGGGGCCGCGGATGTCGGGGCGGCTGACGATCTCCATCAGGCAGACGCCGGTCCGGTTCAGGTCGACAAAGGACATGTTCGGATCCATGTCATGGATCGACTTGCCCGCGTCCTGTTCCATGTGGATACGTTCGATCCGGACCCGGCGCGCGGTGCCGTCGCCCATCTCGACCAGCACTTCGCCTTCGCCCACAATCGGTTGATAAAGCTGGGAAATCTGGTATCCCTGCGGCAGGTCGGGATAAAAATAGTTTTTGCGGTCGAAGGCCGATTTCAGGTTGATCTCGGCCTTCAGCCCCAGCCCGGTGCGCACCGCCTGTTCGACGCAGAACTCGTTGATCACCGGCAGCATGCCCGGCATCGCCGCATCCACGAAAGAGACGTTGGAATTGGGTTCGGCGCCAAAGGCGGTCGAGGCGCCCGAGAACAGTTTCGCCTGCGACGCGACCTGAGCATGCACCTCCATGCCGATCACCAGTTCCCAGTCGTGCTTGGCACCGGCGATGGTCTTGGGTTTGGGGGTCTCGAAGGTCAGGTCCAGCATGGGTGTGCCTCTTGTCCGCTTGGTACAAACCGCCTTCTAGGCGCGTGTGCGGCGTTGGGCAAGGGGGCACGGGGAAAGGGGCTTGATCTCAACCATGGTTGAGGCGGCAGGTTGGGACGAATCCAGATGGGAGGCACGGAAATGAGGCTGTTTGTGACAGGGGCTAGCGGGTTGGTAGGGAGTGCGGTTCTGCGCGCGGGCGTCGCGGCGGGGCATCAGGTGACCGGGCTGGCCCGGTCCGACCAAGCGGCGGAGCAGGTCAGGGGCGACGGGGCGCAGGTCTGTCGCGGTGATCTGCGTCAACCCGAGGTCTGGGCGGCAGAGGCGGTGGCGGCGGATGCCGTGATCCATGCCGCTGCCACATTCGGCCCGGATATGGGCGACGTTGACCGTGCTGCGATGGAGGCGCTGGTCATGGCGGCGCGTGACACCGGACAGCGCCCGCGCCTGATTTATACAGGCGGTATATGGCTTTACGGCGATACCGGCGGGCAGATCAGGGATGAAACCGCGCCCTTTGACCCTGCCACGCCCTGGGGTTGGATGCTTGACGCCGTGGCGATGCTGGAAGCGAGCGATGCCACCGATCTGGCAGTGCTGCATCCCGGCGCGGTCTATGACAGCACCGCGGGTGGCATGCTGGAACGGTTCCACGCACCAGAGGTCGAGATCCTGGGCGACCCGGCAATCCGCTGGCCGCTGGTGCATGCCGATGACCTGGCACAGGCCTATCTGCTGCTGGCCGGGTTGCCGGGGCAGGGCGGTCATTTCCTGGCCACAGCCGAACCGGGCCGCCCGGTGGGCGAGATCGCGCGCGTCGTTGCCGGGCCGGATGCGCAGATCCGGGTGCTGGATCGGGCCGAGGCCCTGGCGCGCCACGGCGACAGCGCATTCGGACCGATGCTGGATCAGAGACTTGCGGCGCGTCGGGTGACCGCGCTGGGCTGGCGGCCTGCCTACCGCGATTTCACGCAATGCCTATGAGACTGCTGGCGTTCAGATCCCGTGAAGTTGCGGGCCGTCCGGGGTAAACACCACGCGGTTGCCGCGCCGGATCTCGTCGCGGAACAGGTCGGCGATCACGTGCAGTGCGTCGGCCCGTCCCCGCGCCGCGAAGCGACCGGGAGAACTCACTCTCATGTTGTTTGCGAAACCGTCGGCTGCATGAGCCCAGATCAGGGGATGTACCTCTGTCAGATGGTCGCGGACGAGCCATTCGGTCGCCTGGCAGATCCGGATTCGGGGCATATCGGCGTCCTCGCTCAGGCCGAACCCCGCGCGCAGCGTAACGGCGCAATAGCTGGCCAGGAGATTCACCGTCTCTTGGTCGGGGCGGGCGGCGACGATATCGCGCAACCCGTCGATAAAGAAATCGACATCGACCCGCGCACAGGCGTTTTCGTCCAATGCGATGGCGTCGAAACAGACCCAGGTATAACCGCCCGCACCCCAGATATCCTGGGTACGCGCGGCGGTGCGCCGGGCCTCAAGTTCCAGCTCCTGATACGATCCGAACCAACGCGGCAGCAGGTGGTTGCCGAGCGCGCGCATGTGACGAGGGTTTCGCGGATCGAGGTCGATGAGATCTTCGTAGCAGTCGGCTACGTTCCGGTCCTGCGCTCTGCGACCCGCCAGCATCGAGCAGCAGGCCGCCTGAAGGATCGGACTGTTCAGTTCAAGACTGCACCAGCGGGCAAGTATGGCGCCAGCGCGATCGAAATGAGCGGCGCATTTCTGTTTGTTCAGCTTGGGAATGATCGTGTCGCGGACTGTTCCCCTCCAGATCCATGCCATGTCGATATGGGCAAGGGCGACGATCAGCGAGATATAGGGGTCGTCGGGATGATCCTGAAGCACGAATTCGAGCCCACGAATGCCGGCGGTCAGGGGAAGATCCGATTTGCGGCTGCTGTCTTCCAACGCCTCTTCGAGCGCGCCGACCACATCGCTGCGCGCGCCAAAGGCCAGAAGATCGGCGATCGGGGTTCCGCCGCTGGTGCGCGCGCGTTCTGAATCGGCGGCGCGGATTTCGGCGCTCAGTTCTGACCAGCGGTCCTGTCGGGCCATGAACTGACCGCGCATGCGGGCCTCGCGGCATTCCTTCTCATCCCGGCTGTGATCGGCGATGGGGATGGAAAGCGAGTCTTCGAGACGACCTGCCTGAGATGCTGCCGACAATGCCGGAAAATTGGCCGCGCGGCGAGAACGGCGCGCGGCCAGTTTCGGCAATGTACTCAGAAACGTGCGAGCGAGATGCAGCATACTTGTTAACGACCAGCCTTAGTGTTGTTGATATGCTCAGGGTGACGCTGATTTGCGGCACAAACATGGCTCAGTCAGGGTGTTTCGGGACAAGTTTTGCGGCACTGCCGGGGATTGCCGCTGTCTCGGCACCAATTCTCTAGAAGCGCGCGAAATGGTGCCGAATGACGGTCAAGCCCCGGCTTGTCAGCACCTCTTCGAACGCGCGATGTGGCGGGGTGCATTCCTGTGGCAGGCGCACGCGCTTGCCCGATCTGAGGCAAAGCGTAGTGCGAACCGAGAAATCCCAGCGGGTGTCCATGCGAACCCAGTCGATCTCGGCCAGTTTGGCGGTGCCGCTCATGCGGCCGGAGAACCAGTTGAGATGGGTGTCGTCCATCTCGAGCCCCGATTGGCGGTCGGTGGCGATTTCCCAGATCAGGGGCAGGCTCGGTAGGGTGCAAAGCGCCATCAGCCACCAGGCGGCGTCAAACATCACGATCAAGGCCGCCAGGCCCGCCCAGACTGCGCTCACGATTGCGATATTGCGCGGGCTGCGGGCGTGGCGGACGTATCGGATCGGCGCACTCACCGTCCGCCGGTGACGTCGAGTGTCGTCGAGGTGACGTAAGAGGCTGCATCAGACAAGAGGTACAAGATGGCCTCGGCCACTTCCTCGGCCGATCCGGTGCGTTTCATCGGCACCATATGCGCCAGGCGTTGCGCGCGGTCCGGCTCGCCGCCCTTGCCGTGCAACCCGGTCTCGATCAGGCCGGGCCGGATGGCGTTCACCCGGATGTTCTGACCCGCGACCTCGTCGCCCAATCCCTTGGTGAACGTGTCGATTGCGGCCTTGGAGGCGGCATAATCCACGTATTGGTTTGCCGAACCCAGCCGCGCGGCGGCCGAGGAGATGTTGACGATGGCACCGCCCTGACCATGGGCCTGCATCCGCAGCACCGCCTCTTTGGCGACCAGAATGGCACCGATCACGTTGACGTCGAACATGCGCCGCAGGCGGGCATGGGTCAGGTCGGTGACCTTGGCCGTCCTGTCTACGATCCCGGCGTTGTTGACCAGCGCGTCGAGACGCGGAAAGGCTGCATCAATGGCGGCGTACATCTGTTCGATCTGCTCGGGGTCGGCGACATCGGCGGGGCAGAGGATGACCTGCGCGCCGGCGGCGCGGGCGGCTTCGGCCACGGCCTCGGCCCCGGCCTGATCACTGCGATAGTTCAGCGCCAGATCATAGCCGCGGGCAGCGGCCAGACGGGCGGTCGCGGCGCCGATACCGGCGCTGGCACCGGTGATGAGAAGGGTCTTTCGCATGGCTCAGGCTCCTTTGATGCGGGTCAGCATTTCGGTCGTGTCGCGGCTCAGACCGGGTTGGGCAAGGATGCGGTCCAGCTGGACTGCGATCAGCGCCTGCCGATCCGCGTCATAGCGCCGCCAGGTCTGGAAGGCAGAGCACATGCGCGCCGTGGTCTGCGGGTTCACAGGGTCGAGCCGGATCAGCCAATCGGCCAGCAGTTCGTAGGCGGCACCACCGGCAAAATGGAACCCCGCGTGATGCATGGCCAGCGGGCCAAACAGGGCGCGGAAACGGTTGGGGTTCTTCCAGTTGAAATCCGGGTGCCCGGTCAGGGCGCGGGCGGTTTCCACCACCTTGTCGGGGGAGGCCAACCCGACCTGCAAGCCGAACCATTTGTCGATCACCAGCCGGTCGTGCCGCCATTGGTCATAGAAGGCTGCCAGTTCCGCCTGTCCCTTGCCCGCCTTGAGCAGGCAGGACAGGGCCGAAAGCTGCAGGGTCATGTTATCTGCGCGGCCATAGTCATCTGTTGCCTGCGCGCCGCCGTCGAGCCGCGTGAGCAGGGCCAGCGCCGCGCCACCAAGCGCGCGCTTGCCAGATTGCGCGGCATCCGGGGCAAAGGGCTGATCCACCTGGGTTTCGGCACGCAGGCGCGGCAGCAGGTCGTGCAAGTGCTGGGCCGTGGACTGTCGCAGCGTCTCGGTCGCGTCCCAGATCGCCTGCGGGTTCGGGGTCACACCGCGCCGGTGCAGGGTTGCGGCCAGTTCGGACTGGCTGGGAAGCCCAAGCATCAGCGCGCGATAGGCCGGGTCGAGCGTCTCGTCCCGCAAGACTGCCAGCAGACCGTTCAGGTAATCGGCATCGGGTGCCGCCCCTTCGGTGATCATCGTCAGCAGGCATTCTTCGGCCAGGGTGCGGCCCGCTTCCCAGCGGTTGAACGGATCGGTGTCATGCGCCAGCAGAAAGGCGCGCTCGGCCGGGGAGGTCTCGCGCTCCAGCACCACCGGGGCCGAGAACTCGCGCAGGATCGACGGTACCGGACGGGCAGCCAGCCCTTCGAAGGTGAAACTCTGCTGTGCGCGGGTGAACTCCAATATCTGGGTTGGCTGCACTTCGTCGCCGTTTGGCCCCAACAGGCCCAGCGCGATCGGGATCACCTGTGGCAGCTTGTCGGGCTGGCCGGGGGTGGGCGGGGTCACCTGCGACAGGGTCAGGGTATAGGTGCCGTCCTGCCAGTCTTCTTCGACCTTGACGCGTGGCGTTCCGGCCTGGCTGTACCAGCGCTTGAACTGGGCAAGGTCGCGCCCCGTGACATCCTCGAACACCTTGAGCCAGTCCTCGATAGTGCAGGCCTGTCCGTCATGGCGCGCGAAGTAGAGATCCAGCGCCTCGGCATAGGCGGCATCGCCCACCAGGCGTTTCAGCATGCCGATGACCTCGGCGCCTTTCTCGTAGACGGTGGCGGTGTAGAAGTTGTTGATCTCCTGAAAACTCTCGGGTCGCACAGGATGGCTGAGTGGGCCCTGATCCTCGGGGAACTGGCGGGCGCGCAACTCGATCACGTCGCGGATGCGCTTGACCGGCGCGCTGCGCAGGTCCGAGGTGAACTGCGCGTCGCGGAACACGGTCAGCCCTTCCTTGAGGCAGAGCTGGAACCAGTCGCGGCAGGTGATGCGGTTGCCGGTCCAGTTGTGGAAATACTCATGCGCGATGATCGCCTCGATTCGTTCGAAATTGTCATCGGTCGAGGTTTCCGGGCTGGCCAGCACGGCGGCCGAGTTGAAGATGTTGAGCCCCTTGTTCTCCATCGCGCCCATGTTGAAATCGTCGACCGCGACGATGTTGAACGCGTCCAGATCGTATTCGCGGCCATAGACCTCTTCGTCCCAGCGCATGGATTTCTTCAGCGCCTCCATGCCAAAGGCGCATTTGCCTTCGTCCCCGGGGCGGACCCAGAGGTTCAGGTCGACCTCGCGGCCCGAGACGGTGGTGAACCTGTCGGAATGGGCCACCAGGTCTCCGGCCACCAGCGCAAAGAGATAGGCCGGTTTCGGCCAGGGATCATGCCATTCTGCAAAGCCCTCGCCGCTTGCCCCTGGGTTGCCGTTGGACAGCAGCACCGGGTGTGGCCCGTTGATGCGCACGGTGAACGTGCTCATCACATCGGGGCGGTCGGGGTAATAGGTGATCTTGCGGAAGCCCTCGGCCTCGCACTGGGTGCAATACATGCCGTTTGATAGATAGAGCCCTTCGAGCGCGGTATTGGCCTCCGGATTGATCTCGACCTGAGCCTCCCAGACGAAGGGGGTCTCGGGGTTGGGCGGGGTGGCGGACAGGATGCCATCGCGGACATGCGGTTTCCAATCCTGCCCGTCGATCTTGGCCCATCGCAGAGACAGCCCCTCGCCATTCAGGCGGAAATCACGATTGTCGGTATCGGGGTTGGGACGAAAGGCGATGCGCGAGGTGACGAGGGTGGCGTTGGGGGCAAGGTCAAAGGTCAGGTGTACCTCGTCCACGAGATACCCGAACGGTACATAGTCCTTGAGATAGATGGTGGCGGGGGCGGCGTCGCGCATGGGAACCTCGGCTGCTGTCGCTTTGCCGAGACGTTAGGAAGAACGCGCCGGGGGTGCAAGCGGCGCTCAGGCATCCCGCGTGTGAGATTGCGCGCCTGGCTTGCGCCGGGTGCGTGCCGCGGCTGGGCCATTGTCCGGGGCACTTACGCGCTTGCGACCCGTTTTGCGGCGACCACCTGATTGCGACCTTGGGCTTTGGCACGATAAAGCGCCTCATCGGCGCGCTTCAGAACATCGCCCACATTCTGGCGCATCTGCCTTATCTCGATACCGATGGAGATTGTGCAGGACAGCTTGCGCCCGTCGATCATGACGGACTGAGCCTCGACCGCCTGGCGAACCGCCTCGGCGCGGAATTCGGCCGCTTAGAGGTCGAGACGTGGCACATAGATCACGAATTCCTCACCGCCAAAGCGGGCGGCGATACCTTCGGGCAAGCTCGACCTTTGCAGGACACGGGCGACCTCGATGATGACGAGATCGCCGACGTCGTGACCGTAGGTATCGTTGATCTGTTTGAAGTGGTCGATATCGGCGATCAGGATCATTCCGCCTTCTTCCGGCTCCTGTTCCAGCTTTTCCATCAGGCAGGCGCGGTTGTAGAGCTGGGTCATCTGGTCGATGCGGTTGAGGTGCGCCAGTTGCTGGTTGAGCCTGTCGATTTCGAGCAGGCGATCGGCGCCCCAATGCGTGACCAGCGGCGCCACCAGCAATGGCATGATGATCGCGGGGCGCAGGGCCTGGGGGTCGAGCGCGCCGACCACGATCACGGTGACGATCACCGATGCAATCACCGAAACCAGGGTAACAATGGCCACCGCGGCCCATTTCTTGCGGCGGGTGTTTATTCTCACGTCAATGCAGCCCTACGACCAGTTTCGTACCTATTCTGCACGGCTTGCTTGACAGCTCCTTAATTGCGACATGCCAGTTTCGGGCAAGTTTACTCAATTCCGGTTTCAGGCGAGCCGCTCTCGATGTGGCTTTCCGAAGAACAGGTGAAGTTTCGTGTTCTGACTTAGCGGCGCTGGGTCGGCTTGCGTTGCACTGTGAGCGGGTCAGGAAATACGCCCTGAAAACTGGTCAATTAAATTTACCGAAATGTTGCCTATCGGAAACTTTCGTTCTAATTGGAACCGGCATACGGTTGCACACGAATTTTGAGGCTGGAGGGCTGCGCATGGCGGGCAGGGTTGATCGGAGCGGGTTGCAGGTGGCGGGGGAACTGGCCGCCTTTGTGGAAGATCGGGCATTGCCCGGTACCGGCGTGTCGGCGGAGACCTTTTGGACAGGCCTGGCGCGGATGGTGGCGGAACTGGGGCCGAAGAACCGGGCGCTCCTGGCCAAACGCGAGGACCTTCAGGCCCGCATCGACGCCTGGCATATCGCACATCGCGATCAGCCGCACGATCATGAGGCTTACAAGGCGTTCCTGAGCGACATCGGCTACCTCTTGCCCGAGGGCGAGGCGTTCGAGATCGAGACCGCGAATGTCGATCCCGAGATCGCAACCGTTCCCGGCCCGCAGCTGGTGGTACCGATCACCAACGCGCGCTATGCGCTGAACGCGGCCAATGCCCGCTGGGGTAGCCTGTACGACGCGTTTTACGGCACCGACGCCATGGGCGGTCCGGCTCCGGCTGGCGGATACGACCGGGGTCGCGGCGCAAGGGTCGTGGCCCGGGCGCGGGTGTTCCTGGACGAGGCGTTTCCGATCAAGGGGACCAGCCATGCCGACGCGCGCCGCTATCACGTGCATGACGGGGCATTGCTGGTCGATGACCAGCCGTTGACGCACCCCGAGAAATTTGTCGGCTTCCGCGGCCATCCCAAGGCGCCGTCGGCGGTCTTGCTGCGCAATAACGGTCTGCATGTGGAACTGGTGTTCGACCGGACGCATCCGGTCGGCAGTCGCGATCAGGCGGGGCTGGCTGACGTGGTCATGGAAAGCGCCGTATCGGCCATTATGGACTGCGAGGATTCGGTCGCCTGCGTCGATGCCGAGGACAAGGTGCTGGCCTATTCCAACTGGCTGGGCCTGATGCGCGGCGACCTGACGGAGGAGGTCAGCAAGGGCGGCGGGACGTTCACCCGAGCGCTGAACGCCGACCGCAGCTATACCGCGCCGGACGGCACCGACCTGACGGTCAAGGGCCGGGCGCTGATGCTGGTGCGCAATGTCGGTCACCTGATGACCAACCCGGCGGTTCTGGACGCCGAGGGCGGCGAGATCGGCGAGGGTCTGATGGATGCCCTTTGCACCACGCTGATCGCCATGCATGACCTGAAACGGGACGGCGGCAACTCCGTCTCAGGTTCGGTCTATGTGGTCAAGCCCAAGATGCACGGGCCGGAAGAGGTGGGTTTTGCCGTCGAGATCTTTGACATGGTCGAGGATATCCTCGGCCTGCCGCGTAACACGGTCAAGATCGGCATCATGGACGAGGAGCGGCGCACCAGCGTCAATCTCAAGGAATGTATCCGCGCCGCCAGATCGCGGGTCTGCTTCATCAACACCGGATTCCTCGACCGGACCGGCGACGAGATCCATACCTCGATGGAGGCGGGGCCGTTCAGCCGCAAGGATTTCATCAAGCGCAAGTCCTGGATCACCGCCTACGAGAACCTCAATGTCGATATCGGTCTGGAATGCGGTTTGTCTGGCAAGGCCCAGATCGGCAAGGGCATGTGGGCGATGCCCGACAAGATGGCGGCGATGATCGAGACCAAGATCGAACATCCCAAGGCCGGTGCCAACTGCGCCTGGGTGCCCAGCCCGACGGCCGCCACCCTGCATGCGCTGCATTATCACAAGGTCGATGTCTTTGCGGTGCAAAAGGCGCTCAAGGCCGGGGGGCGGCGGGCGCATGTGGACGGGATCCTGGAAATCCCGCTGGCCAGTTTCCGCAAATGGTCGCCCGAGCAGATCCGCCGCGAGGTCGAGAACAACGCGCAGGGCATCCTGGGCTATGTGGTGCGCTGGGTCGATCAGGGCGTCGGCTGTTCCAAGGTGCCGGACATCAACAACGTCGGCCTGATGGAGGACCGTGCCACCTGCCGAATCTCGGCCCAGCACATCGCCAACTGGCTGCATCATGGCGTTGTGGACGCGCAAGAGGTGATGGCGGCGATGCGCAAGATGGCCGAGGTGGTGGATGGCCAGAACGCCAGTGATCCGGCCTATCGCCCAATGGCGCCGGGGTTTGACGGCATCGCCTTTCAGGCGGCCTGCGATCTGGTGTTCAAGGGGCGGGTGCAGCCCTCGGGCTACACCGAGCCGGTGCTGCATGCCCGGCGGCTGGAACTGAAGGCCGACCTTGGTGCGTGATTGAGAGGGCGGAGCGAGGGGGCTGTCTGCCCTCTCGCGCTACCCCGAGAGTATTTTCAACCAGAAAGAAACAGGGAGCGGAAAGATGGCAATCAGTTTGCGGCGTGCGCGGGTGATCATCCGCAAGGCGCTGGAGAAGGGGCGCGAGATGCAGCTCAAGCCACTGTCGGTGGTTGTGCTGGACGCGGGCGGGCATGTGATCGCGTTCGAGCGCGAGGATGGCGCGGCGCCGGGTCGGTTCGGCATTGCCCAGGGCAAGGCGTATGGATCGGTCATGCTGGGCATGGCGGGCACCGCGCAGATGGCGCGGGCCGAGGCGCAGGCCTATTTCATGGCGGCGGTTAACGGCGTCTATGGCGGCAAGGTGATCCCGGTGCCGGGCGGCGTGCTGGTGCGGGACAAGAAGGGCGCGGTGATCGGGGCGGTGGGCGTGACCGGCGATACCTCGGACAATGACGCGATTGCGGCGATGGCCGGGATCGAGGCCGCCGGTCTGGCTGGTGAAATCTGAGGCAGCGCGGCAATTGTGCGCATTTGAACAGGGGCTTGCGCCCCTGTCGGGCCGCTGTAGCTGTTGCGGGGCCTCAGATGGCGAGATAACCTCTGTATCAGGCATGTGACAAGAGGGGAAACATGGCGCGGCCTGTCGTTGGGATCATCGGAAATTCCTATCTTTTGAACGACCAGTATCCTACCCATGCTGGCGGTACGATGAACTCGGACGCTGTGGCGAACGTAGCGGGCTGCCTGCCTTTGTTGATCCCGGCGGATCCCCGGTTTGTCTCGGTGGAGGAGTTGCTGGAAACCTGCGACGGCTTCCTGCTGACCGGGGGGCGGCCGAACGTGCACCCCGAGGAATATGGCGAGGATGAAACCGAAGCGCACGGGCAGTTCGACCGGGCGCGGGATGCCATTACCCTGCCCTTGGTACGCGCCTGTGTGGAGCGCGGGCAACCCTTTCTGGGCATCTGCCGGGGTTTTCAGGAAGTCAACGTTGCGCTGGGCGGAACATTGCACCCGGAGATACGCGATCTGCCCGGGCGGATGAACCACCGGATGCCTCCGGATGGCACGCTGGAGGAGAAGTTCGCGCTTCGGCATGTGGTCTCCGTCAGCGAGGGCGGTGTTTTCCACCGTCTGTTCGGCGCCCGCGAGGTTATGACGAACACCCTGCACGGGCAGGGGATCAAGTGCCCGGGCTGCCGTGTGGTTGTCGATGGTGTGGCGCCTGACGGAACCCCCGAGGCGATCTATGTCAAGGACGCGCCGGGCTTTACCCTGTCGGTGCAATGGCATCCGGAATGGGATGCCGCCAACGACCCGGTATCGCGGCCGCTGTTTACGGCATTTGGTGACGCGGTGCGTGCCTGGGCCGATGGCCGGTCGCGACCGGTCATGCAGAAGTCGGCGTAAACCAGCAGATCAAGCGGCGAGAATTCGGGCTTCATGTGCCTTGAGGCAAGGCCGCGCCGTGGCGCCAAAAGCGCCCTTGTGGCTCCGCAGCTCCGGGAAAAGAAGAAACATCTCGTCCCGCGCGCAATCGCTGAGCGCCGCCAGGCCTTCATCGCCGGGATAAAAGCTCTCGGTGGCGGCATCGTTGGCATAGATGACTTCGTGCCGATCCAACATGAGGTGGATATAGGTCACCTCACCGCCCTCGATCCGGGCAGCGGCCGGATTATCAAGCAGATGACTCGCCGCGACCAGGACCTCGGGTTCGCCGAAGTACATCTGGGCCCGCGGCCCGGACCACAGCAGCCTGTGCTGCGGCGAAACGAGCAGGGGCGCCGTTGCCCCCGGCAGCAGGACCGGGTCCAGCCGGATGGGCGCGTGCTTGCCCTGGGCATGGACGGTACGGCTGCCGATCCAGCGCAACGGTTGCAGCCCGTTGTCGCGAGTCACGATGAGGTCACCTAGGCGCAGTGTCTCGATGGGGCGCGGCCCATGGGCGGTAGCGATCAACGTGCCGGGGGTGAAGCAGATGATGTTTTCGATGTTGGTGAACGACACCAGCGTGCCGTCGAACAGTTCGACCGTGCCTGCCAGTTCGCCAGGTAGGTTGGTGGTCAGGTTCAGGGTGTTGCGGTCGGCAACTCCACCCAGATCGAGGGTGTCGCCATTGATCTCGTCCTCTTCGTTCCCGATGATCGATATCGTCCCGCTGCCTGCCTCTCCCAGTTCAGTTAGAATGAACAGATCATCGCCCGCTCCGCCTTCAACGGCGTCACCTTGCGCGGCTTCGATGGTATCGTTTCCATCGCCGCCAAACACCTGATCGGCCCCGGTATTGCCAAGCAGCAGATCGCCCCCCCCCTGACCCGAGAGCGTGTCATCGCCGCTGCCTCCGTCGATTGTGTCGTTGCCGTCCTGCGGATTGCGAGTGTCAAAGTAGACGTCGCTGATCCAGACGGCTTGTGTCCCATTGAGGGCGTTGGCGTAGACGATTTCGATCGACTGAACCGGTCCGGCAATCTCGACCAGAACAGACCCCGACTCGTCCAGCGCGCTGTCGGATTGATTCCCGGCCGTTATCGTACTGCCGGACACCGTGTCGGGATTGGTTCCCGCACCCGAAGGGGTAAGGGTGATGGCGACCGGGTTGCCGTTTGCGTCAAAGGCACGGACCTCGAGAATGTCGCGATGATTGCGGTTGGCCCAGTCGACATCGTTGATGCGGAACATCACGTTCTCGACTTCGTCCTCGACATCGAAATCGGTGCGGGCCGAGAACTCTATTCGGGTCGTCGAGGTCGCGCCCCGGCCTTGCCCGGCGAGGTAAAGGGAGGAGTATTCGGATTGAACCTCGCCGCTGCGAACATAGCTCTCTTCACCGGTATCGACCTCGAAGACGGGATTGTTGTTGCCGTCGTCAGTGAAACTGACTGTTACATTCATGCGGCCGGTCGCCTGCGTGAAACCGGCAGAGAGGTCGGTGCCGTCGGTGCCTTCGGCAAACCAGTTCAGGGATTCGGTGCTACCACCCTGCCCATCGCCGTAGAGCAGGTCGTTTCCGTCGCCCCCTTGAATTTCGTCATCGCCGCTTCCCCCATAGACCAAGTCGTCTCCAAGACCCGAGTCGACGGTATCGTTCCCCTTGCTGGCAAAGACCTGATCTCCGAACCCGCCGGGGCCGGTTCCGTTGCCGCTATCGACCGAACTACCATTGTTGTCCACATAGCCATCGTCGATCAGGTCGTCGTTGTTGGTACCTTGAACCTTGTTGAATGGCGAGAAATACGGGGCCGACACTGTCTCGGCACCGGACAGAGTGCTGACCGGCCCCAGGTCGGGGACGAAATAAAGGCTTCCGTTGGTGGCCAGGTAGTACTGACCAGTTTCCAGCTCGTTGTTGTAGGTGGTGCTGCCAACAGTTCCCGACCAGGCCCATTCTCCAGAACCGATCAACTGGGCGGTGGTGAAATTGACCAGGGCGCCGCCGATGCTGGCGGCGAGCGACAAGTCCTGATCGATCCCGAGGGTTACGAGATAACCGCTGGGCATAGTTTCCACCTTCCACGCGTTTCTGCGTTGATTTCTCCCGGTTCATGGGACGGAAAGGGGATGAACCTGTTCCGCCAGTATCCTCAATAAAAGGCGACATTGGCGAGACAGAGGTCGGATTGAGGCCGATGTGGAAACATTTGTGTTAACTTTGTGAACAAAAAACCCGCGCCGGTTGGCGCGGGTGTCCCGTTTTGCCGGGCTGGATCAGGCTAACAGGTCGAAGTGTTCGGATAACGGCAGGCTGCGTGCCCTCTTGCCGGTGAGGTCGAACAGGGCGTTGCCAAGTGCGGGCATCGCCGGAGGCGTCCCGGGTTCTCCCACACCGCTGAGCCGGTTCTTTGTTTCCAGAATGCGCACATCGAACGCAGGCGTGTTGTGCATTCGCATGGCGTCATAGTCGGGAAAGTTCATCTGTTCGACTTCGCCGCCCGAGAAGGTGATCTGGCCGAAGCAGGCCGCCGACAGGCCATAGATCATGCCACCGACAAGCTGCGCCTCGACTGTGCCCGGGTCCAGCGCAAGACCCACATCCGCCGCGATCCATGCTCTGGCGATGCGAATGCCGGCGTCTTCGGCCACCACCTCGACAACCTGCGCGACCGGCGTGCCAAAGGAATAGGTGAAGGCCACGCCGCGCCCGACACCTTCGGGTGTCTTGCCGGTCCAGCCGGACATGTCGCGCACGGCCTCCAGCACGGCGGCGGCGGGGGCCCATTCGGCGCGCGCCAGTTCCAGCCGGAAATCGAGCGGGTCCCGTCCGGCGGCATGGGCCATTTCGTCGATGAACGTGTCGAAGAAGAACCCGTTCATGGAGGCGCCGACAGACCGCCAGAACCCGACCGGGATTGCCATGTCGGCCAGATAGCCACGCACGCGAAAATTGGGAATTGCGTAGGGTGCGTTGAACGCCGCATCCACGGTCGCCTTGTCCGGACCGGCCATCGGCAGGCCCAGCCAACGGCCAACACCCTGCTGCGCGCAGGATTGCGCGGCGATGCGGCCATCGACCACAACCGCTTTTCCATCCTGCACCGCGCCACGGAACCGGGCGATTGCGCCGGGGCGGTAGAAATCGTGGCGCATGTCCTCTTCGCGCGACCAGGTCACCTGAACCGGTACACCCTCCAGTTCCCGCGCCACACGCGCCGCCAGGACCGAGAAGTCCACTTCGCCGCGTCGCCCAAACCCACCGCCCATGTAGGTCGTGTGGATCTCGACCTGCTCGGGTTCCAGACCGACCGCCGTTGCGCAATGGTTCTGGACAAACACGGGCGCCTGATTGCCGCTCCAAACCTGCAACCGGTCACCGGTGAACAGCGCGGTCGCGCTCATCGGCTCCATGGTTGCATGCGCCAGGTAGGGAATGCGGTACTCGGCGTCGACTTCGGTGCTCCCGGCGGGCAGGGCAGAGGCGTCGCCGTCATCCCGGAGGGTCGAGTTCGCCTCACCGTCGAACGCGGCGGCGATGGTGTCGAAGATCTGTTCCGTCTCGGGCGGATAGGGTGCGTCTTCCCACGCGATCTCGACCGCGTCGAGCGCCTGCATCGCCAGCCAGGTGTTGCTGGCCACAACCGCGACACCGGTGCCGAGGTCCACGATCCTTTCGACGCCGGGCATGGCAAGCGCTGCACTGTCGTCAAAGGATTTCATGCCCGCGCCCAGGCGCGGCGACATGCGCAGGCTGGCGAATTTCATTCCAGGCAGGCGAACGTCGATCCCGAACTCGGCGGTACCGGTGGCCTTGCCCGCCATGTCGAGGCGCGGCTGAGTGCGCCCAAGCAGGCGCCATTCGGACGGGTTGCGCAGTGCGCCTTCGACCGGGTCGAGCCGGGCGGCCTCTTCGGCAAGTTCGGTGTATGCGATCTCGGTTCCATCCGGCGCGATAACCTTGCCGGCCTTGGTCGAGAGCCGGTCGCGGGGCACGCCCAAACGCTTGGCGGCGGCCTCTTTCAGGGTTTCCCGGGCCGCAGCACCCGCCTCGCGCATCCGCTCGAACCCGTCGACCATCGAGGTTGAGCCACCCGTCACTTGGGCGCCGATCAGCTTGCCGACGACTCCCAGCGTTTCCGCCAGGCCATGCATGAAGTCGGATTGATCATATCCTTTGCCCGGCAGCGCCTCTCCCATCAGAGCGGTGTTGTAATACGCCACCGCTGCCGGACCATGCAGGACCCTGACCTGATCCAGTTCGACATCCAGTTCCTCGGCGATCAGGGCGGCCCAGGTTGTCTGTACCCCCTGACCCATCTCGGCGCGTGGCGCAAAGAGCGTGATCCCCTCGGCATCAATCAGCACAAAGGGGTTGAGCGCGGCCTGTCCCGGTCCCGGTTTCAAGGGGTTGGGCGCCGGGCGCGAGACGTAATAGGCGCCAAATGCCACCCCGCCGACGATTGCGGCAGATCCGATCAGAAAGGTGCGGCGGGCGATCTTGCCAATGCTTGCCATGGATCAGGCCTCCTTCAGCTTGCTGGCAGCCGCGTGGATGGCGGCGCGGATGCGGGGATAGGTTCCACAGCGGCACAGATTGCCTTGCATGGCCTCGTCGATCTCTTGATCCGTCGGCGCCGGGTTGGTGCTCAGCAGCGCGGCGGCCTGCATGATCTGGCCAGACTGGCAGTACCCGCATTGCGCCACCTGATGATCGACCCAGGCCTGCTGGATCGCGGCCATCGCTTCAGGCGTGCCGAGGCCTTCGATCGTGGTGACCGACCCCCAAACATCGCCAAGCGCGACCTGGCAGCTGCGCACCGCCTCGCCGTCGATATGAACGGTACAGGCTCCACAGGCGGCGACGCCGCAGCCAAACTTGGTTCCGGTCAGCCCGATTTCGTCGCGCAGGACCCAAAGCAGGGGAACATCGTCGGGCAGGTCCACCTGGTGTGCCTTGCCGTTGATCGTCAGGGAGGTTGCCATGGTCGCCTCGTTTCTGAATGTCGGTTATGACAAAATGGTCATTATTTGTCAGGATGTCAATTGACAAAATCTGAAGCTTCTGTCAGTTCATGAACATGAAAGACGCGGATATCGATCCAAAGGTGAAGGCGATCCTCGAGTCGGCCTGGCAGGTTTTTGCGACCTATGGGTTTCGCAAGACCTCGATGGATGACATAGCGCGCGGCGCAAAGATGTCGCGTCCGGCGGTGTACCTTTATTACAAGAACAAAGAGGCGATCTTTCGCAGCCTTGTCGAGATGCATTACACGACCAAGACACAGGCCCTGAGCGCGGCGTTGAACGCCGACGCACCGGTGGAAACCCTGTTGCAAGCGGCCGTTGCCGCACAGGGGGACGGTGTGGCCACCTTATTGAACTCACCGCATGGGATGGAGCTGTTGGACGCTGGAACCTCCACCGCGCCCGATATTGTCGAGGCCGGAGAGGCCGGGTTGCAACGGGTCTATGCCGACTGGCTGCAACGCGAGAGCGACGCGGGCCGTATTCGGTTGGCCGACGATCCGGCAGAGGTCGCGGCGACAATTGCCGCCGCTCTCAAGGGGATCAAGATGACCGCGCCCGATTACGCGCGCTATACCGCGCGCGCCGCACAACTGGCGGCGCTGGTCGCGGCGGGGTTGACCGCCTAGGTGACACGGGCGCGAACCTTGTATTCAGGCCGGTCCCAAAGCCGGTTGTTCATCACGTCGGCCAGGATATCGACAGCAGCGCGCACGTCTCCTTCGTCGATGTAAAGCGGGGTGAAGCCGAAGCGCATGATATCGGGCGCGCGGAAATCGCCGATCACGCCGCGTGCGATCAGGGCCTGCATCGCGGCATAGCCATCGGCAAAGCGGAATGAGACCTGGCTGCCCCGCAGGTCAGCATCACGCGGGCTGGCCAGTGTCAGATCGGGGCAGGCGGCTTCGACCTCGGCGATGAAAAGTTCGGTCAGTTCAACCGATTTTCTGCGGATATCGGCCATTTCCGCCATGTCCCAGATGTCCATCGCGGCCGAGAGCGCCGTCAACTGGATCACTGGCGGAGTGCCGACCCGCATACGCTCGATCCCTGAGCCCGGACGGTAATCGAGGTCAAAGGCAAAGGGTGCCTCGTGCCCCAGCCAGCCGGACAGTGCCGGTCGCGCAGTGTCTGCGTGACGGGGGGCGACATAGATGAAGGCGGGGGCGCCGGGGCCGCCGTTGAGGTATTTGTACGTGCAGCCGACCGCGAAATCGGCGTTGCAACCTGACAGGTCGACGGGAAGGGCGCCTGCGGAATGGGCGAGGTCCCAGACTGTCAGCACACCTTTGGCATGGGCCTTGGCGGTCAGCGCCTTCATGTCGTGTTTGCGGCCCGTGCGATAGTCGACCTCGGTCAGCATCAGGACCGCGACCTCTTCGGTGATGGCCTCCTCGACGGCTTCGGGGTCGACCACGCGCAGCTCATACCTGTCGCCCAGCGAACGCAGCAACCCGTCGACCATATAGAGATCGGTGGGGAAATTGCCGTTGTCCGAGAGCACTACCTTACGTCCGGGGTTCAGTTCCAAAGCCGAGGCAACTGCTTGATAAACCTTGATAGAAAGCGTGTCGCCCATAACCACATGGCCGGGTTCCGCGCCGATGAGGCGGCCGATGCGGTCGCCCAGCTCGGTCGGCAGGCCCATCCATCCGGCCTTGTTCCAGCCGGTGATCAGCATCTGACCCCATTCGGCGGTCATCATGTCGCGGACCTTGCCGGCAGCGGCCTTGGGCAGGGGGCCCAGGGAATTGCCGTCGAGATACAGAACACCCTCGGGCAGGTCGAACATCGCTTTGGTCGCGGCAAAGTCGGTCATGGTGGCCTCACGTAGATATTTTAAGCCTAAAGCATCTTCGTGAGGAGATACGTCTTGTACCGCCGCAAGTCCAGCTTTTGTTTAAATTGGACACCCGCCAGCAGGGGGATTGACTGTTTTGTACACGGCTGCGGCGGCCTTGTTTTCCTTGTACATTTGGCTGCCGCGCACCGGTTGCTATCGGGAATCCGATGCGCGGCATCACAATAATTGATAACCCGGTCAGGTCTGGCCGCCCGCGATTTCGATGCATTGGCCGTTGATGCTTTGCGAGCCGGGGCCGACCAGCCAGAGGGCGGCTGCGGCGACCTCTTCGGGGTCGATGAGACGTTTGTGGCGGTTCTGGTTCACCATCAGTTTCAACGCGTCCTCGGCCCCCAGGCCGGTGCGCTGCGAGATCGAGGCGGTGTTGCGCTCGACGATGGGTGTGTCGACATAACCCGGGCAAAGCGCGTTGAACGTGTAAGGGGTGCCCATGAACTCTTCGGAATAGGTGCGGGTCAGACCGATCATGCCGTGTTTCGAGGCGGAATAGGCGCCCGCGCCGGGCGCGCCGCGCAAACCGGCGATGGAGGCGACCGTGATCACCCGGCCCCAATCGGTTTCCAGCATCGAGCGCAGGCTTTCGCGGATGGTCAGAAAGGCGCCGTCGAGATTGGTCGCCATGATGTCGCGCCAGAATGCCATGTCAGTCTTTTGCAGGGTCTTGCCGACCGCGATCCCGGCATTTGCGACGCAGATCTGCACCGGGCCGCGCGCCTCGACTGCCTGGGCGATGCCGGTGACGACCTCTTCTTCCTGACGCACATCCATTGCCAGGCCGAACATCCGGTCGCCCGCCACCTGTTCCAGCACCTCGGCGCGCCGTCCGGTGATCGTGACGAGCGCCCCTTGATCCGCGAGCGCGCGCGCAATCGCCAGACCGATCCCGGTGCCGCCGCCCGTGACCAGCGCGTGTTTTCCTTGCAAGCTCATTGCGCGTTCTCCCTGTTTTGACGTCAGACTAATTCCATGCAGCCCTGTGACAAGACGTTCCGTATCGTTCCGTTTCGTCTTATGCACAAATATGAATGAATCATGCGGAGGAGATTGCCATGCAGAAGATTTCAGGAATGCTGTTGATCCTTGCGGCCGGCGCCGCCGCAGCGAGCGAGGATATCGCCGATCAGTATCCGCAATCCGAGCTCTATTCGAAACCGGTCGAGGTCATCCCGCATGTGTTCTCGGCCATCGGCGCCACCGCGCCGCCGACCTATGAGAATGCCGGGCACAACAACAACCTGTCCTTCATCGTGACGGATGAGGGGGTGGTGGTGATCAATGCCGGGGCCTCGGCTCGGCTGGCCGCCGCCTTGCATGACGAGATCAAGAAGGTCACCGACCAGCCCGTGGTTCTGGTCATCAACGAGAACGGGCAGGGCCACGCCATGCTGGGCAACAGCTATTGGCGCGACCTTGGGATCGATGTTCTGGCCCATGTGGATGCGGTCGAGGAAACCACCCAAAACGGCGATTTCATCCTGATGGGGATGGAGCGGTACAATGGCGACCGGGCCGAGGGCACGCGGGTGGAACATGCGAATGTGACATTCGAGGATCGGTACGACCTGACGCTGGGCGGTGTGGCGATTGAAGTCATGCATATGGGCCCGGCGCATGATCCGGGCGATATCCAGGTCTGGATCCCCGAATGGAAGATCCTGATCGCGGGCGACATCGCCTTTCACGAGCGGATGCTGCCGATCTTTGAGCATACCTGCACCAGCTGCTGGCTGGAGACCTGGGAAACCAAGATGGAGCCGCTGGCCCCCACCTATGTGATCCCGGGCCATGGCCATCCGACCAACCTGGATCAGGTGCGGCGCTATACCTATGACTATCTGACCGACCTGCGCGAAAAGATCGGCGCCCATATCGAAGAGGGCGGCGACCTGGCGGGTGCCTACTACGTGGATCAGGAGCGCTGGCGCAACCTGGACACGTTCGAGGAACTGGCGACCAAGAATGCGGGCCGTGTCTTTGCCGAGATGGAGTGGGAGTAAGGGGCGGAACAATCGTTCCGATCCGGCGCAAGAACAGGAATATCCGCCCGGGCTGTGGCACCGCTGCCGCCGCCTTCTCCCTTATTGTCGCAGGGCGGTCGGTTTTTTTGCAAATCCTGTCGCAACCGGGTAGAGGTGCGCCATGAACGCTTGGGGATATTCGGGCGGATGCCCGGAAAGGAACGGCCATGCACCGCATTGACCTGCCGCCGATATGGCTGGCGGCCTTCATTGCCATGGCCTGGGCCCAACAGCGCTACTTCTCTTTTGGCCTGTCGCTGGACAGCGGCCTCGCCGACCTGATCGCAGGTCTGCTGATCGGGGGCGGGGTTTTGTTGCTGCTGCTGGCGGCGGCCGAGTTCCGCCGCCACCGCACCACCATCATTCCGCATCGGGCGCCGTCGGCCATGGTGCAGAGCGGCATCTACAAGCGCAGCCGCAACCCGATCTACCTGGGTGACGTGCTGATTCTGACCGGTGTGATTCTGCATCTCGACGCGGTTCTGTCGCTGGTTCTGGTGCCGGTCTTTGTCTGGCTGCTGGAAAAACGCTTCATCGTGCCCGAGGAGAACCGCCTCCGACGGCAATTCCGGGCGGATTTCGCCCGATATTCGCAGAAAACGCGACGCTGGATATAGGACATGACAGGACTGGACCTAACGTCGCGCATGCTGCGCTTGCGAAATAAAATTGCGCAAGATACATCTTTGCTTTGCAAACCTAACCGTGGCGCGTCCGATCTCCGGGCCGAATAGGGGGACCTGACTGGTGAAAATAGGCACACCAAAGGAAATTTTCGAGGGCGAGAACCGCGTCGCGATGACACCGGATTCCGCTTTGCAGTTGCAGAAGCTTGGCTATGACTGCGCGATCGAGAGCGGGGCCGGTGCGGCCGCCGGCTTCTCGGACGCGCTGTATGAGGCGGCGGGCGTTCAGATCATCAAGACCGCGGCGGCGCTGTGGAAAGAGGTCGATATCGTCGCAAAGGTGCGCCAGCCCGATGCGACCGAGCTGAAGCGGCTGAGCAAGGGCAAGACGCTGATCTCTTTCTTCAACCCGGCGGGGAACGAAGAGGGGATGGCGGCGGCCAAGTCCAAGGGCGCCAATGTGATCGCCATGGAGATGGTGCCGCGCATCAGCCGCGCCCAGAAGATGGACGCGCTGTCGTCGATGGCCAATATCGCGGGCTACCGCGCGGTGATCGAGGCGGGCAACAACTTTGGCCGCTTCTTCACCGGTCAGGTGACGGCGGCGGGCAAGGTGCCGCCGGCCAAGGTGCTGATCGTCGGCGCCGGTGTGGCCGGTCTGGCCGCCATCGGGACGTCGACCAGTCTGGGTGCGATCACCTATGCGTTCGACGTGCGGCCCGAAGTGGCCGAACAGGTCGAGTCGATGGGTGCCGAGTTCGTCTATCTCGATTTCGAGGAAGAGCAGCAGGATGGCGCGGCCACGGGCGGGTATGCCTCGGTCTCGTCCCCGGAATTCCGCGCGGCGCAGCTGGCCAAGTTCCGCGAGCTGGCGCCCGAGATGGATATCGTCATCACCACCGCGCTGATCCCCAACCGCGAGGCGCCGGAGCTGTGGACCGAGGACATGGTCGCGGCGATGAAGCCCGGCTCGGTCATCGTGGACCTTGCGGCGGAAAAGGGCGGCAACTGCAAGCTGACCGTCAAGGACGAGAAGATCGTTACCGAGAACGGTGTCACCATCATCGGGTATACCGATTTCCCCAGCCGCATGGCGGCGCAGGCCTCGACGCTTTATGCCACCAATATCCGTCACATGATGACCGATCTGACCCCCGAAAAGGACGGCCAGATCAACCACAACATGGAAGACGACGTGATCCGGGGCGCCACGGTGACGTTTGAGGGGGACATCACCTTCCCGCCGCCGCCGCCAAAGGTTCAGGCGATTGCGGCCAAGTCCAAGGAAAAGCCCAAGGAACTGACCCCCGAGGAGAAGCGTGCGAACGAGGTTGCGGCCTTCAAGGCGCAGACCAAGAACCAGGTGACGCTGCTGACCGTGGGCGGCCTGTTGCTGCTGCTGGTGGGGCTGGTGGCCCCGGCGAGCTTCATGCAGCATTTCATCGTCTTCGTGCTGGCGGTGTTCGTGGGCTTCCAGGTGATCTGGAACGTCTCGCACTCGCTGCACACGCCGCTGATGGCCGTGACCAACGCCATTTCGTCGATCATCATCCTGGGTGCGCTGATGCAGATCGGGTCGGGGTCGTTCCTGGTGATCCTGCTGGCCGGCCTGTCGGTCTTTATGGCCGGGATCAACATCTTCGGCGGCTTCCTCGTCACTCGGCGCATGCTCGCCATGTTCCAGAAATCGTAAGGAGTAGAGGGCAATGGAATTCGGATTCACCACTGCCGCCTATGTCGTTGCGGCTGTTCTCTTCATCCTCTCGCTGGGCGGCCTGTCGGGCCAGGAAAGCGCCAAGCGCGCTGTCTGGTACGGCATTGCGGGCATGGCTCTGGCGGTGTTCGCCACGCTCATCGGCCCCGGTGCGGGCCTGTGGCTGCTGTCGCTGATCCTGATCGCGGCGGGCGGCATCATCGGCACCTATGTCGCCAAGCGCGTGCAGATGACCGAGATGCCGCAGCTGGTCGCCGCGATGCACAGCCTCGTCGGTCTGGCCGCCGTGTTCGTCGGCTATAACGCGCATTTCGAGCTGGGCAATGTCCTGTCGATGACCGAAGAGGCCCGTCACGGGCTGGAGGGCTTTGCCGCGCTTCTGGCGCACAAGACCCCGATCGAACAGAACATCCTGCGGGTCGAGCTGTTCCTGGGCGTGTTCATCGGGGCGGTGACCTTTACCGGGTCGGTGGTCGCCTATGGCAAGCTGGCGGGCAAGGTCACCTCGGCCGCGACCAAGCTGCCGGGCGGTCATATGCTGAACGCCGGTGCGGCGGCGCTGTCGCTGATCTGTCTGATCTGGTACTTCAACTCGGGTGGTTTCCTGCCGCTCCTGATCATGACGCTGGCGGCTTTCTTCATCGGCTATCACCTGATCATGGGCATTGGCGGCGCCGACATGCCGGTGGTGGTGTCGATGCTGAACAGCTATTCGGGCTGGGCGGCGGCGGCCATCGGTTTCAGCCTTGGTAACGACCTGCTGATCGTGGTCGGCGCGTTGGTGGGTTCGTCCGGTGCGATCCTGTCCTATATCATGTGCAAGGCGATGAACCGCTCGTTCATCTCGGTGATCCTGGGCGGCTTTGGCGGCACCACGGGCCCGGCGATGGAGGTCGAGGGCGAACAGATCGCCATCGACGCCGAGGGCGTGGCCGCGGCGCTGAACGATGCCGACAGTGTCGTCATCATCCCCGGCTATGGCATGGCGGTGGCGCAGGCGCAGCAATCGGTCAGCGAACTGACCCGCAAGCTGCGCGCCAAGGGCAAGAACGTGCGTTTCGCCATCCACCCGGTGGCGGGCCGTCTGCCCGGGCACATGAACGTGCTGCTGGCCGAGGCCAAGGTGCCCTATGACATCGTGCTGGAGATGGACGAGATCAACGAGGACTTCCCCGATACCGATGTGGCCATCGTGATCGGCTCGAACGACATCGTGAACCCGGCCGCACAGGAAGACCCCAACAGCCCCATCGCCGGCATGCCGGTTCTGGAATGCTGGAAGGCGAAACAGGTGTTTGTCTCCAAGCGCGGGCAGGGCACCGGCTATTCAGGCATCGAGAACCCGCTGTTCTACAAGGAGAACACGCGCATGTTCTATGGCGACGCAAAGCAGTCGCTGGACAAGCTGCTGCCGATGATCGACTGATCCGGCTGAAACAATTGAGGAAAGGGGCGTCCATGCGGGCGCCCCTTTTCGTTTCCGGGCCTCGTTGCGGTGCGGGTTTTGCACCCGAGCGGCGGGATGTATGCCAATGTATCCCGTAACTGACTGAAATAAATAAATATTTGCTGTTGGATGCTGAGTGGATATAGTGCCCGGAAACCGGAGCCCCCCTATGACGCCCATTCAGGACCACCCCTTGCGCTTTGCGCTGGCCAACGAGCTGCATGCACGCCCCTTTCCCGTCTCGGACGCGCCCTGCACCGTGGCTTATCTGGCCATCAAGCAACCGGGCGTTGCCGCCGCGCGGGATCGCAGCTTGGATCGGGCGCATCTGATCGACCTGCTGGACCGTCATGGTGCGCCGCACCCGCAGCCCGATGCGACCCATTATGCCGGGCAGATCGGGCGGCACTGGCTGAAATGGGAAAGCCATACCGAGTTCGTGACCTATACCGCCTTTGCCACGGGGGTCAGCGAGCGGGCCTTCAACCCTGTGGACTTCGAGGTGTTTCCGCCCGACTGGCTGCATGCCGCACCGGGGCAGCGGGTGACATCGGCCCTGTTGCGGGTGGTCGAGCGGCCATCGGAGGATGAGATCCGCGAGCATCTGGCTGACTGGTTCGTGCCCGAAAGCCTGGCCGTGGCGCATGTTCTGGACCGCGCGGCGGTTGCGGCGGGCGATTTTCGCATCGATCCGGCGGGGCATATGCGCTTTGCCATCTTCGTTGCGCCGGAGACCGGCGAACGCCGGATCGGGCGGGTGATCCAGCGGTTGTGCGAGATCGAGACCTATAAGGCGATGTCGATGCTGGGGTTTGCCCGGATCAAGGATCTGGCGCCGCAGCTGGGCCAGCTTGACGCGCGGCTGACCGAGCTGACGGTTGAGATGTCGGACGACAACCACCGGGCCGAAGAGCTTTTGCCACAGCTCCTGTCCACCTCGGCCGAACTGGAAACCATGGCGGCGCGGTCCGAGTTCCGCTTTGGCGCGACCGGGGCTTATGAGGCGATTGTCGGGCAGCGTATCCAGTCGCTGCGCGAGGAGCGGTTTGGCGGGCGCCAGACCTTCGCCGATTTCATGCTGCGCCGATACGAGCCCGCCATGCGGACGGTGAAATCCACCGAACAGCGGTTGAAGCGGCTGTCGGACCGGGCGATCCGGGCAGGCGACCTGCTGCGCACCCGGGTCGATGTGGAACGCAGCGCCCAGAACCAGGCGCTCTTGGAGAGCATGGACCGCCGTGCCGATATGGCGCTGCGGCTGCAACACACGGTCGAGGGGCTGTCGGTGGTGGCGATCAGCTATTACGCGGTGTCGCTGGCGGGGTACCTGCTCTATCCCTTGACCGGCTTGGGGGTCAGCAAGGGGATGCTGACCGCTGCTGTCACTCTGCCGGTTGTGGCGGGCGTGTGGTGGTCGGTGCGGCGAATCCGGCGCCGTCTCGAATGATTGCATCGGTCAGCCTGGCCCCGAGTGCGACGGAGGCGAGCGCAAGGATTGCGGCAAGGCTGAGCGTGGGGACACCGGCCAGGCCGGCGCCCAGGGTGCAGCCGCCCGCCAGCACGCCACCCATGCCCATCAACGCGGCTCCGGCCAGATAGCGACCGGTCTGGCGCGGGCTTTCAAAGCTCTGCCAGCGGAAGCTGCCAAAGAGCAGCGCCGCGGCCAGCGCGCCCAGCAGCACGCCGCCCACCAGCCCGGTGCCGAAACCGGGGGTGATCGAGGTCGAGGCGATGGTGTAGAACAGCGTATCGGCGGCAGGGGCGGTGAAGGAGAGGCTCTCCATCGCGATAGGGTCAAACTCGTCAAACAGGACATAGCCGGTGCCGACCCAGCCCAGCGGCACCAGCAGGCCGATCAGGGCCGCGCCCAGCAAGGGGAGCGCCCGATTGCCCGAGCGCGCGGCGACCAACAGCGCGGCCAGCGCCAACGCGGCGGACCAGAGCGTAGCACCTCCGGGCAGGGTGGCCAGCGATACGGTCTCGCCCAGGTCAATGGTGAAAGTGCCAAGCGTGGTGCGCAGCGGTGCAAGCACGCCTTTCAGCATCGCATGGGCCACAATGGCAAAGACCACGAGTACGGTCAGCGCCCGCAGGTTGCCGGTGCCGCCCAGCACGGTGAGCCGTGAGATACAGCCGCGTGTCAGCACCATGCCGGCGCCGAACATCAGCCCGCCCAGCACCACCGCCAGCACCGGCAGGTCCGAGACGAGAAGGCGATGGTCGGCAAAGCTGATCAGCCCGACCGCCACGGCGGCCTGGGTACCCAGGATCGCGACGGCGAGCGCGGTGAACCAGACACCGGCGGCCTGGCGCGCATCCTCGCCCACCACGGCGCGGCGGAAACAGAACCGCGTCCGTTCGGCTAACAGGCCGAACAGAACGCCCAGGGTCAGGCCCAGAAGAACACTGATCTCTTTTGCGGTGGTCTCTTCGAAACCAAGGGACTCGAACATGGCAGCCTCACGGGGAATTGAGAATAATTTCCCAGATGAAGCGGTAAGCGGCGACAATCAAGCGTATCCGAATGTGTTCTGGTGTTCAGAAGTGGGATATTGTCCTGTGCAGAAGGATGTATTGAAAATGCTGTCCCGGCCTTTCTGGTTGGGCGAAACAAAAAGGCCGCCCGGGATCGGAGCGGCCTGTTCTTTGTTCTTATTTGACCTCAGCGGCCCCGGATGCGCGGGTCGAGCGCGTCGCGCAGGCCGTCGCCCAGATAGTTGACGCTGAGCACGGTGAGCGAGATCGCCAGACCGGGCCAGATCACCCGTTCGGGGAATTGTTGCAGATAGTCGACGCCATCGAACAACAGCCGCCCCCAGGTCGGGAAGTCGGGCGGGAAACCGAGACCCAGGAAACTGAGCGCGCTTTCGGTGATGATCGCGGTGGCGATACCAAGGGTGGCTGACACCATGATCGGCGACAACACGTTGGGCAGGATATGCCGGGTGATCAGCCGCGTGTTCGTGGTGCCGATCGAGCGGGCCGCCAGCACGAATTCGCGTTCCTTCAGCGCCAGCACATCGCCGCGCACGATCCGCGCGGTGGGCATCCATGAAGTAATGCCGATGGCCGACACGATGAGGATGAAGATCCCCCGCTCGAGCCCGAAGGCGGCGTTCAGCGGCTCGCGGAACAGCAGCATCATCACCAGCAGCAGCGGCAGCAGGGGCAGGGCGAGGAACAGGTCGGTGAGCCGCATCAGCGGCCCGTCGAGTTTGCGGAAGAACCCGGCCAGCACACCGACGAATGACCCGAGGATCAGCGACAGCATCATCGCGGTGATGCCAACCGAAACCGAGGTCGCGCCGCCTGCCATCATCCGGGCCAGCAGGTCGCGGCCCAATTGGTCGGTGCCAAAGGGATGCGCCAGGCTGGGCCCCTGGTTGCGCTCGCGGATGGCGGTCTTGGTCGGGTCGATATCCCAAAGATACGGGCCCAGATAGACAGCGGCCACGATCAGGAAGAACAGGGTCGCCCCCATCATCGCGCCCTTGTGCTGACGGAACTGGTCCCACACGTCATACCATTGGCTGCGCGGCGGTTTGGTGGGCTGGGGTTGGCTCAACTCAGTCATAGCGGATCCGCGGGTCAAGGATGCCATACAGGACGTCGGCGATCAGGTTGAAGAGTACGATCAGCACGGCAAAGATAAAGGTCAGGGTCTGCACCATCGGCAGGTCGTTGGCCTGAAGCGCACCGATCAGCAGCTGGCCGATGCCGTTCACCTTGAACACCTGCTCGGTGATGATGGCGCCGCCAAAGATCGAGGGAATGCCCAGCGCGATCACGGTCACCACCGGGATCATCGAGTTCCGCAGCACGTGGACCATCACGACGACATATTCGCTGAGCCCCTTGGCGCGGGCGGTGCGGACGTAATCCTGGTTCAGGTTGTCCAGCATCGAGGCGCGCATGAAACGGGAAAGCTGTGCGGTGATCTGGAGCGCCAGCACCATTACCGGCATGATCATCTGTTTGAGCTGATAGACGAAACTGTCCCAACTGTTGACCACATGTGTGGTGTCATAGATCGACGGGAACCAGCCAAGCTGCACCGAGAAGATCACGATCACCAGCACGCCCGAGAAGAAGGGGGGCACCGAGAAGCCCACCATCGAGACAAAGGTCCCGAGCTGGTCGAACCAGCTGTATTGCCGGTAGGCGGAATAGATGCCGATGGGCAGGGCGATAATGATGGCCACCACATAGGCGGTGCCGACCACCCACAGGGTCTGCGGGATACGCTGCACCACGATATCCATCACCGGCGAACGGGTCTGCCAAGAGATCACCCGCAGCTTGCCCTCGGAAAAGGCGGTGCCGAAGTAATGGTCGATCAGCACCTGCGGTTCGATCCAGAAGAACTGCACGATCCATTTCCAGAACCGGATATGCACCGGCTGGCCGAGACCCAGCGCCTCGCGCATCTTTTCCTTGACCTCGGGCGGAACCGTCAGCGGCACCTGTGCCATGGGATCGCCCGGGGCCAGTTCCAGCAGCAGGAAGATGACAAGACTGATGAACAAAAGCGTCGGAATTGCCAGAACCAGACGGCGGATGGTGAAGGTCAGCATTCGGGTGCGCCTTTGTTTACGAGTCTTTTTGTTGGGTCAGATGCCAATTGCCGCGCCCCGATCATGGATCGGGACGCGGCAGGAATGTGTTGGCCTTACTTGATGCGGTACCAGTCGGCTACGTTCCACAGCTCGCTGTCCCACACGTTCAGGACGACGCCGCCCAGCGTGTTGGAATGAGCCGACAGACGGCCACGGTGCACCAGCGGGATCATGCCGCCGTTTTCGACCATGATGTCGTTCAGGCGCTTGGCAATTTCCGCGCGTGCATCGGCACCGGCAGTCTTGGTCAGTTCGGCATGCAGCGCATCGTATTCTTCGTTGCAGAAGCGGCTGATGTTCTCACCCTGCCACTGGCTTTCGGGCTTGGGCGCCTTGTCGCACAGGCCGTTGGCCAGATAGGACTGCGGGTCGGTGCCGTTGAAGGTGTTGGCGTACATTTCCACGTCGGCATAGAACTTCTGGAAGGTGTCGGGCGAGCCCGGGTCACCACCGAAGAACACCGATGCGTTGATGTTGCGCAGTTCGGATTCGATACCGATCTCGGCCCACCACTCCTTGATCAGAGCCTGAAAGTCCTGACGCACGGCGTTGGTCGAGGTCTGGTAGACCACTTTCAGCGGCACGCCGTCCTTTTCGCGGACGCCGTCGCCGTCGCTGTCGACGATGCCGGCATCATCCAGCAGCTTCTTGGCGCCTTCGATGTCCTGAGTGTCGCAGGTGAATGTGTCCGAGTTCACGGCCGCAGGCGCCGGGACCCAGTTGCAGGTGACCTTGCCGGCCTGACCATAGCCGATCTCAACCAGCAGCGGCCGGTCGATGGCCATCGACATCGCCTTGTAGACAGCCGGATCCTTAAGGAAGGGATGCGGGTGCTTGGCGGTCGAGCGTTCGCCTTCGGGCAGGTCGGGCGAGGGGTTGGTCTGGTTCAGCATGATACGCTCGACCAGCGGACCAAAGCCCGCGACCGGGGTACCCTTGCCGCCCGCCTGCATCTGCTGGATCACCTCGGGCGCCAGCTGAAGGTTCCAGGCATAGTCGAACTCGCCGGTTTCCATCACGGCGCGACCGGCCGCGGTGGCATCGCCGCCGCCCTTGAAAGTCAGCGTGGCAAAGGCCGGTTTGTTCGGGTCACGATAGTTGTCGTTGGCCTTCATGGTGATCACGTCGTTCGGCTTGAACTCGGTGACGACAAAGGGGCCGGTGCCGATCGGGCCAAAGTTCTCGGTGGTGCATTCGGGGGCCTTGGCGCCCATGCAGTTCTCGAACTGGGCCTTCTGGATGATCGGGCTTTCGCCACCCACGAAGGGGCCATAGGGGAACGGGGTCGGCTTGTCGAAGGTGACCTTGACGGTCATGTCATCGAGCGCCTCGACCGAGGTTACGCCCTCGAACTTGGTGAGCTGCGCGCAGCCGCCTTCGGGATGCATGCAGTAGTCGGCGGTGAATTTCACGTCATGGGCGGTAAAGGCGCTGCCATCCGACCACTTGATGCCCGGCGCGATCTTCCAGGTGATCGAGGTCAGATCGGCGCTGACGCCGCCATTCTCGACGGTCGGAATCTCGGAGGCCAGGAAGGGTACCATGCCGCCGTTTTCGTCGTAACGGGCCAGCGGTTCGATGATCAGCGACGCGGATTCAACGTCCTTGGTGCCGCCTGACAGGAACGGGTTCAGGATCGAGGGGGCCTGCCAGTAGATGATGCTGACATTGCCGTCGGCGCCGCGCTCGGCAAAGGCCGCGGGGGCCAATGCGGTGCAGGCAATCGCACCCATAAGTAGGGTTTTGATCTTCATTTTACACTCCTTGTTGGACACGGATGTGTCATGATTATTCCGCATGATCTGCGGTTCTAGTGTTGCCGTTTTGGGCGCAAGACGTTGAAACTTATTCCAAAAACCACTCGCGTTACGCGAGTGCCTATCACTTCCCCCACAACGGTTACGTCGCGTATCGAAACAGAGTTTTGAAAAAATGCAAGCCTTGCCGTCGGGAAAACGGTCAATGCGTTTGACTCTTTGCCAGCGACAGCCGTAGCGTTTGGCAAACAAAAACATAAGGCGACCAAAGGGAGCGCGCGCGTGCTGGATCAGCCTATTGCCCAGATCAGAAAACTGAGAGTCGAGTTTCAGACCAAGGATGGCCCGGTTGTGGGGGTCGAAGACGTGTCGTTCGAGGTGCGTCCCGGCGAAACCGTGTGCATCGTCGGCGAATCAGGGTCCGGCAAGTCCGTCTCGTCGCTGTCGCTGATGCGGCTTGTCGAATTCGGCGGGGGTGACATCGCCGGTGGACAGCTTTTGTTCGACCGTGGCAAGGGCGGAGAGCTGGATCTGGCCAAGGTCGATCAGGACCAGATGCGCGATATTCGGGGCAACGAGATCGGAATGATCTTTCAGGAGCCGATGACGGCGCTGAACCCGGTGTTCACAGTGGGCCGGCAGTTGACCGAGGGGCTGCGGGTGCATCGCGGTCTCAGCCAGGCGGAGGCCGAGAAGCGGGCGCTGGAATTGTTGCGCCAGGTCCGCATCCCGGAACCCGAGCGGCGCCTGAAGCAATACCCGCACGAACTCAGCGGTGGTATGCGCCAGCGGGTGGTGATCGCGATGGCGATGGCTTGCCAGCCACGCCTTCTGATCGCGGATGAACCCACGACCGCGCTGGACGTGACCATCCAGGCCGAGATCCTGGCGCTGATGGATCGGCTCAAGCGCGAGACCGGGACGGCGGTGATGTTCATCACCCATGACATGGCGGTGGTGGCCCAGATGGCCGACCGCGTGGTCGTCATGTTCCGGGGCAACAAGGTCGAAGAGGGCACGGTCGAGGAAATCTTCGAGAACCCGCAGCATGCATATACCAAGGCGCTGCTGGCGGCGGTGCCGAAGCTGGGCGAAATGCGCGGCAAGGCCGCGCCCGAGCCGATGAAGCTGATGGGGGTCGCGGATCAGAAGATCGAGCCGATCATGGGCACTGACAAGCCCCTGCTGCGGGTCAAGGGGCTGACCACCAGATTTGCAGTCAAGGGCGGGTTTTTTCGTCGCACGGTCGCCAATGTGCATGCGGTCGAGGATGTCTCCTTTACCCTCAACAAGGGGCAGACGCTGAGCCTTGTGGGCGAATCGGGCTGTGGCAAATCATCCGCAGGGCGATCCATCTTGCGGCTTGTCGAACCGATGGCGGGCGAGATCAATCTGGACGGCGTCGATGTGATGCAACTCGACCAGTCGGGGTTGCGCAAGGCGCGGCTCGACATGCAGATGATCTTTCAGGACCCGTTCGCCTCGCTCAATCCGCAGATGCAGTTGCTGGAGCAGGTGGCCGAACCGATGCGCAACTATGGTGTTGCGAGCGGGTCCGAACTGGTGGACCGGGTTGCCTCGCTGTTCGACCGGGTGCAACTGCCGCGCAGCTTCATGCGCCGCTACCCACATGAGATGTCCGGCGGTCAGCGGCAGCGGATCGCAATCGCCCGGGCGCTGGCGCTGAACCCCAAGCTGATCGTCGCGGATGAGGCGGTCTCGGCGCTGGACGTGTCGGTGCAGGCACAGGTGCTGAACCTGATGATGGAATTGCAGGCCGATCTTGGCCTGAGCTATCTGTTCATCAGCCATGACATGGCGGTGGTCGAACGGGTCAGCCACAATGTGGGCGTCATGTATCTGGGCCGGATTGTCGAACTTGGCACGCGTGAGAAGGTGTTCGAGAACCCGCAGCACCCCTATACGCAGGCCTTGATGAAGGCGGTTCCGATTGCCGATCCCAGAATGCGGAAGTCGGAGAAGGATCTGAACTTCAAGCCGATCCCGTCCCCGATCCATCCGATTGGTTATGTGCCGGAACCGTCGCGCTATGACGAGGTCGAGCCGGGTCACTATGTGCTGACCACGGACAGCGGTTACTGATTGGGTGAAGAAAATGGCCGCGCGATTATCACCGCTGGCGATCATGACCAAGCTTGTGTCTTTCCCGACCGTCAGTCGAGATACCAACCTGCCGCTGGTGGATTGGCTTGAGGACTATCTTACGGGCCATGGGATCGAGACCCATCGCTGGATTGACCCCGAGCAGCCGCACAAGGCCGCGCTGATGGCGCATGCCGGTCCCCGTGTCGAGGGGGCGGTTGTGCTGTCGGGGCATAGCGACGTGGTGCCTGTTGACGGTCAGGACTGGGACAGCGACCCGTTCGCCGTGGTCGAGCGGGACGGCAAGTATTTCGGGCGTGGCACCTGCGACATGAAGGGGTTCGACGCGCTGGCGATCTGGGCGCTGGTCGAGGGGCACCATCGCGGGTTGAAGCGCCCGTTGCAGCTGGCGCTGAGTTTCGACGAGGAGCTTGGCTGCACCGGGGCGCCGCCGATGATTGCCGAGATGCAGAAGCTGCTGCCCAAGGGCAGCGCGGTCATTGTGGGCGAGCCGTCGATGATGCAGGCGGTGACCGGTCACAAGGGCGGGCAGACCTTTCGGATCGAGGTCTGGGGGCACGAGGTTCACAGCTCGATCATGCATACTGGCGTCAGCGCGGTGATGGAGGCCGCGCGGGTGATCCAATGGGCCAACGAGGTCAACGCGGCGGAAGCGGCACGCGCGCCGTCTGATGTGGCGGCGATGTTCGATCCACCGTTCACCACCCTGCATACGGGGCTGATCGAGGGCGGCACCGCGCAGAACATCACGGCGCGACAGTGCCGGTTTGACCTGGGGTTCCGGGCGGTCCCCGACCAGCCGCATGAAGACTGGCGGAGCCGCATCCTGGGCCGCATCGCCGAGGTGGAGCAGGCGATGCAGGCCGTTCACCCGGAGGCCCGCATTGATGTGGAAACCCGGTTTGGCGTGCCGGGGCTGGTGCCTGAGCAAGAGGGCGAGGCCGAGGCGCTTGCCCGCGCGCTGACCGGTGACAATGCCAGCCACGTGGTCAGTTACGGTACCGAGGCGGGCCAGTTTCAGGAAGCGGGATATTCCGCCGTGGTCTGTGGGCCAGGCGACATCGCCCAGGCGCATCAGGCGAACGAGTTCATATCCGTAGCGCAGTTCGAGGCCGGGCACGGGTTCATGCGCCGCCTGGTTGACCGGTTGGCCGCCTGATGCCGGTCGTGGAACAGCAGGAGAGACAGATATGCCGATAAAGAACCGACTTGCCGATCTGCATTCCGAGATCACCGGTTGGCGCCGTCATCTGCATGCGCACCCCGAGCTTATGTACGATGTGCATGAGACCGCGGGTTTCGTTGCCGAACGTCTGAAGGAGTTCGGGATCGACGACATCACCACTGGGGTCGGCAAGACCGGCGTGGTCGCGACGATCAAGGGCAAGAGCGACAGCAAGGGGCGGGTGATCGGCCTGCGCGCCGACATGGATGCACTGCCGATCACCGAGATCACCGGGCTCGACTATGCCTCGACCGTACCGGGCAAGATGCATGCCTGCGGCCATGACGGGCATACGGCGATGCTCTTGGGCGCGGCAAAATACTTGGCCGAGACGCGCAATTTCGATGGCACGGTCGTGCTGATCTTTCAGCCCGCCGAAGAGGGCGGCGCGGGCGGCAAGGCGATGTGCGACGACGGGTTGATGGACCGTTGGGGCATCCAGGAAGTCTATGGCATGCATAACGCGCCCGGAATTCCTGTGGGGACTTTCGCCATCCGGCCCGGGCCGCTGATGGCCTCGTCCGATGATTTCGAGATCGTGGTGACGGGCAAGGGCGGGCATGCCGCCTCGCCGCATGATGCGATTGACACGACGCTTGTCGCCTCGCAGATCGTGGTATCGCTGCATTCCATCGTGTCGCGCAATATCGACCCGTTGAAATCGGTGGTTCTGACCGTGGGGACGTTCAAGACCGATAGCGACGCGTCGAACATCATTGCGCATACGGTCCGGATGACGGGCACGGTGCGGACGCTGGACAGCGCATACCGCGCCATTGCCGAGGACCGGGTGCGCCGTGTGGCGACCGATATCGCCAGCGCCTATGGGGCAACGGCCGAGGTGAACTGGGCACCCGGTTATCCGGTGACGATAAATTCGGAGGCCGAAACCCAACACGCAATCGAGGCCGCGCGCGCGGTGTCCGGCAACGTGGATGAGGACACGCCGCCGATCATGCCCAGCGAAGATTTCTCCTACATGCTGGAAGAGCGGCCCGGCGCCTATATGTTCCTTGGTAATGGTGACACCGCACAATGCCATCACCCGGCCTATAACTTCGATGACGAGGCGATCCCGGTCGGATGCAGCTGGTTTGCCGAGATCGTCGAACGACGCATGCCCGCCGCCTGAGCGGGCCGAACGGACAGGAAGACACAGGATGCCGATCAAGAACCGCCTTGCCGAAATGCATGCCGAAATCACCGAATGGCGGCGCGACATCCACAGGCACCCGGAGATCCTGTACGAAACCCACCGGACCTCTGCCATGGTGGCGGACAAGCTGCGGTCGTTTGGCTGTGACGAGGTGGTGACCGGCATCGGGCGTACCGGCGTTGTCGGTGTGATCCGGGGCAAGAGCGACACGGCGGGCCGCGTCGTGGGATTGCGCGCCGATATGGACGCACTGCCGATGCAGGAGCAGACGGGGCTCGATTATGCCTCGGACATTCCCGGCGCCATGCATGCCTGTGGCCATGACGGCCATACCGCGATGCTCTTGGGCGCGGCCAAGTATCTGGCCGAGACCAGGAACTTCGACGGCACGGCGATCGTGATCTTCCAGCCCGCAGAAGAGGGCGGCAATGGTGCCGAGGCGATGGTCAAGGACGGCATGATGGACCGGTTCGGGGTGCAGGAGGTCTATGCCATGCACAATCATCCGGGCCTGGCCGCCGGTCAGTTCAAGATCCGGCCCGGGCCGCTGCTGGCCGCCGCCGATACGTTCGAGATCCATCTCGAAGGGCACGGGGGCCATGCGGCCAAGCCACACGACACGGTCGATACCACGGTGATGTTGTCGCAGATGATCGTGGCGCTGCAAACGGTGGTGTCGCGCAATACCGACCCGATCCTGCAAGCGGTGCTGTCGGTGACCTCGGTCGAGACCTCGTCGAAGGCGTTCAACGTGATCCCGCAGGCGGCCACGCTGAGGGGGACTGTGCGCACCCATTCGGGGGAGATGCGCGATTTGATCGAACGGCGTCTTGGCGAGGTGGTTCAGGGGATTGCCGCCACCTTTGGCGGCAAGGCCGAGGTGAATTACGAGCGCGGCGTGCCGGTGACGGTGAATGCCGAGGAACAGACCCGCCATGCCGCAGAGGTGGCGGAACGGGTTTCGGGCGGCTGCGGCGAGGCCGCCATGGTGATGGGAGGCGAGGACTTCTCCTTCATGCTGGAGGCGCGCCCGGGGGCCTTCATCATGATCGGCAACGGGCCAAGCGCCGGGCTGCACCACCCGGAATACAACTTCAATGACGAGATCATACCAGCGGGCTGTTCCTGGTTCGCCGAGATGATCGAGCGCCGGATGCCGGCGGCATAGAGGAGGACAGGCGATGCCGGTCAAGAACAGGTTTGCCGAATTGCAGAATCAGATCGCCGAATGGCGGCGCGATATCCATGCGCATCCCGAGATAAGGTTCGAGGAACACCGCACCAGTGCGCTGGTGGCCGATCAGTTGCGCGCCTTTGGCTGTGATGCCGTGGAGACCGGGGTCGGACAGACCGGGGTTGTGGGTGTCATCCATGGCCGGGAAAACGGCTCGGGCCGGGTGATGGCCTTTCGCGCTGATATGGATGCGCTGCCGATCATAGAGGCGACCGGGCTGCCGCATGCCTCGACCCATGCGGGCAAGATGCATGCCTGCGGTCATGACGGCCATACCGCGATGCTGCTGGGGGCGGCGCAATACCTGGCCGAGACCCGCAATTTCGACGGTACCGTGGTGCTGCTGTTCCAGCCCGCCGAAGAGGGCGGCGGTGGCGCCAAGGCGATGCTGGCCGATGGGGTGATGGACCGCTACGGCGTGAACGAGGTCTATGGCCTGCACAACTGGCCGGGCCTGCCGGTGGGCCAGTTCGGCTTACGCGAAGGGCCGATGATGGGGGCCGTGGATTTCTTTGAAATCAAGGTTCAGGGCCGGGGTGGGCATGGGGCCATGCCGCATCTGACCGCCGATGCCACGCTGGCTGCCGCGCAGCTGACCGTGGCCCTGCAACAAGTGGTGGCGCGCAATGTCGATCCGATGAAACCGGCGGTCCTGTCGGTGTGTTCGCTGCGCACCGACAGCAACGCCCATAACGTGATCGCCGACAGCGCCATGATCAAGGGAACCGTGCGCTACCTGCACCCCGAAGTGCAGGCGCTGATCCGCGCCCGCATGACCGAGGTAACCCGTGCCACCGCAGAGGCACATGGCGCAACGGCCGAGCTGAACTATATGCAGCTGGTGCCGGTCACCAGCAACCCGGCCCCCGGTGCGGCCCATGCCGCCGAAGCGGCGCGGGCGGTGACCGGCCAGCCCCCGATCGACATCGACCCGGTGATGGGCGGCGAGGATTTCGCCGACATGCTGGCCGAGCGCCCTGGCGCCTTTATCTTTCTGGGCAATGGCGACAGCGCCGATCTGCACCATCCCGCCTATGAATTCAACGACGCGGCCATTCCCGCCGGGTGCAGCTGGTTCGCCACGCTGGCCGAGCAGCGAATGCCGCTTAACCCCTGATGTGACGCAAGAGGAAACATTATGCCCGTCAAGAATCGCTTTGCAGAATTGCAATCCGAGATCACCGAATGGCGCCGGGATATCCATGAAAACCCGGAAATCCTGTTCGAAACCCACCGGACAAGCGCGCTGGTAGCCGAAAAGCTGCAAGAGTTCGGCTGTGACGAGGTGGTGACCGGCATCGGCCGCACCGGCGTGGTCGGGGTGATCAAGGGCAAGAGCGACAGCAAGGGCAAGGTGATCGGGCTGCGCGCCGATATGGACGCGCTGCCGATCCATGAGCAGACCGGGCTCGAATATGCCTCGAAGACGCCGAATGCCATGCATGCCTGTGGCCATGACGGCCATACCGCTATGCTCTTGGGCGCGGCCAAGTATCTGGCCGAGACCCGCAATTTCGACGGTACCGTGGTGGTGATCTTTCAGCCCGCCGAAGAGGGCGGCGGCGGTGGCCGCGAGATGTGCGAGGATGGCATGATGGACCGCTGGAACATCCAGGAGGTCTACGGCATGCACAACTGGCCCGGCGCGCCCGTGGGCAGTTTCGCAATCCGTCCCGGCGCGTTTTTTGCCGCCACCGACCAGTTCGACATCACCTTCGAAGGGCGTGGCGGCCATGCGGCCAAGCCGCATGAGACGGTCGATACCACGGTGATGACCGCGCAGGCGGTGCTGGCGCTGCAAACCATCGCCAGCCGCAACGCCGACCCGATCGACCAGGTGGTAGTCTCGGTCACCTCGTTCGAAACCTCGTCCAAGGCGTTCAACGTGATCCCGCAGCGGGTGCAGATCAAGGGCACCGTGCGCACCATGTCCAAGGGGATGCGCGACCTGGCCGAAAAGCGCATTCACGAGATCTGTTCGGGCATCGCGGCCACCTTCGGTGGCTCTGCCGATATACGCTATATCCGGGGTTATCCGGTGATGGTGAACTCGGACGAGCAGACCGAGTTCGCCGCCAAGGTGGCGCGCGACGTCTCGGGGGGCTGCGAGGAGGCGGCACTGGTCATGGGGGGCGAGGATTTCGCCTATATGCTCGAAGAGCGCCCGGGGGCCTATATCCTGGTCGGCAATGGCGACACGGCGATGGTGCATCACCCCGAATACAACTTCAACGACGAGGCCATTCCGGCGGGATGCAGCTGGTGGGCCGGGATCGTCGAACAGCGGATGCCGGCGGCCTGAGGAAGAGGAGGAGGGGGCGTCTGCCCCCTCTTGGCCTTTGAGGCCAATTCACCCCTGAGAGTACTTGTGACCAGAAAGAAGCGGCAATCAACCCAGTGACCAGAGGTGCTGGTAGACCGCTTCGATTCCTGCGGCCTCGCGCGCGGCGCTGAAACTCTCGACCGCGATCTCACGGGCGGCAAGGGCGGCGGCACCGTGGACATCCTCGTCAACCAGCAGGGCGCGGGCGGCCTCGGCCCCCTGGGCCGCGTTTTCCAGCGGTACCACGCGCCCGGTGCGGCCCTGGGCCGAGAACTCGCGAAAGAAGCCGGTATCCGAGCCGACAAAGGGTACGCCCGAGGCCATCGCCTCGAGCGGGACCATGCCGTAACCCTCGTATCGCGGCAGTTGCACCACCAGCGACAGGGCGCGCATCAGGTTGGGCAGGCGGTCGGGCGCAACCTCGTCGATGAAACGGATGCGGTCGATCATGCCGGCGCGCTGCACCTTGTCCTTGAGGGTCAGGGCGAATTTCTGGTGTTCCTTGGTGGCGCGGCCCACCACCAGCGCCACCGCGCCCGGCATCTCGGGCAAAAGGTGCAGCATCGCCTCGACAAACAGGTCGGTGCCCTTTTCCGGGCGCACCCGCCCGATGGTGGCGATGCCGAAGTCGCCGCCATAGCCCTGCGCCGCCCAGGCGGCGGGGCGGTCGGGGGCGGGGGTGAAGCGGTCGGTATCGACGCCATGCGGCACCACCGCGCGCACATGCGGGACAAAGCTTGCAGCCGCGTCCGAGGTGGCCACCACCGCGTCCATGCGGCTGATCAGCCAGCGCGGAAAGGCCGAATGCCGCCGGATCGCGGCCGAGGTAAAGACGATGCGGATCGGCAGGCGCAGCACGTCACGCGCCCAGAGCGCGGTCTGCATCTCGGGGTTGCGGCGCACGTGCCAGATGGCAAAGGGCTTGCCCGACGGTGGCGTGCGTGAGAGCGCGCGGGCGGCGCGTGCGCTGATCGGTGTGGGGCAGCCGGGCAGGGCGTGGCCCACCAGCGCCAGATCGTGGGTCGTGACCTGCTGGCGGATCACATTTGCCGCCGTGGCCGAGACGCCGGTGAAGTTGCGGTTGAAATTGGTGACGAAGAGATCGGGCATCAATCCAGCTCCAGCCGGGTTGTCAGGGTGTCGATGACACCCTCCAGCGCGGTTTCCTGTGCGGCGACCAGCGCGCGGGCCTGGGTGCGGGCGGTGCCGAATGCCGCCTTGTCGTCCAGCCAGTGGCGGACGGCGCGGGCCAGGGGCGTGGCGCCCGTCACCTCGACGGCGCCGCCACTGGCGATCAGAGGCTGATAGGTTTCGGCAAAGTTGAAATAGCCCGGCCCGGTGATCACCGCCGCGCCCGCCTGGGCCGGTTCGAACGGGTTGTGGCCACCGATCTCGCGCAGCGAGCCGCCGAGGAAAACCAGCGGGCAAAGCGCGTACCAGGTGCCGGTCTCGCCCAGCGTGTCGGCCAGATATACCTGTGTCGTGGGGGTGATCCGCTCGCCGCTGCTGCGGCGGGCGGAGGTGAGCCCGGCACCTGTTATCAGTGCCGACACCTCGGTTCCCCGCTCGGGGTGTCTCGGGATCAGCAAGAGCAACAGGTCGGGATGGTCGGCCAGCAATTGGCGATGGGCTTCCAGCACCACCTCTTCCTCGCCCGGATGGGTGGAACTGGCGACCCAGACCGGGCGGGGGCCGATGGCGGCGCGCATCTCTGTCAGCAGGGGGGCATCGACCGGCAGCGGTCCGGCCATTGCCTTGAGGTTGGTGCCGGGCGTGACCCGCGCCGGGTCGGCGCCCATGGCAATCAGGTTGTCGGCGGTCTGCTGGTTCTGGGTCAGGAACAGGCGAAAGCGGTCCAGCAGAAAACGCGCGGTATCCGGGAAGCGTTGCCAGCCGCGTACCGATTTTTCCGACAGGCGGGCATTCAAGAGGGCAAGCGGCACGCCTGCTCGGGCACCTTCGACGATCATGCGCGGCCAAAGCTCGCTTTCGACGAACACCGCCGCGTCCGGGCGCCAGTGGCGATAGAAGCGCGCCACCGGGCCCGGCCCGTCGAGCGGCGCGAACTGGTGGCGGCAGCGCGGCGGCATCCGCCGCGCGATCAGATCGGCCGAGGTGGGCGTGCCCGAGGTGATCAGGAATTCGAGGTTTGGCATCCGCTCGCCCATGCGGGTGATCAGGCGCAGCACTGACAGGCTTTCACCCACACTGGCGGCATGGAACCACACAAGTCGCCCGGCGGGGCGCGGTTGGCTGGCATGGCCCAGCCGCTCGTGTTGCCTTTCCAGCGGCACATCGGCGCGGCTCAGCTTCTTGCGGACCGCGCGCCATGCAAACGGAACCAGCACCGAGGATGCCGCGCGATACAGGTGATAGAGCGGGGTCGGCGACAGGCCGGGGCCGGACATGCTCAGCCGCCCGTGTGGCTCATATGCCGCGACATCCTGCCATCGACCTGCTGGCGGGAATAGTCGAAATCATGGCCCTTGGGTTTCAGCCCGATGGCGGCGCGGATCGCCTGTTCCAGCGGTTCCTCGCTGCCCGGGTGATCGCGTAGCGGCTTGCGCAGGTCGGCCATATCCTCTTGCCCGAGGCACATGTAGAGCTCGCCGGTGCAGGTCAGCCGCACCCGGTTGCAGCTTTCGCAGAAATTATGGCTGAGCGGGGTGATGAAGCCGATCTTTTGCCCGGTCTCTTCCAGCCGCACATAGCGGGCGGGGCCGCCGCTGCGTTCGGCCAGATCGGTGACCTGATAGTGTTTCTCGTACTCGGCGCGCACGTCCTTGAGCGACCAGTACTGGTCCAGCCGGTTCTCGTTGCCGATATCGCCCATCGGCATGACCTCGATCCAGGTCAGGTCCATGTCGCGCTCGGCGCACCATTCGGTGATGCGCGGCAGTTCTTCCTCGTTGAAGCCCTTGAGCGCCACCGCGTTGATCTTGATCCTGAGGCCCGCGCGCTGGGCCGCGTCGATGCCGCGCAGCACTTGCGGCAGGCGGCCCCAGCGGGTGATATCGGCGAATTTCTGATCGTCCAGCGTATCAAGCGAGACATTCACCCGGCGCACGCCCGCGGCATAAAGCTGATCGGCAAAGCGCTCCAGCTGCGAACCATTGGTGGTCAGTGTCAGCTCTTTCAGCGCGCCGCTGTCCAGATGCCGGGTCATGCCGTTGAAAAAGGTCATGATATCGCGGCGCACCAGCGGCTCGCCACCGGTGATGCGCAGCTTCTCCACCCCCATGCGGACAAAGGTCGAGCACATGCGGTCCAGTTCTTCCAGCGTCAGCAGATCTTTCTTGGGCAGAAAGGTCATGTTTTCCGACATGCAATAGACGCAGCGGAAATCGCAGCGGTCCGTGACGGAGACACGCAGATAAGTGATGGCGCGCGCGAATGGGTCGATCAGTGGAGCTGTCATGGCCACATAGGTAAAGCGGCGCACCGCCTGCGGCAAGTGTCCTTATGGGTTAGGGCTGGCGAGTCACCTGTGCCAAGGACTAGGGTAGCGGTATGAGATACGTTCTGCTGATTTCCCTGATCCTTGTGGCCGGTTGCGACCGGGTCCGCTCGACCACCGACAAGCTGCTCAACCGGTCCGAACCGGTCGCACAGACCGAAGTACCGGCAACCGAGGCATCCGAAACCGAAGCGCCGGAAGAACCCGAGGCGGTCGCCGAGCCGGTTCAGGAGGCGGCCGATATTCAGCCCGGTTGGGTCGGCGCAAGGCAGACCATCGCGGGGTTGGGCGATCCCACGATTCCGGGGCGGTGGCTGGAGACATCTCTGGTCAGTCAGGAACGCAACGGGCGCGTGGTGGTGCGCAAGACTGGGGCGACGGCCCATGTCACGCTGATCCCGGTCGCGGGTGATCCGGGGGCGGGCAGCCGGTTGTCGCTGGAGGCGATGCGCGCGCTCCTGGCGCCGATCGACGAGTTGGTCGAACTCGACGTCTATTCCAACTGACCGTTCAGGTATTTGCCCGCTTCCTTGCGGGCAAAGGCTTTCATCGCCGGGCCATGTTCGGCGAGAAAGGCGCGCACCGCTTCGGGGTCATGTTTGGAATGGTCGCGCAGCCACCAGGCGACGACCTTTTGCATGAACCAGTCGCGGTCGGGCACATAGCTTGCCGCCCAGCCCAGGATGCGGTCGCGTGCGGCGGTATCGGCGGGTTTGGGATTGCTCATCTTGGCCCAGGGCAGGGTGGCCACCAGCGCCGCGCGCCGGGTCCAAATGTGATCCGACCGGGTCCAGTCTTCGACCTCGTCAAGGCGGGACGGGTCGGCCACCAGGCGTTTCTGCATCGCCATCGCGGCGTGATCTGCCACCGCCCATGCGTCGAAATCGGGCAGCCAGGAGGTGAGCAGTGCCCAGACCTCGGCATCCGGCCTGATCCGCGCCTGAGTCAGGAGTTTTGCCGCGGCCAGGCGGGCCTCGTGAATGTCGGTCTGCCAGAGCGCGTCGGCCAGGGCGACACGTTCCGGCACGTCGAGATCCTGCCGCCAGGCTTTGGTCAGGTCGTTCAGCACGGGGTTCGAGACCCCCAGATACCGGCGCGGAACCTTGTGATAGGCGGCCATTTCGGTGGCACGCTCCGGGTCGGCATGGGCGCCGATCTGGTCCAGATAGTGTGCGAGCATCAGGGTGTCCTTTGGTGCCGGTCTCAGACCGGTACGCCGGTGGGTTTGCCGTCGATGGTCGTCTGGTTCTTTTCGACCCAATAGGCGCGGATGTCGTCATCCGATTTGGCATCGACCCATTTCTGCATCGTGTCGCGCTCGGATCTATACTCCATGAACGGTACGGCATAGCCGCAGGAGGTCTGCACCAGATCGACCGAGACATCGAAGACCTGGCGCGCGCTGCGGTGGGCGGGGAAGAGCGGGGCAAGGCTGTCCCAGCCCGGATCGCCGACATGCAGGGTGCGTGCGGTTCCATAGCAGCGCAGGATCAAGGGCCGTGTGGTGAAGGAACACCACATCAGGGTCATCCGGTTGTTTTCCAGCAGATGCCCGGCGGTTTCATTCCCGCTGCCGGTGATGTTCATCCAGACGATGCGATTGGGGCCGAGCACCCGCAGCGAATCCATCCCCTTGGGCGAGATGTTGACGCGCCCCTCGGGACCGGCCGAACCGGTAAAGAACATGTGCTGCTCTTCGATGAACTTGCGGTGTGTATCGTCTATCTGCGGAAACTGCTTGGCCATGGGATCACTCCACCGTCACCGATTTTGCCAGGTTGCGGGGCTGGTCCACGTCGGTCCCCTTGGCCACGGCGGTGTGATAGGCCAGCAATTGCGCCGGAACCGCGTAGAGGATCGGTGCCAGCAACGACGGCGCCTCGGGCAGGATGAGGGTGGCGGCGGTGCCCTCCTGTGCCAGCCGGGCGCCTTCGGGGTCGGTGACAAGGATCACCTGACCGTGGCGGGCCATCACCTCTTGCATGTTCGACACCGTCTTTTCGAACAGGCCGTCATGCGGCGCAAAGACCACGACCGGGACGTTACGGTCGATCAGGGCGATGGGGCCGTGTTTCAATTCGCCCGAGGCGTAGCCTTCGGCGTGAATGTAGCTGAGTTCCTTGAGTTTCAGCGCGCCTTCGAGCGCGAGCGGATAGAGCGCGCCGCGCCCGAGGAACAGCACGTCCTGTGCCTCGGCCAGACGGTCGCCCAGGCGTTCGATCCTTGCCTCGTTTGTCAGGACCTGGTTCATCAGGCCGGGCAGGCGGCGCATGTCGTCCAGCGCCTGCGCCAGACCAGCGGCGTCCAGATGCCCGCGCTGCGACGCGGCTTTCAGGGCCATCAGCGCCAACAGCAACAGCTGGTTGGTAAAGGCCTTGGTCGAGGCGACGGACACTTCGACACCTGCCAGGATCGGCAGCGCCAGGTCAGCTTCGCGGGCAATCGAGGATGTCGGCACGTTCACCAGCGACCAGACCCTGTCGGCCTTGTCCCGGCAATAGCGCAGCGCCGCCAGCGTGTCGGCGGTTTCGCCCGACTGGCTGACGAACAGCGATGCGGTGCCGCCGGGGATCGGCGGTTCGCGATAGCGGAACTCTGACGCGACATCGACCTCGACCGGCAGGCGGGCGATCTGTTCGAACCAGTATTTTGCCACCAGACAGGCGTAATAGGCGGTGCCACAGGCCACCATGGTGATCCGCTCTATCCCGGTGAAATCCAGCCCGTCCGGCAGGTTCAACGCGCCGCTCCGGGTATAGTGGCGCAGGGCATCGGCCAGCACCACCGGCTGTTCGGCGATTTCCTTGGCCATGAAGTGCTTGTAGCCCGCCTTGTCGATGCGCACCGAATCCTGTCGGATCGGGGTCACCTCGCGGTTGGCGCGGCGCCCTTCGGCATCGAAGATCTCGACCCCGGCGCGGGTCACCACCGCCCAGTCACCCTCTTCGAGATAGGTGATGCGATCGGTCAGCGGCGCCAGCGCGATGGCGTCGGAGCCCACGAACATCTCGCCGTTTCCGTGGCCGATGGCCAGGGGGGAGCCTTTGCGCGCGGCGATCATAAGATCCTCCTCGCCATCGAAGAGGAAGAGCAGTGCAAAGGCACCTTCGAGGTGCTTGAGCGTGGCCTCGGTCGCGTCGCGCGGTGTCATGCCCTCGTTCAGATAGGCGCGGGTCAGCATCGCGATGGTTTCGGTGTCGGTGTCGGTTTCCGGGGTCAGCCCGCGTTCGGCCAGTTCGGCGCGCAACTCGCGATAGTTCTCGATGATCCCGTTATGGACCACCGAAACGGCCCCGGCGCGGTGCGGGTGGGCGTTGTTCACCGTGGGCGCGCCATGGGTGGCCCAGCGGGTGTGGCCGATGCCGGATTTGCCGGCAAGCGGTTCGTGCACCAGAAGGTCGCTGAGGTTGACCAGCTTGCCCACGGCCCGGCGGCGATCCAGCACGCCGTTGTTGACCGTGGCGATGCCCGCGCTGTCATAGCCGCGGTATTCGAGCCTTTTGAGGGCTTCGACCAGGATTGGGGCAACCTCGTGGTCGCCCAGAACGCCGACTATGCCGCACATGCTCAGGTTTCCTTTTGCTTTCGGGCCTTCTTGGCGCGCAACATCTGGAACAGCTTGCGCGCATAGCCCGGCTTGTTTTCCTGCGCGGCGCGTCCAACCGCCAGCGCGTCGGGGTCCACATCGCGGGTGACAACCGTTCCGGTTGCCGTCATGGACCCGTCGCCCAGAGAGACCGGCGCCACCAGCATCGTGTTCGACCCGACAAAGACATTGGCGCCAATGGTCGTGCGGTGTTTCATCACGCCGTCATAGTTGCAGGTGATGGTTCCCGCCCCGATATTGGTCTCGGCGCCGACGCTGGCATCGCCGATATAGGATAGGTGGTTGACCTTGGCGCCCTCGCCGATCTCGGCGTTCTTGATCTCGACAAAATTGCCGATGCGGGTGTTCTCGGCCAGCTCCGTGCCCGGGCGCAGCCTTGCATAGGGGCCGACCACCGATCCCTGGCTGACATGGCAGCCTTCGAGATGCGAGAAGGCGCGGATGGTCGCGCCGCTTTCCACGGTGACACCGGGGCCGAAGACCACGTTCGGCTCGATCACCGTATCGCGCCCGATCACGGTATCGGCAGCCAGATAGACCGTCTCGGGTGCCATCAGGGTGACGCCCAGATCGAGCAGCTCGGCCCGGGCGCGGGTCTGGAACACGGCATCGGCCGCGGCCAGATCGGCCCGCGAATTCACGCCCAGTGTCTCGCTTTCGTCGCAGGAGACGGCAGTGACCTTGAGACCGCGTTTGCGGGCAATCTCGACGACATCGGTCAGATAGTATTCACCGGCGGCATTTGCGTTACCCACGTCGGCGATCAGGGAAAAGAGGGTTTCGGCCTTGCAGGCCAGAAGGCCCGAATTGCAAAAGGAAATTGCGCGTTCGGTGTCATTGGCATCCTTGAACTCGACGATCTTCTCAAGGCTGTCGCCCTGCATCACCAGGCGGCCGTAGCGCGCCGGATCGGCGGCGTGGAACCCGAGGATGACAAGGTCGTACTTGGCGCGGGCCTCGACCATCCGCTCCAGCGTGGCCGGTTGCAGAAACGGCGTATCGGCATAGAGAACCACTGCATCGCCGGGAAAGCCCTGCAAGGCCTGCCGGGCCTGATCGACCGCATGGGCGGTGCCCAGCTGTTCCTCTTGCAGAACGACAGTGGCGGTTTCGTCTTCGTCCAGCGCCGCCGCCCGCACGGCATCTGCGCCGTGCCCCGCGACCACCACCGTGCGTTCGGGCGCCAGCGCAGCCCCGGTCCGCATGGCATGGACCAGCATCGGGACCTGCGCGATTGGATGCAGAACCTTGGGAATGTCCGAGTTCATCCGTGTGCCCTTGCCTGCGGCCAGGATGATCAATGCGGTGCTCATATGGCGTTTTCTCTTTTGTTTTGCTGCCGCCCGTTTTATCCGCTGGAAACAAAGGCGCAAGCGTTAGCGCGATCAAACTAGATTGCGGCTTGCAACAGGCCAAGGCGGAAAGCCGCCGAAGGAGGCAGCATGCGAACGGTGATTTTCGATCTTGATGGGACATTGGCGGATACGTCCGGCGATCTGTTGGCGGCGGCAAATCACTGTTTTCGAGAGATGGGCTATGGCGATGTCCTGGTGCCCGGACAAGATGCGGGCATCGCCTTGCGGGGCGGGCGCATGATGCTGCGGCGCGGGCTGGAGCGGGTGGGGGCCTATGAGGATGCCACCGTCGACCGCTACTATCCCGTCCTGCTGGAGGCTTATCGAGGGGCGATCGACCAACACACCTTTGTCTATCCCGGTGCGATGGATGCGGTAGAGGCGTTGCGGACGCAAGGCTATGGCGTGGGGATCTGCACCAACAAGCCCGAGGCCCTGGCCGAATTGCTGTTGCAGCGCCTGGGGGTGCGGGGGGCGTTTGCGTCGATGATCGGGGCCGATACGCTGCCGGTACGCAAGCCCGACCCCGAGCCGTTGCGCGCGGCGGCGCGGGCGGCGGGGGGCGATCCGGCGGCCTGTGTGCTGGTGGGCGACAGCGATACCGACCGCAATACGGCGCGGGCGGCAGGGGTGCCTTCGATCCTGGTTACGTTCGGCCCCTCGGGCGCCGACATGGCCGCGCTGGAACCCGAGGCGCTGCTGGATCGTTTCGAAGACCTGCCAGGGATCGTGAATCACCTGATCGGATGAGGTTGGGTTTCGATTTTCAAAATCGGCAAGCGACCTCTTGACCGGCGGGCGGACCGACCTCAGAAACATCGTCATGACAGAGACATTCTCGGGTAGTTTCACCCAGCAGGAACCCATTCCGGACGAGGCGATAGAGGCGGCACTGGCCGTGCTGCGCCATGGTCGGCTGCATCGCTATAACCTTGCCAAGGGCGAGCTGGGCGAAACGGCCCTGCTGGAACAGGAATTCGCAGCACAGACCGGCGCGCGCTATTGCCTGGCGGTGGCCTCAGGCGGCTATGCGCTGGCCACCGCGCTGCGCGCTGTGGGGGTGGGGCCCGGCGATGCGGTGCTGACCAATGCCTTTACGCTTGCGCCGGTCCCTGGCGCGATCGCCTCGGTGGGCGCGCGGCCCGTATTTGTGGGCGTGACCGAAAGCCTGACCATCGACCTCGACGATCTGGCCGCCAAGGCGGGCGCGGCGCGGGTGCTGATGCTGAGCCATATGCGCGGGCATCTGTGCGACATGGACCGGCTGATGCAGATCTGCGACGATGCCGGGATCACCGTGATCGAGGATTGCGCCCATACGATGGGCGCGGCGTGGAACGGCGTGCCCTCGGGGCGGCAGGGCGCTGTGGGCTGCTACTCTTGCCAGACCTACAAGCACGTGAACTCGGGCGAGGGGGGGCTGCTGGTCACCGATGACGAGGAGATCGCGGCGCGGGCGGTAATGCTGTCGGGCTCTTACATGCTCTATGAACGTCACCTGGCGGCGCCGGGGCCTGAGGTGTTCGAGCGGATCAAGTATCACACCCCCAATATCTCGGGCCGGATGGACAATCTGCGCGCCGCGATCCTGCGGCCGCAGCTGCGCGCGCTAGACACACAGGTGACGCGCTGGAACGAACGCTATCAGCGGATCGAGGCGGGCTTGCGCGGCACGCCGGGCCTCACCGTGATCGAACGGCCCGAGGCCGAGACCTATGTCGGCTCATCCATCCAGTTCCTGCTACTCGACTGGGCGGCGGACAAGGTGCAGGAGGCGCTGCGCCGCTGTGCGGCGCGCGGGGTCGAGCTGAAATGGTTCGGCACGCCTGAACCCGTTGGATTTACCTCGCGCTATGACAGCTGGCGCTATGCCGAGAGCGCGCCGATGCCTGCCAGCGACCGGGTGCTGGCCGGGATCATCGATATGCGGGTGCCGCTGACCTTCAGCCTCGAGGATTGCGATCTGATCGCGCGCATCATCCGGGCCGAGGTGGGGGCGGTCCACCAGTCCTGACATCGTGAAACGCCGCGAGGCCGCAAAGGCGCCGTTCCGCAAGGGGCGGCGCCTTTGCGACTCAGATGCAGGAATCGTTGACGGGTGGGAAAAACGCTGGTAACGCCTTTATTGAACGGTTGTTCATTAATGCGGAGAGGAGAGCGCGATGTTCGCAGCTACCATGCAATTCGATCTGGGCGAGGACGTGAACGCGCTGCGCGACATGGTGCATCGCTGGGCGCAGGAGCGGGTCCGCCCGATGGCCGCCGAGATCGACCAGACCAACGAGTTTCCCAACCAGCTGTGGCGCGAGATGGGCGATCTGGGCCTGTTGGGCATCACGGTGCCCGAGGAGTTCGGCGGCGCGGGCATGTCGTACCTGGCGCATGTGGTCGCGGTCGAAGAGATCGCGCGCGCCAGCGCCTCGGTCAGCCTCAGCTATGGCGCGCATTCCAACCTCTGCGTCAACCAGATCAAGCTGAACGGCAATGACGAGCAAAAGCGCAAATACCTGCCGGGCCTGGTCTCGGGTGAGCATGTGGGCGCGCTGGCCATGTCCGAGGCGGGCGCCGGATCGGACGTGGTGTCGATGAAGCTGCGCGCCGAAAAGCGCAACGACCACTATCGCCTGAACGGCAACAAGTACTGGATCACCAACGGCCCCGACGCCGATACGCTGGTGGTTTATGCCAAGACCGATCCCGAGGCCGGCAGCAAGGGCATCACCGCCTTTCTGATCGAGAAGTCGATGAAGGGGTTCTCGACCTCCAAGCATTTCGACAAGATGGGCATGCGCGGCTCGAACACCGCCGAACTGGTATTCGAGGATGTCGAAGTGCCGTTTGAGAACGTGCTGGGTCAAGAGGGGCGCGGCGTTGCCGTGCTGATGTCGGGTCTCGATTACGAACGCGTGGTGCTTGCGGGCATCGGCACCGGCATCATGGCCGCCTGTCTGGACGAGATCATGCCGTATATGGCCGAGCGCAAGCAGTTCGGCAAACCGATCGGAACCTTCCAGCTGATGCAAGGCAAGATCGCCGACATGTACACGGCGATGAATTCAGCCCGCGCCTATATCTATGAGGTGGCCAAGGCCTGTGACCGGGGCGACGTGACCCGTCAGGACGCCGCCGCCTGCTGTCTTTATGCCAGTGAACAGGCGATGGTGCAGGCGCATCAGGCGGTGCAGGCGATGGGCGGTGCCGGGTTCCTGTCGGACAGCGCAGTCAGCCGTATCTTCCGCGATGCCAAGCTGATGGAGATCGGCGCCGGCACCTCGGAGATCCGCCGCATGCTGATCGGCCGCGAGCTGATGAATACGGTGCTCTGAAAACGCAAACGGCCCGCAAGCCGAGGGAACTTGCGGGCCGCCTGTCTTGCCGGGGAGGGATCAGAACCGATGCACGTACTGGACGCCGATCACCAGCGGGTCGATCTCGGCCGTGCCGATTGCGGCACCGTTCAGGGTGGCGTCGGTTTCGATGTTGATCCAGCGCGCGTTCAGACGCAGCGCGCCGCGGTCGCTGATCTGATAGTCGAGGCCCGCGTTCACGGCGACACCAAAGCTGTCATCCAGTTTCAGGGTGCCGAGCGGCGAGCTTTCCTCGAAGAACGTGGTGTAGTTCACACCGAGGCCGACATAGGGTTTCCAGGCCGAGTTGGTCGGGAAGTGATAGTTCAGCGACAGGGTCGGCGGCAGGTGTTTGACAGTACCGGCATAGCCGATGCCGCTGATCGAAACGTCATGCTTGAACGGCGTTGCGGCCAGCAGCTCGATGCCCAGATTGTCGCGGATGAAGTACTCGACGGTAAAGATAGGTTGGGTGTTGTCGTCCACCGTGGCAATGCCACCGGCCATGGTGCCATTGTTGGATTTGGGGTTCACATAACCCACACCGACACCGACGGTCCAGTCGCCCTGAGATTGAGCCGCGAGCGGTCCGGCCAGAGTGGCAAGGGCAGTGGAAAGCGCCAGGGCAGCAGCCATACGTGTCATGAGAGTACCTTTGGTTTAGTTGACGCCCCGGTTCTGCTCCCGGACATATGCGGATTCTCTGATTTGGATCAACTTCCGATGAAGTTCCGCCGCGTAACCAATTATGTTTATTTGGAAAACACGTTTGAAACGCCTTCTGGACAAGGGCCTTTCGGCAGGGTGTTCCAGTGACATTTGCGGCGCGCATACCGGGTTTGCGTCCTGATGGGGGCTGGGATTTGCCCGAGCGTCTGAACATGGCGCGGCAATGCCTGTCGCAACCTGCCGACGCGCTGGCGATCATCGACCTGACCGGACCCGCGCGGCGCGACATCACCCATGGCGAACTGACAGGCATGGTGCAGGGGCTGGCGCGGGCGCTGCTGCCGCGCGTGGCGCCGGGCGACCGGGTCGGCGTGCTGCTCAGCCAGTCGCCCTGGTGCGCGGCGGCGCATCTGGCGCTCTGGCATATCGGTGCCATTTCCGTGCCGCTGTTCAAGCTGTTCCAGCGGGACGCGCTGCGCAGCCGTCTGGAGGATTCCGGCGCCCGGCTGGTGCTGACCGATGCCGAGGGCGCGACCCTGCTGGGCGATCTGGCGACCCCGCTGATGGCGGCCGAGATCGGGATGCCGGGCGAGCCGGTGCCGCAAGCCGATACGCGGCCCGAGGATCCGGCGGTGCTGATCTATACTTCGGGCACCACGGGCCGGGCCAAGGGCGCGCTGCATGGCCACCGGGTGCTGACCGGCCATTTGCCGGGCGTCTCGATCAGCCACAATCACCTGCGCCCGGGCGATTGCCTGTGGACGCCCGCCGACTGGGCCTGGATTGGCGGTCTGTTCGACGTGCTGATGCCGGGGCTGGCGCTGGGCATTCCGGTGGTGGCCGCGCGGCTGGACAAGTTCAGCGCCAATGCCTGCACCGATGTGATCGCGCGGGGCGGGGTCCGCAACGTGTTCTTTCCGCCCACCGCGCTCCGCATGCTCAAGGCGGCGGATCAGGCCATTCCCGGCCTGCGCTCGGTCGCCTCGGGCGGCGAGCCGCTGGGTGCCGAGATGCTGGCCTGGGGCGAGGGTGCCTTTGGCCTGACGATCAATGAATTCTACGGCCAGACCGAGTGCAACATGACCGTGTCCTCCTGTGCCGCCGATTTCCCGGTGCGTCCGGGCTGTATCGGCCAGCCGGTGCCGGGGCATGAGGTTGCGGTGATCGACGATGCGGGTCAGCCCACAAAGGGCGAGGGCGATGTCGCCGTGCGGCGCGGCTCGGCCTCGATGCTGCTGGAATACTGGCGCAACCCGGCAGCCACCGCCGAGAAGTTCCGGGGCGATTGGCTGGTGACCGGCGACCGGGGCGTGTGGGAGGGCGAGTACCTCCGTTTCGTGGGGCGCGAGGATGACGTGATCACCTCGGCCGGCTACCGCATCGGCCCGGCAGAGATCGAGGATTGCCTGCTGACCCATCCGGGCGTTGCGACCGTGGGCGTGGTCGGCAAGCCCGACCCGCTCAGGACCGAGATCGTCAAGGCCTATGTGGTGCTGAAACCGGGCGCCCGGGCCAGCGCCGAAGAACTGCAAGCCTGGGTCAAGGACCGGCTCGCCCAATATTCTTACCCGCGCGAGGTGGCGTTTCTGGACGCGCTGCCGATGACGGTGACAGGTAAAGTGATCCGCAAGGAATTGAAGCGCCGCGCAGCGGCAGAACTGGAGGCCAATCCATGAAACTCACATCCAAGGCCATGCCCGCCTCCGAGGGCTTCAAGGCGAACCGCGCCGCGCATCTGGAGGCGCTGGCGCAGATCGGGGCGGCGGCCGAGGCCGCGCGTCTGGGCGGCGGTGAAAAATCGCGGGCCCGCCACGAAAGCCGGGGCAAGATGCTGCCGCGCCGCCGGGTGGCCAACCTGCTCGATCCGGGCTCGCCCTTTCTGGAAATCGGCGCCACCGCAGCCCATGACATGTATGACAACGCGGCTCCCGCCGCCGGTGTCGTCGCCGGGATCGGCCGGGTCGAGGGGCAGGAAGTCATGGTCGTCTGCAACGACGCCACGGTAAAGGGCGGCACCTATTACCCGATGACGGTCAAGAAACACCTGCGCGCGCAGGAGATCGCCGAGGAAAACAACCTGCCTTGCATCTATCTGGTGGACAGCGGTGGCGCCAACCTGCCCAACCAGGACGAGGTGTTCCCGGACCGCGATCACTTTGGCCGCATCTTCTATAACCAGGCGCGGATGAGTGCGAAGGGCATCCCGCAGATCGCGGTTGTGATGGGCTCCTGCACCGCAGGCGGCGCTTATGTTCCGGCCATGTCCGACGTCACCATCATCGTCAAGGAACAGGGCACCATCTTTCTCGCTGGCCCGCCGCTGGTCAAGGCGGCCACGGGAGAGGTGGTCAGCGCCGAAGACCTCGGCGGCGGTGACGTGCACACGCGCTTATCGGGCGTGGCCGATTACCTGGCCGAGGATGACGCCCACGCGCTGGCGCTGGCGCGCCGCGCGGTGCGTTCGCTCAACCGCCGCAAGCCGCTGACGGTGGACTGGGCCAGCCCCGAGGAACCGGCATACGATCCCGAGGAAATCCTGGGCGTGGTGCCCGCCGACCTGAAAACCCCCTATGACATCCGCGAGGTGATCGCGCGGCTGGTCGATGGTTCGCGCTTTGACGAGTTCAAGCCGCGCTTTGGCGAGACCATCGTCTGCGGTTTTGCCCATCTCAAGGGTTGCCCGATCGGCATCATCGCCAATAATGGCGTGATCTTCAGCGAGGCGGCGCAGAAGGCGGCGCATTTCGTGGAACTGTGCAGCCAGCGCAAGATCCCGCTGGTGTTCCTGCAAAACATCACCGGTTTCATGGTAGGCCGCAAATACGAGAACGAAGGTATTGCGCGCCACGGCGCCAAGATGGTGACGGCGGTCGCCACCACCAGCGTACCCAAGATCACCATGCTGGTGGGCGGCTCGTTTGGCGCGGGCAACTATGGCATGGCGGGCCGCGCCTATCAGCCGCGCTTCCTGTGGACCTGGCCCAACAGCCGCATCTCGGTGATGGGCGGCGAACAGGCGGCGGGGGTTCTGGCCACCGTCAAGCGGGACGGGATCGAGCGGGCAGGCGGCAGTTGGTCGGCTGAGGAAGAGGCCGAGTTCAAACGCCCGACGCTGGAGATGTTCGAGCGCCAGTCGCACCCGCTCTATGCCAGCGCCCGGCTTTGGGATGATGGCATCATCGACCCCCGCAAGAGCCGCGACGTGCTGGCCCTGTCGCTGAGCGCCGCGCTGAACGCGCCCATCGAGGAGACACGTTTCGGCGTGTTCCGGATGTGAACTTCATTTCGCGAAAAATACTCCGGGGGTCCGGGGGCAGAGCCCCCGGCGCGACGGTCGCCTGTCGTGGGGCCACCGGGGTCGATGCGGGCAAGACCGAGAAGAGGGATTTGCCATGATACGAACAAGGCTTACCGAGACCTTCGGATTGGACTATCCGATCGTATCGGCCCCGATGGCCAAGGTGGCCGGTGGGCGGCTGGCAGCGGCGGTGTCGCGGGCGGGCGGTCTGGGTCTGATCGGCGGCGGCTATTGCGAGGCCGACTGGATCGAGACCGAATTCGCAAATGCCGGGAATACCGCCGTTGGTTGCGGTTTCATCACCTGGCGGTTGGCAGAGGCGCCGCAGGTGCTGGATGCGGCGCTGGATCATGGGCCGCGGGCGGTGTTTCTATCCTTTGGCGACCCTCGGCCCTTTGCTGAACGGATCCATGCGGCCGGGGCGGCGCTGATCTGTCAGGTACAGACACTGGGTGATGCGCGCCAGGCGGTCGAGGCCGGGGCGCGGGTGATCGTCGCTCAGGGTGGCGAGGCAGGTGGTCATGGCGCCAACCGGGCGACCCTGACGCTGGTGCCCGAAGTGGCGGATTTCCTGCGTTCGGCTGCTCCTGGAACACTGCTGCTGGCGGCGGGGGGGATAGCCGACGGGCGGGGCCTGGCTGCGGCCTTGATGCTGGGCGCGGACGGGGTGCTGGTGGGGACGCGGTTCTGTCTGAGCGACGAGGCGCTGATCCCGCCGCAGTTTCAGCAGGCGGGTATTGCGGCCAGCGGGGATCAGACCGTTGCCACCAAGGTGGTCGATATCGTGCGCGGTTATGACTGGCCCGAGCGCTTTCGTATCCGCGTTCTCGACAATGCATTCACCGCGCGCTGGCAGGGGGATCTGGACGGGCTTCGCGCCGATCCCGCGCAGCACGCGACCTGGGCCGAAGCGCTGGCGGCGGGTGACCCGTCGGTCGCCAATCCGGTGCTGGGCGAGGGCATCGGGCTGGTCAAGGGCAGCGCCCCCGCGGCGGAAATCATGAAACAGATGGCCCACGAGGCCGAGGCCCTGCTTGCGGGCGGCTGGGACAGAAGGAAGAGCTAGATGTTCGACAAGATCCTGATTGCGAACCGGGGCGAGATCGCCTGCCGAGTGATGGAAACGGCGCAGCGCCTGGGTGTCGCCTGTGTTGCGGTTTACTCTGATGCCGATGCCGGGGCCAAGCATGTGGCGATGGCGGACCAGGCTGTCCATATCGGCGGCGCGGCCCCGGCGGACAGCTATCTGAAGGGCGACGTGATCATTCAGGCGGCGCTGGATACCGGTGCGCAGGCCATCCACCCCGGATATGGGTTCCTGTCTGAGAACCCCGGTTTCGTGGATGCGGTCGAGGCGGCGGGCCTGACCTTTATCGGCCCGTCGGCCAAGGCGATCCGCGCCATGGGTCTGAAAGACGCGGCCAAGGCGCTGATGCAGGAGGCGGGCGTTCCCGTGGTGCCCGGCTATCACGGCGCCAACCAGGACCCCGAGCACCTGTCGGGGGCGGCTGATACCATCGGCTATCCGGTACTGATCAAGGCAGTCGCGGGCGGCGGCGGCAAGGGCATGCGTCTGGTCGAACGTCCGCAGGACTTTGCCGCCGCGCTCGACAGCGCGCGGGGCGAGGCGAAGACCGCCTTTGGTAACGATGCCGTGCTGATCGAGAAATATGTCTCGAAGCCCCGGCATATCGAGGTGCAGGTCTTTGGCGACGGCACCCATGCGGTGCATCTGTTCGAACGCGATTGCTCGCTGCAACGGCGTCATCAGAAGGTGATCGAGGAGGCGCCCGCGCCCGGTATGACCGAGGAGATGCGTGCCGCGATGGGCCAGGCAGGCGTGCGCGCCGCCGAGGCCATCGGGTACAAGGGCGCCGGTACGGTCGAGTTTATCGTCGACGCCTCGGACGGGCTGCGGGCTGACCGGTTCTGGTTCATGGAAATGAACACCCGGCTTCAGGTTGAACATCCGGTGACCGAGGCGATCACCGGCGTTGATCTGGTGGAATGGCAGTTGCGGGTGGCGGCCGGCGAGAGCCTGCCTGCCCGGCAAGAGGATTTGTCGATCAACGGTCATGCGTTCGAGGCGCGGATCTATGCCGAGGATGTGCCGAAAGGGTTCCTGCCCGCAACCGGCACGCTCAGCCATCTGGAGTTTCCGGCAGGCGCCCGTATCGACAGCGGCGTGCGCGCGGGCGATACTATCAGCCCCTGGTATGACCCGATGATCGCCAAGATCACCGTGCATGGCCCGACCCGTGGCGCGGCCCTGCGTCAGTTGGAACGGGCGCTGCGCTGGACCGATATCGGCGGCACCGTCACCAACGTGTCCTTCCTGCGGCTTTTGGCCTGTCAGCCGGATTTTGTCCGGGGCGATGTCGATACCGGGCTGATCGGGCGCGAGGCCGACAGCCTGACCGCCGCGCCGGTGGCCTGCACCAAGGCGCGCTCGATCGCGGCGCTGGCGGCGCTGGGCCTGCATGAGGGTGCGGGTGAATTGGGCGGCTTCACGCTGTGGGGGCCGCTGGGTTGGGATGTGACCCTGACCCACCATGACGAGGAATTCTCGGCCCGCGTTCTGGTCAGCGGTCCGGGGCAGTTCGATGTGGCGCTGGGCGACAACACGCGGCACCGCGTCGAACACAAGGGCGGCCTGTGGTGGGTCGATGCCACGCGGGTACAGGCGCGGGTTGCCCGGGGACGGGATGAACTGACCGTGTTCTGGGGCAATGGTTATCGCTTTGGTCTGATCGATCCGCTGGCGCGGGAAAGCAGCGCGGGCGGCGATACCAACGTGGTTCTGGCGCCGATGCCCGGGCTGGTGAAAGCAGTTTTTGCCAGTGCTGGGCAAGAGGTGCACGAAGGCGACCGTCTCGCCATTCTCGAAGCGATGAAGATGGAGCATTCGCTGCTGGCCGCGCGTGACGGCGTGGTGGCCGAAGTGCTGGCCGAGGCCGGATCGCAGGTCGAGGCCGGGGCCGCTCTGGTCCGGTTGGAACCCGAAGAGGCTTGACGCGCGCCCGGCGAAATCGTCGTGATGTGAGTATTTGAAACCAGAAAGAAGCGGGAGAGCGCGGATGGGCGATTTTGTCGAGATTTTCGAGGTGGGTCCGCGCGATGGGCTGCAAAACGAAAAGCGTGAGATCCCTGTAAAGGACAAGGTCGCCCTGGTCGACTGCCTGAGCCGGGCAGGGTTCAACCGGATCGAGGTGGCGAGTTTTGTGTCACCCAAATGGGTGCCGCAGATGGCGGGCTCGGCCGAGGTGTTGGCGGGCATCACGCGCGGCGAGGGCATCCGATATGCCGCGCTGACGCCGAACATGCGCGGCTACGAGGATGCGCTGGCGGCCAAGGCGGATGAAATCGCGATCTTCGCCTCGGCGTCGGAAGGGTTTTCCAAGGCCAATATCAACGCCACGATCGAGGAGAGCATCGAGCGGTTCAAACCGATCCTGAAGGCCGCGCGTCATATCGACCTGCCGGTGCGGGGTTATGTCTCTTGCGTGACGGATTGTCCCTTTGACGGGCCGACGCCGCCGGAAAAGGTGGCCGAGGTGGCCGACCGGTTGTTCTCGCTGGGCTGTTACGAGATTTCGTTGGGCGATACCATCGGACAGGCAACGCCGGACAAGATCGCCCGGATGCTGATGGCGGTGCGCGAGCGGGTTCCGGTCACGCGTCTGGCGGGGCATTACCACGACACCGCAGGCCGGGCGCTGGCCAATATCGACGCCTCGCTGGCGCTGGGCGTCCGGGTGTTCGACGCGGCGGTCGGGGGGTTGGGGGGCTGTCCTTATGCGCCGGGTGCGGCGGGCAACGTCGCGACCGAGGCGGTCGCCCTCCATCTGAAACGTCTTGGCTATCGGACCGGGCTGGATATGGGCGTGATCGAGGAAGCGGCGACCATGGCCCGCAATATGCGGGCCGCCTGAACCAGACCAAAGTCAGCCCTGTTTTCCAGGCCGCTGGGCGGCTGTTGAGGAGTGATCATGTATCAGACCATCACAATCGAGACCGACGCGCGCGGCGTCGCAACGCTCACCTTGAACCGGGTGGACAAGCATAATGCGATGTCGGCGCAGATGCTGGCGGATCTGACCCGGGCCGCTGGGGAACTGGCAGCGGACGAGGCCGTGCGCGTCGTGATCCTGACCGGCGCGGGCAAGACTTTCTGCGCTGGCGGCGATCTGGCCTGGATGCAGGCGCAGATGGCAGCGGATGCCGCCACCCGCTTTGTCGAGGCGCGCAAGCTGGCCGAGATGCTTCAGGCGCTCAATACCCTGCCCAAGCCGCTGATCGGTGCGGTGCAGGGCAACGCCTTTGGTGGCGGGGTGGGGATGGCCAGCGTCTGCGATATCGCCATTGGGGTGGACAGCCTGAAAATGGGCCTGACGGAAACCCGCCTGGGCGTCATCCCCGCCACCATCGGACCCTATGTCATCGCCCGTATGGGCGAGGCGCGGGCGCGCCGGGTGTTCATGTCGGGGCGGATCTTTGGCGCGGCCGAGGCGGTTGAACTGGGCCTTCTGGCCAGAGCGGTTCCGGCCGATGATCTTGCCACTGCGGTAGAGGCCGAAGTCGCCCCCTATCTCGCCTGTGCGCCGGGCGCGGTTGCCTCGGCCAAGGCGCTGATCCGCGATCTGGGTCCGAGGATTGACGATGCCGCGATCGACAGGACGATTCAGGCGCTGGTGGACCGCTGGGAAACCGAAGAGGCGCAAGAGGGAATCGGTGCCTTTTTCGACAAGCGCAAACCTGCATGGAATACTCAGGTTTAGGACCCGGTCGCGTCCGGGATTTCCGCCTGAAAACATTCATGAAAGCCTATGTTTGCCTGCGTCGAAATATGCGTTACTGCGGGCTTTCGTTCAGTTGACCCTCTGCGCGGGCGCGGTTAGAGAAGGTCGTGTCAACACGCCAATTGACGGCGCGTCCGAACGGGGCGCGCAGGAAAGGAGCCACTCGTGGAAGAGCTGTTGCGGGAATACCTCCCGATCCTCGTGTTTCTGGTCGTCGCAGCCGGTCTTGGCATAGTTCTGATTCTCGCTGCGGTGGTTCTGGCCGTGCGCAATCCCGATCCCGAAAAGGTCAGCGCTTATGAATGCGGGTTCAACGCCTTCGACGATGCGCGGATGAAGTTCGACGTCCGGTTCTATCTGGTGTCGATCCTGTTCATCATCTTCGACCTGGAAATCGCGTTCCTGTTCCCCTGGGCCGTCGGGTTCAAGGACATCAGCGATGTGGGCTTCTGGTCGATGATGGTTTTCCTGGGCGTGCTGACCATCGGCTTTGCCTATGAATGGAAGAAAGGGGCGCTGGAATGGCAGTGATGACGGGTGCCAACACCGCGGGCGTCGACAAGGAAGTCGCCACCCGGGCCCTGAATGCCGAGTTGCAGGACAAGGGGTTCCTGCTGACCTCGACCGAGGACATCATCAACTGGGCGCGCACCGGCTCGCTGCACTGGATGACCTTCGGTCTGGCCTGCTGCGCGGTCGAGATGATGCACACCTCGATGCCGCGCTATGACGCCGAACGCTTTGGCATCGCGCCGCGCGCCTCGCCGCGCCAGTCGGACGTGATGATCGTGGCCGGCACGCTGACCAACAAGATGGCGCCGGCGCTGCGCAAGGTCTACGACCAGATGCCCGAGCCGCGCTACGTGATCTCGATGGGGTCCTGTGCCAATGGCGGCGGCTATTATCACTACAGCTATTCGGTTGTACGTGGCTGTGACCGGATCGTGCCGGTCGACATCTATGTGCCGGGCTGCCCGCCGACCGCCGAGGCGCTGTTGTATGGGCTGTTGCAGTTGCAACGCAAGATCCGCCGCACCGGCACCATCGTGCGCTGAGGGGACCCGGGTATGAGTGAAGCACTGACAGAACTGGGCACGCAACTGGAACTCAAGCGCGCAGATTGTGTGTTGTCCTGGGACATCGCGTTTGGTGAGCTGAATGTCGACGTGGCGCCTTCGAACCTGGTTGAATTTGTCGATTTCCTGAAATCGAATCAATCCTGCCGGTTCTCGACCCTGGTCGATATCACCGCTGTCGACTACCCCGAGCGCGCCAAGCGGTTCGATGTGGTCTACCATTTCCTCAGCATGTATCAGAACCAGCGCATCCGGCTGCGGGTTTCGATCCGTGAAGACGAGATGGTTCCGTCCATCGTGGGCGTTCACCCTTCGGCCAACTGGTTCGAGCGCGAGGTGTTCGACATGTTCGGCATCCTGTTCACCGGTCACCCCGATCTGCGCCGTATCCTGACCGACTATGGCTTTCGCGGCTATCCGTTGCGCAAGGATTTTCCGACCACCGGCTATACCGAGGTGCGTTATGACGAGGCGGAAAAGCGGGTGGTCTACGAACCCGTGAACCTGGTGCAGGAATACCGGCAATTCGATTTCATGTCCCCTTGGGAAGGCGCGAACTACATTCTTCCGGGGGATGAGAAGAAGGAGGCCAAGTGATGGAGTTCCTCTTCTGGCTCGTGTGGACGGTTGCGACCATCGTGCCGATGTTGAAACTGCTGCCGCACTTCGGGATCGACAAGTACTGGGCGTTGGTCTGCGTGGTTCCCATCGGGGCGATTGCGCTGCTCTGGTGGATGGCGGTGAAGCTGCAAGAGTTGGAGCGCAGGTGACATGATGATGATCCTGGGTGAAATGACAGCCCTGGCGGCATTCGGGGCGATCCTTGTCGGGGTCGCGGTCAAGGTAGCGGAGACGCAGGGCGCCCGGGCTCGGGCCGCGGCGAAGACGAACAAGCGGCGCTGATCGCGTCGGCGACGGGGCCGCGTGCCCCGGCGCGAATTGTAATCCGGGGTGCCCCGGACAGGAGAGACAGATGATGGATGGCGGCAAGGGCTTCGAGGACGCGCTGACGGGCGAGCAGAAGATCCGCAACTTCAACATCAACTTCGGCCCGCAGCACCCTGCGGCGCATGGCGTGCTGCGTCTGGTGTTGGAGCTTGACGGCGAGATCGTCGAACGGTGTGACCCCCATATCGGGCTGTTGCATCGCGGTACCGAAAAGCTGATGGAAAGCCGCACCTATCTGCAAAACCTGCCTTATTTCGACCGGCTCGACTATGTTGCGCCGATGAACCAGGAACATGCCTGGTGTCTGGCGATCGAACGCCTGACAGGTGTCGAGGTGCCGCGTCGCGCCAGCCTGATCCGGGTGCTTTACTCGGAAATCGGCCGTATCCTGAACCACCTGTTGAACGTGACCACCCAGGCGATGGACGTGGGCGCGCTGACCCCGCCGCTTTGGGGATTCGAAGAGCGCGAAAAACTGATGATCTTTTACGAGCGGGCCTGTGGCGCGCGTCTGCACGCGGCTTATTTCCGGCCCGGCGGCGTGCATCAGGACCTGCCCGACGCGCTGTTGGACGATATCGAGGCGTGGAGCCACAGCTTCCCCAAGGTGCTCGATGACATCGACGGGCTGCTCACCGAGAACCGAATCTTCAAGCAGCGCAACTGCGATATCGGCGTGGTGACCGAGGAGGAGATCCTGCAATACGGATTCTCTGGTGTGATGGTGCGCGGCTCGGGTCTGGCCTGGGATTTGCGGCGCGCGCAGCCCTATGAATGCTATGACGAGTTCGATTTCCAGGTGCCGGTGGGCAAGAACGGCGATTGTTACGACCGTTACCTGTGCCGGATGGAAGAGATGCGCCAGTCGATCTCGATCATCCGCCAGGCCATTGCCAAGCTGCGCGATTGCCCCGGCGACGTGCTGGCGCGCGGTAAGCTGACGCCACCCAAACGCGGCGACATGAAAACCTCGATGGAAAGCCTGATCCATCACTTCAAGCTCTACACCGAAGGGTTCCACGTACCCGCTGGCGAGGTCTATGCCGCCGTTGAGGCGCCCAAGGGCGAGTTCGGCGTCTATCTGGTGGCTGATGGTACCAACAAACCCTATCGCTCCAAGATCCGGGCGCCGGGTTATCTGCATCTTCAGGCGATGGACCATGTCGCCAGGGGCCACCAGCTGGCCGACGTCGCCGCCATCATCGGCACGATGGACGTTGTGTTCGGGGAGATCGACAGATGAGCCCGATGCGATCCACTTTGACCGGGATGGGCATGCTGGCCGGGCTGGCTGCCTGTGAGGGTGCGCCCACAGGCGAGGGCAACACCGGCGTGATCACCGGTGAAATGCGCGCTGACTATCTGGATGCCGTGGCCAGTGTCGGCTGCGTGCTGCGGGACGAGCGCCAATATGGTGCCGTCGATTTTCAGGCCGGTCTGAGCCGCGAGCAGACGCTGGCGATCACCGCGAGTTATCTGTCGAAGGGCCAGGCGGAACGGTTGGGCGATGGCAACTCCATCCGCATCAACACCGGGCCCTGTGCCGCGTAACGGGAAATAGAAGGACAAGAACACCATGCTACGCCGTCTGCATCCCGAACAGCCCGACAGCTTTGCCTTTACGCCCGCCAACCTGGCCTGGGCCGAGGCGCAGGTCACTAAGTTTCCCGAAGGTCGTCAGGCCAGCGCGGTCATCCCGCTCTTGTGGCGCGCGCAAGAGCAGGAGGGCTGGCTGACCCGGCCCGCCATCGAAGCTGTCGCCGACATGCTGGGCATGGCCTATATCCGGGTTCTCGAAGTTGCCTCATTCTATTTCATGTTCCAGCTGCAACCGGTTGGAACTGTTGCGCATATCCAGATCTGCGGCACCACCTCCTGCATGATCTGCGGCGCCGAGGACCTGATCGCGGTCTGCAAGGAAAAGATCGCCGCCAAACCCCATACCCTGTCCGCCGATGGCAAGTTCAGCTGGGAAGAGGTGGAATGCCTCGGGTCCTGCACCAACGCCCCCATGGCGCAGATCGGCAAGGATTATTACGAGGATCTGACCGCCAAGCGGTTCGGCGAGCTTCTGGACGAACTGGCAGCGGGCAAGGTGCCGGTGCCCGGCCCTCAGAACGGGCGTTACGCCTCCGAACCGCTCAAGGGGCTGACCAGTCTCACCGAGTATGACAGCGGCAAGACGCGCTATAATGCCAGCGTGCAGCTGGCCACCGATATCGGCGACACGGTCAAGCGGATCGACGGCACCGAAGTTCCGCTGCTGACGCCGTGGATCGGCAAGGATGGCACGGTCGCCAGCCGCGCGGGCAAGGTCAGCCCGCCGCCTGCACCCGCCGCGCCGAAACCGGCGGTCAAGCAGACTCCCAAGGCCGAGGTGAAGCCCGAGAGCGCAACCGAAGAGGCGGGTGAGGAACAACCCCTGACCCTGAGCGCCGCGCGAGAAGGTGGCGCGGACGACCTCAAGCTGCTCAAGGGCGTGGGGCCGAAGCTGGAAGGCGTGCTGAACGAGCTGGGTTTCTATCATTTCGATCAGATTGCCGCCTGGACTCCGGCCCAGGTGGCCTGGGTCGATGAACGGCTGAAGTTCAAGGGCCGGATCGAACGCGACGGCTGGATCGAACAAGCCCGCCAATTGGCGGCGGGCGAGGAAACGGAATTTGCCAAACGGGCGAAAAAGGACGGAATTTACGACGAATAACTGACAACAGGGAGACCACATCATGACGACCTCGACGGACAAGACGGCGGACACGGCACGTGTCTGGAAACGGGCGGCCTATGGCGGGCTTGTCGTTGCGGGGGTGATCCTGGTGTTTGGTCAGACAAGTGTCATGACCGCCGCTATCGCAGGTGTGGCGGCCTTTGCCGCTGGCGGCTACCTTGGCGGACGGATGTACGGCGCGGTGCAGGAGGCCCAGGAACGGGCCGAACTGGCCACGCAAACACTGGCCGATGTCGCCCCAAGCGCCCCGGCGCCGATGGCACCGGCGGCAAGCGCGGCAGCGGAACCCGAGCTGGTCGCGACAACAGTCGAGGCCGCAGGAGAGATGAAATTGGTTCAGCCGTCCAAGGCCTTGCCGGGCGAAGCTGAACTGGCCGCGCGCAAGGGCACGTGGCGATATGAAGGAAACAGTGCCACGGCGTGACCCGTGGTGCGCACTGGAAACATGGACGAGAAACTGGAACAGGACATTGCCCGCAAGGGTCGCCACATCGCCTTGGTCATCGCCGTGACCATGGTGCTGTGGCTTGTCCTGTCGATGTTCATCGGTCCGGCGCTGGGGCTGCCGGGCCGGTACGCGCTGCTCTTCGATTTCGCAGCACTTGCCGGTTTCATCTATGCGGTGATCAACATTTTTCAACTCTGGCGCCTGCGTCAGGATAGCCAAAGGTAGGCAGGAAGCATGCTGAAGGATCAGGACCGGATCTTTACCAATCTCTACGGGATGCACGACCGCACGCTGAAAGGCGCGATGGCGCGCGGCCATTGGGACGGAACCGCCGGCATCATCGCCAAGGGGCGGGACTGGATCATCCAGCAGATGAAGGACAGCGGGCTGCGCGGGCGCGGCGGCGCGGGCTTCCCCACCGGTCTGAAATGGTCCTTCATGCCCAAGGAAAGCGATGGCCGCCCCTCCTATCTGGTGGTCAATGCCGATGAATCCGAGCCGGGCACCTGCAAGGACCGGGAAATCATGCGCCACGATCCGCACACGCTGATCGAGGGCTGCCTGATCGCCAGTTTCGCGATGAACGCAAACGCCTGTTATATCTACATTCGCGGTGAATACATCCGCGAGCGCGAGGCGCTTCAAGCCGCGATTGACGAGGCCTATGACGCGGGCCTGTTGGGCAAGAACGCCGCCAAGTCGGGCTGGGACTTCGACCTCTATCTGCATCACGGCGCGGGCGCCTATATCTGCGGCGAGGAAACCGCCCTGATCGAAAGCCTCGAAGGCAAGAAGGGCATGCCCCGGATGAAGCCGCCCTTCCCGGCGGGGGCAGGGCTGTATGGCTGCCCGACCACGGTCAACAACGTCGAATCCATCGCGGTTGTGCCCACCATCCTGCGGCGCGGGCCGGAATGGTTCGCGGGCTTTGGCCGCCAGAACAACGCGGGCACCAAGCTGTTTGCCATTTCGGGTCATGTGAACAACCCCTGTGTGGTCGAAGAGGCGATGTCGATCTCGTTCCAGGAACTGATCGAGACCCATTGCGGCGGCATTCGCGGCGGTTGGGACAACCTGCTGGCGGTGATCCCGGGTGGCTCCTCTGTTCCCTGCGTGCGCGGGGAAAAGATGAAGGACGCGATCATGGATTTCGATTACCTGCGCGGCGAACTGGGCTCGGGCCTGGGCACGGCGGCGGTGATCGTGATGGACAAATCCACCGATATCGTGAAAGCGATCTGGCGGCTCAGCAAGTTCTACAAGCATGAAAGCTGCGGCCAGTGCACGCCCTGCCGCGAAGGCACCGGCTGGATGATGCGGGTGATGGATCGTCTGGTGCGCGGCGAGGCCGAACTGGAAGAAATCGACATGCTGTGGGACGTGACCAAGCAGGTCGAGGGCCATACCATCTGTGCCCTGGGCGATGCGGCGGCCTGGCCGATCCAGGGCCTGATCCGCAATTTCCGCGACGAAATCGAGGATCGCATCAAGGCGCAGAAATCGGGCCGCATGGGTGCGATGGCGGCGGAGTGAGCGAAATGAGCATGACCCCCACCTCTCGCCAGTTTCAACGCGCCGTGCTGGCCATGCTGATCGGTGCGCTGGCCGTGACCGCCGCTTGCACCCGAACAAAGCGCGAGAACCGGCTTCTGTTTGGTGGTCACTACTTCCCGGTCAAGGCCAAACCCGTCGACAAGAAAGTCAGCCTGGCCAATTTCACGGTGACCGTGGACAAGGCCAGCCAGTCGCCCGATGACGCGCGCGAGGCCGGGCGGCATGGTGGCACGGTCTACTGCATCGGCAACTACGGTACCTCCGAGATCGAATGGTCGCTTGGACCGGACAGCGATCCGGCACAGTTGCGCATTGTCGACGACAAGCTGACCTTCAGCGGAACCTGCCAGCGGCCATGACGCGGCTTGTGGCATATCCTTGCCGATCCGGCGTGGCGTTATTGAATAACGTCCCTGGACTGCCTCGATTTGGAGTTTCCAAATCGAAGGGATATTCCATGCCAAAACGTGCAATCACAGCATTCGCAACGGCCCTCTGTCTCGGCGCGGCGGCTGCGGCTGCGGCCAAGCCGCCATTGCGCGAAGTGCCCGAGATCGCAGACGGGATTTTCACCATCGTGGTGGCGAACGAAATCCGCAAGAAATGCGACGATATCGACGGCCGCATTTTCAAAGGGATCGGCGAGATCCGTCGCCTGCGGGCAAGGGCCAACGAGCTTGGCTATTCCGACGACGAAATCCGCGCGGTCCTCGACTCGGACGATGAGAAAGAACGGATGCGCGCCAGAGGCCGCGTCTACATGGCCGAGCTGGGCCTCAACTATGACAAGCCGGGCGACCTGTGCCGACTGGGCCGGCTGGAAATTTCGAACAAAAGCGCAATCGGCGCGCTACTGAGGGCGAATTAGATCATGTCTGACCTCCGCAAGATCAACATCGACGGGCACGAGATCGAAGTCGAGGGCGCAATGACCCTGATCCAGGCCTGCGAAGTGGCCGGGATCGAGGTGCCGCGCTTCTGCTATCACGAACGTCTGTCGATCGCGGGCAATTGCCGGATGTGCCTGGTCGAGGTCGTGGGCGGCCCGCCGAAACCGGCGGCCTCCTGCGCGATGCAGGTGCGCGACCTGCGCCCGGGGCCGGAAGGCCAGCCGCCGGTGGTCAAGACCAACTCGCCGATGGTCAAGAAGGCCCGCGAGGGCGTGATGGAGTTCCTGCTCATCAACCACCCGCTGGATTGCCCGATCTGCGATCAGGGCGGCGAATGCGATCTGCAAGACCAGGCCATGGCTTATGGCGTCGACTTCAGCCGTTTCCGCGAGGCCAAGCGCGCGGTGGACGATCTGAACCTGGGCCCGCTGGTCGGTACCGCGATGACCCGCTGCATTTCCTGCACCCGCTGCGTGCGCTTCACCACCGAGGTGGCGGGCATCACCCAGATGGGCCAGACCGGCCGGGGCGAGGACGCCGAGATCACCAGCTATCTGAACCAGACGCTGGATTCGAACCTTCAGGGTAACATCATAGACCTGTGCCCGGTGGGTGCGCTGACCTCGAAACCCTATGCGTTCACCGCCCGTCCCTGGGAGTTGACCAAGACCGAGAGCATCGACGTGATGGATGCGCTGGGATCGAACATCCGCGTCGATACCAAGGGGCGCGAGGTGATGCGTATCCTGCCGCGCAACCATGACGGCGTGAACGAAGAGTGGATCAGCGACAAGACCCGCTTTGTATGGGACGGGCTGCGCCGCCAGCGGCTGGACCGGCCTTATGTGCGTGTCAATGGGAAGCTGAAGCCCGCCACCTGGCCCGAGGCGCTGAGTGCCGCCGCGACTGCCATGAAGGGCAAGAAACTCGCCGGCCTGATCGGTGATCTGGTCCCGGTCGAGGCCGCATTTGCCCTGAAACAGCTGGTCGAGGGGCAGGGCGGCAAGGTGGAATGCCGGGTCGACAATGCCCGCCTGCCGATCGGCAACCGGGGTGCCTATGTCGGCACCGCCGCCATCGAGGATATCGACGACGCCGAAATGATCCTGCTCATTGGCACCAACCCGCGCGACGAGGCGCCGGTGCTGAACGCGCGTATCCGCAAGGCCTGGACCCGGGGCGCCGAAGTGGCGCTGATCGGCCCTGCCGCCGATCTGACCTATGACTATTACCACGCGGGCACCGACCGGCAGGCGCTGGCCGACATGATCGCCCAAGGCGTCTCGGACGAGACCCGCGAAAACAAGAAGACGCTGGTGATCGTGGGGCAGGGCGCCCTGCGCGAGGCCGACGGTCTGGCGGTTCTGGCCGCCGCGCAGAAGATGGCCGAAATCTCGGGCTCGGGCTTGTTGGTGCTGCACAGCGCGGCTGGCCGCGTGGGCGCCATGGATATCGGCGCAGTGACGGAGGGGGGCATCGAGGCCGCCATCGACGGGGCCGAGGTGATCTATAGCCTGGGCGCCGACGAGGTCGAAATCGACGCCGGTGCATTCGTTATCTATCAGGGCAGCCATGGCGACCGGGGCGCTCATCGCGCCGACGTGATCCTGCCCGGTGCCGCCTATACCGAGGAAAACGGCCTGTTCGTCAACACCGAAGGCCGACCGCAACTGGCCATGCGCGCGGGCTTTGCTCCGGGCGAGGCCAAGGAAAACTGGGCCATCCTGCGGGCGCTGAGCGCCGAGCTGGACGCCACGTTGCCCTACGATTCGCTGGCGCAACTGCGTCAGGCTCTGGTGGCCGAGGTGCCGCATCTGGCGCAGATCGACCAGGTGCCCGAAAACGCGGTCGAGGCGCTGGAACAGGGCCCGCTGGGCGCGGCCAGCTTCCGCAACGCGGTGGACGATTTCTATCTCTCGAACCCGATTGCCCGGGCCAGCGCCCTGATGGCCGAACTGTCGGCCGCCGCCAAGGCGCGCCGGGCGGAGAAGATCGCCGCAGAATGACCCGCCTCGCGCTCATATCGCCCCTGGCCCTGATGGCCTGCGCCGAACCGGCGCAGGATCAGGTGTCGCGTTTCGCGCCCCAATATATGGGTGTCGAAACCGCGCTGCTGGAAGGTGATCTGGTGCAATTCGGGGTGCGGATGAGCGGCGCGCGCAGCGCCGCCGATCTGGACGACTATGCCGAATGCGCGGCGGCCCAATATGCCCTGATCCGGGGCTACGGCTTTGCGCGTCATTTGCGCACGAATGTGAATGAAAAGGGTGGCGTGTGGGCGGCGGATGCTGTTTACACCATCTCGCCATCCCTGCCGCGCGGGGCAAAGACCATCGACGCCGAAGTCGTGGTCGCGCACTGCGCCGAAAATGGAATACCCACGGTGTGAGGACCTATGGCTGAATTCTTTAACACCCCAGGCGGCATAGCCCTGATCATCCTGGCACAAGTGCTTGCAGTTGTTGCCTTTGTGATGATCTCGCTTCTGTTCCTCGTCTATGGCGACCGTAAGATCTGGGCTGCGGTCCAGATGCGCCGGGGCCCCAACGTGGTGGGCGTCTATGGCCTGCTGCAATCGGTGGCCGACGCGCTGAAATACGTGGTCAAGGAAGTGGTCATTCCCGCCGGCGCCGACCGGACGGTGTTCATCCTCGCGCCGATGACCTCCTTTGTGCTGGCGATGATCGCCTGGGCGGTGATCCCGTTCAACGACGGCTGGGTGCTGAGCGATATCAACGTGGCCATCCTCTATGTCTTTGCCGTCTCCTCGCTTGAGGTTTATGGCGTGATCATGGGCGGCTGGGCCTCGAACTCGAAATATCCGTTCCTGGGCTCGCTGCGATCTGCCGCTCAGATGATCTCTTACGAGGTCTCCATTGGCCTCATCATCATCGGGGTGATCCTGTCCACCGGCTCGATGAACTTTGGCGATATCGTGCGGGCGCAGGATACCGGCTGGGGCTTCTTCGGCTGGTACTGGCTGCCGCATTTCCCGATGGTCTTCCTGTTCTTCATCTCGGCGCTGGCCGAGACCAACCGCCCGCCCTTTGACCTGCCCGAGGCGGAATCGGAACTGGTGGCGGGCTATCAGGTGGAATATTCCGCCACGCCCTTCCTGCTGTTCATGGCCGGGGAATATATCGCCATCTTCCTGATGTGCGCGCTGACCTCGCTGTTGTTCTTCGGCGGCTGGCTGTCGCCCATTCCCGGCCTGCCCGACGGGGTGCTGTGGATGGTCGCCAAGATGGCGTTCTTCTTCTTCCTCTTTGCAATGGTCAAGGCGATCACGCCCCGCTACCGGTATGACCAGCTGATGCGGCTGGGCTGGAAAGTCTTCCTGCCGTTCAGCTTGGTCTGGGTGGTGTTCGTGGCCTTTGCGGCAAAATTCGACTGGTTCTGGGGCCTCTTCGCCCGCTGGACCGTGGGGGGCTGATCATGGCGAATATCGACTATACCCGCGCCGCCAAATACTTCCTGCTTCAGGATTTCTGGGGCGGCATGAAGCTGGGGCTGAAGTATTTCTTCGCCCCCAAGGCGACCGTGAACTATCCGCATGAAAAGGGGCCGCTGTCGCCCCGGTTCCGCGGTGAACACGCACTGCGCCGTTACCCCAATGGCGAGGAACGCTGTATCGCCTGCAAGCTCTGCGAGGCGATCTGCCCGGCGCAGGCCATCACCATCGACGCCGAACCGCGCGAGGACGGATCCCGCCGCACCACGCGTTACGACATCGACATGACGAAATGCATCTATTGCGGTTTCTGCCAGGAGGCCTGTCCGGTCGATGCCATCGTCGAGGGACCGAATTTCGAGTTTGCCACCGAGACCCGCGAAGAGCTGTTCTATGACAAGGAGAAACTCCTGTCGAACGGCGACCGCTGGGAGGCCGAGATTGCCCGCAACCTGGAACTGGATGCGCCCTACAGATGAGTGATGCGCCGAAAAACCCGTTCGAGATGATGCTCGCCCAGGCCCATGACATGGCCAAGGCGTTCAATCCGGCATTGGAGAACTTCTCGCCCTCCGAGGCCTTCAAGGGGTTCGAGGCGATGTGGCCCACCATGCCCAAAGAGGTCATGGAGCTGATGTTCGGCAACACCGTCAACAAGGACGGGCTGGATGCCAGGACCCGGCTGCTGCTGACGCTGGCGGGGCTGACCTGCCAGGGCGCCCAGGCCGACACCGCCGTGCGCCAGACCGTGCGCCACGCGCTGGAAGCGGGGGCAAGGAAACAAGAGATCGTGGAAACGATCGGACAGATGTCGGTCTTTGCCGGCATTCCGGCCATGACCCGCGCGCTGAACCTGGCGCAAGAGGTCATGGGCGATAATGGGGACGATGATAAATGAGCGTGTTTGCCTTTTACCTCTTTGCCATCAGCGCCATCACCGGCGGGTTGTTCACCGTGATCAGCCGCCAGCCGGTGCATTCGGTGCTGTGGCTGATCCTGGCCTTTATCTCGTCGGCGGGGCTCTTTGTGCTCCTGGGGGCCGAGTTTGTGGCCATGCTGCTGGTCATCGTCTATGTGGGCGCGGTTGCGGTTCTGTTCCTCTTCGTCGTGATGATGCTGGACGTGGATTTTGCCGAACTGAAGGCCGAGATGGCGCGCTATATGCCGCTGGCCTTGCTGATCGGGCTGGTGATCCTGATGCAGTTCGTCATGGCCTATGGCGCCTGGGAAACCGCCGAGGGTGCCGCCGGGCATCTGGCCCAGCCGGTGCCGGCGGATCGCCACAATACCGAGGCGCTGGGCCTCATCATCTATGACCAGTATTTCCTTCTGTTCCAGCTTGCCGGTTTGATCCTGCTGGTGGCGATGATCGGGGCCATCGTGCTGACCCTGCGCCACCGTCAGGATGTCAAGCGTCAGGACATCATCGCGCAGATGATGCGCGACCCGGCCAAGGCGATGGAACTGAAAGACGTGAAACCGGGGCAGGGGCTGTGAGTGCTGGAACTTGCGCATAGCACCTTTGCCCATATCGGGCTGGCCGGGTTGGCCGGTCTTTGGGTGGTAAAGGCCGCGGCGGGCTATGTTGGTCTGCGCTGGCTGAGAGAAAGAAGACTTGGGACCAAAGGGACCAGAGGATAAGTGGATGATCGGACTTGAACATTACCTGACTGTCGCGGCGACGCTGTTCGTCATCGGCATTTTCGGGCTCTTTTTGAACCGCAAGAACGTGATCGTCCTGCTGATGAGTATCGAACTCATGCTTCTGGCGGTGAACATCAACCTTGTGGCCTTTTCCTCGTTCCTGGGCGATCTGGTCGGGCAGGTCTTTACGCTTTTCGTGCTGACCGTTGCTGCCGCTGAGGCCGCCATTGGTCTGGCCATCCTCGTCTGTTTCTTCCGCAACCGCGGCACCATCGACGTCGAAGACGTCAACGTGATGAAGGGGTAAGGGATCATGGAAACAACCATCCTCTTTGCCCCGCTTGTGGGCGCCATCCTGTGCGGGTTCGGCTGGAAGTTCATCGGCGAGAAAGCCGCCATGTGGACCGCCACAGGCCTGTTGTTCCTGGCCTGCGCGCTCAGCTGGATCGTGTTCCTGGGCTTTGACGGGCACACCCAGCAGATCGAGATCCTGCGCTGGATCGAGAGCGGCTCGCTCTCGACCTCCTGGTCGATCCGCCTTGACCGGCTGACCGCGATCATGCTGATCGTGGTCACCACCGTCTCGGCGCTCGTGCATCTCTACAGCTTTGGCTACATGGATCACGACCCGCAATGGCGCACCGGCGAAAGCTACAAACCGCGCTTCTTTGCCTATCTGTCCTTCTTCACCTTCGCCATGCTTATGCTGGTGACGGCGGACAACCTGGTGCAGATGTTCTTTGGCTGGGAGGGCGTGGGCGTTGCCTCGTACCTGCTGATCGGGTTCTACTATCGCAAACCCAGCGCCAATGCGGCGGCGATGAAGGCGTTCATCGTCAACCGGGTGGGCGATTTCGGCTTTGCACTGGGTATCTTTGCCCTGTTCTTCCTGGTCGACAGCATCAACTTCTCCGACATCTTCGCCGCCGTGCCGACGCTGGCCGAGACGCAGGTGACGTTCCTGTGGCGGGAATGGAATGCGGCCGAGGTGATCGGCGTACTGCTCTTCATCGGCGCGATGGGCAAATCGGCCCAGCTGATCCTGCACACCTGGTTGCCCGACGCGATGGAAGGCCCGACGCCGGTGTCGGCGCTGATCCACGCCGCCACCATGGTGACCGCGGGCGTGTTCCTGGTTTGCCGGATGTCGCCGCTGTATGAATTCGCTCCGGGCGCGGCCGGGTTTATCACCGTGCTGGGCGCCACCACCGCGTTCTTTGCCGCGACCGTGGGTCTGGTGCAGACTGACATCAAGCGCGTGATCGCCTATTCGACCTGTTCGCAGCTGGGTTACATGTTCGTGGCCGCAGGTGTGGGCATGTATTCGGCGGCGATGTTCCACCTGTTCACCCATGCCTTCTTCAAGGCGCTGTTGTTCCTTGGCGCCGGTTCGGTCATCCATGCGATGCATCACGAGCAAGACATGATGAACTATGGCGCGCTGCGCAAGAAGATCCCCTATACGTTCTGGGCGATGATGATCGGTACGCTGGCCATTACCGGTGTCGGCATCCCGCTGACCACCATCGGCTTTGCCGGGTTCCTGTCCAAGGACGCGATCATCGAAAGCGCCTATGCGGGCGGATCCGCCTACGGGTTCTGGCTACTCGTTGTGGCCGCGTTCATGACCTCGTTCTACAGCTGGCGGCTCATTTTCCTGACCTTCTATGGCGAGGCGCGGGGCGACAAGCATACCCATGATCACGCCCATGAAAGCCCCAAGGTCATGTTGGTGCCGCTGGGTGTGCTCAGCCTGGGCGCGGTGTTTGCGGGCATGATCTGGTATGGCAACTTCTTTGGCCATGCCGATCAGGTGGGCAAGTTCTATGGCATCCCGGTGGCCGAGGCCGCGGCGGGTGGCCAGGACGCGGCCCATGGCGCCTCGGACAGCGACACCGTCACCACCAGCGAGGCGGCCCATGGCAGCGATGACGCCGGTCACGGCGGAGAAGCGGCCCACGCGATGGCCGAGGGCGAGCATCACGCAGCCTTTGCCGGGGCACCGGGCGAGGGGGCGCTTTACTTCGGCCCCGACAACCACGTGCTGGACGATGCCCACGCGGCCCCGAAATGGGTCAAGGTCTCGCCCTTCATCGCCATGGTGCTGGGTCTGGCGCTGGCCTACCTGTTCTATATCGTCAATCCCGAACTGCCCAAGCGGCTGGCGGCCAATCAGCGTCCGCTCTACCTGTTTCTCAAGAACAAGTGGTATTTCGACGAGCTCTACGACGCCATCTTTGTCCGCCCGGCGCTGGCTCTGGGCCGGCTGTTGTGGAAACGCGGTGACGGCGGCACGATCGATGGCTTCCTGAACGGCGTCGCCATGGGCGTGGTGCCCTATTTCACCCGCCTCGCGGGCAAGGCTCAGTCGGGCTACATCTTCACTTACGCTTTCTGGATGGTTCTGGGCATCGCTGCCCTGGTCACCTGGATGTCGATCGGCGGGGGCGCACACTGATGGACAACATCCTTTCCATTGTCACCTTCATCCCGGCCCTGGCTGCGGCGATCCTGGCCGTGTTCCTGCGGGGAGAGGACGCCGCAGCCCAGCGCAATGCCAAATGGGTGGCGCTGTTTGCGACGACCGTGACCTTCCTTGTGTCCATCGGCATCTATACCGGCTTTGATCCGGCCGATACCGGCTTCCAGATGGTGGAAGAGGGTGAATGGCTGATGGGTCTGAAATACAAGATGGGCGTTGACGGGATCAGCGTGCTCTTTGTCCTGCTGACCACCTTCATCATGCCGCTGACCATCCTGGCCAGCTGGGAGGTGACGACCCGCGTCAAGGAATACATGATCGCCTTCCTGCTCTTGGAAACGCTCATGCTCGGCGTGTTCATGGCGCTCGACCTGGTGCTGTTCTACCTGTTCTTCGAGGCGGGCCTGATCCCGATGTTCCTGATCATCGGTATCTGGGGCGGCAAGGAGCGGATCTATGCCAGCTTCAAGTTCTTCCTCTACACCTTCCTCGGCTCGGTGCTGATGCTGGTGGCGATGGTGTCCATGTATGTGGACGCCGGCACCACCGATATCGCGCTGCTGATGAAGCATCAGTTCTCGTCCGAGAGCTTCAGCGTGCTGGGCGTGCATGTGCTGGGCGGGGCGCAGACCCTGATGTTCCTGGCCTTCTTCGCCAGCTTCGCGGTCAAGATGCCGATGTGGCCGGTGCATACCTGGTTGCCGGACGCGCACGTGCAGGCACCGACCGCCGGTTCGGTGGTGCTGGCCGCGATCCTGTTGAAGATGGGCGGCTACGGCTTCTTGCGCTTCTCGCTGCCGATGTTCCCGGTGGGGGCCGAGGTGATGACAGATCTGATCCTGTGGCTCTCGGCCATCGCGGTTGTCTATACCTCGCTGGTGGCGATGGTGCAGGAGGACATGAAGAAGCTGATCGCCTATTCCTCGGTTGCGCATATGGGCTTTGTCACCATGGGCATCTTTGCCGCCAACCAGCAGGGTGTCGACGGGGCCATCTTCCAGATGCTCAGCCACGGCTTCATCTCGGCGGCGCTGTTCCTGTGTGTGGGCGTGATCTATGACCGGATGCATACCCGCGACATCGACGCCTATGGCGGTCTGGTGAACCGGATGCCGACCTATGCCCGCGTGTTCATGCTGTTCACCATGGCCAATGTCGGCCTGCCGGGCACCAGCGGGTTCATCGGTGAATTCCTGACCCTGATGGGCACCTTCCAGAAGAATACCTGGGTTGCGGCGGTTGCCGCCTCGGGCGTGATCTTCTCGGCGGGCTATGCGCTGTGGCTCTATCGCCGGGTGGTGTTCGGGGACCTGATCAAGGAAAGCCTGAAGGCGATCACCGACATGACCTCGCGCGAGCGCGCCATCTTTGCGCCGCTGATCGTGATGACCATCCTGCTGGGGGTCTACCCCGCGCTGGTGACCGATATCATCGGCCCCTCGACCGCCGCGCTGATTTCGAACTTTGACACGGCCCTGGCCGCGGCCGAGACCGCGACCCAGGTCGCATCGCATTAAGGGAGCTTTGGGAACATGATCCAGGCTGATCTGTACATTATCCTGCCCGAGATCGTTCTGGCGCTCTATGCGATGGCGGCGCTGCTGGGGGCGGTCTATACCACCAAGGACGGGATGGGCCCGGTTCTGGTCTGGACCACAGCGGCGCTGATGGCGGTGCTGGCGATCTGGATCGCGACCCAGGACAGCGGCACCCGCGTGGCTTTTGGCGGCATGTTCGTCGATGACGCGTTCGCCCGTTTCGCCAAGGTGGCGATCCTGCTTTCGGCCGGTGCCGTTCTGCTGATGAGCCAGGACTACATGGCGCGGCGCGGGCTGTTGCGGTTCGAATATCCCTTGCTGGTGGCACTGGCTGCCGTCGGCATGATGATGATGGTCAGCGCCGGTGACCTGATGTCCCTATATATGGGGCTCGAACTGCAATCGCTGGCGCTCTACGTCGTGGCCTCGCTGCGCCGCGACAGTGCGAAATCGACCGAGGCGGGTCTGAAATACTTCGTGTTGGGTGCGCTCAGCTCGGGCCTGCTGCTTTACGGCGCGTCGCTGGTCTATGGCTATACCGGCACCACGCTGTTCTCGGGCATCCTGACCAGCGCCCATCATGGCGAGGTCTCGATCGGGTTGCTCTTTGGTCTGATCTTCCTGATCTCGGGTCTGGCGTTCAAGGTCTCGGCGGTGCCCTTCCACATGTGGACGCCGGATGTCTACGAAGGCTCGCCCACCCCGATCACCGCCTTTTTTGCCACCGCACCCAAGGTGGCGGCGATGGGTCTGTTCGCGCGGCTGATGTTTGATGCCTTCGGAAACGCGGTCAGCGACTGGCAACAGGTGCTGGTGGTGCTCTCGGTGCTCAGCATGTTCCTGGGTGCGGTGGCCGCGATCGGCCAGCGCAACATCAAGCGTCTGATGGCGTTTTCGTCCATCGCGCATATGGGCTATGCCCTGATCGGCTTGGCGGCAGGCACCCAGACGGGCGTGCAGGCAATGCTGATCTATCTAGCGATCTATGTCACCATGAACGTGGGTACCTTTGCCTTTATCCTGATGATGGAGCGGGACGGCCAGCCGGTGGTGGATATCGACGCCCTGCGCCAGTTCTCGCGCCGTGATCCGGGCAAGGCGCTGGCGGTGCTGATTCTGATGTTCAGCCTGGCGGGCGTGCCGCCGATGCTGGGCTTCTTTGCCAAGCTGGGCGTCTGGCAGGCCGGTGTCGATGCCGGGCTGATGGGGCTGGTCGTGGCCTCGGCCATCGCCTCGGTCATCGGTGCCTTCTACTATCTGCGCATCGTCTTCTACATGTATTTCGGCGCCGAGAATGAAGAGCCGATCGATACCCATTCCTCGCCCGTGCTGTGGGTGGCGCTGATGGGGTCGGCGGCGATGATGCTGGTGGGTCTGTTCTATCAGTTCGGGGTCGAAGGGGCGGCAGCCGCCGCGGCGGCGACGCTTGTCAACTGATCCCGCAACACAACCAACAAAGGAGGGCTCGGTCCGCGGACCGGGCCTTTTTGCGCTATGAGTGATTGGCCCCAGGGCTATGGCAAGCGGGTGCTGGACGAGGTCGACAGCACCCTGAACGAGGCGACCCGGGTTGCACCCACGCTGTCGGGGCCGGAATGGATCATGGCACGGCGCCAGACCGCCGCGCGCGGGCGGCGCGGCCGGGCCTGGACCCAGGCCCACGGCAATCTGGCGGCAACGCTGGTGATGCGCCCGGTGGGCGAGGCGAAACAGGCCGCCCTGCGCAGCTTTGTCGCCGCGCTGGCATTGTTCGATGCCTGCGTGGCGGTGACTGGACGGGCCGACGGGTTGTCGCTGAAATGGCCCAATGACGTGCTGCTGAACGGTGGCAAGCTGGCGGGCATCCTGCTGGAAAGCACCGGTCATGGCGGTGGGGTGGCCCATCTGGCCATCGGTATCGGCGTCAATCTAGCCGATGCCCCCGGCGCCGACGCGGTCGAGACGGGCGCGGTGCGACCGGTCTCGCTGCTGTCGGAAACCGGCGCGCGAGTGGAGCCGGAGCTGTTTCTGACTGAACTGGCCGCCGCTTTTGCCCGGTATGAGACGCAATTCCTGACCTATGGCTTTGCGCCTATCCGCAGTGCCTGGCTGGCTCGCGCCGCCCGTCTGGGCGAGGTAATCATCGCCCGTACCGCAACGTCGGAAAGCGTGGGCACCTTTGAAACGGTGGACGCGGACGGCAACCTTGTCCTAAACACCGCCCAGGGCCGGGTCAGCATCCCGGCGGCAGAGGTCTATTTCTAAGGGAGACAGGGCCATGCTTCTGGCCATTGATTGCGGCAACACCAATACCGTCTTCTCGATCTGGGATGGCGAGAAATTCCTGTGCACGCTCAGGACCTCGACCCATCACGCGCGCACGGCGGATGCCTATTTCACCTGGTATTCGACCCTGATCAAACACTACGGCATCGAAACCGACATCACCGATGTGATCATCTCGTCCACGGTGCCGCGCGTGGTGTTCAACCTGCGCGTCTTTGCCGACCGCTTCTTTGGCTGCCGTCCGCTGGTGGTGGGCAAGCCCGACTGCCTTTTGCCGGTTCTGCCGCGCGTCGATGTGGGAACGGCGGTCGGCCCCGACCGTCTTGTCAATGCCGCTGGTGCCTATGACCGCCATGGCGGCAACAAGATCGTGGTCGATTTTGGCACCGCCACCACATTCGACGTTGTCGATGACGATGGCGCCTATGTGGGCGGCGTGATCGCGCCCGGCGTGAACCTGAGCCTCGAGGCGCTGCACATGGCGGCGGCGGCGCTGCCGCATGTGGATATCGCCAAGCCGCAGGCGGTGATCGGAACCAATACGGTCGCTTGCATGCAATCTGGCGTGTTCTGGGGCTATGTCGGTCTGGTCAAGGAGATCTGCGCCCGGATCAAGGCGGAACGCGACCGGGAGATGCAGGTCATTGCCACCGGCGGTCTGGCGGCGCTGTTCCAGCAAAGCGAAATTCTGTTCGATATCTTCGAAGACGATCTTACGATGCACGGGCTGACCGTGATCCATCGCTATAACAAGGAAAACGGGACCGTATGAGCCGCGAGAGATTGATCTACCTTCCATTGGGAGGCGCCGGCGAGATCGGCATGAACGCCTACGTCTATGGTTATGGCAAGCCGGGGCAGGAAAGGCTGATCCTGGTCGATATTGGCGTGGCCTTTTCCGATATGGACACCACGCCGGGTGTGGATCTGATCTGGGCTGACATTTCGTGGCTGCGGGAGAATGCCGACCGGCTGGAGGCGGTTTTCATCACCCATGCGCATGAGGATCACGTGGGCGCGGTCGCCCATACCTATGACCAGTTGCGCAAGCCGATCCATGCGCGCGCCTTCACCGCCAATATCGCCCGGCGCAAGATGTCCGAACTGGGCCTGCCCGAGGAGGCGGTACAGACGGTTTCGGCCTGGCCCGAACAGGTGCGGGCCGGTCCCTTTACCGTGGGATTCCTGCCGGTATCGCATTCGATCCCGGAAAGCGCCGCGCTGGTCATCGACACGCCGGCGGGCCGGGTCGTGCATACCGGCGATTTCAAGCTCGACCCCAACCCGGTGGTGGGCGAGGCCTTTGATCCCGACCTGTGGGACTCGGTGGGTAAGAGCGGGGTGCAGGCGCTGGTCTGCGACTCGACCAATGTATTCTCGCCCAATCCGGGCCGCTCGGAGTCAGAGGTCGGCCCCGAAATCGAGAAACTGGTGGCGGGCGCCACCGGCATGGTGGTGGCGACCACATTCGCCTCGAACGTGGCGCGGGTGCGGACCCTGGCCGAAGCGGGCGCCCGCGCCGGGCGCTCGGTGGTTCTGCTGGGCCGCGCCATGCGGCGGATGATCGAGGCGTCGATGGAGACCGGCGTGCTGTCCGAGTTTCCGCCCGTGATCAGCCCCGAGGAGGCACAGGACATCCCGCGTGATCATCTGATGCTGATCGTGACCGGCAGCCAGGGCGAGCGCCGCGCCGCCAGCGCGCAGCTGGCGCGGGGTAAGTATCGCGGGCTGGAACTGGCCGAGGGGGATCTGTTCCTGTTCTCGTCCAAGACCATCCCGGGCAACGAAAAGGAAGTGATCCGCATCATCAACCAGCTCAGCGAAAAGGGCGTGGATGTGGTCGACGACAGCTCGGGCCGGTATCACGTCTCGGGCCATGCCAACCGCCCCGATCTGGAGCGGGTACATGCGCTGATCGACCCGCAAATGGTGATCCCGATGCATGGTGAGCACCGGCATCTGCGCGAACATGCGCGCCTCGCCGAGACGGGAGGGCGTCAGGGCGTGGTGGCGGTGAACGGCACCATGCTGGACCTCAGCGGCAATGCGCCGGTGGTCGCCGCCCATATCGAGACAGGGCGCACCTATCTGGACGGCTCGGTACAGGTGGGCGCGCTCGACGGGGTGATCCGCAACCGGATCCGGATGGCGCTGAACGGGCATGTGACGGTCACGGTGATCATGGACGAAGAGGATGAGCCGCTGGGTGAACCCTGGTGCGACATCATCGGGTTGCCCGAGTTCGGCACATCCAAGGCACCGCTGGTCGATGTGCTGGAAGAGGACCTGAACCAGTTCCTTATGCGCTCGAATCAGAAGACGTTGCGCGATGATGACCGGCTGGAGGAAGCGCTGCGGCGGATCGCCCGGCAATCGGCCCAAACGGAGATTGGCAAGAAGCCCGAGGTGACGGTGGTGATCAGCCGGATGCGCTGATCCGGGCGCCGGTCAAGGTCTTGAAACAAGACCTTGTGGACAAGATTTGATGTCAAATCTTGTGGCGCGCCGCTCGGGCCGCTCAGCCGGTCTCGGGCATCGGATAGCCGCGCAGCCGCAGGAACAGGCTTGCTTCGTCGTTGTTGTGAAAATAGGGTACCGACTCCGGGGGCGTTGGGTCATCGACCCGGCCTGCGACTTCGGCCAGAACGACCTCGGTAATGAACGGCAGGTCGAACCGGCGTGCGTCTTTTAGCGGTATCCACTGCAAATGCGACAGTTCATCGGAGGCATGGGTGAAGTCGTCGAGATCGCCCGAGATTTCACCGGCATCGACCAAAAAGAACCTGGCATCGAAGCGACGGGGCCGCCCAGGAGGGGTGAGCGCGCGGAACACAAACTGCAAGGCATCTGCCGCTGGCAGATGCCCGGTGGCGGCGAAGCTTTTCCAATCGTCGGGTACCGCGCCGGACCAGTATCCCGGCTTGCCCAGAATCAGCCCGGTCTCTTCCCAAAGCTCACGCACGGCAGCCACGGCCAGAGCGTGGCCCAAGTCCTCGGATGACTTTTCGCTCAGCCGCTCCGCGCAGACCTGCGGCAGCGGGGTTGCCAGCGGTATGCCCGTATCGGCCTTGTCCACGGCCCCGCCAGGAAAGACGAACTTGTTTGGCATGAATGCCGCCTTAGCCCCGCGTTGTCCCATGAGGATCGCCGGGTCGCTTGCCCTGTCACGCAAGACGATCACCGTGGCCGCGTTGCGGATTGCCGCTTTGTCCTGCTCCATGTCCCCTCCTGCCGGACCGGGGTCAGATGGAACTGTCAAATCCATGCATGCGCCGTGCCCATTGATAGGCCACCACGCTCCCCTTCAGTCGAGGCAAAAGGTAGAGCGATAATGAAACGCAGCCAAGCGCAAAGACGCTGAACAGGGTCATCGGGTTGGGACGCCAGGTTTCGAACACCACCAGCAGCAGAGGGGCCATCAGGTGCCCGACAAACAGAATCGTCAGATAGGCCGGGCCATCATCCGCGCGGTGATGGTAAAACGCCTCGCCGCAGTTTGCGCAGCAGTCGTTCACCTTGAGATAGGAATGCAACAGCTTGCCTTCGCCACAATTGGGGCACTTGCCGCGGAACCCGGCAAAAAGGGCAGGCCATGTCGGTCGGTCGTTGACTGCACAGGCGGTCTGGTCGGTCATGTGTCGCTCGTTCATGTGTGTGCGCCAATCTGACTGTCTTTGCGGGCGACGGAAAGGGTGCTGAGCCGTCTTGCGTCTGGATGTCGCAAAAATCTAGCCGAATCTCACCTATTCGTGAAGCGTCACCAAAATCTCCGAAATTCGCGACGGAGAAGCGCGAGTGCCGCGTTTGAGTATAATGAACGGCGGTACGGTGCCGCCGAAGACAAAGGATGATCGACATGAAACTTGCAGGCTTGGTTGCGGGATTTGTACTGGTAACGGCTGCGGCAACCGCGTCGACCGTTTGGGCCATGGGGCCGGGCGCGGGGCCGCGTCACAGTTTCTCGGAACTGGATTCCAATGGCGATGGCAAGATCACGATGGAGGAAATGCAGGGGCACCGGGCCGCGCGCTTCTCGGGCGTCGACACCGATGGCAACGGGCTGCTGAGCCGCTCCGAACTGGAGGCCGAGGCGCAATCGCGCGTCTCTGAACATGTCACCCATATGCTTGAGCGGCTTGACAGCAACAAGGACGGCCAGTTGAGTCAGGATGAAATGCCTCAGCCGAAGAAGGATATGGGGCGTTTCTTTGGCCGGATCGATGCCGATGGTGACGGAGCGATTACCGAGGAGGAATTTGCGCAGATGCAGCAGCGGATGTCAGAGCGTCACGGGCGTCACGGCTTTGGCGGCAAACAGAAGCACTGATCTGGATGAAGGACCTGGCCTCCAAAGGCTCCAAGGATCGCGGCAGCCCCCCTGCCGCGGCCCCTGTCACGGAGGAGGCGCTTCTGCGGCTTTATGCCAACGGGGATCCCGAGGCCGCGCGTGAACTGGTCGGGTTGCTGGGGCCGCGGGCCTACTCTGTGGCGTTGCGGGTTCTGGGCAACCGGGCCGAGGCCGAAGATGTCATGCAAGAAGCGATGCTGCGCCTGTGGCGCATCGCGCCAGAATGGCAGAGTGGTCAGGCCAAGGTCAGCACCTGGCTTTATCGCGTAGTCATGAATCTGTGCCTCGACCTTCGCAGGCGCAGACAGGCGCTGGCCCTTGACGGCATTCCAGAGCCGGAAGATGGCAGCCCGGCAGCGATGGACCGCATGCTTGACGTGGCGCGTGTGGATGCGCTTCAGGAGGCGTTGATGACATTGCCGGTTCGGCAGCGGCAAGCCGTGGTGCTGCGTCATATCGAAGAGCTTTCGAACCCTGAGATTGCCGGGATCATGGAGATCGGGGTTGAAGCGGTTGAAAGCCTGACAGCGCGTGGCAAACGGACACTGGCCGCGGTTCTGGCGGGACGCAAAGATGAATTGGGGTATCACGATGACGGATGACATGACGAGACTGGATGACATGCTGGCTGCCGCGCGTCATGCGCGGCGGGACGTCCCGGATGATCTCGTCGGGCGCATCCTGGCGGATGCCGATCGCATTCAGGCCAACAGAATTGCGGTACCTCGCGGGGAAGAAAGGCAAAAAGAGCCGGGTCTTTGGCAACAGCTGTTGATCGGTTTCGGGGGCTGGCCCGGGGTGGGCGGCATGGTTGCCGCTGGCGTTACCGGGGTCTGGATTGGAGTGTTTCCGCCGGAAAACCTGCCAGACCCCTCGGATCTGGTTTTTCAAACGTCGGGCGATAGTGAGTTTCTCAATTATTACGGATTGGTCGATGTATTGGGCGAGGAGGGGTGAATGAGCGAGACGGGTAAGAAAATCGGATGGCCGATCCGGGTGCTGCTGGTGGTATCGCTTGCATTCAATCTGCTGGTGATCGGATTGGGGCTGGGTATCGCTTGGCGGTATGGGCCGGGCCGGGAACACAGGCCGCCGCCGACAGCTATCGCTCTCTTTCTTGCCTTGCCGGAACAGGACCGCGTGATGCTGCGGGCGGCGTCCCATCAAGCGTCGAAAGATGAAAGGGAACGCGGCAACCGGTCGATGTCGGCCATTGTCGAATTACTGAAAGCGCGCCCATTCGATCCCGAGGGTTTCGCCGCCCATATGCGGGCACTGGAAGAAATGCGCGGCCAAAGATCGGCCTCGATGCAGCAAGCGTTGTTGAGCCATATCGCGGCAATGAGCGAAGACGAGCGCGCTGAATATGCAGAGCGCGTGGTGTCCCTTGGCCGGAAATCACGCCACAAACCCTGGCGGGACTGACAGCGGCAGCGGCACGACCGTTGCTGTCGAAACCTGGTTGCGGCCCGATTCTTTTGCGACATACAGCGCATGGTCGGCGCGGGCGATCATCTTGGTTGCAAGCTGATCGCGATGGAAACCGCGCAGTTCCGATGCCGTGGCGGCAAACAAGCCAATGCTAAGGCTTACCGAGACATGTTCGCCGCTATCTGAAATCGCGAAAGCACTACGATTGATATGGGCGCACAGCCTATTGGCCACTTGCAGGGCTTCGTCTTTCTTTGTCCCCGGCAACACGATCAGGAATTCTTCGCCGCCAATACGTGCCAACAAGTCGGCAGGCCGGAGTTGCGATTTCATCCGCATCGCCGTTTCGACCAGCACCGCGTCGCCAGTGGGGTGGCCATACCGGTCGTTGATTGTCTTGAAATGATCAAGATCGGCCAGCATGACGGCAACGGGTTTGCCGGTATCGGCGGTCAGCCCCGCCAGCCTCTGCAACTCAGGCATGGCATAGCGCCGGTTGTAAAGGCCGGTCATCGGATCAATCATTGCAGCTTCGACTCGGGCGCGAAGAGAATCGCGATACCTGTCCGTCCGCGTCTTGCGCTGGAGTTGCGTTTCCAGACGCAATGTTAGTTCGCCTACTTCGAACCCGGCAGGCATCACATCATCCGCGCCTCTGTCCAGCGCATCGGCGGCCAGGTGCGGGTTGGCCGGGTTCGGCACAGCAATGATTGCGGAATTTCGGGTGCTGGTCCGGGCACGCAAGTCGGCGAGCAGTCGCATGCCGGTCGAACCGTCGTTCAACTCGACCACGATCGCATCCGGTGCCCGTTCATTGAGCAGGTTCTGTGCATCTTCGATGCGATGCAGATCCATGTTGTGTGCCATCAGCCCCTTGAGCCGGGAGCGCCAGATCGCACCGGTTCCCGGTGTCTGGGTCACTATCGCGATGTTCGCCAGGCGGCGCGGCACGAGGTAGTCGACCGGGCTTTCATCAAGTTCCATGATATGCGAACCGCTCTGCTCTCGCAGTTCCTGGGCTCTGGAATGCGCCCGGATCAGACTTCGGATCCGGGCCAGTAGAATGACATCGTCACACGGTTGGCTCAAGACGTCGTCAATACCTGCCGCCAATGCCTTGTGGCGTGCTGATTGGTCATTCTGTGGTGCAATCGCGATCAAGGGAATGTCGGCGCAATCCGGAGTGCTGGTCAGAAACCTCTTGAGATCCAACGCATTTCCATCCGGCAGGGTAAGCGCGCACAGGATCAGGTCGGGCCGGACCCTGCGAATGATCGCGAGCACTCCTTCCATCCGGTCGCTCTGGACGACATGATACCATGCCGCCGACAACTGGACCTTGAGCATGATCCGGTTGGTGGAAACGCCATCAAGTATCAGTATCGTTCCCTGCACTGCTCCAGCCCTTCGACTATTGCTTTCAATTCTTGTCAAAGTGTTTATGAGACTGGTTAACAAACCCTTTCCGAACGTTAACACCCCGATGGCTATGCCGTTTTCCGCCGATGCCGCCGAAACTATCGCCCTGAAAGCTCTGGTCTGGCTCTTGGGCAATGATGATCTCTTGCCGGTTTTTCTGGGTTCGACAGGTGCTGATCCCGCTGAAATGAAAGAACGTGCCACCGAACGCGCTTTCCTGGCCTCGGTGCTGGAGTTTCTCACTATGGACGACGCTTGGGTCGTCGCGTTTTGCGATGCAGAGCGCTTGGCATACGACTATCCTATGCAGGCACTTGTCGTATTGGCCGGAGCCAAAGTGCACTGGACCTGATCTCTCAACCCGGAGCCATAACCGATGCCAATTGACGCCTTGTTGTTCGATAAGGATGGAACCCTGTTCGATTTTGCGGCGACCTGGGGGGCGTTTGGCCGGTCCTTTCTGACCCGTGTGGGGGGCGGCGACGCTGCGCGCGCCGCGCAGTTGGGGGCGATGATCGGCTTTGACTTTGACCAGGGGCAATATGCGCGCGACAGTATCGTGATCGCGGGCACCCCGAGCGAGATCGCCGAGGCCCTGCTGCCAGCGCTGCCTGGTTTCGCTCATGCGGAACTGATTGCGATGATCAACGAGGAAAGCGCCCGCGCGCCGCAGGTTCAGGCGGTGCCGCTGGCTGCCTTTCTGGACGATATGCGTGGACGCGGTCTGAAACTGGGTGTCGCCACCAATGATGGCGAGGCCCCGGCGCGCGCGCATCTGGGGTCGATCGGGGTGGCCGACAGGTTTGACTTCATCGCTGGTTTTGACAGCGGTCATGGCGCCAAACCCGGGCCGGGCCAGATGCTGGCCTTTGCCGCAAAGGTTGGTCTCGCTCCAGCGCGCGTGGCCATGGTGGGTGACAGCACCCATGACATGCTGGCGGGACGTGCGGCGGGGATGACAACGGTTGCGGTTCTGACCGGCCTCGCAAAGCATGACGAACTGGCGCCGTATGCCGATATAGTTCTGCCAGACATCGGCCATATCCGGGGTTGGCTGGCCTCTTGACCACAAAAAACGGTTAGGACGGCAGTAAAACAGAAAAAAACGACACTTGGTGTCGGTGTCAGGGCGGCAAGGTGCCCGAGACATGAGAGTTTTGAACCATCCAGATCAGGAGGGTTCCATGACTGATACCGATACCCGCAAACGTCGTGGCGGTGGCCGGGCTGGCGCTGCTGCCCGCAGAGGCAAAGCTGTCATCGAACAGATGCCATGGCGCTTGCCGATAAATGTCGACAGACCGACCGAACCGCTTGATCAGGAAGGTGTCGAGGCCATTCACGACGGTGCGATGCGCATTCTCGAAGAGATCGGTATCGCCTTCTACAACGAAGAAGCTCTGGCCCTGTTCCGTCAGGCTGGGTGCAAGGTGGATGGCGACGTGGTGCGCATGGGGCGTGACTGGGTCATGGAGATGGTCGCCAAAGCCCCCCGGGAGTTTACACTCACGCCACGCAATCCCGACAGAACGCTCAAGATCGGCGGCAATGTGATCCTGTTCGGCAATGTCTCCTCGCCGCCAAACTACTGGGATATGGAGATCGGCCGCAAGGTGCCGGGCAATCGCGAACAGTGCCAGAACCTGCTGAAGCTGACGCAGTATTTCAACTGTATTCATTTTGCGGGCGGCTATCCGGTGGAACCGGTAGATATCCATGCCTCGGTCCGGCATCTCGACGTGCTTTATGATAAGCTTACGATCTCGGACAAGGTCATGCATGCCTATAGCCTGGGCAAGGAGCGGGTCGAGGACGTGATGGAGATGGTGCGCATCGCCGGGGGCCTCAGTGACGAGGAGTTCGAGGCGACGCCGCGGATGTATACCAACATCAACTCGACCTCGCCGCTGAAACACGACCATCCGATGATCGACGGCTGCCTGCGGCTGGCGCGGCGCGGGCAGGCGATCGTGGTGACGCCTTTCACACTGGCGGGCGCAATGGCGCCGGTGACCATGGCGGGCGCGGTGGCGCAATCGCTGGCCGAGGCGCTGTGCGCCATTGCGCTGTTCCAATATGTGCGGCCCGGCATCCCCTGTGTGATCGGCACGTTTACCAGCAACGTGGACATGAAATCCGGCGCGCCCGCCTTTGGTACGCCGGAATACATGCGCGCCACCCAGATGACCGGCCAGATGGCGCGGTTCTATGGGCTGCCGGTTCGCTCGTCCGGGGTCTGCGCCGCCAACGTGCCCGATGGTCAGGCGATGTGGGAGACGTCCAACTCGCTTTGGGCGGCGGTCCAGTCGGGCACCAACATGGTCTACCACGCCGCCGGCTGGCTCGAGGGCGGGCTGATCGCCAGTCCCGAGAAGTTCATCATGGATTGCGAAATCCTCCAGCAGATCCAGCGTTATATGGAGCCTGACACCTATGCCACCACACCCGACGACATCGCGCTGGACGCGATACGGGCAGTGGGCAATGACGGTCATTTCTTTGGCATCCAGCACACTCAGGACCGCTATAGCACGGCCTTTTACCAGCCGTTCCTGAGCGACTGGAAGAATTACGAGGGATGGGAGGCGGCAGGCGCCATATGGACGCCTGAGCGCGCGCATCACATGTTCAAGGAGATCATCGGCAGTTTCGAGGCACCGCCCCTCGACGAAGCGATCCGGGAGGAACTGGCCGACTTTGTGTCCCGCCGTAAATCCGAAGGCGGCGCGCCCACCGATTTTTGAAAGGGCACCGACGTCTTTGTGCTGCACCCCATGGAGTCTGGCCGCCTTGGCGGCTACTCTCGTCTGAACATGGACTGAGCAAAGAAGAAACCATGCCCGACAATCGCCTTACGCCCGAAATCCGTGCCCGGCTGGGCCAGGCGCTTATCGGTTTCGTGGCCGCTCTGGCGCTGTGGGCTTTGGCCGAGACCTGGTCGGTGCCGTCTGTCCCTGATATGGTGCGGCTCGGCCTGCTGACCTTTGTCCTGGTGCAGTTCGGCGTATCACTGGCCATGTCGGGCACCGTCGGCTTGCTGCGATCGCTGGTTGGCGCGCTTGTGCTCTCGCTCCCCGCGACCGCATTGTCTCTGTCGGCCGGTTCTCGTTTCGACCTGGCGACCGATGCGCTCGATCATGCGAACCTGGTTTCGACATTGAGCACCCTGATCTTTGTCGCGACGCCGTTTCTGGCGGTCTGGCTGACGGATCCCAGGCGCTGGAACGATTATGGCGCCCTGTTTGAAACCGCATGGGAGATCACGACCCGCTTTCTCCTGGCCTGGCTGTTTCTGGCGATGGTGTGGCTGGTTCTGTTCCTGTCCGATGCCTTGCTTGATCTGGTCAAAGTGGGGCTGGTCGACATTGTCATGCGCACCAGTTGGCTGGCTTTTGGATTAAGCGGGGCGATTGTCGGTTTTGGCTTGGCCGTGATCTACGAAGTCAGGGAGAAGGTTGCGCCTTTTCCCCTGCTTCGGTTGCTTCGCCTGTTGGTGCCGGTCATGCTGGCGATTGTCTCTATTTTCTTGATAGCGCTGCCATTGCGCGGTCTGACCGGGTTGTTTGGTGATCTTTCATCCGCTGCGATCCTGCTGGCGACGGCGTCGGTGGCTATCGGGTTGATTTCAACGGCAGTCGATCGCGACGATGCGCATGCCGTTCAGACCGCCGGAATAACAAGGGCGACACGCCTGCTGGCTTTGCTGTTGCCAATTCTGGTTGGGCTGGCCGCCTGGGCTCTGGCGATCCGTGTCTCAAGCTATGGTTGGACGCCGGATCGGCTGTTGGCGGTGCTCGTTACCGGACTTCTGGCGGTTTACGCGATCGGATATGCCGGGTTGGCGCTTGTCGGGGCAAACTGGCAGGCCCGCCTGCGCCGATGCAACGTCGCCTTCGCAATCCTGCTTGTCACCCTGGCGGCGATCTGGCTGACACCCGTGCTGGATGGCAACCGTATTTCTACGGCGAGCCAGGTCGCGCGCTATGAAACCAACACCGCCGACTCTGACGAACTGCCGATTTGGGAGATGGCGCACGACTGGGGAAAGGCCGGGGATCGCGGGCTTGAACAATTGGCGGCAATCGCGCAGACCCGCAGCGACCAGAGGATGCTGCGCTTGATCAATCGAGCCCGGCGGATCGACAGTCGTTATCAGTTTAGTGAGCCTGAGTTCTTGTTGTCCTCAGAGGCCGTTGTGCCAGAGCTGATGGCGACGATGCCGGTGGCCGGGGCGGGGGCGCCGCTGGATGCCTCTGATCTGACCGATGTTCCAGCACACCAGCTTGAGGCCTGGCATGACGGATGCAAGCAGGTATTGCCGAACGGTCGTCCGGGATGCCTGTTTCTGCGCGGTGCCTTTAGCCCGATCGCGGATGCCGATGGGCAAGCGTTGGTGTTGTTTGTGGATACCGACGGAGTTGTGCGGATCACTCATCTGTTGCGCAGCTCAAACGGCGACTTGCGTTTGCGGGTCGCCGGAGACCGTGCCGAAGACCGGACCGAGACCTTTCCGGTCGATGTCTTGATACAGGCCCAGGATGGGCAGTTTTCTATTGTGCCCTCGGGACAGAAGGCGTTGGCCGTTGCGGGGCGGGTGATCGCGCCCAGGGATTAGGAGCATTTGATCAATCTCTGATGAGATGTTGGAGCTTTGTTAACGTTTCCGGTGTGAGACTGTGGTGAACGTAATGAGGGCCCTCCATGCATGGACTCATCAACAAGGCGATACAGTCCTTTGTGTGCAATACCTACGGCAAGAGCCGCTGGATCCGCGTGACCGAGGCGGCGCACCTGGGATTTGTCGAGTTCGAGGCGATGCTTGTCTATGATGATGAGGCGTCCCGGAGGGTGTTGGACGAGTTGTGCGATGAGTTGGGGCGGCCAAAGCGCGAAGTTCTGGAGGATCTCGGTACCTATCTCGTCTCGAACCCGAATACCGAGGCCTTGCGTCGGCTGTTGCGCTTTGGTGGGGTGAGCTATGTGGAGTTTCTGCATTCGCTGGACGATCTTCCCGATCGCGCGCGTTTGGCGGTATCCGATCTGGTCTTGCCACAGCTCGAACTGACAGAGGCAGCCGGGGGCCGCTTCACCCTGGCATGTCATGGCGGATTGCCTGGGTTTTCCTATGTGCTGTTGGGGGTTCTGCGGGCCATGGCGGACGACTATGGGGCATTGGTCATGTTGGAGCACGCGGGCGAGGTCGGCGAATGTGAAATGATTGAAATCACGCTGATCGAAACAGACTTCGCCGAAGGCCGGATTTTCGAACTCGGGGCGCGGGCCAGATGACGGACAAGGACAATCTTGCCCGTCTGCTTGAAAAGCTTTGCCCGATGTTTGTTCTGCTTGATGCAACGGGGCGGATAACAGACGTCGGGCCGACCTTGCAGAAACTTCGGCCCGAGATGGCAATGGTCGGGAGCGGCTTCCTGGAAGTCTTTGAGTTGCTGCGACCACGTTCGGTGGCCACGATCCAGGCTATCGCGACTTCTGGCGCAAAACTGCATCTTCGTTTCAGGGACAATCCCCGGACGGCATTGAAGGGTGTTGTCGTGCCTCTCCCCGCCGACGAGGGTGCGGTCATCAACCTGTCGTTCGGAATATCGATCCTTGATGCGGTACGCGACTATGCCCTGACAAGCGCCGACTTCTCGGGCACCGATCTGGCCATCGAATTGCTTTACCTTGTAGAAGCAAAATCCGCCGCGATGGAAGCGTCGCGGACGTTGAACCTTCGTCTTCAGGGGGCCATGATCGCGGCCGAAGAACAGGCCTATACCGATACATTGACGGGGTTGAAGAACCGCCGTGCAATGGATCACATCCTGGCCCGGTTGACCAATAGTGTGACCCCTTTCAGCCTGATGCATCTGGATCTCGACTATTTCAAGTCGGTCAACGATACGCTGGGGCATGCCGCAGGCGATCACGTGTTGCAGCAGGTCGCCAGGATAATGGTAGAAGAAACCCGTGGCGACGACACCGTCGCGCGCATTGGTGGTGATGAGTTCATTCTGGTTTTCAACCACCTGCAGGACAAGGAAAAGCTTGAGAGCATTGCACGCCGTTTGATCGACCGCTTGGAGGAACCCATTCCGTTCAACGGAGAGCAGTGCCAGATCTCGGCAAGCATCGGTATCGTGTTGTCCACACAGTTTGCCGCCCCCGAGGCATCCAAGCTCATCCATGCCGCCGATCTCGCTTTGTACTCTGCAAAACGGAAGGGCCGGGCGACCTATAGGTTCTACAATAGAAACCTGACGCTTCCGGTCGCGACCGGAGAAGACCCTGCAAGCCCGGGCAAGGCTGGCGGGGACAATAGCGAAGTGATCGAACAAGGCCGCGCGCCGGGAGCGGATACCGGACAAGAAAGGCATCGCGCGGCAAGAAGGCCGGTGTAGCGACCTGTCGGCATCGCCGAGGATTGGGATGCGCGCAGAGGTCAATACGCCGTTTTCCGTAGATCGCGGAGATGAGGGATCCAGCTCAACAGCGCCGGTCGCGCGCGGGCGTGAGCATGAATGGCGGGTGCAAATGATCTCTGGCGTTGAGATGGATCAGGGGTAAATCTGACCTGTGAAAACCTTAGGCGCCCGTTTGCAGCAGACAGGCGTCTTGCGGTCAGACTCCAATTCCCTTGACAAAGACCCGCCGGTTTGCTGCCATTTGAGGTAGTTTATTTCATTTTCGTAGCCGGTTTTCCTGCATTCATTCCATACGGGAAAACCATGGAGAAAGGTGATTGACATGAAAAGAGCACGCCTGTGTGCCTCGGTCGTTGCGGCCAGTATGGTTGTGATGCCCGTACAACGGGCCATGGCCGACGAAGCGGCCGCCCTGATCGGTGGAGCGCTTCTTGGTGGTCTGATCGTCAACGAAGTGCACAAAAACAAGCAACGCCAGCAGCAGGCTGCGCGCAGTACAGCCAGAACTTCAGGCACATCCTCTGCGCAGCGGCAGGAAAACCGCGAAGTCCAGTCGGCTCTCAACTACTTCGGTTACAACGCCGGTGTTGTCGATGGGGCGCTTGGTCGCCGCAGCCGTGGCGCGATCGCCCAATATCAGGCGGACATGGGGTTTGTGACCGATGGCTATCTTGATCAGCATGAAACTGGTTTCCTGCTCGCCTCCCACCAGCGCGCCTTGGCAAGCGCGCATGTGGCGCCCTACAACCAGATCCTGGCGAGCCAAGGGCAGGCGGGCCTGTTGCGCACCTATCGCAATGAGCAACTGGGAATCCAGACCCCGCAGGCCGTGCAGCCGGTGCAGCCTCAGACCCATATGGCAGCGACGTCTCAGCCGCTGACCACGGCACCTACTGTGGCGGCGCGGGCGGATACCGGTGCCGCGCTCCCGAATTTCGGGTTCGCTCAGCAGGGTCCAAAGTCGATCAATGCGCATTGTAACGAGGTCAATCTGTTGACCACGTCGAACGGCGGTCTCAGCCGCGCCGGGCAGGTTCGCGAGCCGGTATTCGCGCTTAACGAGCAATTCTGCCAGGCGCGCGGTCAGGCGATGGTCGAAGCAAGCCAGATCGAAGTCACCATCCCGAACATGACCTCGGTCCAGATCGAACAGCAATGCGAAGGACTGGCCCAAGCCATGGCGCCGCAGATGGAGGGTATCGACACCAAGGCGCCGTCCGAGATCGTGGCTTCGACCTCCACCTTCCTGCAAAACTCCGGACAGCCGATGCCCAGCCTGATCTCCGGGGGCAAGGTTTGCCTTGGGGTGGGATATCGGACGGACAATGCCGAAATGGCCTTGGCCTCGGCCACGCTGCTCGCCTCTGCCGGGCAACTGGGCTATGGCGAGATTGTCAGCCACCAGTTGCGGCAAGGATTCGGCGCGCCGATCGGAATGGCACGGGCCGGTGAATGGATGCGTCTGGCCCTGAATGCAGCACAAAGCGGCTCCAGCGTGCTTGGCCAGAACCCGGAGCGGATCGCGGTTCTTTCCGAGGCGTCCACGGCTCCGGCGACACCTGGTCTTCCGGTGTTCTCGGTCTCGACCAGCGGGAACTGAGTATCGTTTGCCGCGGCGGGTCAATCGCCCGTCGCGGCAGCCGCATGTTCGGATATCCTGCGCGCAATCAAAGACGTAACAGACGGCAGAACGCCCAGAACCGGCAGCGTGTCCCCTTTGAAGCTCGCTTCGGTCAGGGCCATCGGTATGTCATCTTGCACATGTCCGCCAGCGCAGGCGAAGAATGGCAAGCAAAGAGCTTGATTGCCGCAGTGCCGGGCAGCTTCGGCAATCGATGGTTCTTGTTCGACATATCCAACATTGATCCTGGCGAAACCTGCCAGCGATTGAAGGGCATTCGCAAAACGCTCTGCGGCGACCGCCGGATTGCGGCTGCGCCCCGATCCATGCGCTGCCACCACCAGTTCAGTGTCCCTGGCCTGCCAGCCCCGCGCAGTCAGGGTACCGTGCAAATGCCGTGCAACCGCCTGTGGCAGATCCGGGTCGATGCCCATTGGCGGCATGATCGGGTTCGCCCGTGACCCAAGCCTGCGCGGCAAGGCCGTGGTGACAAACCAGCCATCGGAGGTGAACAGCGGATAGACCGGGGTCGAGGCCGGCAGGCGGTCCAACACGGTTTCCAGATACCCGGGAGAGGCCAGGGTCGCCGAATGCACCGTCACCTCTGGTACATCGGTTTGAATCTGCTTTGCGATCTCCGCCAAGTCGTCCTCGGCAGGTATTGGATCAGAGGGTTGCCCGTGGGCCACCAGCAGGACGTGTTTCGAATTGGTCATACAAAGATTTGTGTTGCGGCCCGGTTGCAAGTCAAGGTGCTGAACTGCCCAAAAGGGTCAACCAAGCCCATACGGTGAAAATGGACGCCCCAGTTGCGATCAGAACGGACGAGGCCGCGACGCGCTTGGCCCGACCATAGATATTGGCAAAGATATAGGCGTTGAAACCTGGGGCCATGGCCGCATTCAACACACCGGACCGGAACAGGCCCTGTTCGACCGACAGGGCCGATCCGAAAAACCACACCAGCGCAGGGTGGGCCATTAGAGAGATCACGCAGACATAGGCGATCACGCGCAGATCGCCTTCGGGCCGGTATTGCACCAGAACGCCGCCCAAGGCGAAAAGGGCACCGGGCAGGGCGGCGCGCGTGATCAGGGACAGCCCGTCGTCCAGGATCTGTGGCAGCCCCAGACCGCTCAGGTTCACGGCAAAACCCATTGCGATGCCCAGGATCAGCACATTTCGGAACATCGCGGACAAGACCGAACTCGCCATCTTCCGACCGCCCCGGCCGCGGTTGCGGATCACCTCCATCACGGTGATCCCAAGACCATAGCAGAATGGCGAGTGGATCGCGATGATCGCATAGTTCCCGGTCAGGCTCTCGGGCCCATAGGCGCGTTCGGTGATCGCCAGTCCCAAAAGCACAGAGTTGGAGAACAGGCAGCAGAACCCGATGACGACGCTGTCTTCCCAGTCGCGACCGAAGAAATAGCGCGCGCCAAACAACCCGGAAGCAAAACACAATGTTGCGCCTGCGTAGAAGCTGCCGAGAAGCGCGGGGTCGAAACTGGCGTTCAGGTCAAGATGGGCAATCGCGCGAAACAACAGGCAGGGAATTGCAAACCCTTGCGTGAACCGCATCAGCCCGTCGATATGCTCGGGTTTGAAGTAACCTGCAAGTGTGGCCGCGTACCCTGCGCCGATAACCAGAAACACCGGCAAGATGACGTCGATGAGGGCCTGAAACATGTGCGTCCTTATCCGTGTCGACCAGTGGTGAGGCCGTCAGACGGGATATCCGCAGGGGCAACTCTCATCTGTCAAAGCCGGTACCGGATTACCATGCCGTCATAGGCAGGTTCGATATGGTCCGGCGTTTCGGCTGAAACGGTGGCGTGGTCAAGGTCGATATGCATGTTCGTCAGCACCGCGCGGCGGGGCGCCGCCTTGGCAATCCAGTCGAGGGATTTTTCCAGATGCGCGTGGGTTGGATGCGGTGTGCGCCGCAACGCATCCAGAACCCAGCAGTCCAGCCCCTGTAGCTCTGACCAGGAGGGTTCATAGATCTCGGCCACATCCGGCAGGTAGGCTAGATCGTGAATCCGGAACCCCAGACTGTCGATCGAACCATGTCCAACCCGAAAGGGACGAAAGGGAATGGAGCCGCCGGGGCCGTCAATCTCGAAGGGGCCGGAAATGGTCTTCATATCCAGGATGGGCGGGTAAGGAGAGCCTTCGGGTTGGACAAAGGCATAACCGAACCGGGACAGTAATGCATTTTGCGTATCCCCGTCGGCCCACACGGGGATGCGCGCCCGCATGTTGAAGACGATCATGCGAAGGTCGTCGATCCCGTGCACATGATCAGCGTGGGAATGGGTATAGACGACGCCGTCCAGACGCCCGGTTCCCGCCTCCAGAAGCTGGTTGCGCATATCCGGCGTTGTGTCGATCAGAACGGTTGTGGTCCCATCCGGGCCTTCGCGCTCGACCAGCATGGAGCATCGCTGGCGCCGGTTCTTGGGATTGGTCGGATCGCAATCGCCCCAATGCCCACCCAGCCGCGGCACACCTCCCGAAGACCCGCAACCAAGTATGGTGAAACGCAGCTCTGTTGTCATGCCGCAGCCCTGAAACACGCCACCTTGGTGAACAGACGGTCGAAGTTTTCCTGTGTCTGGGCGGCAAAATCGGCGTAGTCGAGCCCAAAGATTTCAGCGCCCTTTCGCGCGGTATGCGCGGTATACGCAGGTTCGTTCCGTTTGCCGCGATGCGGAGGAGGCGCGAGATAGGGTGCGTCGGTCTCTACCAGAATGCGGTCCAGCGGTGCGACCGCAAAGATATCTCTTACCTCCTGGCTTTTGGGAAAGGCCGCGATCCCCGACATGGACAGGTAAAACCCCAGATCCAATGCGGCTCGGGCCAGCTCGGCCGAGGAAGAGAAACAATGCATCACGCAAGAATAGGGCGCGTTCCGGTATTCTTCCGCGAGAATACGCGCCATGTCGTCATCCGCCGCCCGGGCATGCACGATGAGCGGAAGCCCGGTTGCCTGTGCGGCCTGAATGTGGATCCGCAGGGATTGTTGCTGAACCGCGGCGCTGTCGGCTGTATAGTGATAGTCCAACCCGGTCTCGCCAATGCCCACGAATTTCGGGTGTCTGCTGAGCGCGACCAACTCCTCGACCTTGGCCAAAGGTTCCTCTGCCGCACTCATCGGGTGGGTGCCGGCCGCGTAGAAGACCGGTGCATGGGCCTCGGCAATGGCACGCACGCCGGGTTCGTTCCTGAGACGGGTGCAGATCGTCACCATCCGGGTCACACCCGCGCGACAGGCACGGGCCACGATATCGCCCAGCTGTCCTTCGAAATCCGGAAAGTCGAGATGACAATGGCTGTCGGTGATTTCTGGTGGCGTTTCGGTTGCGCTCATCTGCTCCAACTGGCGGTATCCTGCATCTTGAACACCGTATCTAGGACAAGCGCAGCGGGGTCAAGGTTGACCGCCTGACCATGACGGGTTCGGGCAGAGATCGTCAACGCGACCTCGGCCCAGCGCCGCCCGCTTTCGGGATCGGGGGCAAGCCTTGTCAGCACGCTTGCCTCGCCATGACTGGCCTCGGGATCGGGCGGTAACCCGGTCGCGCCGGTCCGCGCCAGTCGCGCCAGCAGGATTTCGATCAGCTTCAACAAGAGATCGAACCGTGGCGCCGCGTTCCGGCCCGCCGCGGTTTCGGCCAGGGCAAGGGCACGTTGCCGATCCAGCCGGGGCAGGCTGGCCAGAATGGCAAGGAGCTCACCATACAGTTTGAGACCATCCAGTTCGATCAACCGAAGCGCCGCACCGACCGAGCCGCTGGCCAGCACGGCCAGTTCCGCGATCTCCGCAGATCGGCCTGCACCTGCCTGATCCAGGGCCGCTTGTAGCGCCGCGGGTTCCAGAGGTGACAGCCGCAGGGTCCGACAGCGGGACCGGATCGTTGGCAACAGGCGCGAGGGCTGGTGTGAGACCAGCAAGAGCGTTGTTCGCGCGGGGGGCTCTTCGAGCATCTTCAACAGCGCGTTGGCCGCACTTGTGTTCATCTCGTCGGCGCTGTCGACGATGACGACGCGGCGCCCGCCATCAGCTGCGCTCAGGCCAAAGAACCGGCCAAGCTTGCGGACATCCTCGACCACGATCTCTGATCTCAGCCGTCCCTGATCGTTCATCGACCGGGTGATCGCGGCAAGCCCCGGCTCGGCCCCGGCCAATACGCGGTGTGATACCGGATGGTCCGGCGCGATCTCCAGCGTTTCCGGCGGAGGAGGAGCCCCGAACAACCCACCATCCGTCTGAGGCGGCGTTGCCAGAAGGAAACGGGCAATGCGCCAGGCCAGAGTAGCCTTACCCACCCCTTGCGGACCGGTCAGCAGCCAGCCGTGGTGCAGCCGGTCCGAGCGATAAGCATCCAGAAAGGCCTGTTCAGCGGCATCCTGGCCAAAGAGCTGCACCGTCTCGCGCGGATGCGGAGCACCGGGAACCTGATCCGGGGCAGGAACCTCGTCACTCATGCCATCGACCGCAATTCGCGCTGAACGAGGTCTGCGACGTCGCGGGCAACAGCGTCGGCGTCGCGATTTCCGTCCACAACATGAAACCGATCCGGGAACTCCCGCGCGAGGTTCAGGAAACCCGCGCGCATTTTCCGCTGCAACTCTGGCCCAAAATCCTCGAACCTTTCCTCGGTTCCCTGGCGCCCCTTGGCGCGGGACAGGCCGGTCTCGGGGTCCATGTCGATCAACAGGGTGATGTCGGGTTCACGCCCGATCATCAGCTTGTGCAATTGATCGACCAGATCTCGAAGATCCCCGCGCGAGAGCCCCTGATACATGCGGGTGCTATCCGCGAACCGATCGCAGATGACGATCTTGCCCGCGTTCAACGCTGGCAGGATCGTGCGCTCCATATGGTCGCGGCGCGCTGCGGTGAACAGCAGGATTTCTGTCTCGGCGGACCAGCGATCCGGCGCGCCCTCCAGAACAAGACGGCGGATTTCCTCGGCACCGGGCGAACCACCCGGTTCGCGCGTCAAGACGACCTCGTGCCCAAGCTTGATCAGAACCTCGGCCAGACGCCTGGCCTGCGTGGATTTGCCGGAACCATCGATCCCCTCGAACGTCAGAAACAGCCCCTGACCGGTCACATCGCCTCCGGTGCGCCGGTGCCGAACTGTTGCATCAACATTGTCGCGGCGGTTTTCAATCGCACAATAAACCCGCCGGTTGCCACGTCCTCGGACGCAACCAGCGGACGGCGGATTTCGGGTAGTTCTCCTGGCTTGATCACCAGTTCGGCAATCTTCTGGCCCTTGGCGATAGGGGCGTTGATAGGACCGTCATAGACGACCTCGGCCTCAATGCTCTTGTCTGACAATACCGGCAACAAGAGATCCAGATCTTCGGCCGGAACCAGGCCTACCGATTGTTTCGCTCCCATCCAGACCTCGGCTTTGGCGACCGGTGTATCGGCTCGGGCAACGGTCTTGGTGGCAAAGTGGCGAAAGGACCAGTTCACGATTGCTTCCGCCTCCTCTGCGCGGCGGGTTTCGCTTTCAAGCCCGGTGACAACGAAGATCACCCGGCGATCCCCCTGCTTGGCCGAACCCACCAGACCATAACCGGCCTCGGCAGTATGCCCGGTCTTCAATCCATCGGCCCCGATATCAAGCCGCAGCAGCGGGTTTCGGTTGCGTGTGTTCGATGGCGCCCGCCCGTCAAAGGCGAATTCGGTTTCAGCAAACAGCGGGTAATACTCGGGGAAGTCGGCAATAAGCCGACTGGCGAGAATGGCAAGGTCGTGAACCGACATCAGATGCCCCGCCGCCGGCCAGCCATTGGAATTGGCAAATGTCGATTGGGTCATGCCCAACAGCTCGGCGCGCTTGGTCATGAACCGGGCGAAGCCGGCTTCGGTCCCATCGGGGCTGAGTGCCTCGGCAATCACTGCGCAGGCATCATTGCCGCTCAACACGATGATACCCCGCAACAGGTCCTCGACCCGGACCCGGTCGGTTGTGTTCAGGAACATGGTCGAGCCGCCATAGCTCATCGCATGTTGCGATACCGGCAAGCGCTCGTCCAGTGTCAGGCGTCCGTCACGCAGGGCCTCGAAGGCGACATAGAGCGTCATCAGCTTTGACATCGACGCCGGTGGCAGCGCTTCATCAGCGTTCTTTGCCAGCAGCACGGTGCCGGTGCTTTGATCCAGCACATAGGCCGCACGCGCCGAGGTATCGAATGCGTGTGCCGGTATAGCGGTGAGCGCAAGCCCCAACGCAAGGGCCGCTTTGCGAAACGAATTCAACATCGGAATGAACCTCCGTCTTACTTCTTGACCGCATAGGCGTCGGAGAATCCGGTGGACTTGACCTGATCCAACAATGCGGTGCGCTCGGATTTGGATTGAGCAGGACCGACAACGACCCGCCAGAACGGTTTGCCGTTCGTGGTTTCCTGCCGGACAGTCGGTACCATGCCCGCGGCGCGCATCTGATCGGCGGCGCGATTGGCGTTCGCCTCGACACTGAAGATACCGATCTGGATATACGGTTTGTCGAGGCTCGACGTCTTTGGTTTCGGGGGCGCGGATGGCGCGGGCGCCGCCGGTTGCTGCACATCCGGTGCCGAGGCTTCAATTGCGGCGGCAGCGCCGGCAACCGGGTCAAGAGCGGTTTCCGAGACCTCCGGCAATTCCTCAAGTGAGGCAGTGTCTGCGGTCGCGGCGTCCGCCACAGGCTCTTCCTGAACCTCTTCGCGGCGCAAGGCCGTTACGTTCAACTGGACCGGAGCGCCAGCCAGCATCCCAAGTGCAGCCGCGGCGTCGGAGGAGGCCTGGATTCTGGGTCCAGGAATATCGCGCTCGCGCCGAAACAGGGCCCCGATCACAAACTTGTCGTTGCTGGCGTTTCGAATGATGACGCGTTCGGGCTCCTTGACATCCGGATGCGCGACCCAGACCCCGCCCAAGGAGGGGCGGCCATCCCAAAGTCCCGCCTCGGTCACCTGGAACACATCCGGTGCCTCAACATCGCGTTCGACCAGCTTGGTGCTGCGCGTCTCGGTTGCGGCCTCTTTGTCCTTCGGCTGAAGAAAAGGCACACCGGCGCCTTCTTCGCATGCCGCCAGGAAGACAAGGCTGAACCCCAGCGCCAGTATGCGGGTACGGGGGCCTGCCTTCTGCATTTCTACGTGCATGTCGACTACTTCCTTGCCTGTTTCGGGACAATTCTTGTCCCGCTGCCGGTTTGCCGGTCGTTACGTTATTGCGGGAAGGGGCCCCGCGCCGGGCGGATCATAACCTGAGGGCCTTGCCTTTGAAAGCCCGCTGCATTGCACTCGGCAAGTTTTCACAAGAAGAGGGACTTGCCTCGGCTTTGCGGAGATCATAGACGTCAACCTGTCGGGGAGGTGGCAGAGCGGTCGAATGCGGCGGTCTTGAAAACCGTTGATGGTGAGAGCCATCCCAGGGTTCGAATCCCTGTCTCCCCGCCAGCCACCCCAGTCTCAGTTTTCTTGTGCTTTTTGAGCCGAAATTCTCCGGCAATTCCCGCGGGTTGCTCGACCGTCTCCTCAACTGAGCCGGTGCTGACGCCATATCTTGGCGTGGATTTTCCCTGAAGTCTCAGTTCGGGTTTTGGGCGGGTGCGCTTTGGCCGAGATTTCCCTGATACAGCTGGATTTACAGCGAATCTCGGTGGCTTTGGTCGGTTTCTGAGGTGGCACACTCAAAAAAAGAGCCAGTCTACAATGGCTTGGCAGAAAATTCCCTAGAAGATGGAACAGGGAATTTTCTGACGCGAGCAGGGAATGTTCAAACGGGGATCAGGGAATTGTAATCCAACAGCAGGGAAAGCTGATATTGGGTGTCAGGAGAACCCGAAGAGGCGTTCCTGTTCGGCCCAATCAAGCGGATGTGTGATGCTGACGAGACGCTTGAGGGTCAGCTCGAGCGGCTGACTGCCCGCGAGGATGGCGGTCTGTATTTTGGGCGACAGGAAGGCGAGTTGAGTGCGGTTGCGGATAAAGGAGCCGGGGACCTTCTCACGATGCGCGATGTCGGACAGCTGGACACCGGACTTCAATTCCCGGGCCCAGCCATGGGCGCGGATCAGCATGGCATGGAGATGGGGGTCGGGGTCCGGGTGCGTCTCGCCAACGATGATTTTTGTCTCGACGCCGCGGCGGCGAAGATCGAACGGGGCTGTCACCTGCAGCAGGTCGGGCAGCAATAGGTCAGCGGGAACGCCGAGCAACCGGGCCAGGGTTGCGCCATCGAGGTCGAGCTCGATGCGACCGCGTGACAGGACACCTGAGGAGAGAAGGTCGGCACCGAGGCTGCCGCCTTTAGTTGCCAAACGCGCAACAAGGTCCAGGACCAACAGGTTCGTCGCTTCGGTTGTGCTTGCATCGGGCTCCAGCAGCACCCGATGTGTGCGGGCCGCTTCAGTGAGGTGCTTGGCCATGACATCGAGAGCAGCCTTTTCCAGCAGGGTGGCAGGCAACCGCCAGCCAGTGGGATCCTTGCCGCCCGAGATCAGACGGTTTGAGATGTAATAGCGCAGCCTCCGCCGGACCCGGGTCGTGTGGGTTGGGGTCAGCCGGTCACCGGTTTCGTCGCGCAACTTTCCTGTCAGCCAGGCCCCGATATCATTGACTGCGCCGGGTTCGTTGCGCGATCCGCGTCCCCGGGTTGATGCGGCCCGCATCCGGCTCTGAACCCGGTTCCAGAGATCATTCTCAATGATTGCAGCGTGCTGGCCGGGCCAGATCTTGTCCTTGTGGCGGATCTGTCCAAGGTAGACCGGGTTGCGGAGCAGGTAATAGATCTGTCCGCGGGACAGGAGATGGTTGCCCGACGTGGTCCCGTTCGCACACACCCGGCGTTTTGACCGCATTCCCTCCGCGGTAGCGATGTCTGCCACCTGGCGAAGACAGCCATGTTCGGCGTAAAGCGTGAAGAGATGCTGGACGGTTGATGCCTCGTCCGTGTTGATGACCAGGGTCCTGGTGGTTTGATCGGGATGCCTGTCATAGCCCAGCGGCAGGTTTCCACCCATCCAGAACCCCTTTTTCTTGGAGGCCGCGATCTTGTCGCGGATCCGCTCAGCGGTGACTTCGCGTTCAAACTGGGCAAAGGACAAAAGCACGTTCAAGGTCAGTCGCCCCATTGAGGAGGAGGTGTTGAAGGCCTGGGTGACCGAGACAAAAGAGCAGTTTGCCTTTTCCAGCCGTTCAACCAGCTTGGAGAAGTCGGCGAGCGACCGGGTTAACCTGTCGATCTTGTAGACCACGACCATGTCGATCCGCCCGGCATCGATCTCGTCCAGCAACCGCTGAAGGGCAGGGCGTTCCAGGGTTCCGCCTGAGAGGCCGCCATCGTCATAGCGCTCGGGAAGCCGCTTCCAGCCTTCATGCCGCTGGCTGGCGACATAGGCAGCGCAGGCCTCGTATTGCGCATCAAGCGAGTTGAACTCCTGTTCGAGCCCATCCTCGGAGGACTTGCGGGTGTAGATGGCGCAGCGGATCTTCGGGCGCCCGGTCATTTCGCGGCCTTTCCGCTGAGGCCAAAGAAGCGGGGTCCTGACCAATGTGCCCCGGTGATTTCCCGGGCAATGGCCGAGAGCGACCGCCAGCTCCGCCCGTTCCAGCTGAACCCGGAATCTGAGACATCGACCACATGGGTCACACCGTTCCATTCCCGGAGCAGGCGCCCGCCTGGTTTCATCGCCGGGCTTGTCGGGGTCGGTTTTTCGGCCTGGCCCTTCTCGAGGGCACTGCGCACCCGCCGCGACAGCCCGCCCTGACGGCGGGACTGCAGTTCAAAGGCCAGAAAGCGGCGCAGGAAGGGCTGGCTCAGCATCTTGGGGGCCGGCTCTTCAAAAATCTCCTGCCAGAGATCCAGAAGCTCCGACCGATCCATGGCCTCGAGGTCGGCGATCTCGATTTGCTTTGGCATCAGTTCGCCTCCGGACCCGGAACAAGATGGTAGGTCGAAGGGCCTCCCCTGGTCTCCGATGGGCGCCGCTCAATCTCTGCCCCCTTCCTGCGCAAGGTACTGAGAGCCGCCCTTGCCGAATGGGGCTGCCACCCGGTGGCCTTGCAGAGCGCCTCCAGCGTGGCTCCGGCCGGTCGCCGCAACATCGCGGTTACCTTGTTGATCTTGGTCTGTTTGGGTTTGGACATGTCTGGTTCCTCAGGTTCAGGGAGGCGGCGAAAGGCCAGCCCCGGTACCGAGGAGAGCCCGAATGCGTCGGGCTTGGGTCCAGTGATGCGTGGTTTGCGGCGCTAGTCCAGTCCTTTCTGCCCCTTTGAGCCTTGTTTCACGGCACCGGGAAAATTCGTTAATAAACTGTTAATAAACGATTTTATCAAAAATTGTGCTTGCAGCTTGGCGCTGGTTCAAGTACAAATTCTGTGATCGCTGGAAACAGCGGTCAACACATACCCTGAAGTCTCGCGCCATTGGGCATTAAACAATTCGAGCATCTAGGGCAACGAACTGGATCGGGAGATCCGGTGGTTGCTGGATGCTCCGCCAAATCTCCAGATCTTCAATACACCAGGCCGGAAGGCCTTTGAAGTTAGGAGACCGAGATGGGTGCCAATTCCAAATCTGTCATGAAGCCCTTAGTGCCCCATGAGGGCATGCCAACTGTTGATTCAGAGGCGTCGAGCAAGCCTGTCTGGATGGCCGACAAGGTTGTTCAAACGCCTGTTTCTGACCTCAAACCCTACGCCAGGAACAACCGTATCCATACACCGAAGAACGTGGACAAGCTGAAAGCCTCGGTGGAACAGTTTGGCTTTGTCACCCCGATCCTCATCGACGGCGACAACGTGATCATTGCCGGTCACGGAAGATATGAGGCCGCAAAGGCGCTGGGACTGGCTGCCGTGCCTACGGTTGTTGCTGCTCATCTTAGTCCGGCGGAGGTGCGCGCCTTGCGCATCGCGGACAACAGGTTGGCGGAACTGTCGGACTGGGACGCGGAGGCTTTGCAGATCGAATTTGCCGAGCTGATGGACCTGGGTCTTGAAGGTGAACTGGATTTCGACCTTGTCGTTACCGGTTTCGAAATGCCAGAGATCGACATAATCATCAACGGGGCAGGGGATGTTGTCGCGACCGAGCGTGAACTGGTCGAGGCTCCGGATCCACATAAGCAGGCGGTAACACGGCCCGGCGATCTCTGGAAACTGGGTGACCATCGCATCCTGTGTGCCGACTCGTTGAGTGCGAACAGCTACGATCGTGTTCTCGCCGGGGCCATTCCGAGAATGGTTTTTACTGATCCACCTTACAATGTGCCAGTAAGAGGTCATGTCCGCGCTGGAGGCGGCAATGGCCATCGCGAATTTGCCATGGCCTCAGGTGAGATGTCGGAAACGGAGTTCCGAGGTTTCCTCGAGACGGTCTTTGCGCACTTGGAAGCTGCCCTGCCAGCCGGTGGCATATCCATGGTCTGCATGGATTGGCGTCACATCGAAGAGCTGATCGCCGCTGGCAAGGGTCGGGGATTTGATCTCATCAATCTCTGTGTCTGGAACAAGACCAATGGTGGTATGGGCAGTCTTTACCGTTCCAAGCACGAGATGATTTGTATCTTCAAGAAGCCGGGCGCGCCGCATCTCAATAACGTGGAACTGGGAAAGCACGGCCGCAACCGAACCAATGTGTGGGATTATGCCGGTGTGAACAGCTTCGGGAAGGGGCGTGAGGCAGATCTGGTGGATCACCCCACGGTCAAACCAACCGCTTTGGTGGCCGATGCGATCATGGATGTCAGCCAGCGCGGTGATGTGGTCCTGGATGCCTTTGGCGGCTCGGGCGCAACCCTGCTGGCGGCGGCGAAGACCGGGCGCAAGGCATGCCTGATCGAACTCGACCCGCTCTATGTCGATGTTGCCATCCGTCGCTGGCAAGAAATAAGCGGCTGCAAGGCTGTCAACCTGGAAACCGGGGAAGCATTTGATGATCGCGCAACCGCGTTGCTCGTCAATGAAAAGACGGAGGCTGAAAATGTCTAAGTCGCCAAAGGACTACGAGGTCGGCTACGGCAAGCCTCCGAAGGCAAGTCAGTTCAAGAAGGGGTACTCCGGAAATCCGAAAGGCCGGCCCAAAGAGGGCAAGAACGTGGGAACAATGTTGGAGGACGTGTTCTTTCGGAAGATTGCGATCACCGAACATGGAAAACGTCGTGAAGTCCCGATGCTCGAAGCGATTTTGCGTCAGCTCGTGAACGGCGCAGTAAAGGGAGAATTACGGTCTGTCGATCGGGTGCTCAAGCTTTTGCCCATGGTACAGGAAGCGAGGGCAGCGGCGATGTCGGAGGATGCGGATGCCGCCGAAATGAATTCGGAAACCGGGGTTGCCGTGCTCGAGGCTCTGGCCGAGATGTTCGGCGGCGCACCCGACCAGCTCTTTGCGACTGTTCAGAAAGGACTGGGCGATGATCGCGCTGAAACCTGAAAGCGTTACCGAGGTCGCCAGAGCCGCAATGCGCGAAAACCTCTATGCATTCTTGATTGGCGCATTTGATGTGCTCTGCCCGGGGGAGACGCTTGCCCGGGCACCTTATCTGGAGGCCATGTGCTTTGCGTTGCAACGCGTAGCAACGGGCGAGTGTTCGCGCTTGATGATCTCGATTGCACCGCGCCACCTAAAATCGGTTTGTGGATCGGTTTTGTTGCCAGCCTTTGTTCTGGGGCGCGATCCGACGCAGAAAGTGGTGGTTGTCAGTTATGGCAAGGATCTTGCAAGAGAACATGCGGAACAGTTCAGGCGCCTGGTCACGAGTTCATTTTACAGGCGGCTGTTCCCTCAGATGAGCTTGGATCCCAGGCACAACCGTCACGAGCATATGAAAACCTCGGCAGGTGGCGGCCGAAAATCCGTCTCTGTCGGTGGTGGCGTTACGGGCTTCGGTGCCAACCTGATCATTATTGACGATCTCGGCAAACCGTCCGAGATGCGGCATGACAGCTATCGTCAGGAGTTGCGTGACTATTTCGATCAGACCTTGTTCTCTCGTCTGAACGACAAGCGAAAAGATCGTATCGTGTCGATCCAGCAGCGCCTGCATCCCGACGATTTTTCGGCGTATCTTCTCGAGAAGGAGACCTTTGATCACCTGTGTTTGCCGTCGATCGCCGAACTCCCGGAAGAACTCCGACTTTACAACAATCGCGTGTTCAGGCGGCGGCCCGGGGATGTCCTGAACCCGGAACGGGAACCTCAGGAGGTTCTCGCCAGGATCAAAGCCGACATCGGGACCTTCGCGTTCCAGGCACAATACCAACAGAACCCGTCCGACGGTGAGAGCGCATTCCTGTCGATGTCGGATCTGCATCTGGTCGATACCCTCCCGAACGAAATTTTGTTCACGCGGCGCGTACAGAGTTGGGATACGGCGGCCAAGGACGGTCCTCGGTGTGACTATTCGGTCGGAATGACCTTTGGTTGGCATGACCAGGAAATGCGCTGGTATCTTCTCGACGTCATTCGCGGACGGCTCGACTACACCGAACTCAAGTCAACAATCCGCCGATGGCGCGAGCGTTGGGTCGCGGACAAGGTTTTGATCGAGGCGTCCGCTATGGGCAACGCGCTGCTTCAGGAGTTCCGGCGCGAGACGAACGGAGTCTTTCAACCGATAAACGTGGTTCACAGCAAACTGGACCGGTTCATCCCTCATACCGATTGGATCAAGTCCGGTAAGCTTGCGATCCCCATCAACAAGCCTTGGTTTGACACGTTCCGACGTGAGCTTCTGTTATTCCCGGATGCCAGTTATGACGACCAGGTCGATGCACTCACCCAGTTTGCGGAGTACATGCGTCGGTCTCAGATCGCTTACTTGGACACAGATCCGCATTCCGGGCGCCGCATGGGACAAATTCATCGGGAGCGCCCTCGGCGGGAAGACAGGATGCGGTTCGCGTGAAATTGATCAATCAAGCATGGAGGGGCGACTGCGCCGATCACGGAGTGAAGAGTGAACCCAGCCGAGACACAAATGTCTGCGCAGTCAAACCGCCTGAAGGACCTCACAAATGCAACGCGATTAACGAAGACGAGTTCGAATTCGCCAGACGGCACTGTCAAAGTAAACCGGCTTGAGGCGGGCAGGGCGGTTTTGTAGCGTCCAGCCATGACCAAAAGATCCCCGTTTCGCTATTTCAAGACCAGCCCAGAGATCATCCGCTTGGCGGTCATGCTGTACATCCGGTTCCCGTTGTCGCTGCGGAACGTGGAAGACCTTCTGCACGAGCGCGGCATTGATGTGAGCCACGAAGCGGTGCGGTTCTGGTGGCACAGGTTCGGGCCGATGTTCGCCGCTGAAATCCGAAAGCGCAGGATTGCAGGGATGAAATCCAGCCGATGGAGCTGGCATCTCGACGAGATGTTCGTGAAGATCAATGGCGAACGTCACTACCTTTGGCGGGCTGTGGATCACGAGGGCGAAATTCTTGAGAGCTTCGTCACGAAGAAACGAGACAAGAAGGCTGCGCTGAAATTTCTAAGAAAAGCAATGCGTAAGCACGGTCGCCCGGAAGCGATCGTAACCGACAGGCTCAGGGGTGCTGTCAAAGCAAACCGGCTTGAGGCGGGCAGGGCGGTTTTGTAGCGTCCAGCCATGACCAAAAGATCCCCGTTTCGCTATTTCAAGACCAGCCCAGAGATCATCCGCTTGGCGGTCATGCTGTACATCCGGTTCCCGTTGTCGCTGCGGAACGTGGAAGACCTTCTGCACGAGCGCGGCATTGATGTGAGCCACGAAGCGGTGCGGTTCTGGTGGCACAGGTTCGGGCCGATGTTCGCCGCTGAAATCCGAAAGCGCAGGATTGCAGGGATGAAATCCAGCCGATGGTGCTGGCATCTCGACGAGATGTTCGTGAAGATCAATGGCGAACGCCACTACCTTTGGCGGGCTGTGGATCACGAGGGCGAAATCCTTGAGAGCTTCGTCACGAAGAAGCGGGACAAGAAAGCCGCGCTGAAATTTCTAAGGAAAGCAATACGTAAGCACGGTCGCCCGGAAGCGATCGTAACCGACAGGCTCAGGTCCTACGGTGCCGCTCTGAGGGAAATCGGTGCCAGCCATCGCCAGGAAACGGGTCGCTGGTTGAACAATCGGGCCGAGAACTCGCACCTTCCATTCCGACGACGAGAACGGGCAATGCTACGGTTCCGGAGGATGCGAAGTTTGCAGAAATTCGCCGCTGTCCATGCCTCGGTCTGCAATCATTTCAACTCAGAGCGCAGCCTCACTTCCCGAACGACTTTCAAGCTGAACCGCGCCGCCGCTCTCTCCGAATGGCGCGGTCTTTGTGCGGCATAAGGGGCAGCCATCGTGCCCTTGGAGAGACTGGTTCGCATTCGTCTGCCAGCACCGTCACTGCTATTCAAGCGCGTTCCAGCCAACGTCCTGCTTGTCTTGCGCGAAGGTGAGCCGGAGGCTTTCGGTCACAGTTTCCGCAGGTATGCCCAGGATACATACCCCTGGAGCCCACGTGCTTGCTCCAGGGACACGCGGCACCAGCGCGTGCCTCCGGTTTGCTCGCATGTGTGAACGCGCAGCACGGTACCGTTCGGCAGACCAAGGATCACGCGGTACCCGGTTCCTGGGCCTGCACGCATCTTGAGCATGTCATCCCCTTCGACGCCGGAAACCTCGAAACGTCCGAGCGACGCGGCCGTTGCTGGGTTGGTACTCAGGAGAGTTCCGATAGAAACCGCCGCAAGTGCGACGAAAAAAGCTTTGCGCATCGTCTTCTCCTGTTTCTACCTCAATGAAGATCGTAGTTTGAGGGTCCGCTGAAAGAAACAGTCACCTCAGGGGGATCGATCTTTGAGCTCAGTCAGGCTATCGAAGCGGTTGGATCTCGGGCGGGATGCGGAGCGGGCGCTCGACAGCGTGCCGGGGATGATTGTGGCGAACTGCGCGGAAGGCAAAACTGGTGACGTCGGCTTTGCGGGACAAATTCGCTGCTGAGGATTCTGGAGAAGATTAACAGCTCCTTTCCTGCAGCTTGATCAAGATTCGGGCAGGCCCGCTTGTCGCAATGCATCCAAGTACTGTTCCAGAAATGCCTTATCCCTCAAATATCCCCAATAGGCTGCGTTTCGCGCGACAGTCGAGTTGGGTGAGATTTGACGCGTCAACTCCGCATATTTTTTTGCATCTTCCTGTTGTCCATTGAAGACTGAGAGGGCCGCCAGATGCGCTGTCGCCATTGGGTTGGGAAACACTTCCAATGCCGCTTTGTATAGTTCCTGCGCCTCGTCATTCTGACCCTGCATCAACAAGGCAAACGCCAGAAGGCTCGGCACCCAGATTGGAGGATGTGGCTGCGTCCTAAGCCCATATCGCAGGAGCGTTTCACCTCGTTCGGGATCGCCCGATGCAGAGAGGATCCAACCCACCATGGCCGCGTTCGTTGCTTCACCGGGCAGCAGTTCCAGGGCACGTTCGGCAGAACGCGCTGCCTTGTCGTGTTCACCGGAATATAAATGCAGCCATGCTTGCCCGATATGACCATGATAATAGTCCGGATTCAGGGCCAGCGCGGTTTCTGCATGTCTCCTAGCCTGGGCAAGCGACACCGTCGGGTCCTGCGAGTACCCCAGGAAAATTGCACTCAGATACAGCCACGACAAGTAGCCATGCGCCGAGGCTGATTTTGGGTTCAGCTTGACGGCCTCCTCCAACAGGGATTTTGCCTTTAAGTCAGCGTCTGGGCGGAATTTCTCGATTTCGGCGATTGCCTGAGTTATCAATTCGTAGACCTCCAGGTCGCCCGCATCCTTGATAAGGCTGAAGGCGAAGTCGCCCGACACCAGACTTGCATCGAGTTGTACAAGAATGCTTCGCACTATGTTGTCCTGGATTTCAAAAACTCCGCTGGCGGCAAATTCGCCGTCAAATCGTTTCGCCCAAATTTGTTGGCCGGTTGTCGCATCTATCAGATGGGCAGAAACTCTCAGCGACGTCTCGGCAATCTGAACGCTGCCTCCGACCAGATATCGCACGCCAAGTTCCTCTGCGATTTGCGAGGCGGGCCGTGCCTTGTCGGTATAGGCAAAGCTCGATTTCTTACCGATGACGAACAATTTGGGAGCTGAAGCCAGTGTTGTTATCAGGCTATCTGTCAACCCGTCGGCAACAAAACGGTTTTCCTCTGCCATCGACAGGTTCTCGAACGGGAGTACCGCTAGTGAGGGTTTTCCGGGCAGCGCAAAGGCCAGTTCTTCCGGATTGAGAGGTTCGAATTCGGGCCTCTGAAACCACCACACCAGCCCGCCGAGCGTGGCAAGGAGTGCGACCGCCGCCGCCAGCCAACCAACCCGACGCGGGGCACGAAATGCGGGAGCAATGGGTGCGCCTTCCACGACCTGATAGACTCTGACAGGCGTGGCGATGTTCTTCAGCCGCTGCTCACCCAGTGACTTGTAGGTGACATCCACATTGGCCTTCAGCACGTCGTAGGCCGTTCCCGATACGACCACGCCCCCAGGCGCAGCTAAGCCCTCCAGCCGTGCGGCCACATTCACCCCGTCGCCATACACATCCCCCTCGTCGAAGATCACGTCCCCGAGGTGGATCGCCATACGATATCGTATCTTCTTGTCGTCGGAGAATTCTTCTTCTCGTGCAGCCATCTCGGCTTGAATGGAGACGGCGCACTGGACGGCTTCCACCACAGATGAGAATTCCGCGATGAGCCCGTCACCAGTGAACTTCACGATCCGGCCATTTCTGGCCACGATCGTCGGCTCAATGAGTTCCTGCAGGTGGCGTTTCTGACGTTTGAGCGTCCCTACCTCATCCAGTTCAACGAGACGAGAATAGCCAGCCATGTCGGTGGCAAGGACGGCTGCAACCCGGCGTTCCATCGAAAAACTATATCACACAAACTGCCTTTCTAAATATGTCCGCTTCAGACTCTGCCCCGACTTTTCTGCCCTTGCAGGTTAGCGAACAACAATGCCCACCTCCCGCGAAACCATCCTCGCCGCGCTGTATGCGCGCCTCTCTGTGCTGCCAGCGATCGCCCTCCGCGGTGAGGTCCTGCCCGAGCGCGTGTCGGCCGATGGCATGCTGATCCTGCGCGACGGGGAGCCGGGCGAGCCCGAGGTGACGCTGTCGCCTCTGCGCTATCACTACCAGCACCGCGCCGAGATCGAGGCGGTCGTGCAGGGCGTCGAACGTGACGCCGCCTTCGACACACTGACCTCGGGCATCGGCGCAGCGCTTGCGGCCGACCGAACGCTGGGCGGGCTCTGCGACTGGGTTGAGGCGGAAGCGCCGCGCCCGGTCGATATGCCGGTCGAGGGCGCGACATGTCTGAAAGCTGCAATCATTCCGGTGGTTCTACATTATTCCTTGGCAGATCCGTTGTCGTGATGATCAGTCAGACAAGGACCTAGGTGAGCGGAAGACGAAATTGGACCAATCCTGGCTTCACAACCGCATTGTCACGTGTCATCTGATCATCTCAATGCAATCGGTACAGTTTCCGAACCAACATAATCCGGAAGGTTGGCAGACCAGGGAGCCATAAATGCTGAAGACCGTGTTTGTATTTTGTCTTGCTGTCTGGATTTGTGGACCGGTGGCGGCGGAATCCCTACTGGGCAAGTTGAAGCAAGGCGCCGAGTCTGCCGGTGATGCGATTGGGCGAGGCGCGGAGAAGGTCGGCGAGACCCTCGAAACCGGAGCCGAAGCGGTCGGGGAAAGCATCAATTCGACCGTCGAGCTTGTGTCCAACGAAGATACTCCCGAAGAAACACGCGCAAAACTTGATGCGATGGCGAACGAAGTTCTTGACCGTTTGCTCCGGGAAAATGATCAGGCCGCGACGCTCTATGCAGAAAGTGCAGGTTATGCGGCTTTCGACACTCGCAAGGTGACAGTATTCCCGGTGGCCGCTGGGTATGGACGCGGCGTTGCCGTTTCGAACGCAGACGGGCAAAGGGTCTATATGAATCTCGGCACCGGGGGCCTTGGGGCGGCAATGGGGATCGGTGGTTTTGCAACTCAGTTCGTGATCCTGTTCGAAACAGCCGGCGACTTTGAAGAATTCGTCACGAATGGCTATGACGCAACCGGGGAAACAAGTGCCATGTACGGTGATGAAAAGGCCGAACAAACGGTGCAGTTCAAGGATGGCCGTTCCATATTCGTGCTGGGCAAAACCGGCTGGCGGGTGGCGGCAAGTGCATCCGGCACCAAGTACTGGAAAGCTCCGGACCTGAACTGATTTCCGGCCGGGGCCCGGAACGGGCCCCGTTCCCCGGCCTCGTCGCGCGCTCGAACACGAAGTATGGCCTTAACGGATTTGGCGCCTCTGGCGTCTGATCGGCGGCGTCAGAAGGAATCCGGTTGAGGCGGGCAGGGCGGTCTCGTAGCCTGACGGCATGCCGAAACGTGATCCGTTCAAATACTTCCACAGCAGCCCAGAAATCATCCGTCTGGCGGTGATGTTGTACGTCAGATTTCCCCTGTCACTGCGCAATGTCGAGGACCTGCTTCACGAGCGCGGCGTCGATGTCAGCCACGAAACGGTCCGGTTCTGATGGCAAAGGTCTGGTCCGATGTTCGCGTCCGAGATCCGCAAGATACGCGCTGATCGGCTTCGGTCCTGGCCGCAGTGGCGATGGCACCTGGATGAGATGTTTGTGAAGATAAATGGAGAACGGCACTACCTGTGGCGGGCTGTGGATCACGAGGACGAAGTCCTTGAGAGCTACGTCACGAAGAAGCGGGACAAGAAGGCCGCATTGAAATTCCTCAGAAAATCAATGAAACGCCACGGTCGACCTCATGTCCTGGTGACCGACCAGCTGAGATCCTACGGCGCGGCGATGAAAGACATCGGCAATGCTCACAGGCAGGAAACGGGTCGCTGGCTGAACAACAGAGCTGAGAATTCACATCTGCCATTCCGACGACGAGAGCGGGCAATGCAACGCTTTCGGCGCATGCGAAGTTTGCAGAAATTTGCTTCCGTCCACGCCTCGGTCTTCAACCATTTCAACTCGGAGCGCAGCCTCACCAGCCGACAGAATTTCAAGCTCAACCGCGCCGCTGCTCTAGCCGAGTGGCGCCAGCTTTGCATCGCCTAAGTTCCTGCGGTTCGTGGGAAACTGAGACTGGTTAAAATCTGTCTGACAGCACCCCTTATCAAGTAGCGCATCCGATCATGTGCAAAAGCGTGGCAGATTGCCGGAAAGGGAAAACGTGATAGGCTTTCATTGATGAATTTGGTTCACTCAAGGGGATTATCAGATGGCATATATTCCGGGCACCGAGTTCAATGATACTTTGAATGGCACGGACGGCGACGACACAATTGATGGCTCTGGTGGTGATGACTTCATTCGCGGTGGCGGCGGCGATGACAGCCTGTTGGGGGGTGATGGTAACGACACGCTGAGCGCTACTCTCGGCGGATCGGATACGCTGCACGGCGAGGCCGGCGACGACCTCCTCAGAACCTCGGGCAACAATTCCGACGATCTCCTTGATGGTGGAGCGGGCAACGACACGTTGGCGATCGATGCCTCACTGACAGGCGGCACGCTAATCGGTGGCAGCGGCACCGATCTTTTGGAGATGCGCGGCGGTGGCGGCCAGGATCTTCGCGGCACGGTTATCTCGGGGATCGAACGGACTGAGCTCTGGCAAGCCGTCAGCTTCAGTATCGACGCGGCGCAAGCGGTAAACCTCGGCGAGATCGTAATGGCCGAATACGCGCTGACAAACGGCTCAGGGCTTCGGCTCCATGCCGTCGATGGACAAGCCGCCGTGGTGACCCCGGTGTTGAGCGGGACCCAGCGGTTGGCAGTATTCTCGACTGACAGCCTTGCCAGCGAGATGCTGTCGGTGGATTTCAGCGGTGGAACCTACGCTGACGACTCTTACGCGGCTTTTTACGGAGGTGCTGGGGACGAGGCGGTCATTGGTGGCAGCGGCAATGACGATTTTCGCGGTGGCGGCGGCGATGACAGCCTGTTGGGGGGTGATGGTAAC
>NZ_JAOWLB010000016.1 GCF_025751555.1 Ruegeria aquimaris
ACCATGGAAAGCTTCCTGGGTTTCATCGACATTACCTCCATCCGGCTTTGGCTCAGACATTTGTCAACATGACCTAGTGAGATCACACATCCCCATATGGCTCGCGACTGCGCTGGTTTTTGCGCCCTGCTTTACGGGCCCGGCCCTCGCAGACGAAACGCCTTTTGTGAAACAAGCCTTCGACGGCTACACCACCGAAGAGGTGCACGGCTGGGTCGCCGATTTGCAACTCGCCGATGCGCTTTCAGTCGGCCGACCGTTGCTCTGGTTCAGCACGAACGGCGCGCAGGTCTTTCCGACAGCGATCATTCCGGCGCGTAATGCCGCCAGCACGTTCGAAGCCGCTCCGATGGCGGAGGTTTCCGGGTTTACGGCGGAGACCGCCCTCGGCACAATGCCGCTCGCCGAGTTCATCGCGCATCCGGAAAGCTACACGCGCGGCTTCATCGTCGTCCACGAGGGGAAAATCGTCTACGAGACCTATCCCGGCATGCGCCAGACCGATTTCCACATCACGGCGTCCGCGTCGAAGATTTTCGCGTCGCTCCTGGTCGACGTGCTGATCGATGCGGGTCTGATCGACGAGAACGAACCTATCGGGACGTATGTGAAGGGCTTCAAGAGTAGCGCGTGGGAGCAGATCAGGGTCGTCGACGTGCTCGACATGGCCACCGGCCTCAACGCCATCGACGGGCCCGAGTATTTTGCGAACCCAACCTCGATCATCGCGCGCATGCTGACCGCGGAGATGGGCAACTCCGAAGAGACCATGCTCGGGGTCATGCGGGAGGCCGAACCCGTCGCCGAGCCCGGCACCGGCTTCACCTATTCCTCGATGGCGACACAGGCGCTCGTCTTTCTGGTCGAGGGGGCGACCGGCAAACCCTGGGCGGAGGTCTTCGATGAACGCATCTGGTCGAAGGTCAGGGCTGACGGCCCGATGCAGGCGCATCTCTCGCCCGACGGGATCGCGCTGGTCCACGGCTTCATGTCCATAGGGCTCCGCGATCTCGCCCGCGTCGGAATGCTCTACACCGACGACTGGGATCAGGTTGCGACCGAGCGTGTCGTCACGCCGGCCATCCTCGAACGCACGCGCTCGCCACAGCGCACCCGCGAGTTCTACCTGGCAGGACCGTCCGGCCAGAACTTCATGGACCGGCTGGGAGACCAGACCGTCAGGACGGGCGGGCGGCAATGGGACGCGATCTGGGAAGACGGCGATTTCTTCAAGGCCGGCCTCAACACGCAAGGCATCTACGTCTCGCCGGACCGGAACCTCGTGATTGCGTACTTCTCGAACGACCCCAGCCAGATTATTCAGAAGTACCTGCGCCCGCTGGCGACCTCCGGGCTCTTTGGAAATTAGGGAGAGGGACCATGTCGAAGTTCAGCCGTGCGATTGCCAGCCTGATCGTTGGTGCAGCACTGTCCGTGAGCCCTCAGGCCCCGTCCGCTGTCGCCGAAACGGAGAGCAAGGGTGCTGCTTTGGTCCCGGAGATCAACCGGATCGTTGAAGCGGATACGGAGCGCTTGCAGGACATCTTCAAGGACATCCATCAGCATGCCGAGCTTGGTTTCATGGAAGTCCGCACCGCAGGGATCGTCGCCGCCGAACTGGAGGCGCTGGGTTATGAGGTGAAGACCGGCATTGGCATCACCGGCGTCGTCGGGATCATGAAGAACGGCGAGGGGCCCACATTCATGTTCCGGGCGGACATGGATGCCAACGCGGTCCGCGAAGAGACGGGCTTGCCCTATGCCAGCACGCAGACCGTTAAGAACGCCATTGGCTACGAAGTGCCCGTCGCCCACATGTGTGGCCACGACGCCCACACAACTTGGCTTATCGGCCTTGCCAAGACCATGTCAGAGTTGAAAGATCAATGGTCCGGAACGCTGGTTCTCGTCGCGCAGCCAGCGGAAGAGCCCGTGGAGGGCGCCAAGGCAATGCGCGATGACGGGCTCTACGAAACCCATGGCGTGCCTGAGCCAGACTATTTCCTCGCCCTTCACACCGGGCCGTTTCCGCTTGGCACTGTCGCATTGACCAAGGGCCGGATCAGCACGGGAACAGATCATATCGACGTCAAATTTTTCGGGTCCGGCGGTCACGGGTCATCGCCACATCACGCAACCGACCCGGTCATCATGGCCGCAATGTCGATCCTGCAATACCAGACGATCATTTCGCGCATGACCGATCCGACTGAGACGAGCGTTCTCACCGTCGGCAGCATGCAGGCTGGTATCGACAACAACGTCATCCCCACCGAGGCCGAACTGAAGCTCAAGCTACACTATTCGACACGGGACATTCGCGAGGTCATGGTGTCCGGCATCGAGCGGATCGCCAACAATAACGCCCGGACATATGGCATAACGGACGAGAACATGATGCCGACCATCGTCGAAAAGGGCTACGCCCCTGTTATCGTTAATGACGATGAATGGATGGATCACATATGGGAGGTCCTGAAGGAAGCCAAGGCCGTGGACGCACTCGTCAGTGACCAACCGGTCGTTGAAGGCAATGCCCTTGCTGGCGTCCAGATACCGGGTTCGGATGACGCTTTTCTTCTGATCGAGGGGATCGAGGGAGCAAAAGGCGCCTACATCTTTGTCGGTTCCGCCAACCCGGAGGTCTTTGCTGCGGCCAGAGCCGAAGGCAAGGAGTTTCCCTTCTTCGCCCACGAACCGAATTATGTCGTCGATCTGGATGCCATCCCGTGGGGCACCAAGATTGCCACGGTGCTGGCGCTGGACATATTGGGCAAGTAGGCACTCGACGCAAAATGTCAGGAGGCACGCTCGAGGGTTTGCTGGACAAGGGCAATTGGACCGGAGGCATCACATGACGCACGACCTTTATGGCTGCCCTTGCTGCAGCGGCACGTTCGGTGGGCTGTTCGCCGTCAACGAAACGGTGCGCCACCTGAAGGAACAGGCCGACAGCGGCAACGGCTGGTCCTGCAACTGGGGGATCGATTGGCTGGCCCTCAGCCGGCGGGAGCTGCTCAAGACCGGCGTGGCGGCGGCAAGCCTCGCGGCCCTGATCCCGGCGGGGGGCCGGGCACAGACCCCTGCGCAGCAGACCACCACCGTTTTCACCAACGGCACCGTCCTCACCGTCGATGAGGATTTCTCCGAAGCCGAGGCCCTTGCCATACGCGGCAACCGCATCCTGGCCGTCGGCACCGACGACGAGGTAAGCGCCGCGGCCGGAGAGGATGCCACCATCGTCGACCTCGACGGAAAGACCGTCCTGCCGGGCTTTATCGACGCGCACGCTCATGTCATTTCCGGCTCCGTCGTCGACGCCATCATGGACTATGTCGGCATGGCCCGGTTCACGACGGCCGCCGAGGTGCTCGACCACATCGCAGCGCGCGCGGCAGAGACGCCCGCCGGCGAATGGCTCGTGTTCCGCAACTTCGATCCTGCGGTGCAGGAGGGGCCGGACGCGCTGACCTTCGCGGAGCTCGACCCGATCTCCACCGAGCACCCGATCTTCGTGCTTAACGCCTCGGGTCACCTAGCTTACGCGAACTCGAAGGCTTTCGCGGTGTCGGGTATAACCGAGGACGTCGAAGACCCGCCGGGCGGCGAATTCGTCCGCGATGCGGCGGGCAACCTGACCGGTTTCATGAAGAACAACGTGGCCTTCCTGCAGGTCTCCTCGAACTACCCGGCGATGATGGAGGCCGATCCGGTCGAAGGCCTGATCGGCCTGCTCGACAAGTGGGGCGCCGTCGGCCTGACGACGGTCTCGGAGCTGAGCCTCGGCGCCCTCGCGCAGTCTCCCGCGGACGCGCAGGTCATGGCTGCGGCGGCGCAGTCCGGGCGCCTCAAGGCGCGCATCAGGGCCTATCCCTTCTATACACTGGGCACGGATGCCTGGGACGAGGCCGGCATCCGCCAGGGCGACGGCGACGCTATGGCCCGGATCGCGGGCTTCAAGCTGGTGGCCGACGGGTCGAACCAGGGCTTCACCGGCTTGCAGCGTGAGCCTTACCTGAACAGCGAGGACCGGGGACTCGCCTACATGCAGCCCGCTGAACTGACCGCAATGGCGCTCGACCGGGCCGGCAAAGGCTGGCATCTCGCGATCCATGGCAATGGCGATGCTGCCATCGACAACATCCTCGACACCTGCCAGGCGCTGGCAGACGCCGGCATCGACATGGCCCGCGTGCGCGCCCGGATCGAGCATTGTTCGATCCTCCACGACGATCAGATCGACCGGATGCGCGCGCTCGGCGTGTCGGCGAGCTTCCTGATCGGACACGTCCACTACTGGGGCGTCGCGATGCGAGACGAGGTCTTTGGCGAGGAGAAGGCTCAACTTCTCGATCGCTGCCGCAGCGTCGAGGAGGCCGGCATTGGCTTCACCCTGCACTCCGACTTCCTGGTGACCGACCCGAACCCGCTGCACATGATCGAGATGGCGGTGACGCGGCGGACATGGAAGGAGCCGGATTACGTGCTTGCGCCGGACGAGAGGATCTCCGTCGAGTCCGCCATCCGCGCCGTGACGTCGGAAGCGGCATGGCAGCTCTTTTCCGACCATGAGGTCGGCAGCCTCGAAGCCGGCAAGCTCGCCGATTTCGTGATCCTCGACAAGGATCCCCGCAAGGTCGATCCCGACACGATCAAAGACATCAGTGTCATGGAGACCTGGATGGATGGGAAGCAGGTCTATTCGTCCTGAACATCCGGGTCGTGGGCGAGCGAGACGATGACGATGCAGCCTTCGCGCTCGGCCCGACGCAGGGCAGCTCAAGGTGCTTGACCAGCCATACGGCGCATCGATGCGAACTGGTGCATTGGGCTCGCTGCTGCCTTGTGGCGATGCAGAGTTAAGGCAGTGATTGGCTCGGATTGAATGTCGGCTTCCAGCTTTTCTGCCAAATGGGTTGGCGGTGGCAGAGAAGGGCCGGTTTCCGCCCACTGCAAACATCACCCGCCAGACGCCATCAGTAACACCATCGTGACCCACGGGCGGCAGGAGGCTTGTGCGTGTCGCCTCTGTTCTGGCCCGACCGTGGGCGTCTCGCCTGCGTCAAGCGCCTGTTGCGGGGTGCAAGCCTCACCCCGGCTGGAACATGTCCTTGTACTGGTCGCGCAGGATGCTCTTTTGCACCTTGCCCATGGTGTTGCGGGGCAGTTCGTCCAGCACGATCAGTTTGCGGGGGTGTTTGAACCGGGCCAGCGCGGCGCCCACCGTCTGCATGATCGCGCCGGTATCCGGGGTCTGGCCGGGGCGGGGGACCAGGATGCCCAGCACGGTTTCGCCGAAATCGGGATGCGGCACGCCGATCACCGCGCTTTCCAGCACGCCGGGCTGCTCGTCGAGCAAAAGCTCGATCTCCTTGGGGTAGATGTTGTAGCCGCCCGAGATGATCAGGTCCTTGTTGCGGCCGACGATGGTGACATAGCCATCGGCATCGACAAGGCCGAGGTCGCCGGTGATGAAGAACCCGTCGGCGCGCAGTTCGGCGGCGGTTTTCTCGGGCATCTGCCAATAGCCCTTGAACACGTTCGGGCCGCGCACCTCGATCTGGCCGATCTCGCCCCGGGGCAGGGTCTCGCCGGTCTCGGGGTCGGTCACCTTCAGCTCGACCCCCGGCAGGGGGAAGCCCACGGTGCCCGCGCGGCGGTCGCCGTCATAGGGGTTTGAGGTGTTCATGTTGGTCTCGGTCATCCCGTAGCGTTCCAGGATGCGGTGGCCGGTGCGCTCTTCGAACGCGACATGGGTTTCGGCCAGCAAAGGCGCCGAGCCGGAGACGAAGAGGCGCATGTGTTGCGCCAGGTCGCGGGTGAACCGGGGATCGCCCAGGAGGCGGGTGTAGAAGGTCGGGACGCCCATCATGCTGGTCGCGCGCGGCATCAGCGCGATGATCTGGTCGAGGTCGAACCTCGGCAGGAAGATCATGCTGCCGCCTGTGATCAGCACGATGTTGGTGGCCACGAACAGGCCGTGGGTGTGAAAGATCGGCAGCGCGTGCAGCAGCACGTCATCGGCGGTGAAGCGCCATTCCTGCGCCAGGGTTTCGGCGTTGGACAAGAGGTTGTCCTGGGTCAGCATGGCGCCCTTGGAGCGGCCGGTGGTGCCCGAGGTATAGAGGAAGGCGGCCAGATCATCGCCCGCGCGGTCGACGGTTGCGAATGTGGTCGGCATGGTGGCGGCGCTGTCGGTCAGGCTGCCAGACCCGTCGGCATTCAGGGTCTCGATCCGGGCGCCGAGGTCACTGGCGATTGGCTGCAATGTCTCGCGGCTGCGGCCGTCGCAGACGATCAGCGCGGCGCCGCTGTTTTCGATGAAGTAGCTGAGTTCATCGGCGGTATAGGCGGTGTTGAGCGGCAGAAAGATCAGCCCCGCCTGCGCACAGGCGGCATAGAGCGCCAGCGCCTCGGGCGATTTTTCGATCTGGGCGGCGACGCGGTCGCCCGGTTTCAGGCCGAGCGTCGTGGCGACATGGGCAATCTGCGCGGCCTGTTCCAGAAACCCGGCATGGGTGACGGTTCGGCCATCGGCCAGGTGAAGAAACGGCGTTTGTTTGCCGGCATAGGCTCCGAACAGGCGGTCATAGAGGGGGTTTGCCATTCAGCTACCTTTCCTGCGGTTTGCTCAGATCCGCGCCTGCGGCCAGCGTTTTGACGGCGGCGGTGGCGGCGACGGTTTTTGCAGTTGCGAATTTTTCGTGGTTCTGGCCGATCTTCCTGAGATCGTAAAGATAGTTCACCATCACGCCGCCCGATTGCTTGCGCCCCTTGTCGGAGATATCGGCATCGGCGTGGAGCGCGTGCACGATGGCGCCGTTGCCCAGATGGAAGCGGGCGACCGGATCGAAGGGCGCGCCATCGGATGCCTTGGCGTTGAGCAGGTAATGCGCGGCCAGCGCCGGCATCTGATCCTGCTTTGGTTCCAGCCCTTCTCCGGTCAGCCATGTGTTGAGCTTGGGGATGGGCGACAGGGTTACGAAGGTCTTGAGCGAGGGCAGGTTGGCCGACAGGTCGGCGGCCACCTGCTTGATCAGCGAATTGCCGAAGGAGATGCTGGCCAGCCCCGCCTGACAGTTGGAGATCGAGTAGAAGACGGCGGTGTCGGCGTCGTGACTGGCGATAGCCTTGCGGTCCTCGGCCAGCAGGCCCTGAACCGAGCCGGGAATGCCCCGGGTCAGGGCGACCTCGACAAAGATCAGCGGCTCGTCGGGCATGGATGGGTGAAAGAAGGCGAAACAGCGCCTGTCTTTGGGTTCCAGCCTGCGGCGCAGGTCGTCCCAGCTGTCGATGGCGTGCACCGCCTCGTAGGCGATGATCTTTTCCAGGATATGCGCCGGGCTTTCCCAGCTGATCGGGCGCAAGACCAGAAAGCCGCGATTGAACCAGCTGTTGAAGAGGTGGCGGAAGTCGAGATCGAAGGCTTCAAGCTCGGGGTCGCCCCGGCCAAGGCGCAACAGGTCTGCCCGCATCCGGACCAGCGCGCCGGTTGCGCCCGGCAGGCTGTTGAGGCGGCGGATCAACTCCTGGCGCCGGGGTTCGGCGGCGGTGGCAAAGGCGCGATAGGTGGCCTTGGACGGGTCACGCTCATAGGCGTCGAGGGTGGAGCGCACGGTTTCCGGGTCGATGTTCATCGCGCGCGCCACATGACGGAAGAAGTCGAGCTTGGCGGCGTCGTCGAGCGCGCCAAACCCGGCAAGTATGTCCTGTGCCAGGGCATGACCCGAGGTCTCGCCCGCAGTGCCCATGAGCGCCTCGACCAGTTCCTGCACCGGGCGGCTGTCGGTGGGGTGCGAGGGATCGCGGCGATAGCGCCGTTCAAAGACAGAGGACAGCAGATCGGCAAGCAGGGTCACAGCGATGATCCCATCACAAGGTCGGGCAGCCAGGTGGCGATACCCGGAAACAGGCACAGCAATATGATACCCAGAACCATGCAGGCGACATAGGGCAGCGAGCCGGTCAGGATGGTTTTCAGCGAGATGTCGGGGGCGATGCCGTTGATGACATAGAGGTTCAGACCGACCGGGGGCGAGATCAGGCCGATCTCCATGTTGATGGTCAGCACCACGGCGAACCAGATCGGGTCGAAACCGGCGGTGGTGATGATCGGCAGGAGGATCGGCGCGGTCATCAGGATCACCGCGACCGGCGGCAGGAAGAACCCGGCGATCAGGAGAAAGACGTTGACCGCCCCCATCAGGACCCAGCGGTTCACCTCTAGCGTGCCGATCCATTCGGCGATGGCCTGGGTGATGAAGAGCGAGCTGAGCATGTAGGAGAACACGCCAGCGGCGGCGATGATGAAGAGGATCATCACGCTTTCGCGGGTCGAGTCGCGCAGCACCACCCAGAGGTCGCGCGGGTTCCAGAGCTTGTAGATGATCATCGCGATCATCATGCAGAGCAGAGCACCGACCGCCGCCGTTTCCGATGGCGTGGCGATGCCGCCATACATGGCGTAAAGCACGCCGAGGATGATCAGCAGAAAGGGCAGGACGCGCGGCAGGATCTCGAATTTCTGTGCCCAGCTATAGCTGCCCGCGCTGAGAACCGTAGTGTCGCCCGAGCGCCAGGTGGAATAGATCGACCAGGCCATGAACAGCCCGACCAGCATCAGACCCGGCATCACGCCCGCCAGGAACAGGCGGCCGATCGAGGTCTCGGTGGCGATGCCGTAGACGATCATGGTGACCGAGGGCGGGATCAGGATGCCCAGCGTGCCGCCCGCCGCGATGGAACCCGCCGCGACCCCGTCGGGATAGCCGCGCTTGCGCATTTCGGGGATGCCCATCTTGCCGATTGCGGCGCAGGTGGCGGGGCTGGATCCCGACATGGCGGCAAAGAGCGCGCAGGCGCCGAGGTTCGAGATCACCAGCCCGCCGGGCACGCGGGTGAGCCAGCGCTCAAGCGCCTCGTAGAGGTCGGCGCCCGCCCGGGTCGAGGCGATGGAGGCGCCCATGATGATGAACATCGGGATCGACAGGAGGGCGAAGTTGTCGAGCTTGCCGAACAGGATCTCGGGGATCAGCTCCAGCGACCGGGCACCGTCGAAGATCAGCAGGAAACCGGCGGAGACGATCAACAGGCCGATGGCGACCGAGACGCCCGAGAACAGAACGATGATGGTGGCGATGGCGACGATGGCGCCGAGCAGCAACGGGTCCATGCGCTCACTCCAATCCGAAGGGTTTGTCGATGCCCAGGAGAAGGGCGATGAAATCGGCGACCAGTTGCAGCAGCAGCAGACCGAACCCGACCGGGATGGCGAGGTAGGGGATCCAGAGCTTTACCCCCCAGACGGTGTCGGAGCGCCAGCCGCGCTCCCACGCGAAATGCCAGTATTCGTAGCCGTACCAGAGGATCACGGCGACGATTGCGATGGTGAGAGCCGAGGTCGTCAAGGCCAGAACGAAACGGATCCGGGGGGGCAGGGACAGCGGGATCAGATCGACGTTCACGTGACCTCGCAACCGCTGGACATAGGACAGGCCCAGCAGGGTGGCCGCGATCATGAGATAGATGACCGCTTCGGTCTGCCAGACGGTCGAGCCGTTCAGCACATAGCGGATCACGATCATCTGGCAGGTGATGAGGACGGCGGCGACGATCATCGTGGCCGAAACCCATCCTGCCAAGGTCGAGATGGCGGCGACGGCGCGCAACACCGGGTTGCTGCCGGTTCGGGCGGCGGCAGCGGAACTGTGGCCGGACATCGGCTCCTCCAACGGTCGGGGTGTTATCTGTGGGGTCGGGCGGCCCACCGGGGGGCCGCCCATGGGCTGGGTCAGTCGACCGCGAGCGCCATGTCAAGCAGCGCCTGACCGTCGGCCACGTCTGCGATGAAGGCCTTGTAGGAGGTTTCCTTGGCCAGCTCGCGCCAGGCCGCAAAATCCTCGGGCGTCATCTGTGCGATCTCGACACCGGCATCTGCAAACGCCTTGACCGAGGCCGCGTCCTCTTTCTTGGCTTCGTCCAGGTAATACGCCTGTGCCTTGGCCGCGCCGTCGCGCAGCGCCTGTTGTTGCGCCTCGGTCAGCCCGTCAAAGGTGGATTTGTTCATCAAGAGAGGCTGGTACATGAACCACAGCGCCACATCGCCCGCCGGGGTATAGCACTTGACCTGTTCGTAGATCCGGTATGACACGAAGGACGAGGACGAGGTGTTCACCGCCTGAAGGACGCCGGTCTGCATGGCGTTGTAGATCTCGGACGAGGCCATGGAGGCGATGGAGGCACCGGCGCCCGCCAGCATCTGTTCGAACGCCTTGCCGGCGGCGCGGGTTTGCAGGCCCCGCACGTCTTCGGGTTTGGTGATGCACTTGTCCTTGCCCGCAAAACCACCGGCCAGGTAGCCATGCACCAGCACCATCACGTCATCCTGCGCCATCTTTTCCTCGAGCGCGGCCATGAAGGGCGAGGCGCTGAGCCGGGCGGCATGGTCGTGGTTCTTTACCAGGCCCGGCATCAGGGTCAGGTTATAGGCGGGCTGCTGGCCGCCCGCGTAGCTGAGCGGCAGCACGGTCATGTCGAGCTGGCCCCGGCTGAGCGGCTTGTACTGTTCGCGCGCCTTGAACAGCGATTGCGATCCGAAGATCTTGATGTCCAGATCGACATTGGCCGCCGCGACCTCGTCGGCGACGATCTGGGCGACCTTGTGCCGGATGTCGTTGTTCGACCATTGGTGTGACAGGCGCAGTTCGGTGGCATGGGCGACCGAGGCCGCCGATACGAGTGCCAGAGCCGCAACGGCGGTCTTGAGCATGGATTTCATGGTTTCCTCCCTTTCATCGACCCGGACGGACCGGGGACCGGGTTAACCTATGCCGGTAGTGTTTTTCAGGTCAATAGTTTTGTATACAAGAATTACAGGATTGAATTTTAGTTCGGGCAAAGCTAGTAAATCTTCATGGAACAGCGCCACGCGGATCGCATTGCAGAACAGTTGGAAGAGCTGGTTTTCGACGGAACCTTCTCGGATGGGGACCGGCTGGACGAGGTGCGCCTGTCGGAGCAGTTCGGGGTATCCAGAACGCCACTTCGCGAGGCAATTCAAAGGCTTGCCCAGTCGGGACTGGTCGAGCTGATTCCCCGTCGGGGGGCGTTTGTGCGACAGCCCGGCCCGGTGGAGCTGATCGAGATGTTCGAGGTCATGGCCGAGCTGGAGGCCGCCTGTGGTCGGTTGGCGGCGATGCGGATTTCTGAAACGGCGCTGGAGGCGCTGCGGCAGGCCAATACGCTGTGCCAGCAGGCGGTCGAGGCGGGCGACACCGACAGCTACTACGCCGAGAACGAGCGGTTTCACAAGATCATCTATCGCAGTTCGGGCAACGCGTTCCTGGAACAGGAGGCGACGAAACTGCACAAGCGGCTGAAGCCGTTCCGCCGGGTGCAACTGCGGTTCCGGGGGCGGATGGGGCAGTCGATGGCAGAGCATGAGGCCATCGTGGCGGCGCTGGCCGCCGCCGATGCCGAGGCTGCCGCCGCAGCCCTGAGGACCCATGTGGCGGTGCAGGGCGAGAAGTTTCACAACCTGATGGCCAGTCTCAGAAGCGCCGCCGAGTGATCGCCTTTCGTGCTTTCCCGGGGCGCTGGTTCGGGTGATAGTGGGCGGACGTTTTCCATACCACCGCATCGGAGAGTGACGTGGCCTTCACCCTGCGCCAGCTACAGTTCTTTGTCGCCGCAGCCGAGCAGGGATCGGTCACAGGTGCCGCTCGGGTGCTGTCGATTTCCCAGTCGTCGGTGACCGAGGCGATCCGCTCGCTGGAGGAGGATCTGGGCGTGTCGCTGTTCGAACGGCAGGCGCGGGGGTTGCAGATCACCCACCGGGGGTCGGCCTTTCTGCGCCATGCCCGGCAGATCCTGGGTGATGTCGCAAGCGCCAGACAAGCGTTTCGCGAGGAGGCCTCGCAGGTAACGGGGCGGTTGTCGCTGGGTGTGACCTCGCTGGTTGCAGGATATGTTCTATCGGATCTGTTGGCCCGGTTCCGCCGGGCGTTTCCGCAGGTCGAGCTGAACGTGATCGAGGATTCAGGCGAGTACCTGCAACACCTGCTGATCGGCGGCGAACTGGATGTGGCGGTGCTGCTGACCTCGTCGGTCAAGGACCGTCTGGCGCTGCATGTCGAGACATTGCTGGTATCGCAATACCGGCTGTGGTTGCCGCTGGGCCATGAGCTGGCGCAGCAGGAGGCGATCGAACTGGAGCAGCTTGTCGGTCTGCCGATGATCCAGCTGATGGTCGAAGAGATCGAGGAGAGCATGAAACAGCTGATGCAATCCTTGTCGGTGCGGCCCGAGATCGCGTTCAGGACCCGGTCGGTTGAGGCGGTGCGCAGCCTTGTCGCCACCGGCGCGGGCATCGCCATTCTGCCCGGCATGGTTTATCGGCCCTGGTCGCTGGAAGGGGACAGGATCGAGATTCGCGACGTCTCGGGCGACCTGCCATCGGTGCAGGTGGGGCTTGCCTGGCGGCGCGGCGCGCCTCTTTCCGATGCGGCCCGCAATTTCCTGAGGTCTGCCCAAAGCGCCATTTCGGACCGGTGATTCAAGCCGTTCGCCCGTTTCGGGCCGTGGTGAAACCGACCTATCGGAAAAACCGATACATGTGTTCATTCTTTTGAATTTGCGAAGCTTCGTGCTGTTCATATCCTGTGCGCATCAAAAGGGGCGCGCGTGGAATGCGTGTCCGAACACAGGGAGTGACAGCATGAAGATCCTCGGACTTCTCGGAACCACGGCGCTTGCCACGGCCATTGCGGTTGGCCCGGCGGGCGCGCAGCTTGCCGCCTTGGGGACGCCGGAAGGGCAAGTCAACATCGTCGCCTGGCCCGGTTACATCGAGCGCGGCGAGACGATGAAGGAATTCGACTGGGTGACCAAGTTCGAAGAGGCCACGAGTTGCAAGGTGGTGGTCAAGACCGCCAATACCTCGGACGAGATGGTGGCCCTGATGAACGAGGGCGGCTTCGACCTGGTGACCGCATCGGGCGATGCTTCGCTGCGTCTGGTTGCGGGCAAGCGGGTGCAGCCGATCAACACCGACCTGATCCCGTCCTGGGGCACGGTGGACGAGCGCCTGCAAAGCGCGCCCTGGCACACGGTGGATGGCGTGCATTATGGCACGCCCTACATGTGGGGGCCGAACGTGCTGATGTACAACACCGAGGCCTTTGGCGATCAGCCGCCCACCTCGTGGAACGTGGTGTTCGAGGAAATGACCCTGCCCGACGGCAAGTCGAACAAGGGCCGGGTGCAGGCTTATGACGGCCCGATCCACGTGGCGGATGCAGCGCAATACCTGATGACGCACAAGCCGGAGCTTGGCATCACCTCGCCCTATGAGCTGACCGAAGACCAGTACAAGGCCGCGCTGGACCTGCTGCGCGGGCAGCGCGAGCTGGTGGGCCGCTACTGGCACGACGCGTTCATCCAGATGGACGATTTCAAGAACGAGGGCGTGGTTGCCTCGGGTTCCTGGCCGTTCCAGGTGAACCTGCTGAAGTCCGAAGGTTTCCCGGTATCCTCGGTGATCCCCGAGGAAGGCGCGACCGGCTGGGCGGACACCACGATGATGCATGTGGATGCCGAACATCCGACCTGCGCCTATCTGTGGATGGAACATACGCTGAGCTCGAACCTGCAATCGGACCTGTCGGTCTGGTTCGGCGCGGTGCCTTCGGTTCCGGCGGCCTGTTCGGACGGGCGCGGCATGCAGACCCAGGAAGGCTGTGATGCCAACGGTCTGGCTGATTTCGAGCGGATCCGGTTCTGGACCACCCCGGTCAGCCGGTGCGAAAGCCAGGGCGAATGCGTGCCCTATTACCGCTGGGTGTCCGACTATATCGGTGTGATCGGCGGCCGCTGATCTTACCCCTGGCCCCCGGTGCAATCCGGGGGCCGTTCCCCGCACCATGACAGAAACACGAAAAACGGCCCCGCTTTGGGCCGAATAGAGATGACATGACCGCTGCCGTATCCTTTCACCGTGTATCCCGCCATTTCGGCTCCGTCCGGGCCGTGGATCAGGTGAACCTGACCATCGAGGAAGGGTCGTTCTTTGCCATGCTGGGGCCCTCGGGATCCGGCAAGACGACCTGCCTGCGCCTGATCTCGGGCTTTGAATCGCCGACCTCGGGCGAGATCGCGATTTTTGGACAGGACGTCAGCCACGTGCCGCCCAACCGGCGCAGCGTGAACACGGTGTTCCAGGATTATGCCCTGTTTCCGCATATGAACGTGCGCGACAACGTCGCCTATGGGCCGATGGTGGCCGGTGTCGGCAAGGCGCAACGCCATGCCAAGGCCGAGGAGATGCTGGCACTGGTCAAGCTCGACGGGTTCGGCGACCGCAAGCCGGGGCAGTTGTCGGGCGGGCAGCGGCAGCGCGTGGCGCTGGCGCGGGCGCTGGTGAACGAGCCGCGGGTTCTGCTGCTGGACGAACCCCTGGGCGCGCTGGACCTGAAGCTGCGCGAGGCGATGCAGGACGAGTTGAAGGCGCTGCAACAGCGGTTGGGCATCACCTTTGTCTTTGTCACCCATGATCAGGGCGAGGCGCTGTCGATGGCCGATCACCTGGCGGTGTTCAACGAGGGCAAGATCGCCCAGATCGGTACGCCCGCCGAGATCTATGACAAACCCCGAACCCGGTTCGTTGCCGATTTCGTGGGATCGTCGAACGTTTTGCCGCCCGAGGTGAGTGAACGTCTGGGGGGCGGCAAGCGCTGGTCCAGCCTGCGGCCCGAGGCCCTGCGCCTGGTCGCGCCCGAGGGCGCCCGGCTGGCCGGAACCGTGACCGGCTTGCGCTATCTCGGGGCCGGGACGCGGGTGGCCGTTGACATAGACGGAACCGAGATCGCGGCACTGGCGCCGTCCGGCGCCGATATCCCGGGTGTCGGCGCGGCGATTGGTCTGGCCTTTGACGCGGGCGCCCTGCACGTGATGGAGGAGGCATGACCCGCGTCTCTGCCATCCTGCCCGAACGCGGGCTTGCCGACCGGCTGAGCACAGTGTTCTGGCGGCGGCCAAAGCTGCTGCTCTTGCTGCTGATCTCGCCGCCGCTGCTCTGGCTGGGCGTCGTGTACCTCGGCTCGCTTGCCGCGCTCTTGCTGCAGAGCTTCTATTCGATCGACGAATTTTCGGGCGTGGTGAAGGAGGAGTTCACCCTCAAGACCTATGGCGAGCTGTTCCGCGCCGCCAATATGGATATCATCATCCGCACGCTTCTGATGTCGACGGCGGTGACGATCACCAGCGCATTCGTCGCCTTTCCAATCGCCTATTACGCCGCCCGCTATGCGCGGGGCCGGTGGAAGGCGGTGTTCTACCTCGGCATCATGCTGCCCCTGTGGTCGTCCTACCTGGTCAAGGTCTATGCCTGGAAGCTGATCCTGGCCAAGGAAGGCATCATCACCTGGGCCGCCGAAGGCATCGGCGCGGGGTTCCTGCTGGATGCCGTGCTGGCGCTGCCCTGGGTTGGCGGCAACTCGCTGTCGACCTCGTTCATTGGCACCTGGCTGGTGTTTGTCTATGTCTGGATGCCCTTCATGATCCTGCCGATGCAGGCGTCGCTGGAGCGGGTGCCGCTGTCGATGCTGGAGGCTTCGGCCGATCTGGGCGCCAGCCGCAAGCAGACCTTCCGCACCGTGGTATTGCCGCTGGCGATGCCGGGGGTGATCGCGGGGTCGATCTTCACCTTTTCGTTGACCATGGGCGATTACATCATTCCGCAGATCGTGGGCACATCGGCCCGGTTCATCGGGCAGGCCGTGTACCAGTTCCAGGGCACCGCCGGGAACATCCCGCTGGCGGCGGCATTCGCCATGGTGCCGATCCTGATCATGCTGGTCTATCTGGCACTGGCCAAACGGGGAGGGGCGTTCGATGCACTCTGAAGCGCGCGCCTCGACCGGGCTGAAAATCGGGGCGATTGCCGGGCTGTTGTTCCTGCACCTGCCGATCCTTCTGATCTTTCTCTATGCCTTCACCACCGAGGAGCGGACATACCAGTTCCCGCCGCCGGGGCTGACCACCGAATGGTTCGCCGTGGCCTGGCACCGCGAGGATATCTGGCCGCCCCTTTACCTGTCCCTGAAGGTGGCTGCCGTCTCGACCGCGCTGGCGATGATCCTGGGCACGCTCATCGCGGCGGCCATGGCGCGCAGCCGGTTCTTTGGCCGCGAGCAGATCGCGCTGTTGATCATCCTGCCCATCGCTTTGCCGGGCGTGATCACCGGCATGTCGCTGCGCTCGGCCTTTGCGGTGATGGATATCCCGTTCTCGACCTTTACCATCGTGCTGGGGCACGCGACGTTCTGTATCGTGATCGTTTACAACAACGCGGTGGCCCGATTCCGCCGCCTGTCGGGCGCGGTGTTCGAAGCCTCGGCCGACCTGGGCGCCAACGGGTTCCAGACGCTGCGCTATGTGCTGCTTCCGAACCTCGGCTCGGCCCTGCTGGCCGGTGGCATGCTGGCATTCGCGCTGTCCTTTGACGAGGTGATCGTGACCACCTTTACCGCAGGCCAGCAATCGACCCTGCCCATCTGGATGCTGAACGAGCTGGTGCGCCCGCGTCAGCGCCCGGTGACGAACGTGGTGGCCATCGTGGTCTTTGCCACGACTTTCGTTCCCATTCTTCTCGCCTATTACCTCACCCGTGGCGGTTCCGAGACCGCGGGTGGCGGCAAGTGACCAAAGGAGTCCGACACATGAAGATCGACACCAGTTTTTTGATCGGGACCGATTTCGAAACCGGCACCGAAGTGGCCGAACAGGTCCTGAACCCGCGCACCGGCGAGCTGATCATCGAGGTGCCCGAAGCCTCGGCCGCGCAGGTGGATCGCGCGGTTGCAGCCGCCCGCAAGGCGTTTCGCACCTGGTCGCGCACCACACCGGCGGAACGGTCGGCGGCGCTGTTGCGCATCGCGGACCGGATCGAGGCCGAGGCGGATGGTTTTGCGGCCCTTGAGGCGCTGAACTGCGGCAAGCCGATCAACGCCGCGCGGGGGGACGAGATCCCGGCCATTGTCGATTGCTATCGGTTCTTCGCGGGCGCCGTCCGCTGCCAGCATGGCGCTGTGGCGGGCGAGTACCTGGAAGGGTTCACATCCATGGTGCGGCGCGACCCGATCGGTGTCGTCGCCTCGATCGCACCGTGGAACTATCCGCTGATGATGATGGCGTGGAAACTTGCCCCCGCCATTGGGGGCGGCAACACCGTCGTTTTCAAACCGTCCGAACAGACGCCCCTGACCGCGCTGAAAATGGCGCGCATCCTGGCCGAGGAACTGCCCGAAGGCGTGGTGAGCGTGGTCACGGGCCGGGGTCACTCGGTCGGCAACCAGATGATCAACCACCCGGATGTGGACATGATCTCGCTCACCGGTGACATCGCGACAGGCAAGAAGATCCTGGATGCGGCTGCCAAGTCGGTCAAGCGGACGCATCTGGAACTGGGTGGCAAGGCGCCGGTCATCGTGTTCGACGATGCCGATGTGTCCGAGGTGGTCGAAGGGCTGCGCGCCTTTGGCTATTACAATGCCGGTCAGGATTGCACCGCCGCCTGCCGCATCTATGCGGGCAAGAAGGTCTATGACAAGCTGGTGGCCGACCTGACCTCGGCGGTTTCCACCATCGCGCTGGGGTTGGAGGACGATAGCCAGAACGAGATCGGCCCGCTGATCTCCTTGCGTCAACGCGACCGGGTGGCGAGCTTTGTCAACCGCGCCCGCGAGCTCAATCACATCGAGGTCACCACCGGGGGCGATCCGATGGGGCAGGGGTTCTACTTCCAGCCCACCGTCATTGCCGGCGCCCAGCAGGAGGACGAGATCGTTCGGCGCGAGGTGTTTGGCCCGGTGGTGTCGATCACGCCGTTCTCGGATGTGGATACCGCCGTGGCCTGGGCGAATGACAGCGACTATGGCCTGGCCTCGTCGGTCTGGACCAAGGATGTGGGCCGCGCGATGGAAACGGCGGCGCGCCTGCGCTATGGCTGCACCTGGATCAACACCCATTTCATGCTGACCAACGAGATGCCGCATGGCGGGCTGAAACAGTCCGGCTATGGCAAGGACATGAGCTCTTATGCGCTGGAGGATTACACCGTTGTCCGCCACGTGATGGTCAAGCACGGCTGAGATAAGAAACCACTACTCACACGGCAAACTGGAACCCGCCTGACGGCGGGTTTCTTTTTGCCATGGGTCAGGTTGCCGCCTCGTCCAGCAGGTGCCGCAGCCAGCGCCCGGCCAGCCAGGTGGCGGGAATGCCCAGGGGCACCGACCAGAGCAAGGCCGCGACCGGCGACAGCGGCATCCAGCCAAGGGCGCGCAGCATCAGCGCGCCCATGTAGAGGTTGATCGCGACCGTCGTCGCGACCGCCGGATAGAGAAGCAGCGCCAGTTTCCACACCGGCCAGCGGCCCTCGGTATCCGGCTCAGTGGCTGGTGCCTTCGGAGAAGGTGATCTTGTTCCAGACATTGTATTTCCCCGAGGGTTTCTTCATCGGCAGGCGGCGCACCTCTTCCAGCGTTGCGGCGTCATAGACGATGACCGCGCCGTCCTCCTCCCAGACCGAGACCAGCGCGTATTTGCCGTCGCGGGTGAATTCCACATGCGCCACCGTCTGGCCCGGCGCCGGGCGCAGGGTGCGCACGATCTCGAGGCTCTGCTTGTCGATCACATGCATCGCGTCCTTGTTGGGGCCAAAGAACACGTCGGCCCAGAAATAGGGGGTGTTCTCGTGGCTGCGCAGGAAGAATCCCGGCCCTTCGGTGGCGATGGTGGCGATGCGGGTCCAGCTTTCGGTGTCGATGACGCTCAGCTTGCCCTCTTTCAGATGCGGCGTGGCCATCACCCGGCGTCCGTCGCGCGCCCAGCTGATGCCCGAGCCCAGATGCGGCATGCCCTCCAGCGGCAGTTCGGCAATCTCGCGGCCGACGTTCAGGTTCACCACCACCCCGCGCACCCCGTCGCGCGCGGCGCCGATCAGGTTGCGGTAATCGTCGGAGAAGAAGAAATCGTCGAGTGGCTCGGAGATCTCGATCCGGCGCCGGGCGAACAGACCTTCGGACGAGGGGATCGCCTCGACCATGCCTTTTTCGCGGGAGTGTATGAAGCCCTCGTAAACCGGGTCGGCATCGGGGTCTGTCGCCACCTCCCAGATCTCGGGCGCGTCCTTGAGCGCCAGGATGAAGCTCTGCCGTTGCGGGGCCTGATAGACGGCCGAGACCCGGCTGGGCGTGCCATCCTTGGCGGTCACCTTCATGACCTTCGCCACCGACAGGTCCTCGGTGCTCAGCAGGGTCAGCGACATCGGCAGGTAATTGGCTACCGCCAGCCATTTGCCGTCATGGCTCATGGCGATGTTGCGGCTGTTGAGCCCCGCGCGCACCCGGCCCACCTGTTGCAGCGACCAGAGGTCGTATTTCTGCACCCAGCCGTCGCGTGACATGATGAAGACATAGCGCCCGTCCGGGCTGAACTTGGGCCCGCCATGCACGGCGAACGGCGTTTCGAACCGGTCGAGCACGTCGAAGGTGTCGCCATCCAGCACGCTGACATGGTGATCGCCGGTTTCCACCACCAGGGTGATGTTCATTGGATCGGCATCCCAGACCGGCGCAGTGGCGGCCACATAGTCGCCGTCCAACACCCGGCTTGCCTTGATCTCGGCCTCGCCCCAGGCGGGGATCTCGGCCAACGGTTCCTTCACATACTCCGCCAGCGCGGCGATGGCCGCTTCGTCCAGCGTGTCCGAGAACCCCGGCATCTGGGTCGCGGTGCGGCCCTCGCGGATCACGGCGGCCACTTTCGGCCCGCGCATCCGGCCCAGCGTCTCGGGGATCAGCGCCGGCCCCAACCCGCCCAGCCGCGCCGCGCCGTGGCAGCTTGCGCAATATTCGGCATAGTCCTCGGCCGGTCCCGCCGCCACGGGTCCCGCCAGCATCAGGGCACAGACCCCATATTTCACTTTGCTCCAAATACTCCCGCCGGAGGCTCCCGCACGCGCGACAGGCACAACAGGTGCGGCTCCTAGCGGGCGGGTGTCAAAAGAACTGATGCGCCGGGTCATGTCTCTTTCCTCGGAACGGGGTGACGGTCAGGCGGTCCGAACCCGTGACACCGATCTCGGCATCCGACAGGTAACAGGCCGGGTCCTCGGCCCAGGGATCGCCGGTCAGTTGCAGGGCGCGGATGCGGGTATTGCCGCCGCAGACATCCTTGAGCGTACAGGCCCCGCAGCGGCCCTTGAGCGGGCGGGGGCGCGTGCGCAGCAGCGCCAGCATCGGGTCGTCGCCGGTCCAGAGCTGCGAGAACGGTGCCGTCTTCACGTTGCCCACCGTGTAGTCGGACCAATAGGTATCGGGATGCACCCGACCAAGATTGTCGATATTGGCCACGCCCAGCCCGCTGGAATTGCCGCCCCAGGCGGCCAGATGGGCGCGGATATGCGCCGCCCGCTCGGCGTCGAAATTGCGCCGCACCCAGTCCAGGAAGTAACCCGCGTCGGCGTCGTTGTTGCCGGTCACGATATCCAGAGGCATGTCCTCGGCGGCCGCCACCCAGGCGCGGTCCAGCAGCAGGTCCATGGCGTGGCGGGTGCGCAGATGCGCCGCATCCTCGCCCCGGTTCTTGTCGCCGCGCCCGGCATAGACCAGATGGCTGAGATAGAACTTGTCCACCCCCTCGTCATCGCAGAGCTGCAAGAGATCGGGCAGGTGGTGCTGGGTGCCCTCGGTCAGGCAGAAGCGCAGGCCAACCTTGATGCCGCGCGCCTTGCAGGCGCGCACCCCGCGCAGGGCATCGGCAAAGGCGCCCTCGACGCCGCGGAACCAGTCATTGGTGGCGCCGATCCCGTCCAGCGAGATGCCCACATAGCTAAAGCCCACATCGGCGATGCGGTCGGCGGTCTCGCCGTGGATCCTGGTTCCGTTGGTCGACAGCGCCAGCATCGGCACCAGTTGGCGCGCGCGCAGGGCGATGTCGAAGAAATCGAACCGGTCGAGCGGCTCGCCCCCGGACAGGATGATCGCGGGCACCTTGAACCGGCCCAGATCCTCCAGCGTCTCCATCGCCTGTTTGTGGCTCAGCTCGCCGGGAAAATCCACATCCGCCGAGACGGTATAACAGTGGCGGCATTTCAGGTTGCAGCGCCGGGTCAGGTTCCAGATCACCACCGGTTTCACCGGGCCGGGACGGCGCTGGCACACCGGGGTCGGTTCGACCAGTTGATGCATGTATTCGGTCAGGCGGAACATGAGGTCTCAGCCTTTCTGTTTCAGGCGCAGCCCGGTCTTTTTCAGGATGCGCGTGGAATAGAGGATGTCATGCCCCCGGCAGGCCGACCCAAGGATCGCGGCGATTTCGCCGCGCTTGGCCTCGACCTCGTCGCGGGTAGCGCCATGCACCATGGCAAACAGGTTATAGGGCCAGTCGGGCAGTGCGCGGGGGCGTTCATAACAATGGGTGACATAGGGCAAGGCACCGATCTGCGCGCCAAGCCCGGCGATCCGGGCGTCGTCGACATCCCAGACGGTCATGCCGTTGGCGGTCATGCCCAGCTTGTAGTGGTTGGGTGCGGCGGCGATGCGACGGATCACGCCGCGCGCCTTCAACTCGGCGATACGGTGCAGCAGGGCCTCCTCGGTCAGGCCGGTCTGGCTGGCGATGGCCGCAAAGGGACGCGGCACCAGCGGCAGGCCTTCCTGCATTGCTGCGATGATCTGCCTGTCCGTATCCGAAATGCTCATGCCGCCACCCGGAAGCCGATGAAAAACTCTTGCAGTTTGGGAAAGCGCAGGACCGCGATCCCGGTTTCCCGTTCGATCGCATCGGCGGTCACCTGTATTCCTTCGGGCGTTTCCGTTGCCAGGACGAACCACATGTTGAGCCGGTGCGTGCGTTCATAATTATGCGCCACCTCCGGATGGGCATTGACTTTGGTCAGGACGGTTTCAAAAACCGCCTCCGGCACCTCCATAGCGCAAAGGCAGAAGGCGCCGCCCATGGCGGCTGCGTCGAAGAACGGGCCGAACCGGGTGATCACCCGGCTCTGCTGCATCCGCGCCAGGCGCGCCAGAAGGTCGGTTTCCGCCAGCCCCAGCTCGGCGGCGACCGCGGCATAAGGCTCAGGGCAGAGCGGCAGATCGTCCTGCATAAGGTTCAGGATCCGGCGATCGGTGTCATCCAGTGTCATGCGGCCTTCTCCTTGGGTTTGATCAGGGCACCGGTCTGTTTGAAGCAGCGGGTCGAGAACAGGACCTTGTGCGGGGCTCCAGCCAGTTCCGGCAATGTGGAGGCGCGGCCCAGAACCTCTTCCGCTTCGCTGCGCGAGCGGGCGTGGATCATCGAGTAGAGGCGATAGGGCCAGATACCGGGCACGGGGCGCCGTTCGTAGCACAGGGTAATACCTGGGCAGGCGGCCAGCGCGGGACCGGCTGCGGCGATGGCATCGGACGGCAAATCCCAGACCACCATCGCGTTGGAGGACCATCCCAGCGCGCGGTGGCGCACGATCACGCCCAGCCGCGCGATGATCCCGGCCGCCTGCATCGCCCGGATGCGGGCCATGACATCGCCGGTGTCGCGGTTTAGCTCTTCGGCCAGGGTCGCATAGGGGTTCGAGACCAGCTGCAACCCCGATGTCAGCGCCTGAAGCAGATCCGTGTCGCCGGGCCGCAGGGCGGAAACGTCGGTCTCGCGGCGGGCAGGAACACGCGGCGTCGCCGCGCCCATGCGGAACCCCAGATCCACGTTGAAGGGACGCACAAGTGGCAGGTCGAGCACACGTAGGCCGGTCCGCGCGCCGATGCGCGCCAGCGTGGCGTCCACATGCGCCCGGTCCGGGCCGGTGGCCACGAACCAGAGGTTCCAGTCATCCTCGCGCTGGTAATTGTGGTTCACGCCCGGTTCCGCGCCGATCAGCGCGGCGATTTCCTCGACCTGATCCTCGGGTGCTGCGACGGCGGCCAGGGTGCTGGCCGAGGCGGTGCCGGGCGCCACGGTGGCGCCGACGCGGGTGATCCGGCCAGAGGTGCGCATCCGCTTCAGACGGGCGATCACGTTGCTTTCGCTTTGCCCCAGTTCTTCGGCGATGTTCAGAAAGGGGCGGTCGGTGATCGGAAAGTTGCGTTGCCAGTCGTCCAGCAGGGCGCGGTCGATGGGATCGGTGATATGGCACATGGCGGTCACAACCCTGTTTTATGCGCCCGGGCGGTGAAGAAGATGCCCGAGGGGCTCTCCGCCTCTATTTCGCGCAGTTTTTCAAATGTCCGCGTGTCGTAGATCATGATGCGGTTGGCATCGCGGACGCTGATCCAGATCTCGTGCCCGCGCGGCGTGAACTCCATATGCAGGACCGCTGGGCCGGGCTTGAACTCGTGGATCACCTCTTTGGTGACGGTGTCGATCACCTGGATCGTGTCGTTCAGCGGATGGGCGAAGTTGACCCAGACCTGCCGCCCGTCGGGGCGCGCCATGGCAAAGACCGGTTGACCATACGTCTGGGTGCGCCCGGTTTCGGTCAATGTGTCGGCGTCGATCCACAGAACCTGGCTGTGACCAACGGCGGGCAGCACAAATTCGCGCCCGGTCAGCGCCCAGCCTTCGAGATGCGGCATCTTGTAGACCGGCATTTCCTGCTCGCCCCGGCCATAGCCGGGCAGAACGCGGATCGGTTCGGGGGCCTCAGACCAGAGGTCCAGCGCGGTCAGCCCATCCTCGCCGAACAGGCCGGTGATATAGGTGCGGCCATTCCCGGTGATCAGCGCGTCATAGGGGTTCTTGCCCATGCCGGGAATGGTGGTGATCTGCGGCGGCGTTTGGGAGAAGTCGGCAATCCAGCTTTCGCCGGTATCCCAGACGGTAAAGACAAACCGGCGCCCCGGCGCATCGACCAGCCCGATGGTCTTGCCGCCGGTGGGGAGGTCGGCAACCATCTCCAGCGTGTCGGCGTCAAAGACGCGCACGCCGCCCGGTTCATAGTTGGACACGGCGACCAGCCTGCCGTCATCGGAGATGGCGCCGCCGATGGCGTTGCCCGATTGCACGACGCGGCCCACGATCTGGCGGGTGGTGATATCGAGTTTGGTCAACCCGCCGTCGCGGCCAAAGACATAGGCGAAGCGTTCGTCGGGGGAATAGACCAGCGAGGCATGGGACAGATCGCCCAAGCCCTCGATCCGGGCGAGCGCGGCGCGGTCGGACTGATCGACCAGAAGGACCGAGCCGGTGGCGCGCTCGATCACCAGCCCCAGATCTCCGGTGGCGATGGTTTCGGCGGCGGCGGTTCCGGCCCATAGAGCCGCGACAAGGGCGAGTGCGAAAGGTTTCATTTGCCCTCCGGGTTTTGCAGATAGCGGGCGATCCATTCGGCCTCTTCCTCGGTCATCAGCGGCCGCCAGGGCGGCATGGCCGTGTCAGGGATGCCGTCGAGGATCACCGAGGTCAGGACCTCGGGGTCATAGTGCTGCAACGATTCGGCGCGCAGGTCGGGGCCAAGTCCGCCCTTGAGCGTCAGCCCATGGCACGAGCCGCAGTCCTGCTGCACCAGACGTTTCAGGGCGGCGGGGTCGATGGCATCGGCGGCAAAGGCGGTGGTGGCGAGGAACAGCATCGTCAGGGCCAGCGCCGGGGCCGACCTGTCCGGTTTCTGGGTGCGGATCAACGGAACGTCATCCATGGGCCGCCACCTGATCCATCAGGTCGTGAAAGGAATGTTCGGCATAGAGCGAAACGACCTGGCCGATGATGAAAAGGGTGGGCGCGGCCAGATCGGCCGTGCGGGCATCGGTGGCGATCTTGTCCAACCGCGATACAAGCCGACGCTCCTGTGCCGTTGTCGCCTGGCTGACAGCCAGAACCGGCGTTGCGGCGGGCAGGCCTTCGGTCATCAGGCCCATAGCGATCTGTCCGATATTGGCCACGCCCATATAGACGACAAGGGTGCTGTCGGGATCGGCGAGGCGCTTCCAGTCGAGGTCCAGCACCCGGTCCGCCTGTCTGTGGCCGGTGACATACTGGACCGAGGTCGCCAGCCCGCGATGGGTCAGCGGCACGCCGGTGGAACTGCTGGCGCCCTGCGCGGCAGTGATGCCGGGGGCGTAATCGACCGGTACGCCATGGGCCAGAAGATGCGCGGCCTCTTCGGAACCGCGGCCAAAGATCATCGGATCGCCGCCCTTGAGACGGGCGACCACATGACCGGCCATCGCTTCTTCCAGCAGGATCTGGTTGATCCGGTCCTGTGGTACGGGATGGCATTTGGGAGATTTGCCCACCGGTATCATGCGGGCATCCTTGGGGGCCATCGCCACGATCTCGGGGCTGACCAGCCGGTCATAGACCACCACCTGGGCCTCTTGCAGCATCCGCAGGGCGCGCAGGGTCATCAATTCGGGGTCTCCCGGACCCGCTCCGATCAGGTGAACTTTTCCGGCGATATGCATGGCTGGCTCCGTCAGGTTGGGGCGACTGGCTGGAGAAGGGACAGAAAGGGCGGACCAGGGACGCAACCGGGCCCGCCCGTGGTTCGACGTCAGTAGACGTCGGACCGAGTGTTATAGACGTTGAACTTGCCGGTCGGGGTGATCAGGCGCGGGTCCTTGATCACGGCCTTGAGTTCCAGCGTCTTGTCGTCGACCACGACGATGGCGCTTTCCAGGTCCTTGGCGTTCCAGACCGAGAACCAGATCTCGTTGCCTTCCTGGTTGAACTCGCCTTGCACGACGCGGGGCTGGCCCTCGCCGATATCGGCCCATTCCACGATCGGAAGCACGGTGTATTCCGGCTCTTCCTGGGTAAGATCACCCAGCTTGAAGACCGCGACCGAGCCCGAGATTTCCGCATCCGGGTTCAGCGGCGCATCGACATAGAGATGCTCCGAGGTCGGGTGCGATTTCACGAAGAGCGAGCCACCGCCCTGTGCATAGAGGGTCTGCACGACCTTCCAGGCGTGGTCGGGGTGACCTTCGGGATCGGTGCCGATCAGCGCCACGGTTTCATCGCCGAGGTGCGAGGTTGCCCAGACCGGGCCATAGGTCGGGTGCATCAGGTTGGCGCCCCGGCCCGGGTGCGGTGTCTGACCGCCGGTTTCAACCAGCGCGGTCAGGGTGCTGTCCTTGGTATCGACCACGGCGACCTTGCCACGGGCGTTTGCGGCCACCAGGAAGTAGCGCTTGGAACTGTCGAACCCGCCATCATGCAGGAAGCGTTCGGCCTCGATCTCGGTCACCTTGAGGTTCTTGATGTCCGAATAATCGATCATCAGGATCTTGCCGGTTTCCTTGACGTTGACGATGAACTCGGGGTTGTAGTGGCTGGCCACGATGGAGGCCACGCGCGGTTCCGGGTGATAGCTCTGCTCGTCATAGACCATGCCGCGGGTCGACTTGATCTTGAGCGGTTCCAGCGTGTCGCCGTCCATGATCACGTATTGCGGCGGCCAGTAGGAACCGGCGATGGCATATTTGTCCTCGAACCCCTTGAATTTCGAGGTCTCGATCGAGCGCGCCTCGGAGCCGACCTTGATCTCGGCAACGGTTGCCGGGGTTTCCATCCACAGGTCGATCATGTTGACCTTGGCGTCACGGCCGATCACGAAGAGATAGCGGCCCGAGGCCGAGATCCGGCTGATATGGACGGCATAACCGGTGTTGATCACGGCATGGATCTTGTAGTTTGCACCGTCGATCAGCGCCACCTGGCCGGAATCACGCAGCGTGACCGAGAACAGGTTGTCGATGTCGATATCGTTCATCTTTTCGGTCGGGCGATCCTCTGGCGCGACCAGAACTTTCCAGGTTTCGCGCATCTCGGCCATGCCGAATTCCGGCGGCGAGGCCGGATCGAGCAGGATGTAGCGCGCCATGATGTCGATTTCTTCCTCGCTCATCTCGCCCGAAGTACCCCAGTTGGGCATCCCGGCAGGCGAGCCGTAGGTGATGAAATCGCGCAGGTATTCATAGCCCACGTCGCGGGTGATGTCGGTGGTCAGCGGCTTGCCGGTGGCCCCTTTGCGCAGCACGCCGTGACAGCCGGCGCAGCGCTCGAAATAGATCTTGTTGCCGATGTTGTACTCTTCCTGGGTCATCACCGGGTCGCCTTCGCGGCGGCCGGGAATTTCCAGGTTCAATTGACCAAGGGTGGTCATGCTTGGCTGATAGGCAGAGCCTGCATCAGACCCGTGGGTGTCCTGTGCGGCAACCATGGGTGCGGCCAGACCGAGCGCCATCGCGGCGCTTGTCAGGAGCAGGGATCTGCGAATGGCTTTGGTTGGTCTCATAACGGTATCTCCGTCGAAGGCTGGTGAGGCAGGGTCGAGACTGACACCGCCGGGACGGGTGATCCTTGACTTTCGTTAAGGCGCCGCCTGTTGCCGCTGGCAATTCTGGGTTCAGGATCAGCGAACAGATCGCCGCACAGCGTCACGCGGCACAGGAGACACGTATGCCTGCCTTTATCCGATTGTTTTCCGAAGGTTTCCGGGTGTTTTTCCTGGCCGCGGGGCTTTATGGCCTGTTCACCGGTCTGGTCTGGACGCTTTACATTGCGGGCGATGGGCCGGGATTGGGCGATACCCCGACCCTGTGGCACGCGCATGAGATGATATTTGGCTATGCCACGGCGGCCATCGGCGGATTTTTCCTGACAGCCGTTCCGAACTGGACCGGTGCGCCGGGCGCGCGGCAGGGGTTCATCGCGCTGGCCGCCGGATTGTGGTTTCTGGGGCGGCTTGCCGTCTGGTACGCCGGCGTCTTGCCGCCGGTGCTGGTGGCGGTCGTGGACCTGGCCTTTCTGCCGGTGCTGGCGCTGAAGATCCTGTCGCAGCTGGTCAAGCGGCCAAAGCCGCAGAACCTGATGTTTCTGGTCTTCCTCGGTTACCTGTGGGGTGCGAATCTGTCGGTGCATCTTGACTGGCTGGGCGCGGATGTCGGCGACGCCTCATCCGGGCTGCGCGCCGGGCTGATCACATTATGCGCGCTGATCGCTGTCCTTGGCGGGCGGATCACGCCCGCCTTTACCCGCAACGCCATGAACCGCGCGGGCGTGCCCGAGGCGAAATGGCCGGTGTCCCGGCCTGTGCTGGAGCGCGCGGGTCTGATCCTGGCGCTTGTTCTGCCCGGTCTCGTCCTGATCGATCTGTCACAGACGGCGACGAGTTTTGTGGCGCTTGCATTCGGTATCGTTCTGGCGCTGCGCCTAGCCGGGTGGGCGGGGGTGTGGTGCCGGAGCCAGCCCATCCTGCTGTCGCTGCATGTGGCGCTGGCGATGCTGGCGCTTGGCATGGTGGCCTGGGGTCTGTCGGGCTTCGACCTGATGCCCGATCTTGTGGGGATTCACCTGCTGGGCATCGGCGGGGTGGGCGGCATGACCCTGGCGGTGATGAGCCGCGCCGCCCTTGGCCATTCCGGGCGGCCTCTGGTGGCGCCCCAACCGATGGCCTGGGGCTATGGCCTGATCGCGGTTGCGGCGCTTATGCGCTGGTTCGGGACAGAGGTGGCTGACTTCTATGGCCCGGCCATGCTGGCCACCGGAGTTCTCTGGGTCGCGGCCTTTGCGCTGTACCTCACATCCATGTGGCCCGCCCTGACTCAGCCACGTGTGGGCAGGCCGGGGTGATCACCCGGTCACAGCCATTTCAGTGCACGGAACACCAGGAAGATCCCAAGGCCGACCGCCAGCGAGCCGCCGGACAGGAACCAGAAGGCCAAAGGTGACTCGGTGCCCGGCATGCCCGCGATATTGACGCCGAACAGCCCGGTCAGAAACCCCAGCGGCAGGAATACGGCCGCGACAATCGACAGGATGAAACTGTTGCGCCCGAGAATGCGCACCTGCTCGGAGGCGATCTGGTCCTGAACCGCGACCAGCCGGTCGCGGGTGGCGTCAAGCTCTTCGATGGTGCGGCGCGTCCGGTTCACCGCTTCGCGCAACTCGGTGATTTCCGACGCGTCCAGCAGGCGCGATTCGTTGCGCAGCAGCGCGTCGAGGGCCTCGCGCTGCGGGTGCAGGAACCTGCGCATCTTGATCACGGTCAGACGCAGCGCGCTGAGATCGTCATGCAGGGCAGACGCGCCCTCCAGGGCGCGTTCCTCCAGCCCGTCGGTCTGGTCGTCCAGCTCCAGAGAGACCAGTTCGATGCGGTGCGACAGCCCGTGCAGAAGCTCGGCCAGAAATCCGCCAACTGTTGCGGGGCCAGTGCCTTCGATGGCGCGGCGCTGGATCTCGTCCGTTGCCCAGATGCGCCTTGTCCGGGAGGAGATCACCGCATTGGGCAGGATCCACATCCGGAGCGAGACCATGTCCTCGATATTCGAGCCGGGGTTCAGGTTCACGCCCCGCAGGTTCAGGATCAACCCCTCGCCCAGCACGTCGCAGCGCGGGCGGGTTTCAGATTGCAACAGGGCAGAGGCCGCGATGGGCGGAACGTTCTGTTCGATCCAGCGGCGGGTCTCGGGCCTGCCCAGATCCAGATGCAGCCAGCGAAAGGCGGTGCCGTCGCCGGGGGTTGGGGCGGGCCAGTCATCGGTGACGGGCCGTGACTGACCGCCCGTGAAATCAAAGGCGCAGATCGGTGCAAGTTTCTGGTCGGCCATGGCTGTCCCGGTCCGGTTTTCGTCAACCCTGTGGTTCTGCGGCGGCGAGGTCCAGCGAAAAATCAGGTAGAGAGGTGATCGGCGAGGATCGCGCAGCCCAGCCCGATCAGCACCAGCCCGCCCAACAGTTCGGCCCAGCCGCCAAATCGCTGCCCCAGGTATCTGCCCGCCAGAACGCCGGCGGTGCTCAGGATTAGGGTACTGATCCCCACCGCCAGGGCAACCGCAACGATATTGACTTCGAGCAGGGCCAGCGAGGCGCCAACCGCCAGCGCATCGACCGAGGTGCCAATAGCCGTCGCCAGCAAGGCCGCCGTGCCGCGCCCAGCCGAAGGGAAGGGAGCGGGGGGCTTTACCCCTTGCAGGGCCATCCGCAGCCCGACCGCCATCAATAGGGCGAATGCGATCCAGTGATCGACGCTTGCAACATGGGACAGGGCAGCAACGCCAAGACCCCAGCCGATCAGGGGCGTTACCGCTTCGACCGTGCCAAAGACCACTCCGGTGCGCAGCGCCAGCCCGATACCAGCCGACGGGCCTCTGGCACCCCGTCCAAGCGAGGCGAGAAAGGCGTCGAGCGAGAGGGTGACGGCCAGAAGGCCGATGGCGAAACCTGTCATGGTGCATATCTCCGGGGCCTTACCGGGTGACGGCCGGACTCTGCCCACCGAGTCCTGTCACCACGGTCTTGCAAGGCGCGGGCCGGTGGCCCGGGCTGACTGCGCCACGCGCGTCCGCGCGAGTGTGTTGACGCAATCCCGCATCGCTGCGGCTGCTACTCCCCGATGCGGCTCAGATAAGAACATGTGCCGAAAATGTCAATGATTACAGATGCATATGCTTCTGCGAGGCATTTGCAAAATGATCCGGAGCGGCCCCGACCAAACTCCATTGTCCCGGTCTTGACTTTGGTTAAGGCGGCTGGACCCGCCGCAGTCGATGATCGCCGCACCAGAAACGCGGCGCAAAGGAGAGCGCAATGCGCGAAGTCATGACAAAAAGCATGGCCCGCAACATATTCTATGGCGGGTCGTTGTTCTTCATTATCATCTTTCTGGCTCTGTCAGCCCATTCCCATCGTTACATCACGACCACTTCGACAAACGCGGAAACCCTGACCGCCAGCGTCGCGGCCGGGAAACATGTTTGGGAAAAACACGCCTGCATCAACTGTCACTCGATCCTGGGCGAAGGCGCATACTTTGCGCCCGAGGTCGGGAACGTGATGACACGCTGGGGTGTTCAGGACGACCCCGAGCTTGCCTTTGAAACGCTCAAGGGCTGGATGGAGTCGCAACCGACCGGGATCGAGGGCCGGAGACAGATGCCAAGGTTCAACCTCAGCGACGAGGAAATCCGCCAGCTTGCCGATTTCCTGCTGTGGACGAACACGATCGACACCCAGGGCTGGCCGCCCAACGAGGCGGGCTGAGAAGGGAGCGGAGACATGAAATACGAATCCCAGAAAATCGCCCTTGTCTACTTTGCCGTAGCGATGGGCCTGTTTGCGATCCAGGTGCTGGGCGGTCTGCTCGCCGGCTGGATCTATGTGGCGCCCAACACGCTGAGTGAACTGCTGCCGTTCAACATCGTGCGGATGCTGCACACCAACTCGTTGATCGTCTGGCTGATCACCGGGTTCTTTGGCGCCGCCTATTTCCTGATCCCGGAAGAGGCGGAGCGTGAAATCCACTCCACCAAGCTGGCCTATCTGCAACTGCTGATCCTGGTGGTCGGCACGCTGGGCGTGGTGGTGACCTATGTCTTCAACCTGTTCGAGGGCAACTTCCTGCTGGGCAAGGAAGGGCGCGAATTCCTGGAACAGCCCAAATGGGTCAAGGCAGGCATCGTGGTGGCGGCGCTCATCTTCCTTTACAACGTGTCGATGACTGTGCTGAAGGGCAAGAAGACCGCGATCACCAACATCCTGCTCTTGGGTCTTTGGGGTCTGGCGCTGCTGTTCCTGTTCAGCTTCTATAACCCGTCGAACCTGGCGCTGGACAAGCAGTACTGGTGGTACGTCGTCCACCTGTGGGTCGAAGGCGTTTGGGAGCTGATCATGGCCTCGATCCTGGCCTATCTGATGCTCAAGCTCACCGGCGTTGACCGCGAGGTGGTCGAGAAATGGCTTTATGTCATCGTCGCCGCCGCGCTGTTCTCGGGCATCCTGGGCACTGGCCACCACTACTACTGGATCGGGACCCCTGCATACTGGCAGTGGATCGGGTCGATCTTCAGCTCGCTCGAGGTGATCCCCTTCTTCGCGATGATGGCCTTTGCCTTTGTCATGGTCTGGAAGGGCCGCCGGGACCACCCGAACAAGGCCGCTCTGCTGTGGTCGCTGGGTTGTGCGACGCTCGCCTTCTTTGGCGCCGGTGTCTGGGGCTTCCTGCACACGTTGCACGGGGTGAACTATTACACCCATGGCACGCAGATCACCGCGGCCCACGGGCACCTGGCATTCTTCGGGGCCTATGTGTCGCTGAACCTGGCCATCTTCAGCTATGCGATGCCGATCCTGCTGAACCGCGATCCCTATAACCAGGTTCTGAACATGGCCTCCTTCTGGCTGATGAGCAGCGGCATGGTCTTCATGACCTTCGTGCTGACATTCGCCGGGACGATCCAGACCCACCTGCAACGGGTCTTGGGCGACTACTTCATGGACGTGCAGGATCAGGTCGCGATCTTCTACTGGATGCGCTTCGGATCCGGTCTGGTGGTGGTGATCGGTGCGCTGCTGTTCATCTACGCCATGTGGGTGCCGCGCAAGGAAATCATCGAACGCGGCGCAACTGAAACACCGGCCGAGTAATGGATATGGATGGAACAATGAACATCGGAACGGGGGCGGCAGCCGCCCCCTTCTACCTCCCGCAGGGCGATGAATGCGATGTCTTCACCGCCGCGTATTCGAACAATCTGCCGGTCCTTCTGAAAGGTCCGACCGGCTGCGGCAAGACCCGCTTCGTGGCTCATATGGCCGCCAAACTGGGCCGCCCGCTTTACACCGTGGCCTGCCATGACGATCTGGCCGCCGCCGATCTGATCGGGCGTTACCTGCTCAAGGGCGGCGAGACGGTCTGGGTCGACGGGCCATTGACCCGTGCGGTGCGCGAGGGCGCGATCTGCTACCTCGACGAGGTGGTCGAGGCCCGCAAGGACGTGACCGTGGTGCTGCACCCGCTGACCGACGACCGCCGCATCCTGCCGATCGACCGCACCGGCGAAGAGCTGGAGGCCGCGCCCGGCTTCATGCTGGTTGCCTCCTACAACCCCGGCTACCAGAACATCCTCAAGACCCTGAAACCCTCGACCCGGCAACGGTTCCTGTCGCTGGAATTCGACTTCCCCTCGCCCGAGCTGGAGGCGCGCGTCGTCTCCGAGGAAAGCGGCCTGCCGCTGGACCGGTGCAAACCGCTGATCCGCCTCGCGGGCAAGCTGCGCGGGCTCAAGGGACAGGATCTGGAGGAGGGGGTTTCCACCCGCCTCGTCGTCTATGCCGCGACGCTGATCGCCCAGGGCATGCCGACCGAACGCGCCATCCTGGCCGCGATGGTCGAACCTCTGACTGATGACGAGGATATCAAACGCGGGCTCCTCGATCTGACCACCGCCGTCTTTGGGTGAGGCCGGTGATGGTCAAGATCGACTTTGAGCCATGGGAACCCGAGGAGACAATCGGGAAACTGTGGCACAGCCTTGCCAGCCGTCTCGATGCACCCTTGGTGCACGAAGGAGCCGCGGTCGACCTGTCAGAGGTCGCGGGGCGGCTGGCCGTTCTTTTCCGGGGTCTGGGCGGCAAGCCGAGTGTCGAACTGCGCCCCGTTTCCCCGGAACTGTCCCGCCATCGCCTGAGCTGGCGCCGCAAGCTGGCCACCGAGGCCGAGATCCTGCCGCGGGCCTCTTTCGATGGCGAGGTTCTGCGTTTGCCGGACCGGCTGGCGGTCTATCCCGTGCGCGAGGCGAACGGGGCGCTCTATGTCTGGCTGGCCGCAGCCGCCGCACATGCGGATACGCGGATCGACGAATCCGACCCCCTGCGCGCCGATCTGAATGCATTGGTGGCCGCGCAGGCCATGGTCGACGCCACGCTGGACAATGCACCGGGCCTGCGTCCGCTTTATGCCGAGCTGTGCCGGGGCCTGTTGCATCATCGTGAAACCCCCGCCCTGCCGCCCGACGAGGCGGCGGTCGAAGAACTGATCCGCCATATGCTGGGCGATCCTTCGCAACTTTCGGCCCGGGCCGTGCGGATACAGGCGGGCGAGGTCACCGCGCCGCGCGGTTATCAGCCGTTCCGCCCGGTGCCGCTCTGGCCTGAACTGCGCGCGGTTGCGTTTTCCGAACATCACGAGGTCGAAAGCCGCGATACCGAAGGGCCGCCCGAGGAGTCGAACGAAAAGACCCACCGCGCCCGCCGCCGCAAATCCGATCAGGCCGCGCGCAACGACAGTTTCATCCTGCACAAGTTCGAAGCCATCCTGAGCTGGGCCGAGTTCCTGAACCTCAATCGCCGGGTCGATGACGACGATCCCGACAACGCCAAAAAGGCCGCTGACGATCAGGACGAGATCGGGTTGGGTCAGGTGTCCAAGGCGCCGCCGACCCGGTTGAAACTGCATCTCGATCTTGCGCCCGAGGACGTCGACCGCGAACGGCTGTCGGGGCGTATCCTGTATCCCGAATGGGACGTCCGGACAGGCCAGTACCTGCCGGATCATGTCAACGTCCTGACCTCGGACGCCGATATTCGCGACGACGCGGTGGAGTTTGCCAAGGATCCGGCCACCGCCCGCCGCATCCGCGCGGTCCGACGCCAGTTCGAGGCGCTGCGCCCCGGACGGGTGATGACCCGCGGCCATCTGGACGGCGACCAACTGGATATCGAGGCTGCCGTTCGGGCTGAAACCGACCGCCGCGCCAATGGCGAAGGAAACGAGCGGGTCTGGCTGCAATCCCGGCCGCAGGCGCGGGATCTGGCGGTGTCGATCCTGCTCGACGTCAGCCGCTCGACCGAAAGCGCGGTCACCGGTCGCGCCGTGATCGACATCGAGCGCGAGGCGCTGGCCGCGCTGGCCTGGGGGCTGAACGCCTGTGGCGACGATTTCGCCATCCATGCCTTCAGCTCGCTGAAACGGCACCGCGTCTATGTGCAGCGCTGCAAGCGGTTTGACGAGGCGATGGGGGCGCAGGTCGAACGGCGCATCGCTTCGCTGCGGCCCGGTCATTACACACGGCTGGGCGCGGCGGTGCGCCATGCCTCGGCCGATCTGGCCAGCCAGGCACGCAAGCGCCGCCTGCTGCTGGTCATCACCGATGGCAAGCCCAATGACCTTGACCATTACGAAGGCCGCCACGGGATCGAGGATACCAGGCAGGCCGTTCACGAGGCGCGCCGCGCCGGGCAATCGGTGTTCGGCGTCACCATCGACAAATCCGGCAAAAGCTGGTTTCCCCGCATGTTCGGGCAGGGCGGTTTCGCCGTCATCCCCGATCCGCATCGCCTGACCATGGCGCTGCCGCAGATCTATCGGCAATTGGTCGGGGCATGAAGCAGACTTCAGGGATCGACGCGCTGCCCGGCGAGTTGCTGATGTGGGTGCTGATCTTCAGCGAGCTCTTGGTGTTCGGCGTGGGCCTCTTGGCCTTCATGGCTGTCCGCCTGACCGATCCAAGCGGCTTTGCCGAGGCGCAATCGGCGCTTTACCGGACCGGCGCGGCGTTGAATACCGCCGTGCTTGTCACTTCCGGCTTTCTGGCGGCCAAGGCGCTGGAGTACCGGCGCAAGGATCGCCGGGCGCAGGCCCGGCTCTCGCTGGTGGCGGCGGCGGCGCTGGGATGTGTGTTCCTGATCGTGAAAGGCGCCGAATATGCTGGCAAGGCGGCGCAGGGGATCAGTTACGAGACCCACCCGTTTTTCATGTTCTACTATCTGCTGACCGGTTTTCACGCCGCGCATGTGTTGGCGGGTGTGATGGTTCTGCTGCTGGTCGCCTGGCGCGACGAGACCGGAAACATAGAGGCGGGCGCACAGTTCTGGCACATGGTCGATCTGATCTGGGTCCTGCTGTTTCCCGTTGTCTATCTGTTGGGATAAGGATCGTGACTGCCCCGAACCCCACTGACAATACCCCGCGTCACGGCCACAGGCCCGGTCTGACCACGGCCTGGCTGGCCTTGCTGGTGCTGAGCCTTGCATCGACAGGGGCAACTGTTTTGCCGGTGCCGCAACAGATCGTGGCCACCGCCGTCCTGGTGTTGGCGCTGATCAAGGCGCGTGTGATCCTGGCCCGATATCTGGAGCTTTCCGCCGCCCGGTCGTGGCTGTCCGGGCTGAGTGTGGTGATCGCCGGTTTCTTTGCACTGGTGCTTGGCCTGTTCCTGATCTACCCGGCGGCATTGTAGATACGCTACGGCCTGACCGGTTTTGACCGGATCAGAGCGATGACTATCAGGATCTCTGTACAAACGGGCATAAATCGTGCAAAATCCCAAATAAAGCAACAAAACCGGACGTGAATGATGGCGCGCGCCAGATTTGTTGCCAGCACCGGTGGGAACACAATCTTTATGAGAGATAACAGGGTTTGCAATAGGCTGAACTCAGGCGGATGCGGCTTTGTCCTGCTGGACCGCCCAGCCATATCGGGTATCCCTGGACGGGAGCAGGGCAGATGCTGACGGGTCATGATTTCGCCGCGCATGCCGAGGTGATCGCCGAGAAGGCCGCCGAAATCGCGCGCGGGTATTTTCGCGGCCAGTTGCATGTCGAACTCAAGCGGGATGAAAGCCCCGTCACCCAGGCCGACAAGGCGGTCGAGGAGATGGTCCGAGACTATCTGGCCGAGCATTTCGCCGGACACGGCATATTGGGCGAGGAGCATGGGGTGACGGCCAGCGACTCCCGGTATCTCTGGGTCGTGGACCCGATCGACGGCACCCGGTCCTTTCTGACCGGACACCCGCTCTTTGGCTTCCTGCTGGCCCTGCTGGACGATGGCGTGCCTATCCTGGGGGTCATCGGGGCGCCGGTCCTGCGCGAAACGCTGATCGGCATTCCGGAGCAAGGCGCGACGCTGAACGGATCGGCGATCCGGGTGTCCGGGCAGACAAGGCTCGATGCGGCGCGCCTGTTCGTGAATGAGGGCGAAAAGATCCATCGAGATCACCCCGCTATCTTCGGGCGGTTGATGGGCTGTGGTCAGACCCGGCGGTTGAGCTATGACTGTTATCCGCATGCCCTTGTGGCGATGGGGCATGCCGATGCCGTGGTCGATTACGACCTGCAACCCTATGACTACATGGCGTTGTCTGCGGTTGTGCGGGCGGCGGGCGGAGAGATTTCCGACTGGCAGGGAAACCCGTTGACCTTGACCTCGGACGGGCGCGTTGTGTCTGCCGCGTCGCCCGAATTGCATCGCGACCTGCTTGATCTCTTGAACGGCTAGACCATGGCGATATTCGCATTTCTCCTCCAGTTGGCCGGTGCCACCATGCTGTTGCTGTTCGCGGTGCGAATGGTGCGGACCGGGATCGAGCGCGCCTATGGCGCCTCGTTCCAGAGGGTCATGACCAGTCGGCAAGGCGCCTTGCGGTCCAGCATCGTCGGCCTCTGCATGGCGATGATCCTGCAAAGCTCGGCTGCCGTCGCCTTGCTGACCTCCGGCTTTGCGGGTGCCGGACTGCTGGGATTTGGCCAGGGTCTGGCCATTGTGCTTGGCGGCGATCTGGGCTCCGCGCTGATCATTCAGGTCCTGTCCTACCGGCTGGACTGGCTGGTGCCGCTGCTGCTGGCGGTTGGCGGCTGGCTTTTCGTCAAGACCGAGGCGCGCAAGGCACGCCAGTTGGGCCGGATCCTGATGGGCGTCGCCTTCATCCTGATTTCCCTGCGTTTTCTGCGCGAGGCCATGGATCCGATCCGGGACAGCGCATTCCTTCCCGCCGTCGCCGAATACTTGGCCCGGGACTATGTCACCGCCTTTATCGTGGGCGCGGCGCTGGCCTTTGTCATGCATTCCTCGGTCGCCGCCATCCTGATGTGCGTGACCCTGGTCCAGATCGGAGCGATCCCCTTTGTCGCGGGTCTGTCGCTGGTGCTTGGGGCGAACTTTGGCAGCGCCTTCATCCCCGTCTGGCTGACAAGGGGTATGCCGATGACGGCGCGGCGCATTCCCTTTGGCAATCTGGCGCTGCGCGGCACCTGGGCCGTTCTGTGCCTGTTTGCCGTGAACATGATCATTGCGGGCGGTCTGGATGTCGCAGGCTACGGGGGGCAGATGCTGGTCAACGCGCATCTGGCGTTCAACGCCTCGCTGCTGATCCTGGCCTTGCCTTTCTGTTCGGCGCTGGAAGCGCCGCTGACACGGCTGTTGCCCGAACCGGTCGACCCTATGAGCGCCGAGTCGCTGTTGAAGCGGCACAGCAATCTTGACCCCGCCCATATCGGCAGCGCTGCTCAGGCGCTGTCGAGCCTGAAACGCGAATTGCTGGTGATGACCGATCTGGTCGATGCCATGTTCCGGCCGACGCTGGGTCTTTACCGCGATGGCGACAAGGCGCGGATCAAGGCGGTGCAAGCGCTGGATGAAGAGGTCAACGAATGCCTGTCCGGCATCCGTCGGTTCGTGGCGGCCTTGCCGGTCGAGACCATGGGCGAGGAAACGGCCAAGATCGCCCGCGACATGCTGGAATATGCGGTACGCCTGGAAACCGCCGGCGACGTGGTCGCCCGGCGTCTGACGGTGCTGGCGGGCGAACTGCGCAAGACCGGCAAGAGCTTCTCTCGCGAGGGGTGGTCCGAGCTTCAGAACATGCACGAGACGATCATCGCCAACCTGAAACTGGCTTCGAATGTGCTGATTTCCGACGATCTGGAAAGCGCGCGCCTGCTGAGCCTGGAAAAAACCGAGCTGAAACGCGCCGAGCGTGACAGCCGCAAGCGCCATTTCAAACGCTTGCAGAACGGTGAGAAACAAAGCTTCGAGACCAGCGACATTCACCTTGAGACCCTGCGCGCGTTGCGGGAGTTCAACAGCCATATCTCGGCGGTCGCCTATCCGATCCTGTATCACAATGGCCAGCTGCTCGAAACGCGGCTGATCGAAACCCTGCCACGCGGACAGGAAGACGCCTGATATGACCCCTTCGGTGGTTTTGATCATTTTGTCGGCGGCGCTGCTGCACGCGGTCTGGAATGCCATCGTCAAGAGCGCGGCGGACAGGACAACGATGCTGGGTCTCGTCGCCTTTGGCCATGTGTTGGCGGGGGGCGTGATGGTGATCCTGCTGCCGCCGCCCGCGCCGGAAAGCGTGCCCTATATCCTGCTCTCGACCGTGATCCATTTCGGCTATTACTACATGCTGGGGCAGGCCTATCGGCATGGCGATCTGAGCGTCGTCTATCCGATCGCGCGCGGGATCGTGCCCGCGCTTGTCGCCCTTTGGGCGATGCTGCTCTTGGGTGAGGTGCTGCCGCTTCAGGCCTGGCTGGGCATCGCCACCATCGCCCTGGGCATTCAGATCAGCAGCTGGGCGGCGCTGCGCCATGGGGTCGGACGTACCGCGCTTGGCTTTGCCGTTGGAACAGGCCTTTGTATTTCGGCCTATTCGGTGGTGGATGGCATCGGTGTCCGCCTGTCGCAGAACACGCTGGGCTATTGGGCCTGGGGTGCGCTTCTGCATATCTTCATTGCCGGATTTGTCGCGCTGCGCAAACGCGCGGCCCTGCCCGGGCTGAAACCGCGCGTCTGGATGGTGGGGATCGTCGGCGGGCTGGTGTCGATGACGGCCTATGGTCTGGTTCTGTATGCCAAGAACTTCGCCCCGCTGGGCGCGGTTTCGGCGCTCCGCGAGACCTCGGTCATTTTCGCGGCCCTGATCGGGTTTGTCTTTCTTGGCGAGGGCAACTGGAAGCGACGGCTGGGCGCGGCGGTTCTGATGGCTGTCGGCGTGGCCCTGATCGGCACCAGCGGGTGACGGCAATCACCACAAAATAATTTGATCATATCTGGCGGAAACTCCTCCGGGCTGCTATGTCTGTCGGCAAAAGGACAGGAAACTGCCGATGGATCTGCTGACCGTAAACGACCGCCAGGGGCATTACCCGCCCTCGTATTATGCCGCCCGGGCCAAGCCGTTGGAGCCCTTCGCCGAGGCGCAAGGGGCGCTTGCCTGCGACGTCTGCGTGATCGGCGGCGGCTTCACCGGCTTGTCGGCGGCGCTGCATCTGGCGCAGCGGGGCTATGACGTGATCCTGCTCGAGGCGCAGCGCGTGGGCTTTGGCGCATCTGGCCGCAACGGCGGCCAGGTGGGACAGGGCCAGCGGGTCGAGCAGGCAGAGCTGGAGAAGATGGTCGGCCCGGATCACGCCCGCGCCCTGTGGCAGATCGCGCGGCAGTCGGTCGATCTTGTGCGGGACCTGTCGACCTCGGATCTGGTGCATGCCGATTTCCATCCCGGCATCATCCACGCCGATCACCGGGAACGCTTCGTGCGCCACAGCCACGACCATGTCCGCCACTTGCAGGATACCTACGGCTATACCAATATCCGCGCGCTGGACCGGGAAGAGATGCGCCATCTGGTGGCCTCGGACGCCTATTTCGGCGGCTGCATCTACGAGGATGCGGGCCATATCGATCCGCTGGAATTCGCACTTGGCCTGGCGCGGATGGCGGTCGCCGCCGGTGTCCGGATCTTTGAAGGGTCCAAGGTTCTGTCGCTGACCGAGTCGGACCCGGCCAGGGTCAAGACCGCCGAGGCCGAAGTCACCGCCCGTTACGTGGTCATGGGCTGCAACGGCTATCTCGGGCGTCTCGACGACCGGGTCGCCGCGCGGGTCATGCCGATCAACAACTATGTCGTCGCGACCGAACCGATGACGCCCGAGCGGCAGGAAAGCCTGATCCGGGGCAATGTCGCGGTGGCCGACAGCAAGTTCGTGGTCAACTACTTCCGCTTCTCCGACGACCACCGCCTGCTGTTCGGCGGCACGGAAAGTTACAGCTATCGCTTCCCCAGGGATATCGCCTCCAAGGTGCGCAAGCCGATGCTGGAGATCTTTCCGCAACTGGCCGATATCCGGATCGACCATGCCTGGGGCGGCACGCTGGGCATCACCATGAACCGGATGCCGCATTACGAACGGCTGGCGGGGAATATCCTCAGCCTGTCGGGCTTCTCCGGCCATGGGGTGGCGATGGCGACCCTGTCGGGCCAGATCGCCGCCGAAACCATCGCCGGACAGGCCGAACGCTTTGACGTCATGGCCAGTGTGCCGACGCCCAGCTTTCCCGGCGGCCCCGCCTTGCGGACCCCGTTGCTGATCCTGGCCATGCTGTGGTTCAGCCTGCGCGACAAGATCTGACCCGACGCAAGGGCGAGATAGAGAAATCTCGCCCAGCGTGCAAAAAGGAAATTGCCAATCACTTCGTTGCACTCATAGGATGAGCCGCAGTTTCAAGTGATAGGACAAAACCTTGCTTTGGTATGATAGTCGCGCGCAACGTTTGCGCAAAAGATCGGTTATGTGGGCAGCCCGGAGAGAAGCGGAGGGGTCCACGCAGGGACTTCCCGCCAAATATGCCGAAGAGCTGCAAAGGAACATCCTGGGGACGGTCGTCCTGCCGGGGGATCCCGAGTACAACGCGGACCGGATGCTGTCGAACCCCCGGTTCTCGGCCTGTCCCGAAGTCATCGTCTATTGCGAGGTCGAAGCGGATGTCGCCGAATGCCTGCGCGTGGCGCGGGCCCTCTTGATGGCGGTTGTGGTCCGGTCGGGCGGCCACAGCACGGCGGGGTTTTCATCGCAAAACGGCTTTCTGATCGACGTCAGCCGGATGAACGATGTCTGTATCACACCCGAGGCGCTGCGCGCCTGGGTCGGTCCCGGTACGAATTTCGGCAAGTTCAACGCCAAGCTTCAGACCTATGACCTTCACACGCCCGGCGGGGCATGTCCCGATGTCTGCGTCGGCGGCTACATGCAGGGTGGCGGCTACGGGTTTACCGCGCGCATCTTCGGGATGAATTGCGACCAGGTCGAAGAGATCCGCGTGATGCTGACCGACGGGCGCATCGTGCATGCCAGCGCAGACCTGAACCCGGATCTGTTCTGGGCGGTCCGGGGCGGCACCGGCAGCAATTTCGGCGTTCTGCTCGCGGTCAAGTACCGCCTCTATCGTGGGTCGAATTTCTCTGGATTCTCCGTGCGTTGGTCGATGCAGACGGATGACGGCACCGCCAAGGCGGCGCAGTCCCTGGCCTGGTTGCAAGAGAATTTCATGCGCACCGGTGCGCCCGATACGCTGGGGTATCAGATGATCTGGGCGTTTGAGGGCCCGACCGGTCAGCCCAAGGAACCGGTGCTGCTGATGCGCGGCGTCTATCGCGGCAGCCGCGAGGACCTGCAAGCGGTTCTGAGCCCGGTTCTGGACTTGCCGGGCGCGACCTTGCAGGCGCTCTACGATCCGCAGCCCTATGTCGATCTCAATCGCATCCTGCTGAGCGAACCTTATGAGGTGCCCGAGTTCCCGGCAGACATGACGCCGATGCCGCCGCCCGAGGCCAAGATCAGCCGTTATGTCGCCAAACCGGTCTCCGCCGATGGCTGGAAACAGCTGCTGGACTATTTCCGCTCGTCGCCCAGCCCCTATACCATCGCCGCGATGGAGATCTATGGTGGGGCAATTGCCCGCATGCCGGTCAGGGGCAACGCGTTCCTTCACCGGGATGTGTATTGCGATCTGTTCTTCGATGTCTTCTGGCTGACCGAGCAGGAGGAAGAGCAGATGATGCAGTTCATCAAGGGATGGGAAGAGACCTTTGCCCCGCACTGGACCGGTCAGAGCTATCAGAACTATCCAAGCCCGGATAATCCGGGGTTTGCCGAGCAGTATTGGGGCGACAACTATTGGTTGTTGCGGCTGATCAAGGGTAAATACGATCCCCTTAACCTGCTGCGCTTTCCGCAAAGCATCGCGCCGCTCGAATGGCACCCGCCCGGCCCCGGGTTTCCCCCCGGTTTCAAAGGTTTCGAGGATCCGATTCAGGCGGCCGCCGGGTAAGTGTAAATGAATGACGGTTACCGGGATATCGGCTCTGTCGCCTCCTTCCTGGATCAGATGGGACTCGGCTCATATAGGGAACAGTTCGAGAGCGCCGATATCGACCTTGAGGTCCTTGACCATCTGACGGACCAGGATCTGGCCGATCTCGGGGTGAAATCGCTTGGTCACCGGCGCAAGATTCTGGCCCGGATCGCCGAGCAGAAGACGAGCCGGACCGCCGTCACCCCGCATGCGGGCGACGAGGGCGAGCGGATTTACCTGACCGTGGTGTTCTGCGATCTTGTCGGCTCCACCGGCCTGGCCCATGACCTGGGAGAGGAGCGCTTTACCGACCTGCTGGCCGGGTTCTATCACGCGGTCGATACCGCCGTGGACCGCTATGGCGGGCATGTCGCGCAGTATCACGGCGACGGTGTGCTGATCTATTTCGGTTATCCCGATGCACTGGAGGACGCCGCCCTGCGCGGCGTCCTTGCCGCGCGCGAGGCGATCGACCAGGTCAACCAGCTGTCGACTCCGACTGGCGACATGCTTCAGGTCCGTGTCGGCGTTGCCTCGGGTCCCGTGGTAGTCGGAGACCGCCAGCTCAGCCAGTATGAACGCGGTGGCCGGGCCTATGGAGCCGTGGTGAACACCGCCGCCCGGCTCCAGGCCGAGGCGCAACCGGGCAAGGTTGTCATTGCCGATACGACGGCGGCGCTGGTCAAGCAGCATTTCAACCTGCGCTTTCTCGGTCTGCGGCATCTGAAAGGGATCGAAGAGCCCGCGCCGCTCTACGAAGTTGGCGCGGAACGGTCGCCCTATATCAACGCGGCGCTGCTGTCGCAGCCCGAGCGGGTTCCCTTTGTCAACCGCCGGGCCGAGCTGGCAAGGCTGTCGGCCTGTTGGAACGCCGTTGGAATGGGGGCATTCAACCTGGTCACGGTGGCGGGCGAACACGGGATCGGAAAATCGCGGCTGGTCAGCGAGTTCCTGGCGAACCTGCGGCGCGAGGGGCATCAGGTGCGCCATGTGACCTGCCCGGCGCATGGCCGGGACAAGCCGTTCGAGGTGTTCCGGCTGTTGCTGACACAGGAAAACACGCCCGCCGCCGACCTGCTATGCACCGAGCTGGACGGCATACCGACGGCAACCCGGGCCGAGCGCCGCCAGCGCCGTACCCGGGTGATCGGGGCGATGGCCGATTATTTTGGCGCCTCGGTCTCGGGGTCGCATGCGCTCTGGATCGACGATCTGCAATGGGCCGATCCGTCAACGCTCGAAGTCCTGTTGGCGCTGGCCGCGCTGCGGCCCCCGGGTTTGCTTCTGATCGCGTCCGCGCGCAACGCCTTGCCCGACCAGCGGTTGATGAGGATTGATGGCGCGGTGCCGATCTCGCTGGGTCTGCTGTCGCCGGAACACACCAACAGCATCGTGCGCAGCGTGCTGGCCGGGGCCGACGGGAGCGAGGCGCTGGTCGCGCCGCTGGTCGCCCGCGCCGAGGGCGTGCCGGTGTTCGCCGAGGAACTGGCGCTGGAAATGCGGGCGCGGCTGACGGCCGCCGACAGCTCGGCCACCGACAACCTGCCGGACCTGTCCGTCCCCTCCAGCCTGCAACAAAGCCTGCATGCGCGCATCCGCAGGCTTGCCACAGCGCGCCCCTTGCTCAGACTGATCGCCAGCATCGGACGCGAAGCCTCGGTCGCGCTCTTGCGCGACCTCTGGCCCGGACCGGGGCGTTTCGAAGACGCGCTTGACGAACTGGTGGCCTCCGGCCTGGCCGAATTACGCCTGTCGCGCGACAGCAGCCCCGACAAGCGCCTGGTCCTGCGGCACCAGCTCCTCCAGGATTGCGCCTATGACATTATTCTCACCCGCGACCGCGAACGGATCCATGCGGCCATCGCCGACGCGCTTGGCCGCCAGCGCGAGAGCGGCCTGACGGTCGAGCCGACGCTGCTGGCCGATCAGCTGGAACGGGCCGGCCGGTTGCGTCCCGCGGCCGAGCTGTGGGCCGAAGCGGGGCGCAACGCGGCGGCGCAATCGGCGGATGCCGAGGCGGTGGCTCTGTTCCGTCATGCCCTGTCGCTGTTGCCGCGCATGGCGCAGGCCGAGGGCGACTGGATCGACCATTTCGAAGCTGACACGCTATTGGCCATGTATCCCGCCCTGATCGGTGCCAAGGGCTATCGCGCCGCTGGCGAGGATGTGCTGGGCCGGATCAATGCGCTGATCGAGCGCACCGGCGGCAGCCAGCGGGTGTTCTCGGCCATGTTCTTTCGCTGGATCGATTACAGCGTGCAGGGCGATATCGACGCAAGTTACGAGTTCGCCTCGGGCCTGGCCGAGATCGCCGAGGCCGACCCCAGCGGCCTGCATGCGCTGGTTCTCGACCGTATGCTGGGATCCAGCCTGATGTTCCGGGGCGAGTTCGAGGCCGCCCGGGTCCATCTCGACCGCTTTCTGAACACTTACGATCCGGCGCGGCACGCCGAACCGATGCGGCTGTTCGGCGCGACCGACAATCATGCCACCGTCTTGTGTTGCGTCGCCGCCATCAACGCGTTCACCGCGCCACAAGCACGCACGCGCCAGGCCATCGACCGGGCCATCGCGGCAGCGCTCCAGACCGAACTGACCCACACCCTGTGCCATACCCTGACCTTTGGCGCGGCTTTCCCCTCGGCGGTGTCCGGCGACTGGCCCGCCTTCCGCGCGTACTCGGCCCGGCTGGCGCGGCTGGCCAAGGAAAAGGATCTGGGCTTCTGGGTTGTCTACGCGCGCATGCTGACGGGGATCGGCAGGATATCCGAGGGCAATGTCGAACAGGGCCAGGAAGATTTCGAACAGGCCCTGACGGTTCTGACCAACCAGGGGTTTCTGTTTCTCAACCCGACATTCCGCACCATCCACGCCATGGCCGAAGAGGCCACCGGTCTACCGGCGCCGACCGCGGATCTGAGCATTCTGGAACAGGATGTGCGCGCCGGCGAGCGCTGGATGCTGCCGCTCTGCCAGCGGCTTCAGCGTGGGTGGGGGGGCTCATAAGCCTTCGAACAGCCGGTCGATATCCAGAATCTCCAACCGGCGGCGGCCGGTTTCGATCACGCCGGTGGCCGCCAGCCGCGCCATCACCCGGCTGACCGCTTCGCGTGTGGCGCCGATATAGTTGGCGATCACGTCATGGGTCGGGCAGGGGTCCAGCACGCCGCCGGGCTTGAGCTGGTGCTCGATCTGCGCCTGTTGCAGCAGAAAGGCGCGCACCCGTTTGTCGACATCATGCACCACCAGCCCGAACACCCGTTCGGTCAGGGCCCGGTTCCGCTCGGCCAGGTCGATGGCGAGGTTGCGCGCCAGCCGCGGCACCTCGGCCATCCAGGCCAGCAGCCTGTCCGCCGACATCCGCCCCAGTACCGTGGGTTCCGCCGCTGAAATCGTCAGCGACCGGGGGCGATTGTCCAGCGCGGCCAACTCGCCGAAATAGCGGCCGGCGGTGATCTCGGTGAACGCCACTTCCTTGCCATTGGGCGACAACAGCAGGCCGACAAGACGACCGGAGAGCACGACATACATCTCGGTCGAGGTTTCGCCCTGCTCGACCACGGTCTGCCCGGTGTTCACGGTCATCGAGTCGAGATCATCGGCGAACCGTCGCAGATCCTGCGGCTCAAGACCGGCCAGCAGGGATACTTTGGAAAGAACCGTCTCGACCTGAATTGCCGGTTTTCTGTTTGATGGTCGCACGGTCCGATATCCCATTCCGTTATGTGCCGATATATAGCGCCAAGCGATCAAGTTATTGACGAATATTATCAACTTCTCTGGTTGCCAAGTCCCTGTCGGGGCAAAACCAGGAAGCGAAAGGGGCAAAATGAAGCCGAAATTTGCAATGTATGGTTTTCTCCGGGGCATGATTTGCCCGCCATGGGGGAAGGTAAACCTTCATTTTTCGACCATTTGGTGATAGGCTCGGGCAATATTTGAGAGTGTTTTTTTGATCTGGAATTGGAGGAGCTTGCAATGTTGGACCTGTTCAAGGCCGCCAGCCGGGTGGCGGTGCCGACCGGGCGTGACAATCTGCCAACAGATATCCTGTCGTTCACGCTGGAGTATCCGGCACCGGTATCGCCCGAGGGCGCGCGCGCCGCGATCGCGGGGTTGCTTGGCGGCGATGGGTTCGATCTCTTCCGCGCGACCCAGGCCGATGACGACCTGCTGGTTCTGCAATTTCCCGGGGTGCCGATCGAGCAGTCGCCGGGCTATCTGTTTGCCCAGGCGGATGAGCTCAGGGAGGCGCTTGGGCTGGTGTCGGTCACGCCCGACATTTCGCCGCCCTTCGCGGATGTCGAAAGCGTCGCGCCCGCCATCGAGAACGTTGGCGATGTGGTCTGGGACCTGTGCCGCGCCCATACCGCGCCGCTGCCTGATCCGGATTGGGCGCTGAAGCTGATCAGGGCCGACCGTGCGATGGCCCGGTTCGGCGTTTCCGGTGCCGGGCAACGGATCGGTCAGCCCGATACCGGCGTGGCGGCGCATCGCGAGCTGGATCAGGGCGTGGACAAGGCGCGCGGCTACAACTTTGTCGAGGGCACCCCCGACCCGACCGACCCCCTGTCGCCGCAGATGGGCTCGCCCGGCCACGGCACCGGAACCGCCTCGCTGGTGGTCAGTCGGCGTGCGCATCATGTAACCGGCAGCGCGCCGGGGGCAACGCTGGTGCCGTTCCGCACCAATAACGCGGTGATCATCGGCGCCTGGGTGCCGGTGGCGCGGGCGCTCGACCGGGCGCGGGATCAGGGCTGCCGCGTGGTGACCATGAGCCTCGGCAGCGGCTTTGGTCCCCGCGTGATGCGGCGCGCGGTGGCGCGGGCCGTTTCCGCCGATCTGATCGTGCTGGCGGCCGCCGGGAACTGTGTGCGCTTCGTCACCTATCCCGCCTTCGACCGCAACGTGATTGCCGTTGCAGGCGTCGATCACGCGGGTAACCGCTGGCGCGGCTCGTGCCGGGGACCCGAGGTCGATGTCGCGGCCCCGGCCGAAAACCTGCATGTCGCCCGCCGCCGCCCCGGCGAGACCGACCTGGCCGATGTGAACACAGGCGGTCAGGGCACCTCTTTTTCCGTCGCCCTGACGGCGGGCGTTGCGGCGCTGTGGCTTGAACGGTACGGCTGGGACCCGTTGCGGCAAGAGGCGCATCGCAGGGGCCTGCCGCTGCAAGAGCTGTTTCGGGCGGCGCTGCGCCAGACCGCGCGATGCCCGGCAGGCTGGGACACCGACCTGATGGGCGCGGGCATCGTCGATGCCGAGGCGCTTCTGGCGCTTGATCCGCAGGATATCGTGACCGGCCCGGTGCCCGAGGCCGCTGGCCCCGCGCTCAGCCTCTTTGGGCCCGATCTGGACGCCGGAGGGCTTCAGGCCGAGGCCGATTTCGTCGCCTTCGATTGGCGGCTGCGGGCCGAACCCGAGGCCTCGATAACCCTGGAAAACGCGATGCGCGAGCAACCCTCGCCTGCCCTGTCAGCCCTGCTCGGCGATCGCGCGCCCATTGGCGCGCCGGGTCTCGTGCTGGCTCCCGCTGCCCCGCCCGCACCGCTGGACCGGGCCGTGCGGCGTGTGGCGGTTGGTCGCTCAGGTACAACCGAAAGCGCCTCTGACATCAGCTATGAGGCCTCGGTCGAGCGGTTGCGCGGCGAGGGGCTGGATACGGTGATGGAAACCGTGACCGAGCTGTTCCAGCTCAGGGCCGAGGCGGCGCCGGATCTGGTCGACACCACGATGCAGGCCGAGGCGGCCGACCGGATCAGGCAGGCGGTTCAGTCGCATCTCGACCCGGACCGCGAGGTTCATATTTCGGCGGGAGAGATCGGTTACGCGCTGGAGGCGCTGGTGCAACTCACTGGCCGCCCCGCGATCCGGGTTCAGGCGGACGGGTCCGAACTGTTCGACCCGATGCTGGGCACCTGGAAAGCCGACCTGTTGACCGCGGTCAGCCGCTGGCAGCCGCTGGTGCGCGCGGTGGGTCGGATAGATGCGCAGAACGCCCAAGGGACATGGGTGCATGTCGGCACCGGCTTCCTTCTGTCCGACGGGCTGGTGATGACCAACCGCCACGTGATCGACGCCTTTGCCGAACCGATCCCCTCGACCGACGGCTCGCGCCCGTTCCATCTGCGGTTCCCGGTCTCGATCATCTTCGACCCCGAGGCGCAGGACGACGACACCCGGTTCACTCTGACCGAAGTGGCGACCGCAGGCGCCGCGCGCATCGGGCGCACGGTCAACATGTCCCGGCTCGACATGGCGCTTATGCGCATCGACCCCGACAATGGCCGTGCCCCGCCGCCCGAGCCGATTGCCCGCGGTCTGATCTCGACCACCGATCCCGCCCTGACCAAGATCCTGGTCGCCGGATACCCGGCCGAACCGCGCAGCGTCCGTGGTCCCGATCCGCGACAGGACAAGGACAACTATCTTGCCTTCTGGGCGCGCCTGGGCGAGCTATATGGCGACAAGTACGGGGTGAAATACATCAGCCCCGGCCTGATCGAGGCGCGTCCGGGCGTACTTGCCAGCGACCCGCGCGGCTGGGCCTTCAGCCATGATGCAACCACGCTGCCCGGCAATTCGGGCTCGGCCATCCTGTCGCTGCACAGCCCCGGCCAGCTCTGCGGCCTGCATTTTGGCGGGCAATCGCTGGAAACCAACCTGGCGCATGATATCCAGACCGTGCTGAATATGGGCGATGGCGCCTTTTCGACCGGTATGATCGACGGGAACGGATAACGATGCACGAGGAATGGACCGAAGAACGCCTGATCGCGTCCATCCACGGGGTCGTCAGGGACCTGCGCTTTGCCAGACCGCGGTTGCGAGCGTGGTACGACAACTGGCTCAGGGCGCGGCGCCTGCCCGGCGCGCCGCAGAACTTTGCCCATGCCATGGTGGTGACCGGGCAGGGCAGGGGTCTTGACCCGGCCGATGACGGCACGGCGCTGTGCCTGGCGCTGGTGGCGCTTGGCGGGCCACAACCCGTTGCCGACTGTTTCGCCGGCGCCGTTGCCGCCGGTCTCTTCGAGGCGGAGGCAACCGAAACCCGGGACCAGCATCGCCGCAGGCTGGCGCACGCCATGGCCGCCGCCCTGGGCCGCGACCCCGAACACCGCGTTTTGCAGCGCGCCGAGACCAACCCGGAATTGCAGGCCTTTGTGCCGGAAAACGGCTTCTGGACCGATCCCGGAGATCTCCAGCCAGCGATCATCCTGGGCCGCCGCCGCCTGTGCCGGATCGACACGATCAATGCGGCGGGCAAGCAGACCAACGGCACCGGGTTTCTGGTCGGCCCGTCGACGGTCCTGACGAATTTCCACGTAGTCAAGCACGTCTGGGAGGTGCTCGATCAACCGGAGCTGATCTCGGTCCGGTTCGATTTTTCGGCGACCACTGGTTTGCGCGATGCCGATCAGCCCCGCTACCCTGCCGCGAAAACCGGCTGGAAGGTTGCCCATAGCGGCCTGGCGGACTGGATCGAGGACGACGACTACTGGTGGGACGACCCCGCCAAACGCCTGGCTTGGCTGGGCCGGGTCGGGGATACGCTGGATTACGCCATCATTCGGCTGGACGGGGCGCCGGGGTTACAGCGGGGATGGTTCGCATTGGATCAGGTGGAAGAGACCGCGCCCGACGGCGTCTGGATCATGCACCACCCCGGGACCGAGGGGCAAACCCTGACCGGGGGCCGGGCGGTCCACACCTTCCCGATGAAGAGCCGCATCTTTCATTTGGCCACAACCGCCCACGGGTCGTCGGGCGGTCTGGTGCTGAACCAGAGCGGCACCCCGATCGGGCTGCACTATCTGGGAGACGAGGCGGGCGCCGATCGTTCGGAACCTTTCCACCAGCACCCCACGATGAATGTCGCAATCACGCTCAAGGCGATCTCGGACGATCTGAGGCAAAAGAACGCCCTGTCGCAACTGACCAGCACGACCGACCTCAACCTGATTGCCGGGTGCATCGGCGGCGGGCAGCCGGTTTTTGGCCGACAGGAGTATTTCAGGGTTCTGCGCGACCTCTGGAACGGCAGCAAGCGGGTGCTGCGGGTCCATGTCAATCCGTTCGATACGCCGATCACCCGCCCGGGCAAGAGCTTCTCCTTCTCCATCCTGCAACATTTCTTTGCCGCGCCCGAAAACCACTACATCCTGTTCCGGGCAGGCGACATTCAGGTCGATGCCTACCGGCTGGCCTGCGATACGCTGGCAACCTTCGCGCCCAACGCGGAAGAGATCCTGCCAAAGGCGCTGGATACCACCACACCGGCCTATGTCCGGCGGCTGGTGTCCAAGTTCATGCAGCAGGTCAATGCGCGGCTGAGCGACAAGACCGTGTGGATCGTTCTCGACGATCTGGACAAGCACGATCTGTCCGATGCCTCGGGGCGCGAGTTTCTGGGAACCCTTTATGACCAGATCGGGCAGCAGCAGAACCTCAGACTGGTGCTGGTGGGGCTGCGCGAGCATGTCCAGATCAACGGACTCGACCCGACCCTGGTGGTGCATTCCGCGATCAATGCGCAGTCGCTGGAAAACCCCTCGGTCATCTTTCGCGAATGGCTGAACGAGCGCGGCGCGCGCGACACCGCGCTGGACGAGGACGGGTTGAAATTCCTGGCCGATATCGCCGGAGCATATGCGGGCACCGAGGCGCCGCTGGAACGGCTATCGCAATTCGTGACGGATTACGTCGCCGGTGCCGCCAACCGGCTGTTTGGCAGTATCGACACAGAAACGGCGGAGGATCCCTGATGCAAAGGGCGCTTGTTGATCTGGCAAGAGAGGTGGCCGCGGTCAGCGGCTGTTTCGCCCCCGACGATCTCTGCCGGGCCGTTGGCCTGCAACACCCGTCGGAAACCCGGCGCGACTTTCTGGGACAGATCTCGCGCGACATTGGCGAAGTGACCAGCCCGGCTCCGGGCGCGGCGCGGCGGTACGGCTGGATTCTCAGCCCGGACCAGCGCCGCTCGACCCTGCGTCAGTTCCTGACGCAAACCCAGCTTGACCAGGTTCTCGAACACGCGCCGACGCCTTGGCAAGACGATCTCTTCGGGCAGGCGCTGCACCGCCTGCTGGCTGGCGACGAGGTCGCGATCACCCGCCCGCGCACCACCGACGACGACGATAGTCTGCTGCGTCATCTGCGCCGGAACGCCGCTCTGCTCGATGCGGTGCAGTTCGTGCGCGTTGTTCCGATGCTGGACACGAAAGCCATGGAAGACCTTGAAACCGAGGTGAAACGGCAGATTCAGGACATTCAGAAACGCCGCGACCTGGCCAACGGCCAGCCCACCCGCCATTTCGGCTATCGCAATGTCCGCAGGCGCCTGTCGAACTTTCTGCGCGGCAAGACCGTGGATACCCGACCGGTGCTGCTGACCGGGACGGGGGGCATCGGCAAGTCGGCGCTGGTGGCCCGACTGTTGCAGGACTGGCAAACGCGACAGGACGCGCCGATCACGGTCATTCTGGATTTCGACCGCCCGCAACTGAAGTCCGGATCGCCGATCCAGATCGCGCGCGAAATCCTCAATCAGCTGGCCACCGGCGTGCGCCGCGCCATCGAACCCGCCGCCGAGGCCGAGGCGATGTCCCGCACATTGCGCGACCTGCGCAGCCGCCTGCTGACCACCGATACATTCGGCGACCTGCGCGATCACGTCAGCCAGGCCGCCGCGCTGGAAACCATGTTCCCCGAGTGGTTCCAGGGCGATTGGGCGGCCAAGCTGCGCGATTATCCCATCGCGCTGGCGCTGGACAGTTTTGAGGCGGTTGACCGTCAGGGCGGCCAGGTGGTGATCCAGATCCTGAATGTCGAGCTTTGGCTGCGCGCCCATCTCGCCGGGTTGCGCACCGTTCTGTCCGGCCGTGCCGCGCCCCTGTCGGGCGAAGAGCTGAACCGGCGGTTCGGCCCCGCCTCGCGGCGCATCGAACTGGAGGGTCTGTCGCTGGAAGCGGGGGCAAAGCTGCTCGAACAAAAGGACAATTCCCTGTCCACCAAGGCAGCACCCCCGGTGTTGACCGATCCGGCCCTGCGGCTTCAGGTCAGCGAATTGCTCGATGGTCACCCATTGGCCTTGCAGATCTTCGTGAGTTACGCGCGTGGCCATCAGGGGGATATCGACGGGCTTGTGGACAGCCTCAAGCAGGACGAGGGGTTCCGCGCGGAATTTGCCCACCGGTTCCTGTACGAACGGATTCTCGAGCGCATCGACGACCCCGAGATGCGCAAGCTCGCCCATCCCGGCCTTGTCCTCAGGCAGATCAACGACGATCTGATCCGTTTCGTGCTGGCGGGGCCGTGTCTGGGCCTGCCCGACGGAACGTTGCCCAGCGAAGAGCAGGCCGCAAGGCTGGGCCAAAAGCTGAAAGACGAATACTGGCTGGTCGATGAGGACGAACCGCCCTTTGCCCTGCGTCACCGGGCCGATGTCCGGCGCATGATGGTGGCGGGTCTCTTTGCCGGGCCGCGCGCCGGTGACACGCCCCAAGACCGCGCCCGCAAGACCGAACTGCGCCGCGATGCGCTGGCGGTCTGCGCTGCCGCGCGCGACTATTTCCTGAACGGGCCGCCCCGCGAGGCCGGGGCGGAACCCATGGAGCGTTGGGCGGCGCTGGACGAAGCGTTGCGCGAGGTGCAGGCGCTGCACTACTCGGCCTTTGTCGCGCCCGAAGACCCTCCCGCCTTCGACGCGGCCACCGCCCGCGCGCTGGACCTGTCCCTGGGCGAGGATCTGGAAACGCTGCCGCCCGCCTGGCGGGCGCGGGTCAAGATCCATCTCGACCGCGTCCTGACACGCGAAGAGGCCGCGCATGTGCCCGAAGACCTGAGGGAAAAAGCCGAGGCGCAGGAGTTTACCGCCGCCGTCCAACATGGGTTGAGCGCGGCGGAAGAAGAGTTCAGCACTGTCAGCGCGGCCAGCAGGAAACGCGCCGCGCGCGGGCCCAAGGTCGAGGCCCATGAAGACCGCTACCGCGCCGAAGGCGCCGACTGGCGCTCGGCCTCGCGCCTGTCGCGCGACATCCAGCGCACCTTTGCCGCCGCCCGGTTCGATGAGGTGGCCGAGCTGGGCGCGAAATATATCGAGGCCCTGGGCGACCAGTCTCTCGAAGAGGCCGAGGCGGACAATGCCGAAGCGCTGACACGCGGGTTCTGGCGGCAATCGCTGTGGCAATGCCTGCTGGTTGCGGGGACAAATATTGACAGATCGGACATGGCCATCTCCGCCCGAAACTTCGTGGGATCATTCGACGGGTATCAGTCGTTGGTCATGGCGATCCACAATTTTTCCGCTGATCTGACTCTTGGCGAAATGGCTTTTGACTACCTTCGGACGGCGAGCTTCCGATCCTATGTCGATTCCTACCGCCTGTCCGAAAGCCCGCTTGACGACTGGTTGGGGCGCAACTCTTCCTTGGCCTCTCTAACCGGAGAACCCGGCAGCGGGTCCGCCGCCGCACCTCGTTCACCGCGCGCCCTGGCTCTGGCGGCGGGCCGGATCGGCGCGGAGGAGGAGTTCGCATCGCTCTTCGAAGCCGCACCCGACCTGGCCGGCCGGATCGAGAAATTCTGGGCGCAGGGAGCTGTGGGTCTGTCGGAAATCGCCGCCCTCTACCGGCAGTTTGGAGAAGATGAGGACATCGTCAAACTGCTGCAAAGCGAACGGCTCCCCCACTCGGATACCGCCTTTCGCATGTTCCGGGGGCTCAATCCGGATCTCTACCCACCCTTGCGCCACATTCTTGACGACCAGGAGGGCGAAATCACCGTCCGCCTTGCCCAAGCGCTCTCTGAGCGCGCCCGCCACTGGCCGCGCGAATTGCGCCCCGAGGTGGTGCATGGTTATACCGGGCGGCAATCCTCGAACCTGATCGAAGCGGCGGATCAATGTGGCGAGCTTGGGACGCTTTGTGCCTTCCTCGCCGAATTCGACCCGCGCGCCGCGACCGTGCACGAAATGTACGACCGCCTGTCGGACTGGTTCTTTCCCTTTGCGCGGGAATTGCAGGCCTAGCCGTTCAGGCGATCCAGCCGCGCCAGAACCGACAGGCCATGCGCCTCCAGGCTTTCGGACCGGGCGAGCCGCGCCGCCGCCGGGCCGATGGCGCGCAGCGCCTCGGGCGTCATCTTGGACAGGGTGGTGCGCTTGAGGAAATCCATCACGTTCAGGCCGGACGAGAACCGTGCCGAGCGCGCGGTAGGCAGCACATGGTTCGGCCCGCCGACATAATCGCCGATGGCCTCGGGCGTATACTGGCCCAGGAAAATCGCCCCGGCATGCACCGTCTTTTGCGACAGAGCCTCGGGATCGGCAACGCAAAGCTCCAGATGCTCGGGCGCGATCCGGTTGGACAGCGCCGCCGCCTCGTCCAGATCACGCACCGTGATCACCGCGCCAAAATCGCGCCAGCTGACCCCGGCGATGGCGCGCCGCTCCAGCGTTTCCAGCCGCTTCTCGACGGCGGCCACCACCGCACGGCCAAAGCCCGCGTCATCGGTGATCAGGATCGACTGGGCGCTTTCGTCGTGTTCGGCCTGGCTCAGCAGGTCCAGCGCGATCCAGTCGGGATCATTGTTCTTGTCGGCGATCACCAGAATCTCGGACGGGCCCGCGATCATGTCGATGCCGACCTTGCCGAACACCCGCCGTTTTGCGGCGGCGACAAAGGCATTGCCGGGCCCGGTGATCTTGTCGACCGGTGCGATGGACCGGGTACCATAGGCAAAGGCCGCAATCGCCTGCGCGCCGCCCACGCGATAGATCTCGTCCACCCCCGACAGATGCGCCGCCAACAGAACCAGCGGATTGACTTGCCCGTCGGGCGTAGGCACCGCGATGGCCAGACGCCCGACTCCCGCGACCTTGGCCGGGATCGCATTCATCAGAACCGAGGACGGGTAAGAGGCCAGCCCGCCCGGCACATAAAGCCCGGCCGCCGAGACCGCCGACCAGCGCCAGCCAAGGGTTGCACCCGCCTCATCGGTCCATTCTTCGTCCCGTGGCATCTGGCGCGCGTGATAGGCGTGGATACGCGCCGCCGCCAGCTCCAGCGCCGCGCGATCCTCGGATGAGACCCGCGCTATGGCCTCGGCAATCTCGTCGGGAGAGAAGCGCAGGGTCTCGGGCGTCAGCGCGATCCGGTCGAACCTTTCGGTCAGCTCGATCACCGCCGCATCGCCGCGCGCCCGCACATCGGCGATGATCCCGGCCACCACATTGTCCACATCCGGGCTGTCTTCGCGCTTGGCCGACAACAGCGCGGCAAAGGCCGCGTCGAAATCCGGGTCGGTGGTGTCAAGAATTTGCGGCATGAGCGGTTCCTCGGGCAGTTGAGCCAGCGGGATAGCGATGGCGGCGGTGCTTCTCAACCCTTTCCGTCAGGGGTGCAGCGATTTGCGCATCGGGTATCCCAGGATCCACCTGCCGCGCCGGGCCGGTCCCGCCGGTTGCCAGCCGCGCCTGCCATAGAACGCGCGCGCGGTCGCCGTGCTGGTCAGCAGGCCCTCGCTGGCACCCAACGCGCGCAGCCGCTCTTCCAGCCCGGCCAGCATCGCCGTGCTGGCCCCGGTGCCACGAAACCCTGGATCGACATAGTTCAGGGTGATGCGCCCGGTCCCGCTTGCGGAGTCGAGATCCGACAGCGCGCCCACCGCGGCCGTCTGACCGCCCCGGATCAGAATCCAGAACTCCGATCCCTCCGCCGCCATCTGATCGCGCAACGCCCCGGGTTCCTTGTTGGCGCACCACCGCGCGATGGCTTCCTTGTCGCCGCCATGATCGGCGCCGCACAGGTCCGAGATTGACCGGACCAGCACCTGCGACATGTCGAACACATCGAACACCGTCGCCCGCCGCAGGATGTCATCCGATCCTGTCGGGGAGAATGCCTGGGAAATCCCGCGCTTGTTCTGGATCATTCCGAATGCTGCGGCACGTGGCGCGACGGCGCCAGATAAGGCCGGGTGACGTCCTTCAAGGTCACCTCCAGCGCCTCGACCGACAGCCGGATCGCGCCGTCCCCGGCAACGGTCAACAAGACCTCGCCGGCACAATCGTCAGTGGGCTCGAAGGAGATCGACAGCAGCGAAAGGATCATGTCGGCGTCGGTGCGGTCGATACCCTGGCTCGCTACGCCCAGCACATTGTCGAACACCAACAGCGACTGCACCCGCTCATAACCACGGCCGCGCCGCTCGGCCGCGGCGCGATCCTCCCACCGAAACCGGTTCAGCAACAGCGCAAACCGCCGCTCCGAGGCCCGCCAGGTCATCTCGGTGACCGGTAGCACGGCATCCTGCACCAGCGACGAGATGATCTTGAGATCGTCGGAATCCTCTGCCCCCAGGTTCAGCGGGGCCTCTCTGCCATCTTCAAAACTTGCGTCCACCATTCGTCCCTGATCCGTTCGATTCTTGCACCCGAGGATTCGAGCCCGTCCAACACATGTTCATATCACCGGTCCCGATGATAGACCCTGCCGCCCTGTGTCCCATCTGTTTCGGCCCACCTCGCAGCATCCCGCGCCCTGTCCCAGGCCACCCGCCCAGCGATCCCGGCCTAGTCCGTGTCCGCTGCTTTTTCTTCCTCCGCCGATGACCGGGCTCGCGCCTGCGCCTTGCGCCGCGCTAGATTCGCCTTGAGCGCCGCCTTAAGCCGGTCCTCTCGGGTCTCAGTGCCGCGTTTCGCCTTCGGGGGGGATTTTTCCTTTGCCATGGCCTTTCTCTACAGGAGGCTAAAAAAACCGTCTAGATGCCCTTGCGCGCCGTTTCGTTTGAGTCTAATCACCCGCTCACCCCGCTGCCGTAGCTCAGGGGTAGAGCACTCCCTTGGTAAGGGAGAGGTCGAGAGTTCAAATCTCTCCGGCAGCACCATCAAACCCCCTTGAAAACAAACAAGAAGCCGCGACGCGGATTTAGTGCGCCTGATTTTTCGGACACGAATGGGCCTGCTTGCGGTTGTGACAACGGTGGGTGGTCAGTTTCAGTCGGAACAGGGCGCTTTGCAGGATCGACTTTTGCGGCGGAAGCGCCCAAAGCCCGGCACGCAGGCAACTTGGCGGTCGGAAAACGGCTGTGGACAGGTGGCCGGGGTCGCCTGCCGCACTGAATATCTCGCCAAATCCAAAGGAAAATCCTATCGTGAGCCAACACCACAAGAGCTTTGACAAAGGGTGGTAAGGAAAGAGATGTGAGACCCGACACCCGGTACGCACGCAGCGGAGATCTTAGCATCGCCTACCAGGTCTTTGGCGAAGGCGACGAGGATCTTGTCCTCGTTCCGGGCTGGGTTTCCAATGTCGATCTGTTCTGGGATGAGCCGATCGTTGCGCGCTTTCTCACCGAACTCTCAAGCTTTTGTCGCGTCATTCTGTTCGACAAACGCGGTACCGGTCTTTCGGACCGGGGCTCTGGCGCCGCCACCCTCGAAGAGCGGATGGATGATGTCCGGGCCGTCATGGATGCGGTTGGCTCGCAAGGCGCCACGATCTTTGGCTATTCCGAAGGCGGCCCGATGAGCGTGTTGTTCGCCGCCACCTATCCGGACCGCACCCGCGCCCTTGTCCTGGCGGGCAGTTATGCCAACAGGCGCGCACGCCCGGATTATCCCGAAGGCTTGTCTGAGGCGGATATCGAAAGGTTGGTCGAAAGGGTCCGTGCGGACTGGGGCACCGCGCTGGACATCGAGCGGCGCATTCCCAGCCTTGCGGATAACCCCAGGTTCCGCAACTGGTGGGCCCGGTTTCTGCGCGGCGGCGCCTCACCCGCAGCGGCCTTGGCTTTGCTGCGGATGAACCTTGAAATCGACGTGCGACCGATCCTTGCTTCGGTGCAGGCGCCCAGTTTGATTTTGCACGCAGTTCGGGATCGGGTCGTCGCCTGTTCAAACGGGCGGTACCTGGCCGCGAACATCCCGAACGCCCGGATGGTCGAGATCGACGCCGACGATCATCCTCCCTATACCGAGGTCTCGGAACGCGTCTTGGCCGAGATCCGGCAATTCATTACCGGACAGGAGAGACGCCAGATCGAGGAGCGGGTTCTGGGGACCATCATGTTCACCGACATTGTCGGGTCGACCAGCCTCGTTCACAAGGTCGGAGACAGGGCCTGGAACGACACGCTGGCGGCGCATCATGACGAGGTCAGAAACCAGCTTGAGATCTTTGGCGGGCGCGAGGTCAAGACCACTGGCGACGGGTTTCTTGCGATGTTCGACGGCCCGGCACGGGCGGTCCGCTGCGGGCATTCGATTCAATCCGCCATGGATGCGATCGGCCTCAAGGTCCGCATCGGCCTGCATACCGGCGAGTGCACGATCTCCGGCGATGACGTTGCCGGAATAGCGGTTCATATCGCGGCCCGCATCGGTGGCATGGCCGAAGCCGGACAGGTCCTTGTATCACAAACCGTGCGCGATCTGGTGGCCGGGTCCGGCCTGATCTTCGACAATCTGGGCTTGCGGGAATTGCGGGGCGTTGACGGCCAATGGTCGATCTGCGCCGCAAGATCGAAGTAGGCCCGATCCGGGTAACCGGTGCGGAATGGCCTCTCGGGGCCTGTACAAAACGGTCAATCCCCCCTTGGAACCCGGTACAAAACGGTCAAAACGCCGGTTTGCTTCAGTCCGCGAAGGTGGCCTTGTGGTCGGGGAAGACCATGCGCAGATGCGCCATGGTCAGGCGCAACCCTTCCTCGATCGAGAAGCTTTCGGGGGTCAGGTACAATTTTTGCCAGAACCCGTCGGTCAGTGAATCGATGCCGAACGCCGCGTCGCGGGCCTCGGTTTCCGAGGCATTCGGTAACAGTTCGCGGCACAATTCATAGAGCGCCGCACCCCTCTGGACGTCGAAATCCCGGGCGCTGTCGGCATAGCGCGGGCGGAAACTCGCCTCGCCCCAGAACGAGAACCAGACCGCCAGCGCCTCACGGTTGCAGACCACTGGCGAGAAGTCGGCCCGGATCAGCGCCGCCAGCCGCTCCGCCGGGTCGGTCCCGGCTTCGGCCACTGCGTTGCGCCAGGTGTCGGCATAGATCGAATACTGGTACTCCAGCGCTGCGGCCAACAGCATGTCTTTGCTTTTAAAGTAGAAAACCGCGACGCCCTGGGACAGCCCGGCGGCATTCGCAACCGTTGCCAGCGTGGTGCGGGACAACCCGTTCTCGACAACCGAGCGCAGCGTCGCCTCGATCAGCTGCCTGCGGCGGCGGTCGGCATTGTCCTTGCGTTCCTTGCGCTGCCGGGGCGGCGGCGGGGCTTTGTCGGTCATCCTGGCGGCTCCGGGTTTTCCATGACGCATCTCTATCCTGTCCGGTATCGTGAATAAAGTAGTCCAAAATTTATTTGAGCGCTCAAAAAACTTTACGAACCCCGGACGCCGAGGTATTCCTTGATCAGCAAAAGGGAGCACGCGATGGGGCGTCACGACCGATATGATGCGATAATCGCCGGGGCGGGCCACAATGGCCTGACCACGGCCTGCTATCTGGCCAAGGCCGGGCTCAAGGTTCTGGTGGTCGAGAAGAACGACTGGATCGGCGGCGCCGCCGTCAGCCGCTCGCTGCATCCCGGCTGGACCTATTCGAACTGTTCCTATGTCTGTTCTCTGTTGCGGCGCGAGATCGTGCGCGACCTTGAATTGCCGCGCTTCGGGCTTCAGGTCATCCCTTACGAGGGTGGCGCGACCTTTACCTCCGATGGCGACTATTTCGCCTATTATTCTGATCACGACGCCCTGCGGCGCGAGATCGCCCGGCACGAGCCGCGCGATGTCGATGCCTATGACCGGTTCAGCCAGACGGTGATGCGGCAATGCCGGTTCATCCGGCCGTTCCTGCTGCGCACGGCGCCCGATCCGGTGCGGATGCGTCCGCGCGATATCTCTGAACTGGCTTATCTGGTGCGCAAGGTGCACGGGCTGGGCGCGCGCGAGATCGGCGAGACGCTGCGGTTCTGGACCATGTCCATCGGCGATTTCCTGGACGAGCATTTCGAGAATGACCTGATCAAGGCGCATCTGGCTGGCTCGGGGATCATCGGAACCGGGCTGGGCGTCTATTCGCCCGGGTCTGCCTATGTGCTCTTGCATCATTATATGGGGGATGTGGACGGAACCATCGGTGCCTGGGGGTTTGCCCGGGGTGGCATGGGGTCGATCAGCCGCGCGCTGGGACTGGCGTTTGAAGAGGCGGGCGGCACCATCGTGACCGGCTCTGGGATCGACAAGTTCCTGACCAGGGGCGGCAAGGTGACCGGCGTCGCGCTGGAAAACGGCGATACTTACGAGGCGCCTGTTGTGGCCTCGAACATGGATGTCAAACGGACCTTCCTGAAGCACACCGACCGCGACGATCTGCCGGGCGATTTCCTGCGCGCGGTCGAGCGGTTCAAGATCCGCGGTTCGTCGGGCAAGCTGAACATCGCGCTGGATCGCCTGCCCGAGTTTCCGGCCGCACCCGCCGGGGCGCCATTCCTGCGCGGTGACATGCACTGCTCGACCTCGCTGGCCGAGCTTGAGCGCGCTTATGACGACTGGAAGGACGGCCGCTGGTCGCAAAGCCCCTATTTCGACATGCTGATCCCCAGCCAGATCGACCCGACCATGGCGCCGCCGGGCAGCCATATGATGACCGTCTTTGTACAATACGCGCCCTATGATCTTGAAGTCGACGGCGTGCGCGACGCCGCCAACTGGACCGAGGAGCGTCGCCGCGCCTTTGCCGATTGCGTGTTGGACAAGATGTCAGCTGCCTGTCCGGATATCAAAGAGCGTGTGCAGCACGTGGAAATCCGTTCGCCGCTGGAACTTGAGACCGAGGTCGGGTTGACCGAGGGCAATATCTTTCAGGGTGAGCTGACCTTTGACCAGTTGCTCTTCAATCGACCGGTGCCGGGTTATGCCGACTATCGCTCGCCGATCCGGGGCCTCTATCTGGTGGGTTCGTCCGCGCATCCCGGCGGTGGGGTCATGGCCGCACCCGGGGCGAATGCGGCGCGCGAAATCCTGATCGACCTGGGCCGCCGCAGCGGGCTGCCGGCCGAGGCCGCGTGAGGAGACGGGCGATGGAACAGTTCGATGCGATCGTGATCGGGGCGGGGCACAATGGCCTGACGGCGGCTGCGGTTCTGGCGGGCAAGGGCAAAAGGGTCCTTGTTCTGGAGCGTAGCACGTCACTGGGCGGCATGATGGCGACAGGAACGCTGAATGGAGTTCAGCTGCCCCGTCTGGCCCATCTTCTTTACAACCTGAATCCGGTCGTGGTCAGGGATCTGGGTCTGAAACTGGACGCAAAACCTGTGCCTACAGTTGCCTTGTCCGAGGATGGTCGGCATGTGGTGATGGATGGAGCCGAGGTCCGGTTCGCCGATGGCACGGCACATCCCGATGCTGCGGCCTTTGTGACCTTGTACCAAAGGCTTGTGCGGTTTGGGACCTTGCTGGGCCAGCTTGCACAGGCAGCGCCGCCGGACCTGTCCGGGTCGCTGAGTCTGGCGCAGGCGGGAGAACTGGGCGCGCTGGCGCGTCTTGGTTTGCGGCTGCGCCTGATGGGCAAGGCCGAGATGCGCGAATTCCTGCGGATCGTCCTGTCCAACGCGCAGGACCTTATTCTCGACGAATTGGCTGACGGGCCGCTGGCCGGTGCGCTGGCAGCGGATGCGGTGCGCGGGGCCTGGGCGGGGCCGTCGGCGCCGGGCACGGTGTTTTCGCTGATCTACCGTTTGGCGCAGGGCGGTGGCGCTGCCCTGCCTTCGGGCGGGATGGATGCGGTTGTGTCCGCCTTTGTCAAGGCGGCAGAGGCCCGGGGCGCTACGATCCGGACCGGGGCCGCAGTCCAGCGGATCGTCGTCGAAGGTGATCGGGTCACGGGCGTCGAACTGGCCGACGGCTCACGGGTATCGTCGGCGATGGTGCTGTCTACTGCGGGTGCGGCGCAAAGCATGATGCTGGCCGGGCACGGCAGCTATGATATCGAGGCCGTCCGCAGGTTGCGCAACTTCCGCACCAAGGGCACGGCTGCCAAGGTGAACCTAGTTCTGAGTGGTGCGCCCAAGTTCAGCGGCCTTTCACGTGAACAGGCATCCGGGCGACTGTTGATTGCACGGTCTGTCCGGGCGGTCGAGAGGGCCTTCAACCCGGTAAAATATGGCGAAGCTTCCAAAGCACCGGTCATTGAGGCGGTGGTGCCGACGCTGACCGTGCCTGATGCGTCCGGTAAACACGTGGTCTCGGCGGTTGTTCAATATGTCCCCTATGCCCCCGACGGTGGCTGGACCGACACCGCGCGCCAGACGGTGATCGACCAAGTCGTCGCCGCACTGGATCGGTTCGCGCCGGGACTGGCCGCTATGGTCACGGCCAGCGAATTGCTGACACCTGCCGATATTGAGTCTGAGACCGGTGCGCCGGGTGGGCATTGGCATCATGGCGAGATGAGTTTCGATCAGCTCCTGTCGGTGCGCCCAGCGAATGGCCTGGCCCATTATGGCTTCGGTCCGGCGGGACTGTACCTTGCCGGGGCGGCGGCGCATCCGGGTGGCGATGTCACGGGCGCACCGGGCCGGAACGCCGCGCTGAAGGCATTGAAGGAGATGGCGGCATGAAGGATACGCGCCACGATCTGCCCCCGGAGCATGTCCCGCTGGGCCTGATCCCGACGCCGTTCCAACCACGGCTGGAACCGTTGAGCCGGACCAAGGACTGGATGAACTGGGCGGGCTACATCTCGCCCGCCGTACTGGACACGATGGAGTTCGAGTATTTCGCGATCCGCAACCAGGCGACGCTGTTCGATATCTCGCCCATGCACAAATACCGCGTCTCCGGCCCCGAGGCACTGGGGATGTTGAACCGGCTTGTCACCCGAGATGTGCGGAAACTGGCACCGGGGCGCGTTGCCTATGTGATGTGGTGCGACGAGGATGGCATGGTGATCGACGATGGAACATTGTTCCGGCTGTCGGAAACCGAGTTCCGCCTGTGCTGCCAGGAACCGCAGTTCTCATGGTTGCTGGATGCGGCCTGGGGCTATGATGTCCGGGTCGAGGACGAGTCGCACAGTGTTGCGGGCCTGTCATTGCAGGGGCCGACCTCGGCGTCTGTCTTGCTTGAGGCCGGTTTCGAGATCGACCATCTCCGCCCGTTTGATCTGGCCGAGGCCGAGCCGGGGTTGTTGATCTCGCGTACCGGGTTTACCGGCGATCTTGGATATGAGCTGTGGATCTCGCCGGACCATGCATTGGCGCTGTGGGATCGGCTGTGGGATGCGGGGCAGACCTGGGGCATTCGCGCCATTGGCTATCATGCGCTGAACATGGCCCGGATCGAAGCCGGGTTCATTGCCGCCGGTGTCGAATTCCAGCCGATCCATCACACCTTGCGGCTGCATCGCGGACGAACGCCCGTGGAACTGGGTTTTGCCTGGCTGGTCGATTTCGACAAGGGGCATTTCAACGGTCGCCGCGCGCTGGTGGCCCAGGCTGAACGCGGGCCGCGCTCGATGATCGTCAAGCTTGATATCGGCGGGTTCAAACCGGCCGCCGACGCGCTGATCTATTACCGAAAGAAACGCGAAGTCGGGCATATCACTTCGGCCATGTGGTCGCCGACGCTCAAGCGCAATATCGCGCTGGCCGAGGTCCGCGCGCCCTTTGGTCCCGACAGAACCAAAGACCTCTGGGTCGAAATCTATCTCAATCAGGAAGGCGTCTGGCAGCGCCGCATGGCGCGCGCGACCGTCTTGTCGCAGCCGTTCTTCCGCAACCCCCGCGCCCGGGCGACGCCGCCGGCCGCATTTTGAAGAAGCAAGAAGAGCAAATCATGTCTGGAGCTCATTTGAAACCCATCAGTAACAGCCCTTCGGTCGAGGAGTTGCACGAGTGGGACCGCCTGCACAACCTCAAACCATGGTCGATGATGAACACATGGCGCGAGGAAGAGGGGCAGATCATCGACCGGGGTGATGGCATCTATATGTGGGACAGCCACGGCCGCCGGATGATCGACGGCCCGGGTGGCATGTGGTGTGTGCAGATCGGCCATGGACGGCAGGAAATGGCGGATGCCATCGCTGATCAGGTGATGAAACTCGCCTATTCCTCTCCTTTCTCGACGGGAACCGAGCCAGCGGCGATCCTGGCGCGCAAGCTGGCCGAATTCGCGCCGGGTGATCTGAACACCGTGTTTTTTACCACCGGTGGGTCGACGGCCGTTGATACGGCGCTGCGCGCGATGCATTTCCTGAACAACCGGCGTGGCATGCCGGACAAGAAGATCGTGATCTCGCGCGAACGCGCCTATCACGGATCGACCTATCTGTCGGCGACGGTATCGGGAAAGGAGCGCAATCGCACCCGTTTCGACAAGGAAAACCGGCTGGTGCATTTCCTGCCCGATGTCGATCCGTATCACCGCCCCGAGGGCATGAGCGTCGAGACGTTCTGTGACCAGAAGGTCGATGATCTGGAACAGGCGATCCTGGAACTTGGCCCGGAAAACGTGGGCGCCTTCATCGCGGAACCGATCCTGTGTTCCGGCGGCGTGATCGTGCCGCCACCGGGGTATCACAAGCGCACGCTGGAGGTCTGCCGCAAGCATGACGTGCTATACATCTCGGACGAGGTGGTGACCGGTTTCGGGCGGCTGGGGCACTGGTTCGCCTCGGAACCCGTGTTTGACATCGTGCCCGACATGATCACCTGCGCAAAAGGGCTGACCTCGGGCTACCTGCCGCTAGGTGCCTGCATCATTTCAGACCGGATCATGGAGCAGATGACCGGACCCGAGGAGGTGCTGTTCTCGAACGGGTATACCTATTCGGCGCATCCGGTCAGCTGCGCCGCCGCGTTGAAGAACATCGAGATCATGGAGCGCGAGGACATCCTGGGCCATGTGCGCGAGGTCACGCCCTATTTCCAGGAGCGACTGCGCAGTTTCGAGAAGTTCCCGATCGTGGGTGACCTGCGCGGGATGGGGCTGTTGGGATGCATCGAGGGCAAGGTGACCGAGGGCCGGGCTTCGTTGGCCGCAGACAGCGATTTCGGCACCCGGCTGGATATGATCTGTGAAGAGAATGGTCTGTTGCTGCGTCCGCTGCTCAACATGGCTGTTTTCTCACCGCCATTGATCATCTCGAAGCCCCAGATCGACACCATGTTCGACATCATCGAGGGCGCCTTGGAACAGGTTTCACGCGAAATGGGGATTGATGGCTGACCGCTTCGGATTTCGTTGTTTTTCCGGCTGCGCAAAACGCTTGTCGGGGCGTGGCACAGCCCCGTTTAATCGGGGCGGCGACCCCTGGCATTCGATTCGGGGGATATTCGAACGAGGCCGTAGAGAAGAGAATCCAAAGAACCAAAACAGGGAGAAAACTGATGAAACACCTCAGAAATGCGTTGCTGGTTTCGGCCAGTATGGTGGCAAGCGCCGCTTTTGCCGGAGACCCCGAACTGGTCGTGTTCGACTGGGCAGGGTATGAAGATCCCGAGTTCTATGTGAACTTCACCGAGAAGCACGGTGACGCTCCGACCTTTGCCTTCTTTTCGGACGAGGAAGAAGCCTTTCAGAAACTGCGGGCGGGGTTCAAGGCGGATGCGGCGCATCCCTGTTCCCAGTCGGTACCAAAATGGATGGACGCTGGATTGCTGGCCCCCATCGACCCTTCGAAGATCACGGAATGGGACAACCTGGAACCCGGCTTCCGGGACATCAAGGCATATTGGAAGGACGGTAAGCCCTATTTCGTTCCGGTCGATTGGGGCAACACCGCAATGACCTATAACACGGAGCTTCTCAAACCCGAGGATGTGCAATCGTTGAAAGCCTTTGCCGATCCCAAACATGCGGGCCGCGTGTCCATCGGCGACAGCGTCGACGATGCCTACGCCCTCGCATTTTTGGCAACCGGTGTGAACGACTGGACCAACGTCACCGACGCACAGATTGACGCCGCATCGGATTTTCTGCGTCAGGTTCACCAGAACCTGCGGGCCTATTGGACCAGCGGATCGGAACTGGCGCAGATGATGCAGAGCGGTGAGGTCTACCTTGCCTGGGCCTGGAACGAGACCTTTGCGACCATGAGCGCCGAGGGCCACCCGATCGCGATGAAGCGGGACACAGACGAAGGGTCGTCGAGCTGGGTTTGTGGATATTCGAAACTGGCCGATGCGCCGGGCAGCGACGACAAGTTCTATGACTTCGTGAACGCCTGGCTGGCGCCGCGGACGGCCGACTATATCGTGTCGGCCTGGGGTTACGGACATTCCAATGCCAAAGCGATGGACAAGATGAATGTCGAAGATCTGGCCGCTGTCGGCCTGGAAACCTCGGACAATCTGCGGGCCGGTACGCTGTGGCAGGCACCTACAAGCCCGGAAGTGCGGGAACGTCTGATCGCCGATTTCGAGAAAATCAAAGCCGGCTTCTGACCTTTCCAAACTGAAAAGAGGCCGCCCGGACAGGTTTCGGGCGGCCTTTGTTCATGCAATCGTGCGAAGGTAGGTTTCAACAAACCACTGGGTGTAGCTTTCCATCGGGGCAAAGGGGCCGGGTTCGTAGAACCGCGAATTCACCCCTTCCTGGTTCTTTTCGATGATCAGTTTGTCGCTTTCGGTGGTCACATCCCAGAGCCAGGTCAGGCGGGCCTTGTCATAGTCGCGACCCTCGATTGCGTCCTCGTGGACCAGCCAGATGATCTCCTGGATCGAGTTGTCCTTGTCCACGGGAATGAAACGGTAAAGGATCGCGTGATCGGCATAGACCAGCATCGGGTTCAGGATACCGACATAGATGTCGGATGCCGCGTCATCCCACCCGGTGAGATCGCCCAGCAAGGGCGCCAGCGGCTTGCCGTCTTCACTGCCGGTTTGGTACCCGTCGAACAGGGCGTAACGGCGATAGTAAGTGTCTATCGACCCTTGGGGCTTGTTCGGGCCGGTCGCGTCGAGCAGATCGGCCGGAGCGCCGGTTTCCGCCGCTCTTGCGCCGACCTCGGCATTCAGGGGCGCGTGCAAACGGTCGGGCAGATGGATCACGTGGCTGCGCGAGAACTCGGGATGGGCCGATGTGCAGTGGTAGCATTCGTTGTAATTCTCGACGAGCAGCTTCCAGTTGGCGGCCACCGGATAAGAGGCTCTTGCGGCGATCCTGGTTCTGGCCAGGCCAAAGGGCGCGATCATCGGTTCCAGCAAGGTCCGGGCGGTCGAGAAATCCTCGGGCGTATCCGACAGCGACACGTAAATGAGCCCGTGGAACACTTCGACCGAGAACCGTTTCAGCCCCAGATCAGCCTTGTTGGTCTCGGCTCCCATCAGGCGGGCGGAAAACAGGCTGCCATCCAGGTTGTAGACCCAGGCGTGATAGGGGCAGGAAAACCGGCTGACATTGCCACGGGGTTCCAGGCAGACGCGTGACCCACGGTGCCGACACACGTTTGCAAGGGCGTGAAACGCGCCTTCGCGGTCGCGGACGACGATCACGCTCTCGCCCAGAAGATCGAACAACAGATAGTCGCCCGGATCCGGCAATTCGCTGATGTGCCCGGCAAGATGCCATTCCCGCAAAAAGACACGTTCGACATCACGCTGGAACACGGCATCAGAGGTATAGAACGGTTGTTCCAGTGCGTAGCCGGGCCTGTATGCCGCGATCAGAGCGGTGACCTCGTCCTGCCACGGAGTAAGATGCAGTGTGGGTTTTCCAGTCATGCTGAACCTCCTTTGTAGCGGAACGTTGGAAATCTGTCGTCGTGTCAGCGAAAGACGATGATGGAATCGGTGGCGAAACCGACGCGCGCGGTTTCACCGGGGCGCAGGACCGCACGGCCCGCCGTGTTGCGCATGGAGATTGTGACCGGTGCCTCCAGGCCGTTCAGTCGAACCGAGTAGTAGGTCATGTCGCCATAGTAGGACGTCTCGACAACTTCGCCCTCGACGATGCGCTCGGCGCTTGGGGCGCCATCAATCAGAATGGTCATCATCTCGGGCCGCACGCCAACGCGATGGATCTCTTCCGGTTTCATGCCGTCAGGCAGGCCCGCGCGGGGAATGTCGATCTTTCCCAGCGCCTGAACGTCGAGCGAAACATGTGTTTCAGACGACTTCGTGGCCCGCGCTTCGAGAAAGTTCATCACGCCAATGAAGGATGCGACCCTTTGGTTGACAGGGCGACGATAAAGCTCTTCGGGTGTGGCCAGCTGTTCGATCTGCCCGTCAAACATCACCGCGATGCGGTCGGACATGATAAGCGCTTCTTCCTGGTCATGGGTCACCAGGATGAACGTGATGCCGACCGAGCGCTGCAACTGGCGCAGTTCCAGCTGCATCTGATCGCGCAGTTTCTTGTCGAGCGCGGACAGAGGCTCGTCCAGCAGTACGACCTTGGGTTTCATGATCAGCGCGCGGGCAAGGGCGACCCGCTGGCGTTGCCCACCCGAGAGCGTATGGGCCGCGCGCGGGCCGTATCCGCCAAGATCGACCATCTCCAGCGCCTGTTCCACCTCTCGCTTGTACTCGGCCTTGGGCAGGCGACGTTTCTTCAACCCATAGCCGACATTGTCGGCCACGCTGAGATGCGGAAAGATCGCATAGCTCTGGAACACCATATTGGTGGGCCGGTGGTTTGCCGCGATCCCGGCCATGGCCTTGTTGTCTATGGTGATGGTTCCTGTCGTGGGATCGTCGAACCCCGCGATCATGCGCAGCAGGGTCGTCTTGCCACAGCCCGACGGACCCAGAAGCGAGAAGAACTCGCCTTCGCGAATGTTCGCCGTGATCCCCTTGAGCGCCTGAACAGCACCAAAGTTCTTGGTAACGCCGTCCAGTTCGATGATCGTGCGCGCGTGCGGTTTTTCGGTGTCGAGCATGGTCAGATCAGCCCTTCGGTTGTCGAGGCGTCAAGGCCGCGGCGGGTGGCCGAACGGCGACGGAAGAATTCGGCGAGTATGAGCAGGGCCACGGTAAGGGCCAGCAATATGGTCCCTAGCGCCATGATGCTGGGCAGCTTTGTCGGAAAGCGCATCTGGCTCCAGATGTATACCGGCAGGGTGACCTCGGTGCCCGTCAGGAAGAAGGCGATGATGAACTCGTCCAGCGAGATCGTGAAGGTGATCAGCAGGCTTGAGATCACGCCGGGCATGACCAGCGGAAAGGTCACGCGGCGAAAGGTGCCCCAATGTGTTTCGCCCAAATCGAAAGACGCTTCTTCCATGCTGGGATCGAGGCCGCGAAAGGCGGAACTGAGAACCGCGATCGAAAACGGGGTGCAGACCAGCACATGCCCGAGAACCACCGTCCACAAGGACAGGCTGAGCCCAAGCTGGATCAGAACGATCAGCAGAGCCACTGCGATGATGATTTCCGGCAGCACCAGCGGAAGCATGACCAGACCCATGATCCCCCGTTGAAAGGGGAAGGTGTATCGCGCCACGGCGCGGGCGGCGAAAAGCCCAAGAACCGTGCTGATGACCGCGGTTGAGACCGACACCAGCATACTGTTCCAGACCGCGTCGTGCAGCGCCTGTGTCGTCCAAAGGACCCCGAACCACTCGGTTGTGAATCCGCTGAGCGGAAAGGCGATGATGGTGGCGCTGTTGAAGGCGAAGATCGGCAGCAGAACGACCGGTGCATAGAGAAACACCATGTAGACGACCGCGTAGACGTTCAGCCAATTCAGGTTTTTCCGACGGTTCGACATGGTCAGTCTGCGCCTCCGCGCCCGATTTTGCGTGTCGCGAAGAAGATCAGCAGGCTGATACCACCGACGATGAACATCGATGACACTGCCAGCGCCGCGCCGAGCGGGGCGTTGTTCGCCTTGCCGAACTGGACCTGGATCATGTTCGAGATCATCAGCCCCTCGGTTCCACCGACGAGGCGCGGGGTGATGTAGTCGCCCACTGTCGGGATCAGAACGATGATCGTGGCGGCGACGACACCCGGCATGGCCAGAGGCAACGTGATGCGAAAGAAGCTGCGCACCGGCCCGTCGCCCAGATCCTTGGCCGCTTCGAGCAGCGAACGGTCGATCCGCTCCAACGCGACAAAGATCGGGAGGATCGCGAACGGGGCCCAGGCATGGGCCAGCGTGATCACCACGGCGTTGGCGTTGTAGAGGATGAACGAAAGCGGTTCGTCGATCAGGCCCAGCCCAAGCAGCGCCGAATTCAGGACCCCGTTATATCCCAGGATCACCTTCCACAGGAATACCCGCAGCAGGTAGCTTGTCCAGAACGGCACCGTGATCAGGAACAGCCAGAGCGCCTTGCGGTGGTGTACGTGAAACGAAACGTGGTAGGCGATGGGAAAGGCCAGAAGCACGGTCACCACGGTGACAACCAGCGAAATCCTGAGCGAGCGCAGCGTGAGTTCGCGATATAGCGGGTCGGTCCAGGCCTCGCGGTAATTGGCGAGGGTGAATGTCGTGTCCAGATCCAGATAGTTCTGCGTCCAGAAGCTGAACGTCACCACCATCGCCAGCGGAGCGGCGAGAAGGAGGAGAGCATAGGCGAATGGCGGGCCGACGAGTATCAGGCCTTGCCTTTGGTCACGGTCGATCAGTTGCGCAACTCCCTGCTTGTCGGTCCGTCCTGTTTTGCTGGCTTGGTTCCGACAGATTATCCTGTTTCCCTACGTCGGCAATTCCCAGGATTGCCCGGCCTTCTGCCGCAAAAAGTCATTTCGTTCCTTCAGGGTTCCTGGGTCTGGCTCTGCCTCTGCCAGCACGGGGAAGACATCTCGTAACTGGTCGTGATAGCTCATCACCCCGACCTCGAGGTCGGACAATAGAACGCCGTCATACGCCGATGAAAACGCGGCTTCCCAGGTCCATTTAGTCAGCATCTCGTCCTCGCGGGATGTGATGCGGTCGATCCGGCCGGAAAGATATCTTGCCGCGCGCATGCGGCGGTCTTCGTCCGGATGACGGTACACCGCGCCGCGCTGGATGGTTCGGCCAACCTCAACCGGGATTTCCTGATAGAAATAGATCGAGTCGGGATAGAGCCCGAAGACGAAGTTCGGGAACACGCCGATGTAGAGCCACGCTTGTTTGTGATCGGTATCCAGTTCCGGGACATCCGGCAGGATCTTCTTGTAGTTCCGCACGCTCCAGAGACGACCGTCACCCGCCCGAAAGCCGGAATAGGAGCGAGAAGTCCCGTCACGGAACGGCTCGTCGAAGTAGTTTTTCCCGAACAGATCATCCAGCCCCGGATGCGCCATCGGGACGTGATAGCCCTCGTTGTCGACATCTCGAATGCACTTCCAGTTCACCTCGACTTCGGTTGACCAGACCCCGTTTCCGTCGGGCACCATCCGGTCCATTCTGTATTGGGCCAGTTCCTGGTCCCACCGACCAAGCAGTTCCGCCACCGAGGGTTGTGGCCCGGGTTGAAAACGAACAAAGACGAACCCATTCCAGATCTCCGACTCGAGAGGCTTCAGTCCCCATTCGATCGGGTCAAGGTCCGGCAGGCTTTCGGGTTGGGCGGGGCTTCTGAGGGTGCCGTCCAGATTGTAGACCCAGCCGTGAAATGGACAGATGATCGAGTTGCGGCAATTGCCGTGTTCGTCTCCCAGCACCCGGCTGCCGCGATGGCGGCAAAGATTGTGGAAGGCGCGTACAGTCCCCTGTGAGTCGCGCACGATCAGCGCGCGGTCGCCCACGATGTCGCAGGTAAAGAAATCGCCCGGATCGGGAATGTCGTTGACATGGCAGATCACCTGCCAATGGCGGCGGAACAGGTCCTCTTTTTCCTGCTCCAGCAAGTCCTGGCTGAAATAGCCCCAGGCCGGCAATCCGCTGCGATCCCGAGCGGCCTCCGCGCCTTGTGGCGGATTTTGCGTGCGCCCCATTGTCATGTCCCTGTTCAATATTTTTTTGAGCGGTTAAATAAATTTTAGTCTAGACTTGCCGTGCAGGCAAGATGAAAGCTGGTGCCAAGTGGCGAGCCGCGGCTAGCATTGCCGCAGATCAGCAAAGGATCAGAGACATGGCGCAGACGGCGAAAGACGCAGAGAATCCGGATTACGACGAACACGCGATTGCGTTTCTTGAGCTTTTGTGGGGCAAAGGTCATCTGTCGCCGGGTGGCACGGATGAGGTGGATCGTATCGTCGCCGACATCGACTTTGCCGGTCTGCGGGTGCTGGATATCGGATGCGGATCAGGTGGCAACGCCTTGCATCTGGCGCGAACAAGGTCGTTGAAACACATCACCGGCTTCGATGTTGAAGGTCCGGTGATCGAAGTTGCGACGCGCCGCGCGACAGAGGAGGGGCTTGCCGATCGCGCGAGTTTTGTCCGGGCCGATCCCGGACCTTTGCCTTTTGATGATGGCGCTTTCGATCTGGTGTTTTCCAAGGACTCGCTACTGCACGTTCCCGACAAGGATGCGCTCGCCGCCGAAATCCATCGCGTTCTGGCCCCGGGTGGGCAGGTGGCTGTCGGGGACTGGATGATCGGTCATGACGCGCCCATGTCAGCCGAAATGGCAGCCTATGTCGCGGCTGAGGATCTGGGTTTTGCGATGGGGTCTCCGGGCCGCTACCGCGCTGCCATGGAGGGTGCGGGGTTCACCGAGGTACGGGTTGTTTCCCGCAACCCGTGGTATCTGGAGCGCGCAAGAGCTGAGTTAAGAGAGCTGAAGGATACCCGCTACGCGGAATTCTGCGCTGCTTGCGGCAAGGACTACATCGACTATCAGATCAACACCTGGACATTGATGATCAGGGTTCTTGAAACGGGCGAGCATTGCCCGTCGCATCTGTTCGCGAGGAAACCATGATGCATTTTGCCGATCCTGCCGAGTGGCAGGACTATCTGACCCTCCACCCCGAGACGCGCTATCTCGACACCGTTGTGATCGACTTGTGTGGCAATGCGATCGGGAAAAGGCTGCCGGTCTCGCAGGTGGCCGGGATCCTTGGGCGGGGCACTCCGGTATGCGGCGCGATGCAACTGGTCGATGTGATGGGCAATACGGCCGACCCGATGGGGCATGGCTTCTCAGACGGCGATCCCGATGGTTTGGCGCGTCCGCTTGCCGGTGGTTTCATGCCAATTCCGTGGTCCAATGGCGCCGGGGCGCAGGCGCTCTGTGTCATGTGCGACCCGGAAACGGCATTGCCTTACTGGTATGAGCCGAGGGCTGTTCTGGACGCAGTCGCCAAGCGTTTCGAAAGCCTGGGGGTAAAGCCCGTTCTGGCGCTGGAATTGGAGTTCTATCTGATTGACCAGAAACGCGGTCCCTTTGGAGAGCCTTTGCCTGCTGCTTCGCCTTTTGGCGGTCGGCGCGAAGGGCAGGGGCAGGTCTTGTCGCTGGCCAAACTAGAAGAGTTCGCGCCGGTTCTGGGTGCAATCGAAGCGGCGGCGCAGGCACAGGGTCTGCCGGTCACGACCATCATCAGCGAATACGGCGCTGGCCAGTTCGAGATCAACCTGGCGCATGTCAGCGATCCGCTGGCCGCCGCCGACCATGCCGCGCTGTTGCGTCGGGTCGTCCGGGGTGCGGCGCGCGCCGCCGGATACGATGCCACTTTCATGTCCAAGCCGTTTGCCGGTCAGACCGGCAGCGGACTGCACCTCCATCTCAGCCTGACCGACGGTGAGGGCAATGTATTCGACCCTGCGCGCGCTGATGGTGAAACGCGTCTGGGGCACGCGGTTGCTGGATTACGGGCGACCATGGCCGAGGGGATGGCCATCTTTGCGCCAAACCTTAACGTTTATCGCCGGTTCGAGCCCGATGCCTTCACCCCTGTCACCCGCGACTGGGGCGAGAACAACCGCTCGGTGGCCTTTCGCCTGCCGGTGACGAACGCGGGCTCGGGCCGCCGCCTTGAACACCGCGTCGCGGGGGCAGAGGCCAACCCCTATCTGGTGACAGCTGCGGTATTGGCGGGGGTTCACCACGGGTTAACCCAAGCCCTGGATCCGGGGCCGAAAGCGACCGGGAATGCGGGCTCGGAACTGGACGAGACTCTGCCTTTGACCCTGTGGGATGCCTTGGCAGCTCTTCGGGATGCTCCGATCCTGGCCGGTTATCTGGGGGCAAGGTACCTGGAGATCTATGCAGCGGTGAAAGAGGCCGAGTTCGCTTCGTTCCGCGAAGAGATCTCGCCTCGCGAATACGACTGGTATCTTTGATCAGCCTGTCCGTTTCAGTCGCCCAGCCGTGTCAGAACCCAGTCGTGAAACCGCTTGATGTCAAATTCCTGAGGCATCAGGCGGCCGCCCCTGAACCGGGAGACGCGCAGACCTCTTTGGTTCATCTCACAGGCGGAACCGTCCTCTTCCAACACGGCGGCGGCAAAATCGACGACATTGTCCAGATCGAAACCGGGCGCGGCGAGCGTTTCGGGCAGGAACAGCCATTCCGCCTTCAGCCGGGTGCGTTCGGGCGAAACCGGTGTCAGCGAGACGATGCGCACGTAATCGACATGCGCGACGATGAACGCGGTCGGATAGATCGTGACAAAGGTATGCCCGGCGGCGCGTTCCACCGCAGACAGATCGGGAAAGATCGGACCGCAGGGTTGACCATTGACGGTCCAGGTTTCGGTCCCGGATTCCAGAACCGGGCCGTTGTAAGGTGTTCCGCTGGCTTCTGCGGCCGACATGATACCCTGCCTATAGATTGGCACCCGTGTGCTGAGCGAGGGGTGAATACCTGGGCAGTGCAGGCATTCGTTGTAGTTTTCCCAAAAGACCTTCCAGTTGCAGGCCAGCTCGATTTCGCGGGTATGGCCGGTTACCAACCGGTCCATGGGCCAGTTGTCCAGGGCGGCAAGACCCAGATCCGGCGCAAACTGGGGCGGGGTCTCGTCAAGGCACAGGAACAGGCAGCCATTCCAGACCCTGTGCGAAACCGGAAACAGCCCGTGCGCCTCCCTGTCGAAATCGTCGGTAGGGGTTGCATATGCGGTCGATCTGAGGCGGCCCGTCATGTCAAAGGACCACGCGTGATAAGGACAGGAGATGAGCTTGCCGTTAAAGGTCCTGTCCTGTGTTCCGCAAAGCTCCGACCCGCGATGCGGGCAGACGTTCAGAAAAGCGGAAATGTCGTCACCCTGACCGCGCGCGACCAGGACCGGCTGACCGGCGATCTCGACCCGTCGCAGTGTGTTTGGCGGCAGGTCTGAAAGGCGCCCGGCATAGGCCCACTCCTTGTGCCAGATCTTCGCTCGTTCCCGCTCAAACCAGGTCTGTTCGTAATACGCCATCGGCGGCAGCGAAGCCGGGCAAGTCTTCAGCAACGGTGACGAGAACACGGGCGGATGAGACATGGTTTACCTCAGGATTGCTCGCCACAGCCTAAGGGAGCCCGCCATTCGGCGGCAAGAAAAACCGTGCCTGATCTGTCCGGCCTACTGCCGCGCCTCGATGATCCGGCTGGCAACGCCAAGGATATCGCTTTCGCGACCTTGCAGCGTTTCGGCCAGCGCTTCGGAGACTGAAGAAACGCTTTCATCCCTCGGGCGTCGCATGTCGAAAAGAGGAGTCCGGCTAAGGATGGCGATGATTTCGCTCTTGCCGTAGTCCCCTTCGGTGACTTGCATGGCGAGGCGGCTGTTGTCCTCCTGAAACTCGGGAATTGACCACAGGACGCGGATGTCTCTCAGGCCGTTACTGATCGCTCCAAGCTCGGCCAGATCATGTTCGGTTTGCGATATGTTGGGCAACACGTGAAAGACCTTGCCGGTGTTGTCCACCACCATCACCCAGAGCGAACCTTCGGTTGATGCGGGGATCCGGATATCGACGACGGGATTATCGCCGGTGTGAAAAACTCCGGACAGCGATGTCTGCCCGCTGGCGCCATTGGCGAGGCGGATGGACAAGGCCTCTGCCGACGCCGGAGGAAGCACCGCGCGGATGGCGCAGAGATCGGGATTGAGAACGGCTATGTTCAGGCGCAGGTCCCGGTCACCGATCAGGGGTTTCAGGAATTCCTTGAGGATGCTGCTATCCTCGGACTGTTCCACATCGCCCGAGAGCGTGATCACATCACCCAGCTGATAGGTCGCGTCCGAACCGGCTGCTTGTGTCAGCGGGCCACAGGTGCTCAGGGGTGTGATCAGTTGCTGAACTTCTTGCGCGGTCAAGGTCACCGGGCCGGCAGCCAGATCGGTGCGTACAGAGAAGCCTGAAATTTGTTGCCATTCATTGATCCGCGTTTGCAACTCGTCTCTGACCGCCGTATCCGGGGCAAGGCCCGTCAGCGACGCCTGGGCGTCTTCGACCGTGAGTTGCCACTCGTCGAGTCGGGCGGCCAGCGCCAGCAACTCTTCGACCTTCGCGGGCCAATCCGGCGAAGGCATCCCTTGCGCCAGCGCGACCTCGCTGGTCTTTGGCGGGGTCCCGGCGATCCGGCCTGCGGCTGCGTTCAGCGCCGTTCCCGTCTCGGCATCCGGGGCGTTTGCCGCGAAGGTCAATTCGCCGCCTGCGAAAGCGGCGGTCAGGCTGTAGGGCGAGGCAATCGGTAAGGGCGGCGGGAACAGGTGGTCCTTGAACAAGACATATCCCACCGCCGCCGCACCCGCGACGAGGCACAGCGCGACTGCGGCAATCAACCCTTTGGCGCGCTTGCCTCCCTTCTCGTTGCGCTCTCGTTTTGCCTTGGTTTCCGGTTTCAGAACCGCGTCCAAGCGCCTGAGGGCATCACGGGCCGAAGCGGGGCGGTCCTCCAGCCTGGGGGCGCTTAACCAATCGATCAGACCCTTGAGTGGCTCTTTCAGCCGCGTGGTATCCAATGGCTGCTGCTTGCGTCTGATAATCTCGCCCGGTGTGGTGCCGACATCGGGTATCTCACCTTTGGCTGCGGCCAGGATAGAGGCCCCCAAGGCATAGAAATCGGTCCGGAATTCGGACCTGCCGTCCAACTGTTCCGGGGCGGCAAACTCGTACTTTCCGGCAAAGTCGTTGCCAACGATGGTGCGGGCATCGGCAGAGGTATCTTTGGCGATCCCAAAGTCGATGATCGTCGCACGTTCCGCTTCGCCGCCCCGCAGGATGATATTGTCCGGCGACAGATCGCGATGAACGATGCCCTGCGCATGCGTGGCCTCGAGACCTTCCAGAACCCGATGCACGATGATCATCAATTCGCGATCAGTGGGGCGCCGCTCGAACATCACATCGTTCAGCGACGGTCCGTCAATGTAGTCCATCACAAGAAAGACCTGACCGCTGTCCGCCTTTGAACAATCGGCATAGCGCACCACCGCGTCATTAACGATGCTGCGCATCTCTTCTTCGCGCTTCATCAGTTCCAGATAGTCGTCATTGCCTGAAAACCGGGCATTCAGCGCCTTGATGGCAAAGCTGCGGCCGGTGATCTGGTTGCGGGCCAGGTAGACCTCGCCGGTTCCGCCGCGCCCCAGGACGCCCTGGATCTCGTAGGTGTTGTTCAGAACCTGCCCTGGGCGGAACATGTCGGAGGGCAGCGGATCGATCATCTGAGAGACTCCGTAAGCTGTGGCAGTTTCCAAGAAAAATTGTCGATTCAATCGGAAATCCGGCTTACACTACCGGAATAGCAATGCGTCGATTATTTCACCGGAACTTGGTTCCAACAACAATTTTCAGAAACGAGGTCTGTCATGGCGGCACGCGCTGCGCAGGAGACGGTCAAGCGTAAGGAACTTGTGGGCAAGCTGAACCCGGTTTGCCTGAAAGCGTTTTCAGCTGCGGCACAAGCGGCCAAGAGACGTGGCAATCCATATGTCGAACTGGTGCATTTTGTGACCGCGCTGGCCGACAGCGAAAGATCCGATTTTGCCCTGCTGCTGGAAGCGGCGGGCGTGGATCGGGGCAAGCTGGATGGCGACATGCTGCGGGCAACCGACGCGCTGCCGCATGGCGCGGGGTCGGTCGAAGAGTTTTCGGATCATATCTTCCGGGCCATTCAAGAGGCGTGGAACTTTGGCTCGCTGGAATTTGGTGACGACCAGGTTCGGTCGGCTTACATCCTGCTCGCGGCCTTGCAGACACCGGTCTTGGAAGGGTTGCTGTTCAAGATCAGCCTGGAATTCGACAAGCTTGACGCCGGTGCGATGTCCGGGCAGCTCGACGATCTGCTGGCGGCGTCACTGGAAAGAACCGGCGATGCCGCAGGCGATGCGCCCAAGGCGAAACCAAAACCAGGTGGGCAGTCGGCATTGTCGCAATATGCGGTGAACCTGACCGAGCGGGCGCGCGGCGGCAAGATGGATCCGGTGGTGGGCCGAGACGCCGAAATCCGCCAGATCATCGATATCCTGATGCGGCGCAAGCAGAACAACCCAATCCTGACCGGTGAGGCGGGGGTGGGCAAGACCGCTGTGGTCGAAGGGTTCGCACAGCGCCTGGCCAAGGGCGATGTGCCGCCGCAATTGAAGAACGTAGAATTGCAGATGCTGGATATCGGGCTGATGCAGGCCGGTGCCTCGGTCAAGGGCGAGTTCGAAAAGCGGCTTAAATCGGTCATTGAAGAGGTGCAGAGTTCAGACGTTCCGATCATCCTGTTCATCGACGAGGCGCATACGCTGATCGGGGCAGGTGGGGCGGCCGGGACCGGGGATGCCGCCAACCTGTTGAAACCACCGCTGGCGCGGGGCGAGTTGCGGACCATCGCGGCCACGACCTGGGCCGAATACAAGCAGCATATCGAGCCTGATCCCGCGCTGACCCGGCGGTTCCAGGTGGTCAAGGTCGAGGAGCCATCCGAGGCCAACGCGGTGCTGATGTGCCGGGGCGTGGCGGGTGTTCTGGAAAAACACCATCAGGTCGAGGTTCTGGACGAGGCAATCGAGGCCGCCGTTGCGATGTCGCATCGCTATATCCCCAGCCGGCAATTGCCGGATAAGGCGATCAGCCTGCTCGATACCGCTTGTGCGCGGGTTGCGGTTTCGCAGCATGCGACACCGGCCGAGGTTGAGGATATCGACCGCCGGCTTGCCGCGCTCGAGATCGAACAGGGCATCATCGAACGCGAAGAGGCCATCGGGATCGACGTGAGCGAACGCAAGTCGGATGTCGAAGCCGCGTTGGAAGCCGCCCGGACGGACATGGACGCCGCCAATGCGCGCTGGGAGGCCGAAAAGGCGCTTGTCGCCGACATTCTCGATCTGCGGGCCCAGCTCCGCCGCGCGGGGGCGGCCCTGGACGACACCGGCGAGGTTGGCGATGCGCCGGTTGTTGACGCACCTGAATCCGGGGGCGAAGACGAGGTGGCCGAGGCGCCCGAAGCAACCCCGTTCGACCGAGAAGAAACGCTGCTCACCTTGCGGGAACGGATGGTCGAGCTTGCCAAGGCGCAGGGTGAAAACCCGTTGATCCTGCCTTCGGTCGACAGGATGGCGGTGGCCTCGGTGGTCCAGGACTGGACCGGGATTCCGATGGGTCGGATGCTGGCCAGCCAGGCTGAGCGCGCGCTCAATCTGGCATCGGCCCTGACCGAACGGGTCGTCGGGCAGGATCACGCCATGGAAATGATCGCGAACCGGATTCAGACTTCATCGGCGGGTCTGAAAGCACCGGAAAAGCCGGTTGGCGTGTTCCTTCTGTGCGGTCCGTCGGGTGTGGGCAAGACCGAAACCGCGCTGGCGATTGCCGAGCAAATGTTTGGAGGAGAAGACAACCTAATCTCGATCAACATGAGCGAGTATCAGGAGGCACATACGGTCAGCACCCTGAAAGGTGCGCCGCCGGGATATGTCGGGTACGGAAAGGGCGGGGTGTTGACCGAAGCGGTGCGTCGCAGACCCTATTCCGTCGTTTTGCTGGATGAGGTGGAGAAAGCGCACCCAGATGTGCACGAGATCTTCTTTCAGGTCTTCGACAAGGGGATGATGGACGACAGCGAGGGTCGCCGGATCGACTTCAAGAACACCCTGATCCTTTTGACCTCGAATGTCGGGTCTGAAGAGATCATGGCGATGACAGAGGATGGCGCCAAGACCGCAGATCAAGATGAGTTAACCGCCTCCCTGCGGGCGCCCTTGCTCAAGGTTTTCCCGGCGGCTTTGCTGGGGCGGGTGGTCACCATTCCGTACTATCCGTTGTCAGATGTGATGATCGAGGCAATTGCAGGGCACAAACTGCGCTCGATCGCGAAGCGGCTCGAGGCGGGTTATGATGCGGAACTTGTGCTGGGCGAGGGCGCGATGGACCTGATCAAGGCGCGCTGCACCGAAATCGAAAGCGGTGGCCGGATGATCGACGCGATCCTGACCAATACGCTGATGCCGGAACTGAGCCGTCGTTTGTTGCAGGGGCGGTTGAGCGGAGAGAGCTTTTCCAAGGTGACGGTCACCGGAGGTGAGAACGGTTTCGACTACGTTTTCGAATAGGTTTGGGTACTGGGACCCGTCATGTGGTTGCTGTTCAATAACACCCCTTTTGCGGCCGATCGCGGCTGGACCCGCGACGAAAGCGGAGCGGAGACTTGGCTGGTGGTGGTCAAGGGCACCTTTGACGTCGCTGCGGACGGCGTGCAAACCCCGGCGGCGGACCAGCGTCCGGTGGCGTTATCGCCGGTTTATGAAGGGTCAGGCCCCACGGCGGAACTGATCGAGGAAACCGATCTGAACATCTTCAAGCCGCGAACCGACGTGTTTGTCGCCGGGCATGCCCATGCCCCCGGCGGCTGGGCGCAAGAGTGCGAGTTGCGTTTAAAGGTGGCTGATATCGACAAGCGGGTCAGGGTGCTGGGTGATCGGCAGATGGGTGTCGGGCCGATGGGATTGGCCATTGGGGGGCCGCGAGAGTTTGCCAAGATACCGCTCAGCTGGCGGCGGGCCTATGGCGGCTGGGATCAGGACCCCGATCATCCGGGTTGGGAACCGGCGAACACCATCGGGACCGGGTTTGCGACCGACGTAAATCGTCTGGCCGGAAGGATCGCACCGAATTTCGAATACCCTGATACGCCATATTCCGGACCTGGACGCGGCAGACCCGCCGGCTTTGGTCCTGTTGCGCGGCACTGGCTACCCAGGCTGAAATATGCCGGAACCTATGATGCGGTCTGGGAGAAAGCCCGCGATCCGCTGCCACCGCTTGATTTCGACCGGCAATTCTATCAGGCGGCCCCGCGCGATCAGCAAAGCGAAAAACCGCTCGTCGGTTACGAACATATCCGCATGGGGAATTTTACTTCGGACGGTTTCTGGCAGTTCCTTTTGCCGCGCCTCAGCTTTGATGTCGTGACCGAGTTTTACAATCGGCCCACCCGGCGCAGTGATGTGCAAATCCATTCCGTATGGCTTTACCCGGACGAACGGCGTTTCACTGTGGTCTGGCTGTCCGCACTTCCGGTTCCCTATGACGAGGAACGGCTAAAATCGACAACGGTGTCCTTGCGCACCCGAGTTGGGGTTCCTGACTCGATCCGGCGCACCGGCGTCTGGCTGGGGGTCACCTGATGAGTGATGAAATCGTCATCATCTCGGCCGGCGCGCGCACCCCATTGGGCTTTTCACTGCCGGCCAGCGCGGCGGCGGTCCGGGCCGGTATCTCGGTGATCGGTGACCATCCATTCATGATAGACCGGTTCGGTCAGCCGATGAAGGTGACGCGCGATACCGCGCTCGACCCCATTGCGTCGGGAATTGATCGTGAAGTTGATCTGGCCACTTCAGCCGCGTTGGAGGCTCTGAAACCGGTCCTTGAGAACACAAAGATCTCCGATGTGACCCTGATGATCTCGACCGGAGAGGATCGACCTGGAAAACCTCTCTCGCATGCTGACTCTGTCTACGCTGGGCTGTGTGATCGGCTTGCGGATCATGTCGGAACATCCCGTGGCGGCGTGATTGCCGAAGGGCATTCCGGGGGTCTGGTCGCGCTGCATCACGCCGCGCGCGCGTTGGTCACCCAGCAGGCCGAGCTGTGTCTGGTTGGGGGCGTTGACAGCTACCTTGTTCCAGAAACGCTGGAATGGCTTGATGAGGGCGAGCGGTTGCATTCCGACGGGAACAAATATGGCTTCTGCCCAGGCGAAGGGGCCGGTTTCTGTCTGATGGCGCGAAAAGATACCGCAAACCGATTGGGCCTGCATCGGGTGTTGAGGGTGGTGGCGACAGAGATCGGAAAAGAAGAGAACCTGATCGGCACTGAAACCATCTGTCTGGGCGAAGGACTTGGATCCGTGCTGGCTGCTCTTGGGACATTTCTGCCTGACCCACAGCAACCGGTTGATCGCATTCTCTGCGATATGAATGGCGAACGTTATCGCGGTAACGAGTACGGTTTCGCGGTACTGCGGAGCACGGGACTGTTTCGCGATGCGGCCGGATTTGAAACCCCGGCGGATTGCTGGGGTGATCTTGGGGCGGCCACGGGGCCGGCCTGCGTCGGGTTGATCATGCAGGCGCATGACCGGGGCTATGCCGGTGGGCCGCTATCCGTGGTCTGGGGCGGTTCGGACAATGGCAGCCGGGCGGCTGTCATGCTGAGTTCAACGACAGGAGGCGCGCATGCCTAGCCACGTCTTGGTCAACGGCCTTGGGCTGACCTACAAATCGACGATCGGCATTTCGATCGCCACCATACCGGATGTGTGCAAGACCCCATCGCCCGGGGGGCCGATCCCGGTCCCTTACCCGAACATTGCCAACCAGGGCACGCTGAGTGGCGGCACGACGACGGTCAAGGCCAAGGGCAAGATGATCGCCATCAAGGGCTCGCAATACAAATCCTCGAACGGGGACGAGCCTGGAACCGCTGGCGGTATCAAATCCAACGTCAACATGAAGGCGACGGACTGGATCACCTATTCCTTTGACGTGAAGATGGACGGCAAGAACGCCTGTCGTAACACAGACAAGAAGTTTCACAACAATAAGAATACGGTTGATTTGGCCGGAAACGTGGATCCGGTCATGCCAACCAAGGGGCTCAAGGCAATTGCTGCGGCTTGCAACAAGGCTGTTAACCAGGCTGAAGGTTATTGCGGACCAGGAACGACCAATACTGGACCAAGAGGCAGGGAATGTACTCGGCTTGGTACGCTCAAACACAAATGTTGCGAAGACCAACTTAAGAAAGAGAAGCAGAATGCAGGTGGTGATCTTGACGGTTTTGAAACAGAAGTTCCCTACCAAAGAGTATCGAGCAATCCACTGAGGTTTCGGCGCCGAGCACCCGGCGCAGGACCATCGCCTCAACAGCAGGCAACACAGGCCTACGAGACCTTCATTTCGAACCGTATGGCAGGCTACAGTAAATCTTTAACACAGGCGCAGGGCCGTGCCGCCGCGAGACGTGCCGCTCGAAATAGGAATATCTATATCAACGCGTTGCGAAAAGCGCGTGGGGGGGATTTTATCCCGGATGTCGTGCGCTATAATCCTAAACCTGTCCGCGCGTATGACTACAAGTTCAACTGCAAGGCCGGTGGCCATATGGCCCCGAGCCAGACAGCGAAGTACCGGGCAGTATTCAAGATCAAACCGACAATTATTCACGTAGATGGTCGAAAATGCTAGAAAACCTGAAGAGTCGGCTGGAGACACTTGATCCTGAAAGCGCCAACATGCGCTTGAGCTTGATATGTTGTCTATTTTGCAAGACACCTCCAATTGAGTTGCGATCAGCTGGCGAGTGGTTGCTCCAGGCGTTCCAAGAGTATGCGGGTGGACCCTTGCCATGGGCGGCAGTTGGAGCAAACGCTATGCGTTTCACCAAAACGGGCAAAGGGACGGCGGCAAAGATTCAACGTGAATTGGATGCGCTCGGCGAAAAGGACATTACAGCCATCAAGCTTCGCGGTCCTGACGCCCAAGGTCCAGAGTATGCACTGTTCTGGATGACATCAGAAGACAGTGCCAGCGAAGAAGTCGAAGTCACAAACAGTATTGAAATTGTCTTGCCTTTCCCGGAAACGGTTGAGCAGGCCAACGAGGCCAGCCGCTGGCTGACCTCAGTTGCCGCCAAGTTTCCTTTGGATACGGGATATGCCGCGCCTGCCGTGGTCGCAACTTCCGAGGAAGCCTTTGGCGAGGTAGCCGAAGCCATAGGCGCACTGGCACAACGGTTCATTGGCTTGGATCTGGCGCAAAACGAATGGACCGCTGGAAGTTTGGGGCGTCTCAGCCGAGGGGCGAGATGGATTACTTTTCTATCCCGCTCCCATTCGGGCCAATTGAACGAGATAGAGTTGCCGACTCCACCCCACCAGTTATCCATCTCGGACTTCAGCGGTATTCGGAAGCTTCAGACATCCGAAATGCCGGAGGTTTGCGATTCCAATAGGCAGCAAGACTGTCAGGGACTCGAGTGGGTGGCTGGGTATCTTGAACCTATTACATTCTTTGGGGACGCGAACCTGCTCGAGTATTTTGAAGACGACGAAGATGCCCTCGAGAGATGGGAAACGCGTTTCCTCGGTGGAAGAGATAAATGATCAGCGCCTATGATCTGCCCTATCGTGCGTTGTTGAGCCCGCCTGGGCAGAGCGAGCGAGGCCTGGATTTCGAACTTAAGCTTTTGTTCGATGATGTGCCCAGTGGCGACCAAGTAGAAACAGCGGCTGCTTTGGTGATGACTTTTGATGCGCTTGTTGCTTCTGGAGGTTTAGGCGGGCGAAAAATCTCGCCGGCAAATGCAGACATCGAGTATTCAGAGTTTGTTGGAATCCGAGGTCACGAAATCCACTGGAAAATAGGTGGAATGCGCTTGGATGACGCTGCGCAAATCATTTTGGCCCAATCATTCATGATGTTGAAGGGATCTTCGCGGCTGTTAGAAATATCTCTGTCTCCTCAAGGCTTCTCTGGAAAGCTGATCGAGCCGGAAAAATCATCGGTTCGAGATGACCCCTATCCAGGTTTGCATCCTTCGACGGAAGCTGTTCTCGTTTCAGATGGTGACTATTCGTCTGACATTCTGGTAACCGCCATCTTTGAAAACCAACCGCGAGGCGAGAGCGCAGATGAAGTTCTGGGTAGAATTGGCTCTTGGATGGTGGGAGCTGTTTCCGGGTTCTATCCGGTTGCACCAGTTGAGCCCGAGTTCTGCAGTGTACGTGATCCCGGAGAAATCAGATTTTACAAAAACGAGATTGAGATTCCGCTACACCGTTTCCTTTGTCATGCGGGCGCCCTAAATGGGCTGGCAAATGCAATCTTGGCAACTGGTAACAACGCCCCTCAGGTCAGATCGATCATAGTTGAATAAGGTCATTGGGAATGTTCGGATTGCCAATATGCAATTTTCTCGGCAACCGGCAGAACCTCCATTTCGCCCCCAAATGCCTCGACGAATGCCGGGCCGTGGTCTTTGGGGTCGAGCGAGGTCAAGTCGTCCCAGCTCTCCCATGCTTCGGGAAACAGATCGAGAAACGCACGGCCAGCGGCGTCGGCCAATGTCGGCTCGCGCATCTGTTCGACAAGCCAGGGGACGAGCGTCCTGTCTCCCAGTATTCCGGCCCCGCGGACGGCGATAGGGGCGGTTTCGCTGTCTTTCAGCAGCGTTGCGAACCATGCCCGGATATCTTCCGGCGGGCTGACCCTGACCAGTTTTCTCATGAGATCCACATTGCCGGGATCGGCCAAAACCGCCCGTCGGAGCGGTGTGGTCAGAGTGTCATCCGGCGGGTGACCCAACTCTAGCAGAGCGGTTGCCGCCGCAAGTTCCACCTCCGCTCCGGAAGTCTCCAGTAGTTCGCGCAATCGCGGCACCATGTCGGCCCGGTGGGCTTTGGCCGCGGCGGTGCAGGCCAAAGCGCGCACGGTGTCGTCGGGATCGGACAACAGGCGCTCCAGCCGTGTGCCCGGGTCAGCATGTCGATCGGCAAAGGCCGCGACAGCCAGCCACCGCAGTGCGGGTGTCGCGGCATCGAGCCATTCGCGAACGTAACCGGCGGTAAGCTCTGGCGCGGCCCAAGCAACCGCACCACGCAGGCCCACTCTGCCTTCTTCAGTTGCGGAGAGGCCGAGGACCTGTCGAAGACGGCGATCATTCGACTGCTCAAAGGCCAGCAGCGCAGCAGCAAAGACCTCGCCCCGCTCCTCATATGTTTCGAGTTGATCTATCAAAATGGGCCAGGCCGCGATCCCGGCGATACGCAGACCGTCCAGATGCGCCTCGGCTTCGGAACGGCGCCGGTCAATCACGACCCGATCGACCGGGTCAGCCAGTGATGCCAGGCTGAATTGCGCCCAAGAGAAAGCCGCGCCCTCGGCGTGCGCCCGGATGACATCTTCGACGATCCGGTTTTCCACCTTTGATCCTCAGTTCAGATGAATTGATCCGCCGCGCAGGCGGTTTGCCGCGCTGGCCTGAGTGGTGACATTGGTGCCTCTGATCGTAACCCGACCATCCCGTTCAAGGATGATGGATGCTTTGCCAACCCTCAACTCCAGACGCTTCTCGGCGCTGACACGAACGGTCTCCCCATCGTGGATGACCGTCGGTTCGATGGTTTCGCGCACCTCTCGCTGAATTCTTCCCAATATCAGCGGCCGCCGCAGGTCGCCGTCTTCGAACATCAGCGCGACCTCGCCGCCCACATCTTCATCCGTCAGACGCGCCAGGCTGCGCGCCGTCACCGCATGGTCACATGGATTACCGGGAAAGACGACGAGGGGCGCGTTTTCTTCGAAGCCCAACAGCAATCCAATGGACACGCCATCTATCTGACGGGTTTCACCCATGGCAATCTCCTCAACAATTGCCCTCATTATCTCACACCCACGACAAATCGCCAAACACCAAGGTTAGCGACCGCAGTGCGAATCTCTGCTAGTCTCGCGTCAATAGAGAAACGGAGGAACAGGAACAGTGATCAAACGGATTGTTACCGCCATTCTGCTGGTCCCCATCAGTGTCGCCGCCCAGGCACCCGGTCCGCTGACCGTCGAACTGAACAAACTGGAACCGGGCGAAGGCAGCGGCTGTCGCGCGTATTTCTTGTTTCGAAATCAGACCGGCATGAGTTTTGAGGCGCTGGAGATATCTCTCGCGTTGCTGGGTACGGGTGGTGTCATCGACCGATTGGTGACCGTCGACGCCTCGCCCTTGCCGGCAGCCCGTACAACGCTGAAACTGTTTGAATTCCCGGAAACGAATTGCAGCGGGCTCGGCGAGATCCTGTTGCACGAGATTGGAAGCTGCAAGCCGCAGAATCGGGATGAGGCGGATTGTTTCGAGATGATCGAGCTGGACAGCAAAGCCGCAGTTCCGCTGGTCAAATAGTCATGATTTCCTTCGATCTTTCGGAGCTTGGGGTATCGGGGCCGATCCTGTTGCTGCTTGGGCTGCTGTCACTGGCCTCGGTTTCCGTTCTGGCCACTCGAATTCTGGCGCTCTGGGGCGTCGGCAAGGGACGTGTGGAACGAGACGAGATGCTCGAGAAGCTGGCGCGGGGAGAGGTCGTCGCTGTCCCGGAAAAGGGTCCAGCCGATCGGGTTCTGAACCGGGCGGCGGCTTTGCTCGAGAAGGGTGTTTCCGTTGAGGTGCTGACATCGGAAATGGAACAACATGGCAATGCAGAGTCTCATGTGCTTTATCGCGGGGTCCGGTTTCTGGAACTTGTGGGCATGATTGCCCCTCTTCTGGGTTTGCTGGGCACAGTCCTGGGCATGATTCAATCCTTCCGATCTCTTGAACTGGCCGAGGGCGCGGCCAATGCCTCTATACTTGCCGGTGGAATCTGGCAGGCGCTTCTGACGACTGCCGCGGGCCTTGTTGTGGCGATTCCGGCCCTGGTGGGGGCCGCTCTTCTGACCGCGCGGGCCGAGGTCGGCGCGACACAGATAGAGCGGACGATGGTGGGCGCCCTGACCTCGGCGCGCCGACGGATGCAGAAATGAAGACGGCGCGGCGTGGCGGCATACTGCCAAAGGTCACCTTGGTGCCGCTGATCGACGTGCTTTTCATACTGTTGTTCTACTTCATGGTGACCTCGGTCTACCTCGATCTCGATATGATCCCGGTCTCGCAGTCGGCCGAAGAAACCGGGTTCGACGCTGTCGAAGACCCCGGTGGGTCGATCCTGTTGCGTATCGACTCGCTTGGTCAAAGCGTGATCAACGGCAAGGTTGTTCCGGCCGCTGAACTGGGCGACTGGCTTCAAGAGACAGGCCGCAGCACGCATACCGTCTTGATCCTGCCGTCCGGAGAAGCACCCGTGCAGGCGCTGGCCAGAGTGATGGATGCACTGGCCCGCTCCGGCATCACCCGGACGCGTCTGGTCCGGCTTGAGGCACACCCATGAGACTGCGGCGGCGCCCCGCCAATCCACGGGCAGAACCTGTCGTGGCTCTGGTGGATGTCGTCTTCTTCCTGTTGGTGTTTTTCATGCTGGTTGCCCGCCTGGATGCGTCGGCGCCTTTCCAGGTCACTCCTCCGACAGCGGTTTCGGGTAGAGATATGCCGGGTGGCGGCGTTACCCTGTCGGTCGCCGCCGATGGAGCCTTGGCCGTGAATGGTCAGGCCGCCGGAGCAGATTGGATCGACCGGGTCCGGCGCGCCGCCCTTGCCGAAGACGTGGAATTGATCCGGGTCAATGCCGACGCCGCAACGCCGCTTCGCCATGTGTTGCCGCTGTTCACGGAACTGGAGGCGCTGGAACTGGCCGATGTCGTTCTGGTTGTCACCCCGGAGACGGGGCAGTGACCCGGCTTGCCCATGCCGCCGTCGGCAGCATGGTTTCGCTGGCGCTGCATGGCGGCTTTGTGCTGGTCGTCGCCGCTTTCCTGTTGCCGCGTCCCATGCCTCAACAGCCGTTAACGCGCTCTGAGCTCATGATGGCCGTGGTTCGCGTTCCCGAAGTTCAGGGCGCCGCTGTCTCGCCAGACGCCTCTGATGCGCGGACCGCGAAGCCTGCGGGAGGCCGGGCCGACCCGGCTGTCGTGCCAATTGATGTCGCGCGCCCCGCTGCTTTGCCAGTTACAACATTGCGATCACAACCAACGGCGCAGAGCGTTCTTTCCAGATCTGACAGGCCGGATTCACAGACGGTTGCCGCCACAAATCCGCCTGTGCAGGTCTTGTCGGCAAAGACCGGCTCTGGGGAGCAAGCGCCAAACTTGATCGCCGAACCCTCGGTGGCCGTTTCAATAGCAAGAACAGAAACAAGAGTTGTATCATCGCAACCAACGCTTTCTCTGGCAAGCTCCACACGGCCGCAAACAGTCAATCTTGACAGGGTTTCCGCTCTTGGCACCTCGTTGTCCGAAGAGCGCCCGGTGGCGGGAACCGCGGCTGAAAAACCGGCGTCGGCAAGTGGCGTCGACAGTCTGGTGCCGATCAGTCAGCCGGCGCGGGTCTATGTACCGCCGAGCGCTGTTGCGGCTGTGGCTGCGCTGACCGAGACCCGATTAACACCGTCGCTAGACTGGAGTCCCGATGGTGTTGGTGAGTTGGATGCGACAACCCTGTCGGCGGTTGAGGCATTTCTTGTTCCGTCCGGCGCGACCGAAGTTCGGGATGGTATCCGGGCAGCGATGATGGCGGTTGATTGCGCCCGCATGCGAACCGAATTCGACCCCGTCACCGGTCGGGTGCGTTTGTTAGGCCACATTCCAGCCGACGACCTTCGCGCAACAGCGCTGTCTGCGGTCGGCACGCAGCTTGGCTCGGCGCTCAAGATCGAAGATGGGTTGCGCATTCTGCCTCATCCGCAATGTGACGTTCTGGGTCAGATCGAGGCAAGCGGTCTTCCGCAATCGGAAGAGCAGTTCAAAGACGCCGCGATGATCGGCGCGCAAGGCTTCGCCCGGGAATATGCGTTCAGGCAGGGAGAACTGCTGCGCATTGATCTGACCGCGCCGGACTATGACGCGTATGTTTATGTCGATTACTTCGATGGCGAAGGACAGGTTCTGCATCTCGATGCCACAGGTGGCACTCCGCCGTTGCGCCCGGCGGGCGATGTTTTTTCCGTGCCCGGATCGCGAGACGGTGAACCTTCGATGAAGTTCGAGATCGCACCGCCTTTCGGGCAGGACATCGTTCTGACCATTGCGGTGAACGCGCCTTTGTACAACTCGCCCAGGCCCTTGGTCGAAACCGCTCCGCAGTACCTGGATTTTCTACGCGAGCGTATGAGTCTTCTCATGGCCAAACCGGGTTTCAAAGGAGAGTGGGCTTATCTGTTTGTCGCCACTACTGCCGCCGACAAACCATGAATGTTGCAAGAATCGCAATCATCTGAAAGACTACCTGCATTGATTTTGCATTATTTTTGTTGGGGTTGGATGAGATGGAGTTCGGCACGCTCCTTGCGGATCCGAAAGGCGAAAATCCCGCAGGCATTGAGTTGAGAAACGAGCCTGCGTTTCACGCGATCGAGCGGCTGCTTCAGCCTGCCGCAAGGTCAGAGCGCGTGAACCCGGACGGATCTGTCAACGAGAGCGCTCCGCAGGTCGATTGGCAAGACATCTGGGACCAGATTCAGGACTTGGCAGGTTTCGGGCGCGACTTGCGGCTTGTTGTGATTGCCACCCGTGCCGCAGCTAATCTGGAGGGGTTTCAAGGGCTTGCGCAAGGTTTACAGATGATTGCGCAGATCATTGCGAACCACTGGGATGCGCTGCATCCCGCCTTGCGCGACCGGGACGACCCAAAAGCAGCGGCGCTTCCCCGAATGAACGCCCTGCGGCAATTGGAAAACGATGACAATGGTCTGTTGGGAGATCTGAAGTTCAACGCCGTCCTGACCCCGCGCGGCATTGGCAGAGTTTCCGGCAACGATCTGGCCCAGGGTCTGTTGACCGATTTCGAGATTCTCAACCGGGCGGCCTCGGGGCTGAGCCAGGCAGAGAAAGACGCCATCTTGGCCAGCCATTCGAACCGCCGAAGCAGGGTGACCTCGGCGGTAAGGGCGCTGGCGGCAGAAGAATCCGAGCGGGCCGCTGAGTTGAGCGAAGGGTTGTCTGCGGCCCTGAGCGGTATTGCGGCCATCAGCGCCGCCTTGAACGAAAAGGGCAATGGAGCAGGTGACCTTGGTTTCTCGGTGCCTGCGCTGACCGAGTTTCTTGACCAGTGTAAGTCCGCAATAGAGTCCGGCATTGCCCATTCCGCTGGCGAACCGCCGCCTTCTGCTGAAACAGCGGAACCGGCACCCGGCCCAGCGACGGTAGCAAATGCATCTGCGGCGGAGGCAAGACCCGCTGCACCGACGCCCGGTACCATTGGGTCACGCGCCGATGTCGAAAAAAGCCTGGACGCCATCATTGCGTTCTACGAGCGGACCGAACCTTCGAGTCCGATCCCGCACCTTGCCCGACGTCTGCGCCGGATGGTGGCGATGGATTTCGTGCAACTGATGGAGGAAGTCGCACCATCCGGTTTGAAAGAGTTCAGGTTGGTCGCGGGTATGGAAGAGTCCAAGAAAAAATAAGGGAAGTCAGGAGAGGTCACTAGAATGAGCGAAAGCAAGCAGAAAGTCATAGAACGCAATCGCGCGCCTCGGGTGCAGATTGCATATGACGTCGAACATTACGGCAGCCCCACAACGATCGAGCTCCCATTCGTGATGGGCGTGATGGCTGATCTGGCCGGAGAATCCGAGACGCGAGAAGCCAAGAAGGCTGTCGTTGATCGGGCGTTCGTGGAAACTGACGCTGGTCGGTTCAACAAGTTCATGGAAGCGCTTGCTCCGCGGGTCAAGGCGCGGGTCCCGAACAAGCTGCCTGCCGCCGAGGGCGAAGAGGCGGACGAAGAAATGTTCGTCGATCTTTCGTTCAAGAGCATGAGCGATTTTGCTCCGGACAAAGTGGCCGAACAGGTCCCGGCGCTTGCCGAACTGCTGAAGATGCGCCGGCAGCTCGAAGAATTGCTCAGCTACATGGACGGCAAGGTCGATGCCGAGAAACGAATTGCGCAACTGTTGAACAACGAACCGCTGTTGGCCCAGGTCGCGGACGAGGCGGTGAAGACAAACGCGGGCGGAAGCGAGGACTGACATGGCCGAAGAACAGAAGCAAGGCGCCGCTGGCGCCGCCGAAGCCGAAGCGCTTGATCTGGGTGAATTCAGCGATCTTTTGGAAAAGGATTTCCGCGTCAAGGACAGCGAGGGCGACAAGATCAAGTCGCTGGTGCATAATCTGGCCCTCGCCGCCAAGGAACGTTCCGGAACGGCAACCATCTCGGGCAACGCGGTCAAGTCGATCAAATCGCTGATTTCGGGTATCGACAGTCTGCTCAGCACGCAGATGAACGAGATCCTGCATTGCGAGGAAGTTCGCCAGATGGAAGGCACCTGGCGCGGTCTGCATTATCTTGTGAACAACACGGAAACGGATCAGAAACTCAAGATACGGGTTCTGAATATCAAGAAAGAGGATCTGGCCGACCATCTGGAAGACTACGAAGGCCAGATGTGGGACCAGTCGCCGATCTTCAAGAAAGTCTACAGCGACGAATATTCGATGTTCGGTGGCGAGCCTTTTGGGGCCATCGTTGGGGCCTATGAATTCAGCCACAAGCCCAAGGATGTGGGCCTGTTGCGCAACCTTTCTGGCATCTGCGCCTCGGCACATGCGCCGTTCATCGCAGCCGCAGCGCCACAGTTGTTCCGGATGGAAAGCTGGCAGGAACTGCCCAATCCGCAGGATCTGGAACAGATCGTGTCCAGCCCCGATTATGCCAGTTGGCAGTCCCTGCGGGAAAGCGAGGATGCCCGCTACATCGGTCTGACCATGCCGCGTGTCCTGGCTCGCCTTCCCTATGGGGCCGATACGGTGCCGGTAAAAGGGTTCGATTTCGAAGAGCAGATCGACGGAAAGCACGACCACTACGTCTGGATGAACGCGGCGTTTGCCATGGGCGTGAACATCAATCGCAGCCACAAGCTGTACGGATGGGGGACCCAGATCAGGGGGGTCGAATCCGGTGGCACGGTAACCAACCTGCCGGTTCACACGTTCCCGACCGATGATGGCTCCGTGGCGATGAAGTGTCCGACGGAAATCGCCATCGACGACCGGCGCGAGGCGGAACTGGCCAAGCTTGGCATGATGCCGATCCTCCATCGCAAGAATACTGATGTGGCCGCGTTTATCGGTGCGCACAGCCTTCAGGACGACGAAGCACGTGCGGGCCGTCTGGTTGACCCGGACGCTCAGGCGAACGAGCGGCTTTCGGCGAACCTGCCCTATCTGTTCCCGGTCAGCCGGTTCGCGCATTACCTCAAGGCAATCGCCCGCGACAAGGTCGGGACATTCAAGGAACGCTCGGACATGCAGGTCTGGCTTAGCGAGTGGATCAACCGCTACGTATTGGCCAACCCTGCCATGGCCGACGACAAGGCCAAGGCCAAGCGCCCCCTCGCTGCGGCCGAGGTACAGGTGGACAGCGTCGAAGGACGACCGGGGTACTACAATGCCCGGTTCTTCCTGCGGCCCCATTACCAACTCGAAGGTATCAATGCGAGCCTGCGGCTGGTTTCGGAACTGCCCTCTGTAAAGAGCTGATTGTTTTACTCCAACTTGAGAACAGGGAGACTATACTATGCCGTTGACCGGTTATCTGAAAATCCCCGACATTGATGGGGAATCCCAGCGTGCCGAGCACGAAGACGAAATCGACATCCACGACGTTGAATGGGCCATTGAACAGGCCGCCGTGGCGCAGATTGGCCGGGGTCGGTCGCAGTCTCGTGCGCGTGTAGAGGCGCTGAAGTTTCGCAAGTTCTATGACGCTTCATCGCCCTATCTTGCGCTGGCCTGTATGCAGGCAAGGTCGTTTGACGAAATCGTTCTGACCGTGCGCAAGGACTCGGGAGAAGCCCATCTAGACTATCTGACCATCACGATGACGAATGCCGTCCTTTCTAGCTATCATGTGCTAGGCAACAACAGTGACCGGCACGACATGATCGAGGAACAGGGCGGGCTTTCGTTCGAGCAGGTGAACGTCAAGTACATTGTTCAGGCCGACGACCATTCGGCGGGTGACGAACACGAAATCGAGTTCGACATCGCCAAGGGCGTATGACTTGAAGAAACGGACGGCGGCGCATGGCTGAGGCCAACGACATAAGAACGTCGAGGCACGAGGCGGTGCAGCCGTCCCTCTGGGACCGGCTGGTTGATGACATGCCGGGACTGGTCGCAGAAACAGAGGGAATGCGCGCGGAACTCGCGCGCATTCTCGGAGGCGTGGCGGAGGTTGACGCTTTGGTTTCCGGCGGTCCGCGGGCCATTGAGAAGCGGATTGACCTGTCGGAAAAAACGAGGCTGTTGCTGCATCGTCTGCAACAGAAACTCTCGCATCGAATGCGTCTCGAGGACCGTGGAGTTGTCGTTTCCGCGGATGTTCTGCGCGAGGCCGTTCGGCGCGATATCGAAATGCTGTTCAACGTCGAGCGGTTGGAAGCGGATTTCCTGATGACCGAACGCGAAAGCCTGTCGGTCGAAACGCCAGCCGCCAAGCTGGAGCGATTTCCAGAAATCCGGCGCAGTGTGCTCAATTATGGTGTCCCGTCCTTCGCGGGCCGAATGTCGGGTAACGATTTCGACAAGGACGCTCTGGCCCGGGAAATACGAGAGGTCCTCCAGGTCTATGAACCGCGACTGCGAAAGGAGAGCATCAAGGTCAAGGTCCGTGTCGGTGACAAGACCGGTATGCGCATAGATGTGGACGGGGTCTTGATGTTGTCACCCGTTCCGGAACGATTGAGATTGTCGACAACAGTGGATCTGGACAACGGGCAGGCACGGACCCAGCTTGAGGATATGTGATGGATCAGGCGTTCCTGGAGTATTATGAGGAAGAACTGATCCAGCTTAGAGCCCTGGCTCAGGAATTTGCGGCCTTGCATCCGAACGTGGCGCGAAACCTGTCCCTGGACAGCGTGCCCTGTCCCGACCCCTATGTCGAACGCCTGCTTGAAGGGGTTGCGTTTCTGGCGGCGCGGACGCGGTTAAAGGTCGATGGCGAGGCAAGCCGGTATGTGCGTAATCTGCTGGACATGCTCTATCCGGATTTGGCCGGACCGGGACCGGCGATGTCCATGGCTCAGCTGAATCCCGGGCCGCAAGTGGAAAGCATGCTTTCGGGTCATAGGGTCAAACGCGGCACGCGGCTGGTAGCAGGTCTCAAACAGGGTCTCAGTACCCGTGCCGTATACACTACGGCCCAAGACATTCATCTTTGGCCCATCAAGATCAAGGCGGCCCGGTATCTTCAGGATACAGGTGCTTTGTCCGAGGCGGGTGTGCCCGAGGGGTTGAGCAGGTCGGCCGCTGCCGGCATCAGGCTGGTGTTGACCAGAACGGGGCCGGGTGCGCTGTCGGACCTCTCTCTTGATCGGTTGGACTTGTACTTTGGTTCGGCCGGGCGGGGGGCGCTGCTCTTTGATGCGATCTTTGGGTTTGGCGGGCCGGTCATTGCCCGACCGGGACGGCCCGACGCAAAGTTCACCACGTGCGATGCGCCTGCGATGGTAGGCCTGTCTGACGAGCAGGCGTTGTTGCCCCGTGTCCGGTCAGCATTCGAAGGATACCGGTTGCTGAGGGAATACTTTCTGATGCCCGAGCGGTTCCTTGCCCTCACAATTTCGGGGCTGCTGCCGACCATTCAGATGGCGAAAGAGACCGATGTCGAAGTGGTTTTGCTTTTGAACGAACCGTTCGACAATCTGAGGGATCTGGCGGCGGACGACTTCCGCCTCTTTGTCGCGCCGCTTGTCAACTTGTTCGAACATGAATGCAATCTGGTTGGTCTCGATGCCCATCGACCCGCTCATATTGTCCATGCGGATCGCACGCGGCCTCGGGATTTCGAAATCTACAGGCTGTTGCGGGTTGAAGATGCCGATATCGACGGTCCCGAAGCTGTTGTCCCGCCACTCTTCTCTTTCGAGGACAAGGCCGACAGCGGCTATGTCTACACCACGGATCGCAGACCGCGGCGCCCCGGCGATGACGAGATCAGGCGCGGTCAGACGCGAACCAGCTACACCGGCGATGATCTTTTCATTTCCGTGGCACGTCCGGCCGGTGCGCGTGCCGGGGCCTCGCCGCCAACCCGGTTGGATATTCGGGCGCTCTGCACCAATCGTGATCTGCCGATACTGGATGACACTCCGGTTCTGACGCTTGAAACCGGCGACCCGGTTGGAAGCGTCAACCTGTTGCAGCCGTTTCGCCGGCCACGCCCCTCGTTGCGCAGTGCGCGCCCGGGGGGACCCGGCGGCGAGGAGCGAATGAACGATCTGATCTGGCGTTGGATCGCGCAATTGAACATGGGTTTTGTTTCGCTGGCCGAAGGCAGCGCGGGCGCCGAGCCGTTACGCGCGATGATATCTCTCTACGCGGACCGGGGCGATCCGGTGCTGGCCCGGCACGGGCGCTCGATCGCGGCATTGAGATCGCGGCCACTGATCGAACGGTTGCAGGTGCCGGGGCCAATTTGCTTTGGTAATGGAACGGAGATCACGCTTGATGTTGACGAAAGCCAGCTGTCCGGGGGCAGTTCTCTATTGTTGTCGTCGCTGCTGGCTCAGGTTCTGACCCGAGCAGCTGCCACGAACTCCTTTGTCCGGACCAAGACCCGGCTACTGCAACAACAACAGGAGGTGACATGGCCGATGAAGCCCGGCAGCCGGGTTCTGATCTGACCAGGCAAGCCGAAACTGTGCGTCAAATGAACTTCTTCCAGTTGCTGCGCCTGCTGGAACGGGATGGCGCGCGGTTTGGCAGGGCCGGTGGTCCGGGAACCGAGCCGGCGCGGCTTGGGCAATCTCCGCGCATGGTGTTTGCGGCGTCCGATGTGGCGGAAATGGTGCCGGGGACGGCGGACAAGCCGGCTCAGGTTGCCGTCAATGTTCTTGGGTTGATCGGTCCGGAAGGACCGTTGCCCCTTCATCTTACCCGCTGGATCATGGAACGGATGTCCAACCGTTGGTTTGCGGGAGATACCGCAGGTGCAACGGCGGATACGTCATTTCTGAACTTCATCAATTTGTTGCAACATCGCCACATCGCCCTGTTCTGGCGTGCCTGGGCGGATGCTCGGGCGGATGTTCAGGTTGGCTATTCCGGCGGAGGTAATGTCAGCGCCATGATGCGGGCGCTGGCCGGTATCGGGCTTCCCGGAACACCCAGCGGCGACGGTCGTCTCGACAACGGGAAACTGCGGCAGGCGACGGCACTTGTGCAGCAAGTCCAAAGTCCCGGTCGCCTTGCGGCATTTCTGTCCACGGTTCTGGAACTGCCGGTTGCCGTGCGAGAGTTCGTGGGCCATTGGATTGTCCTGCCCGAACACCTTCAATCAAGGCTAGGACGCGCCCATTCAGGTTTGGGTCAGGGCGCGGTGGCTGGAGCGCGGGTTTTTGATCGCCAATCTCGGGCCGAGATCCGAATTGGGCCGCTCACATTTTCCCAGTTCTCAGCTTTTCTGGACGATGACGCCACTTGGCAACGTTTGCGGCATGCGGTGGTTTTTGCCCAGGGCAAAGCTATCGAGTTTGATCTGCGTCTGATCCTCGCGGCTAGAGAGGTTCCTGCGGCAAGGCTTGGCGCTTCGCGTTTGGGACGTACGTCGTGGTTATCGCCTGATGAAAGCCAGGGAGCGGAAGATATGTGTTTCATCCATTTCACCGCCCGTGACCGGCGGAGGGTAGCGGCATGATGTTGCGTCTGGTTCTCGAAAATGCGCCCAGGCCGCAAGATTTTACGGAAATCCCGTACGCCGGCGGCCAGGTTGTCATCGGACGCAGCGACGAGGCCGACTGGCGACTTGAAGACCCAGACATGTTCGTATCCCGCCGTCATGCGATCCTGAGCGAAGAGAACGGCACTGTCATGGTGACCGATGCGTCAAGCGGGGGCTTGTACATCGACAACGCGGCCAATCCGCTTGGTGCCGGGAACTCTGTGCCGCTGGATCAAGGCATGCGCTTGCGTCTTGGTGATTTTGTTTTTCGGGTCGAAACCTCGACTGCGGACAGTTCGGTGCCCGAACCTGCCTTGCCGGACAGTCCGTTCGATTTTGGCCCAGCCCAAAAGGCCGAAGAGCCCGCTGCGCGGCCCGGGAGCCTGCCGGATCCGTTTGGCGTGCGCCGTGAAGACCGCTTTCCCGCGCGCGGCGAAACGCCGCCGACACCACGGCCATTTGCACAGGAGGATCCATTTGGATTGGATATGCGCAAGGCGCGGGAGGCACCCAAACCGGATGATCCGCCATCGGAACCACCCCTAAAGCGCGGTGGTTACTTCGACACGCCCGTACCGGCTCCCAAACCAGTGGAACCGGTGGTGACGTCAGATCCGGTTCAGCCTACACCACCCCCCGAGCTGGTCCAGTCCGCCCCTTCCCCCGAGAGGGCCTTTCCGGATCAAAAGAGCGGACCGAGCCTGTTGCAGGCAAACACCGAAGAGACCGACGTGATCAGGGCCGCGCTTTATCGTGGCCTCGGTCTGGATCCGGATCGGTTTCCTGCCGGAGATCTGGCCGCTGAGGTTGAAGAAGTCGGGTCTCGTCTCCGCGAACTGGTCGACGGATTGATGCTGCTGCTGCGCACGCGGGCGCAGGAAAAGCAGAAGGTACGGGTGGCGCAGACCCTGATTTCCAACGCCGACGTGAACCCGCTCAAGTTCCTGGCGTCGACAGACGAAGCCGTTGCCGCGTTACTCCATCCGCGCGGCGCCGGATATCTGTCGCCCGACAGGGCTGTGGCAGAGGCATACAGCGATCTTGTGGATCATCAGCTCAGGACCTGGACAGCGCTGCAAACATCACTGAGGCGAATGATCGACAGGTTTGATCCCGAAGAGATTGAAAAGGATATGGACGAAACCGGCCTGCTTGAAAAGCTCATCGCTGGTGGGCGCAGCGCCAAGATGTGGCAACTCTACCAGGATCGGTACCGCGAAATCGCGCGATCTGCCGAAGAGCAGTTTCTTGGAGAGATCGGGCAGGATTTTAGAGACGCATATGAAAACCAACGGAGGAACTGACATGGCACTTGCACGCAGAGAATTCGTGATATTGGGCGGCATAACCGCCGCAACTGGACTTTCGGGATGTCTGGGCCCCTCGGCTGCAAACCTGACGGTCAAGGCGGTGGGGACACCTGGCATGAACCCGGGCCCTGACGGTGCGGATCGGCCGCTGACACTGACAATCGTACAGATGACTGGCACAGGTGCCTTTGACAGCGCGGACTATTTCGCGCTGCAAAACCCCTCCGCCGCGCTTGGCACCGATTTTGTGCGCGCGGATCAGATCGTCGTTTCCGGAGCGACCCCGGTCACCAAGGTCATTTCAGTTCAGCCGGGGGTGGCTGCGGTCGGCGTGGTTGCCGGGTTCCGCGATCCGGCGGGTAAATCGTTTCGGAGCCGCGTGCCGGCGCCAAAAAGCAGCGGCGGCATGACTGTCACGGTCGGATCCCGCGGGATTTCTGTAGCCTGAAGACAAGGAAGGGAACGGCAGGCATGTCGAATTCGAACAGGGTGGTTTGGTCTGAGGGGCTCTTTCTCAGGACCCAGCACTTTCAGCAGCAAGATCGACATGGCGAATGGCTGGTACGGGCTGCACTTGGGGCCATGCCACGGCAAGGCTTTGGCTTCACACGATTGGAGCTTGATGAGGCGGCCCTTGCGGCCGGTATGGTCAGCCTCTCATCGGCGCAGGGTGTTTTTCCTGATGGAACGGTGTTCGCGCTGCCCGAAACAACTGCGGATGTGGAACCCATGCCGGTCACTGCCGGAATGAAATCCGGCCTTGTCTCCCTTGCAATCCCGGCAGAACGGGCCGGGGCGGCGCAAATCGACCCGGCCCACGCGGTGCCGTCAGGGGCGCGGTATCGCGGCGAGATCCACGAAGCGCGAGATGTGATCCGCGACGGAGCCGATCCCGCCGAGATCGAGACCGCGCGGCTGGCCCCACGTTTGCTGCGCCCCGACGAAGAAACCAAGGGTTTTGTCGTTCTTCCGATCGCCCGCATCGAAGGGTTGGGTGCCGATGGTGGGGTGGCCCTTGTGCCTGGGTTCCTGCCGCCGGCTCTGCGGTTGTCTGCGGTTTCATGGTATCGCGATTTCTTGCGAGAGCTGGTGACCGGCCTTGATCGCATCGCCGAAGCCCATGCCAGTTTGGTTGTTGGCGGGGCAGGGGCTTCGATGGAAAACCTGTTGATCCTGGAACTGGCGAATTCGGCCCGACCCAAGATCGCCCACCTTTTGGGCCAGAACGATATTCATCCCTCCGAGCTATATTGTGAACTTGCGGAATTGGCGGGGAGAATGTCGACCTATGGCGCATCCGCGCGGCGCATGGCCGTGCTGCCAGAGTACGATCATATTGATCCGCAGCCCGCCTTTGACGAGTTGGCCAACACGCTCCGTTCGCTGGTTCTGTCCTTGCGGCATGTCGAGCCGAAAACGCGGGCGCTGAGGGTCGCGCGACATTCCGACAATATCTGGACCATTAGGATCGACAACCCAGAGATCCTGAACTCCTCCCGGATTGTCCTTCGCATCGGTGGCGACATGTCCGAGGCGATGCTGCGCAAGATATTCGTCGATCAGGCAACGGTTGGGGCGGCAGACGAGTTTGACGCGCTCTGGAAATCACGCTTGCCCGGTATCCCTTTGCGCCCACTGCATTCGCAACCGCGTGAAATTCCATATGACGGCGAGCGCCTCTGCCTGGAACTGGATCGCGGGTCTGAACATTGGGCCGCGCTACGCGACGCGCCTGGCTTTGTGCTTGGGGTGGCTGGAAAGCTGGACCGCGAGCCGGAAATCGACTGCTATGCCGTAACACGGTGACACTATGACCAAGGATGATCCATTTGGCTTGAAGAACGACGCGGGCCGCACACGGGTGCGACCGGTCCGGCGCGGCGCGTCTGGCCCGTCTGACCGGCAACCGCAGCCCACGGCGGGCGGACAGCCAGCCGCCGATCCGGGATATTCGCCCCGATTGCGGGAAAGCCGTGCGGGTCAGAACCCCCTGATAAACGCGTTTGCATCGCTCTTGGGCTTGGCGCCGGAACTCGAGCGGGCCAATGCACCGGAAAATCCCGAGACCCTGCGCACGCGACTGCTCGACAATCTCACCTATGCCCGTGACAGCGCGGTAGCTGCCGGGGTGCCATTGAGCCGGGCGGATCAGGGGGCGTGGTTCGTTGCCGCCCTGCTTGACGATATTGCCATCAATACGCCGTGGGGCGGCTCTTCGGGCTGGCCACGGTTGCCGTTGGTCGTCTCGCTCTATGGCAACGTGGATGTCGGCGACCGGTATTTCGAATTGATCGAAGAGTTGATGCGCCACCCGGAACGCGATCCTGATTTGCTGGAACTGGCTCAGGTCTGCACCGCACTGGGGTTTCGCGGAAAATACCGGGTTCAGGGCAGCAGCGGAGAGGCGGCCCTGATGCAGCTTCGGGCGCAACTGGACCGGCTCAACCGGGATCGCGAGGCGCTTGAACGCCCCTTGTCCCCGCATTGGGAGGGTGTTCTCGCACAGGACGAGGACAAAGGGTTCATTCTGCCGATCTGGGCGATTGTGCTTATAGCTGCCGCAATGATCGCCGCGACCTATGTCGCACTGGGGATCCGCCTGTCAGCCCGGGGCGAAAACCTGTTTACTTTGGCGGCTGTCTTGCCGCCCCCCGAACGCGCGGACATCTACCGGCCGATCATCGAGACGACTCAACCGGAACCGGTGTTGCTTGAACCTGTAGTGCTTGAACTGCTGCCATTGATCGCCGAGGCCGCCCCCAAGGACCGGGTGGCGGCCCTGTCAGGACGTGAGGATGTGTCAGTCGCCGTAGTGGTCGTACAATCAACCAACCCCGAGGTGTTCAAGTCTGCAAAGGCGGACCTGAACGCCGAATATGACGAGCTGATCCGCTCGGTCGCCGGGGTGATACTGGCCAATATCGAGTTCGTCGGTGCGGTAAAGGTCATAGGCCATACCGACAGTGTGCCGGTTCAACGGTCAAACCCGTTTCAATCGAACCAGGGGCTCAGCGAAGCGCGAGCAAGAACGATTGCCGATTTCCTGACCGAAGCAGGCGTTCCTCCCGAACTGATCACTTCCGAAGGCCGTGCGGCGACCGAGCCGATAGGTGACAACAAGACCCGCGACGGGCGCGCCAGAAATCGCCGTGTCGAAATCATTCTGCAAAAGAAGGTTTAGGAAATGAAAGTCCTGAAATCCGTCTTTCGTTTCTTTCTGTCCCGCCTGTTTTGGACCGCGGTTGGTTTGCTGGCTCTGTGTGCCCTCATCTGGTTCTTTGGACCCTTGATCAGCATCGGCGATGCCGATCCCCTGGCCAGCGAAATGGTCCGGCTGATCGTGATCGGTGTTATCCTGGTTCTGTGGCTGCTCTCGCTACTGATCGGTCAATTGCGCGCCGCGCGCGCAAACCGGGATTTTGTTACCGACCTGTCCGCTGCCGAACCAGAAATTCGCCCAGGCGAGGAAAACGTGGCCGAGGTGCAGGTCAAGTTCCGTAACATCCTCGATCAGATGAAACGATCGAAACTGGGCGGCCGAAAGTTCCTTCGCGACATGCCATGGTATGTGATCATCGGCCCGCCGGGGACGGGCAAGACGACCGCTTTGCGGCAATCAGGGCTGCATTTTCCCATTGATCTGTCCGACGACATCAAAGGTGTGGGCGGTACCCGGAACTGTGACTGGTTCTTTACCGAGGACGCGGTGCTTGTCGATACCGCCGGTCGTTATGTTCAACAGATGAGCGATCCCGAAGTCGATGCTGCCGAGTGGAGGGGTTTCCTCGGCCTGTTGAAGAAACACAGGGGCCGCCGGGCGTTGAACGGCGTTATCCTGACATTGTCGGTACAGGAATTGTCAATGAACGACGCGGCCATTCGCGACTATGGCCGCGAAATCCGCAAGCGACTGGCCGAGCTGCGCGACGAGCTTGGGATCAAGCTGCCGGTCTACCTGATGATCACCAAGACCGACCTTGTTCCGGGGTTCGAGGATTTCTTTGGCGATTTGTCGTCGCGCGGTCGTGAACAGGTCTGGGGCGCCACTCTGGGTATCGAAGACCGGGTCGACGGTGTCACCGTCGAACGCGAAATGCGCGCATTGCAAGAGGCGCTGGAATCCCGACTGGTGGCTCGGTTGGGTTCCGATCTGCCCCTATCCAAGCGGGCGGAACTATTCCGGTTCCCGGGGCAATTCGCGGCGCTGACAGGCCCGATGAAATCGCTCATCGACGCGGTGTTTGGCGAAAGCAGATACGAAGACAGCCCTTGGCTACGGGGGTTCTACTTTACCTCTGGCACACAAGAAGGCTCGCCCATTGACCGCATGCTGTCCGGCATGGCCCAATCCCTGGGATTGGCTCCACCCCCGCCCGAACGCCGTGCACACGGGGAAAGCCGTTCTTACTTCCTGCGCAACCTTCTGACTGAATTGATCTTTCCCGAGGCCGGGATTGGTCGATTTGATCCACGCGCCGAAGATCGCAGGCGTTGGATCTGGCGGGGAACACTTGCGACCTCGGCCTTGGTGGCCGTGGTGGCCGGGATATTCTTTCTGTTTTCCTTCATCCGCTATTCGGCGGGCATTCGCGCGCAAGAGACCGAACTGACGCAACTGTCGGCGCGCCTGTCAAACGTCGCCTCGCGGCAGGCGCCGACCGACCCGCTGGATCTGAACCTGGCACTTGAGGCCGCCAACGAGACGTTGAACGCCGCCTCTGTTGTGCCCGAGAGCTTCTTTACGGTTCTTGGACCCACAGCCGAGACCGAGTTGGCGCGAGCACAAGAAATCGCATATGACCGTACGTTGCGGAACATCCTCGAACCGCGCATGGTGGCGATGCTCGAAGCCACAATGTGGCGCCACTCGCGCGATCCTGACTTTCTGATGGGTGCGCTCAAGGCCTATCTCATGCTCACAGGGCGTTCGCCATACGACGGCGAATACATTGCCGACTGGTGGCAACTGGCGCTGCCTGAATATGCCCCGATCGATCCGTTCCCGACCGAAGAGGCGCTGGTTCACCAACTCGCAGCGATAGAGCGGGCAGGGGCGGAAACAGACCGGATCGCACCCGATCCGGAACTGGTCAGCATCTCTCTGGAAAGCATCTGCACCATTCCCCTTGCGGTACGTGCCTATCGCAACTTGGTGACGCTTCCCGAGATTAGCGGTCTGCCTGAATGGATACCCGCGGAACACACCGGGCCCAATGGTGCGCGTGTCCTGACGCGCCTGTCGGAAAAAACCCTCCGCATAGGTTTGCCCGGGGCGTTCACCTATGACGGATTCCACCAGACTGTTCTGCCGCTTGTACCCGAGGTCGCGGCGCAGGCCGTGCTTGACCGTGAAGTGTTCGCCGGTGGGTGCGCCGAAAGCGCCGAGGCCTCGGTTGCCGTGCTCGAGGCCGATATCCTCAAACTGTACTATGACGACTTCGTTGCCCAATGGGACGGGTTCCTGCGCGATGTACGGCTCGCACCCATCTCGGACTTGCCGCAAGCGCGCCAGAACCTCAAAGATCTGTCTTCGACCGATAGCGCGCTGAAACGGCTGATCCTGGCCGTGGTGGCGGAAACGCACCTGACCCGGGTTCCCGAAGACGGCGGCGGTGCCGGTAATGACGCTGCCAAGAAAGGGGCATTGAAAGCTGCGCAAAAGAAACTGGGCAAAATCGGAGGGCTGCTCAAGAAAGGGTCCAAGATCGCGGGCAAATCCGGCGGATCGGATGCGCCCGAAGCCCTGCCCGGTGAACCTGTAGCGCTGCATTTTGCACCGATCCGCGCCACGGTGCAGGAGGTCGACGGAGTGCCGCCGCTGCTGGACGACGCGGTCGCCGCTTTGACTGCACTGTCCAACGAATTGCAGACCGTGGCGGCCAGCCCCGATCCGGAACAGGCCCTGTTGGCCCGTGGCGGTCTGCCCTTGCTGACCGGCGCAATCGTCAACGAGGCCGCCGGATTACCCGACCCGATCGACGATTGGATCGGTGGCATCGCGGGGGACACGATCGCAGTCACCCGAGACGCCATCGTCGACCAACTAAATGCTCGGTGGAAAGCGGATGTCTTGCCCTTCTGCCTGTCGGCGACAGCCGGACGCTATCCGTTCGATCAGCGCAGCGCGATTGATGTGAACACCCAGGATTTTGCTCGGCTGTTTGGTGCGGGCGGTCTGATTGACAGCTTTACCAATGATCACTTGCAGACCTATATCGACAATTCCGTCCGGCCATGGCGGTGGCGTGCGGATCTGGGATTGGATGATGCGCTGCTCAAACCGTTTGAGAATGCGCGCATGCTGCGCAATGCGCTGTTCCCAGGCGGATCGGGTCCGGTCATGGCGTTCAACCTGATGCCACTGGACCTGAGCGCATCGGCAGTTCGGGTGACGCTCAACGTGGATGGGCAGGTGCTGAGCTACTTCAACGCGGCGGCCCGTCCCATGCCGATGACTTGGCCTGGTCCGGATGGCACCAACATGATCACGATCAGTTTCACCCCCGTGGACGGCACCGGCGATCAGATCACCTCACAAACCGGGGCCTGGGCGTTTCTCAGGCTGATCCGGTCAGGCAGGCTCCAGGCGACAAACTTGCCCGAAGTGTTCAAGCTGGGTCTTGCAGCAGGCGGTCACAGCGCGCGGTTTGAGCTGCGGGCCAATTCCGTCGAGAATCCGTTCGACCTGACGGTGTTCTCCGGCTTTGCCTGCCCCCGGGGGTTCTGAGTTGACCGGTTTCTTTGGTAAGCTTCCCAGTCATGGGGATTTTGTCGTGCGCGGTCTTGGCCAGGGCGTGCGAGGATATCTGGACCGATGGCTTAGTCAAGGATTGGCCTTGGTGCTGCGTGACGGTGCGCCCTGGCCGCATCGCGGAGTGCGGGGTCTGCTTCAGAGCCCGGCGGGGCCCCTTGCAATCCTCGTGTTGCCCAGTCGAGACACCCCTGGCCGGGTCTTTCCCCTTACGGCTTGTGTTATGGGGGTTTCAGACAGGCAGGGTGTCGACGAATGGGCAGATCAGGTGTTTCCATTGCTATCTCAGGCAGCCAGCAACGGGGCCGATCTGGAGCATCTGGCTACAAGCCTTGGCGCGATCAGGTTACCAGATTCGGCGGTTCCTCTGCAGCCTCCGCTGCTGTGGTGCGATGAGCGAGCGCCCGGGCATCCGGACGGCTATTTCAGCGCGCACTAGTTCTGGTCGATCTTCGAGCCTTTCATCTTGATGCTGCTCGACGCCTTGACGTCGATCTTGCCGCTGCCTTGCACCTTAATGTCCTTGCCCTTGATCTGGATCGTACCGTCCTTTTTCATCAGAATGGACGCCGATCCGGTCTTGATCAGGATTTCGTCACCTGCGTCGATGGCCAGTTTCTTGCCGACCTTAAGCGTCATGCTGTCGCCGACCGTATAGTCGGCCTTCTTGCCGACCGATTGCGTCAGATCCTTGCCGACCTGAACGGAACGGTTGCCGCCAACGGTCCAGCTGTCATCGCTGCCGACAGAGTGGGTCTGACTTGCGCCGACCGAGACCGAGCGCGTCGCTCCGATGTCATTGGATTGGGGTCCACCGACAGTTCGTTGCTCGGCCGCGCCGACCGTGTCCACACGTACCGCGCCGACGCTGACCGTCTGAATCGCGCCAACCGTCTGGGTGTGGTTGACCCCGATGGTTTCGGTCGAATTCGAACCAACGCTGATGGTTTCATTGGAACCGACCGTCAGCGATCTGTTGACCCCAACGGTTTCGGTGTCGTTCTGTCCGATCATTACGGTCCGGTTTACATCGACGGTCGTATCCTTGTTGTTGGCGACATACTCGCTTCGGTCGTGATTGATTTCCTGTCTCGCGTCGTGCCCGACCGACTCATAGAAGTCATTGCCGATGGTGCGGCTTTCGTTGTTCTTGACCAGTTCGTTGTGATCTTTCTCGGCCTGGAAATAGACCTCTTCACTGCCTTTGGCGTCTTCGAAACGAAGCTCGTTAAACCCGCCGCCGCCGGGAGAGCTGTTGGATTTCCACCCTGACTGGGTTGCGTTTGACGGAAGGGCATAAGGCGGCATCTGTTCGGCGTTATAGACACGCCCGGTGATGATCGGTTGATCCGGGTCGCCCTCGAGGAAATCGACGATCACTTCCTGGCCGATGCGGGGGATCTGGATAAAACCCCAGCCGGACCCGGCCCAGACCGAACTCACCCTGATAAAACAGGTGGTGTTTTCGTCCTTGACGCCTTCGCGGTCCCAGTGGAACTGCACTTTGACGCGAGAATACTCATCCGTGTAGATTTCCTCGCCAGCGGGCCCCACGACCACCGCGGTTTGCGGGCCGCGCATGACCGGCACGCGCGCCTTGCGGGGCGGATGATAGGGGAGCGACAGGGGTTGCACCAGCCAGCGTGCCTCGAACCCATCCTGTTCGCCACGCTTGCCTTGTCCGGCGAAGTACTCGGCATCCCAGATGTCATAATCGGCCTGCAGGATAAAGAATTCCACGTTTTCGTTGCGCCTGGGGTGCTCGACCAGTTTGAACACGTAGCCGCTGCTGGGGCCTCGGGCCGATGTCTGCGCTTCGGCCCGTTCGGCTTTGGATTGCGCGGAAATGTTTCGAACCTGGGCCAGATCCTTTCCGCGCCCGTGATCAACGTAGTACCCGGGATAGGAATATTGCTGCTTGTCGGCCAGCGAAGTGCCGCGCATCTCTTCGGACATCGCGATCAGATCGGCAGAGGGGCGGGTGAAGTCGTAATCCGTATGGGTCCAGCCTGCGGATACCACTCTGTCGGTGCGTTTCCATTCGCTGATGCATTCGGCATCCAACGCAGCCAGCTGCAAGTTCATGTCATATTCGACGGTTTCATAACCATGCACGCTGTCCAACTCTTGGTTGCCGTCAACCAGAACCAGTTTGTGTTCGCCGTCTTCAAAGGTGAAAAAGTACCAAATGCCCTCGTGCTGCATCAGGCGTTCGAGAAAGTTCAGATCGCTTTCATCGTATTGCACACAGTACTCTCGGGGCGTGTAACTGCCGGTCAGTCTGATTTCGTAAGAGCCGATCCCGTGCTGATTGAGAACATGTTCGATGATGTCGGGAACGGTCTTTTCCTGGAAAATCCGGTTGTCGGTTGTCTTCGACAGGAACCACAGGTTCGGCCGCAGGATCAGCACATAACGCGCCATCCCCTCGGTCACTCCACCAAAGCAGAACTCGTCGACATAGCCGTTGAAATACCGGGGCTCATGGTCGCCCTGGATCGTGATCGAGACCATCTCACCCAACAGGTCCTGGGAATCGATGTTGGGGTTCAGACTCACAGCGGTCAGTTCGTACCGGAAACACGAACCGGCCATATCCCGACCTTTCAGGCTACAGAATCGCAGTCCGTCCTCGGCGTCGTCATCCGCGGGCGGTAAGGGGGAATGCAGCTTAATGTTACGTGCTTCAAACATCTTTCGTCCTCGGTGGCTCACCAAGACAACAACAAATCCGTTTCAGTATAGCGCGTTTTCAGCGTGCTGCGTGGATTTTCGTCGGACTACAAGACCGGTGGGCACGAAAGGCCCTGAACAGCCGCGCGCGCCGATACAGGGTTAACCTCGTGATCGAACTCCATCTCGACGAACACCCGCCCGCCCTCTGTTCGCAAATCCACCAGGATCCTGCGCCCTCCGTCACGCGCGCGTAGTCGCAGGTCGTCCAGCAAACGATATAGCCCCCACAGGCCGACATGAGACAGGCGTGTTGTCTGATCGCCAAGGCGAAAGGTCACTTCGACACCCCCCGTTGGATCGGGGCCGGGCCAAGAGAGATGTGCGGCCTCGCCGGTTGCCCGGATCGGTGCCGCATTGCCACCCAGCGTCATAAGCGTTTCGCCACGTTCGGCCAGCGCCGACACTCTCATCTCTGTTCCCAACTCGCCGTTGGCCCCAAAGAGCGCCTGGTCGACCAAGGCCGCGCGTTCGAGAAACGCCGCGCCTTCGGGGGTCAGACCAGCGAAACGCGCCTCGGGCTTCCATCTCCACGGGCTTTCGGAGGTATCGAGATAAGGACCGGCATAGGCCGACAGGAATACGGCGAAGGCACCGGTAGGTCCAAACAGAGCGGCAAGGCCCCCCTGATCCACATCTGCCCCGTCGGAGAAGGGGTAACGCCCTTGGATCAACTGGCGGCAGAGTGGGAAAACATCCTGTTGCCACTGCCTGAGGATTGGGTTTGATTGGCGCGATCCGGTTGTCTGCCCCGCTTGGGCCAGAACGTCTTCGGCAATCTGGACAACGATCCGCGGCGCTGCCTTGAGCGCCTGAACGGAACGCGCGCTTTCATGGACGCTCATCAGCCTTTGATCACCGCGCTCGGCATTCACATCAATGGATCCAAGCGCCACGTTGAGGCTGGAAAACAGGCGAGCGATTTCGGCCAGGCGACCCTGTTCCACATATTGGATCATCGCCCCGAAGCGGGTCGCAATCCGCAACTGTTGCGCATGGCTTCTGCTGGTGTCGCCGCCGCCGATTTCTGTCCAGACCCGTCGCAGCAGTGCGTCCAGCGGCCCGGGGGATTTGCTTAGCACCCCGGAAACGAGAATTGCGGTTTCCCTGTCGACAAAGGGCCGGACCCTTACATCGGCCAGCCAGTCGCTCCAGGCATCCAGCGTTTCGCTCAATAGCCGGTTTTCCAACAGATCCGCGGTATCATTGCGCGGTGACAGCGTCACTCCGGTTACTATCGGTCCGGCCTTCCGGGCGGCCTGCACCGCCAGACCCAGTTCGTATTGGCGCGCGGTTTGCCAACCAGATGCGGTGAACAGTCCGGGCAAACCACCTGACAAGGATGCGCCGGACCGGTGAACCAACACGGCGCCTATGCCGGGGACCCATTGGTCCGGCTGCCAGCGCGGCAGGCTGCGGGTTCCCTCGGCACGCAGCAGTTCGAGCCAGGCACGGCTGGGTTCGTCGGCTTCCGCGGCAAACTCGCGCACCAGGTTCATCAGTTCCGGGTCTTCGGCCGACAACCCGATACTGGGCCGGGTCAGTTCGGAAACATGCGGAGCAAGCTCTGGCGCGTTATCTTCCAGCCAACCGGTCAAGTAGGCGGGATGCCAGTCGAGATCACCGATCAGCACCGCCCAGGCGCGCAGGGCGTCGTAGATCATCAAGCCTTGGCCTTCGACGGCCAGCCTCTCCTCGATTGCAGCCCGTATCTCAGACGGCAGCATCCTTTGCACCCGCTCCGCATGCCGGGTACTTGCCTGGGTCAAGGCATCGAAAACAGGCAAGCGCAACGAACCACCAAACGGGGCCTTGGTCGCGGCGCGCTTCACTTGCGCCAGCGCTTCGGCGCTTGCATCGAGTTGCGCCGCAACAGAAAGAGATGGGTCGAGATCAGCCTGCGCCTGCTGAAAGCGGTCGAGAACGGCGGATTGGTACCTGTATTCAAGAAATCCCGCATAAGCTGCAAGTAGAACAACAAACAAGGCCACGCTGAACAGGGCGTATTTCCCCCAGCCGGTGCGTTGACGCTGGTAACCCTGCCGCAAGTCCCTGCACTGTGCCATGACGCTATCCAGGAATTCACCCAACGCGGTCAGCTCGCCACCTTCGCGCCGGGCCGTGTCGGCAAAATCCCGGATGCGATTCAGATCGATTTCCCGCCCGTCAAACAGTCTTTGCTGTGCGACGATAGCCCAAGTCGAAAGACGGGTTCGAGGCAAGGACCGGGCGCGCCGATCAATGAGAACGCCAAGCGAGTAGCGCGCGGGCTTTATCGCCACGCGCGGAACGCCTGAATCCTGTAGCCGCGTCTCGAAGGCATCCAGAAGAGCCTCCGCCTCTTCGCACATTGTCCGTTCGCCGGATTTCGATTTCCGTTCCATCGCATCCGCAAACGCAAGAACCGGTTCGGACAGAGCCACGTAAGGCTGGCCCTTGCCGGGACCCGGGGGACGCGCGCCTCGCGCCATCAATCACAGCTTTCCTTCGGCCTGCCAGTCGCGCAGGGTTTCTTCGCCAATCTCGAAATGCATCGAGTCTTCGCGGTTCCAGGTGGCCCCCCAGAACCATCCTTCTTCGTTGAAAAGCTCGGCCAAAAGCAACAGGCCGAACTGCGTACCGCCATCTCCGAACCCATCCAGCTGGCCCTCGAGCTTCAGGTCTATTGCCGTTCCCCATGAATGGTTCGACACGGAGGTTGCAGATCCCCGGATCAGGCGCGCGCACAGGGCGCCTGCGGTTCCCATCGCCGCATAGATATCGGGTTCTGACGTCTGCAACTGAGCCATGATGCGCTCCAGTGAATCGAGCGCTGGACGTACCATGGTCACCCGGATCGGGCCGATTTGACGGGTTTCCAATAGCGACTTGAGGCGCGGGTTGCTGACCGGTTGGCATTCGGTGGAATAGCTGTCTCGGGGATGGCCGAGGATATCCAGCATCACGCGGTTCTTTGGCTGGGTGATACCGGCATTGAATCGAGATTTCGCCAGGATCATCTCCTCTGTCATCTCTTCTGTTTCCTGGTGATCTCCGGTTTCTTCCAGCGAAGTCATCTGAGCTGCATCCACCTGGGTCGGCTGTCCCCTGGCCGCGAGCCCGGACAACAGGCTGGTGTCCTCGGACAGACGCTTGACTTCGGCTTCAAGGTCACGCTGCGTGTCGCGCAGGCGCACAATGTCGCTACGCAGGTCCGCGATGTCCTTGTCCGTTCCGTTCAGGCGCATTTCCATGGTCCCATCCGCAGTCTGAAGCAACGCTCCAACAACGGCGAACGCTATGGCCGCGACGATGAGGCCGATGGCGATGATAATGGGACCGATCAGGGTTCCCTGACGCATGTATCATCCCTCCCTGGCAAAGACCGCTATGACCGAAACGTTGTCCGGGGCACCAAGTTCCAGTGCCTTTGTCACCAGGGCCGTGCACGCGTCCTCGGGGTTGCCGTTCTCTCCCAGGATTGTGGCAATCTGTTGATCTGCAAGGCAAGTCGTCAACCCATCACTGCACAACATCAGACGGTCGCCCGAGATCAGCGGGACAGTCGCCGTGTCGATCTCCAGTTCGGATTGCGCCCCAACAGCGCGGGTGACCACATGCCGTTCAGGGTGATCGTCTCGATTGCGGATATCCAGCAGACCCTGATCAACCATGTCCTGAACAACCGTATGGTCGTGGGTCAGCAGCCTGAGCCCGCCCTGCCGGAGCAGATAGGCACGGCAGTCTCCGGCCCAGGCGACCGTTGCGACGGCGTTCTGGATCATCATCGCGACAACCGTCGCGCCCATTCCATCCAACCGCTGAGAGCGCGCTTGCGAAATCACGGCTGCGTTTGCTTCAGCCAGTTTCATCCGCAGTTCTGGCCCGGCCAAAGCATCATCCTTCAGTCGGCTCAAACAGTCTGTGACGATGTCAGACGCAACATCTCCATGCCCGTATCCACCCATTCCGTCGGCGATAGCCCACACCACGCCCGTAGGATCGGTCAGGATCGAATCTTCATTGCTCTCGCGAACACGACCCACATGGGTCAGCCCCGACCCGACAAAGATCGGCGCGCGGGGCAAAACGGACGGTATGCGCGTCGTCGGTCCCGTCATCATCCAAGGTCTATCACGAACATCAGAGACAAGGTTCGGTTCCGGCCTTTCAAATGGGATGTATTCAAACGACTTTGATGATACTCTGCTTGCAGTTAGACACAAAGCCTTTTCAGAAAAGGAGAGATGCGCATGACATCACTCAGACTGGCGGTTGCCCTTGTGGCGCTGGCCAATCCGGTGCTTGCACAGGACTATACCGCCGAGCAACTCCAGGCCCTGTTCGAGCGTCAGAAACAGGCGTTCTCGGCGGCACAGGACAGTGGAATGGGTCAGACACGGGGGCTCAAGCTGGTGACGGTCCAGGATGTGAGCAGTGAGTCGGCGGTGAGTGTTCAAAGTCAGTCATCCCCGAGTGAAGAGGTGACAACCACGGTCGCCGCAGATCCCAACAAACCACTGGTTTTTGGCCAACTCGATCCCGAGTTGCAGGTCAATCTGCATATCAAGTTCGATTTCGACTCGGCGGCGCTTTCTGCTTCAGAGAAGCCAAAGCTTGATACGCTGTGCACTGTGCTGCGGACTGCCGATATCAACGTTGTTCGAATTGTCGGCCACACAGACAGTTCTGGTTCGGATGACTACAACGAGCGCCTGTCGGTCCTGCGGGCAAAGGAAGTCGCGCGGCATCTGGTGCAGGAATGCGGAATCGCATCCGAACGGCTTGAGACCGTCGGAATGGGCGAGCGGTTTCCGTTCAACGCCTCCGATCCCAAGGCCGATGAAAACCGGCGTGTCGAGTTTCAGGCTTTGAGCTAGGGGCGGTCCGCCGACGACGATGTGAACCGCCCCGGGTTTACCGGAGAGTTTGTGGTTCAATGATTAGGCTGCTTTTTCGTCAGCGTTCAAGCTTGCGTA
>NZ_JAOWLB010000017.1 GCF_025751555.1 Ruegeria aquimaris
GAAGGACGTAACCCAGAACTCCTCAAATGATAGCGATGGTGCCGCGTTCCTTCGCATTATCGCGTCCTCGCGATTACGCACATTATGCGCAGCTGCGCATAACGTCCGGAAGGCCCCGGCATAGGCATCGTAGATGCCGCGCTGCTCCAGTGTCAGCGCATGCTCCAGCATCTCGTATTCGACACCGTCATAGGAAAGCGACCGGGCGGTGTAGAGGCCGAGCGCCCGAAGGTCGCGGGCCAGAACCTCCATCGCCGCGACACCGCCAGCCTCGATGGCTTCCACAAACTCGGCGCGAGTAGCAAATGGAAAATCCTCCCCGCCCCAGAGCCCGAGACGCTGCGCGTAGGCGAGATTGTGGACCGTCGTCGCGCCTGTGGCGGAGACATAGACCACGCGGGCATTGGGCAGCTTGTGCTGGAGCCGCAGGCCCGCCCTGCCCTGCTGCGAGGCTTCCGTGTCGCCGCGTTCGCCCTTGCTTCCTGCGGCATTCGCCATGGCATGGCTTTCGTCAAACAGGATCACCCCGTCGAAATCCGCCCCGAGCCAGTCGACGATCTGGTCGACGCGGGATTTCTTCCCACCTCGTTCTTCCGAACGCAGCGTCGCATAGGTGGTGAAGAGAATGCCCTCGGTAAGCGGGATGTCGCGGCCTTGTGCAAAGCGCGAGAGCGGCGTGACCAGCAGGCGCTCCTGCCCGAGCGCCGACCAGTCGCGCTGCGCATCTTCCAGCAGCTTGTCGCTCTTCGAAATCCAGAGCGCCTTGCGGCGGCCCTGGCACCAATTGTCGAGCAGGATCCCGGCCGATTGGCGGCCCTTGCCCGCCCCGGTGCCATCGCCGAGGAAGAAACCCCGGCGGAAGGCGATAGCATCAGCGGCGTCCTCCGGTGCTGCGGATACCACGTCTCCGGTCTCATCGACGGTCCAAGAGCCCGCGAGACGCGCGCCATGCGCCTCCCCCGCGTAGATAACGGTCTCGAGCTGCGCGTCTGACAGCAGGCCGTCGCGCAGGACGGCCGCCGGAAGCTTGGGGCGATAGCTCGGTTTCGGAGGTGCGACAGAGGCCATGGCCGCCGATTGCACAAGCTTGGTCGGGTGTCCGGTCGCTGCGGGGATGTCGATCGCCTGCAGACGGAAGGTCTCGTAGATCGCGTCGGACAGCCGTGCGGCGTCTTCGTCCTCGGCGGCGTCGCGGAGAGCATAGTCCAGTTCCTCGGCCTCAATCGGCGTTTCGGGTTTCGCCATTTTAGCCGCAGAGGTCGCGCGCGATCGGCTGGTGGTTGTGTGTGTGGCGCGGGCAGGACTTCCCGGGAAGAGGGAAGAATGGAACAGACCTGCATTTGCGGCCTGTTCCAGTTCGAGGCGCGGCGGAATCTCTGCAGTGACCCGGGACATCAGATGCGCCACGTCCCTAGACATGGGTTGGCGCAGGTCTGCGGTGGTGCCGCCCGGCTCGCCGCCGCGGCATTTGTCGAAGACAGAAATCCGCGTCTCGAAGCTGGTGCCGTGCTTGGCGAAAGCGGCGCCCGACACCGCGCTGGTGAAGACGAGATGGGCCGTCTCGGTCATACGGCCGAAGGTCTCGGCCGAGGCCGGCGCATCCGGCGCGAAACCGGCCCCTGTGATGGCGACGAGCCGCCCGCCGGGGGCCAGGCGCGCGAGCGACGAGCGCAGATGCCGGGCCGTCGCCTCGGTCGACCGACCACCGACATTGGCCACAGCCGAGAAAGGCGGGTTCATCAGGATGACGCTCGGGCTTGAGGAGGCGTCGAGATGATCATCGATCTGCGCGGCATCGAACCGGGTGACCGGTCGGCCCGGGAAAAGCAGCCGAAGGAGATCGACGCGGGTTTCGGCCAGCTCGTTCAGCGAAAGATTGCCGCCCGCGATCTCGGCAAGGATCGCCAGGAGCCCGGTCCCGGCAGACGGCTCGAGGACCAGGTCGCGGGGCGTGATCTGTGCTGCCGCCAGTGCCGCCAGTCCCATGGGCAAGGGCGTGCTGAATTGCTGAAACCGCTCCATCTCTTCCGACCGCCGGGTGTGCGTGGGCAAGAGACCTGCCACCTTGGCGAGGATCGGCAACAGCGCCGCAGGCGAGCCGGCACGCGCAAGCAGCGCCCGACCGAACTTTCGCAGAAAGAGGACCAGCGCCACCTCGCCCGCCTCATAGGCGAGCTTCCAGTCCCAAGCACCGGTCGCATCGGAACCGCCAAAGGCATGTTCCATCTCGCGGCGCAGGCGCAGCGCGTCGATCTGAAGCCCTTGCGCCAGATCGGGCTGCAGCGCTTCGGCAACAGCAACGATCGCAGAGGCAGGATTTGCTGCCAACGGGACAATGGGCGCAGGCAAGGACGCCTGCGCAACAGGGGCAAGATGGGTCATCGGGAAACTCCGGAATGAAGGACAGGATCAGGCCCGGACTCCCTCTCTCGGGCAGCCTCGGACCTGATCTTTCCCGGCCCCTCTCTCCCTCTCGCACCAAGGTGTTCCCGACGCTTGGCTTGATTTTGTTCTTGTTATGTTCTATTTTCAGAGCCAAGCCAGAAAGGGGGTTCCACCATGGAAAGCAGCACCCGCGCCCTGCCCGTAACACCCAAGCAGATTGCCTATGCGCGGTCGCTCGCCCTGCGCAACCGGACGCTCCTGCCCTGGGAGGTTCAGCAAGACCGGCGATCTTTGAGCGCTTGGATCGAGGTTCAGGCCCGGCTGAAGCCTGTATCGGACATGGACCGGCTGCCCACGTCCAAGCAAGTAGCCTTCGCGGAGAAACTCGCCCGGATCAAACGGCGCGCCGTTCCGGACGAATGCTTCCGCGACAAGGGGCTCTTGTCGAAGTGGATCGACGGGAACAAGTGACAGAAACGGGGCGCTCGCCCCCCGACGAACGGGGTCACAGGCCTGCGGTATCTTCACACATCATAACTCTGAGCTTGGAAGAGCCATTCCTGGTGAAGGTCGACTAGAAGCAGAATAGTGGGATGACCAAGCGCCACCGCACCATATTGGGCTGAGAGTTTGCCTCGCCAAATCTTCTTGGATTTCCGTAAGTAGATGTATAAAAAGCGAAAACCCGCGAGGACCTGTAACGGCTGTCGCGGGCTTCTAAGGGTTTGAAGGCCTGACTTTGCCTTCGATTGCTCTCATATATGGGTATCTTCGCACGACTGTCAAGCGCAGTCTGACGGTACGCGAACAGTCGATCGGAGCATTAAGTATTTGGTAACAAATATAATTTCTCAAGAACGCCTCACGAAGTACCTCGTTGCTGCTGGTCACAATCCAGATCGCGCATTGGCCCTCTATGGCTGGAACATTCAGCTCAGTGAGGCTTTCTTCCCTGTACTGAGCGCAGCCGAGGTCAGTCTAAGGAACATAATCGTCGCTCGCCTCATCGCGCTCTATGGTCCGCAATGGTGGGATGACCCTGCCTTTCTCTTGCAGATCAAGAGCGGCGGCAAGCGCATAGTAAAGACAGCACGCGACAAGCTCGTCACAACGGGCGCGGTTACCTCAGGGCGAATGACCGCAGAGCTCAATTTTGGATTCTGGGTGAAAATGCTGCTGCCAAGGCACGAACCCGTCTTCTGGGCAAATCTGCATGGAGAATTCCCTCACCTGCCGGGGCCTGTTTCCTATGCACAACTATACAAGCGCTGTGACGATGTCCGTGAATTTCGCAACCGCGTCTTTCATCATGAACCAATTCTTCATCGAAATATCACCGCTGAGTATAGTCAGATCATGGAACTGATTAAATGGTTGAGCCCAGATAAGGCCATCTGGATCAAACAATATTCCCGGGTCATGACGGTTGTGCGGCAGAAGCCGTGACCACTGCCGATATCTTACAACAGACTAGCCCCCGCTTGTCTGCGTGAAACGAGATCAGCTCACCCAAACCGCCGCCCTCCTTCCGTGAACGTATACTCATTGACGATGATCCCCTCCTCGATGGCCTCGTCCGAGGTGAGATGGTCGTATTCGGCTTCAAGTTGGCGGTAGAGCCAGCGGGCCAGATCACGCAGCGCCTCGGTAATGACTTCTTCCGCGTCCTCGGTCGGCGGCTGCCAGGTCGGGCTGTCCCGCGTGACGTCCACCGACATGGTGTATTCATGATAATAGCGGCCACGGTGGCTGGCCTCGGCGGCGAGTTGGTAGAAATTCCGGCGCTGGATGGCCTGCAGCCGGTCGGCGATGCCGTGCAACGTCGTGTCCGTGGGCGCGTAGTCCCGAATGCGCGCGGCGGCGCCCTTGGCGTGGGACCAGTAGCCTTCGAACGAAGCTCCATCACCCTGGCTCCAGAAGCCGGAGAACCAGATGCAGGGCTTGGCCCGCGTCCCGCCGCCCATCAAGCGGACGGGGGTGGTTTTCAGGCGGATGCCGAGGATCTCGCAGACCCGCTCAAAATCCTCATAGACCGCGTCCCACCAATCGTCATGGGGGCCAAGCTCGCGATACCAGCTGCGCGCCTTCTCCTTGGCGGCATCCGAGAGTTCGGGGAACTGGTAGACGGTGGTGCAGATCACCTCAGGCATCGATGTCCTCCCCGTTCAATGCGGCGGCCAGCCACTCTTGCGTGCTGGACCAGCAGATGGATTTGCGAGCGCCGAGATCGATGGCATGCGCGCCGCCACCAAAGGCGTCGAGTCGTGGCCGAGAGCAGGTCAGAGAATACTGGAACCCCCAAAGGCCGGTGAGGTCGAGCTCTTCAGCAAGACGCAAGACGAAGCGGATGACGGCTTCGACATCGCCGTGTTCGTCATCATGGATCCAGAGGCTGCTGCCCTCGGCGGCATCCTGGTGCACGAGATCGAAGCCAGCGATACCCGGGTCGTCGGCGTCCTGATCTGCAGCGCGCAGATCGTGAAACAGCGCGAGAGCTCGGGCCGCCTTTTCGGGAGTGCCGACGTCGAGCAGGCATGAGAAATGGGTGAAGTAATCCGCCATGGGGACCTCCTGAATGGGGAAGACCCGGCCAGAAGGCCGAGTACTGGATTGGAAGGGTCGGCCGGGAGCGATCAGCCGATCGACGTGTCGTCTGCCGCCTGTCGTGCGACATGCGCGCAGAGCATTTGTCGGTAGAAGCGCTTGCGCGCCGACCGGAGGCCGCAAACAGCGCGTGTGTCGGGGTGCAGCGCCCGGACCGCCGCGCGAACCACTGCCAGTGGCGAAGCGGTCGGCGGCAAGTCAAGACTTAGATAAGTGGGATCGGTCATGTCACGTGACCTCGACCACGGGCGAGACGAGATGCGGATCGACCTGTGCCTCGATCCGTTCGGTCCGACCCATCCAAGGCTCGGGCCGAATGGCCTTCACCCAATCGGCGAAGCTCGGGATGAAGCCGAGGTCCTCCTTAACATGCTGCTCGCCGACCCAGCGGGTCGGGATGACGCGCCCGGTCGACAGCATGAGGGTCGGGCCGAAAATCGTCTCGGCCATGAAGATGCCCTCCGCATGGTGGCGCAGCGCCCGGTGCCGAAAGTCGGCTGTGATCTCCTTGCTCTGGTCGAACCAGGAATGCACGGCGAGGTAGTCGTCGACCGTGCCGCCCCATTTCTTCACCGAGGACAGGGCGTGGTGGTAGGGATGTGCCATCGCCGCCCCCTCAGAAATCGTGCGTGTAGAGTTCGGACGAGGTGAAGCGCTCGTTGAACTCAAGGTGGATGGTGCGAGCGCTCGCGTCGAAGCAGAATTCGCCGTAAGCCCCGTCGTTGTTCTCCCAGCCGCCATGGGTGTCGGAGAGGAAGTCGTAGGCCAGTTGCTCGACGACATCTTCGAGCGAAAGCGCCCGCATCTCGACCTCCGGGTCGTCCCAGGTCAATGCGGCATAGGCGATCTCGGTCTTGGGGAAAGGAACTTCGGTCTCGCCAGCGTAGGCTTCGATGCTTTCAACCTGGCCGCTATCGCCATAGCCGTCGAAGCTCACTGTCACATGGGCGATGCCCGCGGCAGTCAGGCCATCGAAGAGGCGCTCCTTGTTGGCCGGTCGCAAAGCTGCGATACGCGCGTCACGCTCGGACTGCCGAGCCAGCACGGCGGCGAAATCAATCTTGGACGGCGCCATCGGCGCGGCCAGGGTGGGTTCGATCTTGGACATTGGAAACTCCGGAATGAGGAAAGGGATCTGAACCCCGAGGCTCTCTCTCGTCCTCGCAGGCTCACATCCTCCCCTGCCCTTCTCTGACTCTCGCGCGTCACGCCGCGATCTGCAGGGCGCGAGACGCGAAGACACGCCAGAGCGGATCGACAAGACGGGCATCGAGAAGGTCGGCGTGGTGCCGCAGCCGTCGCGCGAGGCCATGTTCATGCCACTCGGCCGCCCGCATGGCCTGCGCGCGGGTCTGGCTGGCCTCGGACACGACGGCGCGGGCTTCGGCGGCATCCAAGACCGGGTGGCACCATGCGACTCCGCCATCACAGGTAGCTCCGGCCAGAACGAGACGGCCCTCCCGATCGAGGATTGCCAGGATGCGCGGAGCGTCTTCAGGTGTGATATCTTCGGCGTGAACGATTGCCCCCTGCATGGCCTCGGCCAGCGTGGCAAACCGCTCCAGTACCTTGGGGTGTGCCTGCCCGGACATGAGAGCCCCGGGCGTATGGCAAGCCGTCGTGAGTGCGAACGGCAAATCTTGATCTGCAAAAGCGGTCGGGAAGCTCGGCGGCAAATCTGTTTTCTGCGTTTCCGGCTGAGTTTGGAGAGGAAGGTCGAACATGGCATATCTCCGACGGTGCGGAGAGCCTCTCTCTCCGCTTCAAACCGTCAAAGACCAAACCGCCCCCTCGGACTCTCTGTCGCTGATCGGGCCGATCATTTCGGCGTTGGTAAATCGCCCCATCGAACCCGCAAGTAGCGCCCTTCGCGCTTTGGAAGATCTTTTCGGTCGATCATCCGACCCGAGACCTGAAAATCCTCGTTGATCTTTACAACCAAGAGCTTGTTGAAATGCCCATTTGTATCGACCACAACCACATCCTTTGTCTTGAATGGCGTAATGGTCTTGACCTCGACATGATCATTGCCAAGTCTTCCGTCAGCACCCTGGGCATAGGTCTTGTTCAGCTTGATACCGTACGTAATAGCACCGAACAGCTCACCGATATCGCCGTAGACAGAGAGGTGAAGACCGGTCTCGAGGTGATAGCTTTCCGCAAGGGACAGGAGATCCTCAAAATATGGGATCATAGACCTGATCGCGTTCGGGTATTTAGCGCCCCACTCCTTGTAGCGAAGCTGCTCGTCGATTTCCGACCAGGTAACCCATTCACCGTCATCATAAAATGCACGATCTGACCAATCAATTTCGTCCATGCGCGTACTTCCAACACCTAATCGTGCCGGGCACAGTAGCAGATCGATGAAACAGGAACGAGACCGGAGGCGATATCGCCTCCGGTCGCCACCTCAACCAACGCGGTCGAGAAGCTTCTTGGCGCGCCCTTCCATATCAAGGCGGGCGTCCTGCTGGGTCTTGTCGCGCGCAAGCCGAGTAATCCCCTGCACGAAATCGAAGATGCTCTCGGGCGGGCGGCCTTCCTCCATCAGCACCTTCTCGATGATCTTGCCGGATTCGGCCTTCGAGAAACCGCGCTTGCGCAGGAAATCCGCGCGGTCCTCGTCGCTGCGCGCCACGATCTGCTGGCGCGCCGCCTTGATGCCGTTCACGAACCCCTGCGGCGAGGAATTGGCAAACCGCGTCAACGCGGGCGCGGCCTCATGTGCAAAGCGCGAGGCGGCGTATTTCGAGTGGCGGATCTTGATCTCCTGGAAATCCTCGACGCCCCACAGGTTCCGGTTCTGGCACACCGCCCGCAAGTAGAAGCTCGCCATGCCGAGGGTCTTTGCCCCCACCTCGGAGTTCCAGCAGTAGAATCCCCGGAAGTAGAGGTCGGGCGAGCCGTCCGCCAGCTTGCCCGCTTCAATCGGATTGCGATCGTCGACCAGGAACAAGAAGACATCGCGGTCCGAGGCGTAGAGCGTGGTCGTGTCGCGGCTGATCTCGACATCGGGGTTGTAGACCCCGGTCGACCAATCCAGCACACCCGGCACCTTCCAACGCGTATCGCCCGTACCATTGCCCGCGATGCGCTGCACCGCCTCGACAAGCTCGAAGTCATGGATGCGGCCGTAGTCGGGACCGGTCACGGCGCGCAGTTCCGTGCGGCCATCCTCGGTCTCGAAGGTCTTCACCTGCTCGGCGCGGTGGTTGGTCAAACCGTATTGCAGGTTGATCCCCGCCAGAGGAGCAGGCAGCTGCCGCAGGTAGGAGGCCGGAGCGCCGACAATGCTGGCGAGCTGGCCGAAGGCCCAGTGTGTGGGCGCTACGGGTTCCTGCGCTTTCGGCAAGACCAGGTGCAATCGCTCGGCGCTGTCGCGCGTTGCCTCGACACGGATGTCGGCTGTCTGAACCACCCTGCTGCGGCTGCGCTCGGAGCGACCTTTCACATTGGCCCAGAGATCGTCGAGCGACAGATACCGCTCGTCATCCGGCCGATTGAACCATTCGGACGACACCCGCCCGTTCCGCTCGCCCCGGCTTGCATCCACTTTCCAGCCAACAGCCCGCGCCGGCTGAACCGGATCCAAAACTTCCACAACGCCCATCGGCATTCCTCCGTGACAGACGCTGGAAGCCACTCTCCCAGTCTCCAACCTGTCGCAAAGGAACCATCCTTGCTCTGACTCTCTAACCCATGACTCGACTTCAATCGATTTAGACTGACAGCTTGAACTGCCGCAGTGCGTGATACGCGGAAGTATCATGTCGAGCGACGTCAACCTCGGAACGTCGTACCAAGGCATCAGCAGCAGAGACATTCCTTTATCTGACGATATCTTACCTCGCCTTTTTTCAGTCTATCTAATTAATTTTGATTCTGGATTTATAGGTATTTCCGTATCACTTTTATCTCCAGAGACTTGGAGGATGTCATGACCATACCCATTCACCCTGAAGCACTAAAAGCGCAGCGCTCGCGCAAGCGCTGGACACAGGAAGAGCTTTGCGAAGCAACAAGCGGCCCGAACAAGGTCAGCCTTCCCACCATCAAGAGGATCGAGAGCACAAAAGAAGATTTCTATCCCGCTCAAGATCGGGTGGCACTGACGCTTGCGAAGGTACTCGGAGTCAGCACCGAAGAGCTCGGCAAAGAACCGACCGAGCGCGCGCAACTTGAAGAATCGCTTCGCAAGGTGGGCTACCGCCCGCTGCGCACTATGATCGACGCCGAGACGGCGCTCGCGTTTAACATGGTGCAGGACATCTACGGCATCCCGATCCGCTCACAGATCGAGATGGCGCCGCTCTTCATGACTCTGCTGGCTGAAGGTAGTCTTGCTTGGCGCCGCGAGCGCGTCAAAGCGATCGAAGAAGCCTCGGAAGCGCTACAAGGCCTCGGCGGCGGCCATTCCTCTTATGTTTATACAGCGTGGCGGATAGACGCAGGTACTGCGGCCGAGCGCAAGTCCATTGAAAAAAAGGACTTCTTTGGTATCGACGTTTCTGAAGAAGCTTTTGATTGCGGCTACGATAGATCGCAAAACAATCCCTTCGCCGACTACCTGCAGGACTTTGCGAAAGAAGTGGGCGCGAAAAACATTCGCTTCGATGCGGACTTCGGATGGAAGACAAGTGAGGGACTTCCGAACTACCGCATCGGCGCTGAGATCATCGACCATCTAACCGACGATGATCCCGATGCCGAGTACGCGCTTCTGCGCGGCCACGTGCGGATGAAGGACATCCCTGAAGAGCTCATGGGCGACAAAAAGAAAGAAGAGCGCGTTGCGTGGATGATCGCACAGATACCTGAAGAGGAACTCGCAGTACGCAAGGCAGAGCGTGATAGCCTAATGTCCCTGCTCGATACTATCGATCTTCCCACAACATTCCCCAAGGGAGGCAACGATGACTGAACTAGCCCTCACACATCACGCCCAAGCACGCATGCGCCAGCGCGGGTTCAAGGAGGAGGACGCCGATTTGGTCTACCGTGTCGGCACCCGGGTGGCGGATGATGCTTTTCTTCTGACCGACAAGGATGCTGCCCGTGCCATCCGCAAACGCAAACAAGAAATTCAGCAACTCGAGCGGCTGCGTGGAAGCCAAGTAATCGTCGAGGGAGAGACGCTTATCACCCTCTATCACGCGACGCAGCGCACGCGTCGTAGCCATCGAAAGTCTTGGAGGCACTTATGACACCTGCAACACAAGAACCAACCGTGTTGGTTCGAATGCCCGTACATCTCGTCGACGCTATCCTCAAGATGCGGGACAGTCTTGATCGGGATCTCATGGCAAGCTTGGCAGCGAGCATCGCCGGTGACGCCAATGTGAAAATCAAGGAAACTGGCACGCTGCCGAAGCCCTTGAACGAGCCGCGCCACCACAAATACAAAGCCGAGTATCTTGGCGTGAGTATCGGAGGCCGTACGCTCCCCGATGTATTTGCCGCAATCGTGGACTTGACCGCCGAAATTGCGCCTGAGGCCCTTGAGAGGCTCGCCGATATGAGAGCCCGATCCAGACGCTACGTCGCACGTAACCCCGAGGCTATTCATCCCGGAAACAAAGAGCTCCCGACCAAACGCACGACTTCTGGCTGGTGGATCAGCAAAAACATAGGCCAAGAAGACCTAATGCGCGCACTGAAGGCGCTTTGCGATGCCAGTGGCCTTCGGTTTGGAACTGACGTGAGGTTTATCGTTCAGTCTTGAACTTGGCCGTTTCCGGCGGGTTGCCCCGCCGGGTCCGGGGGAAACCCCGTTCCTCAGAACGGGATCTCATCGTCGCGGTCGACCAGCTCGGGGTTTTCGTTCTCGGCCGACTTCGGGCGGCTCAGGAAGTCGACCTTCTCGGCGATGATCTCGCAACCGTAGCGGTCGTTCCCCATGCTGTCGATCCACTTGGTGTAGTGGATGCGGCCGTGGACGAGGACCTTCATGCCCTTTTCGCAATGCTCGGCGACCGTCTTGCCGAGACCGTTGAAGCAGGTGATGCGGTGCCATTCGGTGTCCATGACCCGGTAGCCGTTCTCGTCGCGCATTACACGGCCTTCCGAGAGGCGGGGACGCGAGGTGGCGAGGCTGAAGTTGGTGATCTTGGTGCCGCTCTGGGTGGTGCGGACTTCGGGGGTCTGACCGATGTTGCCGGCGAGGATGACGATGTTCTGCATGATAAGCTCCTGTGTTTCCTGTCTTCGGGACCGTCCCTTCGACAAGACCCTGAAAAAGCCCGTCGGGCGACGCGTGCACGGTGGACAGCATGGACACCGGACACCCCCAGAGGACCGGGGTGGAGCGGGCAGGACGCCAACGGCGGCCAACACGGCCCGGACTGACGCGGGGTTGCGCGCAGGAGACCAAACGGGATTAGGGGATTGTCAGTCGAAGGGATGGCCCAGGAGACAGAGATGCGGGGAGAGCGCATGCCAGACCCTGACATCCCGGCAACCGGGACAGCCTGACCCCCAGTCCAGCACCTCCTTGGGGACGAAAGCGGCGATCACAAGCCTCCGCCACCCCTGCCCGCCTTCCGGGAGTTGCGGCACCCTGCCGCGACGGGCTATCGGTACCGGAGCATTCAGGACACGGTTCGCACCAATGGCTGATCACGATCTCGAGGCACTGTCGCTCAGCGAGCTGAAGAAAATGTAGAAGGACGTCGCCAAGGCGATTGCCACCTTTGAGGATCGGCAGAAGGTGAAAGCCCGCGCCAAGGTGGAAGCTCTCGCCCAGGAACTGGGCTACACCCTCGCCGAACTTGTCGGCACCGAGACGAAATCCTCGCGTTCGCCTGCAGCACCGAAACACCGGCACCCTGAGAACCCGGCGCTCACCTGGTCAGGCCGAGGACGCAAACCGCAGTGGTTCGTGGAAGCCCTGGAAGCAGGAAAGACCGCGAGCGATCTGGCCATCAGTTGAAGGCTTGGTCTACGCGATCGGCCCAGAGCGGCAGTTCGCCTCCCAGCCGAGCGCTGCCACGCAGCTTCACAGAACCGGTCATTCGTCCATCGCGCAGCATTTTTGGTGGGTGCGGGTCGGCGGAGCGGCAACAAGCTGACCTTGATCAAAGCGGTGGTAGCTTCAGGCGGTCCCTATATACTCCGATGCGTTTGCGAGCACGATCCACGACGTCCCCGTAGAAAAGAAGTTCCGAGTACAGCTGCCCAAGTGTAGCCTGGCTTTTCGGCTCCTTCACGTCGTCGGTGCTGAAGAAGCCGTTCTCACCGGGCAAGCGATTGTAGCCTCTCAGGCGGATCGGATTGATGGTATCCCCTATCAGGTATCCGTAGAACTTCTTCAGCCTTCCGTTGGACTTCGCGGCCAAGAGTGTGGCGTATTCCATCAGGTCGTTGTCGTGCTCGTCGAGACTGACGCCGGGCGCCTTGAACTCGACGATCACAACGGAGCCTTCCTCGTGGAACAGCGCTATATCCGGGCGGCAGCCCCCGTTCTCCTCACCTATCCGGTTTAGCAACTCGCCAACGGCATCATCGACGTCGGCTTCAAAGAGGCTTTGGCCATTGTCCCATTTGATCTGGTTCAGCGGCATGTCAGAGGCGATGTAGTCGTAGTAGTGGTACTCCTCGCTGAGCAACCAGACGTCGTGGTCCGAGACATCCTCGCTGTCCTTCCGCATCGGGAAGAAGATGCTGTGGATCAGGGCCTCGTTTTTGCGGCGCTTTCCGTCGGGTAGTTCGGTCTGGACGTTGAGGCCCTGTTTCACGGCCAAGTCCAGCACGTCGATCAATGCTGACCTGCGAACAACCAGCTGCGAAAGGTTGGCCATGTCTATCGTCTTGAGCGAGGAGGCGAATTCCCACGAAAGATCGTCGATCTTGCGTCGGAAGTCATCGCTGTCCGGGGCGAGGCCCTTGATGGCCTCCTTCATGGCCGAGAGGCTGGACGTCTCGTTGACCACCTGCTCCTGAAGGTTCGTCAAGACACGCTTCGCGACCTCGTTCGGGGTGTCCCCGAACTTCACGCGCGTGTTCGAGTACGAGAGCATCTCCTCAGACACGCCGAAGTCCTTCGCCACGTCTTTCACGATAGTGTCCCTGGACCAATCCGGTGGCGTTATGAGCTCCTGTACCTTGTCGTCGAGAACCGAGAATATGTCTTCGAACGTAATCTGCATCCCTCCGAAGAGGTCGCCTGAGCCGTCGTCCAATGGAATCTTATCGAACCCATCGCGCTGCTCGTTCACACCATCATCCAACAGGGCCCCCTCGATCAGGACAATGTGGTAATGACCGTCAATCGCATTGTTTTCGAGCGTCTTGGTCTTGAGGTAACGACCAGTGATGAGCTCAGCGATCGATGCCTTCGCACACAAACCTATGATGTTGCGAGGCAACGGGTACTGCGTCTCGTCCAGCTTGTAGTGCGTTATGGTGAAGTCGGCTGACACCTTTTCCTTACCTTCGACGTGTTCGACGGTAATCGACGTCACGGACGTGTGCTCGGGGATATCCGCGGGCGTCAGGGTCTTTTCAGACTTGTTGCCCCCGAGGTCACTGACGAACTTGATCCGGAAGTCGCCGAGGTCATCCTTAAGGCTGACGAACCTTTGCAGCAGGTTGAAGAGAACGTGCTGTCGGATCGCCTCGGCAGTGAACGTCCTGTGCACGCTGGCGACGGATAGGATGGTCTCGCGCAGCTTCGGCACCACGTGCGAAAGTCGTATATGGGTCCCGACTTCGCCGGTGTCCCGATCCTCTACCGTGAAATCGGTCTCTTCGATGGTCTTTCGGTCGCGCAGAAAAGGCAGTGAGACATGCTTAAGCCCGTCTCCCTCTCTGTAGGTTGATGATAGTGACACCGCCGTGAAATGGTGGAAGAACTGGACGCGACCCGTTCCCTTGCACTTCCCAATGCCAGGGATGTTGAGGTCGTCCTTGTAGGAGGTGTCCTTAGTCAGGAAGGCCTTGCGCTGCTCTGGCCCAAGACCGCAACCGTTGTCCTCGCAGGTGATCTCAAGCTCGAACACCTCGCCGAGCAAGTCCGCTTTCGTAGCTTTCACCTTGAGCGTCACTTCCAGGGCAACCGCGTCGGCCTCATCCCTCTTTCGGATCAGGAACGCGTCGATCGAGTTCGCCAGTAGCTCATCCACGACCACCAATGGATTCTTACTGATGCGCGTGTTTTTTAGGCTACCGCGGATATCCAGCGTCACTGTCGTTCCTCAATCATTTAACGATTTGTTTTTCCCACTTATCCTAGCGTGCTCTCTCCAAGTCAATTTTCGCGTGCTTGAGCCCTTGTAAGCTCTATAATCTGCGCTGGTGGCACACAGGCGTTCTTCAGATAGGTACCGCCGGTCACTCTGTCGGCGATAGGCCCGGGGGCGCACCTGCGCCTTGCCTGGGCCCTCGGGAAGTGAGGCCGAAGCCTCACCCGAAGGGATCGTATTCCGAGACGATCACGACCTCGTCTCCGTCGATTTCATCGGCGGGGACGGCGCCATAGGTTCCATCACCGGCCTGGAAGACGACGATCGAGACCATGAGCGTGGCGGCGAGAGAGGCGGCGAAGGCGTGAGCATCTTTGCGGGACATCTGTTTGGCTCCTGTCTTGGAGGCGGAGGACCATCCCCCGCGCGACAGGACCCCGCAGGCCCGAAGACTGGCTGACATCACCGGGTGCGTTCGGCTCGTCCGAATCCACCCGGCGGCACGGGCTCGCCCGTAGTCCGACCCCTTTGCGGGTTGATCTCCAAGACAGGGTTTGGGGCAAGGAAGGGAATGGCGAGCGGGGGATGGTGCGACCGCTGACTGGAGCCGAGTGTCCCGCTGATGCTATCGCTGCCAGCCTCCCGGGCAGGCTCTTGGGTGAAGATCTCTTTCCGTAATGGATTGGATCCTATGGTGCCCCGCGATCTCACAGGACAGAGTCGTGATGGGTGAGAGGCCCGCGCTTGGGCGGGCCCCTTGGATTTTACAGGCTCAGGCGGCGAGTTCTGCGTTCCCTGCCCTATCGCCGTCCTCGCTGCCGACAATCTCCAGCCGCGCGTTGCGATAGCCTTCTCTGGCGATCCAGAGTTCCGCAGCCGTGACAGACTCGGCCAGGTGGAGCAGCTCCGTGCAACCGCCGAAATCCAAAAGGACACGCACCTGCCCGGGCTGTGGTTCCTCAGCGACCTCGAAGGTCAAGGCGCTATCCGCCGAATGGGTCCGCATGATCGTCACGAGTATGACCCCGTCCGAGGAGAAGTTCCCCTCGTGCAGCGTGAACGACGCCGGCGCCGTCCAGGTCCGATAGGGTCGCGGCGGCTCCTTCTTCACAAGCCGACCGACGCCGTTCGAGCGTTCCCAGGCCGCAAGCTTCTTCGTAAACCGCGCAGGCGGTTTCGGACTGTTGTCGGTGTAGCGAATGAGCGCGCCCAGGGGCGCGTCATCGAGAATAGTGGTTGCAGACATGATTCCTCATCCTGAATGCGTCATTTTGCATTCATCATATTGATATTGTTGATTTTTATGTGATTGAGGGCGGGGAAACCCGCCCTCGAATGGCGCGGATCACTCCGCAGCCATCATCGATGCATCATCACCCGGCAGGTCAGCGGTTAGGAAGGCGGGAAGGCCGACATCCTCGGTCTGGCCGGCGTCGGAAACGGGCGCAGACGCCCCCCGCCCTTCCGCCTCGTCGAGTGCTGCCAGATCGTGACGGCGAAGAACCTCCGGCAACCAGCCGCTGCCTTTCAGCAGACGCTCGGCTTCGGTCGCCATCTCGCCCTTCTTCAGGTGATCGAGGAGTTGCGCCGTCCCCTCCCCCTTCGCCTCGCGCACGGCCTCGAGGATCCGGGCCTTGGGCACACGGTTCAGATAAGTATCGACCGTCGGCTCCCAGCCCGCCTCGACCATGTCGAGATCGACCGCCTGTGCGACCAAGTCGGACTGGGTCATCCGCCTGGTCAAACCGCCGGCGGAGATACCGGCACCATAAGGGTTCACCTTCTCGTGGAGCGCGTTGATCCCGAAGCTGAGGCAATGCGCGAGCAGGGACAGCCGGCTCGGCTGATCAAGGGAGGTCAGGTAGTCCCAGAGCGCGGCATCGTCGTCGAGCGGCAAGTCGGCCTCCCATTCCGCGTGGCGATCGTCCAACAGCTTGGCCACCACGCTGTCCTTCAGATCGCTCGCCTGCGCCGACATGTAGACGTGACGCACCGAAGCCTCGAGGCAGCTGCCGGCCGAACTGGACGTCCGGAAGGTGTCGCAGACAAGCTTCAGGAGCAGCAAGGTCAGGGCGACGTCAGGCGAGCGCCCGACAGCTTCCCGCAATGCCAGGGTGCGGTGCGCCGTCAGTTCCATGACCAACCGCTCGGGCAAGGGCTTCAACGCACCATCGTCCTCGTCGTCGGGCACGTTGGCGGCAAGCGCCTGACCGGCAGAGGTGATCACCGTGCCATGGCCGACACCATCCGCGCTGCTCGCAGCCGAAAGCTCAGTGCCCTGCCCGTCTGCTGCCGGTTCACCGCTGTGGACATCGGCGTCTTCCCGTGGCTCATCCTCGGGCCGCACAAAGCCCCGATAGACGGCAAGCTCGCCAAAGCGGTCAAGCGTCACGAAAGCCCCTGCCCGTGCGATCTCCACATCGTCGAAGATCAGCGGCCGGGCCTCGAGCTTCTCCATCGCGACTTCCAACGCGCCAAGGCGCGCGTCGATCTCTTCGGGGAATTCATCCTGGCCCTCGTATTCCTCCTCGAGCGCCCGGTACTCGGCAAGCAGCTTGGCATGGGCCGCGCCTTCGTCATCCGTCATCGGCGCTGGATCTCCGCTCAGTCGCCGCAAACCGTGGCTGTAGCCATAGGGCAGGTCGAGCGAGACCTCGATCCATTTCCAGCCCTCGGGCGCGATGGCTTCGGCTTCAGCCTGAAGCTTCTCGCTGACCAGGCGATCAAGCAAGGCAGGGTCTTCCAGCCAACCGCCGTCGTCACCCTGGAAAAGGTCGTGCAACATGGTGCCGCCAGCCATCTCGTACGCCTCGATGCCGACAAAGACGGCACGACGGTCAGAGGCGCGCACCGAGGTTTCCGTCAGCATCCGCCGGATCTGATAGGGTTCCTTGTTCCACGACGACCGGATCGCCTCCCAGACCTGAACCTGACGCTCGTGATCCGGATTGACGGTGAAGGCCATCAGCTGCTCCAGCGTCATTTCATCCTCGGCATAAAGTTCGAGCAGGGCAGGGGCCACGGCGGCGAGTTTCAGGCGCTGTTTCACCACCTGCGGCGTGACGAAGAAGGCGGCTGCGATCTCTTCATCGCCTTGACCCTTCTCCCGAAGCGCCACGAAGGCGCGGAACTGGTCGAGCGGATGCAGGGCTGCGCGCTGCATGTTCTCAGCGAGCGAGTCGTCTTCGGCGAGGATCGCGGAAGTGGCATCCCGCACGATGCAGGGAATGGGCGTGGTCTTGGCCAGGCGTTTCTGCTTCACCAGGAGAGACAAGGCCTGGAAACGCCGACCGCCCGCGGGGATCTCGAACTCACCGGTCTCGGACCCATCCTCGGCCAGAACGGGCCGGACGCTCAAGCTTTGCAGCAACCCGCGGCGGGCGATGTCTTCGGCCAATTCCTCGACCGAGATGCCGGCCTTGATGCGCCGGACGTTGGATTGGCTCAGCACGAGCTTGTCGAAGGGAATGTCCCGGGACGGGGACAGGGTGACTTTCTGGGCAGATTTCGCCATCAGATCTTCTCCACGACGGGCGCCGGAAGCCACTCTTCCGATCTCACTTCCCGTCACCCCTCCAACCAACAAACCTTTCCCTCTCCTGTTCTGACACTCCCGAGACAGGACCTTAACAGCTGTTAAGTCGTCAGTCCCGAGGTGGCGGAACAGTACGCAGTCTCTCAACCTTAACAGCTGTTAAGCTGCAGATCGTCGTCCAATCAATGCCATGACCATCGGCCCACAGGAAAACTCACCGGCCACAGCTTTGGCAGTCAGAGCTCGCAAGTATCCACCAGGCGATCTGATGTCCTCAAAGCGTTCCAGCATGGCAGAAACGACGATCGACGCTTGCTCCGGACCCATGAACCGCTGCGCTTCTTCCCATGCAGACGCACTGATCCCCATAGCTGGTCGCACATGGCATGCTGCATCGAAAAGCTGGTGCCAATGCCGGATTTCGCCTTGGTAGAAGGTCTTGAGCGAGGGACATGCTGCGATCACCAGGTGCAGCGGGATCTTTGGCAGGTGTCTTGTGTCCTGTTCATCGACGTCAGCCACGGGCTCATCCCTGTCCACATCTGGCACGCCGGCCGCCGCCCCGCTTTTTTCTAAAGCAGGTTCAAGATCTATAGATTCTTTATTTGAATTATGATGGTGACGCTCAGATCGAGCATCATTGGTGTTCATTTCTTCTGTTTCAGAGCCATCAATGATGTTGCGTGCCTGGTCGAGGAGAGCTTCAAGATCGGCTCGATATGCCGCGAGGTCCTCAATTGAAAGCTTACGGCGAAGCGCGCGCGCTGTGAGGATAGCCTTGTCACGAAGCTGGTCCCAGATGCCTAGGCCTGGCTGCATCTCGTCTCCGAACTCCGCGAGAGCCGCGAGATCACGCCGCATGAGGCTTACAACCTCTCTCAGACGCCTGACGCGCTCCTCAGCCTCACGTACGGCCTCTGCGGCCCGTGCTATCTCCTCGGATTGGCAGTAGAGCGGGGAAAGATCGAAGCCAAAGGCGACGCGCTCTTCGCCGTGCTTGCGGACGTAGCGCTTTCCATTGGGGCTATCACGCCGCTGGAGCAAGCCAGCCTCGACAAGACGCGCGAGGTGACGACGCATCGTGGAGCAGGGCATACCATTCAGGCGCTCACAGATCGCCTTGTTCGAGGGGAAGACTACCATCTCGGCGTTCCCGCCAAGTGCATCGTCTGGAAAGAAGCTGAGGAGACCCTGCAAAACAGTCAAATCACGTTCTGACACGCCAAAGGCCGCTTGCGCCTTGGAGAGCTCGCGCAGGAGTTCCCACTTGTTGACGGGTCTGCCCGGAACAGAAGCCTCGGGTCGCTCAATCACGCGCAGATGGGCGTGCGAGATCGGCCGCATAAACGGCGAAATCGGTGTGTACTCCATGAAAACGTTCACGAAGGCAAAATTTCTACGGCCCGCGAATCGCTTTGCGCTTGCGGGGTAGGGGCCAGAACGCTACATTCAGAAGTGCGAAAACTGAGATTTTGTAGCGGGCTGATCCCGGTGCGAAACCTTACAAAGGTCTCGTGAAGCTAGCTTCTCGGGGCCTTTTTCTTTTTTGCCTGTATCGTGCCTCCTTCTTGTTGGTTGCTCTTCCTCAGTCTTCTGAACGCTTCCAGCGCTCATGAAGCTCGGTAATCAGCTTTGAGGCATTGCCCTCCAACCAGCTGACAAATTCAGGTTCATCCGTAGTCAGATCGAGTTTTAGCTGCTTGCCTTGGCGACCGGTCTTGACTGTCGCAGCTCCGACACCGGGGATCGCCAAAGCAGGCACGCCCTTTCTAGACGGGTTTGCTTTCTTCTCTGGACTCTTCGCAGCTGCCAGAACTGCGAGAAACGCACGCTCAGAAACCTCATCGACCGAGCCGGAACTTTCGGACTTGGCTGCATGAGCTACGGCTTGCAGTTGGTCTCGATCACCGTCGTAGGCACCCAAAGCCTTTTTGAGCTCTTCCCATCTCGGGCGACCAATCCCGGGAGCTGCACCAATTGCCTGGATGAGTTCCTCGCCGACTGTCCGAACGACACTCAAGAGTTGTGAAACCCCAGCTTCGTGGAGGTTAAGGACCTCGGCGACACCTCGATTGGTGCGCTCAGCCCCTTCCAAATGGTCACCGTCCAGAAGCGCCGTCGCAACAAGCGCCCGTTCAATAAAGCTCAGATCACGACGCTCTTGGTTCTCGAGAAGCTGATCTCGAAGCGCTTGATCACCATCAACTTCCGTGACGATGGCTCGAACTTTGATACCGAGTTCGCGACATGCTTCCAGGCGTCTGCGGCCATAGATCAGGTTGTAGCGATCGCCTTCCAGTGGGCGGACCAAGACAGGCACACGCTGACCGTTCTTGGAGATTGAATTCTTCAGGCCCTCAACTTCAATCTGAAGCCTGTCATCCAATCGTCCTTCGGTAATAATCTGCGCCGGATCGATCTCAAATACACCGCCACGCAGTCGGCGCCCTTCAAGAGCGTCAGGAGCGTTGCGAAGGGTCTGCAGCGGCAGGCCAAGTTTAGGCTTTCTTGCCATTCCGCCCCCATGTGTTCTGGATGATTTCAGCGATCTCATCGTTCACTGCGTTCATGGATTCGATCGCACGATCAAACGTCTGACGCGTGAAGTCCTTCTTGTCAGCTTCGTAGAGCGTTTGCTTGGTCAAGCCGGCATCAGAAATTGCGGTCGATTCAACCATGTGATTGGTCAGGACCGACCTCCCGAACAGTCCGCGAATGAAAGCGATGACTTCGGTTTGTGGCGCGTCGCCGACTTTGTATCGCGTTGGCAAAAAACGCAGCCAATCGAAGCGCAGATTTGCGCCTGCATCCCTGATCACTCCTAGGAGATCCGCGGTCATTCGCAGGAATTGGGACATCGACATGAGGTCAAGCATCTGCGGGTGAACCGTCACGAGGACACCCGAGGACGCGGAAAGTGCTGACATCGTCAAGAAACCAAGCTGCGGCGGGCAGTCGATCACAACAACGTCGTAGTTCGCTTCAACACTATCGAGTGCGTCATGAACTCTCGCGAAGAATGCTTTCGCTCCGCCTCGCTGGATAGCAGCAGGCGTCTCGTGCTCGAACTCCATGAGTTCAAGGTTGCCCGGGATAAGATCAAGGCCGCGGATGTAGGTCTTGCGGATCACTTCGGCGATCGGAACCGGATCGTCATAGCGAACGGCATCATAGAGGGTTCCGCCCTCCATAAGGTCGAGTTCTGGCTGGATTCCGTGAAGAGCCGAAAGAGATGCTTGGGGGTCGAGATCGATCGCAAGAACCCTGTACCCCTTGAGCGCCAAGCGCTGAGCGAGGTGAGCAGACGTCGTCGTTTTGCCGGACCCGCCCTTGAAGTTCACCACTGAAATAACTTGAAGCTCGTCACCGTCGCGGCGCCCAGGCACGTAAGTTCCAGACTTTTTTGCGTTTCCTTCAAGCGTCTGCCGGATTTCCCAGATATCGTCGAGCGTATAGCGACGATGACTTCCAGCCGTCGTCTCAACGTCAACGATCTTTCCTTCTCGATGAAGCTTCCGAAGATAGGTATGGTCGACGCCAAGGAGCTCAGCAGCTTCGCCGCTGGTCAAAGTGCGCATCACTTTCTTTGCATCCGGAGGGAAGTGTGCGGCGCGCTGAGCATGCAGGTTCGACGCGAGAAGTTCCGCGTAGTGCCCGATGGCGATGTCTAGATCCTGCTCTACTTCGCTCATGTCTGCCCCGATCCGTGGGCGCGTTTTTTATGTGACCGCGCGTTATTTTTCGAGACTATTGCCCGGCCAACCAGATTCGTGCAAGCACTTTCTAGATTTAGTGGCAATCGGTTAGGCCAACACAAGTGTGATCCTCAGAGGAGCCCCAGCTTTTCAGCACGCTCCAGCAGCATTCTGACTGAGGAAGGCTGCCAGCTGGTGCGACCGCGAGGGGTGCGCTCACGCATGGATTCCAGTCGGTCGCAGATTGCCTGCAAGGTAATCTCGGGGTCAGCACCTTTGATTGCGGCGACAATCGCAGGCAGGCGATCGTCGGTTTCGCGACGTCCAGCGCGTCCAAGCACTTCAGCGGGCAGGAATCCGTCCGCCACGTATGCCTTCACGGCGCGGAGCAGGCGGCTTTGCGTCCAGCGCCGATCATGGGGCAGGGGGCCATTGATGATCCGCAGGACGTCTTCCCAAGCCATATCGGGGCGCAAACGGCGCACATGGGGCACCCAATCCTGCGCAGTTTCGTTCAAGCGCTCCATGTAGCCGTCCTGCCGCGCCAGCCGCACCTTGCGCAGCGCTTCAGGGTCCTTGGCGCGAAGACCTGGGTTGCCGCCGACGCGGCCCTTTGAGCGTGCCGAGGCAAGTCCGGCTTTGGTACGCTCGCGGATCAGGGCGCGTTCGAACTCAGCCGCAGCGCCCAGAACCTGCAGCGTGAACTTGCCCTGCGGGGATGCGGTGTCGATGGGGTCCTGCAGGGAGCGGAAGAAGGCGCCCTTGGCCTCCAAACGCTCAATCACCTCGAGAAGGTGAGACAGAGACCGCGCAAGCCGGTCGATCCGAACGACGACCAGCGTATCGCCCTGGCCCACGCGCTCCAGCACGCGTGCCAGCACCGGCCGCGCACGATTGCCGCCCGAGGCTTGCTCTTCAAAGACCTCAATGCATCCTGCAGACTGCAGGGCCTCAGACTGGGGCAGGGGGGTCTGATCCTCTGTGGAGACGCGCGCATAACCTATCAGGGGCATGAAATCGGGCTCTTTGCAATTTAAGATATTTCTAATAAACGACCGTTTGTAAACGAATGCAAGTAGGTGCTCTCTCGTCGCGTTCATCCTAAGACCCTTGGTTCCCTAGCGCTGAGCGCGATCTGAGAGGTTCCGCCGGCAGTCGCGCGAGCGTGCTATATAAAGGGCGTAGGCAACCGCCACAAAATCACTTGGGTAATGTGCAAAAAATAAGTATTTTGCACATATGAATACGAGAGCCTCTATTTTGACTGATGGTTACGACGACCCCCTCATCACTACCGAGGAGGATGCAGAGGCTCACGAAAAGGATCTCTGGTTTCTGCCGGGACCATTCGAAGAAGAACCAGATGATTTGCCTCCCGGGCCGCGTGCAGAACCGCCGGACACTGCCGTCATCGAAGACTGGGCAAAGGCAGAAGGCGTTCACGCTGCGCGGCTAGCAAAGGTGGCTGGACGCCTGGGAGCTCTGGATGACCGGCTGCTGCGCGGCCCGGAAGGCTGGCGGCATCGCCTCGCTCTTGTCGAGGCAGCGGCCCTCAGCTGGGTCGCAGGAGATCGGGTGAGTACTGATCGTCTGGCGCTCTGGGTATCCATGCGGCTGTCAGGTGCACAGGATGACCCAAATGCCTTGGCACGCGTTGGATGGGCTGTTCGGCGCTTGACAGGCGGTCCCGGACCGATGGCTGACCTGGCCGCTTTTCTGGATCGCCGCGACCCCGAGAACATTGAAGACAGCGCTGAGCGTTTCGAGGATCGCGCGGGTGGGTGGCTGGACGTCATGGCAGCCGCAAAGGGTCTCCACCCGATCACGCGGGCGTGCATGGGGTATCACCTGTGGAGCTTGGCGGGCCTCGGACGCCACGGCGACCAGATCGAAGCTGCCGTCACCGCGTCTAGGATCGCGACCAGCGATGGAAGCGGTGCCATCTTCGCGCCGCTCGCTATGGCCGGGGCCGGGGGGCTGCGCGTTTCGGGCTTGCCACCCGAGCGTTTGGCCCGCTGGTTGGATGGGATGAACAGCGCAATTCTAACGGCGATGCGAACACTTGATGATATTGAAGTGTGGATCGGGCGGGCAGAAAACGTCATGGCGCAATTATCTGGCCGCACGCCGGTTGCCTTGCGAAAGGTTTTCACGGAATGGCCCTTGGTCTCCGCCCCGATGGCTGAGGCCATGACCGGAGCCAGCCGCGCCGCCGTTCAGCGCAATCTCGCATGGATGGAGGCAAGCGGTTTGATCCGCGAGGTGACGGGGAACGGGAGGTATCGCATGTGGAAAGCTGACCTAATATAGGTCATTTGTCGAGGCTGACACCGGCTTGACCTGGCACGCTTTAGTGCCGCCCCAGATGATCGTTTAAGCCACTTTCCGTTCGAATGCGACAAGGCTTTTCCAGCCCAAAGCGTTCGTTAGCCATTCGTCTCACGTTTTTGTGACAATTGATCGCTTGAAGCTCCAGTGGGTGAAGGTTGTAACGGGGCGAAATAACGGAATGAGAGCCGGAGCCAGAGATGGCATCGTAGCATTTGCGAGTGGCGCAAGTTCCCTGTGCCGTGACGTTCCCGATCTCATGGTCGCGATATCGAAGCCGCTGTGCCTAAATTTCCAGACAATCTGCGACTTAACGAATTGTCGCTGCGCAACTTCGGACCAGGTATTGTGCGAGCAGTTTTCTCCTCCCTAGCAAACTGGAAACTGCAAGGATCGCATGTCTACTTACGAAAATTTGCCCTTGAACCTCTAGCCACTAGAAGTCCTATCTGTTCAAGGAGAACACATACCGTTCTTGCCATCAATCGCCGGTGAGAACCGAAAGGGTACGAAATGCTGACAAGACGACACTTCATTCAGACAACAACGGCGCTTTTTTCGGTGACCGGTCCCGGTATGGCTTTTGCCGACACTTGGCCCACCGAGGCTCAGAAGGCTGAATGGGACGCACAGGTGACGCCTCAGGGTTATGTTGCCGAGACTTCCAACCCATGGGGATTGCACCCGCGGTTCCTACCGCAACGTGTGGTCGCGAAGGCCGGTCTCGTGCCGGGAGATATCCATGTCGACGCGGTCGCACGATATCTTTACCACATTGAAGAGGGTGGAACCGCGATGCGCTACGGCGTGGCCATCGCGCGGGGGAACCTCTACGAGCCGGGTGTCTATACCATCAAGCGCAAGGTCAGGTGGCCGCACTGGCAACCGACACAGAGCATGATCAATCGCGACCCCGAACTTTATGCTGACATTGCCGATGGCATGGAACCGGGACCGGAAAACGCGCTTGGATCGAGGGCGCTGTATCTCTACGTCGGGGATCGCGATACCCTTTTGCGCATCCATGGCACTCCGAGCCCACGGAGTATCGGTGGCCGCGCAAGTTCGGGCTGCGTACGGATGGTCATGGCTCATATCAATGATCTTTACCCGAACGTCGAGACCGGCTCTACCGCCTATCTTTACTCGGCGGAGGACAGCGTGACTGCCCGCAGCTAAGCCAAGCAGCGGACGGCAAACGCAATTAAGTTTCGCGAGGGGTGCAGATACGATTGCCGTTCGCCGTGCGCAGCGGCAGCAAGGTTGTTTCTACGGGGCCGCTGTGTTTGTACCAGTAGCACCCGTCCTCGGGCACCAAGCGCGCGGTTGCAACATCCTGATCCGGGGCAGCCATTGCAATCACGGCTTCGGGAACTTTGCCCCGCCGGTCTGCCGAGTCGCCCGGTCCAGTCGGCTGGATTGCGCACCCGGCCGTAAGAGACAGCGCCACTGCAACAATTATTTTTTGCTTCAGCATCAAAACCCGCATCAAGCTTCCTTTCGTGTCTGTTTTTCTTTGCATCGGCTTTTCATGCCTCAAGGCGTGATGGAGCCGGTCGCCGCATCCTCTAGCAATAAAACAAACTGAAATACCACCGTATTTTGCTCTTGAAGCTCTAGCTACTGTAGGGGCTATGTCATGGTAAAGCACCCGAATCCAGAGGTCCATTCATGCCGCCCGACACCCATCGTCACGACCACGATCACGCCGAAGATGCCCAGACAAGCGGCGGCAGCTGCTGCGGGAGCGCCGGAACGTGCGGCGACATCGTTCCGGCGACCCCCGCGCCAGCGGGCGGGCGCAGTTTTCAGGTGTCCGGCCTCGATTGCGCCGAGGAGGTAGCAATCCTGAACAAGGTGGTCGGCCCGAAGATCGGCGGGGCCGAGCATCTCGCGTTCGACGTGATCAATGGGCGGATGACTATTCTCGACAGCGCCAAGAGTTTATCGGACGGCGAAATTGCAGAACTGGTCGCAAGCACCGGCATGACCGCCAAGCCTTGGGATGCCGAGAACGCGTCGGTCGACCAGGCGGCCCATCTTGCAAGACAGCGGCTGTTTACGGCGCTCAGTGGAGGCTTCTGGGCCGCGGGATTTCTGTGGCACATCATCGAGACCGGCATGGGCGGGGCGCTCGGCCTCTTCGCGGGTCACGGCGAAGCGCCGATGCCACTGGTCGAGGCAGGGCTGTTCGCGGTTGCGATCCTGTTCGGTGTCTGGCTCGTGGCACCCAAGGCATGGTCGTCCGCTCGGCGGCTGTCGCCCGACATGAACCTGCTCATGGTGGTCGCCGTGGCCGGTGCCATCGGGCTTGGCGAATTTTTCGAGGCGGCGACAGTCGCGTTCTTCTTTTCGCTCTCGCTCTACCTCGAAAGCTGGAGCGTCGGGCGTGCGAGGAATGCGGTTTCAGCTCTGCTCGACCTCGCGCCGCCGACGGCAAGAGTTCTTCATGATGACGGCTCGGAAGCGGACGTTCCGGCTTCTGCGGTTGCTATCAACGCACGTTTCATCGTGCGCGGCGGAGACCGCATCCCATTGGATGGTGAGGTTGTCGATGGGGCAGGGGCCGTCGATCAGGCGCCGATCACCGGAGAGAGTGCGCTGGTCCCAAAGGAACGGGGCGACGAAGTCTATGCCGGTACGATCAACGGCGAAGGCACACTGACGGTGCGCGCCACGAAGGCCGCCTCGGACACCGTGTTGGCCAAGATTATCCGCATGGTCGGCGACGCCCATGCCCGCCGCGCGCCGGTGGAGCAGTGGGTGGCGAAATTCGCCCGCATCTATACGCCTATCGTCATGGCTCTCGCCATTGCAATTGCCCTGCTGCCGCCGCTCATTTTCGGGGGGGCCTGGGATTATTGGTTCTACAATGCACTCGTGCTGCTGGTGATCGCTTGCCCATGCGCTCTGGTCATCTCGACACCGGTCTCCATCGTCGCTGCACTCACCGCCTCAGCGCGGGCCGGGGTGCTGATCAAGGGCGGTGCATATGTTGAGGCACCGGGCAAGACCACTGCACTGGCCATGGACAAGACCGGCACGATCACCATGGGCGAGCCCGAGGTGGCGGCGGTGCATCCGCTGGGCAAAGCATCGGCGCAAGATCTGATGACCCTCGCCGCTGGGCTGGAGGCACGTTCCTCGCATCCCTTGGCGCGCGCCATTCTTGCGCGGGCAGAAGCCGACGGCATCAAGGTATCCGCCGCGGAAGATACCCGAACCGTTCCGGGCAGGGGACTTGAAGGACGCACAGACGGCCGGTCGATCTGGCTGGGGTCGGACCGGTTTGCCGAGGAGAAGGGTTTCGGCGACGCCATTCCGAAGGATTTGCGCGACCGCATCGAAGGGGCTGGCAGCACCCTTGTTGCCGTGGGCGACGACACCGGTGTCACCGGCATCTTGGAATTGCGCGACCGTATCCGCCCGGATGCCAAAGGCATCGTGGCGCAGCTTCACGCGCAGGGTGTGAAGACCATCGTCATGCTGACCGGTGATAACGAGCGGACAGCGCGCGCTGTTGCAGCCGAGGTCGGCATCGACGAGGTCCGTGCCGAGCTTCTGCCCGAAGACAAGGTGACTGCCATCGAAGAACTGGTCGAAACGCATGACATGGTGGCCATGATCGGCGACGGGGTCAACGACGCCCCGGCCATGGCGCGCGCGCATTACGCCATCGCAATGGGTGCCGTTGGTTCGGACGCGGCAATCGAGACGGCGGATATAGCCCTGATGACCGACGATCTCGGCAAGGTGCCTTGGCTGATCGGTCATTCGCGCCGGACAATGTCGATCATTCATCAGAACATCGGTATTTCCTTGGCGACCAAGGGCGTTTTCGTTGTCGCTACCGCGTTCGGACTGGCATCGATGTGGGGCGCGATTGCAGCCGACGTAGGAGTGTCATTGCTGGTGGTGGCCAATGCCCTGCGCCTGCTGAACAGCCAAGAGGCCAAGGCGCCGCCGTCCGGCGGTGAGCAGGTTGGCCCACAGATGGCAAAGGCCGCGCTTGCCCACGGACATTGATCACGCAGCATTTGCAAGGTAACGTAATGTCCATAACAGACCTCACGAAAGAGGCATCGAGCAGTGAAAACCATCCGATTTCCCCGCCGCGCCGTCCTGTTGGGCGGGCTGGTAGCGTTTCTGTCCGGGTGTGCCAGCAAGTTCCGCAGCTATGACGGACCCGAAGTCACCCGTGTTCGGCTTTACAAGGGACAGCGCTTGCTTGTTCTCGACGGAGCCGATCGCGTCTTGCAAACCTATCCGGTCGGGCTGGGTTTCGCTCCTGAGGGTCACAAACAATTCGAGGGGGATGGCCGGACTCCGGAAGGAGTTTACACAATCGACAGGCGAAACCCCAACAGCACCTACCATCTTTCGATTGGCATCTCTTATCCGAACGAGGCCGACATCGCCTTTGCCGAAGCGCAGGGCCTTTCCCCCGGCGGCGACATCTTCATCCATGGTGGCCCACGCCCCGGCATCGACCCGACAAATGTCCGCGACTGGACAGCTGGCTGCATCGCGGTCACGGATCGGGAGATCGAGGACATCTATGCAATGGTGAAGGACGGGACACCTATCCACATCTTTGCATGACGGTCTTTCTCATGCGGCGGTAGTGAGCCGTCGCATTGGCGCCATTGCCCAGCTCCACGAAGCCAAGATGAGCGCCAACAGCATCCAGTCCCCGAAGCTCGCGTAGAGTGTCGGCGGTCGCGCGGAGGGCAGGCTAGCGTCGATGATGCCCGTTTCGCCGGTATCGAGCCGCGCAACGATCTCTCCGCTCGCGTCGATGACCGCAGAGATGCCCGTATTCGCGGCTCGGATGACTGGAAGGCCTTCCTCTACGGCGCGCATACGTGCGGAAGCCAGATGCTGCTCGGGTCCGATGCTGGTGCCAAACCAGGCATCGTTTGTCGCGTTGAAAATCCAGTCCGGCCGGAACAGGTCGTCGACCACATGCCCTGGGAAGATGATCTCATAGCAGATCGCCACGGCGACCAGCGGCACACCCGGAAGCGCAAGCGTTCTCGGGCCCGGTCCGGGCGTAAAATCGCCCAGACCCGCCGTGAGCCGCTCGATGGGCAACCAGCCGCGGAATGGCACATATTCGCCGAAGGGCACGAGATGGTGTTTCGCGTATCCGGTCAGGATCTCGCCGGTCTCGTCAAATGCCTGGACCGTGTTGAAATATCGGGTGCCATCCTCGCTCGGTACACGGTCCGGCACACCGGTAAGCAGCACTCTGCCGTCTGGTAGCGCTGCGGCAATGCGGGCCCGTGCCTCCGTATCCTCATCGAGGAAACCCGGAAAGGCGGTTTCCGGCCAGAGAAGCACGTCGAAATCGCCGGGCCGGGTTGAAAGCTCAAGATAGCGCGCGAAGGTCGCCTCGCGGTTCTCGGGAGCCCATTTCTCCTCTTGTGGAATGTTGCCCTGGACGATGCGCAGGTCGACACCGGGTGGCTGTTGTGCATCCGACTGGAGGCGCAGCGTGCCGACAGCCCACATCGTCGCGATTCCGGCCAGCGCCATGAGCGAGATGGTCAATCGTTGCCGCCCGGACGCCATAGCAGCCGCGCCAGGGAGTACCGCGACGAACACGGTGAGAAAGCTTAGCCCATAGCTTCCGACCCAGGCGGCGGTCTGGCGAAGGGCGGCGTAGTCTACAAGTGCGTAACCGGCCAGGTTCCAGGGAAACCCTGTCAGAACGTGACCACGCAACCACTCGGCCACGGTCCAGGAGGTCGCGAACAGGAGGCAGGCCAAGAGACTGCCCATGGCTCCGCGCCGCGCGATTTCGGCAAAAAGCGCAGCGGCAATGGCTGGGAAAATCGCGAGACCTGCGGACAATCCCGCGACCGCCGGAATCGCCATCGTCCCAAACCGCTCGGCCTCGACGTAGAAACTTTCCGCGATCCACCAAATCCCGAAACCGAACTGGCCGAGACCAAACGCCCAGCCGACGAGGAAAGCGCGCCCGAAGGAGAGATCGCGAAGCCCGACAAACAACGCGGAATAGGCAACGGGAACGAGCAGGAGAATCGAAAGAGGCGGGAAAGTCAGAACGGTCATCGCCCCGGCGGCGAAACCAAGCGTCATCCGCGAAAGCAAACGGTGGCGCAGAGCGATGCGGTTCAGAATTTCCGGCTTCACGACTTGATCGAACGCCGCGCGCTGATCCATGGCGCGGCGAGCAAGAGCCCCACGCCACTGACGACAAATACATCGGCCAAGTTGAAGGCAGGCCAATGTGTTGTGCCAATGTAGAAATCGAGAAAGTCTGTTACAGCCCGATACCGCACACGATCGATGACATTGCCCAGGGCTCCGCCAATGATCGCACCGTAGGCAAGCGTTTCCACCGCATTGTCGGCGCGAAACAGCATAACCCCCAGCCAAACACAGATGGCAAGAGCGAAAGCGATGAGGCTCCACCACGGCGCGCCGCCCAACATCCCGAAAGTCACGCCGTCATTACGATAAAAGACGAGGTTGAATCCCGGAAACACGGGAATTCCGGCGCTTAAAGTGACGGCATTCGCAACGACAATGGCTTTGGTGATCTGATCGATCGCGAACGCAGCAAGTGCTGCGAAGACGCCGATCATCGGAGATACCTTGTTTAGTGACATTGCCTCATCCCAACCAGACATCAAGGAACAGCATCAGAACGAGCCCGACTGCGAGACCGAGCGTCGCCCTGTTCTGATGGCCGCTGCGATGGGTTTCGGGGATGATTTCGTGGCTAATGACGTAGAGCATTGCGCCCGCGGCAAAGGCCAGACCCCATGGAAGCAGCGGTTCCGACAGTGTGATGATGCCGGCCCCGAGCAAACCGCCAATCGGCTCGATCATGCCCGTCAGCGCCGCGATGCCCCAGGCGCGCAGCTTCGGATATCCCTCGCCCAGCAGAGATACAGCGACGGCCAATCCTTCGGGCGCATTCTGAAGCCCGATGCCGATGGCGAGCGGCAGACCGCCCTCCATACCTCCGGATCCGAAGCCGACCCCAACCGCAAGGCCTTCGGGGAAGTTGTGGATCGTGATTGCGATGATGAACAGCCAGACCCGCCGCAAAGACGCCGCTTCGGGCCCTTCGCGTCCCGTCTTGAAGTGCTCGTGCGGCAGCTTTTCGTTCATCAGGGCGACAGCCCCCATGCCCAGAAGAATCGAAACGCATACGATGGCCGCAGGCATCGCGCCGTTTTCGAACATCGGCTCCGCCGCATCCAATGCCGGGATGATCAGCGAAAAGAAAGAAGCGGCGAGCATCACACCGGCAGCGAAGCCGAGCGACAGATCGCGTGTGGCCCGAGACGGGATGCGCCCGAACAGCACGGGAACTGCTCCGACTGCTGTGAGCGATCCGGCGGCAAGACTTCCGAGAAAGCCGAGCATTATCGGAGACAGATTTTCCATGGGCGGGCCAGATTATCCTTCGGCGTAGCTCGAAAAGACTTCCGTCGACCCGTCCTTGCGGATGAGGAAGACATCATAGGCCTCGCGGTCGTCTTCTGGCCCCATGCCGGGCGAGCCATAGGGCATCCCCGGAACAGCGAGGCCGACGGCGTCCGGGCGCTCCTCGAGAAGGCGGCGGATGTCAGCGGCCGGTACATGGCCCTCGATCACGTAGCCGTCAATGAGCGCGGTGTGGCAGGAGACCATGCGCTGCGGCACGCCGTTGTCTAGCTTGAAGCGCACGAGAAGCCCGCCGAACATGTCCTGGCCGGTCGGCACAAACCCGTTCTCTTCGAGATGTTTCATCCACGAGAGGCAGCAGCCGCATCCGTTGGTCTTGCGGACGTCGATCGCCGTTGCCTCTGCGAGGGCCTGGGCCGCTGGGAACAGGGCGAGCGTGATGGCAAGAACTTGTGTCATGCGTTTCATGGGTCAGAGCCTTTCGGTTGTCGTTTTGGCAATCTCGCTGCCGAGGTTTTCATTCAGAAGCGCCCGCGCCTCGGCCAGACGCGAGAGCGCGGCGGTATCATCCGCATCGCTCTCGGCCGCTTCGGCGAGCCGGTCGTCAGAGAGGGGGTCAGTCGGGCGCCCATCCACGAGCACCTCATAGTGCAGGTTCGGACCTGTCGCCGTGCCAGTCGCGCCGACGCGGCCGATCACGTCTCCCGCCGCAACGCGTTGGCCTTGTGCCAAGTCTTCCGGCACGGCGCTCAGATGCGCGTAGCGCGTCATGGTGTCGGAGCCGTGCAAGATTTCGACCACGCGACCATATCCGCCGCGCCAGCCGATGAAATTGACCCGCCCCGGTGCCGTCGCTTGAACCGGTGTCCCACGTGCCGCTGCAAAATCGACGCCGGTGTGCATCCGGACGTTGCCAAAGACCGGATGCGTGCGGCGTCCGAACACCGAGCTGAGGCGCGCACCCTCTACCGGCTGTGCGAAGACGCGCAGCACCTCGCCATCGACGTAGATCGTCGCCTGACCGCTGCCGTCGTCCGGCCATACGATCTCGTAAAGCGAACCGCCGATCTCCAGTGCGGCGAAGGCGAGTTCGGGCTGTCCGATCCTGTCCTCTCCGACCCGCGCCTCACGCCAGAGAAGCCTTAGTGTTTCGCCACCGGCCATCTCGCGGCGGAAATCCACGGTCCCACCCAGCATCTGCGCAAGGTCCACGGAAAAACGGGCGGGTATGCCGGCTTCGTCGAGTGCCGCGAAGATCGAGCTGTCGATCATGGCTTCGCCGGCAAGGGTTACGATTTCCGGATCCGGAGCCACGACCTGCGTGGACATCTGCTCGCCGAAAACCACCTCGATCCGAACCCCGTCCTCGACGGCGAGTGAGACGGTGCGGGGGCTGCCGTCCACGGTCGAAGCGACAGTGACCGAGTGCCCCGGCCGCAGCCGTCGCAGATCGTATTCCGCACCAAGCGCGAGGGCAACTTCGGCTCTGTCAGGTGCCGCAAGACCGGCCTCTGACAGCAAGAAATCGAGCGTTTCGCCCGGAGCAATGTCGCGCGACCACGTCGACAGGGGTGGCTCGATCGCTTGCACCGGCCTGTCGGCAAACGCGGCCTGCAGAAGGGGCAGCGGGCTGAGGTCGGGTGCATCGTCTGCCCATGCCGCCGCGGGCAGCGTCACGGGGATGTCAACGTTCTGGGGGGCTTCAGGACCTTGGGGCATCCAGCTACCTGCCTGGGCAAGTTCCGGCGGCACGGGTTCTTTCGACATGGAATCAGAGATGGCGATAGCCGCTCCCGAAACCGTCCCCGCAATTGCGACACAAGCCGCCAAAGTTCTGAGCCTCATGTCGCCCCCTCCATTTCTTCTTCCAGCGCGCGGCGGATCTTCGGCACCGCGAATTCTTTGGGCTCGTGATAGTCGATCATGGTGACGAATCGCCCAGAGGCTGCGAACAGGAAGACGCTCGCGGTGTGGTTCATCGTGTAATCGCCGCTCTCCGCCGGTACTCGCTCGTAGGTGGCGCGGAAGCCGTCCGCGACGCGCGCTATCTGCTCTTCCGGTCCCGTCCAGCCGCGGATCGCCGGATGGAAGTAGCCGACATATTCGGCCATCGTTTCGACAGTGTCGCGCTCGGGATCGACCGTGATGAAAACCACGTTCATCTCGTCGGCCTCGTCTCCCAGATCGTCGAGCCATCCCGAAATGTCAGAAAGCGTGGTCGGGCAGACATCGGGACAGTAGGTGAAGCCGAAGAACGCCATCGTCGGGCGACCGATCAGGGTTTCCGGCCCGACCGCGTTGCCCTCATGATCCGTCAGACGGAAATCCATCTCGGTCAGGGCCACAGGCCGCTGCCCGACAGGTTCGGGTCCACCGGGTCCATCGACCTGCCACCAACCGACGAAGAGCATCAGGGCGACCGCCCCGACACCAGCCGCGCCGTACCCCAGGACCGCCCGTCGCCGCATCAGTCCTCTGGCCCCCGCGCGGCGATTCCGAGGATCGGCACCTTGACCGTCACTTCGCCTCCGTCGTCGAAAAGCAGGGTCAGCGGAAAGGTGTCCCCTTCCGTCATCGGTTCTTGTAGCCGCATCAGCATTGCGTGCAGGCCCCCCGGTTCGAGCGCGACGCTCTCGCCCGGGGCGATCGCGATCTCCCCCGCCGGGCTCATGGAGCTCACACCTTCGGCATTGGTCTTCGTCTCGTGGATTTCGGGCATCATCGCGAGCGGTGTTGTAAGGCCGATCAGCGTCACCGGCTCGTCGCCAGTGTTGCGGATCGTCATGTAAGCGGCCCCGGGACGGTTCATCCCGATGGAGGCGCGGGACCACGCGTTCTCGACGACAACATCCTCGGGTCCGGCCAGCGCGGGCACCGAGAGCCCTCCAAGGGTCAAAAGCGCGGCCAGTGTGCCAGTCAAAATATACTTTTTCATCGTTCTGATCCTGCCCTTTCCATTCAGCTTTGCGCGGCAGCGACTTCGGCGGCCACCAGACGACGCAACTCTGCCTCCCCGAATGGATCGAGCGGCTTGCCGTTCACAAAGAATGTGGGCGTCTGGCGAATTCCCACGGCCTCGACGTCAGCACGATCCTGGTTAAGGATCGCCACGACACCGGGTGCCAGCATTTGCGTGCGCGCGGCTTCGGCATCGAGTCCGGCCGTGGCGGCGATCTGAAGGATCAGGCCAGGCGCCGGGGCACCGTGCGACGCCCATCTCGGCTGTTCCCGCAGAACGGCCTCGAGCACCGGCACGTAAACGTCCTGCATGCGCGCCGCTTCGAGCACGCGGATGGCTTCCTCGGATGCCGCGCCGTGGAAGGGCGTGTAGCGGATCACGACGCGGACAGCTTCCCCATGCTCGGCCATGATGTCCTTCACGATGGGATGAAAGGCGCGACAGGCCTCGCAGGCCGGATCGAAGAATTCGACGATCGTGACGGGCGCATCCGCAGGCCCGAGGATGGGCGAGTAGGGGCGGATCATCGCCTCCGCAAGTTCCGGAGCAACGGGCTCCGCTTCGGCCACTGGGCCGGGGCGGATTGCAAACCAGGTGGCTCCGCCGAAACCGGCGGCGCCGAGGGCAAGAACGGACAGGATCAGGCCGCGTCGATTCATGTTCGTGTGTCCTTCAATGAAAGGGCCGACAGCGCCCCGATCAGCGCGAAGGCGGCGAGCGCCATCAGCGGGATAGGGATGCCGAAGACCAGTTGGTTGTCATCGGTGCAAGAGGGGCCGGTGGCCGTGCAGGGCTGGACGCGTTCGGGAACAAGACCGACGTACAGCCCCATGTGCCAGAGGGCGATTGCGCCGCCGCCAAGCGCCAATGCGATGCCGTAGCGCCCCACGCGGCCGTCCCGCCACCAAAGGCCGAGCCCGAGGACAATGGCCAAGGGGAACATGAAGGCGCGCTGGAACCAGCACAGCACACAGGGCGTCTGCCCCAGCACCTCGCCGACAAAAAGCACGGCAAGCGAGGCGACGAGCGCGATGATCCACGCCAGCCCGAGGGCTGTTTCTCCGGACATACGGTTCATGTCGGTCAGAACCTCTCTTCCAGATCGGCGAGTATCTCTTCGGCGGAGGTGCCGTAGGGCCACGAGTCGGCGAAGCCCGCGTCGGGATCGAAGAGGAACAAATGCGACGTGTGGCCCATCGTGTAACCATCCGGCGCCGCAGCCTCTTCGACGCGTTCAAAGAAGATCGGAAACGTCTCGGATGTGGCGGCGATCTGTTCCGGCGTGCCGGTCAGACCGATGATGCCCGCATCGAACAGCGGGACGTATTCGGCGAGTGCGGCGGGCGTGTCCCGTTCGGGGTCGATGGTGATGAAAATCGGCTGGACCTTGGCGGCATCGTCGCCCAGACCGTCCATCACCGCCGCGACCTCAGATAGGGTCGTCGGGCAGACGTCGGGGCAGTTGGTAAAGCCGAAAAAAACCAGCATCCAGCGCCCCGCAAAGTCCTCCTCGGTTTGAACCATACCCTGGTGGTCCGTCAGTTCGAACTCAGCGAAAAAAGGCGGCTCGGCGTCAGTTCGGGCGCTATCGGCACGATAATCGGACCATAGCAAGAGCCATACGAAGGCAAGCGCTGCCACGCCTGCCAAAACCCAAAGAAACTTCTGTGCCGATGTAAGGGACAATCCTGTTCGCCTGTTTTTGATTCTTATTGCAAGTGCGGATACATCCTCTAGCCGCTAGAGGTTCAAGCACGAAATCATGGTATAGCTTGAACTCACGCGTCTGTGAAACCGACACTTGTTTATTCCGACGGCAAAACCTACACAAACTGTATCTTTTTCATGGAGGCGAAAATGCTCACGATCGGTACTCTGTCAAAGAAGACTGGCACGAAGGTGCAGACCATCCGGTACTACGAACAGATTGGGCTCATGCCCGAACCTGGCAGGACCGAAGGCGGGCAGAGGCGCTACGACAATGCACAGCTCGACCGGCTGTCCTTCATCCGCCATTCGCGACAACTCGGTTTCTCGCTCGATGCGATCCGCGAGCTGCTCGACCTCAGCGACCATCCCAACCGGCCCTGTGATGAGGCTGATGCCATCGCGCGTCGCCAGCTCAAACAGGTGGAGCAGCGCATGGCCCGCCTGAAGGCGCTGCGCACGGAACTGAAACGCATGGTTCACGAATGCAGCGGCGGGCGGACGGGAGATTGCAAGGTGCTTGAGGTGTTGCGGGACCATTCGGAATGCTTGACCGAACACGAGGAAATCGGGGCCTGAAGGAATTCAGCCAACATTCCGGCTGGAACGCAGATCTGCCGCAGAAGTTAATGTGTCGTACAACACAAGCTGGAACCACAAAATGGCCGCTAGACAAGATTCAATGGAGAGACGGACGCTTTGGATCGTTCTGGCGCTCAATATCGGTTTGGCCGTGGCTTTTTTCGCAACAGGCGCCTTCGGCGACTCAAGTGCCCTGATCGCCAACGGGCTCGATAACCTCTCCGACAGCTTCGTCTACGCGATCAGCCTTTTCGCTTTGTCCCGATCCGCCAAATGGAAACGCGGGGCGGCGAACGTTTCCGGCGGGCTGCTGATCCTGTTCGCTGCAGGCATCCTCTACGATGCGTGGCGCCGCTACATCGGTGGGTCAGATCCGCTCGGGACGATCATGATTGCAATGGCCCTGATCGCGGCGGCTATCAACGCAGTCTGCGTTTGGCTGCTCGCTAAGCTCAAAAATCCAAACGTCAATATCCGCGCGGCCAACACCTTCAGTTACAACGATTTCGCCGCGAACCTCGGGATCGTCGTGGCCGGTGGCCTCGTCGCTTGGCTAGGAACCAACTGGCCGGACCTTGTCGTCGGTGTGATCGTCGCCGGGATCGCGGCCTGGGGCGGTATCGACATCCTGCGCGACGCACACGGCGAACACCACAAAGCGGTTCACACGGACAAATAGTTGCGGGAGATTCTTTCTGAAAGAAAGGATTGAAGCTATAGTGACTATAGCAATTAGTCTTGTTCCAAGACGATTCGAGGAGCGACCCGTTGCAGATGATCGACCCCCTACTTGTACCCACCAAACTACTGGATTTTGATGCCGCGCCTCTTGCGCGTCTAATTGAGAACCGCAGCTGGCGCGGCTTATCCGAATACGATCGGATCGGAGCTGCCTATGATTTCGTTCGGAATGAAATCGCGTTCGGATACAATCGAGCTGACGACATCCCCGCATCCGAAGTGCTTTCCGACGGCTATGGGCAGTGCAATACCAAAAGCACGCTCTTGATGGCGCTGCTGCGTGGTGTCGGCATTCGTTGCCGGTTGCATGGGTTTACGATCCACAAAGGCTTGCAGCGCGGTGTTGTCCCTGAGCTGGTGTATCCGCTTGCTCCGCAGGAAATTCTCCACTCATGGGTCGAGATCGAATTTCAAGGTGCCTGGATCAACCTTGAAGGCTTCATCCTGGATGACGCTTTCCTCGATGTCCTGCAAACGTCATTCTCGGACACAGAAAGTCTCTGCGGTTATGGCGCGGGCACGGATTGCCTTGGCGCGCCTCCCGTCGCCTGGAACGGAGAAGATACCTACATTCAGAAAACCGGCATCGTGCAGGATTTCGGCGTGTTTGATACGCCGGACGCCTTCTATTTTTCCCATGAGCAATCCTTTGGATGGCTGCGTGGTGCCCTTTACCGTCATATCATACGCCACTGGATGAATGCGCGCGTTCGTGGTTTCCGCAGCGACCGCCTCAAGACTGACCGACGCGCGACACACGCGCATGAGGAGCCTGCCAATGCCACATGACCACGGGCACGCGCATATCGATCCGGATTCTGGCGATCGGCGGGTTGCCATCGCGATCTGGGCGAACGGGCTTCTTACCGTTGCGCAAATCGTCGGGGGCATATTGTCGGGCAGCCTGGCACTGATCGCCGATGCGCTGCACAACTTTTCCGATATGGCCTCGCTTGTCATTGCCTTTGCCGCACGCAAGATCGCGCGCCGCCCGGCCGATGAGCGCATGACCTTCGGCTATGGCCGGGTCGAAATCGTCGCGGCCCTGATCAACTACACCACCCTCATCGTGATCGGCTTCTATCTGATCTACGAAGGTGGCATGCGCATGATTGATCCACCCGAAGTCATGGGGTGGACCGTCGTCATTCTCGGTGGAATCGCGCTTGTGGTCGACACGCTGACCGCAATGCTGACCTATTCGATGCAGAAGGGGAGCGTGAACATCCGTGCGCTTTTTCTCCACAACCTTTCGGATGCGCTTGCTTCGGTCGCGGTTATCGTCGCTGGGTCGCTGATCATCCTTTACGACATGCGTTGGGTCGATCCTGCCATCACCATCGGCATCGCGACCTACATCCTGTATCTGTCTTTCACTGAAATAGGCGGCCCAATCCGAACCCTGATGCTCGGGAGCCCGCCGGACATCGACAACGAGGCCGTCGTCGAAGCGATGCGGAAAGTCGAAGGCGTCGCCGACGTCCACCACGTCCATCTCTGGCAAATGCAAGAGCACGAGGCTGCGCTCGACTGTCATGTCGTCGTGGCAGCCGAGGGATGGTCGAAGATCGAAGAGATCAAGAGCGCGATCAAGGAGCGGCTGAAGGAAGAATTCGGCATCAGCCATTCCAGCCTCGAATTCGAGCACGAGGATCGCGCTCATCAGAACGCCGATCTCTACGGTCACGGCAACGCAAGTGAAAAGGAGAAGACCAATGTTCAAGGAAACGCTGACCGAGCGTGATGATGTCATCGGGCTCGTCTGCGAAGGCAAGTTGACGGAGACAGAATTCAAGTAAATGCACGCGCTGCTTCATGAGCGTCTTGGAACAACCGATAATCCGGGTCTGGTTCTCGACCTTACAAGTTTCGAGGGCTACGAAGAGCCTTCGGCGATGCTAGAAGATCTGAAGGTCGACACCGCCCACGCGAACGATTTCGGTCGCATAGCGGTTGTCGGAGAACGCAGATGGATGGAATGGGGCGCACGGGTGGTCAACCTATTGACGGGCTCCGAGATGCAGTGGTTCGAATCCAGCGATACCGAGTCCGCAATTGCGTGGGCGCGTGACGGGTAGCCAGCGATTCTGCAAGAAAAGGACTCTGGCCTGGAAATTGACATCACATCAGATGCTTCACGATTAATGGAGGAACGGAACGATCTAAATGTAGTCAGCAACATTTGTCTGCTCGGATGAAACAATCCGATGCAGTTTGATGTCGACTTTAGGCTGCATAATAAGTCCCTACGCGCTGAATTCTTCGAAATTTAACATAAACTTCACTATCGGAACTTGACATCTGTAGCGGGGCTTTCATGGACTCCAAGTCCGAGCAAGCGAAGCTACCGGGATATCTCCCCTTCCAGCACCGCTCGTCCGTGCACCGCCAAGGTTGCTGAAAACCTCTGGCACCCAAACTTGCGGATCACATCGAGTACCCGCGCTTCGTAGGCAGCGTGTCCGATCAAGCGACACAAGTCGGACGCGTGGAACTGGCGGTTCGCAGTTGGTGCGGCTTGCATCTGTCTCAGCAATTCGCGCTCTTTGGGATCCGTTATTGGTCTCGCGGGCGGCTTGACCGCGGGACGAGTTGGAGTTCCCCACGAATTTCGCCATCGGCGCATGAAGCCAAGCAGGAAGCCGGCCGGCACCCTGCCGTTGCCTCGGGACCGGTTGAAGGCAAGGAAGCGATCCCAGATGACCTGGGTGTCGATGTTCCAGCAGGGCAACGTGGCCTTCGCTGCTTTGATGAGCTCCGCCCAACTTGTCTGAAAAACGTTCGAACTCGTGGTGATATCGATCAGCCCTGAGAAGATAGTTTTGTTTTTATTATCTCTAGATAGTGATGTGTCGCCTTCACCTGACACGAGATCATGGGTTTCACTCTCCTCGTCGAAAGCGGAAAACCGAAAGATCCAGGGCGCGAACTTGCCATTCGGCTTCGCCCGCTCGAGCTGCAACTCCGAAGCCTCAAGTTCGCTCAGAAGAACCGCAAGATACTGCCGTGAGACACCCATCTTCTCCGCCAGGGCCGAGAGGGTGAAGGCTGCCGTTCCGCGCGACAAACCGTTGTAGCCATCCTTCCAGGCGATGGCATCGAGGATGAGGGTGGCAAGCTTGTGCGCTGCAACAGAGAGATTTGTCTGCGTGATCCGTCGCAGGATCAGGCCGGTCGTAGGTTCCATGGTCGAGGTCTCCTTGGAGATCCGACGCCATGTCGTGAGACAACAACATTCTTGCCAGCAAAACAACTTTGCTGGTTGCAGGTGTTTTAGCGGTGCGCTAGGAAACTCTTGTTCACGGAGTTTTCTAGCACGGCGTCAGGCTTCACGGTCTGGCGTCGTCTCCTTTTCGGGGGTTTTGCACAGCCTTCCGTGCGGGGTTGTCAGGACGCGCGCGGTAAAAACCGCGCGCAGATTTTGTCAGTAGCGAACTTCTTCAGAACCATAGTTCCCGGCGTGATCACGCCAGTCGACGAAGACGGAACGGTAAAAGTAGCTGCCACATCCATTCGGGATGCTCAGGCCAGATGCGGCTGGCACCTGGCCCACGGTGGATCTTGTCCATCGGTAGTCGCCCTGCACGCCGTAGGACCCCAATCGCGTCGAGTCGCTGCGATTGCAGTCGCCATCTCGGTTTTCGTGCTGGCGATACTGGATGTGATAGACCCGTATGCTGCGCACGAAATCAAAGGCGTCGCCCGAGATGTCGATGTCGGCTTGTTCATCCGCTTGGACGCGGACAAGGGGCATAGGAGTCGATTCCTGCGGTTCGGGCGGATCGCGGAACGTGATGTCATAAAGGCGTTCCATAGGCGACATTGGACTGGGGTCTTTGAACGACACACCCATTGGGCACCGCCAGATTTGTAAGGGCGGCTCGATCGGCCATGGCGTGATCCGCCGAATGAAGACCGCTCTGGCATGCGCGCAGGGCGCAGAGGCAGGCCAACCGCCCGCAAGGCAGAGGAGGATCGCACAATCCACCTGATAGGCCTGAGCCGGAGCTGACGAGGCCATTAGTCCGGATATGCTTATTGCCGTGGCTGTTGCCACGCCGTGGATCACGTGCTTCATGATGCCGACTCCATCTATAATGGTGCAGCGATACGAAACAACATTAATGATAGCAAGGAGATTTGATTGATGGTTGCGTGCGATTGTTCGCTTGTCTAGCTTGATGGCTTCCAAGAACTGACGTCGGTTCTGGCTGCTTCGGCGTCTTGAAAGTGGCCAAAATTGCGGACCTCTTTCATGTTAACTTTCACTCAAATATCTGTAACCAAATACAAATATGGCATTTCAATGCGGCCACGAAAGCGGTCATGGAAGAACAGGCCGCATGAGCCCGTCACACGGCGAGTCGCAGCGCTCATGGTCTCGGGAATGGCAGAACGGAAAACTGTCTCGCCTGGTTCCCCGGCGGGAATCCGGGCGCAGAAGGACGGGGTGGAGCAACGAGCCTATGTTGGGACCGAACATGACCTTGAAGATTTATGTCAGTATCTGATACGATTGAGCATGGATAGGAGAGTCTGATGCCAAACGTCCACCTGACCGAACCGATGCAGAAATATGTGCAGGCGCAGATCGAGTCCGGCGCTTACGCCAATCTGAGCGAAGTCGTGCGCGCCGGCGTGAGGATGCTGATGGAGAAGGACGGCGCGCGGCAGTTCTACGCCCTAAAGGCCGACCTCGAGATGGCAGCCACCCTGGCCGAAAATGGAGACTTCGCCGAGTTCGATGCCCAAGCCTTCGAACCGGATGCGTTTGATCGCTGACCCGCATGACTATTCGGCTTTCCAGTCGGGCCACGTCCGACCTTGAAGAGATCCGTGCCTACACAGTCGAGACCTGGGGGAGGGACCAATGGCTCGTCTATTACCGCCAGTTGGTCACCGCCTTCGAGCGGATCACCGGGGATCCCGACCGGGGTCGGGACAGGAGTCTCTTCGTCCCCGGGATGCGGTCCGTCAACTGCCAGCGTCACGTGATCTTCTACAAGCGTCTCGATGTGGCGGAAGGCGCGGCAGTCATCCTGCGCATCGTGCACCAGCGCCGCAACATGCCCGCGCTCGTCTACTACGAGGATCTCGACGGCGGATAAGCCCATGCGTTTCCTCATTCCAATAGCTCGACTAGTCTTCCATAGTCTTCACTGACCTCGCGCGCCTCCTGAAACGCGCGGGCGCGCTCGGCATCAAGACAGCGGAAGTAGTCCTGGATGTCGGCGATGTAGCCCTCAAAATCAGAACGCAACAGATCGGCATGGGCACGCATGTCTTCTTGCGACTGAGGCAAGAACGGTCGTTCGGGAGGTACGCAATCTGCCGCCGCGGCTATCGGCATGCTTCCAAGCAGGAACGCGAACAGCAACGGTGCGTTGCGCGCAATAAACAAGCGCAGGGCAAAACTCCTTTGCCGCCTTTAAGATTATCATTCTGTCGGCTATCACCGTTATCGGAGCAAGGCGAACTTCGTCAACACGTTATTATTGTCTTGCTATCATTAATGTTGTTTTGTATCGCTCACGGTGTTGCGACCCCGTGGGCCTGATACTGCACCCAGGCAGAACAAGGACCCAAGGGAAGGCCATGATAGAAGAAGCCCCGAATGTGGTTACAGAAGACGGACTGCGCGGCTTGCTCGCCGAGGGCTACCTCATTGAGGTGGTCTGCAAGGAGAGAGCAGAGAAGCGCCATAACAGCTGGTACGGCTCGTGGGTCATCCGCGCCGTCGCCACTGATGGGCGTGACGATAAGATGCTCGTCACCAGCCGAAGCGTCCTCAAGCTCCGCGACTTCAGAACCATCGTTGGCCTTGTCAGTTTCCTGGCCGACATGGGCTGTACGACCGCTAGCATCCCACTTGAAGAAGGTGGCCGCGAGCGCCACGCCGCGCCTCCGGTCAAAGGCAGCTGACCGCGCGACTGCGCTCGTCGTTGCTTTGGGTACAGGCGTTTGTTCCGCGCCCCCGGCCCTGGCCGACGGTTTCATCTTTTCGGTTGGTCCAGACGGCCAATTGATTTCCTCTTCTCAAGAGGCAAACGGGCGCCTTTTTCTCTTCGCAGAACCTCGCGTTCCTGACGCAACGAGCGAGACAGCGATCCCGGCACGATCCGCCGCCCGCGCCACTCCAGAAATCCTCCATGCGATCGAGACCACGGCTCTGCGGTATGCCGGGCATGGTGCGCTGCGTCGCGCAGGGCTTTCAGTCACTGATTGGGCGCTCCTTTACCGGGCCAATATCGAAGTCGAGAGCGCATACAATCCGGCTGCACGTAGCCCTGTCGGTGCCATAGGCCTCGGGCAGCTTATGCCAGATACTGCCCGCGACCTCGGCGTCGACCCACATGACATTGCGCAGAACCTCGACGGATCAGCCCGCTACTTGCTGATGATGCTCGACCAGTTCGGCGAGGGCTCTCTGGCCCTTGCGGCATACAACGCTGGCCCTGAGGCGGTCACACGCCACGGCGGCATTCCCCCTTTTCGCGAAACCCAAGGGCATGTGGCCCGTGTGACCGCCGTGTTTGAGCGGCTCAGAGGAGATCTTTCATGACATCGAGAAAACGTCAAAGCGTGCTCCGCACGCGGGCGATCACCGCGTCCGGCGCGATGGCCCTTATAGTGCTGGCGGGTCCAGCGCTTGCGCAGAGCATTGACCTCTCGCCGGTGCAGACCCTGCTTCAAGGCATTGTCGATGCGATCACCGGTCCCTTGGGGATCGTGATCGGAACGCTTGCGCTGATCGGGGTGTTCCTTTCCTGGCTCTTTGGCATCCTCGACTTTCGTCAGGCGCTCTGGGTCGTGGTTGCAATCGCCGGCATCGCCGCAGCACCCACCATCGTCGCCGCCATCTGGACCACCTGAGCTCCATCCATGGCTGACCAGTCCCGCGTGTTCATCGGTCTTCTCAGGCCACCCAAGCTGATGGGCTTGCCGATCATGTACGCAATGGTCTGGCTCTTCGGCTCGACGCTTCTGTTCCTCTGGGTGCAGAGCTGGGTGGTGGCTGTGTTCGCGGGGCTGGCCTGGCCGGCGCTTTGGAAAGCCGCGGACTGGGATCCGAACTTCCTCGATGTCCTGGTGATCACCCTGCAGGAAACCCCGCCCACGACGAACCGCAAGCTGCACGGAGGCGACAGCTATGCCCCGTGATGGAATTGCCGATGAGGTTGAGAACGCCATCGATCCGCTGACCGCGCTACCCGCATGGGTCAAGGGCGAGAAGCGGCTCTCAATGATGCTGCCTTATGTGAGCCTCGTGAACGACCGAACGATCCGGACACGCGGCAACGAGCTGATGCAATGCATCCGCCTCGAAGGGGTGAACAGCACCACGAGCGAGGACGGGCATCTCGACCGGATCGGAGGGTTGCTGGCTGGCATCGTCGCGCAGGTCGGGACCGAGTTCTCATTCTACCTGCACAAGGTCTCGAAAGCGGTCGACGTGACCCTGCCGCCCATTCCGGGTGAGGGGTTTTCTGCCGCCGTCGACAAACGATGGCACGCGCATCTCGGCCGCGCGGGCTTGCGCGACAAGACGCTGACCCTGACGGTGCTGAAGCGACCTGAGACCGGCAGCCGCTTGCCGTTAGGACTTGGGGCGTCTCGCTCGCGACATGCGGCCGACACCACCCGCCGCTTGCGCAAGCTCGACGAGGTCGTGGGGTTTCTGCTGTCCTCCTTCGACGAGTTGAAGCCCCGCTTGATGGCCGCCAGCAGCGGCAAGCTTCTGGGCTTCCTCGGTTCACTCAACACAGGCGAGGAGCACCCGCTCTTCCCCCGGTCGCGCCTCGGTGTGATCGCCGAGGACGTCGCAAATACCCGCGTCACCTTCCGCGGCACGACCATCGCACTCTCGGACGGTGCCGTCGGCGACAAGCTCGGGGCGATCTTTGCGGTGAAGAACTACCCCGCCAAGACCGATAGCCTGATGCTCGACGAGTTGAACTTGCCCGTCGACATGGTGGTCACGCACTCTTTTGTGCCGATCAACGCCAACATCATGGCGGGCCGGATCAAGCGGCAGCTGCGGCTAATGCAGGCCGCCAATGACGGAGCCGTCAGTCTCGCCCAGGAACTGGAACTCGCGCAGGACGATCTGGAATCCAAACGCCTGATCTTCGGCGAGCACCACATGACCGTGGCCGTCTATGCCCGCACCCAGACGGCGCTTGACGATATCGCGGCCGAAATCCGCAACATCTCCGCCACTTCCGGGATCAACCTGATCTCGGAAGCCTTCGGGGCGCGGGCGCATTTCATGGCGCAGCATCCCGGGAACACAGGGGCGCGCAGCCGCAAGGCCGCAATCACGAACCACAACTTCGCCGATCTCGCTACCTTCCACCGCACCCCGCTCGGAAAGACAGGGCGGGAAGTCCCCTGGGGCGTGCCGATCACGCTCTTTCCGACACCCGAGCGCAGTGGTTTTCGCTTCAACTTCCACGAACAGGGCGCGCCGGATCGCGAGCCCACGGGAGGCCACACGCTGATCCTCGGCCGTCCCGGCTCCGGCAAATCCGTCCTGGCGGCTTTCCTGATGACCATGGCACGGCGGGCAGGTGCGCGAGTCTTCGTATTCGACTATCGCGCGGGCATGGAGATGGCCGTCCGCGCGCTCGGCGGCAGCTATTCGACCGTGCGGGCGGGGCGCCCCACGGGCCTCAATCCGCTCCAGACCGAGATCGACGTGCGGGGCCAGGCATGGCTTGCTGATTGGCTCGCGAGCCTCTTGGAGCGGCGCGATCGACCGCTAACCCCGGTTCAGACCAACCGATTGCAGGAAGTCGTGCGCCAGAACGCGAGCGCAGGACATGCGGGCCTACGAAACTGGTCGGATTTCGCCTCGCTGCTGGTCTCGACCGATGACGAGGGCGATCTCTTCGAGCGTATGCAGGAATGGACGGCCGAGGGTCGCTACGGCTGGATCTTCGGGGCCAATGCCGAGGACAGTTTCAGCATCGATGGAGACGTCGCGGGCTTTGACCTCACCGGCATCCTCGATTCCGAGAGCGAGCGGGAACGCATGGCGGTCCTGTCCTACCTCTTCCGCCGGGTCGAGCGGGTGATCGAGGACCGCAAGCCCACCATCATCGTCATCGACGAGGCATGGAAAGCCCTCGACAACGCCTATTTTGCGGAGCGGCTTAGCAACTGGCTGGTGACAGCCCGCAAGCAGAACGCCGTCGTCGTGATGATGACGCAATATGCCAGCCAGCTCGAGCGCACGCGCACCGGCAAGACCATCGTGGAAGCGGTGCCGACCCAGGTGCTCCTGCCCAACATTCGTGCTTCCGCCGCTGACTACGCGATGCTCGGCCTGACCGAGAAAGAGCTCGACGTGCTTCTGGGCGTCGGCTCGGCCTCGCGGCTCGCGCTTGTACGCGACGACCGTGGTTCCGTCGTGATCGATGCCGATCTCAGCGCGCTCGGCCCGCTCGTGACCATCCTTGGCGGAATGGAGAAGGGCGAAGCGCTTGTCGGCGCCGATTATCGCGAACGTCCTGATTTCTGGAGAGTGACATGACCCGTACCATCATTCGCAGCGTCGTGCTGCTCGGGCTCGGCCTGACCCTGACAGCCTGTGCGCAGCATAACCCCGCAGAGGCCAACTGCTTCAATTTTCGCGAGGCTCCTGCGCAGGCAGGGACCGCCACCGCCACGATCTCGACCATGGGGGCGGAGGTCACGCGCCGCGACACGGCCTGCGATTTCGTCCTCTTGGGGGCGGGCAGCTGAGCCAATGCGGACCTGGCTTCCTCTCTCGATGATCGGCTTTGCACTGGCAGGTCCCACGGCGGGGCCAGCGGTCGCCCAAGGCGTGCCGACCTTCGATCTGCGCCTCTTCGCAGAGCGGCAGGCCATCCTTGAGCAGACCGATCGGGACCTGGCACTGCAGCAGGACCGGCTAAGCCGCGAGGAGGAACTGGCCGAGATCGAGCGCCAGCAACTCGCCTCCCTCGAAGGGCTGATGGATGCCATGTCGCTTGGCGCTGGATACGTGGCCGAAACCGTGGCGGGGCTCGAGGCGGGGCAGGGAGCGGTAGACGACGTCGAAAGCGCGGCCGCCAGTCTTTATGCGCCCGAGGACACCAATCCAGCGGCAGCGCGGATGTTCGGCGATGCCCGGGAGGGGATCGAGGAGCTGATCATCCGCGCAGCACGCGACACCCATAGTCTGTCCGGGATCGGCCGCGCAGGTCTTTCGCTCGTGCAATGGCGCTGCCTCCTGCAGGCGCTGATCTGGCAGGAAAGCCGTTTCCAGATCGGGGCACGCTCACCCGTGGGGGCGTTCGGCCTCACCCAGATCATGCCCGGTACCGCAGGCGATCTCGGGATCTACCCGGCCTATTACGACGATCCCTATCTGCAGGTCACGGGCGGTGCGCGATACCTCGCCCAGATGCTGAACATGTTCGATGGCAACATCATCCATGCGCTCGCCGCCTATAACGCCGGTCCGGGCAATGTGCAGGATTATGGCGGTGTGCCGCCCTTCGCGGAAACCCAGCATTATGTCGTGGTGATCCCGCAGCAGTACAACAGCTACCTCGCGGCCGTGGGCGGCATCGATGCGCTCGGCACCATCGACCCTGTGCTCCTCGCCAACGCGAGTTTCAGCCTCTCGGCCCATGGCGCCGGGGTCTATGGCGATTATTCGCTGGTCTCGGTCCGTGCCGCCGCCCTGCGCGTGCAGGACATCATCACCCGCATCGGTGAGACCGAGGATCTCCACGAGGCCATCGCGCTCAACACCTATGCCCGGGCCGAACTGGCCCGGCTGGTCGCAATCCGGACCCGGATCAAGGCCGCCCGAACCGAGCCACTCAGTGCCGAGCAGATCGCCTTGGCGGCGGCCCAGGCTGCCGAGCGGCAATTCATGGATTTCAGTCAGGAGGATTTGCGTTGAACCTGCGCCTGCCCCGTTCCCTTTTCGCCGGTAGCATCGCTCTCGCGCTTGCCCTCAATGTCACCGGACCTGCCGCGGCACAGGGTGTGCCCACGGTGGACACGCAGAACATAGCTCAGGAAATCCGCCAGCTCCAACAGATGCTGCAGGATTTCGGGATCCAGACCGATCTTCTGGACAATGCGTTGGAGCAACTGGACATGCTGCAAAGCCAGCTCGATCAGCTGAACGAGATGTATGCCTCGCTCACCGGGCCGCGCAGCATCCTCGGGCTTGCCATGGGCGGGGACCTCGACACCTTGCTTGAGGCCAACTTCGAAGACATCCCCGGCCTGATCCGAGGCATCCAGGCGGGCGATTGGAGCGCGCTCATCGGGCCCAATGCCGGGCCCATGCGCACGCAGATGGAACAGGCGCTGGCAAGCGCCGGGTTCGACGAGGATTCACTCCGCGAGATCGCCACCAGCGGCAATCCGGGCGCCGAAGGCGTGGCCACGCGGGCAACCACAGGTGCTGTGATGTCGGCGGCGGCGCAGAACAGCCACGCAGAGGCGGAGCAGTCTCTCGAACGGGTGGAACGTCTGGTCGAGATGATCCCCGACATGGAGGATCTCAAAGCCTCGATGGATCATAACACACGCGTCACGGCGGAACTCGCCATCGCCATGACCCGGATGTGGGAGCTGGAAGCGATCCAAACCCTAGGCGCAGGCAATGCAGGCGTGGTTGACGCCGCCACCGTTGCCGAAGAACGCCGCTACATGGACTTCACCTTGCCGGATCTTGAGCCATGAGTGGGGCAGGGGTGATGACTGCGCGCGAGCTCGTGGAAGAGGAACTTGTCTACGGTGCCCTGCGCCGGGAACAGCTTTGGCGGATGATCGGCATTTCCGGGGCAGGCTTTGGCGTATTCGGCTGTTTGACGGCTGCGGCTGTCGCGCTGATGGTCGAGACGCCGCCTCCCGTGGTTGTCCCCTACGATCCCGCGACCGGGATGGCGCTCCCCAATGCCACGGTTGAAACCGTGTCGCTCGCCGAACGGCCTGCCGTGATCGAAGCGCAAATCTACCGCTACATTCTCGACCGCGAAACCTACAACCAGCTCGACAACGATCTTCGCGTCCGCCGTGTCCTCGCACAGTCCTCCGGATCGGCCGAAGCCAACATGCGCGCGATGTGGACATCGGGGCAGGACAGCTATCCGCCGACGCGTTACGGGGCTGCGGCCGAGATGGCCGTTGAGATCGCATCGATCACCCTTATTGGCGATAACCGCGCCCAGGTGCGGCTCAGAAAGCGCCTGACAAGCCCGCAAGGGGTACAGGATGGATCGTTCACTGCCACGTTGATGTTCGAATTCCGGCCCGAGCGGACCCGCGCGATCGACGATGTTTGGCAAAACCCTTTCGGCTTCACCGTTACCCAATATGCCATCCGATCGGACCGTTCCGAATGACTAGCACTCCAATCTCTGCGCTGCTGGCCGCCAGTATTCTCGCGTTCGCGGGAACGACTGCTTTGGCCGAAACTACGCCCCGTCCAGGTTCTCATGACAATCGCGTGCGCGTCGCGACCTGGACTGAAGGCCAGGTTTACCGTGTCGTCACGACTCTGACCCGCGTCACCACAGTCGAATTCGGTGAGGGTGAAACCATCCGCTCGATCATCGCCGGCGATACGGTCGGGTTTCAATTCGACGGTGTCCCGGGTGGCCGTGCCTTCGCCATCAAGCCAACAGCATCTGGCGTCGCCACCAACATCACCGTCTACACCAACCGTCGCTCCTACTACTTCCATGTCGCCGAAGCCCGGGAGACGCCGCATTATGTCGTTCAGTTCCGCTATCCTGAAAACCACGTGCAACCCACCAGGGCGGTTGCGGCCGATGCGCCGAATGCGAACTATGCGGTCAGCGCCCGAGAAGAGTTCACGCCGACGGCCATCTGGGATGATGGTACCTTCACGTATTTCCGGTTCGCACGGAATGCGCCGGTGCCCGCCATCTTCCGTTATTCGAACGGCAGGGAACGCGCGGTGAACAGCCAAGCCTTGAGTAACGGCGTCATCCGCGTGTCCGGCGTCAACCTACAATGGGTCCTTCGCCTTGGCGAAGAGGTGGTTTGCGTCCAGGACGCAGGACAGGCCACATCATGACCGAAGGTACGGAAGACCTCGCCGCGCGCCTCGCGGCTCTCGAAGGCTCGACAGGCAAAGCGAAGGCAAGCAAGCGGCCTGCGCCGCTTGCCGCGATCCTTGGGGTCGTCGGCATCGCGGCAGCAGGCGGTCTGGCATGGGCTGCCCTGCAGCCGTCAGCAGAAGCACCAATGGCGACCGCCGCGCCGGAGGAGTTCCAGAGCAGCGGCCCCGGATTCGGAGATTTGGCGCCGATTTCTGCCCCGCAGCCCAGCCAAGCCCCGCCTGCGGACACAGGTCCGAGCGAGTCGGAACTCGCGCTGATGGAAAGTCTTGCGACATTGAGAGCGGAACTCGAGGACCTGCGCGCAAGACCGGCCGAGGCCGCAGATAGCGGGGCGGAGCAGGCGATTGCGGACCTGACGGCGCAAATTGCCACCTTACAGGAAGCATCCGCCGAGGCTCAGCGTGCCCTCGAGCGGCAGCTGACCGAGCGGGATCGCGAATTGAATCAGCTCCGCATGGACTTGGAGCTTGCACGGCTTGTACCACCAGAGCCGACCTCATTGGGACCAAGTGAAGAAGAATTGCGGCTGGCCGAACTCGAAAGGCGGCGCGCAGCCGAAGCTGAGGCCCGCGCAGAGCGCATCGCGTCTCCTATGATCGCGTTCTCCGGGATGGGCGCGGGTGCGGATAGGGAGAATACGCTGGAAGCCGCGCGTCTGAATGCAGATGAAGCCTTTGTTCGTTCGGGCGCGCAACCAGCACAGGTGACACGTGCCGAAGTGATCGCGAACCCATCGAACACGGTTGTTCAGGGCACCATGATTCAGGCTGTGACAGAGACGGCCCTCGACAGCACACTGCCCGGCGCGATCCGCGCCATCGTCTCGGAAGACGTCCATTCTTTCGATGGAACGCGTATCCTGATCCCGCGCGGCGCGCGGCTGATCGGGCGCTACCGCTCCGATGTCGCACTCGCCCAATCGCGCGTCATGGTGGCATGGGATCGGATCATCTTGCCCGATAATCAGACCGTGCAGATCAGCGCCTTCGGTGGAGACGAACTCGGCCGTACTGGCACCACCGGGTTTGTCGACACCCGTTTCGCGCAACGCTTCGGCTCCGCCGCGCTGATCTCCTTGATCGGCGCCTTGCCTGCGGCTGCAGCGGGTCAAATCGACAGCGAGGCGGCGGCCGATGTTGCGAGTGATGTCGGCACCGACCTGCGCGATAGTACGCAAAGCGTGATGCAGGACTATCTGGCGATCCGGCCAGTGATACATGTCGATCAGGGCACACGGATCACGGTCATGGTTGATCGTGACCTCGAGATTTTCTGACATGGCTGCGAGTTATCTGGAAGCGTCGCTCGACCGTTTCGGCCCCGAGGTCCTGCGCGACGACACGATCGAGATCTGCATCAATCCCGACGGACAAGTCTGGGGCGAATTCCAGGGCGACCACTTCATGCGAGGTCTCGGCAGCCCGCTGAGCCCAACCGAGATCAAGGACCTCGGCAACCAGATTGCCTCCGCCGCCTCGACCACACTCAGCACCAAGAAGCCTATCGTCTCGGTCTCGATCCTATATCGAGATCGCCCGATCCGCGCGCAGGTGATCCAGCCGCCGGCAGTCGAGGGCGGGTTTTCAATATCGTTGCGGTTCTTCTCCTCCCTGCCGCTGGAGGCAATTCGGCTCGGCTTCCTCTATGGAAAGGTGCGCAGCCTCGAATGTCTGCGGCGCGAACGAAACGCCGCGCTGCGCAATGTGGTTGCCTCCGGCGACATCGACGCCGCGCTGCGCTTCTGCGTCGAGAACAAGCTCAACATGATCGTTTCGGGCGGCACATCGACCGGCAAGACGGTCGCGGCGCGCAAGATCCTTTCGCTGATCCCGCCCGAAGAGCGGATCATCACCATCGAGGAGGCGGCCGAGCTGCGCCCCGAGCAGCCCAATGCCGTGACGTTGATCGCGGACCGGGACACGGATGCCCGCAGTGCCGATGTGCTCTTGGCCTCAACGCTTCGCATGCGACCCGACCGGATCGTCCTGGGCGAAGTCCGCGGGCGCGAGGCGATGACGTTTCTCGAGGCAATCAACACCGGCCACGGTGGATCGCTGACTACGCTGCATGCCGAGACCCCACAACTTGCTGTCCGCCGCCTCGCCATCGCCGCCCTGAAAACCGATGTGCCAATGACCTACGCCGACATGATCGATTATATTGAGGGCTCGATCGACGTGATCATTCAGGCAGGCCGCCATGAAGGCGCGCGCGGGATCACCGAGTTCTTTCTCCCGGGCCAAACCACAGATTTGAACCTCGACACGGTCGACGGCAGAGGCAACAAGAGTCCCTCCGTTGCCGCTGAGTAAGAAAGGAACCCCCCAGATGCGAAAACCAATCCTCGCAGTCATGCTTGCCGCCCTTGCGGGCCCACTTGTGGCGCAGACTTCGCCTCCGATCTCAAACGATCTCACGGTAGATATGTCGCCTCAACAATACCGGATCTGCAACGATCGTCCGGCGCGCCCGACCTGGATGGACGAAATCAATCCGCGGGAAGCTTACAAAGCGCTGACGCTGATGGACCTTTATGAACTTCGGGCATGGGAACAGATTGTCGAGACAGGCAACTGTGGTTGCGATGTCCGCTTCCCGTCCTGGGAAGATGCCTCTGAGGAATTCGATGAAAAGCACCTTCTGGACTCGGCTGCGGAACACACAACCGCGCAGCGGGACATCAGAAGGCAGCGGAACGATCTACGGTTGGCAGTTCAGGAAATTTGCGAAGCTCAGGGCAACTGGTAATGGGCGTCGTCAGCTGGATGGTCGGAACCGCAGACGCGTTCCTTGTCGATGCGGCCGAGTCCCAGTTCGGGGCCGTGGCAAGCAATACCGGCACGATCGTCCTGCTGATGGTTACCCTCTCTCTGATTGGCGTCTGCATAAACATGGCATTCCAGTTCCGCAGCATGGATGGGGCCAGCTTCTTCTGGTATCTCATCAAGCTGACACTGATAGGCCTCTTCGCCTTCAACTGGGTCAATTTCAACGCGGTATCCAGCGCTGTGATCGGGGGCCTCGACTATGTAGCGGGCGCGCTGGTGTCGTCCGTTGGCGGGGGTGGCGCAGGCGCAACCCATTTCGCAGGAGAGTTCGACAACCTGATCGAGCGCTTCGCGACATATCTGAACGCGATCGGCAGCAATCTAAACTGGATGACAGGCGCGATCTTGGGTGGGATCGGCCTGGTGCTCCTCAGCCTCCTTGGCTTCATGACCGGGATCGTCCTCATCTTCGCCAAGATGATGCTGACCCTGATGCTGGGCCTCGCACCAATCATGATCGCGCTGTCGCTCTTCGATGCAACCAAGGATTTCTTCCATAGGTGGGTCTCGACGACGGTCAGCTATGCCTTCTACCCCATCGTCATTGCAGCGATGTTTTCGACCGTCGTCGGCATGGCGAATTCGCTGCTGGCCCAACTCGGTGACCCAAACTCGGCAACCAACATCGGCGCGCTCGTACCGTTCTTCGTCATGGTCTTTCTGGCGAAGGGTTTCGTCGCAGCAACACCCCTGATCGTGCGCGGTATCTCGGGTAACCTGATGGTGGCGGTGGCACCCGCTGTTGTTACCGGATCTACCGGGATCATGCGCGGGCTCTTCAATACGGTCGGCGTCAAAGGCAGGGCGAGAATCGGGGCACTGACCACTGGAGAGGCGATCGGGCGAGGCGTGGTGCAGAGTCCCGCAGTTGTGCGGAGTGCTGCAGTGACGGCCAGCGCTCAAGTAGTCAGGATGGCTGAGAGAGCCAAGCGGTTGCATCCATGATTGGCCGGGGCGGTTGACCTAGAAACTGACCTCAATGCTTGGGTTGTTGACGGTTGCGGAGATGCGAAGCACCTATTTCGTGAAGCTTGAGCGGGCACTGAACTGCCGATGTCTCTGTATTTGCCCCGACTATGCATCGAACCTCTCGGAACGGATCGTCACATCAGTCGGCAATCTGAGTGACGCCTGAAAACCGGACGACTCGCCTGGGCGCGGCGACTTCAGAAAGAGCGAGCTTCCAATCCGATTCGCAATGGCCGCGACGATCGCGAGCCCGAGTCCGCTGCCATCGGCGCTTGCATCCGCCCGCTCGAACCTTGATGTCAGACGATCGAGGGTTTGGCGCAGCAGGACCGGACCGTCATTTGAGACAATCAGGTGGCCGTCGTCCGTCAGGATCACCTCGACCGGCGCATTTTCCGCCCCATGACGGAGGGCATTCTCCACGAGGTTTCGGCACAGAATGGCGAAGGCGTCGGGGTCGATGTCGGACATGACGGCTGTACTCGGCAGCGTCAGCACTATGCGGTCCTTCGCACTGGCGCGCTCGAGATCGTCCACCACAACGCGGGCGATCACCCTCAGGTCCGCGCTCCGGTCCATCCGCAATCGCCCGCCTTCGGCACGCGCCAGCTGCAGGAGGCGCTCGGAAAGACGCGTCAGGCGCTTGAGCGTCGCCTCGATCTCAGTGGCACGCGCTTCGGTAGCTGGCTCACCCGTCTCCGACCGAAGCCGCTGCGCCTGTGCTATCGCGCCCGCCAACGGCGTCCGCAACTCATGAGCCGCATTTGCTGCAAAACTCCGCTCGGCTTCGAAAGCGTCGTGCAATCGGTTTAGCAGACCGTTCAGCGTTCCGGCTAGTGGGGCGATCTCTATCGGCAAGTCGTCGGCGGGGACCTCTGACAGGTCGCGCGCGCCTCGAGCGCCGAGTCTTTCACGAAACCGGCGCAGCGGATCGAGGCTAAAGCGGACCGCCAGGAAAATAGCTGCAAGCGCGACCGGCAGGACGATCAGCAGCGGCAGGCCGAGGCCAATCTGAATCTCCCGCGCGACCGACGCGCGATGCGCCAGCGGCTCGGCCACGGTAATCCGGATTGTACCCTGCAGCGCCGCGTCGCTGTAGAGCCTGTGCGTCGCGGTCTGCCGAAACCCCGGTCCGTCGTAAGGCGGGAACAGGGCAGGGTCTGCGGCATGCGACTGCAGCAGGATACGCCCCTCGGCATCTCGAACGAGGTAGGTGAAGAACTCGTCGTGCTCCCGAATCGGCGCGAGCCGCTGCGTCACCCCCTGATCTTCCCGCCCGACGATGTCGGTCACGGCCAGCGGCAAGATGCGCTCTGCCGTCTCCCGCAAGGCGCTGTCGAAGACCTCGTCGAGCTCGCCCCGGACAATCACGGCCGTCACCGTCGCCGCGAGCAGCCAAAACACCGTCAGCGCCAGGCCAAGCGACAGGCCGAGTCGGCCCTGAAGGCTCGCGGGCCATCTCATGGACGGCCCAGCCTGTAGCCCATGCCGCGCTCGGTCTCGATGATCGCGCTCCCCAGCTTCTTGCGCAGGCGGCTGACATGGACCTCGATCGTGTTGCTCTCAACCTCCGTATCGAAGGCATAGAGTTTCTCTTCCAACTGCGCCTTGGAGAGGAGTTGCCCGGGACGCGAGAGGAAGGCCTCGAACAGTGCCCATTCGCGGGCCGTCAGCTGGACAGGCTTGCCGTCGCGGCGAATATTCCGTGCCGCGAGATCAACCACAAGCGATCCATGCGCGACTAAGGGGTTCGGATTGCCGCTGTAGCGCCGCGCGACCGAGCCGATCCGCGCCGACAGTTCGGCAAGGTCGAAGGGTTTCACGAGGTAGTCGTCGGCGCCGGCGTTCAGCCCTTCGATCCGGTCAGAGACCTGGTCGAGCGCGGTCAGGATGATCACCGGCGTCACGTCGCCGCGTGCGCGCAAGTCTTTGAGAAACATGATGCCGCGCCCGTCCGGCAGCATGAGGTCAAGGAGGATCAGGTCGTAGGGCGTCGTCCTTGCAGCGTCGCCGGCGGAATCAAGGCGTGTCACCCAGTCCACCGTCTGGCCATCGGCCGCGATCTGGTCGCGCACCGCGGCACCAAGCACCGTGTCGTCTTCGATCAGCAGAATGCGCATGTTCGGTCCTGTACTGTTCCAATAACCCTCCATGATCCGCGTGGCTGACACGAAGCTGAAGCCGGTGGGCCAGACCCCTTCAGGCTCCCGTCAGCTTCGTCGTGCATGAACGGTGTCAAGATGGCCTCATGGAGGAGTTTGACCCATGAAGAAGACGTTGACAATTCTCGGCTTTCTGGCCGTCTTCCCGGCCGGTGCCGCACTGGCGGACGACGACTGCTTCGTGCCGATGGCGAATTGGCAGCCGCGCGACGCCGTCGCCCTGCTGGCCGAGGAGAACGGCTGGACGGTGCGCCGGATCAAGATCGACGACGGCTGCTACGAGATCGACGGCCGCGATGCCGAGGGGCGCCGAATCGAGGTCACCGTTCATCCCGCGACGCTTGAGGTGATCGAGTACGAATACGAAGACGAGGACGACGACGGTCGGCGTGACCGGAATCGGACTCGCGAAGGAGGCGACGATGACTGACGCAACTACGCATGAAAACCCTGAAATGGAAACCGTGCCGACCGGCACCGTCCGCGTCTGGGACCCGCTGCTGCGGATCTTCCACTGGGGCCTTGTCGCCGCCTTCACCGTCGCCTGGCTGACGGCGGATGAATGGCAGACCACGCACGAGGTCGCGGGCTATACCGTCGCGGGCCTCGTCGCATTCCGGCTGGTCTGGGGCCTTGTTGGCAGCCGCCATGCTCGGTTTGCCCGGTTCGTGAGGGGGCCTCGTAAAACGCTCGCCTATATCAGTGACATGATGCGGGGGCGCGAGCGGCGCTACCTCGGTCACAATCCGGCGGGTGCCGCCATGGTCGTGGCGCTGCTGGTGACGCTCTCGGGCACGTCCTTCACCGGCTGGCTCATGGAGGACGAAACCCGCGTGGCGATGCTGCCAGCCATGCCGTCCATCGTGGCTCCGGCATGGGCGGATGACGACGAGGACGCGCAGGGTCAGCGTGGCGATTCCGAAGACGCGCTGGAAGAGGTGCATGAAACGCTGGCCAACCTGACGCTCCTGCTCGTGGCGCTGCATGTGGCCGGGGTCGTGCTGGCGTCCTTCCGGCACCACGAGAACCTGCCCCGCGCCATGGTCACAGGCAACAAGCGCGCGCCCGGCTCCGGCGATATCGTCTGACCTGCGCAGACCCCTGCGCCGTCGTCCCGTCGGCCGTACCTGGCCCCGCTTTCCCCGGCGGGGTCTTTTTTCTTCCTGACGACAAACTGAAGCATGAATCGCGGTTCCGTCAGGAAGGCCTCAGGCAAGGTTGTGACATTGGGCACATCAATCAAGAGGAGGCTGAAATGAAAAAGACCCTGATCGTCGCTGCAGCCCTGTCGGCCTTTGCAATTCCGACCCATGCGGCACCCAATGAAACCCCCTACGCCCTGAGTGCAGTGCACGCCGATTTCCAGGCCGAACTCGAACGGACGGCAAGACTTCCGGGCGAGGTCGGTGCGGCAGCGGGCGTTACCGCCGACCTCATGGCACCGCATAACGCGGCGCAAGAGCGACTCGTTCTGCCGCTGCTCGGCTGGGCAGATACCGTCGCCAGCGGGCGGGAGGCAAAGATGCCGGACCTTCCCGACCGGACGCGCATCGAGGCAGAGCTGTCGCAACTTTACGACCGTGACGTGGACCTCGTCACGGCGCTGGTCGAACTTTACGCCGCGGCGGATGAGGCCGGAGACGCGGAAACCGCGCGGCTCGCTGAGAGAATGATCTGGCACCAGACCAGCGACGTCGAAGTGCTTTACCCCGCGGCCCTGTTTGTCGAGGCGGCCATGAGATCGGCAACAACAGACGACTAAACGGAGCGGGACGGAGCCAAGCAAGGCCGGCTGACGCAGCCGGCCTTTTCATTTCTGACAGCAAGCTGAAGCCGAAATCGCTGTGGCGTCAGGAAGCCCTCAGGTCGGCGCTCCAGATAGGTCTCAGCAGATAAAAGGAGACCCTGCCATGAAAACCACCCTGACAGCAATTGCTCTTGCAGCCCTTCTGCCCGCCGGCGCCGTGCTTGCCGACGATGACGATTGCAAGGCGCCCCGCGACACCTGGCAGCCGCGCGAGGCGGCGATGCAGCTGGCCAAGGCGAACGGCTGGACCGTGCAGGACTTCGAGGTCGACGATGGTTGTTACGAGATCGAGGGCCGTGACCGCGACGGCCGGGAGATCGAGGTGAAGCTCGACCCGGCGACGCTGAAGGTCGTCGAGATGGAATATGAGGATGACTACAACCGCAGCGCCCGCAACCCCGCGCCAGCGGGCGCTGTCGCGCCGCCGGCAAACGGGCTCTTCGAGGGCGGCACCCCGCCACAGGTGAAATCCAACTGACCCACCCTTGCGGCGGGATGGTCCCGCCGCGCCGTTCCTGTTCGTATCCTCGGGAGAGAGACCATGAAATCCCTGCTTGCATCCCTCGCGCTCACCACCGCGCTGACGCTTCCCGGCCTCGCGATGGCACGGCCGGTGACGCTCACCACGACTCTCAACAATTATGGCGGCGACGGGGCCTATCTCGCGCTCTACGTCACCGATGCCTCGGGCGCCTATGTCGGAAGCCTCTGGATGGCTGGCGGCAAGTCGAAATACTATGAACATCTGAGCGACTGGTATCGTGCCACCGGCGGTGATCCCGCGCAGATCAACGGCATCACCGGTGCCAGCGTCGGGGCTGGTCGCACGCTCGAGATCACGCTTGACCTGGCCGATGCGCTCTTCGACGCGGGCTACACACTGCATGTCGACGCCGCCGTCGAGGAGATGCGCGACAGCCCGAACGAGGTCGCAGTGCTGCTCACCACTGATGGCGCGAGCACACCGGTGAGAGGGCGGCGCTACATCGCCAGCTTCACCTACGACATGTGAGGAGCGGGGCCATGGTTCGTGCACTCCATCGCTGGCCGGGACTGCTGGCCCTCGCGCTCGTCACCGTGCTCGCCCTGAGTGGCGCGGCGCTGTCGGTCTTTCCTGCGGCCGAGCGCATCGCCGCGCCGCAGGCAGAGGCTGGTCTGTCCGTCGCCACACTCGCGGACCGCATCCAAGCCGTCTATCCGGGCGTCGAGCAGATCCGCCGGTCGCCCTCAGGTCGGATCACCGCCTACTGGTTCGATCAGGGTGCGCCGGGCGCCGCCGTGATCGACCCGGCGACGGGCGAGGGCGTGGCCTCGGCCGACCCGAACCAGGCCGAACGCTGGCTGACCAACCTGCACCGGTCGCTGTTCCTCGGGGATGGCGGCCGCATCGCCATGGCCGCGGGGGCGGCGGCGATGCTGGTCCTTTCGCTTACAGGCGCGGCACTGGTCTTGCGTCGGACGGGCGGTTGGCGACGCTGGTTCGCGCCTCTGCGGGGTTCATTCGTGGGCAGATTGCATGTCGAGATCGCGCGGAACGCGGTCATCGGCCTCATTCTGTCTTCAACCACAGCCCTCTGGATGACGGCGTCGACCTTCGATCTGCTTCCTGACGGCGGCACCATGCCCGCCTTCCCGGCTGAAGTGAGTGGCGAGACGGGGACTGCTTTCAAGCAGATGAGAACCTTGCAGCAAACGCCCGTCACCGAGCTGCGCGAGCTGAGCTTTCCTTATCCCGGCGATTCGACGGACGTCTTCACGCTCAAGACCGAGCGGGGGACCGGCTATCTCGATCAGGGCACCGGCGCTCTGCTGGCCTGGTCCGATCTGACCGGGTGGGAGCGCGTCTCGGAAACCGTCTACATGCTGCACACCGGCCAGGGCGCGGCAACGCTAGGGCTGATTTTAGGGCTCATGGCGCTCGGCGTGCCGGCGATGAGCGCGACCGGCGTTCTGATCTGGTTGGCCGGGCGGCGGGGGCGGCCGCGCATTCGGGGCAACCAGCCCGCGGGGCGCGCCGAGACGATCCTGCTCGTCGGCAGCGAGGGCGGCAGCACCTGGGACTTCGCCGCGACCCTGCACGCTGCCCTGACCGAGACCGGGCAGAAAGTCCATGTCGGGCCGATGTCGGCCTTTGCGCCGCACCGCTACGCTGCAGCCCAACGGATCATCGTACTGGCGGCGACCTATGGCAACGGCGCGGCGCCGGCATCGGCCCAAGGGTTCCTCGATCGATTGGGCGCCCTTGACGCTGCACCGGACATGCCTCTGGCCGTGCTTGGCTTCGGCGACCGCAGCTTCCCGGCCTACTGCGCCTTCGCCAAGGCCGTTGCGATAGCGGCACAGGCGACGGGCTGGCAGGAGCTCCTGCCACTCGACATGATCGATCGCCAGTCGCCGCAGGATTTCGCTCGCTGGGGCAACCTGCTCGGAGAGGCTCTCGGACTCGATCTTGCTCTGTCGCATCAACCGGGCCTGCCAAAAACCCAGACGCTGACCCTCATCTCAAGGCGGGATTACGGAGCCGCCGTGCAGGCCCCGACCGCGATCCTCCGCTTCGCTCTGCCGCGCGTCTCGCTCTGGCAGCGTCTGACCGGGGCCAGGTTCGCCCGGTTCCAGGCCGGCGACCTGATCGGGGTGCTGCCGAAAGGAAGCGCCGTGCCGCGGCTCTACTCTCTTGCCTCCACGCGGCGCGATGGCTTCATCGAGATCGTCGTGAGAAAGCATCCCGGCGGCCTCTGCTCGGGCCAGCTTGTGGCACTGCAGCCGGGCGACACGGTGACCGCCTTCCTCCGCCGCAACCCCGCTTTCCGTCCGGGCCGGGGCCGGACGCCGTTGATCCTGATCGGCGCCGGGGCCGGCATCGGGCCGCTAGCGGGCCTCATACGAGGCAATGCGCGCCGCAGGCCAGTCCACCTGTTCTTCGGCATGCGGCATCCCGACAGCGACTTCTTCTATGGCGAGGAATTGCCCGCCTGGCAGGAAGAGGGGCGTCTGACCTGGCTGGTCACGGCCGTCTCGCGCGGGATGCGACCGCACTACGTGCAGGACGCGCTACACGCCGAGGCAAGTCAGGTCGCGGAACTCATCCGCAACGGGGCTCGCGTTATGGTCTGCGGCGGGCGCGAGATGGCGGCGGGGGTGGCCGATGCGCTGGCGGAGATTCTCGCCCCGAGCGGACTCACGCCCGCGGTTCTGAAGGCGGAGGGGCGCTATATCGAAGATGTCTACTGAGTTGAAACGCATCGCCCTGAACGGCCCGACTATGAGCACGCGCTGGTCCGCGCTGCTCTTCGCGGAACCGGGTTTCAACTCCAATCTGCTCAGTACGGCGCTGCAAGCGGCCGTGGACGAGGTGGACACTCAAATGTCGACCTGGAACGCGGGCAGCGACCTGATGCGTCTCAACACGGCGCCGGTGGGCGACTGGGTTGCGGTTCCCGAACGCCTGCGCGCGGTCCTGCGTCTCGGCCTCGAGATCGGCCGCGCCTCGGGCGGGGCGTTCGACATTGGCATGGGCGACGCGGTGACGGCCTGGGGCTTCGGGCCGGACACGGCGACACCCGAGGCCATCCGCGCGGCGAAGGGTGCATGCCGTCGACCGGCGCATGAGGTTCTGGAAATCGACGGCGCCCGTGTGCGCAAGTATGCGCCCATTGCGCTCGATCTCAACGGTATTGCCAAGGGCTACGGCGTCGACCGGCTGGCCGAAACCCTGCGCGACTACGGAATCGCTGACGCCCTCGTCGGAATCGACGGCGAGATGCGGGCGATGGGGCTCCGGTCGGATGGCGAGTCGTGGACCATCGCGGTTGAGGCGCCGGACTCTGCGCGCCGGACGCCGCATTCGATCCTCGCGCTGCAGGATGCCGCCGTCGCCACCTCGGGCGATTACCGCCACTGGGTCGAGGTGCAGGGACGCCGCCTGTCCCACACCATGGATCCGAGGCGGGGTGCGCCGCTGATCGTCTCGCCGGCCTCCGTCACCGTGGTGGCCCAAACCTGTGCCGAGGCCGATGCCTGGGCGACGGCCCTGATGGTGGCCGGGCCTGAGAGAGGAGCCGAGCTTGCAAAAAGATGCGGAATCGACGTCCTGTTCCTGATGCGCGATGATGCGGGCCACGCAAGGGGCGTGAGAGTCGGACGACTTTTTTCGGAGAGCCAGGGCCGATGATTGCCGGATCCGCTTAGGGCCAGCCGATATTGGTCGCTTTAACAAGCACCTCCGATGACCTTTGCGATCAATCCTGTCAGGCTGATTGGCTCTATTCGTACGCCGGCTGCCAGCGACTAACCTTGCGCATCGCCTTGCCGGTCAGGAATTGCCCGCAGAACTCCATCTTCAATGCGCAGGAATCAGTACGGCGGCCAAAGGCTCGAGAACGAATGCCCCGGCCTGGACCAATACGGGATCTCTTTCGCCACGCATTCTTGGGAACACCGTGACCAATCCCACAAACCGGCTATGCATCGTCGCGTCTGGTGATGTTACGTCAGATATATCTATGACTCGGATCCCGTTGATTTTCGCCAAGGCCTGTACTCGTGGATCCTGCACGTCGCGGGTGCCGAGCCTGCTACGCGATCCGGTGAGGCGGGCGGAAATCGTCAAAGCACGATCATCTGGTGCGACGAGTAATGTTAACGGTGGATCGAGAGGTCCGATGATCTCCATCTGTCTCCGAAACACATCGATATCGATGTCTGGTGCTGCGAGCACTACATCTCCCAGACGTTCAATCGTCCGGTCCTGACCTGTAAGCCGTAGCTGCCGCAACGCTTCGACGACGAGCATTGCCCCCATGGAGTGTCCGAAAAGGGTAATGCGCCCCACTTGCGGCTGACCCGCAAGCGTGTTGAGGACATGCACCAGATCATCTCGTGAATAGGTGATCGCATCTCGATCGGCAACGTAGCCCGTGACAGATGCCGCCGAGGGCCACGCGAAGAGAACTGGCGCATCATCCAATCCACCATCGGCCACAAGTTGGGCCAAACGGAAGAGCGACTCCTGGAAGTTGTAGTTGTAACCATGGACGAATATGACGACGTCTCGCTTGCCCGGCTTGAGCCGTACGGCACCGGCCGCGACGCTTGCAGTGCCCAATTCTGAAGTCGGTCGAATTTCACGCTCTGTCACGACGAATTTTTTGGCCGGATCTGGGTCGCCCTTTGACCACTCGATACGGGTGAGTTTGTGATTGGGCGGGACGGATAACGTGAACCTCTCGAGTTGCAGCTTGTGAGAGCGCAGATCGGAATAGCTGTGAGACATGACGTCGAACCGCCGATTGGTGACGACGTCAATTGTCACGAAGCTGGCAGCGGAACTCTCGTCTGGCACAACGGCAAGGACCTCGGGACCAGGCCGCAGTGCACAACCCGGCAAAGCCAAGAAGGTCAGAACGAGCAACAGGGGCAAACCTCCAAGGTGCCCCATCTCCCTCGCAACGTCAGCGATCCGCTCTGGCACATGGCTCGTGGGTTTAGGCAAATGGGCGCACATCGCTTCACCCTGCCAAGCTCATGGATCGGCGGAACAGCAGAAGACTGGCCACGAAGAATGTGGTTCCGAGCCCCGCCATCAGCGCAAGTTCGACCCAGACTGAACCCAGACCAGCGCCGCGGAAGACGACGGCTTTTGCGAAAGCCAGAAAATGGCGCGAGGGAAGCGCCAGAGTGAGGCGTTGGACGAGGTCGGGTTGACTTTCGATTGCACCCATCCCGCCAGAGAGCATGATGATCGGAATGATCACCATGATGACCAGCAGCGCGAATTGCGCCATACTGCGCGCCATTGTGCCGAGGAACATACCAATGGCCGCCGCAGCGGCCAGATAGACCGTGGTACCTGCCAAAAGCAGTGCGACAGACCCCTGCATAGGTACGTGAAGCAATCCCTGAACCACGAACAGAAGCGATAGCGTGAAAGCGGCAAGCACCACGATCACATTGGCCAAAACCTTTGAAAGTGCGATCTCCAATGGCGTCAGCGGCATCACCATGAGATGCTCGATCGTGCCTTGCTCGCGCTCGCGCAACATTGCTGCGCCGGTCAACACGATGGTCAGGAGCGATAGCTGGTTAAGAAGCGAAGACACGGATTTGAACCAGACCGGATCACCGTTCGGATTGAAAGCGCGGCGGAGCTCCAACGCCAGTGGTGGGGTAGGCGCATCCGGATTGCCGGTTAGGAAAGCGCGCGTTTCCGCAGCCAGGATATTGGCGATGTAGTCGGTTCCAAGCTGCGCCTGGCTGACGGCGGTCGCGTCGACTTCAAGTTGAGCGACAGGCATCACGCCAGAAATCACATCGGCCTCGAAACCCGGTGGGAAGCCGAGGGTGAACATGATTCTGCCTTCGTCCATCGCCGCCGCCGCTTCTTCGGCACCCAGCAAGAGCGGTTGCTGGAACCAGGGTGGATCGAGCGCATCCGCGATTTGCCGGGTGAGAGTGGAGCCGTCCTCGTCGACGATCGCGACGGCGGCATTGTAGACCGTATCGCCCGCGCCGCTGGCCTCCAGGATAACGGCGACGATGAACGACCACAGGATCAACACCACCATCACCGGGTCGCCCAAGACACTCTTCAGTTCCTTTCCCGCAAGCCAGAAGATGTTGAGAACACTGCGCACCGCTACTTCTCCTGCTTCTTCAGAAGAATGATCGCGAACGCGGTCAGTACCGGACCGAACGCGGCAAGACGCAAGAGATGACCGGACAGGTCCGACAGGCCCAACCCCTTGGTGAAGGTTCCGACGCTCAGGCCCATGTACCAGGTCGTGGGCCAGAACGTGCCGAGGATGCGCGCGGGGCCTTCGAGCGATGAGACAGGCGTGATCATGCCTGAGAATTGCAATGTCGGCATCACCGACAGGATTGCCGCAGCAAAAACGGCGGTGACCTGCGTGCTGGTCATCATGGAAACCAGAAGGCCATACCCTGTGGCGGCGAAGGCATAGACCAACGCGCCGATGACCAGCGCCGCCGGGCTGCCCTTGAGCGGTACGCCCAATACCGTGACCACCAGCACCGTCAGGATCACGAAGTTCAGGAGCGTGATGGCGACATAGACGAGTTGCTTGCCGATCAGGAACTCGGCCCGACCGGTGGGGGTGACGTAGAAATTGGTGATCGTCCCGATCTCCTTTTCCCGCGCCACGCTGACGGCCATCAGGATTGCGGGGAAGAGAAGCAGCAAAAGCGGCGGGATCGAGGGCCCGATGGCGGGCAGGCTCTCCATCGCCGGATTGTAGTGAAACCGCGGCGCCAGTTGCGCGGGTGGGGCCAGGTCCTGCCGGGCTGAAGCACCAAGTCCGGTCAAGGCCAGCGCGGACTGCGCTCCTGTGGTCAGGATGTGTAAATGCGCGCCCTCGACATAGCTTTCCACCGTACCGGCGCGGCTGGTGTCGGAGCCGTCGACCAGCGCCGCGATCTCGGTCGCCTCGCTGCGCCGCACGGACCGCCCGAAATCGAGCGGGATCTGAAGCGCAAGTGCAAGTTCTCCGCTGGCCGTGCGGCGGTCGAGTTCCTCGGCACTGGCAATGGCAGGGCGTTCGAGGAACCATTCGGATTGCTCGAAGCCCGACAGGTAGGCGCGGCTTTCGGGACTCCGGTCCTGATCGAAGGCGGCGAAGGGAATTTCGCGCACCTCCTGCGAGATGCCGAAAGACATGATCAGCAGCAGGACGGCGCTGCCGACGAAGGAAAAAACCAGCCGGACCGGATCGCGCCGCACCTGCATCGCCTCGCGGGTGGTGAAGGCGAAAAGCCGCCCGAGACTGAAGCGGGATGCCGGGTGGGTCGCGGGCGGCACCGTTTCTGACGTCAGTGCGGTGCCGCTGCCCGATGCTTCTGATGGCATAGCGTCCAACATGTGGCCGATAAAGGCGTCTTCAAGTGTTGCCGCACCGCGATCCTCGATGATTTCCCGCGGCGGGCCCGTAACAAGAACCTTTCCGGCGTGCATCAAAGATATCCGGTCACAGCGCATTCCCTCATCCATGAAATGCGTCGAGATGAAGATCGTCACCCCGTCCTTGCGAGCGAGTTCCGTCAGCATGTCCCAGAACGCATCGCGCGCCTGCGGATCGACGCCTGAGGTCGGCTCGTCGAGGATCAGGATATCAGGGCTGTGGATCACCGCGACGGCCAGCGACAGGCGTTGCCGAACCCCGAGCGGCAACGCAGCGGCGGTCTGATCGAGGTAAGGAACAAGCCCGAAATGCGGGACCAGCTCGGCCATGCGCTGTTCGGTCAGGTCGGGGCCGAGATGAAAGAGGCGGGCGTGCAGCAACAGGTTTTCGCGAACCGTCAACTCGCCATAGAGCGAGAAAGATTGCGACATGAACCCGACCCGACGGCGCGCCTCGAGGTTCTGTGCGTCGACCGGTCGTCCGAAAATCCACGCCTCGCCCTCGGTAGCTGGCAGAAGCCCTGTCAGCATCTTCATCGTCGTGGTCTTGCCGCAGCCGTTCGAGCCGAGAAAGCCGAAGATTTCACCGCGCTGGATCTCGAAGCTGACTGCATCCACGGCGGTGAAGTTGTCGAAACGTTTGGTCAGGCCGCTGGCCCGGATTGCTGGCGGGGTATCGCGAGCGGTGGTATGGGCCTGTGCGACACGTGCCTCACTCTGCGCAGTCACATCACCGCCCAGAAGCGCGACATAGGCGGAGCCGACGGTGGCGGTTCCGGTCTGAGCCATCATGTCGCTCGGGTTCGCCTCGGCCAGCACCTTGCCGTCATTCATGGCGATCAGATGCTCGAAACCTTCCGCCTCCTCCATGTAAGCGGTGGAGACCAGGACGCTCATTTGCGGACGATCCCTGCGGATCGCGGCGATCAGATCCCAGAACTGGCGCCGCGACAGCGGGTCGACGCCGGTGGTTGGCTCATCGAGCAGAAGGAAATCCGGATCGTGGATCAGGGCCGCGCACAGTCCCAGTTTTTGTTTCATGCCGCCCGAGAGCTTGCCCGCCGGGCGGTCGAGAAACGGCGCGAGGCCGGTGGCGCGGGTCAGCCGGTCTATGCGCATGGCACGCTCGGCTCGGCCCTGGCCGAAGAGCTTGCCAAAGAATTCGAGGTTCTCGCGGATACTCAGATCGTGGTAGAGGTTCTTGCCTAGGCCCTGCGGCATGAAGGCGATGCGCCGCCCCATCTCAGTTCGGACACCGGCACTGGACATATTCCCGCCCAGCGTCTCGATTCGACCGGTCTGCAGCTTCTTGGCTCCGGCGATGAGGCCCATCAGGGTCGATTTTCCGACGCCGTCGGGCCCAATCAGGCCGACCATGCGCCCCATCGGGATCCTCAGCGTCACATCGCTGAGGGCAATCACTTTGCCATAGCGATGGCTCACCGCCGCCAGAGAAGCGACGGGCCCGGGGTTCTCAGAGCCTGTCATTGCCCGGTCTCGCTTGCGCCGTCACCCGTCACCGGTGCGGGCAAGACTGCCGCCACGGGCGGTGTCAGCCCATCGGGCCAATCGGGCAAGTTGCCATCGGGGCCGACCAGGCGGACCCAGGCGACCCCGCGCACACCTGTCTTGACCTGGGCAAGACGGGCTTCAACGAGGTGCTGCGGAATACGGACGCGAACCCGGAACATCAGGCTTTCGCGCTCTTCGATGGTCTCAACCTGCTTGGGCGTGAACTGGGCTTGTGGTGCGACGAAGCTGACGGTGGCGGGGACAGCGACATCGGGCATGACATCGACGACGATACGTGCCTCATCGCCCAGCCGGACGCGCGGCGCCGAAGTCGCCGGCAGAAAGAACTCCATGTAAACATTGCCGAGGCTCACGAGCGTCAGCACCTTACCGCCGCTGCCCAGAACCTCGCCGAGCTGCGAAAGGCGGTAAAGGACGCGACCAGCCTCGGGCGCATGGAGCGTGCTGTCGGCGATGCGCGCCTCGATCTCTCGCAGGTTCGCGATATCGGCATCGACCGCGCGTTCCTTTGCGCGCGCTTCAGCCTGTGCGGCGGCGAGGCTGGCCTCGGCCACCTGAGCTTCGGTCCGGCGGATGTCGTAGTTCGCCTTGGAGATCACGTCACGCCCGCTTAGCTCTTCGGCGCGCGCGAGCTCGGTTTGGGCGAGCGCGAGGCTCGCCTCGGCCTTGGTTATGCCGGCCTGTGCCACGGCTACTGCGGCCTCTGCACTGGCCACCGCCGCCTCGGCGCGCGCCTTTTGCGCTTCGAGTTCGGTTGTGTCCATGACGGCAAGAACGTCGCCCGCGGCGACGAGATCGCCCTCCTGCACCGCGATCGTGGCCACACGTCCGGGAAGACGGGTCGAGACATCGACGAGATCGGCTTCAACCCTGCCGTTGCCCCGCGCGAACCCCTCTGGCGGCAGGCCGCTCGGTGCCAAGAAGATCGACCAAAGGGCATAGCCCATGAATCCCGCAAGTACAGCGAGAACAAGCGCGATTGAAATCTTGCGTGACATCTTTATCGGTCTCCCTTCATGTCATGTCCTTGGACGATCATCGGCTCGTCAGGAGGGTGACCGCCGTAGAAATCTTTCAGGACCGACACGGCCTGCTCTGCTGTTTCGACGAAGCGGAAGAGGGCGCGATCCTGCGAAGAGATCATTCCCTCATCGACCAGGAAGTCGAAATCGATCGCCCGGTTCCAGAATTCCCGTCCGAACAGGATGATCGGAAGGCTTTGCATCTTTCGGGTTTGCACAAGGGTCAGGACTTCGAACAGTTCATCGAGGGTGCCATAGCCGCCGGGAAAGGCCACGAGTGCCTTCGCCCGCATCAGGAAGTGCATTTTGCGTATGGCGAAGTAGCGAAAACGGAATGCGAGGTCCGGTGTGATGAACGGGTTTGGCCTCTGTTCGCTCGGCAAGGTGACATTCAAACCGGCCGAGCGCGCTCCGACATCGAAGGCACCGCGGTTCGCAGCCTCCATCACGCCCGGGCCGCCGCCCGTGACGATAACGAAATCCCGGCGTCCGGCCCGTTGAAACTGGTGCGAGACGAGCTCGGAAAAACGCCGCGCTTCTTCATAGTAGCGCGACCAATGTACCCGGCGTTCGGCTGCCAGAAGTTGTCGTTCGGATGCCGGGTCCTCCCGGTGGAGCTGTTGAGCTTCTTCCAACTGCTGTTCCGCGACTTCCGGCGAGACGATACGGGCACTGCCAAATACCACCACAGTCGAGTGGATTTCATGGTGACGCAGTGCGCGTTCTGGCTTGACCAGTTCGAGTTGCAGGCGCACCGGACGCAGATCGTCCTCGGCCAGAAAATCCAAGTCCTCGTGCGCCAATCGATACGCGGGCCCGACGAGGATATGTTCGGTGAGTTCTCTTTCGCTTGTCCGGTCGATGGTCATGGGCTTGGGCCTATTTCGAAACATGCACCCGGTTCAGGAACTGTCACCGTCCAGCCCTTCTCGGTTCGAAGCGCGTGCGCGAATTCCAGTGCCGCTGTCTCCTCGCCGTGCACAATGAAGGTCTGATGCGGTGGCGCTCTGAAACCATCCGCCCAAGCCATGAGCGCCTTCCGGTCCGCATGCGCGGACAGCCCGTTGACCGAGTGAATGGCGGCCCGCACCGGGATGTCGTCTCCAAACAGGCGGACCCGCCGGACGCCATCCACAAGCCGCCGACCCAGCGATCCCTTGGCTTGGAACCCGGTGATCATCACAATGGACTCGGGTCGGGGCAGGTTCTGTCGCAGATGGTGACGGATGCGCCCGGCATCACACATACCGCTGGCCGAGATGATTATCGCCCCTGCGCTGATCTGGTTGAGTGCCTTCGATTCGTCGACACTCGATGTGAACTTGAGATAGGGGAGGTCCGCACCCACCTTGTGCCATCCCGCGAGGTTCTTCGCCTGTTCGTCGAACAACTCCAGATGTCGGCGGGTGATCCTTGTGGCTTCGGTCGCCATCGGCGAGTCCACAAAAATCATCAAGTCGCGAAGTCGTCCTTCGCAGGTGAGCCGATGCAGATGGTAGAGCACCTCTTGCGTGCGACCGACTGCGAAGGCGGGCACGATAATATTTCCGCCGTCGCCGTGGCGGGTGCGTTCGACGATCTCGATCATCTCGTCCAGAGTTGTGCTCAGATCCTCGTGCTCGCGGTTCCCATAGGTCGACTCGATCACCAGAATATCAGCATCGGGAATGGGCGTGGGATCCCGCAGGATTGGCCGCCCGGGCTGCCCCAGATCGCCACTGAACACGATCTTAGTTGTTTCGCCGTCCCCTTCGGATATCCAGACTTCGATGATCGCCGAGCCGAGGATATGGCCGGCGTCGCGGAACCGGCAGCACACTTTTCCATGCGGGGTGAGCTTGGTGTCGTAGCGGATCGCGTGAACCTGTTGCAGACAAAGCCTGACATCGTTCATGGTATAGATTGGCTCTGTCGAAGAGGCTGCACCGCGCTTGGATCTGCGCCAGTGCTTTCGAGCGTCCGATTCCTGAATGTGGGCGCTGTCTGGCAGCATGACGCCTAGCAGATCCGCTGTCGCTTCGGTTGCGAAAATCGGCCCGGTGAACCCAGCCTTGGTTAGTTTTGGCAGCAGACCGCTGTGGTCGATATGCGCATGTGTCAGAAGAACGAAATCAATTGATTCCGGGTCGAAACCGAAGGGTTTTCGATTGCGGGCAGGCGCTTCCCGCCCGCCTTGAAACATGCCGCAATCGATCAGAAACCGGACTTCGCCGGTTTCGACCAGGAAGCAGGAGCCGGTGACTTCGCGCGCCGCGCCCAGAAAGCTGATCTTCGGCGCCATGTCACTCCTGCTCCTCGGTATCGCCCGCCCTAGAAATGCCGTGTAGATAAATGTCAAAAACACGTGGCGCATCGGCGCGCATTTTATCCATGTCGCCGGCGATCAGGGATTGCATCACGAGGCCCTGAATGGTGCCAATGAACAGCGTGGCCGCCGCCTCGACATCAAGATTGTCGCGCAATTCGCCGCATTCCTTGCCACTCGTAATCATGTCGCGCAGGCGTGCCGCGTATTGTTTCATCATGCTCTGCGCGAGACGCTTGGCCGGCGTCTGCCGAGCGCCCTGAAGCTCTCCGAACAGCATGCGTGGTGCACCCGGATGATCGGCAACAAATGCGATGTGGGCGAGAAACATCGCCTCCATCTTTCCCGTAGGCGAAGTGATGTCTTTGGCCGCGCGATCGATCCGGGCCATCAGGTTCTTGGCCACCCAGTTCATGACCGCTTTCCAAATCGCATCCTTGTTCGGAAAGTGGCGAAAGATCGCGCCCTGTGTCAGCTTCATGTGCTTGGCAATGGCCGCGGTCGTAATGCTGTCCGGGTTGGAAGATCCGGCCAGGTCGATGACCGCTTCGACCGTAATGTTGCGGCGCTCTTCCGCCGGGATCTTTTTTGGTTTCGTCTTGGTCAATGAAACGTCTCCGTTTGCCATACATATGCAGCCGTCCATATCATCGCGGCCACCATTGAAATGCCGCCGGCCACAACGAGGACCGGCGGAACACCAAAAAGCACCTCTGCCAGAATGCCCAGAGGCATCAGCAGCCCGAGCAGTGCCAACGCGGATATCCAGCGCCCGGTCCGGGTGTCCGGCGCGCGCGACAGGGCGAGACCGACCGCAATATTGATGAGCGCGAACAGGTTGCCGTGAACATGCGCAAGCCGCGATTCGAAATGCGCACCCACCGCATAGTCAGCGATCCACTGCTCCTTGCCCGGCGCGAAATCGCGCAAGAAGATCAGCACGAACCCGTACAGCATGAAAAGCGCCAGGAACGCGAAGCCCGTCACGACATTCGTTTTGCCCGTCAGCATGGGTCTCCTCCTCGGTCAATCGCGGCACTTACCTGCCTTGCCGTGCATCATGGCTTGATTAAATATAGTAATCAATTACTATCTTGATTCGAGATTGTCCAGCGGTGCCGATGCCATTGACCATCGTCTCGAGATCGCCGGCCGGACATCAGGCAATATCGATGGAGCCGCAGATGTCCGACCAGGTGGTAAAACTGCGCAATGCGCAAGGAAAGCAGGGGACAGCGCGAGCGGTGCCTGACCGCTCTACGCGCGACATGTCAGACGCTAAGGCTGAGCCGGAACGGGATGCGGCGATGACGTCTGACACCTATGATCGTCCGGATACACATGATACCCGTCACGAAGCGTTCGACCATGCGGCGCAGGTTTGGCTTTCGCGCTTCACGCATGGGTTGTCGCCCGCCGCCCTCATGAACGCATGGTTCGATTGGGCGACGCATATGGTCGCTGCTCCGGGGAAACAGTTGGAAATCGCCGAAAAGGCTGGAGAAAAGTTCGGTCGGTACATGCGCTATGCAATGGCATGCACAGGTTCGACCAACGCGGTGGCGCCCTGCATTGATCCCCTGCCGCAAGACAACCGGTTTCGCGGCGATGCTTGGAAAATGCCCCCCTTCAATCTGATTCAGCAAGGTTTTCTGATGCAGCAGCAATGGTGGCACAACGTGGTCACTGATGTACCCGGTGTGACCGCTCAGCACGAGCGAGAGTTGCAATTCCTGACGCGCCAGATGCTTGATGTTCTCTCTCCATCCAACTTTCCCGGAACCAACCCCGAGGTTCTGAAAAAGACGCAACAGACCGGAGGTCTGAACCTGATCCGGGGGTTCCAGAACTACATGGAGGACCTGCAGGATCTCATGGCAGGAGAGGCACGCGATGGCGCCCACTCCTTCCAGCCAGGCCGGGACGTGGCGGTAACGAAAGGCAGCATCGTTTACCGCAATCAGTTGATCGAACTCATCCAGTACGCCCCACTCACGGACAAGGTACGACCTGAGCCGATCCTGATCGTCCCGGCCTGGATCATGAAATACTATATCCTCGACCTCTCGCCGCAAAACTCGTTGGTGCGCTATCTGGTCGAGCAAGGCCACACCGTCTTCATGATCTCGTGGAAGAACCCCGATGCGGGCGACCGCGACCTGACGCTCGACGACTACCGCCGGCTGGGGGTGATGGCGGCCCTCGAAGCGATCGGCGGGATCGTCCCGGATCAGAAGGTTCATGCCGTCGGCTATTGCCTCGGCGGTACGCTCCTGTCCATCGCCGCCGCCGCGATGGCGCGCAATGGCGATGCGCGGCTGGCCTCGCTGTCACTGCTAGCCAGTCAGGTCGATTTCACCGAACCGGGCGAACTGGCACTATTCATCAACGAAAGCCAGCTCGCGTTCCTTGACAGCGTGATGTGGAAGCAGGGCTATCTTAATACCACGCAAATGGCCGGCGCCTTCCAGATGCTGCGCTCGAACGATCTGATCTGGTCTCGGATTGTGCGCGAATACCTGATGGGAGAACGCGCCCAGATGAATGATCTTATGGCCTGGAACGCCGACGCGACACGCATGCCGTATCGAATGCATTCGGAATACCTGCGCAAGCTCTATCTCAACAACGACCTTGCCGAGGGTAGGCTCAAGGTTGATGGCCGTCCGGTACATGTTTCGGATATCCGGGTGCCGATCTTTGCCGTGGGCACGGTAAAAGATCATGTGGCACCTTGGCGATCAGCCTTCAAGATCGACATGCTCAGTGACACCGACGTGAGTTTCGCGCTGACCAGCGGTGGGCACAATGCCGGGATCGTCTCCGAGCTGGGCCACCCGCGCCGAACTTACCGGGTGCGGCACCGCAAGGCCGAGGATCTGCACATGGATCCCGACACGTGGCTGAACGAGACGCCCGAGCGGGAGGGGTCATGGTGGCCTGCGTGGGTAGACTGGCTGACCGCGCACTCGGGCGACATGAGCGGCCCGCCGCCGATGGGGTGCAAGGATCATCCGCCGCTCGAAGACGCGCCGGGGACTAATGTGTTTCAGAAATAACGCATCAGCAGACGCTGAGCAGAATTGGAGTGAGAAACATGCAAAACAGGCGATGGGATATCCTGATTGCGGCGGTTGTCGTCACGCTTTTCGGCTTGCTGACGGTGTTGTCAGGCGGGCGCGCACTCTTCGGTGGCCTGGAGGCCCGTGCGGCGGTCGGCGATGCGGTCCCCTTCGTTCTATGGTTCAACTTCCTGGCCGGCTTTGCCTATGTTGCCGCAGGTATCGGGCTCATTTTGCAGACAAACTGGGCGACCAAGCTCTCGATCGCAATCCTCGTCGCCACCGTTCTGGTGATGATCGCCTTCGGAGTCCACGTTCTGCTTGGCGGCGCCTATGAGATGCGGACGGTCTGGGCCATGAGCTTGCGGACCGTCGTCTGGGGCGTCGTTGTCGGCCTCGTGATCCGCAATCCGGACGGATCCACGCCAGAGCCGCTAGACGAACGTCCCTGATTCAGTGAAGTGATGCAGGACCAGGAGGGTCTGAAAGTGTCACACTACAGAAAGACAAACCAGTTCCCGTTCATTGCTGTTGCGTTGGCAATAGCGGTCGGGCTGGGATTTGGTGTGCCAGCGACGGGACAGGATGCGGGGCCGGTTTCCCCGAATCTGACGCCGAAGCTGCGCGATCTGCTGCGCCAGGAGATGCTGTCGATCGAACAGGCCAGCAAGGATATCCTCTCGGCGCTGATCGCCGGAGACGACGCCCGCGTCGCGGGGCTGGCGCAACAGATCTACGACAGTTTCATCCTGCAGCAATCCATGACGCCCGATGACAAACAGGATCTGATGGCCGCGGTACCCAAGGATTTCGTAACCCGGGATCAAGCCTTTCACCGGCTTTCGGCCGATCTGGCACAAGCCGGACGCGATGGCGACAGGGAAGCGCAACATGCAGGTTTCGGTCGGATGATGGAGGCCTGTACCGCCTGCCACGTACGCTATGCAGCGGATCGCTTTCCGATGCTCGCTGAATAGACGGGCTGCGGCCGCAGGGATACGCGATACTCACCCGATCTCCTGCGGATCGTATGGACGGCGCCGACGACAGAGAGAACGAGGTCGTCGGCGCCGTCCAGTTCTTGCGACAAATGTCCGTCGGATCGCGAAGGAGGCGCGACATGTCCGGCGTTTTCACTGTTGAACAGGAGTATTCTCCAAGAACCCGCGCCCAACTGAGGCAGGCGGCCGAAGTATTGGGGATCGACGAGGAATACCTTCGGCGGATGACCAAATTCTTCGTGGCACGCATCCGTGCGGACAAGCGGTTGGGGCGGATAGGTGCGACTGGGACGGCGGACGATGAAGACCGGCAAGTCGAACGGATGGTGGCTTTCTGGTCTTCGATCGCACTGCACAGGGACGTCTATTCCGGTGATCTGGTCACGGCCCATCGAAACCTGAGCGGGCTCCAAAGGCAGGACTTCGACCAGTGGCTGGAGCTTTTCCAAGCCACGCTTGAAGAGACGGCGCCAACGGTGGATGCGGCCAACTATCTCCTGTCGCGTACCGAGATTATCGCAAGAGAACTGGAGCGGATGCTATTCGAATGTCCACGTGAACCCAAAACTCACACTGACGCGAAATAGGTCGATTAGCGGAACAACGAAACGATTCAGGGCCCATTCCAAGGCAGGGTGCCGATTTGACCGCCCGAACGTCCGGGTGCGGCATCGCGATGGATTGGGTTGATGACCCAACAAATGGTAAAAACATCATTCTACCGGGATCAACCACATGCCATTGGAGGCACGATATGTGCGTTCCGGTTCGGTTACAAATGTCAGGCACTCATCCGCTTTTCTCGGTCCGGTCTCCAGTTTGACGCAAAGCCGGTCGCCAGAAATCATCCATCGGCCCGTTCCGGTGCCAAGCGGCGAACGCATCGTGACCGTCCCGTCGATGCCATACTGCAACGAAACCGACAGGATGCCCTTCCGTCCCTGGAAGGTGTGACCGATAATCCGATCTTCGATTGCTGCAGCTGATAGCGTTTCCTGCGCATCGCTCCTCATGCAGAGTGCGATCAGAATGGTGGCCGCCAGGAGGCCGGTTTTCAGGTATTGCGGTAACGGGCATCCCCTGTTGGCTGGACGTCGCCCGACTCTGGATTCGGCCTCAAGGGGCATCCTTGAAGAAAGTCCGTCGGCAAAACGCCCATGAAGTCTGCAATATGCTTCAACCGGCATTATGTTCTCCTTCCTGCTTCGTATCGATGCCTGTCCATGGCTCGATGGGCAGGCGTGTTTTCTCGGGATCACGTGGAGCTTGAGGTTCGCTTCGCAAAGCTTTCAGGAATCCGATTACCATAGCCAAAACGACGAGCGAAAATGGCAGCCCCGCGATCACGACGGCTGACTGCAGCGTGGTCACGCCGCCGCCTGCCAACAAGACGGCCGTCAATGCGCCAATGCCCACGCCCCAGACAATCCTAGGTGTGACCGGTGGGTCAGATTCTCCGAGCGTAAGAATTGTGGTGATCACGAGAATGCCCGAGTCCGCCGATGTGACGAAGAACGTCGCAATCAGAACTGTCGCGATGATGGCCGCCACGGTCGAAAGACCGGGGGTCGCGATGACATCGATGGTTTCATACAGCGCCAAGGTGACGTCGCGGGTGACGGCATCGGCTATTCCTCCGAGTCCATAGAGTTCATAGTGCAATGCCGTGCCACCAAGACCACCGATCCAGATCAGGCTGAACAAGGTCGGCACCAGGAGCACGGCGAACACGAACTCGCGCAAGGTGCGCCCGCGCGAGATCCGCGCGATGAACATCCCGACGAACGGTGTCCATGAAAGCCACCAGCCCCAGTAGAACACGGTCCAGGACTGTTGCCACCCGGACGTACCGGTCACATTGGTCCAGAAGCTCATCTCAATGAGGTGTTGCCCGTAGCTGCCGGCGGTCTGGATTATGAAGCGCAGAAGCCAACTCGTCGGTCCGACGATCAAAAAGAACATAAGCAACCCGACACCGAGCCACATGTTTCCGATACTGAGCCAGCGCACACCACGGCGTACTCCGGAAACCACCGAAAAGATCGCCAAGCTCGTTACAAACAGAATGATCGTCAACTGACGGCCAACCGAATTGTCGATGCCAATCAGCCAGTGGAGTCCAGCATTCATTTGCGCGGCTCCTAGCCCAAGCGTCGTGGCGATTCCAAAAACCGTACTGACGACGGCGAAGGTATCCACCAGATCCCCGCGCCAGCCGTAGATACGTTCGCCGATCAACGGATAGAGAGCAGACCGCGTTGTCAGCGGTAGGTTTCCGCGATAGCTGAAATAAGCCAGCATTGCGCCCATCAGGGCGAAGATGGACCAACCGTGCAGGCCCCAGTGGAACAACGTCAGCCGCGCGGCGTCCACCGCTGCTTCCGCTGTTCCGGGTTTGCCGCTGAACGGATTGCCCTGAAAATGGCTGATGGGTTCGGCGATGCTCCAGAACAGCAGCCCAACCCCGGTGCCGGCCGCGAAAAGCATCGCGATCCATGATACCATCCCGAATTCGGGACGCTCGTTATCCTTACCCAGGCGCACGTTTCTGTAACGCCCTAGACCGAGCCATAGAACGATTACCAGGATGACCGTGACGAGCAGTACATAGTACCATCCGAGCGTGGGCCCGGTTGCGGATCGGACATCGGACAGAGCCTCTGCAACCAGATCCGGGCGCCACGTTCCCAGCATGACCCAAAGCCCGACCAGTCCCGTGGCCGCGGTGGTCGCGCGAGTGTTCAACCCTCGAAACGGTCCTTTTGGAAAGACATGCGGGCGCCGGACCGGCGATGTCTCAATCATGGGGACGTCGCCTCCTTCTCGTCTGACGCAATCGGGTTCTCGTCATTCTTCGCCCGCGCCAGCCCGAGGTCGCCGAGAATGGCGTAGAAGGCTGGCAGGACGATCAGAACAAGGACGGTGGCCGAAAGCAGGCCAAAGACGACCGAGATCACCAGTGGTTTCAGCGTCTGGGCCTGAGTGCTGGTTTCAAGCAGCAGTGGCACAAGCCCCATCATCGTCGTCGAGACCGACATCAGGATCGGGCGAAACCGCGCGCGACTGGCCTGTCCCGCGGCGCGGGCCAGGTCCATGCCCTCCGCGGCGCGCGCCTTGATGACCTGCACCAGCAGGATAGCATTGTTGACCACGATGCCGGCCAGCGACGCGGCGCCGATCAGCGATGGCATCGAGATGTTGTAGCCCATGATCAGGTGCCCCAGCACCACGCCGATGAAGGCCAACGGGATCGACAGCATGACGATTACGGGTTCCACATAGCTGCGGAACTGGAAGGACAAAACCACGTAGATACCGATCAATCCTATGAGGAAACCACGCAGGATCGACGCGACGGTTTCCGCCGAATTGGCGCTCTGCCCGGCAACCTCGAAACCAAGACCCGGGAACTCAGCAGCGAGCCGTGGCAGAAAGCTGTTCGACAATTCGGATACGATCGCGTCGGCATTGCCGATGCGCGTATCGACATCGGCCTGCACCGTCACGGTGCGCTGCCCGTCTACATGGGTAATGGAGGACCAGCCCCGCGCCTCGTCGACCACCGCAACGGTTGAGAGAGGCACTGTGTGGCTGTCCGGTAGGGCGATGGTGAAATCACGCAGATCATCGTGGGAGTCGCGATCTTCCTCAGCCTGCTCAAGCTCGATTTCGTGGGCGATATCGCCTTGCTGCACGGTCGTTATCACCCGACCCAGATAGGCGGCGCCGATCTGATCGGCCACGTCGCGTGCGGTCAGTCCCAGCCCGGTCGCACCCTCGGCGAGACGCAACCGGAGTTCCGGCTTGCCGGGGCGCAGGTCATGGGTGGCATTGAATACTCCGGAATAGGTCTGGACCTCGGCAAGAAGGCTATTGCCGGCCCTGGCCAGTTTCTCCAGATCCGGTGCCGACAGCCGGATCTCAATGGCGATCCCCTGTGGACCGATGCTCGGTTCCATCAGCAGGATCGTCAGGGCACCGGGCACATCTCCGATCTCCTCGCGCCAAAGCGTTACGATCTCATCCAGCGTAACGGTGCGTGTCTCGGCGCCCAGCAGATCGGCGCTGATCGTGGCAACATGCGGGCCGGATTCGCCGGCGGTGGGATTGTAGTTGAAGCGCGTCTGGACGGACTTCACCAGTGCCGCGCCGCCCGGCTGATCGGGCGCAAAGGCGGCATCCACCCGGCCCAATGCGGCGCTCACCCGGTCGGCCACCTCTGCGGTGCGCGCAAACGGCGTGCCCTGCGGCATGAGTATGCGTGCCTCCAGCACGTCGCCGTCGATGGCCGGGATCGCCTCGCGCTTGAGATACCCGCCACCGAGAAGCCCGAAGGTGACGATCAGGGCCGCGATCGTCGCGCCGGTAACGAGGTATCTTCTCCGAATTGCCATGTCCGCCATGGCGCCGATCCGCTTCTCGCGAAACCGTTCGAAACGTGCATCGAATCCCGCGCGGAACCGCGATGGCGGCTTTTCCGCCCCCTTCAATCCGTGGCTCAGGTGATGCGGCAGCACCCAGAAAGCCTCGGCCAGGCTTGCCGCCAGTGCCGCGATCAGCACCATGGGGATCACCTCGAGGATGGCGCCCAGTTCGCCCACCAGGAAGGCCAGCGGGCCGAAGACCGCGATGGTGGTGGCAAAGGACGAGAGCACCCCCGGCATCACCGCCATAGTGCCTTTCACTGCTGCCGCGGTGCGCGAGGCGCCGTCCGCCGCGGCCTCGGCGATGGCGTCGGAAATGACGATCGAATCGTCCATCACGATCCCGATAGCCATCAACAAAGCCACCAGTGTCATCATGTTTAGCGACAGCCCCTGAAGCGCCATCGCGGCGAACGCACCCATGAATGCCACCGGAAGGCCCATGGCCGCCCAAATCGCGAAGCCGGGGCGAAAGAAGAGGCTCATCACCGCGACGACCAGGATCAGTCCCAAAACACCGTTTTCCACAAGCATCGTCAGCCGGTCGCGCACGATGCTGGTCATGTCCTTGACGACGTCCAACCGCAGCGTGTCGGGTAGGGCCAGACGCTCAGAAGCTACGAGCTTCTCGACGCTGCTGAACACTTCCAGCGCGTCGGCTCCAAGCGCCTTGTCCACTTGCAGGTAGACTGCGCGTTGCCCGTCGAGATAGGCGCGTTCCTCCTCTGGCGAATAGTGCTCGGAGATCGACGCGATCTGTCCGAGGGTAAGCTCGGCGCCGTTCGGCCGGGACAGAACGACAAGGCCGGCGAGGCCGGCCGCGCTGCGCCGCTCATCGGTGAAACGGAGGCTGATCTCACGGTCGGCGGTCTCAAGCGTACCGAGGGGGCGGTCGAGGCTCTGTGCGCCGATTGTTCCTGCAAGTTGCGTGACGGTGAGGCCGTGTTGTTCCAGCACCGCCCGAGGCACTGTTATCCGGAACTGGCGCGTTCCGAAGCCGGACATCGTGACCTTCGCCACCCCGGGGAGGATCGACAATTTGTCCTGAAGACCAGCAGCGTAACGTTCCAGATGCGCGGCCGGCAAATCGCCCGCCACGGCAACCGAGGTAACGTTGTCGGTGCGGTGAAGCTCGCGCACGATTGCCGGGTCGGCTTGGTCGGGAAAATCGTCGATCGCCGTCACCTCGGTGCGCAGATCATTCACGAATCTGGCACTGTCGCCTGACGGGGCCATCGTGGCGATGGCTCGCCCAACGCCGCCCTGCGCGGTGCAGGTCAATTCGTCCAGATTCTCGACGCTTTCGACCGCATCCCAGATCCGTCGGCAGATGGCGTCCTCGACCTCTTCGGCCGTGGCGCCGCGATAGACCACGCTGATCTCCGCCTCGACAGGACGGAAATCAGGAAAGGTCTCACGCTTCAGCGTTGGCGCAGCCATCAGACCGGCCGCGAAAATAAGCACGAGTAACAGGTTGGCGGCCGTGGGGTGCCCGGCGAACCAGCGGATCATTCCGAGCCCTCCGCCGGTTCGACGATCATGCCCGGGATCGCCGGCATCAGATCATCGACTATAACGTCTTCGCCCGCTGCGATGCCACCATCCAGCACCACAATGCCCGACTGCCGCCAGTCTACCGATACCGTGCGCTCCTCTAGGCGGCCTTCTTCGTTTCGAAGATAAACCACGTCGCCCTCATGGATTGCACCATCGGGCAGAGTGATGCGCGCCGGTTCTTCGGGCCCGGTGAGGATGACCTCGACATACATGTTCGGCACCAGTGGCAGGCGCAGCGGCGGGTTCGCCCCGGCATAGGGATTATCCACAGCGATGACAGCGGGAACCGACCGGGCCTGCGGATCGAGTGCGCTTTCCACCCGCACCAACCGGCCCGTCCATGTTTGGGATGGGTCGGACACAAGACGCACCTCAGCGACAATGTCTGCGAACCGTTCGGAAAGATCCGAAATCGTCATTGGGCCGTTTCCGGTCGCGCCGCTCAGCAGACGGCGGAACGAGTCTACCGGAATCTGTGCCGTGATCTCGGCCTGGCCGATGTCGTCGGCCGCGACCAGAGACTGACCGGCGCTCACGAACTGGTGGTGCTCGACATGCACCTCACTGATCCGGAGATCGAATGGTGCCGAGATATCAGTCTTGTCGAGGTCACGCGCTGCGCGGGCCAGAATGGTTCTCGTCCGCGCAACCTGGGCCTCAAGTCGTGCGCGGCGTGAGGGAATCAGCGCATTGGCATTGCGCAACTCCTCCACACCCCGACGCACCTGCAAGGTGGTGCGTTCCTGGGCGTCGAGCGTAGACTGGGCTGCGACTCCACGCTCAGACAGGTCGCGCACCCGCGCCAGTTCGGCCTCTGCCAGCGTCAGCCGGTCTTCTTCCAGGGCCAGAAGACGGCTGGTGTTTCCCTCGTCAACGCCCAGTTGCGCGGTGTCCGCTTCCAATGCGGCCAGATCGGCCTCGGCCTGAGCAATGGCCAGTTCGTAACCCGTTGGGTCGATCCGGAGAACCTTTGTCCCTTCACCGATAACATTGCCGGTCTCCAGATCGGGATGACGCCAGACGATCGTTCCTGCAACCTCGGCCACCGCTTCCCAGTTTCGCGCCGCCTGCACATTGCCGTACCCCCGCACGGTGGTCCGCACACGCGTCATCTCAGCGATCACAATGCGGGCAACGACGCTGCGCTCGGATTGGTCTATCCGCGCCGGAGGTTCCGCCGTTGAGATAAGCCATGCAGCGGCGCCGACGCCGATGGCGACCGGTGGTGCGAGTTTCAATAGGCTTGGAATTTTCACGATCTGTCTCCCCCGGCTTCCAGTCCGGACAGGCGAAGCTGCAGCCCGATCAGCCGATCACCTTCTGCCACCAGATCGAAACCGCGTCCGGTCAGCGACCAGCGCAATACGCAATCCTGAACCACTCCGAGTAGTAAGGACTCCATATCGAGTGTATCGATCTGAAGGAGGCGGCCGCATTCCTGCGCCGCTGCGGAGAGTTCTTCCGTGATGCGCAATCGGAGCGCCGTCATGATACGGACATGTATCGGATGGACGACTTCTTCGGCGGCGAGACGTCCGGTTGAAAACAGCAGTGTCGGGATCGCCGGATAATCTTCGATCAGCTTAAGTTGTGCCAACAGAGTCTTGCGGACTCGGACGACTGCCGGGTCGCCTTCCTGACTCGCACGTTCCCAGGAGTGGCGGGCAAGTCGCTCGATTTCCGTCAGAACTGCAATCCAGAGATCATTCTTGGTGGGGAAGTGCCGGAAGAGGCCGGCTTGGGTGATGCCAATATGATCGGCAATCGTCTGAGCGGACAAACCACCTTCACCCAATTCGGACAGCAGACGAAGGGTCATTTCCACGATTTCCTGTTGACGCTCAGCCGCTGGTTTCCTGGCAGTGGTCATCTGGTTACCTCTAAAGATAGTGATTAATTACTATCTTATTTGCCCAGATGCAATAGCGTTTAGAAACGACAACAAAACGGGTTCGAAACTGGTGAGCGGTACGAGCAGGATGAAAATGCAGTTGCCTAATACGTAGGAGTCCTATTTAATATGCTTGGAGGATCGAAATGGATTCAGACTCGAAGCACATTATCACGGCATTGCAACGACTTGCGATGTTCTGGCGCGCGAACCAGTGGCTCGTGGCCAAGGATTTCGCCCTGAACCCGACCCAATGCGAAGTCCTGACGCGCGTGGCGGCGAAGCCAGAACGAGCGATCGTTCTGGCGGATGCGTTTGGAATCTCGCAGGCCAGCCTGAGCGACAGCATCGCGGCTCTTGATCGCAAGGGGCTTGTACGGCGCCGACGCGATCCCGACGATGGGCGCGCACGGACGATCGAGGCGACGCGGGCGGGCACATCCCTGGCCGAGCGGATGCCGGATGCCCCCGCGGCGATGCGAGATGCGATCGCCGGGCTTGCCGAGGAGGATCGGGCAGGGCTGCTGCGCTGCCTGTCATTGATCATCCGCTCGCTTCAGGAGGCAGAGGCGATCCCGGTGCAGCGGATGTGTCTCACCTGCCGCCATTTCCGCCCGCATGTCCATTCCGACCCGGCACGACCGCACCATTGCCGCTTCGTCGACGCCGCTTTCGGCGATGGCGGCCTGAGGCTCGATTGTGCGGATCACGAGACCGCCACGGAGGAGGAGGCCGCCCGCAATCGGGCGCGCCTGTCTGCCGTGGGGTGAGTGGGGCGCCCGGATAACCGCTGCAACGGCCCGGACGCCCCGAATGCAACCCCTCTGTCACGAAAGGAAGCTTCCCATGATTACACGAAACCGAAGACTTTACCATGCCACCGCAGCCTGTGTCGCGCTTGCCGCCGGCGTAGCGAGCGGGCATGAATTGCCGGGGGCAACGGGCAACGCAGAACGCACCGCCTTCGACATCGTCGCCGCGAATATCACCACTGAGGGCCGCAACGCGGTCTTCACCATGTCGGTCGCGGGCACGCCGGGCGAAGATATGCCGGACCCCGTCGGCGCTCTCGGCGGCGCGCCGGTCTTCTCCTATGTCTGGCCGACGACGCTTGACCCCGCCGAGGTGGGCTTCGAGGCTGGCGCGGGCATCCTCGCCTTCGCCGTCACGATCCACCCCGATTTCGACGACACCCCTCTGTTCGACGAAACCGGCTCCGGCACGACGGACGGCGATGGCGGCGCCTGGCACAGCCATTGGGTCGTGCTTGGCCCCGATGAGGCCTGCGGGCCCGGCGCGCTCAAGGTCATCGACATCCCCGAAGGGGCCTCACCGGCGCTGCCCCTGACCTGGCCGGGCCTGCCGATCCTGATCGATTCTCCCGGTTGGTCGCCGGTCTTTGCCGGGCCGACATTGAGCGTGACAGTGCCGTTCGCCGATATTGGTGCGGTGGACGCGGCGCGCTTCGACGGCGTGACAGCGGCCTTGCGGGTCAACGCCAATGTCCATGCGCCGCTGCTTTGCGTGACGGACGTGTTCGACGTCGCCTCGGGCGATCTGAGCCTGCCAGGCAAGGTCGGAGAATGACAGATCGGGGCGCGGGCTGGTGCCCGCGCCCTCCAACGCAAAGGCAGCATCGCATGGACGACATTCCCTTCCACGCCGCCCATTGGCTCAACACAGACCGCCCGCTGACATTGGAAGATTTCCCCAGCCGGGTGCTGGCCGTCGAGGTCTTTCAAATGCTCTGCCCCGGCTGCGTGCTGAACGGCCTGCCGCAGGCGCAGCGCCTGGCGCAGACCTTCGACGAAAAGGACCTCGCCGTGATCGGCCTGCACAGCGTGTTCGAGCATCACCAAGGCAACAGCCGCGAAAGCTTGGCCGCCTTCCTGCATGAGTGGCGCATCCCCTTCCCCGTCGCTATCGACATGCAGGGAGAGGGTCCGTTGCCCCGAACGATGGGGGCCTGGGGCCTGCAAGGCACACCGAGCCTCGTCCTCTTCGACCGAACGGGCAGGATGCGGGCGCGCCATTTCGGGCAGGTCGCGGACATGGCGCTTGGTGCCCAGGTGATGGGGCTGATCGGAGAGGGAGAAGCGGGATGAGGGCATTCCGGATTGCCGAACTGCGCATTGGCAAGGTCCGGCCGCTCGGCCCGAATGCCGTTCCCTCCGGCATCGACAAGGCGGCTGTCGCCGGGCCGCTCATGGCCCGGGGCAAAGGGTTTGAGGGCGACGAACAGGGGGATACCCGTCATCACGGCGGCGCAGACAAGGCCCTTCATGCCTATCCCGTAGCGCACTATCCGGCCTGGGCAAACGATCTGCCCGAACACGCGGCGCAGTTCGGTCCCGGCGCCTTTGGCGAGAACCTTGTGATCGAGGGTGCGACGGAGGACGATTGCTGCCTTTTTGACCGCTACCGGCTGGGTGGCGCGATGGTCGAGGTCAGCCAGACCCGCCAACCCTGCTGGCGGCTCAACCTGCGCTTCGATTTGCGTGACATGGCGGCGCGGGTGCAGCAAACGGGCCGCACCGGCTGGTATTTCCGCGTCGTCTCGGAAGGACTCATCACGGCCGGCGACCGGGCGGAACTGATCGCACGACCCTGCCCGAACTGGCCACTCACCCGTGTCTGGCAGCTGCTTTACCGCGACATTTCGGACCATGACGCACTGACCGCCTTCGCCGCGCTTCCGGGCTTGCCGGAAAACTGGCGGCGTATGGTGGATGCGCGGCTGGCGCGGGGAACGGTCGAGGACTGGCGACCGCGCCTCGAAACGCCGGGCTGATCACTTTCGGACCCGCCGTCGCATCATCGCCGGGCCATAGAGCATAGCGAAACCACCGAAAGCAGCGATCCACGCAAGACCCGACAGAATGTGCAAAAGCGGTGCCTGATCGGGCCAGAGGCCTGCGGCGAGACGCGCGAGGATCGCCGTCAGCAGCCCGAGATAGAGCGCTAGGGTGCCTCGGCCCGCTTTCAGTTCCTGTCCGGTATGGCCAAGCGTGGCACGGGTCATCACGGCCAGGGTCATCAAGCCTACCGCACCGGCCATCCAGAGATGCTGTGCCGACGCCCCGCCGAAGAGACCGGGCACGAAGATGGAGACGCCAAGCGCGATGGCGCCGAGCGGAAGGAAGAGATAGCCCAAGTGCAGGATCCACAGAAGCGGCTCTGCCAGTGTCCGGTCCCCGGCCCACCTTGCGAGCCGCACCAAATGCAGCGCCCCGGCAGCCAGGAGGAGCGGCGCCAAGGCCTGCGCTTCCGGCGCCGCAATCCAGGCAAAAAGCGCGGCGAGAAGCGTCAGGAGCGCGATCTTGTCGAAGCGCTGCATCGGTGGCACGGGCAAACGCCCCGGACCCTGACGCGCCAGCCAGTTGCGGGTGAAGGACGGCACGATCCGTCCGCCGATGACCGCAATCATCATCAGCGCCGCACCGAGGCCAGCCCGCAGACCATAACCCTGCGCCGCATAGTCGCCACGCGCCGCTTCCCAGTGGAAGATTGCATTGGAGATCGTGAAGATGCCGAGCATCGTGAGTACGATCAGGTTCCGCCAGTTCTTCCCAACAATGATTTCGCGTGCAAGGAACCCGGTCAGTGCCACCGGCATGGCAAGATCGACAAGCGCCACGGCAAGGGACGGCAGACCATGCGACAAGAGGACTCCTGCACGCCCGCCGACCCAGAGCACGAAAAGCCCGCCAAGCGGCCAGCCGACAATCGGCAGTTGCCCGGTCCAGTTGGGAACAGCTGTCAGCAGGAATCCGGCGATGACCGCCGACAGATAGCCGAACAGAAACTCATGCGCATGCCAGCTTGCCGCGTCGAACCGGGTAGGCAGGTCGAGGGCTCCGGTGAGGGCCGGAATCCAGAGCGCCATGGCAACCGCGGCCCAGATAGCAGCCCCGAGGAAGAAGGGACGGAACCCGAAGCTGAGGATCGCCGGGCCGCGCCAAGCGCGCATCCGCTCCGCCGTGGTGCTCATATCGCTTTCTCTTCCGCTTGCACCCCGTTCTCGGTCAGGATGAGATCGAGCGGGATGTCGTGGGGTTGCGGATAAATGGTTTTGAGCTGTGCCGCCTGGAAACCGATGCCGATGACAAAAGGTTTCGGGGTCAGCGCCGCCAGCGTCCGGTCGAAATAGCCCCCGCCATAGCCGAGGCGATAGCCATCCGTCGTCCAGCCGACGAGCGGGGCAAGTGCGATGTCGGGTGTGACGACGTGTGCGTCCGGGGGCGGGACGGGAATATTCCAGTCGCCGCGCTGCATGCGTGTCTCGGGCGTCCAATGGCGGAAGATGAGCGGGGCCGCCCTGGTTTCGACCAGTGGCAGGGCGACGGATATACCGGCCTGGTGAAGTTCGGCCATCAGCGGGCGCAGGTCGGGTTCGCCCTTGATCGGCCAATAGGCGGAAAAGACCTTGCCCGGTGCCCCGCCGAAGCGGTCTTTCAACACCTGTCGCAGATGCCCGGCCAGCGCCTCGCCGATCTCCTTGCGTTCACCAACCGACAGTGCCAGACGGGCGGCGCGCAGGCGGGTGCGTTCGGCCTTGCGCCAATGCGCGACATCACGTGCCTGCTCGGGATCGACAGCCAGCGGATCGAAATACTCCGGTGCGACCTCGGCGACATAGCAGGGCGGTGAGGAAAAGCCGCTTTGGCAGCGGAAGCTCTTGAATTCGTCGCTCATGACATCGCCTTGAAACCGTTTCGCACCGTGCCCTTCAAGATATGCCGGGCCTGCGCGACCATGGCGTTCAGACGTGCGGCCGCAGGGACGATATCGGGGATATTTCCCGCGCCCTGACCGGCATAGAGCGCCATCGCTTCCAGATCGCCGGTTGTGGTGCGCAATGGCGAATCCGTGCTGAAGCGCAGGCGGGGCTGATCGTCGTCATGGGCGATGGTCTCGCGCGGCAGGCTGTCCGGGTCGTGGCCCAGGTAATGTCCCTTGAGACCCTCCGTCACGCTGTTGCCGATCACCCGCACGGCGGCGCCCTTGGGCCAGTTCAGAACGAACACATCGGTCAGCACCGTATCCTCGCCCTTGGCCTCGACGATGCGGGATTTGTGATAGGAATGCGCAAAGGATTCGTCGGTCGCCAGAAAGGCCGTTCCGCATTGCACACCGCTGGCCCCGATCGCCAACGCGGCGGCAAGCCCTTCACCCGTCGCGATCCCGCCCGAGACGACGACCGGCAGGGCCGTCCCGGCCAGTATCCGTTCCGCCAGCCCGAAGGCCGGACTTCGCCCGTGCACATGGCCGCCCGCCTCGATCCCCTGTGCGATGATCACATCCGCCCCGGCCTTTTCGGCCAGTCGCGCGGCGGCCTCCGTGCCGACCTGATGCAATACGAGACATCCCGCGTTTTTCACCCGCGCCACTACATCCGGCATCACATCCCAGAAAAAGCAGAAGGCCGTCACGCCAAGATCGAGGCAACAGGCGATCTGTGCCTCAAGCAACTGCGGGTCGGTCGCCGCCGGGATTATATTGACGGCAAAGGGCCGGTCCGTTGCCGCCTGCATCGCGGTGACTTCCCGTGTGATCAGGTCGGTGGGTTCGCGCACCATCCCCAACATCCCGTAGCCGCCCGCATTGGCCACCGCCGCCGCCAGTTCCCATCGGGAAACGCCGCCCATGCCCGCCAGCAGAATGGGCACCTCGCATCCAAGCAGATCGCAAAGCGGCGTTCGTAGAGGCTCGTTACTATGTTGGCCCGTCATTTTTCCCCTCCCTTTCCAACCATTGGCGCAGGTAGTCCCGCAGCACGATGGCGTTATTGTGGTCTTCGTCCTTCGAAGCATACAGCAGCGTGACGACATCGCTCTGCGCGTATCCGGCAAGCTCGCACACCAAATCTTCGCGCGTGGCGAGTTCCGCCCGGTAGCGCGTGATGAAGTCCTGCCACTGATCGGGATTGGCATGAAACCAGAGCCGCAACGCATCGCTCGGCGCGATGTCCTTGCACCAGTCGAACAACCGGGCGCGGTCCTTCGCCACGCCGCGTGGCCAAAGACGATCGACCAGAATCCGCTTGCCGTCCGAGACCCGCGCCGCGCGATAAATCCGCTTGATGCGGATGCGCCCGGCGGGGGTGTCGGAGACGGACGGTCGGGGCGGCATCAGCTGTCCCTTTGGCCCGCGTCGTCGATCAGATCTACCGCCTTGAGCGCATGTGCCCAGGCCGCCCCGGCGCGCATTTCGGACGCAACCCAAATGGCTTCCATGATCTGTTCGCCCGAGGCCCCCTCACGTTTGGCCGCCTTGACATGGCCCTCGATGCACCACGGGCATTGGGTCACATGCGCCACGGCCACCGCGATGAGCTGCTTGGTGCGTGTATCGAGCGCCCCTTGGGCGAACACCGCTTTCGAGAACGCGCGGAATGCGTCTTCGGTATCGGGTGCCAGGGCATGACGCCGGTCGACAAGGTCCCTGGTGGGTTTTGGGAGGTGTAGCTCAGACATGGCCTGTCTCCCGCGTTTCGAATTGCGGAAACAGCACATCGTTTTCCAGCCGGATATGCTCTTCGAGGTCGTCAAGGAATTCACCGACCCCGGTATAAAGCCGCGTCCAGCTTCGGCAGGCGCCGTCCGGCAATGTCAGGTTGTTGGTCAGGTGCCGGATTTGGCCGACTTCGGCTTCGTGGTTGTCATGATCCGTGCGCATCGCCGCAATCGGCGCATCCAGCCCCGCCGCCGCGTTGCGAATGGCGGGGAACAGGATCAGTTCCTCTTTCTTCATGTGAACTTCCAGATCACCGATCATCCGGTGCAAAAGGTCGGCCAATCCCGCGGGAACATCCGTTTGCCCGGCATGGACCGCTTCGACCTTTTCCGACAGGGTTGCCAGTTCGGGAAGCTGGGCACGGTGTTTTGCGTGATACTCGGTCTCGATGAAACTGGTCAGCTCGCTCGGGTCTTGCGGGGGCAGTGGTTTTGTCATGTTCGTATCCTCGGGTCAGAGCAGTGATGGAATTGTCCGGGGCTTCGCATCCTCGACCGCCATATGCAGCGAGCGCGCGATACGCTCGGCGCGTTCGATGACATGCGCCGCGCCTTCGGGCGGGCAGGTTTCGGTCGCGGTTTCGCGGAACAGCGTCAGCCAGCGGGCGAAATGATCCCAGTCCACGGGCAGGCCGACATGGGCCGGCACAGGTGCCCCGTGATAGCGGCCGGTCATCAGCGCGACCGAGGACCAGAAATCCACCATGCGTTCCAGGTGCGGGCCCCAGTCGGTAATACGGGCCGCGAAGATCGGCCCGAGAACGGCGTCGGTGCGCACCTTGTCATAGAAGCGATGCACCAGTTCGGTCAGCTTGTCTTCGTCCAGCCCGGTCCGCGCCATGATCTCGGCGGTCATTTGTGGGCGGACGGAAATGATCTGGGGATCGGCAGATGACATGGAATCCTCAAGAATTTGAGCTTGAGTCTGATGCTATCTCTGTTAAATAGGTATTGTAAATACCAATTTAATGAATGCGAGACGACATGAACCTCACCTCCTTTACAGATTATGGGCTCCGAATGCTGATGCGGATGGCAAGCGCGCCCGGTCAGGCCTTCTCGACGGCTGACCTGGCCGAGGAGTTCGAGTTGTCCCGCAACCACCTGACAAAGATCATGCAGCGGCTCGCACAGGGCGGTATCGTCGAGACCCGGCGCGGGGTGAACGGTGGCGCCGTCTTGCGGTCCAACCCCGCCAAGATCCGGCTTGGCGACGTCGTGCGGCTGCTCGAACAGGGGCAGGCGCTGGTCGAGTGTTTCGGGCCGGCCGCAGGAGGGTGCACGATAGAAGGCTGCTGCCGTCTGAAGTCCCGGCTTCGGCAGGCCGAGGCTCGGTTCATCGAGGATCTGAACAGATCGACACTTGCCGATATTGCCCTTCCGCAACACGCAACAGCATGACGAAGAAAGGCAGACCAAGATGACCGAAACGCTGTCCATTTCCGAACGCAGGATCGGCGTGGTTCTATCGGTTCTGCTAGCCCTGATGGGGCTCGTTATGGCGGCAGCAGCTCGTCACGGGGTCATGTCTACACATGGCTTCATGGCGCTCGGGCTCGGAATCGGACTGGCTTTCCTGCTTGCTGGCGCACTCTATGACCCGGAGCCTCCGACGGATCGCCTGCGCCGATACTACGATGCGCCAACCCGGTTCGGAATCGTGATGACTCTGATCTGGGCGATAATCGGAATGGGTATCGGTGTATGGGTTGCTGCATTGCTCTACTGGCCCGATGCAACGCCACCCTGGCCGGCTACCAGCTTCGGTCGACTGCGTCCCGTGCACACCACCGGGATTATCTTCGGCTTTGGCGGCAACGCGCTGATCGCCACGTCTTTCCACGTCTTGCAACGCACCTCCCGCGCTCGCCTGGCCGACTCTGTCAGTCCCTGGGTCGTGCTCATCGGCTACAACCTGTTTTGCGCTTGGGCCGTCACCGGCTATCTGATGGGCTCGACCCAATCCAAGGAATATGCCGAAGCCGAATGGTACGCGGACCTTTGGCTGGTGGTGATCTGGGTGACGTATTTCGCACTCTACATTCGAACACTCGCCCGCCGGAACGAGCCACACATATACGTCGCCAACTGGTATTATCTGGCCTTCATCCTGGTTGTGGCGATGCTGCATATCGTCAACAATCTCGCGTTGCCGGTGCGCTGGACGGCAGCGGAAAGCTTTCCGGTCTGGTCGGGGGTGCAGGATGCGATGGTGCAATGGTGGTACGGCCACAACGCGGTCGCCTTCTTCCTGACCGCCGGGTTCCTCGGAATGCTATACTACTTCCTGCCGGTGCGGTCGGGGCGGCCGATCTGGTCCTATCGCCTGTCCATCGTCAGTTTCTGGGGCATCACCTTCTTCTACATCTGGGTGGGGTCGCACCACCTGCACTATACGGCGCTGCCCTATTGGGCGCAGACGCTGGGCATGACCTTTTCGGTGATGCTACTGGTGCCGAGCTGGGCCTCGGCGGGCAACGCCATCGCCACGCTGAACGGCGCCTGGCACAAGGTGCGCGATGACGCCACGCTGCGTTTCATGTTCGTGGCTGCGGTGTTCTACGGGCTGTCGACCTTCGAAGGATCGTTTCTCGCCATTCGCCCCGTCAACTCACTGTCGCACTATACCGACTGGACCGTGGGCCACGTTCATTCCGGCACGCTTGGCTGGGTCGCCATGATCGTCTTCGGCGCGATCTATACGCTGGTGCCGCAACTCAATGGCAAGACGGAGATGGCATCACTGCGCGCCGTCGAATGGCACTTCTGGCTCGCCGTCACGGGCACGCTCGTCTACGTCGTGTCGATGTGGAACGCCGGCATCACGCAAGGGCTGATGTGGCGCGCCTATGACGAGAATGGCGCGCTGTCCTACAGCTTTGTCCAGTCGGTCGAGGCGATGGCCCCTTATTACCTGTTGCGCACCATCGGAGGCGGGTTGTTCCTGACCGGAGCGGCGGTCTGCGCCTGGAACTGCCGTGCGACGATGCGCGGAGCAGCAGGTCATGCCGCCGACCGGCCTCTTGTCGCGCAGCCGGCGGAGTGACCCGATGCTGAAACTGCACTACAATCTCGAAAAGATCTCGATGGGGCTGGTGGCTGCAATCATCGTGGCGGCCTCGATCGGCGGTATCGTGGAAATCGCGCCGCTGTTCACCATCGACGAAACCGTCGAAATGCCCGACGACCTTCGCCCGTACACCCCGCTGGAACTGGCCGGGCGCGAGATCTACATCCGCGAGGGTTGCTATGCCTGCCACAGCCAGATGGTGCGCAGCCTGGCCGATGAACTGGACCGCTACGGCCCCTATTCGCTGGCTGCGGAAAGTGCCTATGATCACCCGATGCTCTGGGGATCGAAGCGGACCGGCCCGGACCTGGCCCGACTGGGCGGCAAATACTCCGATGACTGGCATGTGGCACACCTGATCGACCCGCGCAGCGTGGTACCGGCCTCGATTATGCCATCCTATCCTTGGCTGACGGACCCACTCGATACCGGATTGTTGTCGGATTCGCTGGCCACGCTGGCCCGGCTTGGCGTACCCTATGACGAGGACATGATCGCAGCAGCGGAAGCCGATGCGCTGGCGCAAAGCCGCCCCGACAGCGACGCGATGGACGGATTTCTGGAGCGCTACGGCGAGCGGCCTGCGGCCCGTGTCTTCGATGGTGATCCGTCTCGCCTGACAGAGATGGATGCTCTCGTCGCCTATCTCCAGTCTTTGGGCACCTTGACCGATGCGCCCTATCGAACCCTCGCGGAGGGCAACCAATGACCCATGACATCCTGGTCTATCTGTCCAAGACCGTTGGCCTGATCTGGCTGATGGGATTTTTCCTGATTGTCCTCATCCGCGCCTACAGCCCGTCCCGGCGCAAGGCCTATGACGCCGCCGCCCGTTCTGTGCTGCCTTCAAAGGAGGGCGGAGATGAGTAACCCGACCGATCCGAGGCAATTGCTGGGCGCCGATCCGCATACGGGCAATCGCAAGATCGATCCGGTCACCGGCTATGACACGACTGGGCACGACTGGGGCGGAATCACCGAGCTCAATACCGCGTTCCCGAAGGTCGTGATCTGGGCGCTGGTGCTGACGTTCCTCTATTCGGTGATCGCCTGGATTCTCTTACCCGCCTGGCCGACCGGACGTGACTACACACGCGGCTTACTCGGGCTGAATCAGGGTGAAGAAGCGGTCTCTGACTTTCGTGATCTTTCCGAGGTGCGGCAGGACTGGCTGTCGCGCTTCGAGGGCGAGAATTTCGTCGCTCTGCAATCCGACGCGACACTGATGGCGACCGCAATGCCCGCCGCCGCGCGCCTGTTCGCCGACAACTGCGCGGCCTGCCACGGCACGAACGGGCAGGGAGGGCCGGGCTTTCCGGTCCTGTCGGACGAAACATGGCTGTGGGGTGACGACACGGAAGAAATCGCCACGACCATTCGCCACGGCATCAATACCGAAGATCCTGACACCCGCTATGCCGAAATGCCGGCCTTTGACTGGATGGAGCGGTCTGATCGGTTAGCCTTGGCCGAATTCGTTTCCGAGATGCCCGGTGGAGCTGTCGATTTCGAAAGCTCCGTGGGCACGGTCTTCGCAGAGAATTGCAGTTCGTGCCACGGTTCGACAGGGGCAGGCGGTCTCGAAATCGGCGCACCGTCCCTCACGGATGAGGCTGTGATCTATGGACAGAACCCGGGAACGGTGATGCAAACGCTCCGACGCGGCCGCCACGGGGTGATGCCGGCCTGGAATGGCCGACTGTCAGAGGCCGAAATCAACCTTCTGGCGCTTTACGTGGCCCGGCTTGGCCAGCCAGCAGGGGGCGGGCAATGAAGCCGGCCGTACAAAAACGGCTGGCGATCAGCGCCGCTCTGGCCGCAGTTCTGCTTTTTCTCGGTGCGAATGCGCATCTGCTGGCCGTAGCCCTGCAATCACAGCCGGACTGTCGCGAAACCGCCGGAGCGATGCCGGCCAGGCGGTCCTGCTGAAAAGGAGAACGGGATGCTGGAACCACTACCGACCCTTCGCAATCCGGACCGGTCTGCCTCACCCTATGCGCGCGACCTGCCAGCATCTTCGGCGGCGGACTGGTTGCAGGCAGGATGGCGTGATGTCCGGCAGGCGCCTTGGTCAAGCCTTGCCTATGGGCTATTCCTGACATTGGTGTCCTACGCGGTCCTCTGGGCGCTTCACGTAAGCCATCTTTTGTATCTCGCGCTGCCCGCGATCTCAGGGTTCCTGATTGTCGGTCCGTTCCTGGCGATCGGGCTCTACGAAAAGAGCCGCAGGCAGGCGCAGGGTCAACAGGTAGCGTTTTCCGATATGCTGGCATTCCGGCCGCCGTCAGGAGGGCAATTGGCCTATGCCGGACTGCTGCTTGGCCTTCTCATCCTGTTCTGGCTCCGGGCGGCAGATCTTCTCTATGCACTGTTTTTTGGCCTTATCCCGTTCCCCGGCGCGGAGGAGGCGTTGACCAATGTGTTGACGACGCCCCGGGGATGGGCGCTGATCGCAACAGGCACGCTGGTGGGCGGGCTGTTCGCAGCCTTCGCCTTTGCGATCAGCGCCTTCTCCATTCCTATGCTGGTCTCGCGTAAGTCCGATGCGCTGACCGCGATGGGGCTGAGCTTTGTCATGACCGTGCAGAACCTGCGCCCCATGTTGGCCTGGGGTGTGGTCGTCGTCTTCGGAATAGGTCTGTCGGCGGTTACCGGCCTCGTTGGGCTGATCGTCCTTTTTCCGGTTCTCGGTCATGGCACCTGGCATGCCTGTCAGGCGATAGCCGATGGGCAATGAGCCTCCTACTGCTCATACCTCTTTCGATCGGACTCGGTCTGATCGGTCTTTGCGCCTTCTTTTGGGCGCTCAAGAACGGACAGTTCGATGACCCTGATGGTGCCGCGTGGCGCATCATCCCCCCTCATCACCCACTCGAAATGGAAGGAAAACCCGATGACAAGCTGGCTCCCGACACTCAAGACGGCAACGCCCGAAGAGGGCTATGAACTCGCGGTTAAACTTGCACGCGTTGCCGTGAAGCTGACCCAACCCGACGCAGAGGTGCGCGACCGGTTGCGACCCGAATACGCTGAAGACGCCGATGCTCTGATTGCTGTCAGCCAGGTTGTCGCGACGCATTTCGCCACTGTCGCCGCGGCAAATGACTACTGGCGAGGCAAGGCATGAGCCGCGTCGAGCGAAACGGGGACCAATTCATCGTGGACGCGCAGATGATTGCGAAAGCGTTTGACCTGTCCGCCGAGGAAACACGTATCCGCATGAAGGACGGACAGATCAAGTCGCTTTGCGAGGCAGGCGAAGGCGAGGATGCGAACCGCTGGCGATTGACCTTCCGGCACCAAGGCCGCGCCTTGCGGGTGATCGTTGATACGCAGGGCGCAATTCTGAGCACGAGCACGTTTCCAGTCGGTCACCCGAACATAGCGACCCGAACAAGATCACCGGCGACACCCGAAGAACCCGCGCCAACCAAGCGCGACAAAACCTGACGGCAGAACTTTTCTGCGAACCCTTCTGGCTCTGGCGCATCAAAGAGACAGGTGGCCACGGCTGTGGCGCCACAGAACTTGAAAGGACGCAACATGAAATCTGCTTTCACTTTCGCCGCGATCGCGCTCATCTCCTCTGCGGGCAATGTATTTGCTCATGACGAGGAAGCGCTGCAGATGTCGCCCCCTGGAGAACCCTATATCCAGATCAGCGATGTCCTGCCCCTGCCGGCGTTCATTCCTGGCCTCGGGACGCTCTTCGTGGACCCCGGCACGCTGCCGGCCGGCCCGTTCCTGGCCTATGATCATGACGGCAAACTCTCGGCAACCGTCTACATGACCCCGCTCGAAGAACTGCAGAACGGGACCGCCTATGACGGTCTGGGGATCGGCAATCACACGGTGTCCGGCGTCGAAATCTACTACAATGCCGGACACCCCGGCGTGGACAAGCCGCATGCTCATGTCGTGCTGTTCCATGACGAGGACGCCAAATCGAGGCTCGCCGAATGATACGGGGACGCCGAGAGTTTCTGATGGTCGGGGGTGGCGTGATCGCCACCCTCGGGTTCCCGCGCGCAGTGTCGGCGGGCCGGGTTGAAATCATTGAGATGAAGGGAACCGCGCGGGGCGAACATGTCTGGTTCGCTCCAATCGGTCTGGCCGTCGAGCCGGGCACGGCCTTGCGCTTCATCAACCGTGATCCGGGCAACAGTCATACGGCCACGGCCTATCACCCCGACATTTTTAGCCGACATCGCCGCATACCGGCAAAGGCCGCGCCGTGGGACAGCGATTTCTTGTTGCCAGACGGGAGCTTCGAGGTCACGCTAACCGTCCCCGGCGTCTATGACTACTACTGCGTCCCGCATGAAATGGCCGGTATGGTTGGCCGGATCGTGGTGGGACAACCCGGAACTCGGGGATGGGAGGGCCCGGCAGGCGACAGCGGAGATCTGGAACCCGAAGCCCTCGCGGGGTTTCCGTCGGTAGAGGATATCCTTGCCCAGGGCCGGATCGCTCAGGAGGAACACGAATGAGTTCCCGATACCGACAAAAAGCCGATGAACTGCATCCGATCATCGACCGAACGACCAGCGAAGGCGACCTGGTTGCGGCCGCGGTGGCACGTTCAGAACCCGCTGTGCGGGAACTCATCCGGCGCAACAACCCTCGTCTGTTCAGGGTCGCGAGAGGAATCGTTTCGACGGATGCCGAAGCCGAGGATGTGGTGCAAGAAACCTATCTTGCGGCGTTCCAGCGTCTGGACAGTTTCCGCGGCGCCTCCGCCTTCTCGACCTGGATAACACGCATCGCGATCAACAACGCCTTGATGCACCAGCGCCGAAAATACCCGCTGGAGGAGTACGATACCGTGAGTGAGAGCGACGACACATCCGTCCTGCCTTTCCCCGGGCAGTTGCCGGAAACCACCGAGTCACAGCTTGGGCGAAATCAGCTCAGACGGATTCTGGAGGAGGTGGTGCACGGGTTGCCACCCGAGTTGCGCCTCGTTTTTGTATTGAGCGAAACAGAAGGCATGACAAACAAGGAGATCGCGCGCGACCTGGAACTCAACCCGATCACCGTCAAGACGCGGTTGTTCCGGGCGCGCCGATGGTTGCGAACTGATTTGGAGCGCCGGGTAAAGGGCGGATTTGACGCCATCTTTCCCTTCGACGGCGTCCGTTGTGCAAATATGGCCGAACGTGTTGTGCTGGATTTGAGCAAGCAGGGGTTTCTTTAGGGAATACGCCCATTTGATTAGCCGGTTTCCGCTCGGCATTACAGCTCCGAGGTTTCCACAGTCACAGCATTTCTCGCGCTGTGAGCGCACTCAGCAATACCTAGGCGCTTCCTAAGTGGACTCTTCAGCAGCATTCGCCGTGCGGAACATAAACGTTTACTTCTGCGAAACTCATGCGTGCTCGGCAATAATCGCCCTTGTCGTCTGAACTGCCGAAGCCAGCATCGTTCGGTCCGCTCTCGTGATCCCCAATCCTTCAAAATTCAGCGCCAGTTGACCCTGGCCACCGCTACTCGCAGCAGCCCGAGCCGCGCGGCCGCGGGCCTTCGCTGCGCTGACAGGGTCAGTTTTTGCCGCATTAGGAGCTTTCGGGCCGACTTCCCGCGGTCCCGCAGCCGCCCGCACCTCCTGCAGCTCCTGCTTCAGCTTCTCCACTGTCTCCCGGGTCTCGGTCATCTGCCGATCCCGCCGCAGCCCGTCCTCGTCCGGATACGGGAAACTCCCAGACTGCCCGGCGTGCAGCACCTTCAAAGCCGGGTCCTCGAAATACTTCACCCTTCGTGCGCGAATAGGCATCTGCGCGTCGATCACGAGAATGACCTCGTCGAGGTCCATGCGCCGGGCTTCATCCTCTGTCAGGAGCGGGGTGTCCTCGGTCCTCTCCGAGACGCTGCGCCCCTCAAACGGATTGCGCCCAACCGCGCGGGAGCGGGTCACCACGCGCTTGGTTGTCTTGCCCACAGCCTGGCTCAATTCCTCGATGGTCTTCTGCTCGGACGGGGTGAGGTAGAGCTTCACGCCGGCGCCGCCCTGCAGCGATCTGCGGGTGTTCTCACCATAGATCTCGTCCAGCGCCGGAATAGTCTGGGTGACGATGGCGAGGTTGCCGCCGAAGGAGCGCAGCGTCTTGATGCTCTCGGCGACGATTGGCATCTTCCCGAGCCGGTCAAACTCGTCGAGCATGATCATCACCGGCCAGGGCTCTTCATCGCCGGGTTCCTGTACTTGCAGCGAGGCAATCAGGTCCGAAAAAAAGAGGCGGATCAGCGGGGCAAGCGGTCGGATCATCTCGGATTCGACCACAAGATAGATCGCATGTGGGCGGCGGCGGATATCCCGGAATGAGAAGTCAGAGGTCGCGGTGGCCGCGTCGATCGCGCGGTTGTCCCAAGTGTCGAGACCCGATGTCATCAGGAGGGAGAGGTAGGAAGTGAGGGTGTCGTTGTTGGTCGATGCCATACGCTCGAAGATCAGTTTGGCCGACTTGTTCTTCACCTCCTGCGAACGCTTCAGGTATTCCTTCTGCTTGTCGCCCCCCGAGGCTGTGATGCGGTAAATCTCGCCGATGGTCGGAACGCCGCGCTCGAAGGCCAGAAGACCGGCCGCCACGAAGAGGTCGATACCCCCGGCCAAAAGCCCGCTCAGCTTTTCATTGTCGGTCTGCAGAAAGAGCTTCGCGGTGAGTTTAAGCTCCATCTGCTGCCGGTCGGGGTTGGTCATGGCAGCAATGCGCGCCAGCGGATTATAGCGATGTGTCGGTCGGTCCCAGTCGGTCGGCGCGAAGCGGAAAACCTTGTCCCCCATGCTGGCGCGGAAGCGCGAGGTCTCGCGGAAGTTCTCACCTTTCACGTCGAGCACCACGGCGGAGCCCTTGTAGGTCAGCAGGTTCGGGATCACGAACCCCACGCCCTTGCCCCGACCTGTAGGCGCCACGATCAGCGCGTGGGGGAAGGTTTTTGAGACTAGGAACGGGCGCTTGGATTTCGGGGAGCCGAGCTTGCCCAGAAGGAAGCCGCCGCCGGGCTTGGCAAAGAAACCGTTCCTCTTCATCTCGCTGCGCGTCTGCCAATGCGTCGTCCCGAAGCGGGTCAATGCATCCCCCAGAAGCGTGACGCTCAGCATCAGCGATGCCAGGCCGAAGCCGCCAAGGATGAGGTTCACCCAGAGGAAGTCTTTTGGTGCGGACTGAGACAGACCCCGATATTCGCGGGCAAGCAGGGTGACGTCGAAACGCGTAGGAGAAATCCCATAGCGGAACATGACAAAGCCGGTCGCCACGACATAGCCCATGGCGAGACCGACCAGCACGAGGCTCAACACTCCTAAGGCAATCTTGCCTTTATCCATGGGTGATCCCCTTCTCACCATGTGCCGCGGCGTGGCGCGCGCGCTGCGCCTCGATCTGCTCTTCGGCCAGAGCATCGAGAACGCGCTCCATGGCCGGGCCATGCGCGGTGACCTCGCTGCTCTGGAGATAGGTCCTGGCGAGTTCCAGCTGCCGCAGCGGATCCTCGGTGAATGTGTCCAGGACGTCCGCGTTACCGGCCCGCAGCGCGTCGATTGCGCCGGGGCTTAGTCGCTCGTTTATCTGCCGGACGATGTCCTGCTGCTCTGACTCGGAGAGCGGGCCCTCGACGTCGGCGTTTCGCACAAAGGCCATGACGGTTGGCGCTGTCTCTTCCAGATACCGGCGCTCGGCGTAGTCTTGTCGCGCCTGGTCCTCGATCTCGAAACTGCGTTCGCTGATATAGGCACGCGACGCGCCGAGCGAACGAAGGTGGTTGATTTCGCCCCTAACGGCCTGCCCGAATTCATCATCCGGCATCTCCGTGCGATAGCGGGCGAGGGTGCGGAGCTCTTCGGTAATCGGACCGAAATGATCCGAAGGATCCCGCAAGGCGAGGTCCATGTCGCCAGCATGAAGCGTGCGGTCCTGCTCCGATACCGCATATTGCGGCGGCATTCGACTGTCAGTCATCTGTTCCCAAGCCATCGAGGCCAATTCGGCATGCTGCGGAGATCTCTGCGCATAGGCGCCGAACGCGACGCGGGCCTCTTCAACCTCCACGGCGCCGGCCCGCCTTACAGACGGGTCGTCGGAGAACGGATGATCGAAATCCGTCCGGCGGAACTGCGCCACCAGCGCCCTGAACGCCTGCCGCTCCGATGGGGCAAAAATGTCGGACCCATCTTGCGCGAGATCACTCCCAGGTGTCGTCAACCGCTCACCAAGCGCTGCCTCAGCGTCATCCACCTCGTCGACCTCGGTTGGCGCACGCAGGACGCGTACATCGGTCAAACCATCGCCCAACCGAACATGCACGGCTTCCAGCCGGTCGAGCGCTTCTTCCCGGTCCGCAGATTTCTCCAGATCGAGGCCACCTTCTTTGGCAATCGCCTGAAGATCCTGTGCCAGCCACTGGCGTTCCAATGCGGCATTTCCTGCCCCTTCCCGGAGGCGCGCGGCCACAGCTCCGGCTTCAATGCCAGTGCCTTTCAACGCCTCGGCCAGTTTTGGTGCAACCTCTCCATCGTCAAGGCGCGCGAGGTGACCTTCACTTAAGTTCGGCCTTGCATAGATGCCGTCCCGCGACGGGGCATCGATCAAGGCGGCGGAGCGATCCCCGAGTGGGTTCAAATGCGCGACCGAGGCCAATACGTCGGTCAGCTTGCGCTCGATCACCGGCCTCTCGGCCGCCGGCGCCCTGTCGATCGCCGCCTCGATCTGGCGAATGTTCTGAGAAAACTCGGTGATCAGCGTGTCGAACGCTGCTTCGTCTTGGGACATGTAGATGGCTCCGTCAGATTGAATCTGACCGCCGCTCGCAAGGATGGTGCTGGCCTTCTCGAGAGCTTCGGCCACGTCGTCGAAATTCGAGAGTGACGCCTCCGCCGCAAGCCCGCGGTAGATCAACGCGTTGTGCCTGACGGTTTCCAGAGCGGCCGCCAGGTCAGCGCCGGTTCTCTGGCGCTCAACTGGGGGACGGCCCTCGTCGCGGGCCTTGTAGATTTCATCGATCTCGGCGCGGTAGGTCGTGACGCCGCGATCCAGACGACGCGTTGCCTCGAGCCGGATCCCGTGTCCTCTGGCCGCTTCGACCATCGCCTCGCGAAAGGCGTCATAGTTGAAGTGATGATCCTTCCCGAGAAAGAACATTTCGCCATCCTTGCTGCGGCGGTTCAGAACGATATGCGCATGTGGATGCGCGCGATCTTGGTGTATTGCAGCAATATAGTCGAATTGCGAGCCCTCACCTTGAAAGAACTTCTCGCAGACGGCCTGGGTGATATCGCGCACCTCTTCACCACTGGTCCCAACCGGGAATGCCATCAGCAGATGCGACGTATGGCCAAGCTTGGGGCTGTAGCGCTCGTTCCACTGGTTCTCGAACCGCCGCGCCACTCGGTTGATCTCGGCTTCCGAGAGTTGCTTCTTCCCGTCATGGGTGCCGCGACTGTCGAGGATATGGGTCGACTTTGTTGTGAGATATGTGAGCTGCGCCCGTAGCTGCGCCCCGGTGTGGCAGCCCCCTTTCGAGATAGCCTTGAAGATCGCTGGCGAATAGCCGCGCGCGGCCCGAACCATCTGCGCGCCCTTGGAAAGCCCCTGCCAGGATCCCGAAACTCGGCTCCAGCCTCGGTCAAATAGCGCCGGGTCGATGCCACGGACCCGGTCACTCCGCGCCATTCTCATCCCTCTCGGCGAGGCCCGCCAGGGCAGAGCTGATCTCAAGGTCCAGCAGGCTGCGCCGCGCACGCGACATCTCCTGGACCTGGTCGGCCAGATCGAAGACCAGACCCGCAAGGGCGCGGACGTCACGGTGACTTGAGGCCGGGTAGGACAGTCTCTCGCCCCGCACCTTGGCCTCGTTCAGACGTCGCGCGATCTGGTTCACGTTGTTGCCGACCCGGTTGAGCGCGGCGCCGAGGCTGCGCAACTCGTCACACATCTCGTCGTCAGGCAGGAAGACACCTTCGGCCGCCAGCATCAGGCGGCGCATTGCATCCGAGCGGTGCGCAATCCCACGCCGCGACAGCGCCGCGTCGAACCGGCGCAGGTCGTCGTCCGAGACCCGGATCCCCACAACCCGCGATCGGCTGCCGTTCGCTGTCTGACGCTCATCCCGGTGGTTCACCACGTTGTAGATCGTCTTCAGGCTGACATCGTAGCGCGCGGCCAATGACGCCGCGGAGACGCCGTTCCGGCGGTCCTGGGCGATGGTCGATCGCTCAATCTCTGACAGTCTACGACGGCGGGGCATTTTGAAGTTAACGTTCCTATTTCTTGCCAACTTCGTACAAGCCCGCCGACTCCCAACGCAAGTGGAGTCGGCCATAAGGGCTTGTACTCAATGTAGAAAATCGCCCTGCAGAGGCGATTTCCCGTCCTTTGTCAAATGGATGGCGCGTCGCGCTCATTGCACCCCGCGATGCGGTCTCCGCATCGCGCATCGCGTCTTTCGCGCCCCGTCTCTTGCACCCCGCAAGACGGGTTTTGCTTCGTGCTGACCGTCTCGCGTCACCCGCAGAACGACATACGCGAGACTGCCTCCCGTCGTCTGGAGCGCGCTATCCGTCACCTGCATTCCGTCCGCAGTACATCGCCGAGCGCATCCCGACATTTGGATGGTGTGTCGTGCCCCGCGACGAATGCTGAAGGCGCCACGGCAGACGTCGCACGGTCATCGCACAACGCCGCCCGCTGCATGCCAAACGCGGGTCGCATCCCGACTTCTGCTTGACCCCTCCGCCTCATACGTTTAGCGGCATTTTAGTATTATCGTTGCGATTCACTATTTTTGCGGAGGATCAGAATGCCGAACGAAAATCTTGTGGTGATCGCAGCGATGGCCCGGAAAGGGGGCAGTGGAAAAACGACGCTTTCGCGCGCCTTGATCAGCGCCGCGATCGCCGCCGGACGCAGAGCGATGTTGATCGACACCGACAGCACGAGAGTACTCGGGGCATGGCATGCTCGGGCGGAAGCCGGTGGGCTGAGTTCGCCGCTTCTCTGCTCGGCCACCGTCGAAGCCGTGGCGGGTGTCGAGGACCAGATCGATCAGGTCTACATGGCAGGCACAGCAGACTTCATCTTCATCGATACCGCAGGGGTCGGTGCCGAATGGTCAGACGGCATCGCGGTGCTTGCGGACCACATTGTGACGCCCGTCATGCTGTCAACGTCTGATTTCGATGTCGGAGCGCAGACTTCTGATTGGTTTGAGAAACTGAAATCCCGTGTTGACGACCCCTCCAGCCTTCCGCGCCACCACGTCGTCCTCAACATGGTCGACCCGAAAACGACCCGTGCTGACGCCGCCCTGATTGAAGAAGCGCTCACCCGTTTTCCGGTGATTGAGACCGTCATGATGCGACGAAACACTTACAAGGAAATGGATCAGAAGGGGCTTCTCCACGCCTTGGCGCTGGAAAAGCAATCTGATCCAAACCCTCTGATGCGTCCACATGTACGTCATGTCGTCGAGGCGCTCGAGGAGGCGACGGACATCCTCAACAATATTCTTGCTGCGTGAGGACAGTCGATTGCGCAAGAAGATCCCGACCATCACTAGGCCAGACCCAGCCTACGCCGCCACCCTGCAACAGGGTGACCGCGAGATTCCCGGGAAGGAAGATGAGGCACAGGTCACAGCAACAAAGACAGGCACCCCAGCCACTGACGTTGACGCTGATCGGCACGAGTCAGAGCTTGTGCCGGGAGGTACCGTGGCGCCGCACCAAGTCACCGCGGAAAGCTCTGACCCGCATACCAGCCTGAGAGCTCCCGTATCGGCGCGCGCATTGAGCCCGACCCGGAAGATCGACATCAGGGTCAACGCACTCGAACGACAGGAAGCTGCGCTAGAAACTTGTGGTGTTGACCCAGCACATGTGGTGCGTGCCGCCCTGCGCCGTGCAGTCAAAGGCTGGCAACTGTCGCCGGTCTTTGCGCCAATTGCTGAGGAGCGGCGCACTCGAAACACGCAGTGGCAGGCCCGTACATCTCTGGCAGTCGATGCGGCCAGCCTGGGTGTCCTCCTCCGGGACCACGACCCCCTCGACGTCTTGAGTAAATGGGCTCTGATCCGCGGCCAAGTGGAACCACGCATATGGGGCGAGATCGACAAAATCTTGGAAGAAATTGTGGTTCGCGCTGCATCGCCGCATGAACCGTAAGTTACCTATCTGAAAAGATAACTTGCATTTCGCCGGTGGATTTTCGCCCACCCGGAACGGTTCATCTTGCAGTTGCAGAAACCTAGTCCTAACACCAGCTAACAGGAATTTCAGACCTCAGTAGTGACGAGTTGCGAGGTCCATTTAGGAGGAACGCATTATGAATATGAAGCCCCGCCTGACTGGCGAACCGATCATGCGCATCCTCTGCAAGACATCTGAGAATCTGGTTGGCTACCTTTACCAATGGAACAATGGTGACGTGCAGCCTGCCTGGTTCGACGGCGCCATAGCGGACGTTCGCTATGAACCATTCATTCAAGCGCCGGAACAAAACCCCGCCGATCCGAAGGCCCCCAGACCGCGTCAGCAAGGTCTGACGCACCTTGAAAAGGCATAGCTCAAGGCCTCGCGTCGGTTTGTGGGTCACCCCATCCCGCAGGTCCTTTGAGCGATAGAGTTGACTTCTATGCCTCAGAAGTGGTCTAGATATGAGTTATAGAAAGGATGCCTATAACTCATGGCTTGGAACTGGACGCTGCCTGATTGGCCGGATTTCCGGTATGACGCCTCCGCTCTGGAGCCGTTTGAGCAGACGTTCCTGCTGTCGTCCGGAGAAATCCTCGGCGCGGTCCATCATGTCAGCCAGCCGGAACGCGAGCAACTCCGGATCGAACTGCTCAGCGAGGAAGCGATGCAGACGAGCGCCATCGAGGGTGAAATCCTCGATAGGCTCAGTGTGCAATCTTCGCTGCGCCGCCATCTGGGCCTCGATCCGGACAGCTACCCTGCCAAACCGCGCGAACAGGGCATCGCGGAAATGATGGTCGACGTCTATTCCAGTTTTGCAGAGCCGCTGACCCATGAGACATTGTACCGCTGGCATCGGATGCTCCTGTCCCATGACCGTCGATTGGAAACCATCGGGGCCTACCGACAACACGCCGAGGCGATGCAAATCGTTTCCGGCCGCCTTGACCGGCCCACGATCCATTTCGAAGCGCCGTCCTCGGAGCGGGTCATGCCTGAGATGGAGCGATACGCGGATTGGTTCAACAAGACCGGGCCGGGAGGAGCAAAGCCGCTTCCAGCGCTGACGCGCGCAGGGCTAAGCTACCTCTATTTCGAGAGCATCCACCCATTCGAGGACGGCAACGGCCGATTGGGTCGCGCCCTCGCTGAAAAGTCGCTGGCGCAAAACATCGGTCAGCCGACCCTCATCTCGCTCGCCTTTACCATCGAGAAGGAGCGCAAGGCTTACTATGACCAACTCGAGCAGCATCAAAAAACGCTCGACGTGACCGATTGGCTAGTCTGGTTCGCGGAAGTTGTCTTGAAGGCCCAACAGGTCACACTCGACCGCGTCGGCTTCTTCATCAGCAAGGCACACTTCTACGATCGTCACAGAGACCAATTGAACGAACGCCAGGCCAAGGCCATCGCTAGAATGTTTCGGGAAGGCCCTGGCGGTTTCAAAGGCGGCCTCAGCGCCGACAACTATCTCAAGATCACCGGAACTTCACGCGCAACTGCAACCCGCGATCTGCAGGATCTAGTCGAGAAAGGTGCGCTCAGCCGAACCGGAGATCGACGGCATACGAGGTACTGGCTGAAGCTAAGATCTGAAGGTCTGTTCAAGAAATGATACCTGGAGATTATGGAGCTACCGTTCAATCAACAACGAGTACCGCCTCTACCGCCTCTTTCTCGGTCTCACAATGCGTGGGTTGAAGCCGTCCATTTCGCCATGCCCAAACTGTAAAGCCAGTCTTGGCCCGCTTATGCACGGTACCATTCTGTATTTCGACGTGCCCCTCAGACACGAGCCGGAGCACCACACGCTTTCCAGCTTCCGCTCCATCAATCTCAAAAAGTTTCGAAGCTGAAGCCTCTACAAGCAAGTGGTCTCCCTTGGTGTCTATTACGACTACAGCCTTATCAACCCATACAAGGAAATCCGGCCAATAGGCCTTGCCCTCGTGAAGAAGGGGAAGAGAGTAGCCGCTGCCAACCGGGTTTCGCGCCCAAACCCGCTGCGTTCGATCAAGAGCGCGCGCGAACTTTGCTTCAAGCGGGTTCAAGCCCGAATACTTTCCGTGGAGTGAGCGCTTGAACTCCTCATTGGAGTTTGGATCGATAGCCACCGGGCCAACAGAATAGGGACTATCTACATCGTTCTGGAAGATGACTGAGTGCTGGATATAAGCGGCAACTACTTCTTGAGCTTTGGTTCGCAGATGATCCGCCGCAGGACTGCTCAGCTCAATCATCGCATCGAACTTTGGCTCCTCGATATCCACGAGGTTCACAGGACCCCCTGCCCTTCGAAGGCCGCCAGGATAGCTCCGCAGAATCTCTCGCCGGAAGACAGAGCGTGCCGTGACGCGGTTTGAATGCTCGACATCAACCCACTCAAATTGAGCGTCGGATTCTTCCCCTACCTTTTGGAGCACCTGCATCCGGCTTCCTTGACCCACAGTATTTTGCGCGTCCGAACGAAAGTCCATGATTGATTTGACGATGCGCGAAATTGGGTCCAGAGCGCGACTGCTCTCGATTCCAACCGTAGGAATGGTTCGCGGAGGTTGGGGGTCTATCCGATCGCGCTTACCGCGCGTCTTTTCATCCTTGACCACCAGCGCGATAGAGGGGTGCTCAGAGGCCAAGTCTTTGCGGATATCCCTCAGAATGTCGTCAAAGACCCCCTTCTCATCCGTTCGGATATGGAAGTGCGCCGTGTTCAGGATTGGATCGTTGTAGTGTACAGCCCCTGGCTGGCGCAGAACCCGGCCTATTACCTGAGTGATTTGCCGCGCCGAAGCCATTTCCTTGTCGATGTAGGCAAAGCAGCAAGCGGGATCATCCCAGCCTTCCTGGAGACCAAGATTGAAAATGACATGCTCATATTTTCCCGCCGTGAAGCGAGCATAGTCCTTCTCTCCGCCGTCAAACTGAACCGCCCCGGGTTTACCGGAGAGTTTGTGGTTCAATGATTAGGCTGCTTTTTCGTCAGCGTTCAAGCTTGCGTA
>NZ_JAOWLB010000018.1 GCF_025751555.1 Ruegeria aquimaris
CCGGTTCGCAAACCAGGCTGCATCGAGCTCCTGCTCAAGGGAAACCCTTCCTCACTGCAGACTTTTTCAGCGGCCTGTTAGCCGATCACCTTTGCGCCCCCGGAACGCGAAGACCGCGCCGCTCGCGGGCTTCTGGCGCAGCACGTCCTGCGCTAGAGCGGATAGCCCTGCAATCCCCTTCCTCATGTCGGTCGCGCCACAAGCAAGGTAGACGCGGACCCCGGTGCCTGGGCCGATCATGCGGCATCCACCGCCCGGATCAGCCGGGTCAGGGCCTCGCCATCCATGCTGCTGTCGAAACGGAGGCAGCGACCATTGGCAAGTCGTAGTTCCACAAGGACCGGCCGAGACGGCGTAGGGGATTGTGCGGGTTCGGACATTGCGCCGAAATCAACCGGTAGGAAAACCGCCCCGCGATCCGGTGACCACAGCCCCTTCTTCCTCAGGTCACGGCGCCAGCCGTAGATCTGCGACCGCGTGAGCTCGTATCTTTGGGCAACCTGCGTGACCGAGGCCCCGCCAACACCCACCTCAAGCAAGATCTCGAGCTTCTCATCGTCACTCCACCGCCGGCGTCGCTCAACGCCCAGAACTTCGCCCAGCATGGCCTCTCCCGCTAAGACACGTGCATAATACGTCTTTATGCACGTGTCTTAGCGCGCCCTGCCTTCGTCAGGCAGGCGGCCTCAATCGGGCCGTTACTTATCAGTCGTTCATGACGCCGCTTGTGGCGATGGCCGCTGTTCCTTTGGGGATGATCGGCGTATTCCCCGGCCACTGGATCATGGGGGCCGATTTTTCAGCCACCTCGATGGTTGGGATCATTGCGTTGGCCGGGGTGGCGATCCGCAGCTCGCTTCTGATCATCGACTTTATCCGTGAAAACCAGAGCCAGGGCATGGCGCTGCAGGAGGCGGCCTATCAGGCCGGAGTCGTCCGGGCGCGCCCGATCCTTCTGACCACGCTTGCCGTCATCCTCGGCTCGGCCATCATGCTGACCGACCCGGTGTTTGGCGGGCTTGCGATCAGCCTGATCTTTGGAACCGGCGTGTCTTCGGCGCTCACGATCATCATCGTGCCAGTGCTTTATTATCGGGTAAAAAAGAACGGTTGAAAACTGAAACCCTTGATCGGTCCGAAGCCGCCGCAGGACCCGCAACGCAAGGTCGATCTGACCCGCAGCCAGTGGTATCTGTGCAATCGAGCAAGAGGGGATAGCCCTCATTCCCGACCCGACGCCTTCAGATGGCCCAACCAAGTCCGACTACATATCTGAAAAGTCAGCCGAGAAACTGCGCAGGCCTGTTTGGTCCTGGCACCAGACCGTTCCACCGGCGTCGGTTTTGAGGCTGTGCAGTTGCAATTCGCAGGGCAGGGTGAGCGGCGCGAGTCCGCGGAACGAAAACCGGTTGGGCGATGTTTTCAACGCATCCGCCGCCAGATTCAGAAGCAGCGTGGCCTGCAAGGGGCCATGCACAACAAGCCCGGAATAGGCTTCGGTTTCGGTGGCGTAGATGTGGTCATAGTGAATGCGATGGGCATTGAACGTCAGTGCCGAATAGCGAAACAGCAGAACAGGATCCGGGGTCAGGATCGATCTGAGCGTGGCGGGGTCACCCGCGTCAGGTGCGCTCTCGACCGTCCGAGGGGCGGAAATTTCACGATAAACGATCGTTTGCTGCTCCCGGATACAAAGCCGGTTGCCACTCAGATACTCATGTTCGACGATCACAAAGACCAATGGTCCACTGCGGCCCTGCTTGGCCACAGTATCCCTGATCGACGAGCGGCGGGTGATGGTTTCGCCGGTTTTCAGCGGCGCGATATGCGTAACATCGCCGCCAGCCCACATGCGGGCGGGCAGCGGAACAGGGGGCAGAAATCCACCTCTCGCGGCATGGCCGTCTTCTGACAGGGCGGCAGCTGGCACGGTATCAAGGGCAATGCACCAATGAATCCCCAGCGGGACATCGCCCGCTCCGTCCCAAAGATGCGGACCGAGCGTGGCGCGGAATTTGTCGATCAACCCCTGCGTCAGAACATCTTCCTTGGTCTCGGTGCGTCCCAGCCAGGGCGCCAGCGCGTCAAGGTCGATCTCACCCATGTTTCTGGCCTCAGAAGGATCGTGGCATGCCGAGGATATGCTCGCCGACATAGGACAGGATCAGGTTAGTCGAGATCGGGGCCACCTGATACAGCCGGGCCTCGCGGAATTTGCGCTCGACATCGTATTCCCGCGCGAACCCGAAGCCGCCATGGGTCTGGATGCAGGCATTGGCCGCTTCCCAGCTGGCCTCCGAAGCCAGCAGCTTGGCCATATTCGCCTGCGCTCCGCAATCCAGCCCGGCATCGAACCGCCTGCAGGCTTCAAAGCGCATCAGATTGGCGGCCTCGATGTTCACATAGGACCTGGCGATAGGAAATTGCACGCCCTGGTTCTGGCCGATGGGACGGTCAAAGACCACGCGGTCGCCGGCATAGGCGCGGGCCTTGTCAACGAACCAGTATCCATCACCGATACATTCCGCCGCAATCAGGGTCCGTTCGGCATTCAGCCCGTCGAGGATATGGTAGAACCCGCGCCCTTCGGTGCCGATCAGGTTTTCCGCCGGAATCTCCAGATTGTCAAAGAACAGCTCGTTGGTCTCGTGCCCGGGCATATTGGCGATGGGGCGAACCTCCATGCCGTTGCCGACGGCCTCTTTCAGATCGACCATGAAGATCGACAGGCCCTGCGACTTTTTCTTGACCTCGCTCAGCGGCGTGGTGCGGGCCAGAAGGATCATCAGGTCAGAATGCTGGATACGGCTGATCCAGACCTTCTGGCCATTGATCTCATACCGGTCACCCTTCTTGACCGCGGTGGTCTTCAGTTTGGTGGTGTCCGTGCCGGTTGTGGGTTCGGTCACGGCCATGGATTGCAGGCGCAGATCGCCGCTGGCGATACCGGGCAGGTATTTCTGCTTCTGCTCGTCCGACCCATGCCGTAGAAGCGTGCCCATGTTGTACATCTGCCCGTGGCAATGGCCGGCATTGCCGCCGCCGCGATTGACCTCTTCCATGATGATCGAGGCCTCGGTCAGGCCAAGGCCCGAGCCGCCATATTCCTCGGGGATCATCGCGGCAAGCCAGCCCTCGCGGGTCAGGGCCTCGACAAACTCTTCAGGATAGGTTTCGTCCGCGCCATGCTGGCGGTGGTATTCAGGCGGGAACTGCGCGCAAAGTGCGCGCAGCGCGTCGCGCAGATCGTTATGGGTGTCGGGTGCCGAGGTTTGCATATTCTCAAGGCGTCCCCGGCCCGCTGGTTTCCAGGATTTCCTCTTCAACCCTCTGCCAGATGTCATAGGAAATCGGATTTTCGCTTTCCTCCAGGATATGACCGACCAGCCCGATGGACCGGGCCATCACGCCAAAGCCGCGCACGATCTTCCAAGGGAAGCCGAATTCACAGCAGATCGCGCCAATCGCGCCGGTGGCGTTGATCGGCAGCATCTTGCCCGATTTCGCCTCGGCCACCTCCTGAATTTTCTGGATCAGCGCGATATATTCGCCCAATTTGCCGTTTTCGGCCGCGATCTGAAACAGTCGCGGAGTGCGCGGATCAACCGGTTTGTGCACCGGATGGCCCAGACCGGGCACGATGGCGCGGCGGGCGCGGAACTTCTCGACCGTTTCCAGCGCGATCGCATCCAAATCCGCGCCGGTGTCCAGCTTGTCCTGCGGCAGCGCCGCGTAAAGCATCTTCGACGCGCCCTCCATCGAGCCGACAAAGACCGTGCCCAGCCCACAAAGCCCGGCAGCCACAGCGGCCTGGAGCGATTCCGGCGCGCCCATATAGGTCATGCGCGCCGCGATAGCCGACGGCGTGATGCCATGTTCGACCAGCGTGATGACGATGGCGTTGAACACCCGGCTTTCCTCGGGCGTGGCTTTGCGACCGGTCAGTTGCAGAAACGCCAGATCGCCCAGGTTCATGTGGCCCAGGATCTCGCTCGGCAGGTCCAGCCCTCGCACGCTGATCCTGTCGGCGGTGCTCCAGGCGATGTCGGAGGTCAGTTTGTCCTTGCGTTTTCCCATCAGACCGGATCCCACGAAAAGACGTCCGCCGATACTTCGAGCGGCGTGAATTGCGATTTGATCGCAGGAATAGCGCGCTCGGCGATTTCATCGGCGGTCCAGCCGTCGCCGGAATGGACCGAGCGCACCGGGCGGGGCTGGTTAAACAGGAAAATCTCGTTGTTGCGCACCGCAAAGATCTGTCCGCTGACACCCTCGGCCTTGTCGGACATCAGGAAACAGGCCATCGGCGCCACCTTGGCCGGTGTCATCTGTTTCAGCTTTTCGACCCGGGCCACCTGTTCCGGGGTGTCAGTCTTGATAGACGAGATCATCCGGCTCCAGGCGAAGGGTGCGATGCAGTTCGAACGCACGTTCCAACGCTTGAGGTCCAGCGCCACCGATTTCGAGAAGGCCGCGATGCCCAGCTTTGCCGCCGCATAGTTGGCCTGGGCCAAGTTGCCGATCAGTCCCGAGGTCGAGGTCATGTGCACCAGAGCGCCGCCTTCCTGTTCGCGGAAATAATCCGCCGCAGCACGGCTGGTGTTGAAGGCGCCGTAAAGATGAACCTTCACGACTGCGTCGAAATCCTCGTAGGTCATCTTGTGGAAGAACCCGTCGCGCAGGATGCCGGCGTTGTTCACAACGGCGTCGATGCGGCCGAATTCCTTGACCCCGGCTTCGATCATCGCGCGGGCGGCATCGGGATCAGTGACCGAGCCGCCATCAGCAATAGCATCGCCCCCTGCGGCCCTGATTTCTTCGACGACTTTCTGCGCCGCAGTTTCGGTCTGACCGGTGCCTTTCAGCGATGCGCCCAGATCATTGACAACCACCGCAGCGCCTTCCGCCGCAGCCATCAGCGCAATATCACGCCCGATACCGCCACCCGCGCCGGTGACAAGAACAACCTTGCCGTCAAGTGCTTTTGTCATCTTCTTCCCTCCTCAGCTTGCGTTACGGTATTTGTCCAACCCGCCGGTATGCATGACCCGGCCCATGAGCGGCACGCCGATGATCTCTTCCGCTTTGACCGCCGCTGCGATCAGCTTGTCCAGATCAATGCCGGTTTCGATGCCGAGCTCGTGACACAGGAACACCGCATCCTCGGTGCAGACATTTCCTGCGGCCCGCGCGTGGCCGTGGCCCGCGAAAGGACAGCCACCAAGACCGGCGACCGAGCTTTCGAACATGTCAACACCCATCGACAGGGCCGCATGGACATTTGCGATGCCAAGTCCACGCGTGTCATGGATGTGCATACCGATGCGCGCCTCGGGCGCCATCTCGCGCAGCGCGCCGATCATGCGTTTGACTGCCTCGGGGTTCCCCCAGCCCATTGTGTCGGCGACCACGAGGATCGGCACGGGGATGTCCTCTTCCTCGCACAATTGCAGAATGAACCGGAAATCGTCCAGAATGCGCTCTTGCGGGATTTCGCCCTCGTAGTTGCAGCCGAAGGCGGTCATCACATAGGCTGCATCGACGGTATAGCCCTCTTCCTTGTAAAGGCGCACCCAGTCGCGTTGTTTTTCCCGCATTTCGGCGGACGAGCAGTTGTTGTTGGCTTGGGCAAACTTTTCGGAAGGATAGAACAACAAGCGCGGGTCGATATCGACCTCATGCGCCGTCAGCGCCTTGCGAAACCCTTTGTCGTTCAGCCACAGAGAGGTGTAATTCACGCCCGGCTTGCGCTTGATACGCTGGAACAACTCTCCGGTGTCTGCCATCTGCGGCACGTATTTCGGGCTGACGAAACTGCCGACCTGAATGCGCTTCAGACCGGTTTCGCTGAGCATGTCGATCAGTTCGATCCGCTCTTCGATCGGATAGATCTTTTTTTCGATCTGGAATCCCTCGCGCGGGCCTTCCTCGCGGAATTCGACGAATTTGGGAAAGTCGCTCATTTGGTCACTCCTCAAATGGCAGAATCTCGGCGATGACCTGGCCGCGGTCGACCATGTCCCCATTCGAGACGGTGATATTGGTGGCGATGCCGGCAGCTGCTGCGCGGATCGAGATTTCAAGTTTCATGGATTCCATGACGGCGACGATGTCGCCTTCGGAAACGGATTGTCCCTCAGTGACCTTGACCTCGACAATCATACCGGTGAGCGGGGATGCCACGGCGCGATCCGCCACCGCGTCTGCGCCCGCGAAATCAAGCGGTGCGGCCGGATGAAAGACCAGGCGGCCTTCGGGCGTATCCATTTCGATCACACCGGCATGCAGCCGGGCGTCGATCACGAAGACTGCATCGCCTTCGCCAAAGCGCCAGCGGCCTGGTGCGATTTCCCGTGCACTCAGGGTGATAGCGGCACCATCTTCCGCCAAAACGGTGTATCGGTGTCCGGGTTTGACTGGGCCCACACGCAGTTCTTCCGAGACACCATCCGCGCCCGTCAGCGTCACGCGCTGTCCCGCTTCGAGAGCGTCGCCGCCAAGACCCAACCGCCAGCCCGTGAAGGTGTCGCGATTGGCCCATGGTTCGGCCGCCGCATCCTGCCGTCCCGCAGCCACGAACAGCGTCGCGGCCGCTGATTTCCACAGCGCGGGCCGGGCAGGGGGGACAGGTTGCGTCAGCGCGTCGATGCGGCCGTCGATCCAGCGGGTGTGCACCTGCATCTTTTCAAAATCGGGGTCGCGGGCCAGCGCGCTCAGAAAGGACCGGTTGGTTTCGACACCTTCGACCGCGACATGGTCAAGCGCGGTGGCCAGACGTGCCAGTGCAGTTTCCCGATCGGACGCGTGTACGATCAGCTTAGCGATCATCGGGTCGTAGTAGGGCGTGACGGCATCGCCTTCCTCGACGCCGCTGTCGATACGCAGGCCCGACGGCAGGCTGAGCGTTGTCAAGGTGCCGGTCGAGGGGGCGAAATGCATCGCTGGATCTTCGGCATAGAGCCGCGCTTCGACCGCGTGTCCGTTGATCTTGAGGTCGTCCTGCACCAGCCCGAGGCCCGCGCCTTCGGCAATGCGCAGGTGAAGCGCGACAAGGTCCAGCCCGGTGATCGCTTCGGTGACGGGATGTTCTACCTGAATGCGCGGGTTCACCTCAAGAAAGAAATATTCGTCCCCCGCGACCAGAAATTCGACCGTACCCAGCCCGCGATAATCCAGCGTTTCGCCCAAGCGCACCGCGTCATGCGCGATCTCGTCCAGCAGTGTCCGGGGCAGGCCCCAGGCCGGTGCCTCTTCGATGACCTTCTGGTGACGACGCTGAAGCGTGCAATCGCGTTCGAACAGATGCACCACATGGCCCTTGCCGTCGCCTGCGATCTGCACTTCGACATGGCGCGCCTCGGGTAGGAAACGTTCCAGCAAGAGCCCTTCGGAACCGAAGGTTGATTTCGCCTCGCGCAGCGCGCCCTCGATGTCTTCTGTCAGCGTGGCTTCGTCGGTCACCAGCCGCTGGCCGCGCCCGCCACCGCCACCGACCGCCTTCAAAAGGACCGGCAGGCCCATCTTGCGCACCTCGGTGGCAATTTCGGTCGGGTCGGACCGTGCGCCTTCGGCGCCCGAGATCACCGGCACGCCAGCGGCCACAGCCGCGTCCTTGGCGCTGGCCTTGTCACCGAAACGTTCCAGCGTTTCCGGTGTCGGCCCCATGAAGGTCATGCCAGCGGCCTCGACGGCGCGGGCAAAGTCGGGGTTCTCGGCCAGGAATCCGTAGCCGGGATGAATTGCATCCGCGCCCACCGAGCGCGCGGCATCGATCACCGCGTCGGTCTTCAGGTAACTTTCGGAGGCCGGTCCGCCGCCGATACAGACGGATTGGCCGATCTCACGGACATGAAGGGCATTGGCGTCCGCCACGGAATGTACGCCCACAGGAGCAATGCCACTGGCCCGCGCGGTGCGCGCGATCCGGCAGGCAATTTCGCCGCGGTTGGCAATGAGAAGCGTCTTGATCTTCATGGCTCGCCCTCACATCCTGAACACGCCAAAGTTGGTTTCGTCTTTGGGCCTGCGGGAGGTGACATCCAGCATCAACGCCATCACGTCGCGGGTTTCACAAGGCTCGATCACACTGTCGATCCAGAGGTTCGATGCGAAATTATAGGCGCCTTGGAAGTCTTCGTATTCCTTACGGATAGGAGCCTTGAATGCCTCCTCCTCCTCAGGCGTCCAGCTCTTGCCTTCGCGTTCGTTGATCTGCGCACGGACCTGCGCCAACACACTGGCGGCTTGTTCCGGCCCCATGATGGCTGCCCGGCCCGTAGGCCAGGCGAACATCGCGTCAGGCTGGAACGGGCGGCCCAGCATGGCCAGATACCCCGCCCCGTAAGAACCGCCGGTTATGATCGTGAACTTTGGCACCCGGGCCGAGGACATAGCGGTGATCATCTTGGCACCCGCCTTGGCGATGCCCATCTGCTCGACTTCACGGCCCACCATGAAGCCATTCACGTCGGCTAGGAACAGCAAGGGAATGTCACGCTGCACGCAGAGATTAATGAAATGTGTGGCCTTCAGTGCGGCCTCGACGAAAAGCACGCCGGTATTGGCAAGGATGCCGACCTCGTGGCCATGGATGCGGCCCCAACCGGTCATGAGCGTGTCGCCGTAAAGCGGCTTGAACTCGTGAAAATTGCTCTCATCGACCAACCGAGCCACGATTTCGCGGTTGTCGGTCGGTACCTTGGGGTCGCGGCTGATGAGTCCATAAATCTCTTCGACCGGGTAGGCGGGCGCACGGGGCGCTTCGGGCGTCTTGCGGGGTTGGGGTTTTTCGCCAAGATGGCTGACAATTTCGCGCGTGATGGCCAGAGCATGGGCGTCATCTTCAGCCAAATGGTCGGTCACGCCGGAGACGGACGAATGCATCTTGCCGCCACCCAGTGTCTCGGCGTCAACCTTTTCGCCTGTCGCGGCAAAAGTCAGTTCCGGCCCGCCCAGATACATGAAGCCTTGGCCGCGCACGATCACAATCTCATCGCAGAGCGCGGGAATATAGGCACCGCCAGCGGTGCAGGGGCCCATGACCACGGCGATCTGCGGGATACCATCGCCTGACATCCCAACCTGCTGGTGAAAGATCGAACCGAACTGGCCTTCATCGGGAAAGATGTTTTCTTGGTCCGGAAGGAAAGCACCGCCGGAATCGACGAGCGTGATGACCGGAAGGCGGTTTTTCCAGGCGAACTTCTGGGCGCGCACATGTTTGCGAGATGTCATGCCGAAATAGGTGCCACCCTTAACGGTGGCATCATTGGCGATGATCATGCACTGGCGGCCCTCGATCACGCCAATTCCGGTGATGATGCCGGCACCCGGGGGCACACCATCATATTGGTTCAGCCCGGCAAGCTCTCCGACTTCAAGAAAGGGCGTGCCGGGATCGATCAGCCGTTCGATCCTTTCACGCGGCAGGATCTTGCCTTTCTTCACATGCCGTTCGCGTGCCTTTTCGGGGCCCCCGACGCGTTGGGTCAAGCGAAGGGCGTGCAGTTCGGCAATCTTTGCGCGATACTGCGCGTCGTTTTCCCGGAAGTCATTAGACCCGGTGTCAAGAAGGGATTTCATTCGTGTCATGGCAGGTCGGGATATTCTCTCAGAACGAAGGCGACTTTAGCAGCACCGGGTTTTTCGAAAGTGTCGGGCGCGACCAGGTGAACGTCAGCCTTGAAGACAAGGGAATCGCGCAGGCGCTGCTCGATTTTTTTCTTCAGCGCGGGATCATCGACCGGATCGCGACCGGGACCGCGTTCGACGATCACGATCAGCGCGCCCTGTGTCGTGTGGCCTTCGAAATCGGCCACGATGCGCATGACACCGTTGGTTTCAGGCACCATCTCGGTGATCACGCTGTTGATTGCGGACGGAAAGACATTGGCCCCGCGAACGATCAGCATGTCATCCGTGCGCCCGGTGCAACGGATCTTGGGGCCGGTGCGGCCGCAGGAACATTCAGTGTCGATGACCTCGATGTAGTCGCCTGACCGGAACCGCACCAACGGGCTGGCCTGGCGGCCAAGCGCGGTATAGATCATCTCGCCCTCGGCACCCTTTTCCCAGGGGATGATCTTGCCGGTCTCGGGATCAAGAAGCTCGGTGATGATATAGTCCATGTTGACCATGTGCATTCCCGTCTGGGTGTCGCATTCGGCCCAGTAGGTTACGCCCAGATCGGTGCCACCCAGCATCTCGGTGCATTTTGCGCCCCAGGCCTTTTCGATCTTGGCGCGGATCGAGGGGATGCCGCCGCCCGGTTCACCGCCCACGATCACGCGTTCGACTCCCAGTTCGCTGGCCTTGCAGCCCAGCACTTCGGGCGCTATCTCTGCCAGGTGCAGCACGAAATTCGGGGCACCGACGATGCAGCGCGGACGGGTGTCGGCGCAGGCGCGCAGCAGCCGCTCGGCACCACCATCGGCCCCGACCGGCACGTCGATCGCGCCCATGTATTGCAGGCCTTGGACAACGGGAATGCCGCCAACAAAACCCTTGGCCAGCGAAAACGCATGCAGGGCCATATCGCCTGGCCGCACACCGTTGGCAAAGAAACAGCGTGCCGTCATCTCGTGCCACATCTCGGCGTCGCTTTCGGTCAGGGCCACATAGGACGGGCTGCCTGTCGTACCAGACGATGCCTGCATCTGGATGATATCGGCCATCGCTGCGGCCCGGTGCTTGCCGAAGGGCGGTTCCGCAGCCAAGCTCTCGCGGATCTCGGTCTTGTAGGTATAGGGCAGTTTCTGCAGGTCCTCGATGGTGCGGGTATCGTCGAATTCCACACCGGCCTCGGCGAACTTTTCCTGATAGAAGGTCGAGTTCGCCTTGAGATAGGCCATCTGATCGCGCAGCCGCTCTTCCTGAATGCGGCGCACCTCGTCGAGCGGTGTGCCCTCGATCGTGTGCCAGAAGCGATCATTTACCTTGTCGGCGGCATCCTCCCGCCGGAAGCGCATTCCGAATTGCATGTCGTTCTCCATGTCGGGCAGAGCGATCAATAAGACCGCGGCAGACCCATGACCTTTTCGCCGATGAAGCTGAGGCACAGCTCGCGGTTCACGGGCGCCGTGCGCAACAAGCGCACCAGCGGGTACATCTCGTATAGTCCCGTATCCTCGGTGAATCCCGATCCGCCATGCGCCTGAAGCGCGGCGTCCACGGCTTCGATCCCGGCTTCGGCGGCGGCATATTTGGCCATGTTTGACGACGCCCCTGCCGGCAGTTTGTTGTCAAACTCCCATGCCGCACGCCGGGTCATGAGGCTGGCCATTTCGATGGCTGTATGAGCCTTGGCCATCGGGTGCTGCACGCCTTGGTGCGCACCGATGGGTTGGCCGAAAACATTGCGCTCAGACGCGTAACTCACGCCCTTGTTCAGCGCGAAGCGGCCGATACCGCAGCACAAGGCGGCAAGGATGATGCGCTCGGGATTGAGACTGTCGAAAAGGATCGAAAAGCCTTCGTCCACTTCGCCGACGATATCCTCGGGGCCCAGATCGACCTCGTCGAAGAACAGGGTCCACTGTTCCTCGGGCAGGGGGATCGAAATCTTCACCCGCTGCTTGTCGACGCCCTTTTTCTTCAGATCCACGGCGAACAGGGTAAAGCCGTCAGTCTTGCGGCTGACTTCGGTGTGCGGCTTGGTGCGTGCGACCACGAGGCAGTAATCGGACACTTCAGCCCCGGTGATAAAGGTCTTTTCCCCCGACAGGCTGAACCGGTTGCCATTACGCTTGGCCAGTGTCGTGGCTTTCATCGTATTCGATCCGGCGCCCGGTTCTGTGATAGCAAAACAGAACTGGATATCACCGCGGCAGGCGGCCGGCAGCAGTTCTTTCTTGTGGAATTCGCTCCCGTGGCTGGCGATATGGGCCAGCGACATGGTCGGGCCGACCACCATCATCAAAAGCGGAATGCCGTGATTGGCGGTGCCTTCCATGAACAGGGCCATTTCGGTCATGCCAAGGCCCGCACCACCGAATTCTTCGGGCACCATGATCCCGAGGAAGCCGTCATCGGCGATCTGGCGGAACATTTCGTGCGGAAACTCGTGCTTGCGCGCGTGTCTCAGCCAGTAATCGTTGTCGAACTTTTGCGCCAGCTGGCCGCCATACTCGTAAATCTGGCGTTGTTCGTCGTTCAAAGTGAAATCCATGTTCTGTCCTCAGGCCTTGAATCTGGGGGCGCGCCGGTTCTCGAATGCGTCGAGGCCCTCGGCCACGTCATCGCTGGGCAGTGCACGCACCGCGGCATCGCGCTCAAGCCGCATCTGCTGGTCGATACCAAGGTCCGCGCCTTCGCGCGCCAACCGCTTCATCTCGGCAACGCCGGGACGTGAACGGGTGGCGATTTTCTCGCAGTATTCCAGGGCCACCTTGTGCAGATCTGCATCCGGCACGATGTAGTTGACCAGCCCGGCCTCTTTGGCTTCATCAGCCTTGAGCCAGCGGGCCGAGAACATCAGGTCGAGCGCCCGTCGCAGACCCATCAACCGTGTCAGCCGCTGCGAGCCACCCCAACCGGGAATCAGCCCGAATTGCGCGTGCTGATCGCCAAACTGGGCGCTTTCGGCCGCGAAACATACATCGCATGCCAGCATCAGTTCGATCCCGCCGGCCAGACACAACCCCTGCACTGCCACCACGACAGGGAGGGAGGAGGTTTCGAGCGCACGCAGGTTTTCCATGCCAAAGGCGATGAAATGGTCCAGCGCGACGGGATCGTTCAATTTACCTTTCACTTCCACCAGATCGGCGCCGGTGCAAAAGTTCTTGCCTTGCGCCCGGATCAGGATCGCCCGAATATCCGGGTTCGCCTCGAATTCCGACCGCGCAGCAGAAATGCGCTCATGCACGTCAAGTGACAGGCAATTGAATTTCTCGGGGCGGGCAAGTTCGATGATGCCGGTGTTGCCCTCGGAAGTGACGAGGATGGGGCCGCTCATTTGGCGGCTCCCTTCGCCTTCTTGTCATACTGCAGCGCCATGCGACCGACCTTCTCGCGGGCGATCACCAGCTTCTGGATCTGCGCGGTGCCGTCACCGATCTGCAAGCCGAGCACATCGTTGTAGCGCTGGTGGTGGGGCAGGTCGGTGGTGTAGCCGTAATGTCCGTGCAGGATCAGGCACTGGTGCAGGATCTCGCAGGCGGTTTTGGGCAGGTACCATTTGCACATGGCGGCCTGAGAGGTGTGGGGCAGGCCACGGTCGCGCAGGTCCAGCGTGTAATAGCAAAGCTGGCGCATCATGGTCAGTTGGGTCTCGGCCTCGGCCAGGGGAAAGCTGACACCCTGATACTGCACGATCGGGGCTCCGAATGCCTCGCGCTCCTGAACGTAGGCCCAGGTTTCATCCACCGACGCTTGCGCGGCCCCCAGACACTCCAGCCCGATCAGTGCGCGGGAATAGTCAAAGCCCGCCATGATCGTGCCAAAGGCACGATCCTGTTCCGCCATCATGTTTTCGGCCGGTACGAAAACATCGTCAAAGAACACCGACCCGCGCCCGACAGGCTTGGTGCCGATGTCGTCAAAATGGGTGCGCTTGATGCCTTCCTGGTTCAGGTCGACGAAAAAGGCGCTGACCCCGCGTGAGCCGCCGTCAGGATCGCCGGTACGGGCAAAGACTACCGCCGCATCCGCCTGACTGGCAAAACTCATGGATGTCTTCTCGCCGTTCAGCCGCCAGCCGTTGCCGGATTTCTCGGCCTTGAGAATCAGGTTCGCCGCATCCGAACCGCCACGCGGCTCGGTCAGGCCCAGACCGATGACGGCATCGCCGGATACGACCTTGGGCACCCATTCGGAGGCAATTTCTCTGGAGGCGTGCTTGGCAACCATCCCCCCCATGAGTGAGCCTAGAAGCTGCACATAGCTTGCGTTGAAATCGGCATAGGCGATCTCTTCGACAATAAGGCCTGCGGTGACAGAGCTCTCGCCGAGCCCGCCGAACTCTTCCGGCAAATCAGGCGCGATTAGGCCCAGTTCGCCCATCTCCTTGATCAGCGCACGGTCGAATGTATGGCCACTGGCGCGTTTTTGATATGTGGGCGCAAGCTTTTCAGTTGCGAAGCGCTTTGCGGTTTCGCGAAACGCTTTTTGATCGTCTGTAGGCTGGAATTGCACGGGTACTCCTCCCCATGAGCGAAAATTTTCTTTCCAAAAATCTAACAAATGTTAGAATGCAGATCAAGCGTAGTTTTGAGGAGGATGCCCACAGTGGGAAATAAGCCAACGGAGAGCTTTGGGACCATGCTCTCGCCCATCCGCGCAGGCCAGCATACATTGCGAAATCGTGTCATCATGGGGTCGATGCACACGCGATTGGAAACCGAGCCTGACGGCATAGCTAAACAGATCGCTTTTTACTCTGAGCGGGCGCGGGGGGAGGCGGCGATTCTGGTCACCGGCGGGTTTTCGCCCAATGCCGAGGGCATATTCGATCCCGAAGGTCCGCGAATCGATGACCCGGAAGAAGCGCTTAGCCTGCGCCCGATCTGCGAGGCGGTGCAGGCCGAAGGCAGCCTGATCTGTGCCCAGATTTTGCATGCTGGCCGGTATGCAAAGATCGAAGGTTGCGTCGCGCCGTCACCGATTCGGTCTCCGATCAACCGGTTCATCCCGCGTGAAATGACCGAAGCCGACATTCTCCGTACCATCGAGGATTTTGCCGTGGCGGCCGCCAATGCGCAGGCCGCAGGCTTTGATGGCGTCGAGATTATGGGGTCCGAAGGGTATCTTCTCAACGAATTCACTGTCACACATACCAACAAGCGTGACGATGCGTGGGGCGGCAGCGCCGAAAACCGGCACCGCTTCCCGGTCGAGATCGTGCGTGCCGTACGCGACCGCTGCGGGCCGGATTTTCTGATTATCTACCGGATCTCGGCCGCCGATCTTGTCGAGGGCGGCGCACCTGCGGACGAAATCGCCGCGCTGGCCTGCAAGATCGAGGCGGCGGGTGCGGATATTCTGAACACCGGCATTGGCTGGCACGAGGCGCGCGTGCCGACGATTGCCTATCCGGTGCCGCGCGGTGCCTGGCGTAAGGCGGCAGCCAACGTGAAAGCGGCCGTGTCGATCCCGGTGGTCGCCTCGAACCGGATCAACACACCCCAGATTGCCGAAGACATACTTGCCTCTGGCGATGCGGACATGATCTCGATGGCGCGCCCGTTTCTGGCCGATCCGCATTTCGTGAAAAAGGCGCGCGAGGGCCGCGCGGACGACATCAACACCTGCATTGCCTGCAACCAGGCCTGTCTGGATTTCATCTTTTCGGACCGGCCGGTGGGATGCCTGGTCAATCCAAGGGCCGGGCGCGAAACAGAATTCCGGGACACGCCAACCGACGCGCCAAGGAAAGTGGCCGTCGTTGGCGGTGGTGCAGCTGGCATGGCGACAGCCGCCGAGGCGGCGCGGTTGGGCCACGCCGTCACGCTGTTCGAAGCGCAGGACAAGTTGGGCGGTCAGCTGAATCTGGCCCGCGCCGCACCAGGCAAGGGCGAATTCGACGAAACCTTGCGGTATTATGCCGGTCAGATGCAGAAACACGGGGTCACACAGTGTCTGGGACAGCAGGCAGAGGCGAGCGATCTTGACGGATTTGACCATGTGGTCATCGCCACCGGGGTCACGCCGCGCATTCCCGACCTGCCTGGTATCGACCATCCCAGCGTCGCGACCTACGCCGAAATTCTTTCCGGTGAACGCGTGGCGGGCGACCGTGTCGTCGTGATGGGGGCGGGGGGCATCGGTCATGATGTGGCCGAGTTCCTAGTGACCGAACCCGCCGAGACCGCCAACGCCGACGTCTTTTGCGAAACCTGGGGTGTGGATCCCGAGTTTGTCTCCTCGGGTGCCCTGGCGGGCGACCCTCTGGCACCGAAACCGTCGCGTCGCAAAGTTGTCATGCTGCAGCGCAAGACCGGGAAACCGGGCGCAGGGCTTGGTGTTTCGACAGGGTGGATCCTGCGCAACGCGCTGCGCAAACATGGGGTCGAGGCCATGGGCGGGGTGACCTATGAACGTATCGATTATGAGGGGCTGCACATCGTCGCGGACGGAAAGCCGACGGTCATGGCAGCCGATACAATTGTGCTGTGTACCGGTCAGGAACCGGAACGGGCCCTGGCCCAAGAGCTTGCCGCGCGCGGCGTCCCGGTTACGATGATCGGCGGGGCAAAGGAGGCCGCCGAACTCGATGCATTGCGCGCTATTGATGAGGGTGTGCGATTGGCGCAAAGTTTCTGAGAACCCAAGGAAGGAGGCCGCCATGCTTCCCGAGGTCATGCGCGCGGGGCGCGCCGATCTGTATTCCATTTTTCGAACCCGCGCGCAGGATTGCGCCGAGGCCCTGGCCATCGAGGATGGCTGCAAGACACTGACCTATGCGGAATTGCTGGGACGCGTTGATCGGCTGGCCTCGGTCTTTTTGGCAAAGGGGGTTGCGCCCGGGGACAGGGTCGCGATCCTCTCGCACAACCGGTCAGAGTATCTGGAGGTCGAACTTGCCGCGGCGGGAATCGGCGCGATCGTCGCCTGTCTGAACTGGCGGCTTGCTCCCGATGAACTGCGACACTGCATAGATCTGGTCGCGCCGGTTCTCGCGGTCGTCGAACAGGATCTTTCAGAAGCTTACCGGGCCGCCGCGGCAACGCCCTGTCTGATTATCGGGCCGGATCTGGAAACGGCCATTGCCGGGGCCGGACCGGACCCGCGCATCGGAACCATGGTCGACGACCCCGAGGCTGGTCTGACGATCCTTTATACCTCGGGGACCACGGGCCTGCCCAAGGGGGCGCTCATCAGCCACCGCGCGCATATCACCCGATCCATGGCTTTTGCGGCGCAGCTGGCGCTGGACCCCGGCGACGGGTTTATCGCCTGGGCGCCGATGTTCCACATGGCGTCCACGGATCATGCGTTGGCGACGGTCCTGCGGGGCGGAACCGTGGTGATGGTTGACGGTTTGCAGCCTGCGGTCATCAACAAGGCTTTGTCGCGCCACCGGATCGGCTGGTTCGTGATGATGCCCGGTGCGCTGGACGCCTTTATCGCAGAACGGCGCGCCAACCCTTTGCCGCTGAAGGGGATCAAAGTTTGCGGCGCGATGGCCGATCTGGTGCCGCCGCATCAGATCGCGGAACTGACAGCCCTTCTCGACACGCCCTATCTGAATTCCTTCGGCGCAACTGAAACCGGCCTGCCGCCGGGCACCGCCGATCTGATTGCGCCGGGTGTGACTCCGGACCGGCTTTCCAAGCGCATAAGCGCATTTTGCGAGGTTCGGCTGGTCGATCCAGACGACCGCGAAGTGCCGGATGGAACGCCGGGCGAATTGGCCGTACGCGGCCCGACGCTGTTTTCAGGGTACTGGAACGCGAACGACTCCAATGCCCGCGATTTTCGCAACGGCTTTTTCCACATGGGCGACTTGTTCCGGCGCAATGCGGACCGCACCATCGACTTTGTGGACCGGGCGAAATACCTGATCAAGACCGGTGGCGAGAACGTCTATCCGGCGGAAATCGAACGTGTGCTTCTATCTCATCCCGGTGTGGTCGATGCCGCGGTAGTGCGGGCATTCGACGTGAAATGGGGGGAAAGCCCGGTGGCCTTTGTCGCCTGCAGCAAGGGCGGGCCGGATGCCGAGGCGCTGATGAATTTGTGCCGCGAAAACCTCGCTGGCTACAAACGGCCGCGCGAGTTTCTGTTCATCGCGTTCGAGGATTTTCCCAGATCGACCAGCGGAAAGGTCCAGCGGCATATCCTCGAAGCCCGGCTCGTAGATTAATTTTTGCTCCGACCCGATCGTCACCCCGCCACGCCCGTTCGCCCCACTAGCGATCTAAGCGTTCCTGTCATCGTTGCGACGAGCTTCTCATCCCCGCCCTTTGGAGTAGCCCCCTGAAAGTGGTCCACCAACCGGGATAGATTGACCCGCGATTGACGTGCTGCCCTCTGTCGGACCACACGGCTGGGGGTTTCCCGGGGGTTTGAGCTCAGGCGGATTCTTCGATCCCTGAGCCATTCATCAGCGCGATCGGTGGTTTGTTCCCGGTTGCGCTGTGGGGGCAGCAGGTCACCCGGCGCTTCGCACGGACGGGCATGGAATGCCGGCAAGTGCCGGTTGGGGCTGCTGCGGGCCTTCAAGGGAAAGTCGGCGACTATCCGATGTGCGGGACAGAGCGGGTATTCACCAAGCGAACTCAAACGTCCGGTTCTGCACTGCGGCCCGACAAAACGATATCAAGTGATCAGCGGTCAGCCGATTGCACCTGTGTAACAGTCTTCTTCGGCCCTCCTGTCTGCATGATCTGGGACAGGTAAGAATTGCGCCGTCTGATGAAGTCACGCAGAAGAGTCGGGTAGTCTTCACTGACGGCACTCTTCACAGAAACCCGACGCTCCAGTTCATATCGCCAGGCCCTTACACGGGCAAGCCCTGTGAAGACGCCAAACTCTCCGATGGCGTCAAAAACGTCGAAATAGCGGAAGACCGGGCCGAATACGACATCGACGAGGCTGAACTGGTGGCCGTCGAACCATGGTCCCTCCCCAAGCTCCGCGTCCAGCCGAAGGAACTTTGCGCGGAGCGCCGCGACTTTTGCTTCCAACGCTTTATCGTTCGGCGCCGAGTAGAACCCCGCAATGTCGTTCAAGACAGCAGATCCAAATTCAATCCAGGCACGGTGGCGGGCGCGATCGAGAACGTCGTGCGGATGAAGCGCGTGGGGTTGTGTATCCTCAAGATATTCGAGGATAACCGCAGATTCGAAAATCGGCGTCCCGTCCACAACCAGGACAGGCGTCTTGCCCAGCGGAGATATGGCAAGAAACCAGTCGGGCTTGTTCGAAAGATCGATGTGAGTTCTCTCGAACGTGACACCTTTCTCAGTGAGCGAGATCGCTGCGCGCTGCACATATGGGCAGAGCGCATGGCTAATGAGGTGGAGGCTCATGTTGTCTCTCCCTCCATCTGCACGTTGCCGGGCGCGAAGGAGGGGCTGAGGGCGAAACGGCCGTCGCCCAGAAGTCCTTGCACGACGGCAAGCAGCGTCAGATAGGCCGGGTATTCCCACCCGCCGTTCTCGTATCCGAACATCCAGCCGTTTCCTGAGTGAGCCCAGGTCGCTCCGGCCAAGATGGGCACGGTCGCCGACGCGACCCACCGAGCCTGTACGCCGAGGACCAAAAGGGCACCGGCAATCGCCTCGACTGCAAAGATCATATAGGCAAATGAGCCGGGCAGCCCGATCGAAACGAAGAACTGCGCCGTTCCGGGAAGTGTGAAAATGAAGAGCTTGAGAAACAGGCTGTGCGCCAGGAACATGATACCGAGTGCTATACGGAGCAGGAATATCCCAAATTCTGTGAGGTGCGATTGTGACATGATATGATCCCATATGTCGATGCATTTGCATCTATATATAACGCATCACATGCGACGTCAAGGTTGATGCACTTACATGTATATGATAGGTGCTGGATATGAACGAGATTGACCATGCTACTGAGGCCGCCTGGACAGCCCTCATGACTAAAAGCCGCGTTTTGCTTGAGGCTGTCGAATCGTCTCTGAAATCGGCAGGATACCCGCCACTTGCATGGTATGACGCGCTTCTCGAACTCGAGAAGGCAGGCCCGGACGGACTCCGTCCATTCGAACTCAAAGACCGGATTTTGTTACCCCAATACGGTACATCGCGGTTGCTGGACCGCATGGTGAAAGCAGGGCTGGTGGACCGACGGAACTGCTCGGAAGATGGGCGAGGTCAAAACATTTCTATCTCTGAAAAGGGTAAATCTGTCAGGAGGGCGATGTGGCCGATCTATGAACGGGTTCTGTCGGAAAGGATCGGCGCAAAGCTGAAACCCAAAGACGCCGCTCAATTGGCCACGCTACTCTCAAGGCTCTGAAGTCTCGGTCGACTGACGCGAAACCTGTCTGTGACTTTCCACGCTAAGTGGCCCTGATTTTTTTCACGTTAATTGGCCGACAGTTGCCTATGTCGGTGTGCGAAGGGTGTTTCGGGCTGTTCCGACGTCCTTTCGCATCCAACAGACTTCTGCGTGATCGTTGATAAATCCCATGGCCTGCATGAATGCATATACGGTGGTCGGTCCCACGAATTTGAAGCCAAGCTTTCGTAGATCTTTGGACAGGGTCTCGGACGCTGGTGATTTGGACCGCATTTGTGGCAGTGCGTCGTCCTTGGCAGGTTCATATAGCCAGATGAATGCAGCGAAGGAGCCTTCCTCTTGGACGACCTCGAAAGTACGGTGAGCGTTGTTGATCACGGCTTCGATCTTGCCTCGATAGCGAACAATTCCTTCATCGGCAAGTAGGCGCTCAATGTCGTTGTCGTCAAAGTTCGCAACTCCCCGAAAGTCGAACCCGGCGAAGGCAGCACGAAAGTTCTCGCGCTTGGCCAGAATGGTGCGCCAGCTCAGCCCTGACTGGAAACTCCGGCGTGACGGCAGCCCATCGGCACCGTGGGCGTCCATCCGTTCCAATTACGGTTGCAGCATCAGGCCGCTGCAGCATAAACTTGAACAGAAACCGAACCAGATCCTCCGTTACGATACAGTCTCAGCTCTCCGAAAAACCCTGACGACGGACAATCGGCGACCGCACTGCTAAAGGCTAACATTACCGCTTGGCAGGTCTGAACCTGCTGGCGGCGATCTGGATACCGCGCGCGCCTACGGGAAACGGTTGGCCGAGGTCGCGAGCCGCTGGAACAGCTGATCCAGCTGTCTGAATAATCGGCCCGGCCGCCCGGATCGGATGTGCTGCGGCCGGGTTGCGCTCAGTCCGCGACCCCCGCCCGCCCGATCAGCGCCATGAGCGTTCCGGTCATCGTTGCGACGAGCTTTTCATCCTGGCCCTTCACGGCATAGGCACGCGCCTCGCATATGGTCAGCGTCCTGCCTGGTTTCACCACGTCAGCGACGAAGCGAAACCGTGCGCCGTCCGCGGGATTGAGTAGGTTGATCTTGAATTCGGCCGTCAACACTGCCGCGTCCGCTGGCATCAGCGAAAAGGCCGCGTATCCGCAGGCGCTGTCCAGCGCTGTCGACACGATTCCGGCATGCAAAAACCCATGCTGCTGGGTCAGTGCAACCTGATGTGCCATTTCCAGAACGATGCGGCCGGGTAACAACTCGGCAATGCTGATCCCCAACGTGTTCATTGCCTTCTGGCGATCGAAACTGTTGCGCACGCGTGCGTCATAGTCGGGGTTTTTCGGTTTGAATTGTGTCATGGCGGGTCTTCCTCTTCGATTTCATTCGTCAATGACCAATCTTAGGCGGTCTTTGAGGCGCGTATCTTGTAGCGAAAGGTCAAAACGACGCGGAATAGACAGAGCGCGCAACGCGCCGGGCGGTTTGCCGGCGAAGATCCGGCAAGCGGCGGACAAGTGAGATTGATCGTAATATCCGGCGTCCAGCGCCAGATCGCTCAGCGGCAGGGTCTTTGACGCAAGCTGCCCGAGAGCCCGGCGAAAGCGTCGCAAGGTCGCAAGCCGCCGCCGCGACACGCCGGTTTCCGCCCGCACCTTTCGACGTTTGGTCCGGTCGCTGTAAGCTCCGGGTGGTGCGGCAAAGCGCAGGTCTCTCGCAAGGCCGTCAAGCACCGCGATGAGCGCAGGCAGGTCATCGTCCCCGGTCTGAACCCGGGCCAGTTCGGAGGCCAGCATGTCCAGCCCTTTGGAGTCGGGAAATCGCTGCGGTCGTGACGACAGTCGCAGCCCGGCCACGACACCCTGGAATGGCCTTGGGCGGGGTGAAAAATAGGGGCGCGGTTCTGCCAGCGATACGCGCCCGCCGCCGCTGTCGTCGCGCGTTACCGAAAGGGTAAAGAGGTCGGTTGCGAACCGCCCGCGTCCACCACCGCTCAGCACACCGGTATCGCGGAACACGAACAAATGGTCGATCTGTTTGGCCGCTTCCTCAGGCGGCGCCAGTTCGAGATAAAGCGGCGCCGCCATCAGGTTACTTGACGAAAGCATCCCGGTTCTCGGCGACGAAATCGGCAAACCGGCGCGCCGGGCGTCCCAGCACGTCGCTGACCGTAGTTTCTATGCCAGCAAGATAGCCCTTAGGCGCGATGGAGGCCAGTTCGACCATGGCCCCGGCGACCTCGTCCTGCATTCCGCCTGCGATCATACCCGCCTTGGCATCCTCGGCCGACAGGGGTGCGCAGGTGACAGTCCGACCTGTCACCTCGAACAGAAGCGCCGCGATATCCTCTCCGACAAGAGCTTCGGGTCCGGTCAGACCAAGACCCTTGCCTTCGTACCCCGGAGCGGTCAGCGCCTCGGCGGCGACATCCGCGATGTCGCGGGCGTCGATCCAGGCCACAGGGCCGCCCAGATCGTCGTAATAGACCCCATCTTTTGCAATATTGCCGGCCTGCCAGAGCAGGTTCTGCATGAAATAGGTCGGCTGGACGAAGGTCCAGTCAAGGCCGCTTTGCTTCAGCAGTTCCTGGGTTTCGGAATGCCATTTCCCAAATGTCAGCCCCGCCTTGGGCGAGGCGCCAAGCCCGGTGGCCACGACAACATGGCGCACCCCCGCGGTCTTGGCCGCCGCGATCACATTCGCCTTCCACTGACGCATGTCCAGATGGGCAGGCGTGACCAGGTATATCTTTTCTGCCCCGTCACAGGCCCGCGCCAGCGCGGCAGGGTCCGTGAAATTCGCAACGACCGCCTCGCATCCTTTGGCTTTTAGCGCATCGAGCCTGGAAGGGTCGCTGGTGACAGCACGCACGGTCGCGCCTTTTGCCATAAGCGTATCGACAAGAGGGGCGCCGGTGGTGCCCGTGGCTCCGAAAACAGTGATCATGGCTTTTCCTTTTGCAGGTCTGCGATGGGTTGAATGGTTTCCGGGTTGCTGATCGACGACAGATCGCCCGGATCTTCGCCCAGAAAGGCCGCGCGCACGATCCGGCGCATGGTTTTCATGCTGCGGGTCTTGGGCAGGGCCTCGACAAAGTGGATCTCGCGCGGGCGGAAGGGTTTCGAGACGATCTCTCCGACCCGATCCTTGAGCCGCTCCACAAGCTCTGCGTCAGGCGTGACGCCCTGGGCTGCCACACAGACGCAGACGACGGCCACGCCTTTGATATCGTCGGGTGCGGCGATGGCAGCGGCGTCCACCACCTCTCCGGTTTCGGTCAGGGCCGCCTCAATCTCGGGCGGGCCGATGCGTTTGCCGGCGATGTTCAGTGTGTCGTCGGACCGGCCCAGGATATACCATGTCCCGTCCGGATCGCAGCGCACCCAGTCGCCGTGCCGCCAGAGGCCGGGGAAAGTGGACCAATAGGTTTCAAGATAGCGATCGCGGTCCCCCCAGATGGCCGGGGTCAGACCCAGTGGCGGTTGAGTCACGACCAGTTCGCCGACCTCGCCCGGCGCGGCTTCGCTGCCGTCCTGGCGCAGCACCTTGGCGCCGACACCCAAGGCCTGGGCCGAAAATCCGCCGGGCTTGATTTCATGCAGCACGGTCGAGGTCAGGATCGCGCCAAAAAGCTCGGTCCCGCCCGAGATGTTCAGCGGCACCGCGCGGCGGCGGCAGATATGATCGAGCTGCCAGAGCCAGGCGTCGTCGGTCCAGGGTTCACCGGTCGAGGCGACAATGCGCAGGGGCGACAGGTCGTAGCCCGACAAAGGTTCAGTATCCTGCGTCATGAACTGCCGGACCAGAGTCGGGGCCACGCCAAGATGCGTGACCTCCATTTCGGATGCAAGGCGCAGAAGTCTGAAGGGATCGCCGGGCATTGAAGGTGCGCCTTCGGCCAGCACCAGCGTCGAACCGGACAAGAGCACCGACAACAGCGTGAGCGGCCCCATAACCCACCCCATGTCGGTCATCCAGAGGTGCCGGTCGTCCCGTTTCATGTCGAGACAAAGCAGGAAATCGGCGGTGGCCTTGGCCTGTACCCCCAGATGGGTATGCACCACCCCCTTGGGCCGCCCGGTGGTGCCCGATGTATAGGCGATCAGAAAGGTGTCGTCGGCACTGACGGGAACGGCGGCAAACTCCGGACTGGCGCGGCCCACGGTTTCGGTCCAGTCCAGATCGCGGGCCGGATCGGCCACCGCACCGCCGAACCGTCGCAGGCTGATCACGGTATGAACCGATGGCACGTCGGTCAAAGCCTGGGCAAGGGTCGCTTCCATCCAGACCGGCTTGCCTCGCCGGGGTGTGGCATCCGCCGTCAACACCGCCACGGCATCCGCGTCGTTCAGACGCGATACGATGGCATGGGGCGCAAAACCGGAAAACAGCGGCACCGCAACCGCGCCCAGCCGGGCAATACCCAGAAGCGCGGCCTCGATTTCGGGGATCATCGGCATATAGATGCCCACCGCCTGACCGGGCCTTACACCGCGCGCGGCAAGGGCCGAGGCGACGCGGGAGGCTTCGGCGGTAAGGTCGGAATAGGTCCAGCGACGGCGGCTTCCGTCTTCGCCGACCCAGTCGATTGCGACCTTGTCGCCCAAGCCATCGGCAATTCGGGCGTCAAGACAGGTTTCCGTCAGATTCAAAGTACTCCCGACGGCCCACCGGATCGATTCGGGCCCTTCGGAGATATCTCGCAACCGGCTGTAGGGCCGCGCGAACCGTATCCCGGCATGGTCAATGATCTGGCCCCAGAACCAGTCTGGGTCTTCATTCGAACGGCGGACGAGATCCTCGTAACTGTCAATGCCGCAGCCCCTCAGAAATGCGGTCAGCGTGCTTGTCCGCTGGATGTCAGAGCCTGGCTGAAACATTCGCAACCTTTGTAGAATGAAAAGGGCCGCACATAAGGCGCGGCCAGTCGGGGAGGTAACTCTTGGCACGGTTTGGCAGCAGCGCCTTGAGTCCGGCGCTGCCGCCAGCGTTTTAACCGTGCATGGACAGGCCGCCCGAAACCGAAATCACCTGGCCGGTAATGAACCCTGCGTCGTCCGACGACAGGAAGCAGATGATGCCAGGGTAATCCGTCGGCTGCGCAAGACGCTTCATCGGAATCGCCCGCTTGAGACCTTCGGCGATCTTTTGACCGGCCTCGCCTTCGGCAACCTGAGCGAACAGAGGCGTATCGGTCGGGCCGGGGGCGACCGCATTCAATTGAATACCTTTACGCGCCAGTTCGCGCGCTACGGTTTTGGTGAACGAGATGATGCCACCCTTGCAGGCAGAATACACGGCTTCGCCGGATGATCCGACGCGTCCGGCGTCGGACGCGATGTTGACCACACGGCCGCCGCCGTTCTTGACCATGCCCGGAAGCACCGCGTGATGCATATTCAGCGGACCGTAAAGATTGATGTCGATGACCTTCTTCCAAAGGTCGGGATCGGTGTCGAGGAACGGTTTGATCACGTCCCAGCCCGCGTTGTTCACCAGCACATCAATCGGTCCGCCGGATTCGAACTCGGCAACGGCGCTGTCGACCTGGGCACGATCGGAAATATCCACCTGAAATGCCGTCGCTTTTCCGCCGGATTCAGTGATTAGTTTGGCGGTTTCATCCGCTCCGGCTTTGTTCAGATCGAAAACGGCGACTTCGGCACCCTCCGCGCCGAACCGTTCGCAAACCGCTCGGCCAATGCCGCTCCCACCGCCGGTCACAACGACCCGTTTTCCACTCAACCCTCGCATGTGGAGGTCCTCCTCTTCCGTTGCACCTTGAAAAGAGCTTGATTCGACACTCTCTCCGATGCATTCTAACAGTTGTTAGATTTATTGCAATGGACAGCCTCATCTACGACAAGTATCGATAATGGATGGCACGACAGATTGAAGATACCAGGATAGTGAATGACGATCTAAGCAAGTCGGAGAGGACCCGCGAAGCCATACTCGCTGCGGCCGCGCGACTTTTTCGGTATGAAGGCTATCACGCAACGACTATGCGCGACATCGCGCAGGAAGCTGGCATTGAGGCCGGCAGCATTTATTATCATTTTCAATCCAAGGACCAGATTCTGAGCGAAGTTCTCGATTTTGGCGTCCGTCAACTATATGAGGCGGTCAGTGAAATCGTTCGGTCGGCACCGACAAGTTCGGAGGATTTTCGCAAGACTTTCGGACTGCTGATTGAAACACACCTTACCTACCTATTGACCGACAGCGACTTTACGTCAGCCAATATTCGGAACTATCCGATGTTGTCGGACGAAACACGCGCCCCGCATCGCGAATTGCGTGCATCATATGCGGGTGTCTGGGGCAAATTCCTGAATGACGCCAAACGCGCCGGCCACCTTCGAAGCGACATATCCACTGCTGTGATCCGCCAGTTCATCCTAAGTGCCATGAACTGGACCGTAGAATGGTACGATGTCGACAAGTATCCGGTGCGCATCCTCGCGGAACGAATGAGTAAGCTGATACTTGACGGAATGTGTCCACATCGCAAGGCGGATACCGAAGGCTTGAAGCTGTGCCCCGCCACTCCCGCCAAAACCCCGGATCCCGACAGCAAGGCGGCTAAGACCCGTGCAGAAATTCTAAAGGCCGCAGCGCGCTTTCTGAGGGACAATGGCTACAAGGCGACCACGCTGAGAAAGATCGCGGAAGAAGCGGACATGAAAGCGGGCAGCGTCTATTACCATTTCAACTCCAAAGAAGCGATCGTTGACGAAGTTCTAAACGCCGGACTGAGGGACTTGCTATCAGGTGTCGAAGCCGCCGTTCGGAAATTCGATGCCCCGTACGATCATCACGCCAAGATCGCGACTGCAATCTGGGCGCACCTGGATTTCCTCTTCAAGGCAAGCGAATTCACCTCGGCGAATATCAGAAGCTATGGAATGCTCCCCAATCATTTCAGGGAGAGGCACAGGGGTATTCGCCATGAGTATGGAAAACTCTGGGATCGGATACTCCTTGAAGCTCAGGACGACGGTGCCATACGGTCGGATATCAAGATCGTCCCCTTGCGCCAGGTGATGTTGGGTGCCTTAAACTGGACGGTGGAATGGTTCGACCCGAACAAGGCAGGAGTGGAAGGATATCTATCACTGCCTGAATTCTCCAGCATGCTCATCAATCTGTTACTGGAAGGCATTTGTAACCGGGAAGCGGCCCCGTCCACAGGACAAGGTAGCCCTGAAAGCGGTTGCCCCGGTCAGACCAGAAGGAAGTGATACAGCCCTTCGGCAACCGCCTTTTCCCGATCCGTCTGCCAGCTGAGCACGCTGACGCTTGCCATCCGCTTGCCTTTGCGCGTGACGTTAGCGCGCGCAAAAAGCGGTCCCTTCACACCGGGTCTGAGGTAATCGACGGTCAGGTTGATCGGCTTGGCCGGAACGTCGGCGAAATCGGGCTGTACCGCGATGGCGGCAGTGGCCTCCATAAAACTCGCGATTATGCCGCCATGGTAGTACTCCATGATCGGGTTACCGATATGGCGGTCATCAAAGGTCATTTCCGCCTCAGCATGGAGACTGTCTAGACTTCTGACCTCAAAGTTGAGAAATCGGAAGAACGGCACCCGGGATACATTGGCATTGACAGTTTGCACGTCCATCACGAGGTTTTTCCTTTTGTCATTGCGTCAAACAGGCTGGTTTCGCCGCGCGTCAATGCAAACGAGGCGGTTCCCCTGGCTATTTCAGCATCCTCATGGCCCGCGAACCAGACGCTGCCGGAATTGAAGGCGATGTGGCGGGTCTTGCGAAAACAATGCGCTTGAACGATGACATCCGCGCGCGAACGGGCCGGGCGCAGGTAATCAACTCTGAGGTCAAGAGTGGCCATGGTACTGACGCCTTCGATGGCAACAAAGTTCGCCAGTCCAAAGACACTGTCCAGAAGTGCCGTCAGGATACCACCGTGGAGCATCGATTGTTCCGCATCGACGCAAAAGTCCGGATTGAACGGCATCCGAACCCGAACACTTTCGGTCGAGACCTCTTCGATCTCAAGCGCCATATGCGTTATCAGACCCTTGCCGCGCGCATTCCACATCTGCGCGATTTGCTCCATCTTCTTTTGGGTGATGTCTGACATGCGATCTTTCCTTTAACGCCCCGTGAAATTGGGTTTTCGTTTTTCGACGAACGCAGCAACCGCCTCGTGGTGGTCTTCGGTCTGATGCATGAGCGCCTGATAGGCCGCCGCGGAATTCAGGAAATCCGGCAGGTCCATCCGTTCGGCATTGCGCATCAGACGCTTGGCGACCCGCACCGCGCGCGGCGGTTTCGCGGCGATGACAGCGGCCCGTTCGCGGGCCCGTTCCATCAATTTTTCATGAGGCACAAGTTCAAGCACCATACCAAGCTCCAGCGCTTCCTTGGCCTCGACCATGCGCCCTGAGAAGGTCAGATCGGCGGCCTTCTGGTGGCCCAGACGACGCAACAGGAACCAGCTGCCCGCATCGCCCGGAATGATTCCGAGATTCAGAAACACCTCGCCGAACCTTGCTTTTTCCGACGCGATGCGCATGTCGCACATCATGGTCAGGTCGCACCCCGCGCCTACCGCCGGGCCGTTGACTGCGGCGATGGTCGGAATATCCATGTTGTAGAGCGCAAGCGGCAGCCGCTGGACCCCATCAACATAGCTCTGCGCCGCCGCCAGCGGCTCCTTGCGGAACACGCTGTCGGGATCGTTCATTTCCTTGATGTCGCCGCCCGCACAAAAGGCCGGGTCGGCGCCGGTCAGGATCATCACGCTGACCTGAGGATCGGCCTGCACCTTGGCGAAGGTCTCAAGAAGGGCAGCGATCATGTCGTTTCCGGTGACCGGGTTGCGCCGCTCGGGATCGTTCAGCGTAACCGTGGCGATCCTGTTGGAAATTTCCAGAAGGACTGGGTTTTTACTCATTCTTGCCATCTCCCCGTTCGCGTTTCTCGAACATCGCGGGGTTGATCATGTCCCGCGCGTCATGACCCATATGCAAGGTCTCACCGCCGTCTACATAAATGTCTTCTCCGGTGATGAAACCGCCAAGTTTCGAGGCCAGGAAAATGATCGTGCCTGCGATGTCCTCGGCCGCCCCCATCCGGTTTAGCACCGAGCGGTTCAGCTTTTTCCACAGTTCCGGGGGAATCGGATAGCGGCCAAGCGCATCGGTCTTGATCGTGCCCGGCGCGACACAGTTCAGCCGGATGCCGTACTCGCCCCATTCGGCGGCCAGCGTTTTCATCATGCCCGTCACACCGGCGCGGGCGGCGACGGTGTGTGTAAAGCCGGTAAGCGCGGTGCGCGCCGAGATGGCGGTGACAAACACAACCGATCCACCATTGTCGTACATGAAGTGATCCGCCGCTGCCCGGGTCATTTGCCAAGATCCGATCAGGTTGTTTCGGATCACGGCTTCGAAGCCCTTGTTGGTGATATCGCGGGCGGCCGCGATATACTGACCGCCGGCATTGTTCACCAAAACATCCAACTGCCCATAGTGGTCCTTGATCCGCCCCATCGCAGTTTCGATACTGTCTTCGTCGCGGGTGTCTCCGGGCACGACAAAGGCCTCGCCCCCCGCCGCCCGGATCATTTCGGCGGTCTCTTCCAGCGGCTCTTCGCGGCGCGCGAACAGCGCAAGCCTGGCCCCGCAAGCGGCCATTTCGATCGCCGTCGCCCGGCCCATTCCAGATCCGGATCCGGATCCCGTAACCAGGGCAACCTGGCCCGCCATGAGATCCGACGCGTAACGCCTTGATTTCGCTTCGCTCATGTTCCGCCCCTAGTTCTTCAGCAATTCGCCAGAGATGATGAGTTTGCGAACCTCTTGGGTGCCTGCGCCGACCTCAAGTACGCGACCGGTCCGGTACAGCCGGTTCACTTCTGTATCACGCATGTAACCCGAGCCGCCGTGGATCTGCACTGCCTTGTCCAGCACGAACGACGTCGCCTCGGCCGCTTTGAAAATCGCCGCTGCCGTGAGTTTGTGGATTTCACCACGCCCGCCTTCGCCTTCTTCCAGGCCCTCGCACATGGCAGCCGTTTTTAGCGACAAGCTGCGCGCGGCCTCGATTTGCGTGTACATGTCGGCCAGCATCGCCTGCACCATCTGGAAACTGGCGATCGGCTTGCCAAACTGCTGGCGTGTCTTGGCGTAATCGATGGAAATATCCAACGCCCGCTGCGCAATGCCCAGAGCGTTGAAACAGACGATGGCACGTTCCAGATCAAGTCCGGACATGGTAACGGCAACCCCGCCATCCAGCTTGCCGACCATGTTTCTGGCCGGAACGCGGCAATCTTCGAACACCAGTTCGCCGGTGGGCGAGCCGCGAAAGCCCATCTTGTTCAGCTTCTGCGCCACCTTGAAACCCGGCGTGTCGGTTTCCACGATAAAGGCGGAAATGCCCTTGGCGCCCTTTTCCGGCGAAGTCTTCGCATAGACAAGGACCAGATCGGCAATCGGCCCATTGGTGATGTAGATCTTGGCGCCGTTCAGGATGTAGTCGTCACCATCTTGTTTGGCCGTGGTCCGCATCGAGCCAAGCGCATCAGACCCCGCGCCGGGTTCGGTCAGACCCAGGGCGCCGATCAGCGTGCCATTGCAAAGCCCCGGCAGATACTTGCGGCGCAGATCGTCATTGGCGTTGCGGTAGATATTGTTGACGCACAAGTTGTCATGGGCCACATGGGTCAGCCCGATGGCCGCCGAGGCGCGCGACATCTCTTCGGTGATGATGCAGGCCGAGGTGAAATCCAGCCCCGCGCCGCCGAATTCCGGCGGCACGTTCAGGCCCAGATAGCCCATTTCGCCCAGCTTTGGAAAAACCGAAGGGGGTAAATCGTCGGTGTCGTCCATTTCCGCGTTCAGATGGTGGAACTCGGACATGAAGAACTTACCAGCCTGATCGGCCAGCGCCTGCTGTTCGTCCGTCATGAAATGGCTCGGCAGAGCGGTATCGTTGCGCAGTTGCTTGTTCATGGTCTCGTCTCCCTCAGGCGCGCAAAAGTTCTTCGGCAATGATGATCTTGCGGACTTCGCTTGTTCCAGCGCCGATCTCCAACAGCTTGTTGGCGCGGTAGAGCCGGTTGATTTCGGTGTCCTGCATGTAGCCGGAGCCACCATGTATATGGCAGGCTTCGGTGACCGCCTTGTTGAATGCCTCGCCTGCGTAAAGACAGGCCGCCGCGGTCAGCTTGTGGATTTCGCCACGGCCCCCGGCGCCTTTCGGCAGGCCCGTACAGGCGGCCAGCGCCCGATACCCGAAGGCGCGTGCCGTTTCGACCTCGGTGTAGATCTCGGCCAGTTTCGACTGCATCATCTGGAAACTTGCAATTGGCTTGCCGAACTGTTCGCGAATCTTGGCGTATTCCAGCCCCAGTTCCAGCGCGCGTTCGGCCATGCCGACACAGACCGATGCGACCATGGCGCGTTCCAGATCCAGTCCGCTCATTACCACCGAAACGCCGGTGTTTTCCTGTCCAACCATGGCGGATGCGGGTACGCGGCAATCCTCAAACACCAGTTCTCCGGTTGGCGAGCCGCGGAAGCCCATCTTGTCAAGCTTTTGCGCCACCTTGAAACCAGGATTGTCCGTCTCGATGATGAAAGCAGAAATGCCCTTGGCGCCCTTCGATTTGTCGGTCTTGGCATAAAGCAGGATCACATCGGCAATCGGCCCGTTGGTGATGTAGATCTTCGAGCCGTTGATGACATAGTCGTCGCCGTCGCGGCGCGCGGTGGTCGCCATGGACCCAAGCGCATCGGACCCCGCGCCCGGCTCTGTCAGACCCAGAGCACCAACCAAGTCGCCCGAGCATAGGCCCGGCACATATTTCTTCACCTGCTCTTGCGAGCCATTGCGCAGCAGGTTGTTCAGGCACAGGTTGTCATGCGCGCCATGCGACAGACCTACCGCCGGATTCCATTTGGCAATCAATTCGGAAACCAGCGCCTGGGTGAACTCGTTCTGCCCGGATCCGCCCAGCTCCTCGGGCGCGGTGATCCCCAGCAGGCCCAGCTCACCCATTTGCTTGAACAGATCGTCGGGCCACCATTCCTCTTCGTCCATGCGCGCCTGTAGCGGATGCAGAACCTCGCGCGATACCCGATCCACGTGATCGACGATCTGGCGTTGCTCATCGGTCAACGAATAGTTTGCCCTGATGGCCTCCAGATCAGCCGCGATAGCCTCACTTTGAGTCGTCATATCATCCTCCCGAAAAATGTCGTCTGTAGTGTTGACCAAAATCAAACACATGTTAGAAAATAGATCAAGCCAAGCTTTTTACGACCTGACGTTAGAAAGCCTGGAGGTCATAAAATGCGGGGGGGAGCTGTGGAAATGATTGAGAGCGTTGTCCAATCGCATGCGCGCGGCGGCGAATTACGTATTACGATTCGACGGCCCGACAGTCGAAATGCCCTCAACCGTGAGGTCGCGGACGGGATCATTGCCGCCATCCATGCTGCCGAGGGTGACAGCGATTGCCGAGTGATCGTTCTAACTGGCGAGGGCGAGCGAGCCTTCTGTGCCGGGGGCGACATCAAGGCGGGGGCGGATGGCGGCCCGTTTGTTCAGGATCCGGCGGACCCGGATCATTTTGCCGGAAGGTTGTTCGAGACGATACAGGCGTGCCGAAAGCCAACGATCGCGCGCATCAATGGCATCGCGATGGGGGCGGGGGCGGGCATCATCTGTGCCTGCGATCTGGCAGTGATGGCGGATCATGCCCGCATCGGAACGCCCGAAGTCAAGGTGGGCCTGTTTCCTATGACGATCGTACCACCCATGATGCGCGTGCTGCCCCGGCGGAGGCTGATGGAAATGTTCATCACCGGCGTTCCCCTGACTGCCGAAGAAGCCCTGCAATTCAATCTGGTCAACTATGTGACCGATGCCGCGGGGCTGGACGACAAGGTTGCAGAACTGGTTGCCCAGATTGCCGCGCAGTCGCCGAGCGCGATCCGGCTGGGAAAATACGCCTGTCACGCGATGGAGGACATGACCTATCCGCAGCAAATGCGGTTTGCAGAAACGTTATTACCCCGCGTTGCACAGACAGAAGACGCGCGCGAGGGCTTTGATGCCTTTATTGAGAAGCGCAAACCTGAATGGACGGGCCGCTGATCAAACGGGGAGGAGAGGAATATGTCGGATCAAAAGCTGCGCATCGGATGCGCATCGGGATTTTGGGGCGATACGCCCGAAGCGGTCGGGCAGTTGGTTTCCCTCGGCGAGATCGACTATCTCGTCTTCGATTACCTGGCCGAAGTGACGATGTCCTTGATGGCGCGTGCGCGCGCCAAGTCGCCCGAGGCAGGGTTCGCCCCGGATTTTGTCAAGGCGCTGACCCCCTGGCTGGCAGAGATCAAGCGCAAGAGGATCAAGGTGGTGGCCAATGCCGGCGGCGTGAACCCGCGCGGCTGCCGCGAAGCGCTGGCCAAGGCGGCTGAAGCCGCGGGCATCGACATATCAATCGGCGTCGTACTGGGGGACGACCTGCTGGACCAGGGCGACAAGATTCGCGACCGCGGCGTAACCGAAATGTTTTCGGGTGTGGATTTCCCCGACGATATCTGGAGTATGAACGCCTATCTCGGCGCCCGCCCAATCGCCGCAGCGCTGGATGCCGGGGCCGAGATCGTGATCACCGGCCGCTGCGCCGACAGCGCCGTGGCGCTCGGCCCCTTGATGCACGAATTCGGCTGGGGTGATGAAGATTGGGACAAGCTCAGCCAGGGATCGCTGGCGGGCCACCTGATCGAATGCGGGCCGCAGGGCACGGGCGGCAATTTCACCGACTGGCAGGAGGTGCCGGGCTGGGACGACATGGGCATGCCCATTGTCGAGGTCTTCGCTGATGGCAGCTTTGTCATGACCAAAACGCCTGATACCGGCGGACTGGTCGTGCCCGGATCTGTCGGCGAACAGATGCTCTATGAAATAGGCAATCCGCGCGCCTACCTGCTGCCCGATGTCATCTGTGACTGGTCTGGCGTTACGCTGGAACAGGTTGGCCCCGACCGGGTGCTGGTGAAGGGTGGCAAAGGCCTTGGACGTACAGGCAGCTACAAAGTGTCGGCGACCCATGCAGACGGCTGGCGCGCCGTTACCACTCTGACGCTGGCCGCCATCGACGCGCCTGCCAAGGCCGAGCGCGTCGCCGAGGCGATACTGAAGCGCTGTCGCCGAATCTTCCGAGACCGCAACCTGGGCGATTTCCGCGAGGTCAGCGTCGAGGTGCTCGGCGCCGAGGCCGCCTATGGCGCGAACGCTCGGGCCCAGACGCGCGAGGTGGTTTTGAAAGTCGGCGTGACGCATGACGATCGAAGCGCGCTCAATATTTTCGCGGGAGAGATCGCGCCAATGGCCATTTCCACCGCGCAGGGCCTGACCGGGTTCTTCGCCGGGCGGCCCAAGGTGCAGCCGGTGGTGAGGTTGTTCTCTTTTCTACAGGACAAGGCAGAAACGCCGGTCGCGGTCGAGGTTGACGGCAAGGCCGTACCGGTTACCCTCGCCAACGACGCCGTGCAGCTCGATGCGCCAGCTGCACCGGCGTTGGAAAGCCGTGAGGCCGGTCCGTACGCGGTCAAGGTGCGGCTGGTGGATCTGGCGTGGGGACGTTCCGGTGACAAAGGTGATATCGCCAATATTGGCATCCTCGCCCGCAAGCCGGACTACCTGCCTTACATCCGCTCGACGCTAACCGAGACGGTGGTCAAGGATTACTTCGCCCACCTGTGCAAGGGCCCGGTGGAACGCTTCGATCTGCCCGGAACAAACGCGCTGAATTTCCTGCTGCACGAATCCCTCGGAGGCGGCGGCATCGCCTCGGTCCGGATCGATCCGCAGGGCAAGGGCTTTGCGCAGATGCTACTAGACATCGAAATCCCCGTGCCGGCTGAACTGGCCGCGAGGGATGGACTGAACGCCGCGAACCGGAACTAAGAGGATAACGACATGACCATTTCGAAACTTCTGGTCGCAAATCGGGGCGAGATCGCGGCGCGCGTGTTGCGCACCGCCAAGGCCCGCGGGCTTGCGACGGCCGTGTTGCGCCACGCCACGGAACAAGAGGGGCCTGCCCATCTGATCGCGGATGAGGTTGTGACCATCGACGGCCCGACACCGGTGGCAGCCTATCTCGATATTTCGCAGATCGTCGCGGCGGCAACAAAGATCGGCGCGGATGCGGTGCATCCCGGCTATGGCTTTCTGTCCGAGAACGCGGCCTTCGTCGCGGCGCTGGAAGAGGCCGGCGTGACATTTGTCGGCCCCACCTCCCAGACCATCGACCTGATGGGCGACAAGGTCCGCGCCCGCGCCTTTGTCGAGGAACGCGGTTTTCCCGTCGCCCCCTCGGCGATCGAGGATGATGATCCGGCGAGCTTTGTCGAACGCGCCCGCGCCGTTGGCTATCCGCTGCTCATCAAGCCCTCGGCCGGCGGTGGCGGCAAGGGCATGCGCGTCGTGCGCGAGGACAGCACGCTGGAGACCGAAATCGAAACCGCGCGCCGCGAAGGCGAACGGTATTTCGGTGACGGCCGTCTGTTTGTCGAACGCTATATCGAACGCCCGCGCCATATCGAGGTGCAGGTGATGGGCGACGGGCAGGGCAATGTCGTGCACTTCTGGGAACGTGAATGTTCGATCCAGCGCCGGTTCCAGAAGATTATCGAGGAAACGCCCTCACCGGCGCTGACCCCCGAACAACGGGACGAAATCTGCGAAACCGCGGCCGGGATTGCCCGCGCCGTCAAATACCGCGGGGCGGGGACGGTCGAATTCATCTATGCGCAGGATGGGGCCTTTTATTTCCTGGAAATGAACACCCGCCTTCAGGTCGAACATCCGGTGACCGAACTGGTGACCGGCTTCGATCTGGTTGCCGAGCAGCTGCGTGTCGCGGCGGGCAAGGGCTTGAGCGCCGTGCAGGCGGATATTCCCCAAACCGGACACTCGATCGAACTGCGCATCTGTGCCGAGGATGCGACGGCCGATTTTCGCCCCGCGATCGGCGATATCCGGCTGCTGGACGAACCCCAGGGCGAGGGTGTCCGCGTAGACAGCGGCATTCTGGATGGCGGCAAGGTAACGACCGACTTCGACCCGATGTTGTCCAAGCTGATCGTGCATGGCCCGGATCGCGCGCAGGCCATCGCCCGTGCCCGGAACGCGGTGCAGAACTATGTGATTCTCGGGGTGACGACCAATACCGGTTACCTGGATGCAATCCTTGCACATCCGGATTTCGCCTCTGGTGACGTTTCAACTGGCTTCCTGGCTGAACAATCCGAAACGCTGACCGCGCCGGGCGAAGATGTCTCTGACTTGCTGATGGCGGCGGCGGCCCTATCGGACGCGCGGCTGGTGAGTGACGTAATGCAGATACCGGAAATGTACCGCAAGATGGGCGGGTGGAGAAACTGATGCAACGGATTTTTCAGATCGACGGAGAAGAGACTGATTGCTGGCTGGGTCATGATGGCAGCCGGTTCGTGCTCAATACCCCCACTGGCGCTGTTGCCTGCCAATTGGACCCGACGGGTCTGCCGGGCGGGTATACGTTGCGGGCCAAGGGTGTTGTGCGCGAATTGCGACTGGTCGTGGGGCCGGAAGCAACTTTTGTGCATATGGACGGGCGAACCTATGAAGTCGGGCGGGTTGATCCCGCCGAACGCCTGGCCGGAAGCGACGGTGGCGCGAGCGATGACCGATTGGTGGCGCCCATGCCGGGTGTCGTGGTGTCGGTTGCGGTTAAACCCGGCGATGCGGTTGAAGAAGGCCAGCCGCTTCTGGTGATCGAAAGCATGAAGTTGGAAACCACACTGACGGCGCCGCGCGACGGGGTCGTTGCCGAAATGCCATTCGCCGAAGGCGACAGTTTTGGTCTGAAAGACATCCTGGCCCAATTGGCCCCGGAGGAGGAGTGACAATGCGCAGGATTGAAAGTCAGATCGACACCAATGCCGCCGACTACAAGGCAAATTATGCCGCCATGTCTGAACGGCTGAAGGAATTCCACGCCCGCCAGCACGCGGCGCGTTTCGAACGCCCGCAACGCGATATCGACCGCCTTGCCCGCCAGAACAAACTGGGCGTGCGCGAGCGGTTGAAACTGCTGCTGGACCCCGGCACTCCGTTTTTGGAGTTTTCCACACTTGCCGCCTGTCGCGAATACGACGGCACCGTGCCCGGCGCCGCTGTGGTGACGGGCATCGGTATTGTGCAGGGCCGCGAGGTCGCCATCCACGCCAACGATGCCAGCGTCAAGGGCGGGGCCTGGTATCCACATACGGTAAAAAAGGTTGTGCGTCTTCTGGATGTCGCGCTGGAAAACCGTCTGCCGGTCATCCATATCTGCGACAGCGCGGGCGGTTTCCTGCCGCTGCAGCACGGGGTGTTTCCCGACCGGTATCTGGGCGGGCGGGTGTTCCGCAACCAGGTCAAGCTGAGCCAGGCCAATATCCCGCAGATTGCTGTGGTCGGCGGACACTGCACGGCTGGTGGCGCCTATGTGCCGACACTGAGCGACTACAACATCATCATCGAAGGCACAGGGGCGATTTTCCTTGGCGGTCCGCCGCTGGTCAAGGCAGCCACCGGCGAGGAGGTCGGCGTTCAGGAACTGGGCGGGGCGGTAATGCACACCTCGGTTTCGGGCACGGGCGACTATCGCGCCGCGACCGAACAACACGCCTTTTCACTGGCCCGCGAGATTGTCGGCCAGTGGAAGCGTACGCCAAAAACAATCATCGAAACCGCGACCTTTGAAGAGCCTTACTATGACCCCAAAGAACTTTACGGGATCATTCCAAAGGACCGGAAAACCCAGTTCGACATGCGCGAGGTTCTGGCCCGGATCGTAGACGGTTCACGCTTTCACGAGTATCAGCCCGACTATGGCACCACGATGCTGTGCGGCTTTGCCCATATCTGGGGTTACAAGGTCGGCATTCTTGCCAACAACGGGGTGCTGTTCAACGACAGCTCGCTCAAGGCCGCGCATTTCATGCAGCTTTGCAACCAGAACCGGACGCCTCTGGTCTTCTTCCAGAACATCACCGGTTACATGGTGGGCCGCGAATACGAAGAACGCGGCATCGCCAAGGACGGCGCCAAGATGCTGATGGCGCAGGGCGGCTCGGTCGTGCCGAAGTTCACCGTGATCGCCAATGCGTCTTACGGGGCCGGCAATTACGGCATGTGTGGGCGGGCCTGGGATGCGCGCACGCTGTTCATGTGGCCACAGGCCGAAATCGGCGTCATGGGGGCGGAGCAGGCCGCCAATACCATGGCTGATGTCAAAATCCGTCAGCTTCAGCGCGAAGGCAAAAAACTGTCGGAAGAGGAAATTGCCGCGATCCGCGAGCCAGTGCTGGAAAAGTACAGCCGGGACGTCGAAGCCTACACCTCGACGTCAGAGATATGGGACGATGGCATCCTCGACCCGGCGGATACGCGCAATGCGCTCGGCATGTCCATCTCGGCATCGCTAAATGCACCGATCGACGATCCGCATTATGGAATATTCCGCCTGTAAAGGCGTGGTGCTGGCGGTGCACCGGCTTGCGCCAATCGCCAAGGTTCGAAGAACGGATCGAGGACCGGAATGCCCATGTCTGAAAGGGTCTTGGGACCCGTGCCAGATTTACGGATGGCGTCTAGTGAAATGAGTTCGCTCAGATGTTTATGGCGTGTTCCTCGTCGCCAATCAACGAGCTGAACAGACCTCCAAGCCCAAGAGGTTACAATTTGACAGAATACAGATTTCCCACTATAACCAAACAATCGTTTGCTTTTATGTGTACGCTATGCCAACTCTCGCCACCCACAAGCCGCAGGCCAACAACCGCCGGGAAATCGTTCTTGAGATCGCCGCCGGGTTCTTTGTCCGCAAGGGTTTCAACGGCACGTCCATCCGCGACATCGCCAAGGAAGCGGGCATGTTGCCGGGGTCGCTTTACTATCATTTTCCTTCCAAAGAGGCCTTGCTGGTCGCTGTCTTTGAGGAAGGGGTCCAACGAATTAGCGCCGCCGCCGAAGCGGCGCTTGCGGCCTGTCAGGGCAACGCATGGGAGCGGTTGCAGGCTGCGTGCGAGGCGCATCTTGTTACCCTTCTGGAAGGGAGCGACTTCGCGAGTGTGATCGTGCGCGTCCTCCCACAGGATGTACCCGGGGCTGCGGAAGAACTGATCTCCCTGCGTAACGACTACGAAAAAACTTTCATTGCTCTGGTCGATGCCTTGCCCTTGCCGGCCGGAACTGATCGGAGCCTGTTTCGGCTTATGCTCATAGGGGCTCTCAACCATGTGCCGCTTTGGTATCGCCCCGGGAGAGAGACCCCGTCAAATCTTGCAAGGCAAATCGTGGCCAACCTGCGATTTGCGCAAGACAACACCAAGACAGAAGGGAAAAGAACATGACACTGGATACTGTCATTCCCGCGCGCGTTCTGGTCACCAAAATAGGCCTCGACGGCCATGATCGCGGCAGCCGGATCGTGGCGGCATATCTCCGCGATGCCGGAATGGAGGTAATCTATACTGATCCCTGGCAGAAGCTTGAGGCGGTCGTGGCGCTGGCCTTGCAAGAGGATGTGGACGTGATCGGGATAAGCTCGCTGGCGACAGATCACCTGTTGGTACCGAAGCTGATGAAAGCGCTTGATGAAGCTGGCTTGGGCCATATTCGCGTGATTGTCGGTGGCATCGTGCCTGCAGAGGAAGAAGCGGATCTTTTGAAGGCCGGGGTATCGCGGGTGTTCCACCCCGGTTCTGGCCGCGAAGAGATTGTTGAAGCGGTGGCGAAGCTGGCGGTCGATGCCGCCGACGATCGCACAGATGACTGACAAGGGGTGCATGCGATGAACAAGATTGACGCCAAGGTGCATTCGGGCGGCTCCGACCGGGAAACGGCCGCGCGGGATTGGAAGTCAGGCTATCAGGCACAGGTCAGAGAGGGAAAAACCGTCCGCAACCGGTCCGGGCTGGAAATCCAACCTCTCTATTGGCCCGACGAAGAGGTCGATGCCACCTATGACGCAAAGCTAGGGTTCCCAGGTTCGGGACCGATGACGCGCGGTATCTATCCATCGATGCACCGCGGACGCACCTGGACCCAACGCCAACTGATCGGTCTGGGTCGCCCGGAAGATTTCAACGGCCGGATCAAGAAGATCCTGAAATCCGGGGCCTCGGCCCTTAGCATAATTCCCTGCAATTCGGTTTATCGCGGCGTCGACGCCAACGAGGTCGAGCCCGAGTTGCTGGGCACCTGCGGCACGGTTATCAACACCGTCCAGGATATGGATATAAGCCTGGCCGATATTCCTATTGGCGATATTTCGATTGGTCTGAACGACCCCAATCCGTTCACCATGCTGGCACAGCTTCTTATCGTCGCCGAGCAACGCGGTGTACCCTGGAGCAAGATTACCGGAACATCGAACCAAAGTGATTACATTTCGCACTTCGTCGCAAACCACATGTTCTATCGCCTGTCACTGACCGGTGCGCGGCGGGTGCAGCTGGACGCGATCGAGTGGTTGGCCGAAAACGTGCCCAATTGGAACCCGTTGTCAGTGGTCGGACAGCACATGCAGCAGGCCGGCGCCACTCCGGCACAGGCAATGGGCCTTACCCTGTCCTCGGCAATCCAGTATGCCGAAGATTGCATGGCGCGCGGCCTCGAACCGAACAAGTTCCTGGAACGGTTCACCTTCTTCTTCGACATCTCGATCAGTTTCTTCGAAGAGGTGGCCAAATTCCGCGCGGGCAGGCGCATCTGGGCGCGACTGGTCGAAGAGCGGTTCGGCGTGTCAAACCTTAGAGCCAAACGATTCAAGTTTCACGCGCAAACGTCTGGTGTCGATCTGACCCGCCAGCAACCCCTGAACAACATTTCGCGCGTGGCGGTGCAGGCCATGGCCGGTATTCTTGGTGGATTGCAGTCGCTGCACACCGACGGATATGACGAAGTTTTCACGACCCCTACAGAAGGCCCCGCCAAGGTTGCCATCGCCACGCAGAACATCCTCAAGCACGAGGCTGGGCTGTGCGATGTGATCGATCCGCTTGGTGGCTCATACTATGTCGAAACGCTGACTGACCAGATGGAGGCGGAAATCCTGCGGGTCATTGCCGAGATCGACGAACAGGGCGGCATGTTCAAGGCGGTTGAGAATGGCTTCGTCCAGAAGGCAATCGGTGAAAGCGCTCTGGGGTTCCAAGAAGCCGTGGACACGGGTGAACAGATAGTGGTCGGCGTAAATGCCTATCAGGAGGAAGAGGAGGAAACCGTCCTTCCGGCCATCGACCGGCCCGATCCCGACTGGATGCAGGGCCAGATCGACCGGCTGGCCGCCTACAAGGCGAATCGCGATCAAGGAGGCGTCACGACGGCGCTGAGTGACATGCGCACCGCCGCGCGGTCCGAGAGCGAAAACACCTTCGCCGCGATTGTCGTGGCCACCCGCGCCGGGGCCACCCAAGGCGAGATCATCGCGGTATTGCGTGACGAATTGGGTTTTGGCCGACCTTTGGTGGTGGCCTGAACATATGAAGCAGGCAACACCCGAGATGCCCGCGCTAGCGCGGCGCCTGATAAACGGGGAAACGGCAGCGCTGGCACGTGCAATCAGCGTGGTGGAGCGAGACACTCCCCAAGCCATCGAAATCCTGCGCGCGATCCGTCCACATCTGGGTCAGGCGATCGTTGTCGGATTCACTGGCCCGCCCGGGGCCGGCAAATCAACTCTGGTCAACGCGTACGTCGCCGAATTGCGCCGACGTGGAAAGACGGTGGGCATAGTCGCGGTGGACCCGTCCAGCCCGATCACCGGGGGCGCGGTTCTGGGTGACCGGATCCGCATGGCGGAACACACCCTGGACGAAGGCGTTTTCATCCGCTCCCTGGCCTCGCGCGGGGCCTTAGGGGGCCTGTCGGCATCAGCAGCGCAAGTCGCCGATCTGATGGATGCCGCGGACCGCGATGTTGTCATCCTGGAAACCGTCGGAACCGGGCAGTCCGAGGTCGAGATGGCCACCATTGCCGACGTGCGTGTGGTCATCGCCGCCCCAGGGCTGGGCGATGACGTCCAGGCGATCAAGGCGGGTATTTTGGAAATTGCCGATGTCCTGGTGGTCAACAAGGCAGATCAACCACTAGCCTCGCAAACCCGTCGGCAACTCAACGCAATGCTTGGCCTGCGAGCGACTGCCGAACATCCGGTGCCCGTGCTGAGCACAGACGCCATCAATCGGGTTGGAGTTGCCGATTTGGCCGACGCCGTGACGGTTGTGGCCGACCGGCGCGACAGGCAAACGGACCGGTCGGCCCTGGCGGGACGCACCCGGCACCTTCTGGCGCAAGCGGTGTCCAAGGCGGCAGAGGCGCACGTCATGAACAGCAGATCGGAGAAAGTCGAAGATATTCTGCATGCGGTTCAGGATGCGCGGCTCGGTTTAACAGACGCGGCAAAACAAATCCTAGGTGGTATCCTGGGGTATAACGCCAATGAGCAATGACCAATCGCCTTCGCCGGCCGATCTGGGACGCGAGTTTTCGCGCCGGGACGGGTTCATGCGCCACTTGGGTATAGACCTTGTAAATATCGGGACGGGAACTTCGGAACTGCGTATGCAGGTTCAATCCTTTCATATCAATTTCAACAGAACCTGTCATGGCGGCGCGCTCTTTGCTTTGGCTGACAGCGCTTTTGGTCTGGCCTCGAACAGCCAGGGGGTTCTCTCTGCGGGGATTGACACACATATGACGTATCAGGCCGCAGTGTCCGAAGGTGAAACATTGACGGCAAAGGCTTGGGAAACGTCGCGGTCCCGCCGGATTGCCATGTACCGCGTCGATGTCAGCAATTCCCAAGGTAACTTGGTCGCTGGATTTACCGGAACAGTATATATCACAGGCAAAATCAACAACGGCTAAAAGCTCAAGCGGTCCATGGGGCGGACCCAGGACAATCCTCTAGGCCTTGGAGACAGATTGGAAGGGCAAGATATGAACTACGAGACTATTTCCGTTAGGCCGGTTGCAGGCGCTATCGGTGCAGAAATCCACGGGGTCGACCTGACGGGGGCCATCAGCGATCTGAACATTTCGGAAATTGCGCAGGCGCAACGCGATTTTCTTGTCGTGTTCTTCCGCAATCAGCATATTACAGCGGCCCAGCATCTGGCAGTTGCCGAGCGGTTCGGGACAGTACTGGAATATCCGATGGTCAAGGGTATTGAAGGTTTCCCGCAGATAGCACCGGTCGTCAAACTGGAGCATGAAACAACGAATTTCGGTGGCATCTGGCATTCGGATACGGCCTATCTGGATGCGCCCCCCAAGGCCACGATGTTGGTGGCCCGCGAATTGCCCCCTTATGGTGGCGATACGCTGTTTTCCAACATGTATCTGGCCTATGAAACACTGTCGGATGGGCTACAAATGATGCTGGACGGATTGCGGGCGGTGAACTCCTCGGCCAAAGCGGACGCCTCGGCCACGCGGGAGGACCGGTTGAAAACCGAGGCCAAACAGGATTCAGACACGGTTCTGGAAGCTGTGCATCCGGTTGTCAGAACGCATCCCGAGACCGGAAAAAAACTGTTGTACGTCAATATCGGCCACACCACGCATTTCGAAGGCATGACCGTCGAGGAAAGCGCGCCGCTGCTGCATTTTCTGTTCGCGCATCAATCCCGACCGGAATTTACATGCCGCTTCGCGTGGCAGCCCGGTTCCATCGCCTTTTGGGACAACCGTGCCTGTCATCACAATCCGATTAATGACTATCACGGATTCAAACGCGTCATGCACCGAATAACACTGGCCGGAGAACGCCCTGAATAAGCAGGGAAAAAGCCTGTTTTCGCGCTATACCAACAAAAAGTGGAACAACCCCTTCGCGACTGGTTTTGCCGGGTCTTTTTGCCATGCAACGGTTTCAATGCTGGACATTCGACGGCCCTTCTTCGAAATATCAGCACGAACAAACAGAGTGCCCGCCAAAGCCGGGCGTAAATAATCCACCGTCAGGTTAATTGGTTTTGGGCGCAGGATTTCCCAATTGTGCGACACTGCAGTCGACGCGATTGCCTCCATGAAACTGGCCGTGATGCCGCCATGATATGCTTTTAAGACAGGGTTACCGACATGACGGGCGGACTGTTCCATCCGTGCGTGGATACAGTCATCATCGACATCGGTGATTTCGAAACCGAGAAAGCGAAAAAACGGCACCCTGTCGCATTGCGCCTGGAGTTTATCCAACGTCATTGTCCGGGCCCCATCGTATTCAACTTGTCCAACAAGCTGTTCGTTCCCCGCGTAACCGAAAACGTGCCCATAGCACGGGCGACTTCGGGTTGCCCGTTTGTATCGAACCAGATACGGCCGCTGTTGAAAGCAACGTGCTGCGTCTGCCGGTAGCATTCCGTGAAAACCAGTATGTCGGCGCGCGACTGTGCGGGGCCCAGATATTCAACCCGCAGATCTATGGTCGCCATCGATTCGAGGTCCTCGACGGCAAGAAAATTGGCCAATCCAAAAGCGCTGTCGAGTAACGCGGTCAGTATCCCGCCGTGGAGCATGGTGCCTTCTTCATCGACGCAAAATTCCGGATTGTAGGGCATGCGAAGTTGAACGCCATCAAGTGCTGATCTTTCAATCTGCAAATTCATTTCGGTGATGAAACCAAGCGCGCGTTCGTTCCAGACTTCAGCAGCGCGCGCCAATAATTTGGACGAGTTTTCGTTTTTTGTTTGTTTTTTCACCATAGCTTACCTTACTTGACGGAAAAATCGGCTAGCGGGTGTTCTCAATCGCTCCCTAACCGGGTCCGTCCGCCCCCGAACCGATGATGACATGTCTTGGGTCAGGGTTGTTCAGTCCGCCGGCACCGTTTTGCACCCATGCCTCCATCAAGGGAAAATCGAAGCCCAAAACCGCTTCCCGAAAGAAATAATAGCCCGGCACCGCCAGTCAAACATATGTTAGATTTCCTGACAAGTCCAAGCGAAGGCCACTGATAGATCCGTGTTCGCCCAGCCATCGCCAAGAGGAGCCCGGTAATAATATCGATGACCTGCTCCCCTCAGAGTCCGCGTTTATAAGTTAGCTCTGTTCAGGTTTTGGTCCTCTTTCGACCGTTGATGATATTCCCACGGGGTGAGCCCGTCGAGGCTCGTATGGGGGCGGTGATAGTTATAGTCTTCGCGCCAGGCGTGGATCAGATGGCTGGCATGGCGCAGATTTGAGAACAGGTGCTCGTTCAGACATTCGTCGCGCAATCGGCCATTGAAGCTTTCCACGAAGCCGTTCTGCATCGGTTTGCCCGGTGCGATGTAGTGCCACTCGACCTGCCGGTCCTCCTGCCATTTCAGGATCGCATTGCTGGTCAGTTCGGTGCCGTTGTCCGAGACCACCATGCAGGGATAGCCTCGCAGCTCGGCAATCCGGTCCAGTTCACGTGCCACGCGGATACCGGAGAGCGATGTGTCAACAACCGTCGCAAGACATTCCCGGCTGAAGTCGTCAATCACGCACAGCACCCTGAACCTGCGCCCGCAGGACAAGCTGTCGGATACGAAGTCCAGGCTCCAGCGTTGGTTTAGCCCTTGCGGGATCGCCATGGGCGCTCTTGTCCCGATGGCGCGCTTGCGACCGCCCCGCTTACGAACTGTTAAGCCTTCTTCCCTGTAGATCCGATAGAGCTTCTTCCAATTCACCTGCCAGCCCTCGCGCTTGAGCAGGATGTGCAGACGGCGATAGCCAAACCGTCGCCGCTCGCCGGACAACTCCCGCAGCCGCTGGCGCAGTTCCCTGTCCTCCGGCCTGGTTGGCCGTCGCCGGTAGACACGCGGATCGATCCCGGCCAAAGCACAGGCTCGCCTTTGCGAATAACACCTTTCCTTCATGGCCCAGTCCACGGCTCTTCTCCGCGAGCCGGGCCTCAGAAGTTTTTTCCGAGCATTTCCTTGAGTGTCGCAACATCCATCATCTGCTCGGCCAGGAGCTTCTTCAGCTTCGCGTTCTCTGCTTCCAGTGTCTTCAGACGCTTGGCGTCGGACACTTCCATGCCGCCGTATTTAGAACGCCACTTGTAGAATGTTGCATCGCTGATCCCGTGCTTGCGGCACAGTTCCTTGGCTCCAAGCCCAGCCTGGTGCTCTTTCAGGATGCCGATAATCTGCTCTTCGCTGAAACGGCTTCTCTTCATCGTCTGTCTCCTTCGTCAGAGAACAGACTAACCTCAAACCGCGGACTTTTCAGGGGAGCAGGTCATCGAGGTTGAGGCGTCCGCTCTACTTGACCCCTGCGATGGCGACCCACCACGGCTAGCTTAAACATTGACAGCAAGAGAAGTCGCAAATAAAAATTCAAACACTTGTTAGAATAAGGAGCGCGAAGTGGAACGGAGAAACAAAGCTTATGTCACGGGCGTTGGGATGGTTCCATTCCAGAAGCCGGGTAAATCCGAAAGCTATGACATCATGGCTGCGGCGGCGACCCGCGCCGCGCTCGCGGACGCAGGGCTCGATTATGACAAAGTTCAGCAAGCGTATGTGGGTTATGTGTATGGCGACAGTACCTGTGGCCAGCGCTCCTTGTATCGCGTCGGCATGACCGGGATTCCGGTGCTGAACGTCAACAACAACTGCTCGACCGGATCATCTGCGCTGTTCCTGGCCCGTCAGGCCGTGGAAAGCGGCGCGGTAGAGTGTGCCCTGGCGCTTGGTTTCGAACAGATGCAGCCCGGCGCGATCGGGGCAATGTTCCACGATCGGATCAGCCCGTTTGCGGCGTTCGACGAAGAGACGGATGATCTGGTTGGTAATGCTGAGATCCCGCTGGCCCTTCGCTATTTCGGTGGTGCGGGCAAGGCCCATATGGAAGAGTTCGGAACCACGCTTGAAACCTTTGCCAAGATCCGGGCCAAGGCCAGCCGACATGCGGCCAAGAATCCGGTTGCCCTGTTCCGGCAGGAAGTGACAGCGGATGATGTTATGGCAGCGCAGGTCGTTTGGCCCGGCGTTATGACCAAGCTGATGGCCTGTCCTCCGACCTGCGGCGCTGCCGCGGCGATTATCTGTTCCAAGGAATTTGCCGACAAGCACGGTCTCGACAGTTCTGTCCGCATTGCGGCTCAGGCCATGACGACGGACGGGCCGGAAACCTTCGATGCCCATGACATGCGCGAAGTCGTCGGATTCTCCATGGCCAAACGTGCCGCCGATCAGGTCTATGAGGCTGCAGGCATCGGGCCCGAAGACGTGGACGTGGTCGAGCTGCACGACTGTTTTGCGCATAACGAATTGATCACCTACGAAGCCTTGGGCCTATGCGGTCGCGGAGATGCGGCGAAGTTTGTGGACGACGGCGACAATACCTATGGCGGAAAATACGTGACCAACCCATCGGGCGGACTGTTGTCCAAGGGGCATCCTCTCGGGGCAACCGGGCTTGCGCAGTGTACCGAACTGGTCCAGCAGCTTCGCGGGCAGGCCGATGCGCGGCAGGTCGATGGCGCGCGGCTCGCACTCCAGCACAACCTGGGTTTGGGTGGGGCCTGTGTAACCACGCTTTATGAAAAAGCCTGACATAGTCAAAAGGGAGGATCAGTCATGACTGCAAAACTCGACGGGCGCGTGGCGCTGGTATCCGGTTCTGGCCGGGGTATTGGCCGTGAAATTGCACTCAAGCTGGCGTCGGAGGGGGCCCGCGTTGTCGTTAACGATCTGGATGCCGATCCCGCCAATGAAACTGCGGAAGCGATCCGCGCAGTCGGAGGCGAGGCCGTGGTCTGCGCCGGCAGTGTAACCGAGGACGGTTTCGCCGAGCGATTTGTTCAGACCGGTGTGGACAGCTTTGGCGGTCTGGATATCATTGTGAACAACGCCGGCTATACTTGGGACAGTGTCGTCCAGAAAATGACGGACGAACAGTGGCAGGCGATTATCGACGTTCACCTGACCGCGCCTTTCAGGATCATGCGCGCTGCCCAGCCGGTGATCAGCGCCAAGGCCAAGGAAGAGGCTGCCGCCGGACAGGAGGTATTCCGCAAAGTTGTGAATATCTCGTCCATCGCGGGGACCGGCGGCAATGCCGGCCAGATCAACTATTCCGCCGCCAAGGCCGGTATCCTGGGGGTCACCCGGACAATGGCCAAGGAATGGGGCCGCTACAAGGTCAACGTCAACGCCGTGGCCTTCGGGCCGATCCGCACGCGATTGACCGAAGGCAGCGCGGACGGCGACAGCACGATCAAGGTCGAGGAAAAAGAGATCAAGGTCGGAGTGAACCCTGATCTTTTATCCCAGATGGAGCGCATGATTCCGCTGGGTCGTGTCGGCACCCCCGAAGAGGCAGCAGGCGCGGTCTATCTGTTCTGCGCGCCTGAATCGAACTTCATCTCGGGTCAGCATATAATTTGCGGCGGCGGCTTCACGATCTAAATCCAATCGGTCGTCGGCTGTATGGAAATAGCAGTCGGCGGCCGCACTGTATTTTTGCGAATGTCCAGTTGGTTTCTTACAAAGTGCTTGACATTCGTCACGCAACCTAACAAGTGTTAGTTATGTACGAAGTTGCAGAAATTTCCCATGTCTAATCTCGAAACGAACCAAGTAACTCAGCAAGCCCGCGGTCCGGTCGGGCGAGAGGGCGTGCTGGATGTTGCTGCACGGCTTTTTCGCGAGCAGGGCTATGGTTCTGTTTCCCTCAGGAAAATCGCACAGGTTGCGGGGATCAAGGCCGGCAGCATTTATTATCATTTTGGTTCAAAGGACGAAATAGTGCTGTCGATTCTCGACACCGGTATCATGGCCGTACACGATGAAATGCGCCTTGCCGTTTCATCGCAGGCGTCCGACGCAAGCGCAGAAGTCATCTTGCGCGCGGCGATCACGGCGCATTTGCGCGCCCTTCTGGATGTCAGTGATTATTCTTCGGCAAATGTGCGCATATTCGGACAGGTGCCGCAGTCAGTCCGGGATGCCAATCTGCCGACACGCCGTTCTTATGAAGCGGAGTGGGACAGCCTGCTGGCACGGCTAAAGGCGAACGGCGCATTGAAACAAGATGTGGATGTTCGTCACCTGCGGTTGATGCTGATCGGCGCACTCAACGCGACGCTTGAATGGTTCGACCCCAAGCGCGGCAGCGTCGAGGCGCTGGCGAAAAATTACGCTGACGTATTCGTTCACGGAATACTCGAAAAACAGGATAACTGAGAAATGGCGCAGCTTGAAACAACTGTAATCGCCTCTTCAGAAGTCTATGCACGCAACCATGCGGCGCAGAGCGCACGGGTTGAAACTTTGCGGGAGCGGATTGCAGCGGCCTCTGGTGGCGGGCGTCTAGAAATGGTCGAACGCCACCGCAATCGCGGCAAGCTTCTTGTTCGCGAGCGGATTGACCTGCTGGTGGATCCGGGCACTGCCTTTCTGGAGCTGTCGTCCCTGGCGGCCTATGGGCAATATGGCGGCGAAGTCCCTGGGGCAGGGATCGTTACGGGCATCGGGATCGTTCACGGCCTTCCGTGCATGATCATCGCAAACGATGCGACAGTGAAGGGCGGGTCATTCTACCATGAGACGGTGCAAAAACATATCCGTGCGCAAGAAATTGCAGCGGAAAACCGGATGCCTTGCCTTTACCTCGTGGATTGTGGCGGCGCCTATCTGCCCGAACAGGATCGGGTCTTTCCCGACGCGCGTCATTTCGGCAATTCCTTTTATCGCCAGACCAACATGTCGGCGTCAGGCCTGCCGCAAATCTCGGCAGTGTTCGGTGGCTGCACGGCAGGCGGGGCCTATATTCCCGCCCTGTCGGACGAAGTCATTATGGTGCGCGGCAACGCGCGCATCCATTTGGGCGGGCCATCAATCGTCAAGGTCGCCATCAACGAAGACGTAGATGGTGAAACATTAGGCGGGGCCGAGATGCATTCACATATCTCGGGCGTATCCGATCATCTGGCCGAGGATGAGTATCACGCGCTGGCCCTGATGCGTGATATCGTGGCTGAATTGGGCCAATCACGTCCGATGAAGCCCGACGCAGCCCCCGCACAGCCCGCGCATGACCCGGAGGAACTGCTGGGCGTCATCAGTGCCGATCGCAAACAGCCCTATGACATGCGCGAGGTTTTGCTGCGCATGATTGACGCGGGCGAGTTCCGCGAATTCAAGCCCGGCTGGGGTGAGACATTGGTCTGTGGTACGGCACGTATCCATGGCTATCGCGTGGGGATTCTCGCCAATAACGGGGCTCTTCTGTCCGAAAGCTCTCTCAAAGGGGCGCAGTTCGTGTCCATGTGCGACCAGCGAAACATCCCCCTGCTGTTCCTGCATAACATTTCGGGTTTCATGGTCGGAACAGATGCGGAGCGTGGCGGCATCGCCAAGGACAGTGCCAAACTGGTCTATGCCATGTCCGTTGCCAAGGTGCCGCGCCTGTCGGTGCTGCTGGGTGGGTCCTATGGAGCGGGCAATTACGGCATGTGCGGGCGCGGGTTTGCGCCGAATTTCTTGTTTGCCTGGCCGACTGCGGAACTGGCCACCATGTCCGCCGACATCGCCACCAACGTGATGCTGGAGCTGCGCCGCCAGAAGGGGGGCAATCCGGAGAGGATGCAGACCGACATGGCTAGGATCGAAGCCCAGGTGCGCGCCCAGTATGGCGAACAGTCCGATCCCTATTATGCCACCTCGCGGCTGTGGGACGACGGGCTAATCGAACCGGGCCAGACCCGCGATATTCTCGGGCTGTGCCTTTCTATTGTGACATCGGTGCCTGAAGCCGGGCGCCATACTCCCGTATTCAGAATGTGAGCTTCACACATGACCCAGACCTACAACACAATCCTGGTTGAAACCGATGATCGTGGCGTTGCGACGATCACGCTCAACCGGGCAGACAAACACAATGCCCTGAACGGCGATCTTATCGCCGAGCTTTATGACGCCGCGGAAAAAATGGCCACGGACGAGGCTGTCCGCATCATCATTCTGACCGGCAACGGCAAAAGCTTCTGCGCGGGCGGCGATTTTAATTGGTTTTCGTCGAATGTCGAAAAGACCCGCGCCGAACGGGTCGAGCAAAGCGCGACCCTTGCGCGGCTTCTGCGCCGACTCGATACAATGCCCAAGCCCCTGATCGGTCGGATCAACGGCCCGGCCTATGGCGGTGGGGTCGGCATGATTTCTGTCTGCGACTACACGATCGGCGCCGAAGGGGCGCGCTTCGGCCTGACCGAGGTAAAGCTGGGCCTTTTGCCGGCCAATATCTCGCCCTATGTCGTGGCCCGGATCGGCAAGGTGCATTCGCGCGAAACCATGTTGTCGGGTGCCTTGTTCGACTCTGCAAGGGCAGAGCGGATCGGGCTTTTGACCGAGGTTGTCGCGCCCGATGATCTGGATACCGCCGTGGAACGGGTGGTGCATGATCACCTTCAGGCAGCACCGGGCGCGGTTGCGGACACCAAGGCGCTGATTGCCTATGTGGCCAGCCATGACCTTGAAACAAACATGATCTATACCGCCGATCGACTGGCCGATGCTTGGGAAACCGAAGAAGGCATCAAAGGCATCAACAGCTTCCTGAACAAGGATATTCCCTCGTGGCGGGTCAAATGAGCTTTACCCGAGTCCTGATCGCAAACCGTGGCGAAATCGCCCGCCGCATCCAACGCGCCTGCCGCAAGCTGGGACTGGAAAGCGTCGCGGTCTTCTCCGAAGCGGACCGCGACGCACCCTTCGTGGCCGAGGCCGACCATGCCATTTGTATAGGTGGTGCCGCCCCGGCTGACAGCTACCTGAACATTCCGGCCATTCTTGAGGCCGCGCGCGCGACCGGCGCGGGCGCGGTGCATCCGGGCTATGGCTTCTTGTCGGAAAATGCGGATTTCGCGGCCGCGGTGGAAGCCGCAGGACTGGTGTTCGTCGGCCCCGAGGCCGATGCTATTTCGCGCATGGGTTCCAAGATCGAGGCCAAGGCCGCCGCCGAGGCCGCCGGCATGCCCGTTCTTCCCGGCTATCGCGGCGAAGATCAGTCCGATGTGAAATTGCTGGACGAGGCTCGGGCACTTGGTACCCCGTTTCTGGTCAAGGCCAGCGCAGGCGGCGGCGGGCGCGGGATGCGTCTTGTCACCGATTTGCAGGACGCGGCCGAAGCCATCGCCTCGGCCCGGTCCGAGGCAAAGGGCGCGTTTGGCGACGCGGCGGTGTTCCTGGAACGCTACGCCCCGCGCGCGCGCCATATCGAGGTGCAGGTTCTTGGCGACAGCCATGGTACTGCGCTGCATCTGGGCGACCGCGACTGTTCGCTGCAACGCAACCACCAGAAACTGATCGAAGAGGCCCCGGCCGCCGATCTGCCCGAAGCCCTGCGCGCAGACATGCGCGCGGCGGCGGTCCGGCTGGCTGAAGCCATTGGCTATCGCTCGGCCGGAACGGTGGAATACCTCTATGACCCGAAACGCGGCGAATACTATTTTCTTGAGATGAACACCCGCCTTCAGGTGGAGCATCCAGTGACCGAGGCCATTACCGGAATTGATCTGGTCGAATGGCAGTTGCGCATCGCGCGTGGCGAGGCGCTGACGCTGGAGCAATCCGATATCGGCTTTGACGGGCACGCGATCGAGATCCGTATCGCAGCCGAAGACCCGGCAGAGAATTTCCGGCCCGAAACAGGCCAGATCACCCTTTGGGCAACGCCTCCGGGTGTGCGGCTGGACAGCGGCGTCGAGACCGGTTCGGTCGTCAGCCACCACTACGATTCCATGCTGGCCAAGCTGATCGTACATGCGCCGGATCGAGCCGGAGCAATCCGTCAGGCGGTCGCGGCTATTGATACCTTCGCCGTCGGCGGCGTAGGCCTGAACCTAACCTATCAGCGCGCATTGCTGACACATCCCGAGTTTCAGGCATTCCGGCACCACACCTCGGGCTTGCCCGAGATGTTCCCCGATGGCTGGACCGAGCCCGAACCCGATGAGCAAAGCACTGCATTGGCCGCTATTGCCTTGCACCTACATCTTGCCCCATCGGATCAAAGCCCCTGGCAAAGCTTGGGAAGCTGGCGCCTGACCGGTGCTGCCGGACGGCTTGGCATGGCCTCATATTGGCACAACAGCAGTGATGGCCCCGTGCGAGTGAGCAGCGGCGCAGCACAGCTCGCGGCCATTCTGACGAATGATACGCATTGCGCGGTCGAGGCGCCCGGATTGAACGCCGGTCGGCTGAGTGGCCATGTTGATGGGGTTCCCTTCTCTCGTGTTGCCCATGTTGAACGCACAGGCGATTGCTGGACGGTGCATCTTCAGACCCCGACCGGCATGACAACACACCAGTTCCAGACGCTTCAGGACCGGCATCTGCGTCGCTCTTCGGGCGAGGCTGCTGGTGACGACACCCTGACCGCACCGATGCCCGGTGCCGTTGCCGAGATCCGCGTCGCCCCGGGCGACCGTGTCGCTGCCGGCGATACCCTGGTGGTGCTGGAAGCGATGAAACTTCTTCAAAGCCTGCCTGCGCCGGTCGCGGGCGTGGTGGCCGAAATCTATTGCGCCCCAGGTGACACCGTTGCCGGGAACGCCCCCCTCGTAAAACTTGATCCGGAGGACAAGACATGACCAGCCAAGACACGATCACCGCCGCAAACGGACCATTCAACGAAGATCTCGAGATGATCCGCGACCAGCTGCGCCGCTTCATCGAAACCGAGGTGACGGCCAAGGCCGACGCTTGGGAAGAGGACGGCATGGTGCCGCGCGACGTGCTGCGCCGGATGGGAGATCTGGGCGTTCTGGGGATGCGCTATGACGAACAATACGGCGGGGCAGGGATGGACGTGATGTCCAGCGTGATGCTGGCCGAAGAAGTCGGTCGTTCCACCTTCGGTGGCTTTTCGGCCACCGTTCTGGTGCATACCGATATGGCCTCGCCGCATCTCGAAAACGCGGGAACCCCGGAACAAAAGGCACGCTGGATGCCGTCAATCACCTCGGGTGAAAAGATCACCGCTGTTGCCGTGACCGAACCGGGCGCAGGCTCGGACGTGGCCGGTATGCGCACCCGCGCGGTGCGGGACGGGTCGGACTGGGTTCTGAACGGCACCAAGATGTTCATCACCAACGGCGTTCACGGCGACCTCTATTTTGTCGGGGCCAAGACCGACCCTGATGCCAAAGGATCGCGCGGGATCACGATGTTCGCTGTTGAAAAGGGCACGCCGGGCTTTTCGGTCGGCCGGGCGCTGAACAAGACCGGCTGGCTGTGCTCGGACACTGCCGAACTGATCTTCGAAGATGTCCGCATCCCGGCCGAAAACATCCTGGGCGAGGTCAACCGGGGTTTCTATTCGGTGATGAAGAACTTCCAGAACGAACGGATCGTCCTGGGTGCGATGGCCTGTGGCGAAGCGCAGTCGGCGCTGGACATGACCGTGGATTACGTCAAGCAACGTAAGGCCTTCGGCGGGGTTCTGTGGGACAAGCAGGCCGTGCGCCAGCGGCTGGCCGACTGTCAGACGCGGATCGCGGCAGGACGTCAGCTGGTCTATCACGCCGCCGGTCTGGATGCCGCAGGGCAGGACTGCGTAAAAGAGGTCTCGATGGTCAAGGCCTATTGCGGCGAACTCGTCAACTCCGTGCTCTATGACTGTGTGCAATTCCATGGTGGCATGGGCTACATGCGTGAAACACCTGTTGAGCGGATGTCACGCGATGCGCGTGTTCAGGCCATAGGCGGCGGCGCGACCGAGGTAATGCTCGAGGAAGTCGCGAAGCGCATGTGAAGATACCAATGAAAAAGCGCAAGTTTGAAATCAAAAGGGACATCTAAATGAACGCGGTACCTATTCAACAACGGTCAATCTACTTCACGACCCGAGAGGCCCTAATTCTACTTCTCGGCTCAATCTTACTGACAGTCTCTGCAAAAATCGTGGTACCTTTCTATCCGGTCCCAATGTCGACACAGACAGTAATAGTATTGGGCCTTGGTCTTTTTCTAGGACCCATTCGAGGCAGCCTTGTAGTCTTCGTTTACTTGCTAGAAGGTATTTTCGGATTGCCAGTATTCGCGGGTACGCCGCCCGCACCAGCCGGGCTGGCTTATGTATTTGGACCTACTGGTGGGTTCCTGGCGGGCTTCTTGCTCGCAGCCGCGGTCACCGGATGGATAGTCAGGAGAATCGACGGAATTCCGCTTGTCCTAACTACGGCACTGGCGGTGGTAGCAGGTTCGGTGGTCCTGTATATTCCTGGACTCATTTGGCTGGGCAACTTTGTCGGGTATGAAAAAAGGCTTCTTGAGGTCGGGCTTTATCCATTCATCCTCGGGGATGCGGTGAAAGCGGCGATTGCAATTACTCTGTACGTGATCGTTCGTGGTCGTCGCTCTATTTGAGAATTGCTGTTTTGAACTCCATCATCCGGTGCCCAAAAAATTTTGGGCATCGGCATTTCTGGGCGCGCACTTCACCATTGCAAAAAATGAAGCAACACCCAGAAAATGGTTTCGATTCTGATAATATGCTTCCGCCTGAAATCCTCAGCAGAGACAGGATTGGAAAAACATCGCCGATGAGGTCGCCGCTTTTGCGATCAGCCAGGCAAAAGCGGTGTCGTGCTTCTTGGTCGTGATGATCGTCGGGATCACAATCAACGTAAGACAGAACCTTGAATTCCCACGCAAGCATCCATTATTTAACATAATCTACATTCTGCGTGACTGACGCTGATTCGTGTCATGGTGTATTGACGGTCATCGCTACTCGCCCTAGTAGCATTTACAACACCAAGTACCCGGAACTGCATGCAAATTGGTCCTATTTCTCTAAGCACCGATTTTCGATTTTTCTGCTCCCTCACCTTCGAATGTAACATATATCGCGTGGCGATATTTCGCGCACCATGTCCGTTTCGCGGGCATGAACTTGCGGGACCGTGTAGCACTGAACATCCAGGAATTGAGACGCGCCCGCGGCCTCAGCCAGGAGGAGCTTGCTCATCGGGCCGATGTGAGCCGCGGCCATATGGGCAAGGTCGAAAACGCCAAGTTCGCGGCCTCCCTCGACCTTCTCGAACGCATCGCCAAGGCGCTCAATGTCGATCCCGAAGAGCTTTTCGCGAGGCGTTAATCCGCTTCCTGAGGCTTTGATCCCGCCTCAATTTCAAAAGTTAAAACGGCAAGAACGGTACGAGTAGCGCGGGTACATGGCGAAAAGAAAGACAGGCTGGCCCTTCCAGGAAGGGTTTATCATCGACGGAACGGACGAAACCCATGTGTTTACCGACTATCGCTGGGATGATGGAAGCGTGAGCCGCCGCCAGTTTGTGGATCCATGCAGTTACGACCATACGCTTGTCGAATTACGGACAGTTTCACTCAAGTTGCCGGACAGCCAAGATCAGTAGGAAAACCACTCCGAGTGGCCCATGTTGACCTCGTAGTCGCCGTATTCGACCATGATGCTGCGGGAATAGAAGTGCCATAGGCCACCACCGCTTGGGTAGGCAATCTCCTGACCGCTTTCGGAGATGAATGTCGCGGGCCAAGGCGTGTGGGAACCGTGAACCCGCTGAATGTAGCGGCAGGTCCGGTTCTCACGATCGCAAGAGCGGATCGACCAGTCCCACTGTCGCGGCTCGTCGCGCGGCTCGTACGAGCGCCCGGTGAACCAGATCACGTGGGTCCGGTTCAGCCATTCGTATTCCGGCAGATTGGTGTCGAGCTCGCCCTCCCCGCCGGGCCCGCCCAGCTCGACCGGCACATGGGCGAAGGTGCAGACCCCGAAGGGCGGCAGGCTCGGCCAGGGGGTTATGCGGCGGATCATGGTGCGATAGGCCCGCGCGCAGACCGCGCTCGGGGGGAAACCACCCGCCATGCAGAGCATGATGGCGCAGTCGATGTCATAGGCCTGCGCCTTCTCAGGGGCTCCGAACACCGCCATCACTCCCATTGCAGCTGCCATCGCCTGTCGCTTCATGTCGCTCTCCCGCAAAAGTTGCGCAGACTATCGCGCAATATGTTTTTATCTGCAATATGTCGTATTGACTCCATATGACTTTATGGATTTAAGCGCAGGAAGTAGAAGGGCTCTCGTGGGGAGAGTCCGAACATGCCGATAGCGCGCAACCAGATCCTGATCACCATCGATGGTGTCAAAGACCTGTCCGAGAAGGGCATCGCGTTCCGCTGCCGGTATGAACTCGTGGGGTTCACGGACGATGGCAAGCCGCGCTACCAGTGCATCTACCTGCGCGAGGGTGAGCCGGAAGCCATTCTGGTCTCTACCCGGATCACCCCGCACGGGCCCGAGCCGCGGTATTTCAACATATGGCCGGGGCTCTTCAAACATCATCTCGAGTTCGGTGACGGGCGCGATCTGCGCTTTGGTCCTGACTACAGCATTACCCTCGAGGAGCGCGGCTGACGTCATCGCCTTCGGCCGCGACGGGACAGCCCGGACCTCGGGCTGGACCTTTCATGGCGAACGACCTGCTTGGGCGGGGCTGGGTGATAGCGCTGAGGCCGGGGTGGTTCTTGCCTCGCTGGATGCCACACCGCCGTCCGGACGCGACGACATTTTCTCCCTAATCCGCACGACTGCTGACCGGCACCAGGGGAACCGTGCCCTGCGGCAAGTCGGCCTGGGTGCCGACGACTGGCAGATCCTGTTCCGCGCCCTGGTCGAGGCCGAGAGCAGCTACAACCCAACCGCCGTGAGCCCAAAGGGCGCTTACGGTTTGGGCCAGTTGATGCCAGACACGGCCCGCGCGCTCGGCGTCGATCCGCGTGATCCCTCCCAGAACCTCGACGGCGCGGCGCGCTACCTGCTCGCGCAGATCGCCACGTTCAAGGACATCGATCTGGCGCTCGCAGCCTATAACGCGGGCCCGCACCGCGTGGTCGAGTACTCCGGCATCCCGCCTTTCACCGAGACTCGCGACTACATCGCGCGCATCCATCGGATCCGGTCCCGGCTGGCGGGTGCGCCTTTTTCCGCGCCGGATATCCGTGTCGCGACCCGCGTGCCTGCCCGCGCGCCGGTCCTTATCGAACTTCAGTAAAACAAGGGAACTTCGCATGCTTCGACATCGCCTCAGCCGCCTCTTGCCTGCCGCCACAACCCTGGCGGCTTTCGCAACGCCCGCCCTCGCGCAAGACTTGTCACCGATCCAGACCATGCTGGAAACCGTCGAGGCCGCGCTGACCGGTCCCATCGGGATCGCAGTCGCCACGCTCGCCGTCATCGGTACCGGCTTCATGTGCATGATGGGACGGCTCAACTGGGGCTGGTTTGCCTCGGTCATCATCGGGATCGTGCTGATCTTCTCGGCCGGCACCATCGTCGACGGATTCTCCTGAGGTTGGAGAATAGAGTTGGCAGAACGATCCCCCCTTTTTCTGGGCCTCGCCCGTCCGCCCAAGTATCTGGGCCTCCCTGTCGGATACCTGGTGGTGCTGGCGACAGGGGTCGTTTTGCCGTTCATCTGGACGAAGTCCATGGTCTTCTTTCTGATCGGCCTCGTTGCCTATCCGATCCTCTGGTTCGTCGCCGACCGCGAGCCGCATTTCTTCGAGGTCCTGCGCGTCTCTTACGGCTCGGTGCGCCCGACAAAGAACCGCGCCCTGCATGGGGGTGACAGCTTTGGCGCTTGATGCGGGCACACTTTCCACTCACGGAACGGCACTCCTTCAAGCAGGCGGCCGGGAGTTCGCGCGGGAGAGCTATCTCGCCGAACACCTGCCGTATTTCGCGCTGGCGGATGAGGATGTGATGGTGCTGCGCGAGGGCGACCTCATGGCCACCCTGCGCCTTGATGGTCTGAACCCGATGACCAGTGAGGACGCCCGGCTCGATGCGCTCAAACGCGCGGTCGCCGCCATCGTCGCCCAGACCGGCAACGCCTTTGGTTTCTACATCCACCGCATCTCGGTGCCGCAAGATCTTGGGATGCGCCCCATCGAAGGGGACAGCTTTGCCGCCGCGATTGATGCGCGCTGGCAGACCCATGTCAAAGACCTCCGCCCCGCCAAGCGCCAACTCTATCTCAGCGTCATCCGGCGGCCCGACATTTCGTCGCGCATTCCGCTCCTGCGGGCGCTGGCCCGCAAGGCCTGGGTCAAGGACCGCGCCACGCGTGTACAGGAACTCAACGAGGTCATGGGCTTTTTCGAGGTGGCGCTTGCCTCGGCCAACCCGGTCCGGCTCACGAAGTCGGGCGGGGAGTGGCTGGGCTATCTCAATACTCTGAACGCGGGCAGCTTCTCCCCCATCGGCTTCGGGCAAAGCGCCCTGCCCCTCTCGCATACATTGAGCAATTGCCGCGCGACCTTCGATGGCGACGTCGTCACCCTGAGCGACGCCGTGACCGGTCAGGTCAAATACGGTGCGCTCTTCTCGATGAAGACTTATCCGGCGCTCACGGACGTCACGCTGCTCGACGCGCTCGACCTGCCCCTCGACATCGTGCTGACGAACTCCTTCAGCCCAATCCCGAACAACATCATGGCCGAACGCATCCAGCGCATCATCCGCCAGATGCATGCCTCCGACGATGCCGCCGTCTCGCTGCGGGAACAGCTCGGGCAAGCCGCCGATGACCAGGAGGCGGGCCGCATCGCCTTTGGCGACCATCACCTCTCTATCGCCGTCTATGCGCCGGATCGCGACATCCTCGAACGGGCCGCCGCCCAGATCAAGCGCGTCGGCCAGGAAATCATGTCGGTCATCGTACGCGAGAACATGGCGCTGAAAGCCACCTACTTCGCGCAGTCACCCGGTAACTTCGGCTACCGGGCGCGGAAGACGCCTATCTCCTCGATCAATTTCGCCGACTTCGCGGCCCTGCATGGCAGCGTCGAAGGGCGCGGTCCTGACCAATCCCCTTGGGGTCAGACGATCTCGGTCCTGCCCACGGTCGGCACCTCGGGTTATCGCTTCAATTTCCACGAGGCGGGCAGTCCCGGCAAGGAACCCACGGTCGGCCATACGCTTGTGCTCGGGCGCACCGGCACCGGCAAGACGCTCACCACCGCCTTCCTTGCAGCCCAGGCGCAGCGGGTCGGCGCGCGGCTCTTTTTCTTCGACAAGGACCGGGGGCTCGAGATGGCGGTCCGCGCCCTTGGCGGCCGCTACAACGAAATCCGCGCAGGCGTACCGACGGGCCTGAACCCGCTCGCCACCGAGACCGACGAGCGCGGCCGCGCCTGGCTCTCGGACTGGCTTGCGACACTTCTCACCCGCAATGGCACGCTCTCGGGCGAGCAATCGCGCCACATTCAGAGCGCCGTCGGCCAGAACGCCGATGCGGGCGCGGCCCTGCAGCGCTTCGCGAGTTTCGAGACGCTGTTTCAGTCGCTTGACGATGATGGCGAGCTGCAATCCCGCGTTGCCGAATGGGCGCCAGGTGGGCGCTATGGCTGGGTCTTCGACGAGCCCGAGCGCGGCGCCGGCCTCAAGCTCACGGGCGATATCGTCGGGTTCGACATGACCGAGATCCTCGACATGACCACCGAGCGCATGGCCGTGCTCTCCTACATCTTCCGCCAGATCGAACGCGTGGTCGAGGATCGCCGCCCCACCATCATCGTCCTCGACGAGGCCTGGAAGCTTCTCGACGATCCCTACTTCGGGGCCAGGCTGGAAAACTGGTTGGTGACGCTACGCAAGATGAACTGCGTCGTGATCATGATGACGCAGTATCCGAGCCAGCTGCGCGACAGCCGCGTCGGCAAGACCATCGTCGAGACGGTGCCAACCCAGATCCTCTTCCCGAACGATCGCGCCACGGTCTCCGATTACGATTTTCTCCGCGTGAACGCCAAGGAGGCTGCCCTTCTCGTGCAGCCCACCATTGGCCAGCGCATCGCGCTTGTGCGCTCGGCGGGCGACAGCGTCTTCGTCGATGCGGACCTCTCAGCACTTGGCGATCTCCTTCCCATCCTTGGCGGCGGCGCCACCGGCGAAGCCCGCGTGCCCGCCGATTGGCGCGCCAATCCCGATTTCTGGAGACATGTGATATGAGTTCGAAACCTCTCCTCGCGCTTTGCGCCGCCGCGAGCCTTCTGGCGGCTTGCGAGACATATACCGAGAAAACCTCGCCCTGCTTTGGACGCAATGGCGAGCCGCAGGTTACCCGGTCCGCGCTTTCCTTCTCGACCATGGGCGCACCGGCTCAGGAGACGGTCAAACCCGACTGCAATTTCGAGCCCCTGCCCCGTCCGGAATGAGCCGCGCCGCGATCATATCCGCCGGGCTCTGCCTCGGCCTCAGCGGCCTACCCGCGCATGCCCAGGGCGTGCCGACGCAGGACAATTCCGCGATTGGCCGCGCCATCGCGCGGGTGACGGCGCTGGCCGAGGATCTAGGCGTCCAGCAGGACAAGGATCGGACCGAGTCCACGCTGGCCGATGTGCAGGCCGACCAGCTGCGCGTCCTCGAAGAGATGACGGCGGCCATCACCGGGCCCGGCTTCGATATCCGCGCGCTCGAAGGAAACGCGGATTTTGGCGTGGCGGCGGTCTATCCCAATACCGATCCGAATCCGATGAACAACCGCCTCTTCGGCGAGGGACGCGAGACGGTCGAGATGATGATCGTCGAGGTCGCGGGCGAATTCGCTGGCGCCCCGGGTGTGGCCCGCGCCGGTCTCTCGGCCACCCAGTGGCGCTGCCTCTTTCAGGCCCTGATCAAGCAGGAGAGCCGCTTCAACGTCGCCGCCGAAAGTCCGGTCGGGGCCTATGGTCTGACCCAGCTCATGCCCGGCACCGCCGCCGATCTCGGCGTCGACCGCTATGACGTGAAGGACAACCTGCGCGGCGGGGCGCGCTACATCACCACGCAGCTCAACCGCTTCGGCAACATCCCCCATGCGCTCGCGGCCTATAACGCAGGCCCCGGCCGGGTGATCGAATATGGTGGCGTGCCGCCCTTTGCCGAGACTCAAGGCTACGTCCGCAACATCTCCAAGTTTTATAACGAGTACCTGGCCGTGGTGGGCGGCGCCGATGCGCTCGGTACGCTCTCGCCCTCGGACTTTGCGCTCGCTGAATATGCCAGCATCTCCGAGGCCGGCGTCTATTACGCCGCCGACAGCTCGGCCACGACCGAACAGGTCATCAGCCGGTTGCGCGCGATCATCCTGCAGATCGATGCGCAGCCCAATGCCAAGGCGGCCTGGGAGCTCAACACCTACGCCAAGGCCGAGATCGGTCGCATTCTCAACCTCCGTGTCCGGCTGATGGCGGCAAACCAGCAGCGCGAGGCGGCCTACGCGCAACACCTCGTCGCCGACCGGCTGGCCGGGCGCGACTTCATGCAGATGGGAGTTCCCGAATGAGACATTTTCTTCTGGTGACCACCGCGGTCGTCGCGCTCGGCGTTGGCGGACCGGCCAAGGCCCAGGGCGTGCCGACTTTCGATGGTTCGCAGCTTGGTCAACTCGTGGCCCAGCTCGAGCACATGGCCGAGGACCTGAACGTCCAGATGCAGCAGCTCGCGACCATGCGGCTGGAACTGGAAACCCAACTGTCACAGCTGACGAACCTCGAGGCGCAACTGACCTCGCTCATTGAAGGCAGCGGGCTCGGAGAACTCTTTGCCACGGTCGAAGAATTCCGAGCGCTGCGCGGCAAGCTGATCGCGCCCCTCAATACCGCACAATCTCTGGCAAGCGGCGATTTTCTCAGCGGCTTCAATCCCGGCGCGGAACTCTCGGCCTCGGTCGAGCGGGTTTTGTCTGGCAGCGGTTTCACGTCAGAGCGCCTGATCACGCTCTCGGGATCGGATCAGCCCGCCGACAACCGCATCGCCACCTCGGCAGGGGCCAGCGCCATGTTGTCGGTCGCCGCACAGGAAAGCCACGAAGAGGCGGGGCAAAGCCTTGAGCGGCTCGAAACCATGGTCGGGCTCATCGACGACCAGGACGGGCTGAAAGCCGCCGTCGATCTCAACACCCGCGTCACCGCCGAGCTCGGCATCATCTTGACCCAGATCTGGCGGCTGGAAGCGGCCCAGGGCGTCAGCGCCGGCCAGCTTGGCGTTGTCGATGCCGCGACGCTCGCGGATGAACGCAAGTTCCGCTCGATGGCGGTGGATCCATGAGGCAAGTCATGACCCTCAACTTGGCACCAGTTCTATCTCTTGGTCTCGCCGCGCTTGTCGTGGCCGCCCTACCAAGTGTTGCGTTGGCCCAAACTCCGACCACGCAGCCCTCCGGTGACACACCCTTCAACTCGATGGCCATCGCGCGGGACGAGGCCGACGCATGCCGTGTCCCGAAACCGCCCATCGATCTGGCCAAGACCGCCTATCTGCGCAACGGCTACCGGGCGATCCTGCGCATCCTGATTGCCGAAGAGGCGCTCGCCTCAGAGAACTGCACCTGCCTGCTCGACCAGTTCAGCTGGGATCAGGCGCTCACCGCCCTGCCCCGGTTCCAGACCACGGACAACCTGCGCCTGCCGTTTAAGGTGCTGGACCTTTACGCCAAAGCCGACGCGCTCGAGGCGCAAGTTGCGGAGGCCTGTGCCGAGTAGATGGGCGTTATTCGCGACATCCTGAGCCAGGTCGACGCCGCGGTGGATACCGTGGCGCAGGACGGCTTTCTCTCTTCGGCAGGTGCTGTCGGCGACGTGATCTCCGCCGGGGCTGCGCTCCTCGTTGTGCTCCTCGGGATCAACGCGGTGATGCAGCTCCGCCCCCTGCCCTTCGGCACCGGCTTTGCCTTCGGGATGAAGGTGGCGCTCGTGGGGATGTTCGCGCAGAGCTGGGACAATTTCAGCGTCATCTATGACATCGTCACACGGGTGCCCGACTCCGTCGGCGCGTCGATCCTGGCGCTCACCGGCTCGGGCGACGAGGCCGGGGTCTATGAGAGCCTCGACAACATGGTCGCGCGCATCACCGCCTATGGCGACACGATCGGCGACCGCGCGGGCTGGGTCTTCGGCGCGGTTCTGGGTGCCATCTTCTTTGTCCTCTCCGCCGTCTTTGCCGCCGTCACTGCCGGGATCATCGCCTTCGCCCGCATCGTCTTCGCGCTGATGATCGTGATCGCCCCCTTCATGATCGTGACCTCGCTGTTCAAGCCGACCCAGTCCCTCTTCGAGGCATGGACCCGCGCCACCATCGGCTATGCGCTCATGCCCGTCGCCGCCGCAGGCGCCGCCGGCATCATCGTGGCCATCGCCGAGGCCATCGGGGATGCTTCCGCCGATCCGGGCGATGTCGAGACCGTCAGCCTCATCCTGCCCTTCCTCGTCATTCTGATCCTCAGCGCCGGGATCATGGCCTCGGTCCCCTACATCGCCTCCAACCTCACCGGCGTTGTCGGCATTGCCTCGAATGCCGTGGGGCTGACCGGCCTCGCGCGGCAGGGGTTCGTAAACACGCGGGAGTATGGCACCGGAGCGACCTCACGCCTCGTCACCGGTAAATCTCCGCACGAGTTGAACCAGATGGCCAATGCAGGAGTGGTGAAGACAGGCGAGCTGATCCGGCAAAGCCCCGGCGCGCTTCTCTCGGCCGCCAAGGCCTTCCGAAAACCCTGATGTGAAAGACGACGACTTTGAAGAAGCTTGTGACCAGTTCCGCGAACCACGACCGCGACGCTTTCGAGGCGGATTTCATCTACGGGCCCAGGCGGCGCGAGCGCTTCGCCTGGTTCGTGGCAGCCGCCGGCGTGCTGGTCGGCGTCGCCGGCATGGTCGCGGGCGCGAGCCTCTTTCCCCTCAAATCCACCGAGACCTTCGTGGTCGTGGTCGACAAGGAGACCGGCGAGATGGACCGGGTTGCGGCTGTCCAGGCGCTGACGCTTTCCGAGAGCGACGCCATTATCCAGGCGAACCTCGTGGCCTATGTCGACGACCGAGAGACCTATGACCTGACCGATGGCGAGCAACGCATCAACTCGGTGCTGGACCGTTCGGACGGCGACGCCGCCCGCACATTGCGCGATCTCTGGTCCTCTACCAATGAGGACTATCCGATCACCGTCTATGGCCGTGACGCCAAGATCGAAGTGGTCATCAAGTCCGTCAACCAGATCGAGCGCGGCGTGGCCCAGGTCCGCTTCACCCGCACGCTGCGCCGGCCGCGCGACACGCGCACCGTCACCCGGTCCTACGTGGCGACCGTCGGCTACGACTTCCAACCCGAAACCCGCCAGCGCCTTCAGGACGTCTGGGCCAACCCCTTGGGCTTCGTGGTGACCTCCTACCGCGTCGACGCCGAGACCCTGGAGAACTGACCCCCATGAAATCCCTGCCCGCGCTCCTCCTGGCGCTTGCCCTTCCTGTTGCCGCCTATGCCGAGGCCACGCCGCAAGGCGGCCCGCTCGACATCCGCATTCGCACCGCCGTCTATGATGAAAACCAGGTCTACCGGATCGAGACCGATCTGCGGCACTCGACCACGATTCATTTCGGGGCGGGGGAGCGGTTTGAGGCCGTGATCGTCGGCGACACCGAAAGCTTCCAGGTCGATCCAATCCCTGAGCTTGGCAATGTGCTCACGATCAAACCGCATGTGGCCAATGCCTCCACCAACATGACGGTCATCACAAACCGCCGCACCTATTCCTTCCATCTGCGCGAGGGCTCGATTCCGAACCGCACCGGCATGTTCTTCGAGGTGCGCTTCCGTTACCCCGACGAAGAACGCCGCGCGGCGAGTGCAACCCAGCCCAAAGGCTTCGAGGCCTCGCGCAACTACAACTACCGCGTCTCGGGGATCGGCGACTTCCGCCCCAGCCATATCTATGACGACGGGCGCTACACGTATTTCGTTTTCCCGGAGAACGGTCGCCAGCCCGCCCTCTTCAAGGCCGATGACCAGGGCCGTGAGCGCACCGTGAACTGGACCCAGCAAGGCAACACGGTCCGGGTGCTCGGGGTCAACAGCTATTGGACGTTGCGCATCGGCGACGAGGCCATCTGTGCCTGGCGCGACGAGAGCGCCATCTACGTGAGCAACTGACCATGGCCGATCAAACCCCTCCCGATCTGCAAGACCGCCTTGATCAGTTCAGCCAGCGCGGCAAATCCAAACGCCGGGGCAACAGCCTCGGGGTCGGCGCGCTCGCCGCTGCCCTCGCCGTGGGCGGTGCCGGGGTCGCGTATTTCCTGGCCACCGGACTGCAAGAGGGCGATAGTGCGCTCGAGACCTCCGATGTCGAGACCTTCCAGGACCGCCGCCCCGGCACAGGCGGGCGGCTGGAGTTCCCGCCCGACGAGACAGAGCAAAGGGTGAATGACGCGCTGATCGCGGTCGAGGAAGCGCTCGATGTCCCCGCCGCCCCTGCCCCGGAACCGAGCACCGAGGTGCTGGCAGAGATCGCCAAGCTGCGCGAGGCCCTTGCCGCCAGCCAGGCCGCCCGCAACTCGGAAATCCAGTCCGCTGTTGCGGACCTGCGCGAGGCCTTCGACGAGCAGAAGGCGGCGCTCGAGGCGACCCTGACAGCAAAGGAAACCGAGCTTGCCAACCTGCAGCGCCAGACCGAGACCCGCATCGAGGGCTTGCAGGCCATGCTCGATGCCGAGAGGGCGCAGCGCGAGGGGCTCGAGGCCGAGCTCGACCGCGAAGGGTTGATCGCCGATCAGCGCTTGCTCGAAGAACGCCGCCGCCAGGAAGAGGAGCAACGCCAGCGCGAGGCCGAACGGATCGCCGAGGAGCTTCTGACCGCGCAAATCAAATCCCCTGCCGTGGTCTATGCCGACGGTCCGCGCGGCGGCGCGAGTAGCGCGGCGGTGGCCGATCCTGCTGCCGCTGGCACTGGCGGGCCGGTCCTCTCGGGTAATGAGGCGTTCCTGCAGAGTGCGCGCCCGCTCGAGGTGCAGGAGGCCGCCCGCCTCTCCCATCCCGAGCGCACCCTGACCCAAGGGTCCGTCATCCAGGCCGCGCTCCAGACCGCCATCAACAGCGACTTGCCGGGGTCAGTCGTCGCGGTCGTCTCTGAACCGGTTCCGGCGTTTTCCGGGGACCGGATCCTGATCCCCCGGGGTTCCCGCCTTTTTGGCCAATACCGCTCCGGGATCGAGATGCACCAGAAGCGCATCCTGATCCTCTGGACCCGCGTCCTGACCCCGGACGGCACCTCGATGGAAATCGCCGCCGTGGGCGGAGACCAGCTTGGCCGCTCAGGCCTCACCGGTCTCGTCGACACTAAGTTCGCCGAACGTTTCGGCGGGGCGGCGCTGATTTCCGTGATCGGAGCCGCGCCTGCGGTGGCGGCGGAAAGCGCCAACAATGAAACCACAAGCATCGTCCTGGGCGATGTCGGCAGCGACCTTCAGGACGCGGTCGGTTCGGTCATCGCGGATCAGGTCTCGATCGCGCCGACGATCTATGTCGATCAGGGCGCCTCGGTCACCGTGCTCGTGGATCGGGATGTGGTGATCTATTGACCAGGACAGAAAGCCCAGCCTCCTACCTCGAGCGATATCTCGACCCGTTCCGCGACCTTCTGCGGCGCTACGACGTGGTCGAGATCGCGATCAACCCGGACGGCAAGGTCTGGCTGGAGGTCGCAGGCGACGCCACCATGCGCCACGAAGGCCAAACTGTGGATCGCACCACCGCCCTCAACATGGCCCAGACCATCGTTGGCGATGCCAAGGCCCGCGTTTCTGAAAAGAACCCGCTCGTGTCCGGCAAGGTGGAATATGCAGGCCGGCCCCTCCGGGTCCAGGTCGCCGTGCCGCCAGCCATTGATCGCGGTGCCTCGATCACCATCCGCCTCTTCGCCTCGGGCAGCGTCAGGGACTACGCCCCAGCCTATCTCTTCGGCAAGGCCGTCTCGCTCGATACCCTCCGAGCCGAGAAGATGAAGAACATCGCCAGTCTTGCCGAAGAGAACCTCGAGGTCGCGCTGCAAACCCTGGTCGAGGCACGGCTCAACGTCCTGATCAGCGGCGGCACCTCGACCGGCAAGACCACGTTCGCGCGACACCTGCTGATGCATGTGAGCGAGCAAGAGCGGCTGATCACCATCGAAGACGCCTTCGAGCTTTTCCCCGGCCAGCCGAACACCGTCGCCCTCCTGGCCGACCGCGGTGCCGGTTCGCAACGCAGCGCCAACGCCCTCCTGCAGGCCTCCCTCCGCATGCGACCCGACCGGATTATCGTCGGAGAGTTGCGCGGGGCCGAGGCCCTGACCTATCTCGAGGCGATCAACACGGGCCATGGCGGGTCGGTCTCCACCATCCACGCGGAAACCGCGGAACTCGCCATCGACCGGCTGGCGATCATGGTGCTACAGGCTGGCACACCGCTGACATTTGCCGAAGTGCGGGAATACATCCGGAAATCCATCGACGTGATCGTGCAGCTCGGGCGGGCCGAGGGCAAGCGGGGGATTACGGAGTTCTATTTGCCGGGGGAATGACGCCGCTGGGCGGAAATTGACAGAAACCGGATTAGCTGCGTCCAAAATCGGATCGCTCGAAAACCCCCAAATCATAGACTGAAAAACAGCATTCTCGCCAGAACTATGACTGCAAGATGTGCTGTATTCGTGCTATGCCAAAAACCCAGTTTAGCAGCCGCTTTTGATCCTCGAGCGAGGTCATTGGGCCAGCATCCGCATAGTTCGCGACGAATTCCGCATTGATCTGCCGCCACATGTTTATGGCCGCGGACTCAATTGCCTCTGCTGCAAGCGGTGAACCCGGCTTCACCTTCGCAGCCAGGCAATAGGCCGAGCAACCTGCAACCTCGAAACTGACCTGTGCAACGGCGAAGCCAACCTCTCGAAGAAACATCACAAGGTGATGGTCAGGCACGGGAACAGCGTTCTGCTCTGGCATAAGAAGAGGAAATATCTCCGAGACAATCAAGACGCCCTTTCGTTCCGCGAGTAACTTCCAGATGCAACTCACAGCCTCGGCGATGTCAGCGGGGCGAAGTACGTGAAGGACGTTCGTCAGAAGAACGACGTCGGCAGAGATATGCGCCAGTGCTTCGACATGTGGAACTATCGTGATCCCTGGGTCATCGGCATGAAGCTCGGCCAATTTTTTTTCCGGTGTCAGCGACGGGTTCGAACAACGTCCAACGGATCTGTTCCGCCGCACCTGTCTTGCGAATTTCTTTGACAGTTCGCCCGAGGCCGGCACCCCAATCAACCACATCAAGGGTGGTCATCCCGGAGAAGTACTTTTCAAGGAAAGCACCGATCTGGGCGGTCTGCCGGTCTGGATAAGGGCTGGCGCGGGCCGGCGCAGCAGAGCACTCAAAGGCGGTTGCCATTGCCAATTTGACTGTGCTGGAAGATAGCTCTGTGCTCGAGGCTGCTTGGGACAGCAATCTGGCATCGGCAATGTCGAAGAGCTTGTAGGTATAGGCAAGCCTTCTGAAATCATCTCTTAGCCTGGTGAAACGGCGTTTCGGGATTGGCTGCGATGGGCGGCGTACAATGCGGGTAGGTCCGACAGGATCCCGTACATCTTCAAGCTCGACGAAGTAGACGTCATCAACAGCGCGACCGAAGATCATATGTGGGTGATGCGATGCCAGGATGGTTTGAGGCACGTGATTTTTGAGAAACTCCAGCACATCGGAGATGTATCTGGGATGGAAGAAATTCTCGATTTCATCGTAGGCACACACGTCGGGTTGGTCGACCGCGATCTCGGTCATGATCGTGAAGAGTGACTTCTGGCCGTCGCTCCAATCGGGGTAGGGCGCAACCACACCGTTGCCCCAAACCAAGACGAGTTCGATGCCCTTTTCATGTTTGCGAAAACCCAGAGCCGCGTTGGTGACCTTCAAGAAGACCCTGAGGAAGTCATGCTCGGCGACATCCAGCATGAAGAGCGCCTCTTCTTCATCCGGAACCATTTGGTGAACCGACTGCCGATAGGTCTCATTGTCGAGCCATTCTTCGGCCTGAAAATCATCTGGTGCCTCTATCGCCTCCAAGATATGCGGCATGAGCAGGGCAAAAAGCCCGATTTTCAACCTCAGATACTCATCGCCTAGATTGACCTTCTTTCCTGCCTGGACCTCGCCCAGGATGCCAAGCGACGTCATGCGTTCCTTGTGGTGGTGGGGGCGAACGATGTTAACCCTACCTTGACCCGTTGTCTTGAGCTTGAAGCCAGGAAAGCTTTTTGACGACTGCTTGGCTGTTGCCACCCCCTTCAAAGCTCTGAGGATGAAAGACTTCCCGGTTCCGTTTTCTCCGCAAAGAACAGTCACCGAGCCGCGTCCGTCTTCGCTCGGAAGTTTGAAGGTCAGCGGTGAAACACCGGATGCCTTCGGAATGAGAAAGCTCTCGATCAGATTTGGCGGTTCGTTCTTGGTTTCATTCTCCGACACCATGTGCAGGATTCTCCGAGCTTTTCATGCCTAATGACAATAGCGGACGCGTACGCACAGGCCCGATCCTTGAGGTACCCCTAGTTTCCTAGACACCTGCCAGGTTCACGATCACTTCAAACGCCGCGGCCTTGTCCCATTATGACTTTGCCTAAAGCGGCGTCGGGCGCTTTGCCCAAATTCCCCTTCGACGCTCCCAAATGACAATGATTAGGATGGTTACGAGTACCATGTAAAGCTTGCCCAAGACCTGTCCGGCCAAATAGTCCAAACTGCCGAACGCGAGCCAAAGAAAAACCAAGCTATCAACAATCAAGCCAACAGTGCTACTGACCAACGCGGCAACCACGAATCCGCGCCGGCGCAGCGGGGCGAAAACCGCGAAATCTGAAAGCTCCGACAAGAGGAATGCGGTTGTGGAGGCGATTAAGAGCGCTTGGGGGGAAAATATCGCAGATATGAGACTTCCTAATAAAATGGCGGAAAGCGCCCAGTACGCACCGAGATCTCTATGGACGAGATCACGCAATACCAATGCCAGGCCGACCATTAGAACGCCGCTCGGCGCAGATATCCCCGGCAAGACCGGTATCAAGCACGGTCCATTGGGAACGCAATAAGTTCCCACGTTCTGAATGAGCCAGTTCGAAGCTGGTCCCGTCAGCAAAAAGCCAATGTAGGAGAGGACCACACCACCTTTCACAATTCTTGCTTTCCGTCTCGAAATCGATGTCACTCGCAACAGGCTCCCATTTTTATCCTCCGCCCAAATGTACCGCACCTGCACCGACAAAACGGTCGGTGAAGTTCTTGCCGCCGAGGAGGGAGCTTCCTACTCTCCCGAGCACCACCGACGTCATTCCCAAACTTGTGGCAACCATGCAAATCGTCATGGCGAGCGCACCGCTGTCACGCCAAATAAGGCTGGCGCTATTCTCGTAGCAGCTTTCAAGAAATTCGATATCAGCGACGAATTGAAGGGTCGTTCCAGCTGTCGCCGAACAGAGAGAATTCACGCTATCCGAATTCGCATCTCTCACAAGGGTCGGGTCTTGGACTAGCTTGAGGGCGTGCGAGGAAGGATCATAGACACCAACTGGGTCATTCTCCCCAACCGGAATGCAAAGTATCGACAGGACATGCAATCCACCCGCTGACGGACTTGCTCGGCCAACCCACGGGACACCGAACCGCCCTGGGCCTCGACATCGCTCACGCGTCAGGTGAAAGAGAAGGTCTCCCAATTGCTGCCGGGAAACCCGCCCCGAGATTGCCGACCGACGGGCCGCCAGGACGTCCGGCAGACCTACATCCGGAAGAAGTCGCGGCTTCGGAAGTTCAACGACGCCGTTTTCTGGAAAGCTAGCTCTCGTGGTGGCTTGTGGAGGCAGTATCGGGCGAGGCTCATCATCAATAGGCGACACCGTAGATTTCCTTGGTCACCTGATAATGTTTCACGCATCCGCGACACTGGCCGCAGGCCAAATTCCCAGTGTGGCAAGAATGAGCCCATGCCAGAATCTCGCGCGGGACACCTGAATGGCGCACCAGTTCGGTGGTCGTCATTGTAAGGGCTGGAGCCGAGATGCGGATGCCGCCCTCTTGCACAGCGGTCACCCTATCCATTGCGTCGTAGAACTCAGGACGCCCGTCTGCGTGCGTGCCATCAGACGAGACCGATCCGGTCATCACCTCAGTTACGCCGAGAACTATTCCCCGAGCAGCGGCGAAGGTCACGAGCAACTGATTGCGGAATGGCCACCATTCCGGTACGGGGGCGACACCGAGGGCATCGTTTCCCGCCATGTCACCGGAACCAATGGCACGGCAGTCGATCGCAATGATCTCATGCTGCATCCCGATTTCTTTTGCCACTTGGCTGGCCGCAGTAATTTCTGCCTCGGCCGCGCGTTGCCCGTAGTCAATCGTGATGGCAATCTCAGGACGCTGCCAATAGGCGACGGCAATGGAGTCCATGCCTCCGGACAGGAGAAGTGCTCTCATGGTTCGGCCCAAACTGTTTGGTAAATCGCGGTCACCAAGTCTTCGTATACTCGACAGCCAGTGCCCATGGGCATCTTGAGATCTTCTGGCCGCACATTCTGCGCTAATGCAATGACCGGAATTCCTTTCGCCACCGCATAGCCAATCTCAAAAATTGTACCGGCGTCGCCTCCATTCAAAATCGCGAGCACGACGGAACACTCGTCAAGTCCCGCGAGATCTTGTTTCGCGACCACATCGCCCGGACCTACGCCTACATCATGAAGTGGCGAAAAGACCTCAACTTCCATGTGCAAGAGCTGTTCGCGGACCTCTTCGACAATCCAGCGCTCGGCCAAATTGAAGAACGGTGCAGCCAGATAGACTTTGCCGCCTCTCGGCTCGACCGCGTCTTTGACCACTTCGCGCAATGTATCTTTAGGCACCAGTGGGAGAGAACGCGTACCACAGTAATAGGACGTCGCTCTGGACGCGAGATCCGCGGCCTCCGCAGCTGGTTTCTCAAGCTTACCCCAATAATAGGCAAAAGCTGCAGAGAACACATCTCCCGACCCAATCTTCCAGACATTCTCGCTTCGGTATGATGGTACTGGCACAGGGGCCTCACCCCGAACGTGGACCATCGCTCCGTGTCCTCCCATTTTCAGGACAACAACGTCAGCCTTCCATTCATCAAGGATGTGTTCAACGATCTCGGAGGGTTCAGTCCGCCCAGAAAGGCGGCGGCCTTCAAGCCTGTTCAAGATGACGGCCAGAGTCTCAGCGCTGGAACCATTCTCGTGGTATGGCCGAGGATCGAATGCCGATTGCGGATCGTAGACAACCCGGCCCCCGGCAACTCGGGCACTCCCCTCAAGCATGCCAAAACGAAGCACGACGTCTCCTACCACCTCAAAAGGGGGGTACTGAGGAATAGCGTCGGGTCGAGGCGTAATCCTAGGCGTACCGAGCGAGTGCATATATTCAAACTCGACCCCTTCTTCGACCTCCGGACCGGTTGCATCTATCCCGAAGGCTGCAGACAGATTTTCAATTCCCGCTGACAGTGATTTGGCGCGAACTGTATGAAGGGAAATTGTCTCGCCTGTATCAGCTAAGGCGACGGCTGCTCGGCCCGCTGACCCAAATATGTCGTCCCAATGCGGCTCGATGCAGCTTTCACGATATACGCCACCTGCAATTGTAATCATGCAGGCCGGACCTGTAGTGTAATTGCGGCGCCGGACCGGCTTGCAACTTCAGCGACGTATTGGTGTCCGTTTTGAATGCAGTCCACAATTTGCATGTGACCGGTATGGGTCAACGCGCCAGCAATACCGGCAGGCGCGTGAACTTCCAATATGGGACGCGGACCACCTAAGTTCAAAACAACGTCCAACACGTCTCCAACAGCAAGGGTCGAAACAACGGCTGGTCGGGGACTGTTCAGGGGCGCTTGCTGAAAAATGGCGCAAGGATCGGCTCCGCCGCCTCCGGCGCCACCACCCCCTCCGGCACCTGGTCGATTGGGGATCTTCGGCGGCGTGTAATCGTCACGCCCTCCACCACCACCTGACATGTTAGTCCTCCTAAATCCAAAGCACCGCGAACCGCCTCAACCTAGGGGGGAACACACCTTAAGAAAAGTGCTTAATCAACGGATTATGGAATTTACAGCGCCAAGCTTAGTTGAACTGGCTCGGCCTTCGGCGAGAAAACTTCGGCCGAAGGGTCGGCCAGTCTTCGCAGGATTGCGGCAGGAATCTGACGCATGTTCATCCACATGACAGAATCCAAGATGGAAGCCTTGACAGAGATCGCTTCCGCGAAATCGAGGAATGCCGCTTCCAGCTCAAGATAGTGGCGTTCGACAGATTTCCCTTCAGGAAATATCTGCAGTATTCTGCCCGCGCGCAGTATGTGGATGTCCAAAATCGAAACACAATCGCTGTCACGCCAATTTCGGACAATCCAGGAAGCTGTCTTTGGCCCCACTCCCGGCAGCGCTGTCAACGCATCTCGCAGCTCTCTATCAGGGGCCTCTCGGTCCAAACTTCGCAGCGCGCGCATCGACCCTGCAAGATAGGCCGATTTCTGTTTTGCGAAACGGTAGCGAACAAGCCTCCCGTTCAGGTCCAATGGGTCGGCAAGTAGCTCAAGGACGAATTCCTCATCCAAAAGCCGACATGGGCTTTCGGCGTTCACCGCTCGCAGACGTTCATATGCAGCTAGCCCAACTTCTGCAGGAATGCCGTAACCTCCGAGCAGGCAAGCAATCAGCTCCTCCTCAAGGCTCCGACCGAGCTTGTAGTGCGCCGGCGCCTCAACTTGCCACATCCAGGCTTGCGCAGCCCAGTATGCGGGTGAACCGATTTCCTCAGCGAACCCCCAAACCAAGCCATTTATGTCCAGACGTTGATCTGCCGAGGGCAAGTTACGACCGACGTAGCCTGCCTCCGACCTTGCATAGACGGTCTGAATTGACGAGTGAGCGCTAGAATGCATAAAATGCATATATCCTGAATAATCCCCGACGACAATGAGCGACCTGATAGCAGAAGTGGAAAATGTGCGGCAATCCGCTCGAATGAGTCAGGCTGAAGTCGCTCATCAAATGGGCGTTTCGCAGGGACAGTATAGCAAGGTGGTTGCGAACCGCGTCCCATTGGCACCCAAGATGGCTGCCAAGATGAAAGCTTGGCTGGAACAGAACGAATCGACGGCAGTCAGTATCGACCGCGAGATCCTCAAAAAATGCATCGAATTGATGCATTTGCTTCGCACGCGCGTCGAAGCCGCAGAGGAAACCGACAAGAAGAGCGACTGATGTTGCTCGCCCTTGGTCGACAACACTGCGTAACGGCAGGCGTTGGGCGATAATGGCATCAGCTCTTGAGTTTGGGTACCGACACATCGTTTCAAATCCTGGCATCACCCACCCAACAACTCCTCGATGAAATCCTCCTGTCGATCGAGGGCCGCCTCCCATTCCTTCGGCATCGCCGCTTCCCGCTCGAGCGTCTCGGGCTCGGGCTGCCCGCGCCCAGCCTCCATCGTCCTCACGCTCATTGCGCGTGCTTCGCGGCGCTGTGATCGATCCCGGGGCGCGCGTTCGGCTGGTTTCGCCTGCTCGTCTGAGCCGTCCTCGTCACCACCGTCGCTACCCCAAGGCCCCACACCCTGCACGCTCGGCGGATAGGGGAAGGGCTTGCCCTCCTGTCGTGCCAGCATCTCCTTGAAGAAGGGATCATCGTAATACTTGATCCGGCTCGCCTTGATCGGATGCTGGGGCGAGGCGAGGATGATGACCTCGTCGGGGTCCATCAGGCGCGCTTCGGTCTCAGAAAGCAGCGGTCGCTCTTCCAGCCGCGCTGATGTCGAGGTTGCGCCAAGGAAGCCCTTGTTGCGGCCATACATCCGGGTCACTGCCTCGCGGGTGGTGCTGCCAACGGCGGCGGAGACCTCCTTCACCGTCCGCTGATCACGTGGCGTGATGTAGAGCTTCAGCCCTGCCCCGTTCTCGAGGCTTTCGCGGCCCTCGGGCCCGTAGATCCGGTCAAGCGAGGCCAGTGACTGCGCGATCATCGCAACCCGGCCGCCGTAGCTCGCCAGCGAATGGATCGCGCGCTCGAGATAGGGCATGGCCCCCATCTGCTGGAACTCGTCGATCATCATCATGACCGGCCAGGGCTCATCCGGGCCCGGCTCGTTCAGTCGGATCGAGGCAATGAGGTCGGCGAACATCAGGCGCAGAAGTGGCGCGAGGGTTGCGATGTGATCCTCAGAGACCGCGATATAGAGCGACTGCGGTTGCTTCCGGAAGGTCGAGAAATCAAAGTCGCTGGCTTGCGTGGCCGAGCGCACCGCCGGGTTGTCCCATTGCTTGAGACCGGCGGTCATCAGCGCCTGGATGTTCGAGGTCAGCAGCCGCGATGAGGCAGAGGCCGCATTGGTCCAGAGCTCGCGCAGGATGTCTTCCTCGGCCTCGTCTGCATAGGTCTTGTATTGCGCGTTCTTGTACTCGCCGCCCGCGACGATCTTGTTCACCTCGCCAAGGTTCGGCGTGCCACGCTGGATCGCCAGCAGACAGGCCGCGACGAAGATCGACTTGCCGGCCTCGGAGAAGGTGTCGAGTTGCTTGTTGTCCTTATCGAGGAAGAGGTCGGCCAGGATCGAGACCTCAGTGAAGCGCTGCGCGAATGTCCGGGCCTTGGCGATCCGGGCAAGCGGATTGTAGCGATGCGTGGCATTGGCCCAATCAAAGGGGCTGAAGCGATAGACCTCGTCGCCGTTGAGCGCCCGGAGCCGCGCGGTCTTTTCAAAATTCTCGCCTTTGACGTCCAGCACCACGACCGAGCCCGCGAAGCTCAGGAGGTTCGGGATCACGAAACCCACACCCTTACCTGCGCGGGTGGGCGCGACCATCATCACATGGGGGATGGTGGTCGAGGAAATGAACTCGGCCTTGGAGGTCGGCGCACCAAGCTTACCACAGACGAAACCCTTGCCCGGGGCCTGCAGCATGTCGTTCTTCTTCAGTTCCGGCTTGGTCTGCCAGTGAGCCGAGCCGTAGTCGTCCCGCTCTTTCTTCCAAGTCCAGGCCAGCGCCAAAGCACCGAGGCCGATGGCCCCGAAGCCGACGGCACCAAATCCCACCTTGAAGGCCTCGGGATGCGCCGCGCGCGTGCCGGCGCTGGCCTTCCAGAGCGCCAGCATGTCGAAGCTCTGAAACCCGGTTTTCAGGGCCAGGGTCAGGTAGAAGGCGGCGATGATCGTGCCGATGAAGGCTCCGCAGATCACACCGAAGAGAAGTGCTGCCCAGAGGGGAAGTGTCTTGGTCATGGTGGTCATCCGCCTCAGAATTCCATCTCGTCGTCGAGACCGCGGTCCCGACTGAGATCACGCCCCAACTCCTGCGCCTCCTGCTGGCCGCGCAGCCGCGCCACTTCGGTCGCCTTGTCCTGCTGCAACCCGGCGGCGCGGTCGGTGAAGACCTTGTCGCCGGTCTCCTCGAAGGTCATCTCGAGGAACTCCTGCGTGACCGTGATCTGGTCGAGCTTGCTCGGCAGGACCGCGTCCAGCACCTCGTAGTTGCCACGGCGAAGCTCGGCCAAACCTTCCTCACCCAGTTCCTTGAAGAGCTCGGATTGCAGGGTCCGCTCGACCGTGTCTTCCTGCTCCTCGGTGAGCTTGCCATCGCGCAACATGTCGGCGAGGTCCTGCAGGTAGGGATTTGGCGTCCGGTCGTCTTCATCGATCAGCGGCAGGATATCCTGTTCCTCGTCCGCGAGGGTCCGGCCGATCTCGACACCCATTTCCTTGGCGCGTTCCATCAGCGCGTCCATCACGCCGTCGACCTTCTCGAGCGCGGCATCGAGTTGGTCGTCACTCGCGGTCTCAACGCTGAGACCGTCCTTCGACAGCACCGCGTTCATGTCCCGCTCGACCCAGTCCTGTGCCATGCCGTAGTTCCGCGTGCCACCCGCCGCGATCCGGGCCACCAGCTCCTCGCTGTCCATTCCGGCCTCCTCTGCGCTCTCGAGCACATCGCGCAGCCCCTCGTCATTGCCGGACTGCAGCGCGGCGATCAGCACCTCGCTGCCCGCCCCCGGTGGATAAGGTTCTTCGAGCTGCTTGCCAAACCGCGCGCGCAATTCCGGGTCCGGTACCATCTGCGAAAGGTCCGCGATGATCGGCGCGGCCTTCGCCTCGAAGACGGCACGCTCGGCCGGATCCAGCTCCTCGGCCTTGAGCCGCAGCGCCTCGATCGTGCGCTCGGAGTAGTCGATCGCATCACCGACGGTCTTGATGTCCTTCATGTCTATCTCTCCTTCGGTGAAGTTCCACGGCGTGCCCGAGCCAAGCCCGTCCGCCAAGCCGCGTACGGCGCGGGCCATGTGGCGCTGGTCCATGCGGTCCAGCAGGTCGGCGAGGTTCTTGTAGTCCTTGGCGAAGCCCACCACCTGCGCCTGCGCGATGGCGGATTCCTGGGCCGTCAGGGCGATCTCGCGCGGCAGCCTCGCCTCTTCCTTCGCTCGGTAGATTTCCTCGATTCCGGCGGGCTTCTCGAAGATGCCGCGCTCAAGCCGGGTGGTGGCATCAAGCATGACGCCATAGCGTTCCGCGATCTCAGCCTGCTTCTCGCGCATGAGCTGCGGCGACATCACGCCCTCGGCCCAACAGGAAAACCAGGTGCCCTTCTCGACGCCGCGATTGTTCAGGATGATGTGCGCGTGCTTGTGCGCCCGGTCGTCATGGACCGCGAGAACATAGTCCCACTGATCGCCATATTCGCCGCTCTCGAAGAAATGCTCCGTCCAGTCCATCGCGATGTCGCGCACCTGGTCGACCGTCACGTCGGTCGGGAACGAGAGCAGCATGTGCGAGGTGAACCCGAGCTTGGTCGAGCCGCGCCAGGTTCCGGCCCAATCCTCGATGATGTCCTCTTTCTGCGCCTCGCTGAGCACCGCCGCATCGGTCAGCGCGTTGGTCATCGTCGAATAGGTGTAGACCGCTTTGTCGTTGATGTAGGAGATCTGCGCCCCGAGCGAGGCCCGCGTCTTGCAGCCCCCCGCCCGGATCCGTTTGAAGACCGCCGCCCGGCTCTGACCCGACGCCACCTTCAGCGCGTTGCGCGCCGACAGGGAACCAACGTGCGCGAAACTCCGCCCCTGCCGACGGCCTGCCAGCCGCGCGTCGATCCGCGCCTCGGCCTGACCCCGGATGCGCTCATCCTCCCAGAGCCGCCCCATGACCGAGGTGTAGAGGGCGAGCGGATCAGCCATTGCGCACCAGCCTCAGACCGCTCCCGATCGCGCGCGGGCCATCCTCCAGAACGGCGCTCTCCACCCCCTGCCCTTCTTCCTTTTGTGGCCACTCCTGACGACGCAGCGCCTGCGCCGCATCCTTCATCCGGCCCAATTCACGGCTCATCGATTGCGCCAGATCGAGCAACTCGATCAGCACCGCGCGGTCCGGCTCCGAGACCTCCAGCCGACCGCGATGGACCGCCTTGGCGAGCACCAATCCGGCGTCGCTCACATCCTTCGCCTGACGCCATGCGGCGCAGAATTCCGAGACCAGATCACGCGGCACATCGAGGAAACCGCACCGCCCGCGCAGCACCGCATTGAGCGCCTGCGACCGGCTTGCATAGCCCCGTTCGCGCCACTCCGCATCGAAGGCGTCCAGCTCGGAGCGGCTTGCCCGGAACGCCACCGTCTCACTTGGATCGCGCACCGCAATCCCCTCGCCCGCCTCCTCTTTCGCGAGCCGGTTCACGTGGCGCGGAGAGATGCCGAACGCCACCGCCAGGTCCTTCGCGCTTTCGCCCGCCGCAAAGCGCCGCGCGACTTCGATGCGCTCTTCAAGCTTCAGGTTTTTCGCTGGCCTCGGCACGGGTCAGACCCCTCGGACAAAATGTGCAAACATTGGGCATATCCTGCCAACGTCTCTCTTCTCTCCTTCGCTTATACTTCAATACATCACATTGCGCAATATTACGTTTTGCATGTTGTGTCTTTTTGCTGGCATTGGACTCCATCAAGACCCTGCGTCGCGGCACGACATGGAGCGGGACCCGCCCTCATCGATGCGGGACAACCAGGTCGAAAAGTCTTCCGAAACTTATGTTCAAGACGCACGCGACGTCAGGCTATCCGAGCACCCGAGCAGGTTATGGATCGGGCGCCAGAAACACGAATACGGCCCGCGCGAAATAGCACGGGTTACACCCTCTGAGGGCGTCACGAAGCTTCTGCGAGACGGCGTCAGACCCCTGCGGATTCGAAGACCCGCAGGGGTGCCTGGGTCAGTGACCCAGTCCCTGAGAGCGCAGGTTGTCGTAGCGGCTGCGGGCGATCAGCGCCTCGGTCTCGAGGCTGTCGAGGGTCTCGGGATGGGCGTCTTCGTCGAAGGCGGCGAGGTAGTCCTCGAAGGCCATGTCGGCTTGCAGTTCGGCGAGGTCGATGGATTGTTCGAGTGTCATGGTGTGATCCTTTCCGTTGATCGTCGTTGGACGGATCGTGGAAAAGACCGGGGGCATGAGAGCGGGCTGCACCCGGCACGGGGCGGAATGAAATGGAGCACGCCGGGGGCAGGTTTGTTGTGAGCGATGCCCCGCAGCGCTCAAGGCGCCAGCCGTCCAGAAACCTGTCCCCGGCGTTGCCGACCGCTCGACCCCGGGCTAGCGATCTGAAAGGCCAACAGGTCGACGGAAAGGCGCGCGGCGGTGATACTGGTGTGAGACGTTGCCCCGGGATGCATGACGTTGATCTGCGGTTTACACCCTCGCGGCACAGGGTGAGTTCGGCGCCCCTGGCAGCTTCGCCAACACGACCCAGACGCGGGTTGCTCGAATGAGAGAAGGGGTGCGCTTACTTCGTTCAGCGGGCTGCCAGCTCTCCCTGCAGACACTGGGTTCCGACTCGGGTTCGCGCGATCCGCGCTGTCGCGGAGCAGAAAGATCGTGGCAGCATCTGCGACCTATCCAGACTGACCAACTGCGTCCTAAATATGCGGCATCCTTCGGACTCGGGTTTCAGACCCGAACTGCTGCCATTCCTCAGAACGAGAAAAAGCCAGACCGCCGAAGCGGTCTGGCCGTTGGCTTAGGCGGCGTCTTTGGGCCCCCAGGGGATGACGGCCTGCATGGACAGATCGTCCTGGTTCGCGGCCTTGCCGAGGTTGGCGTTGAAGCCGTGGTCGCGGATGGTCAGCGTGTAGTAGTCGGCGCCGGTCTCCTTGTTCTGCCTCTTCCAGATGCCGCCGCACTCGACCAGTTTGCCGCGCGGGGAGCGGCCGAGGACGCGGTGCGTGGGCGCCATCGGGTTCGCGCTCGCGACGGGTTCGACCGTGATGTCGAGATCAAAAGTCAGGGTCGAGATGGAGCCGACGCCCTTGGCGGTTTCGATGTCGGCGCTGGTGAATTTGATGCAGTTCGTGGTCATTGCTCTTCTCCTTGTTTGCGTTGCAATGATGGTCACCTTGCAGCTGGCCAAGGCCCGGCCACACCGAAGGCGAAGCGCAGCGGAGAGGGGCAGGCGCCGGTCTTTTTGTCTCGCGAGGAATGACCCACCCCTGTTCTTTGGTGGGTCAGGGGAAAAAGATCGGCGACAACCTTTGTGGACGGGACGACAGCTGCGACCAGCATGTCATGCAACTCAGACAAAGGGAGACGTGCTGTGGCCGTGAAGGAAACTGGGTGAACTGGAAACAGAGATGCTGCGGGGGGCGGTGTCTTCTCTGTCTTCTTGCCCCGATCCGGACCCGGACGTGTCAGAGCTTTGCCTGACCCTGGCTCGCGTGCCGCGACGGCTGGTTTCCGTGGCACCGTGATGCGTGTTGTCTGGAAGAGCAGCAGGCAGACCGTCGAAGCCTCGACACCGTGCTCGGCTCACCCGGATTTCGAACGGTCCCTCTACGGCAGCCCCATAACTTGCGATCCGCGCATCACGACCATCGCCGGCTTTATGCCAGCTGCGGCCAATGCGATCGTGCGGTCGTCGACCATCGTTTGCGACCCAGGATGACGGGGCGGCACAGCATGTCCGGCAAAGCATGGAAAAACACCGGCCGAGACGCGAGGCAAGAGATCCCTGATGTCACGCGTCCGCCCCAGCGACCGAAACCGGAATGGCCGAGATGAAGCGTTGTCACGACCATGCGACGGCTGGGCGGGCTGGCTCCGGAGGAGACTGCCCGCCCAGCGGCACGTCGCAGGGAGAGGCGGCGTTTCAGCTCGGGGAGGGCGGCTGCGTGCAGCCGACCGAGTAGGGCGCGGTCCTGTCCAAAGGGCAGGAGGGGCCAAGATCATCGAGAGGGGCCCACAGGTAGTTGCTTGCCGAACGTCCACGATGTAAGCTCGAGAAGCTCACTTGGGGCTGGCGCGCTGTAAAGTACAGGTCGGCGCAGCAGGTGGAAACCAACCCAGCGAACCTGATCCGGGCCCATTGGATCCTGGTTTGCCGAGCTTCTGGATATTCATCGGTTTGCTCAATCAGCTGCGCGCTTTCCGACTCCTGCTATAGGGCCCACGGCTTGAATTGGTTTCGGAGGCACGCCAGAGGAATGAGCAAAATGAACCTGAACACTGATGTGCAGTCAGCCGAGACCTTCCCGATCAAGCTCGAAGACCTGTCAAAAGGCGTCGACCGAATTCTGGAAAGATGGACCGGCGAAAATCGCCCTACCAAGCTGACACTTTTGAACGATCTTGCCGCCGCAATCTCCCCAGGCTCAAACTGGGGGGCGCTGAAAGCGAAACAAACCAAGCGAGCCCACCCACAGACGGGGCAGAACACCAGTTTCATCCCCGCAATCAATCGAAGCGCAAAAGAATTCCCCGCGCGCTTGGCCGAAGTGAAGAACACAGGGAATGGAGTTGACCTCGCCTATCTGGTCGAAGAAGCCCGCCCGCTATTTACGATGCGGCACGCAGGCGATCCGATCATTGGATTAGAACTCAGCGTCGTGGAAGGGAATGGGTACAGCGAGGCATCCATCTACGCAAAACTGATCTTGAATCGTGGGGACGCCATTGGCATCGCCGAAGCATATGCATCCGACCTGGAACCGATCGCCGCGCAACTCGTCTTCAACGCAATCCAAAACCTGAACTCCATCGAATTGTACCCCACCTTGGCGCAGAATGCTTGCAGTGCGCTTCGGATCGTTGTTGGCCCCTTCGATTGCGTGCTTTCTATTCCGGAGTTCTATGGGCGTACGCCCGACGAAAGCCATGCTTCTCAAGGGGTGCGGGTCCTTCTTGATGAAGGCGATACGCCGTCGGTCACCGATCTAGATGTGGCGTTGCGCCTGTTATCGGCAGTGGCCCCCCATCTCGGCCAGAAACAATTCGTGGAACATGGGAGCATCCGGTTCAGGCTGTCCCAGCCACTCACGCAGGTTTGGGAACCGATTGGGTTTGCGACGCCTGACCTTCTCGATGATCGGCCCATGTTCTGGATTCCTGACGGCGAATACTGGGCGCATGAAGGCGATAGCTACCTCCTCGATCACAACATTTGGACGCACAGTACACTTGGCGAGCCGCTTGATCTGGCGTTGGCACTGATCAATATCGACGACCCGGATGTCTACGTGAGGGTCGCGCTGACCCCGATGCCAAAGAGGTCGCAGAGAGCCAGCCAACGACAAGAGAACTGGCGGGGCGGGTTTCATCGAGGCTTTCAGGTTCTCCGGATACGAGAGGGTGAACCAGCTCAAAAACTTCACCTAGACGACCAAACGAAAGAACGTTTCGAGAGAGGGTTCTTCGGGTGGGCTATTCACGAAGGGCACGAGGTTGTTGTGGACAGAGCCCGAACAAGAACTGAAGCGCTCATTCCACGGGACTTGAGGCGTGCCTCGCAGCACCTCCTTCAGGTGGAGGCAATTATGAACGGTGCCGACCCAACGGACAAAGAGCTATTGCGTCGTATCCGGGAGGGAAAGGGTAGCGATCAGGCTGGCTAGCGATCTGTTTTGCTTCGTCTGCAACGAACAAGCGAGGCAAAGGTTTGCCTCGCTTTACCGCCTTGCATCCTCGCTGGTAGCTACTGAACGACTATGCTTTCACCAAGCGCAAAAGCGGCCAGTGCAGGATAGCGCGAGAACACTCCCTGCTCTCCCAAGGCGATCTTGAGAAGCCGAGACTGCGCATCAGCAATCGAGCTCGGGTCATCGGGGTTCAACTGACGAAAGATCGCAAGGACGGGCATGGCGACTTCAACAGTCGTGGCAAGTGTCCCACGTTCACTGAACTCATTGTTGAAAGCTCCGTTGCCGATATCGTCGACCAAAGCAAAAGCTTCCCTACAAATTTCCGGATAGTCCATGATCAGAGGTTTCCCTTGCCTTGATATTGAACGCGCCTAGAAGAGAGCGGTTGCGAGCCAAATAATCCTTTGGCGCGCAACGCAAAAGTTATCTCACCTTTTCTATCATCGATACGGACATTTCAATGCGCCGGAGCTGCCGGCGAAGTGGGGCGCAATCCGGATAAGCGTTCTTCAACATCCGTGCTATCATACGAAGGGCTGCAACAACGTCGTCAGCAGAGGTCAATGCCTGCAGAAACGCCTGATCCTCATCGGTTCGAGTATAGTAGACTTCGAAGAACTCAGGGCCGTCGAGTTGCCCCCGATCAATCTCAAGGCTGAGCCAATCCTCGAGCTCCGACCGAAGCGAATTCAACCGCGTATAGACCCCGCCTGACGCATACTGCGACGACATCACTGTCTTGATCACGCGGCCTGCCTGCACATGGCCATCAATTCCGAGTTCACCAGCTGGACGGCGGCGCGAACACCCGGGGTTGTAGTTATAGGGCACGGTGGCCTTGCTCGGAGAGGGATAGATCATCCCCTTGCACCTTGCGCGGCGTTCGTCCTGTTTCGTCTTGGCCATTGGGCTGAGAAACGTCTCCCATGAAGGTACAGATTCTCCCGTCCAGTTTTCGCTGACGACTGGCTCTGGCATGGCATTGATCTTTTCCATCAGAGCGTCAACGTCGTATCCTGAGCGTGTGTCGATACCGACATAGAGATCGCAATCGTAGGGCCGATACATCCCGGGCCAAGACGCCTTTTCAAGCCGCCAGCCGTTGCGGGTCGCCCATGCTGCGCGATTTGAATCGTCGGGCGCGTTGCCATAGGGCTCGTCAATCAGGACGAATTGACTACTGGCCGGATCTACCCAGTCTGTCGAATGGTCGATATTGGGCAGTTTGTCGGTGTCCAGAATTCTGGGGTAGTTCCTGCGGTCTCGGTTTGGTCGCAGTCCGGTATGCTCCATGAAACGAAGCGAACGCTCAGCTGCACAAAGCCGATCCCGCGCATATTCTTGCTTGTGGGCAATGTCATCACAGACAAAATGGTCATCGGCAACCATTCGAAGGTTTCCGAATCCGCGAACATATCTGAGCGCACTTTTAGGGCAGAGTTCGAGGATAGGCTTGGAAAGCTCGATCCGCAGTGTTTCCCGCCCGCAGCGATGGCCGCGCTCCTTGTCGATCCAGTAGATCGTCAGCAACACATAGGGCTTGGAGTTCGTGAAACCACTGGTAGGCAAAGTGCGCTGTGCGTGACGAAAGTTGACACAATCGGCAGACTTGGCAGCAAGATCAAGCGCGTCAGAATGCTTGATTCCGTTTGTCTTCTTCAGCTGCTTGGCAAGGCGTTTCACCCCAACAAGGGTGGTAGGTCGTGGACCATCGATCAACATAGCTATCTCCCGGCTTGACACCGAACGTCACTCGCCTACCGCCCTACAAGCCAGAGTGTTAGCTGATGGGGATCGCTAGAAAGATCTTCGGGCAGTGCTGCCTGCAGCTTCGGAACGGCGAGTGCCATGCTCCTGCCAAGAGCGTCTACAAGATAGGACGGATCGCACCATCATGCAACTGGCATCTGACCGCGTCGCCGCCTGCGGAAGCACGGTCGGCACAGGGATCACGGTTCGCAGCGACGATACTAACATTATCCTTGAAAACTAACACTATCAATGTTAGCTTCCAAATTCATGTTAGAAGCGGATCAGAAATCCTGCCAGGACCTCATCAAGGATGCGCAGTCTCACCTGCGTACAACGCTTCATGTGCCAGCCAGCCTGAAGGCCTGGGGGAGCAAGAAAGGGTTGCCGCTCTTTCTTGCCAATGGGTTCGAGTACCGACAAACGGAGCTCTTCGGGCATACGATCTTGCTCGTCGTGCCGATGTCAGAGGACGCCAAGAATCCTACAGGCATTTCCAAACAGCTTGGAGCTATCCAACGCCACTTTGAGGGAATCCTCGTATTGGTCCTGGACCACCTATCCGCCTATCAACGCAGCCGGCTCATCGAGGAGTCCGCGGCCTTTATTGTCCCGGGCAATCAACTGTTCATCCCGCAGCTTGCCATGGACCTCCGGGAGCATTTTCGGCGAAGACGCGATTTTGCAGAGGACCAGCTTTCGCCGGCATCGCAGGCACTCTTCTTGCGACACCTGAACCTCAGGGACGTGGAAGACGCACGACCGAGCGATCTCGCGGAAATCTTGCGATACTCGGCAATGTCGATCGGCCGCGCCTTCGAAGAGCTGGAAGCCAGCGAGCTTGCGCATGTGGAAACGCGAGGGCGCAGCAAGCATATCCAGTTCTCCGAAGCTCCTCGAGAATTGTTCGAAGCCGCAGCTTCAAGACTGCGCTCACCGGTCAAAGCCGAACATTGGTTTCGGGCACCCTCCCTGCCGAAGGGCTTCTACGGCAGCCCATTGCCTGAGTATCTGCCAACCGGTGGCGAAAGTGCACTCTCGGAGCGATCGACAATGTCCAGGCCCCGCATCATGCGTTTTGCTGCCGGGCCAAAGGACTGGAAGCGGATTCAAAGTGGCGAGTTTGGGAAAGAGGTCGAACAGGAAGAGGAGCCGAACTTCGCGATCGACGTTTGGTGGTACGACCCCGATATCGTGTCGGGTGCACGTGAGGTCGATGTGCTGTCGCTCTACCTGCAGTTCCGCGATAACCCCGACGAGCGGCTGGAAGCCGCTGCGGAACAATTGTTGGAGCAATTCGCGTGGTAGTCGGTCTGGACAAGTTTCGAGAGCATTTCGCGGACCATGCCGACCATTATGCGGTTATCGGCGGCACCGCATGTTCGATGATTTTCGAGGAGGTCGGCATCGATTTCCGCCAGACCAACGACATCGACATGGTGCTCTGCGTAGAGGTGGTGGATCCGTCCTTCGCACAGTCCCTGAAGGCCTTCCTGGATAGCGGAGGTTACCAGGCGCGCGAACGCAGCAACGGCCGCCGGGAGTTCTACAGGTTCCACAAGCCGACCGACCCATCGTATCCGGCAATGCTCGAGCTCTTTGCGCGAAAGCCCGAAGCGCTGGAAATTCCGGAGGATGCGGGGCTGACGGTGGTGGAGGTTTCGGACGAAACCCTGAGCCTTTCCGCGATCCTGCTGGACACGGACTACTACGAGGCACTCCTTGAGAGCCGTCGCGCCATTGACGATATTCTTGTTCTCGATGAACGCCTGCTCATCCCATTCAAGGCCAGAGCATTCGTCGACCTGTCTCAGCGAAAGGATGATGGCGACGCGAATGCCAAGGGAAGCGATATCAGGAAGCACCGGAACGATGTGTTTAGGTTGCTTCAACTTCTCCCGACCGATCAGCCCATCGAGGTCACCGAGCCACTGAAAGCTGACCTCAGGGCCTATGTGGAGCGGGTGAACGGGCTGACAGACTTCGACCCGAATACATTTGGTGTCCCCATTGATCGAGAAACTGGCCTCGGCCTGATCTCCAGTCTCTACCAACTCTGACAACCACTAGCCGACACGTCTGCGAGCCAAGCTGAGAACGTCGCGGGTGCGAAACTCAACGCATACGGCGCAGGCTGCGGCGCAACGCGCGGTTGCCCTCGTCTGGGTCATCCTCTCCAGGGTGTTTTCCCCCGCCTTTCCAGTCGTCCGACACGATCCATTCCTCGAAATAGACCAGCCAGAGGTGGGTCCAGGGGATGATGGTGAGGTCCAGACGCTTGCTGGCGTCCCATTGCCCGGTCCCGGGCAGATAGAGACAGAGCCGATCCGGGTTGTGGTAGATATGCGGCAGGTCGCGTCCACCGGCGAGCAACCTCAAGTCAGGTTTTACGACCCGAACGTCCGGCGTCCCGTACGTCTCCAGGACAAGAGTGACCTGATACGACCGGGAAAGCGGCGTCGGTTGCGCCTGGAATCGCCACTCTAAACGACCGGGCCCGAGCACACCTTCGCCGGAGATCGTCTTCGACCTCTGAAGGAACAGGTACTGCTGGGGCAATGACAGTCGGTTTCTCGTGGTCGATCCCGCCATCGCGCCTAGTCCCCGAAGAACTCGTTCTTGGGAACGGGCGTCGAAGCGGTCGATTTTTGGGTCGTCAAGCCGACACCGGCACCAAGCATGAGAGCGCCCGTCTTGCGCCCTTCGTTCAGCGCATCCATCCGCCGGTTCATGGTCCGGGCAACAAGTTTGTCACCCAGGCTGTCCTTCATGGAGCCGACAATCGCGTCGAGGCCAACGAGGTCACGCAGGGATTCGAAATCCGCAAGCGCCTTGCCATGCCATTTGTAGAAGGCCTCGACCCGCGCGGGTTCTTCGTTCCAACGCTCGGCAAAATTTTCGCCTTCGGTCGTCTCGTTCCAGACCGCGTAGATTTGGCGGCCATTGACCAACGGGCGTTCGATGAAGACCGGCATCAGACGGATCGTGTCGATCAGCACCTGGAGCTCATCTGCGAACACGTGGCGCCTGACACACATCTCATAGGATCGCATGGCCAGGGTCGTGATGATGATCGAGATCGGCGCGATTTCTTCCTGAACATGCAGGAACTCCAGATCCCGGTGACGCTTCAGGAGCTGCACGGTCCGCCGCAGAATGCCTTTGACGGACTGACGGACTGGGAAGGGCTCGGTCGTGGCCGCATCGCGCTGCGCCGCGATGATCGACTGCGTCATCCTCGGGACAAGGGCCGCCCGTTCGTCGAAGAGGGTCCGATAGGCCCGGGGATTCGTCGCGTGCCAATCCCGCAGCTTGCGATCGGGCACCAGCTCGCCGCCGTTAATGCAGTTCGGATTGGCAATGGTCGGGGAGATATCGAGGTGAAAGTCACTGGCGTAGTTCAGGCGCCAACAGCGCTTCTTTTCTTCCAGGATCGACGCGTAGTAGGCATGTTCGCGCAGGCGCTTGCCAATCGCAGCCTTCAGGCGTGCCGGTGCGATTGCCGGGCCAAGACCGAGGATGAAGCTGATCAGGTCGACATCGAACTCGTCGCGTCCGATTGGTTTGATCGAGGTGCCGAGTGCGCCAGAGCCGTGCAGATATACATGGAGGGAAGCTAGCATCGGGTCGCTCGATCCGGACAACCAGTCCGCGACCGCCTCGTAGCTGGTTCGGGCTTTCTCAAACTGGGTCTGGGTCCATTCCAACTCCTGGCAGATTTCTTCGAGGATCGTGAAGACCTGCGCCCGCCGCTGAATGGCGGTATCGGTGAGGGGGTGCGAGAAGATCTGGTTCATGCCGCGTTCCGTTCGAGTTGATGCACGGGCACGAACGGCTCGGCAGGTTGCTGGAAGAAGATGGGGGTCAGGGTGGGGCTCGCGTGCCGAGCGCTCGAGGCGCCAAGCCCCTTGAGCCTCTGGATCTTGGTGGTGTCGTCGAGGGAAAAGAAACCCTGAGGCACGCTCGGCGAATACCGGTGAACAGCCGTCCGGTCGTGCGGATCGCCTGTCAGATGACGGGCAATGCCGAGCGCTCCGCGGGATTGCCCGTCCATGAAAAGACTGAGGGCCTTCAGCCCGAGACCGGCCTTGCCGGGAGATTCAGGCAACATGTAGACCTCGTCGACACAGCCAAGGCTCAGAATGTGCAGGTCCTTCGGAGACCAGCCGAGCATCGAGATCGCTTCGACGGTCGCGACGCCCACCGGATTGTTGCACCAGGTGCCGCCATCGAGGAGTCCGACATCATCCACCGTCTTGTGGCGCGCAAAATAGGTCGGTGCGGCCGACGTCGCCATCGCCGCGTCGAGGGCAGGCTTCCGGTAATCCTTGGTAAGCCGTGGATGATGCGACGTCTTGTAGATGTAGACGCTGCGCTGATCGGCATCCCAGGCCGGGATCAGCAACCGGGTCTCCGCTTCGCCGATGAGCTTGTCACCGATGACGGCGCGGAGCTCGTCCCGAAGCGTGGATGCCTCGTGCTTGGGCTTGACCAGGTGACGCAGGGCGGCACGCGCGTCCCGGGCCTTTCGCCCCAGCCAACTCTTGTCCCCCGCTTGCCCGAAGATCGTTGGCCCGCGGTTTTCGTAGAGTTCTAGAAGGGTCTTTGCCGGGATGCCGAGGGCGAGGCCGACCGCGAGAATACCCCCGGTTGACGTTCCCGCAATCAGGTCGAAGTAGCGGCCAATCGGTTCATCAAGGTCTTCTTCCAAACCCGCCAGAAAGGCCGCGGGTTGCGTGCCTTTGATGCCACCGCCATCGATGCACAGGATACGTCTCATAATTCACTTAGCCTTCCGGGGGATAGGGGTCTTTGCCGTAGGTGTTGCGCTCGCGGATGCGACCGTTGGTTCCGTGGATCAGCATTTCCGAGCCCTGATTGCGGGCGATGTCCCGCGCCTGGGTGATTGCGGCTTGCTGCGTCGGGTGGATGGCCGTTGCCTTCGAATTGCCGGCGCCTTTCACGGCCCAACCGTCTTTGTGGGGAACAACATGCTGATTTTTCTTGGTCATTTTAATCTCCAAGTGCCTTTTTTCCTTGACGATTCGTCAATCTTGTGTTGATATATACAGTATTAAATGTCGTTTATCAACCGACGTTTTACGGGAGCAGACCATGTTTGGACAACGGTTGCGATTGGCCCGCAAGAAGGCGGGCTTGTCGATGCAGGGGCTTGCCGACCGCACCTCACCAAGGATCACCGCACAGGCCATTAGCAAATACGAGGCGGACAAGATGAACCCGTCCTCCTCGGTCCTCGTCGGACTGAGCAAGGCGCTTGGCGTGTCACTCGATTTCCTGATGGGAGGCCAGGTCGAGGAACTCGTCGGCATCGAATTTCGCAAGCACTCCAGCACCTCTGCGAGCGATCGCGCTCATGCGGAAGCCATCGTCATAGAAATGCTAGAGGACTACTTGGCGATCGAGGACATTCTCGAGATCGCGCCGCCGGGTGACCCATTCGGCGATCTGGTGACCGATGTCGTCGCGAGGTACGAAGATCTGGACGTGCTCGCGCGCAAGCTGCGAAAGCACTGGAAGCTTGGCAACGACCCTATTCCCAGCATGTCGCGGCTGCTCGAGGACAAGGGCATAAAGGTCATCGAAGCCGATTTCGCCGAGCGCTTCGATGGGCTGGCCTGCGAGGTACGTCGCAGTGAAGGCCGCAGTTCCACCGATGTCGTCGTGGTTTCAAGCCGCACCAATGTCGAGCGCAGGCGGTTCAATCTGGCCCATGAACTCGCGCACCGTGTCATTCGGGCGACCGGAAACTCGGCGGTCAAACTCGAGAAGGCGATGAACCGTTTTGCCGGTGCGTTCCTGATACCAACCGATCATTTGATCGAAGAGGCCGGTCCCTCGCGCAGTGGCATGACCTACATGGAGATCATGCGGCTGAAGCGGCTCTATGGCGTGTCGGCAGCAGCGATGCTGATGCGCCTCGGACAGGTTGGCATCCTGCCCCAGTCGATGATCGACTACGCGTTCCGGACCTACGCACGGCGCTGGCGCACCAGCGAGCCGGACGAGATACGGGATGATGAGGGGTTCGGCGCTTTCGAGCATCCGCAGCGTTTTGAACGCCTGGTCTGGCGTGCGCTAGGAGAAGAACTGATCTCGCCGGTGCGCGCCGCTCAGATGCTGCACCTCTCGCTGCCCACCGTTGAAGAGAACATCAGAGGATAGTCCGTCTCGTGGCCCGCGTGATCGTCAACGACGCCAGCTGTTTGATCGATCTTCGGAAGGGTCGGTTGTTGCACGTCCTGTGCGCCCTACCCTACGAGTTCATCGTACCGCTTCCCGTGCGCGCGAGCGAGATCCTGGATTTCACACCTCAGGAATGGGCGCTCCTCGACGGAAGCGGCATGGCGACGTATGACCTGCCGCCGGCCCAAGTCGGCCAGGCATTCGAATTCAGGAAGCGGCACGGGCGTCTGTCGGCGAACGATTGCTTTTGTCTCGTGACGGCACAGGTGCATGCGGAAGCTATTTTGCTCACCGGAGACCGTCTGCTGCGGCGCGTCGCCGAGGACAACGGGATCGCCGCGCATGGCGTTCTATGGGTGGTCGACCAACTACTGAGGGACAGCCTTTGTGACCCCAAGTTGCTTGAAACGGCATTGAGGCTTTGGCGGGACGACAAGGCGGTCTTTTTGCCAAATCAACTCATCGATAACCTGCTGCGTCGGGTGCGATAGCGGCGGCATGGCGTTCCACCTGATGGTGACGACGCGGATCAAGTACCGCCAAGAAACCTCCATCTCCTGAGCAGCAGGAAGGACAGGTCATGGATATTCAACCTCTACAAGCCGCAGCCAAGCACCATCTTCGGACGCATCGGCATCGACGACGTTTTCAGGGCCGGCAAAGAGCACGACATTGGCGGCCGTAGACCCCAAAGCCGAAACGTAGCGGATGCCGTGGGGGCTTCCTGCAGAGAATGACCAGTCCCTGAAGAACTCAGTAACGATCTGCGTCGGGATGTAGTCGACATTCACACGATTGTCCTGCTCGACCGGCTCCGCCATCTCGCGAGTCAGTTGGTGCAGAAACGACAGGCCCTGACGAACCCGCCGAGGCGCACTCGAAAAGAACCCCGGAATCCGTGGAAGCTCGGCAAGGTCGACCAGGATGATCGGCATCTCGGTTTGGAAGCGCGCCAATACAGGCTCCTTCGCGCGAGCCTCGGCGATTGCAGAGGGACCATCTTCAGCCCCGTAGAACATTGGGATCCCCGGCGGGTTCATTCGGTTTGACTGCAGACAGATGCGGGCGGGTGGCGGGCCAAGGGCGGCAGCCGTAGGTTCGAATGGCGGCACGGTTTGGTTCCGCACGCGATAGTAGGATTGCCCAACAGGCACCGAGCGCACCAATCCGAGTTCATCGATGAGCTCTGCGAGTTCGACAAGAAACATTCCAGCAGAGCGTTCATCCGGGTGCGACACATCGCTTGCGCCGACAGAGTGAAAAAAGAACCTTCTCTCCGACATCGTGATGCGCCGAAAATCGCGCCAGCTATACGTCATGCTGTCGTCGAATTCGAGGGAAAGCCAGTCGTACTCGCACCAGACGTCGTCCTCGATCTCGCAGAGCAGATCGTCCATCAGCCGGTCATGATCTCGAGCTTCGATAGTCAGACCAATCTCGTCGAAGAGCAGTTCTTGCGTATCCCAATGCGACCCCAGGTAACCACCTTCACGGGAATTGTAGGGCAACTGGTCGACCGCGGTGCCGTAGAATGTTCCCATCCTGCGCTCGATGAACTCCGCGATTACTTCAAGGGGCAAAACCTTCCGGCGACGTGCGTGGCAATAGCTGCACCGACCGGGGTCCCCATCATTCCGGATGACGTCCTTGAGATCTTCGTCGCCAAAGCACTTTGTGCAGACGTATCTGTCGGAAATGCTGTCCTGTCGGAAGTTGGCGGGGTCGATGCGGCTCATGCTGTAAGGTATCAAAGGATTGGGGGATCGATAAACTCTGGCTGTAGGTATCTGTCTCGCTACATGGGTTCAACAACATCCGGAAGCTGGAATGCCAGATCGAGTCGCTCCAGAATCCGGGCAGCCAGGGCCTCGGTCGCCGCCCAGCTTGGTGTATAGCTATCCGGCGTCAGGCAAAGCGTAAGAACTCTGATCGTGCCACGATCCATCGCATCCTTGAGGCCTGAAGCGACGGCATCAATGTAGTCATCGGAGACCATCATGCGAATGTCAGACTCAAACTGGCAGTAGAAGTAATCCAGGTCGATGTTGACGATCCATGGCGCTTCCCTTTCGGCAAGCCAATACGAGAGGTTCTCGGGTAGTTCCCATGGCGAACTGTACATCGGATGGCCGAAGTTCGGTGAGTCCCCATCTTCATGGGTTAGGCATCGGAATGTCGTGAGGCTGTCCCCGAACTCCCGCAGGTAGATGGAGAGATAGTTGTCCCAGCGGATGACAGAACAATCGAAGCCGTCGCTCCGGTAGGTCTTTCCGAGGTAAGCGTCGATCCCAGCCGCCCAACTTGGCAAATGTTTAAGCCATTCATCCAAACGGCTCTGAAGTGCGTCGGGATGACGGTCGATGTGTATGAGGGAATGGGATGCGGTGAGATCGAGTTCCTGCAGCCAGCACCACAGGGCTGCACGATGATTGTCCATCACGTAGACATTGCCTGCTCTACAGAGAAAGTTCTGTTCGACGGACCCTGAATGGTTTCGTCCCTTGAAGGGGACGATCCACTCCCATTCGGTTGTCATTCGTGTTCGCCTTTCAATGCTACTCAACCCTCATTTCTTTAGAGTTCCAGTTCTGGCAGGTCACGCAAGCTTTCCAGATCAAACGTCACCAGGAAGGTCTCCGTGGTCACGAAGGTATGCGGCGCACCGGGTCGCGGCGAGCGCGGTCCGCTCGCGATCAGGTCCTTGTAGCGCAGCCGGGCCAGCAGATCGCGGCTCACCTCCTTGCCGAAGATGTCGGCCAGACCCGCCCGGTCGATCGGCTGGTGATAGGCGATGGCGCAGAGCACCCCCATTTCCATCTCGGTGAAGGAGAGCGGCTGGTCACCCAGATCGGCGGCGGCCTTGATGGCATCAGAGAACTGGGACTTGGTCCGGAACATCCAGCCGCCGGCCACCTGAGCCAGCTCGTAGGGCCGCCCTGTCAGCTCCGCCTGGATGTCGTCGATCAGCATCTCGACCGAAGCCCCCTGCCCCACCACGCGCGCCAGGTCCTCACGGCCGACCGGCGAGGCACTCGCAAAGAGCACCGCCTCGATCCGGCCCATCCACTCGCGCCAGCGCAGCTCCTGTGGCAGGTCGTCGAGCTCCCGGTCAAAGACGGCGCCGCCTTCCTCCACCGGTTTCCGCTTTCTGGTCGCGACATTCATGATGCGATCCCATAAAGCCGGAAGGTCGGTCGCCCGGTCAACTCCTGCGCCACGCCCAGCTCGACCAGACGGTCGCAGAACCGTCGCGCCGCGCGGTCGGACATCGGAATGTTGGTGCCACGGATGCGCGGCGACAACATCGAGGCCGGGGCCACGGCATCCTCGGTCAGGAACAGGTCGACCGCGGCCTCCGACCCTTTGGCCCGCAGCTTCGGGGCGACGACCCGAAGCGCCTCGGCGCGGCAGGCGAGGCCCCGCGCCAACCGGATCGTCTTTTCGATGGACTCGAGGATCCGCACCTGGACTGCGAGCTCAGCCCCCTGCCCGTTCGAGGTCAGGTTCCGCAGCGCCGCCTTCGTCAGCCGCCGCGCAGAAATCGGCAACACCGTCTTCCAGTTCAGCAGGCGCGCCAGGACGATGTCTGAAAGCAGGCAGGCGACCCGCTCCGCCCGATCGTCGGCATGGAGCACGTCTCGCAGAACGGCCCCGCTGCCCGCCAACGGCCCATGCGTACGGGCGCGCTCCAATCCCGCATCAAGCCAGACGCCCGCCTCGCCCGCGTACTCTGCGCCAACCAGGTCGGCAATCTCGTCAGTTTCGCCCGCTCGCGGGCGCACGGTGTCTCTCCAGAACGCCAGCAGATCGCCATCGGGTCCCCTTGCCTCGCCCGGCGGCGTCAGATGATAGGCGTCGCGGATATCCGCCTCTCGCGCCAGCCGTCCTTCCAGTTTCGACGTCGCCGTCGCAGCGCTGAGCGCTAGCCGGTTGGCCAGCAGTCTGACCGGCACGCCAAACTTGGGATCGCCGATCAGCTGATCGAGCACTGTTAGTGCAGCGCCCGACCGAAAGGCCACAGTTTCAGGGGTTTTCGCACGCCCGGAGGTGACCCAACCGGGCAACTGCGGTAGCGTGTGAGGGTCGTGGGAGATCGGGGCGGGCTGGTATGTCATGCCACAAGGATATCCCGTCACGGCGCTTTCGTCCACAATATACGGTATAAACCGCCCCACCTTGCTGCTCTCCGCTATGTCCAATAAGTTTGCATTATCGGACACGAATAGATATGCTGGGAAGCAATTCAATTTCATTGCCGGATTCACTGGAAAATGCCCTCAGAGACCGAGAAATCGACGTCAGCGCCCTCTGATGAACTGGATGATGCTCGCGTCGACGAGAGAGCTCAAGAGAAAAGCGAAGACATCGCCCTGCCCTCTCATGTCGCGGGGTCCGGCACGCTCGATCGGCTGGTCGATACAGCCCGCGACTATGCCCGAGCCGCTGCGTCCGAGAACACGCTGAGGGCCTACGCAAAGGACTGGGCGCAATTCGCACGCTGGTGCCGGATGAAGGGTGCGGAGCCTCTGCCACCATCACCCGAGATGATCGGGCTCTATCTCGCGGACCTCGCCTCCGGTTCAGGCCCCTCCCCTGCCCTCTCCGTCTCAACCATCGACCGCCGCCTGTCCGGTCTCGCCTGGAACTATGCGCAGCGGGGTTTCGCACTTGATCGCAAGAACCGGCACATCGCCACGGTGCTGGCCGGAATCAAGCGCAAGCATGCGCGACCGCCGGTGCAGAAGGAAGCCATCCTAGCCGAGGACATCCTCGCGATGGTCGCCACCCTGCCCTACGACCTGCGCGGGCTGCGAGATCGGGCGATCCTGCTGCTCGGCTATGCCGGAGGTCTGCGCCGCTCGGAAATCGTCAGCCTGGACGTGCACAAAGACGATACGCCGGATTCCGGTGGTTGGATCGAGATCTTCGAGAAAGGGGCCCTCTTGACCCTCAATGCCAAGACCGGATGGCGCGAGGTGGAGATCGGCCGCGGCTCCAAGGATCAGACCTGCCCCGTGCATGCTCTCGAGCAATGGCTGCACTTTGCGAAGATCGACTTCGGCCCTGTCTTTGTAGGGACCTCGCGCGATGGCAAGCGCGCCCTCGAGACCCGCCTCTCCGACAAGCATGTGGCCCGGCTGATCAAGCGCACGGTCCTGGACGCCGGCATCCGCTCCGAACTGCCCGAAAAGGAACGTCAGTCGCTGTTCTCTGGCCACTCGCTGCGTGCCGGCCTTGCCAGTTCCGCTGAGGTCGACGAACGCCATGTCCAGAAACAACTGGGACACGCCTCGGCCGAGATGACCCGCCGCTACCAGCGCCGGCGCGATCGGTTCAGGGTGAACCTGACCAAAGCTGCAGGTCTCTGACCCCCAGCCCCATCACGCCGCCTGCCCGCTGAGCCTGCCATAGAAGCTGCGCTCGAGATGCAACTCCCCTGCTCCAGCCTTCTCGACCATGCCGCGCAGATAGCCGCCCGGCGACGAAACCTCGCCTGCGCAATGCTTCTCGAAGACAAGCGCCAGCGCTGCTGTCGCCACCTGTTTGCCCAAACGGTCCTGTGCCACGTTCCAGGCATGCTCGGACACCCCGATCATTGGCCGGAGTTGACCGGCAACACGATGCAAATCGCCCCAATCTTTCAGGAACCCGCCCATATTGCGCGCCCACGACGCGAATTCGGGACAGGCCTGCATCACGGTGGGCAGATCCAGCGCCGCGCGCTTCTTGCGCACCTCAGCAACCCATTCTTCCAGCTCCCTATCAACCTGATCTTCGGTTTGAGCATTGGGCACCATGGCCGCGACTTCCTCATTTTCTGAGGAATTACGAGTTACAGGATCAAGTTGGTTTGTAATTAGTATATGAGGTTCAGAAATGACCTCCCTGGGGTTCATTTCTTGAGTCTTTTCAGAAACCTGTACCTTAGTTTCAAGCGTGTTTTCCACAGGCTGGGCAGCCTCTGTTGCCTTGAGATAGGCCGCCTCGACACGCTCCTGAAGATTCTTGAACCAGCCCAGCAACCGTGCAAGCTGCTCAGAAGCTTCGTGGCGGCGCGGAAGCCGGTCCAATAGCTCTTCGAAGAGACCCATGAACTGCGCCCAGGGCCCGCGCAGCGCGCTGGTGACGGCCGCCTCGATCCGAGCGCGGATCATACGGCGTGCAACCGTGATCTGGCGCTTCAGGCGCTGACAGAGTTCGCGCTCGGCCTGCAAATCGGCATGCAGCTCCTCGAACTCCTCGACACGCGCCGACAGCGGCGACAAATCAAAGCCATAGGCCTCGACGATGCGTCCCTCGGCGTCCCTGCGGCCCCACCGCTTGCCGTTCGGGCTGTCCTGGAAGGAGATCACGCCAATCTCCGCCAGGCGTCGGGCATGGCGCTTGAGCGCGGAGAGCGAGAACCCCGTCTGCTCCATCAGATAGGCGTTCGACGCCCAAACGATCGGGCGCTGCCCCTCCTCCCAGTCCTGGGCCTGGGTGAAGGCCCCGAGCGTGTCGAGGAGCATCATGTCTCCGGCCTTGAGGCCAATGTAGGCTCCTACCCGCTTCACAGCGACAAAAGCCCGCGTTTTGGGTACAGCAACCTGTTCACCGGCTTGGGCAAGCTGCTCTGCAATGCCAAGACCCGGTGTCGGCTTGCGCCAACCTGTATGTTTCATGCCTGTTTCTCACCTCCAGTTATGTGGAGGCAAAAGAAAGCCGTACGCCAAAGTGGCGTTCTTGTTGACAGTGATTCGCGGGAGAGATATCTTCTAAGCGACCAAACTTTTCAGATTAGCTCTCAGGCCACGCTGCTTGGGGGCTTTTCTTTTGCCTAGATCATTGTTCTGACTGCTCCTCTTTCGTCGCGAGGAATTCGCTGTACAGCTGATCAAGCCGACCCGAGAGAAAGTCCCCGAACTCGGTTGAATCTTGTGCCGTAAGCGAAATGCTGAATGCCTTTCCGGAACGACCGATGACTCCCTTGATGCGGCCTTTGCCGGCAGTCCAGGTTCGTTTCTTGGGCGTAGCACGCGTTTTTCGGCGCTTCGGCGCCCTGCCCGCTTCTGCCAGCTTGCTGTGCAGAAACTCAAAGCGAGCATCACTGTCGAGGTTCTGAAACTCGTCGAACTCCAAAGCGTCCTTGAGGATCTTTTCATTCGATGGTTCCGAAGCCAACTTCTTGAAGTCTTCCCAGCGATCACGCCCAATCTGCTTGGCCGGCCCAATCAGTTCGATGACGTGCCGAGGGACGTTCTGCGCCACTGACAGCATCCGTGAAAGCAACGTCCCATCGATGGTAAGGGCGGACTGGATCACGTCCTTTGCTTGCCCCATATCCAAGAGGCTCTTCGCAAATAGGGCCTTCTCAATAAAAGAGAGATCTGCGCGCGCAGTGTTTTCCTGCCCTTGAGCAAGAATGTGAGCCACATCGTCCATTGGTTTTACAACTGCGCGAACCTTACGGCCGAGCGCCGATGCAACTCGCACACGGCGATGCCCGAAGACGATCATATAGCGGCCATCCGCTTCCGGATGCGGTCTAAGCAATACCGGCGTGTCCTGGCGACCCGCTGCGATCGATGCTTTCAGTTCGTCGAAAGCAACATCGTCATCACTAAGCCGATCCGAAACGAATGAAACATCGATCAATTGCGGATCGATCTCGACAATGGTTTCGCCTTCAAGGAGACGCTTCGAGTTCTCCGCAAGGCTATCAATTGAAACCTTCATCGATTTCGAAGCACCGCGCATTGCGTATCCAGAGCGACCGGAATCCTTGGGCTGCTCCGGCGAGCCGGCCATAACGCTCTTCAGGAGGTCTTTGCGAGCCATCAAGCCATCTCCCTTTCGCCCGAATCCAACCGACGCGCAGCGCACTTTTCGACAGTTGCACGGCTGTCAAAACTGGCTCTCTGCACGGCTGTCAAAACCACATTCATTCTCGCCCCCAAGCCTTGTGGATCAGTTCAGCGATTTCGTCGTTCACATCATTCAAAGACGACACTGCGCGGTCGTAAGTAGTCCGCACGAACTGAGACCGTTCAACTTCGTAAAGCGTCTGCTTGGTGATCCCGGCGTCGGAGATCGCCGTAGACTTCAGCACAGGAGCCGACAGCATCTGATTTGGGAACATCGCCTGGAGGAACCCAACCATCTGCTTTTGGGGACCGTCCGTTGGTTCAAATCGCGTTACGAGGTAACGGAACCACTTCAGGCGCATGTTTGCTCCAGCGTCACGAATCGTCTTCATGATCCCGCCCAGCATCAGGAGAAACTGGCTCATCGACATTACGTCCAGCATCTGAGGATGGACCGTCACAATGACCGAGGAAGAAGCGGTGAGAGCAGTGAGCGTGAGGTAACCCAGCTGAGGAGGGCAATCGATCACAACCACGTCATAGCGGTCATCGACCTCGCTAAGCGCCTTCGATATACGGGTGAAGAAGGTGCGGCCCTCATGGGGATCGCTGCTCGTCAAAGCAACCGGGGTATCGTATTCGTACTCTTGAAGCTCGAGACTTGCCGGAACGATATCTAGGTTGGGAAAGTTTGTTGGCCGGATCACCTCTGAGATCGGCTTACGCTCGTCATCATACCGAAGTGTCTCGTAGAGCGAAGGCACGTCGTCGAGTTCAGGCTGAATGCCGTGCAAAGCTGTGAGCGAGGCTTGAGGGTCCAAGTCGATCGCAAGAACTCGATGCCCTTTCAACGCCAAGTGCTGCGCGAGGTGCGCGGCGGTAGTGGTCTTTCCACTTCCCCCTTTGAAGTTCACGACAGACACGACGTGCAGTTCTTCGCCAGGTTGCCGATAGGGGACATAACGGCGTTTTCCGGGGCGGCCATGCTTGTCGAGATAAGCTCTCAGTTCCAGCATCTGCTCGGCCGAGTAGCTGCGCCTCCCAGACGACGATGTTTCGGGTTCAGGACCTTTGCCTTCGAGATGAAGCTTCTTAATGGTCGACTGCGTCACGCCGAGATAGTAGGCAACCTCGGCCAATGAAAACTGACGTAGACCTTTTTGGGCGTCCGGAGGATACTGTTCCTGCCGCAACATATTGAGGCGGTCGGAAATCAACTCTCCTTGCTGTAGGATGATCTCGTCGAAGGGTTGATCCTTCGTATCAGCCGCAAAAGACCGTTCTCGCATCCGCCTGCCCTCTAAATATCGCTTTTTCAGCGATTTCGCTCACTAAAGTGTCATCTACACGGAAAACCGAGTCTTAACAACGATTTTCGCCCGGCGGCTAGTTCTTACCCAATCTACCGGCGTCCCTAGATGTCCCGACAAAGTGTAGCGATCGAAGAATGTAGCTACCCAATATCTAGGGCAAACTGTCACTAGCTCGGATGTGCAGTCAACTTCAACCTCGCGCCAGTTGCGCCTTATCTATCTGTTATTATTTTGTTTTTCTGCGCTGCACGGCTGTCAAAGTGAAAGACACTCGAAGCCTCAGAACGCTAGGGGAACCACGAACTCGTCTCCTCCGAAACAGATTGCGCCATCATCACCTTGAGCCAATTCAGTGATCAGTTGCTTCTACCAAGCGCGCCAACCACTGGTTCCAAAATGCGGGGAATGCGTGTCAGCGTGAAAGGAAACAGCGGGAATCGGCTGGGTTGCCCCAGCCGATTCTTTGCGTCACGCGGCGTCTTTCGGACCCCAGGGGATGACGGCCTGCAGGGACAGATCGTCCTGGTTGGCGGCCTTGCCGAGATTGGCGTTGAAGCCGTGGTCGCGGATGGTCAGCGTGTAGTAGTCGGCGCCGGTCTCCTTGTTCTGCTTCTTCCAGATGCCGCCGCACTCGACCAGCTTGCCGCGCGGGGAGCGGCCGAGGACGCGGTGCGTGGGGGCCATCGGGTTGGTGCTCGCGACGGGTTCGACCGTGATGTCGAGGTCGAAGGTCAGGGTCGAGATGGAGCCTGTGCCCTTGGCGGTTTCGATGTCGGCGCTGGTGAATTTGATGCAGTTCGTGGTCATTGCTCTTCTCCTTGTTTGCGTTGCAATGATGGTCACCTTGCAGCTGGCCAAGGCCCGGCCACACCGAAGGCGAAGCGCAGCGTAGAGGGGCAAGCGCCGGTCTTTTTGGTCCGCGCGGAATGGCCCGCAGGGTCAGGGGAAAAAGATCGGTGACAACCTTTGTGGACGGGACGACAGCTGCGACCAGCATGTCATGCAACTCGGACAAAGGGAGAAGTGCGGTGGCCGCGAAGGAAACTGGGTGAACAGCCGAGGGAGATGCCACGAGGGTCTTGGCTCCTTCCTAACTCACCGAAGATGAGACATAGTCCAGACGTCAAAGTCGCATCCCCAGGATCACTAACGTGCCGATAGTCTTCGCTGAAGCGCCCACGATGCGGAGGAGTGCTCGGCGCGAACAGAGCGTGGAACGAAAGGCTGGGTCGCCACGAGACACCGCAACCATCCAATAGCCCTAAATGACAGCCCGGCTGGTTGGTTCGGTCAGAAAATGCGACAGGACATTTGACCAAGGGCCACCGCTACCAACGGACGGGACATCCTCTCCAGCTCCGGCAAGCGTCGCCGACTTGTCCTTCCAGTGCTCATGCTATACGTCATTGACACATACACCGCCGAAACCTATATGGGACAAGAGATGACACGATTGCAAACAGTGGTAGAACTGCCCGAATTCCAAAGGCGCGCCAAGGCAATCATGTCGGACCAGGAACGTGAGGCGGCGATCAACTTCATTGCCGCCAATCCGGAAGCGGGCATCTCTCTTGGTGGCGGATTGCGCAAGGTCCGCATCCCGAGAGAAGGGGGTGGCAAGAGCGGCGGCTTCAGGACGGTGTATGTCTTTGGCGGGAGCCATATGCCGATTTTCCTGATCACGGTCTTCGCCAAGAATGAGAAAGCCAACCTGTCGAAGTCTGAGCAGGCCGCGGCGGTAGAGATGAGCAAGGCGCTTGTCGCGAAATATGGAGACGCAACATGAGTGCATTTGAATCCGTGTCCAAGGGACTGGAAGAGGCGCTGGCCTTCGCAGATGGCGATTTGGCCGGCGCAAAGGTGCATGAAGTTTCCGTGGCGGAGGTCGATGTCGCCGAAGTTCGGCAACGGACGGGCCTGTCCCAGGCAGAGTTCGCCAAGAGCATTGGCGTCGCGAAAGGCACGCTGCTGAACTGGGAACACGGGCGCCGGCAGCCGACAGGCCCGGCACAGGTTCTGCTGGCCCTTATCGCCAAGAAACCTTCTGTCGTGCAGGACCTTTTGCGCGGGGCGTGAACCGGGGCCTAAGCCCCGATCCTCTTGATGCGAATCCCGAGCTTGCGGGCCTTGTCGACGATGTTCTCTGTGATGCCCGAACCGGGCGTGGCGATCAGACCTTGGGGCATGGTATCGAGCATCTTGTCGTTGCGCTTGAAGGGGGCTGCCTTGCCGTGGTTCTTCCAGTCGGGCTTGAAGACCACCTGGGTGACACCACGGGTATCTGCCCAACGGGCCGCGATCATTTCTGCACCTTTTGGCGTACCACCGTGCAGCAGCACCATGTCGGGATATTTCGCATGGGTGGCATCGAGGACGGACCAGATCAGATCGTAGGCCTGATAGTCCCCGCCCGAAAACGCAATCCGCGTGCCTTCGGGGCAGTGCACCTCGGTCTCCTTGCGCCGCTTTGCCGAGAGATAGGCCCGGCTGTCCACCACGGCGGAGGTCAAGCCGCGATGCGAGACCTTGGATCCGGTGCGGGGCAGCCAGGCCGAACCGGTGGCGGCCGAGAAGTGGTCCACGGCCAGATCGCGCATCTGCTCGAAGGCGTCGCGATGGTCCCAGAGCTTGAGCCCGATCATCTGGAGGCGCTCGAGCTCGACCGAGGCGACCTCGGAGCCGTCCTGGACCGCCAGACTTTCCCGGACCTCGAATTCGTTGTCATCGAGGAGCTTCTGGATATGGGTCAGCCGGCGATGGAAGATCGAGGTGAGAGACCAGAGCATCTCTTCGAGATTGTCTTCCAACTGGCTGCCGGTGAGGAGGCCGATGCTGGTGTCGAAGAGCGTCGCCATGGCGAGTTCGACCTCGTCGGGCTGGGGCAGGGGGCGATGATCGGTCTCGCCGGGCCCGGGCGTTGCGCCGTGAAGTGCCAGGTGGTCGAGGATGGCGGAGGTCACGCCGGTCTCTTCTTGGATGTCTGTCTGATGGGGCATTGTCTGGTTCCTCTGTTTGATCTGACCCGATTTGGATGGGGCGATACCAGGACCGGCGGCGACTGGGCCGCATCCGTCAGGATCGGAGCAACGCGGAGAATGCGCCGCGGGCCGGAAATTGGTTCCGCGAGGAATGAGCCGAAGGCTCAGGGGAATTTTCCGGCTCTCGGCGCATTGCTGCCCGGTCGAGGAGCACTCTGCTCCGACCCGCCGGTCCATCGCACCCCTTATCCAAACGGGATCAGATCGAACCCGCGGAACCTTTGCCCTGTCAGGCATCCCAGAGGAGGTCGGCGGTCACCCATCCTCGATCTCCAGACCTTGTGCTTTCATGGCCTCGAGCAGGGACCGGCGCAGCGCATCTCTTCCAAATGTCCGCAGATCGTCGTTGAAATCGCCCATGGCTGGCACGAGATCGCCACAGGCAATATCAAGCGATTCCAGTTGGTTGCGCAATCTCATCGATGCATTGCGTCCTGCGTCGTCATTGTCCCGCGCGATCCAGATACGCTTGATCCCCGGCGGCGGGATGAAGAGCCCGAGATGGGTGGCGGTGAGACAGGAGGCGAGGTCGAACTCGGGCAGGGCCGTGCCGACCGAAAGGGTATTCTCGAGACCTTCGCCGACGATGAGGTCGGAGCGGCCCGTACCGGACCAGAAACGGGTGGCATGGCCGTGCAGCTGCCCCAAGATCCGTTTCGGGCTCTCGATTTCGGCCAAACCGCCGGTGGACAGGTCGAGATAGACCCTTGCGCATCCGGTGATCTGGCCCCGATTGTCGGTGATCTTCGCGAGCAGGGCAGGGGCCCTTTGCGGCGGATCGGCGTCGTCCGTGCCGTGCCGCAGGAAGACCCGTGGGTGATAGCGCAGCGCCGGACCCAGCCGTGTGATGCCACGCCCCTGCAGATAGGTGGCGGCCAGGGTGCCCAAGACCGGCTTGCCAGCGGCAACGAGTTTACGCGCCCGCGCGATGCGTTTGCTCGAGGCTGCATCCGGACGCTCAGCTCTTTGGGTTCCACGAGCTACGGCAGGACAGGGGGCTTCGCCCAGAAAGGACCGGACCTCCCTCAGCGTTTCCTTCAGCGTGACCAATCCAAGCCGTTCCTGCAGGAGATCGATCAGGTCGCCATATTGCCCCGTCGCATAATCGGTCCAGGACCCGGCCTTGCGCCCGCCTTCCGCCTGGAGCCGGATGGCAAGGCTCTGGCCCTTTGCGCCAGAGGTATCGCCAACCTGCCAATAATTTCCCTGCTTGCGCCCCTCGGGGAAATACTGGCGGCAGAAACTCTCGGCACGGTCTGCCAGATCGGCCGAGAGGTCTGCGATGCTGCGCTGCGCGCTCATGCGGCGGCATCCGCTGCGCTGGCGCCAACAGGATGCTCGGCAAGGATCCGCGTGAGCACGTCAATGCCCTCCACCGGGATGAACACCCGCGTCTTCCACTGGATCACCTCGGTGAAGCAGCCCATGGCCTTCAAGCCGGGCAGGGCCGCGCCCGACGCGCCAATGAGTTCAAGCCTCGACTGCCCCATGACGAGTGAACGGCGCAGTTGATAGTCGCCAAGCAGACTTAAGGTCGTCCTGGCCTCCATCACTACCGCGAAGACTTCCTGCGGCGACATCTCGATCTGGCAATCAAGACCGAGCCGCACGTAGACGTTCAGAAGCTGCTCGTGGCTGACCAAGCGACCGATGGCGCGCTCCCCGTCCTCGGTCTGCAGGCGATAGATGCGCATGTTGTCAGCGGGCAACCGGTCCCAGATCGGCAGAAGGAGGCCGCAGATCAGCGTGATCTTCGATGTAGTGAACTCCGGCACCGCCTCGACTTCGGCCTGCCAGAGCTGTTCGAACATCCGATCGTCGACCTCTTCCCAGTGCGAATTCGAGAACTCTGAAAGCGCGAGGATTTCGGTCGCCATGGGCCGCAGGAGCTTCACCCGAAGCATCGGCACGCCGTCTTCGTCCATGAAAGCCGGCGCATTCACCATCAGCGCCGCGCGTTTGGAGGTTTTGTTCCAGCACAGCATCGCGCCCTTCGTGTCGGCGCAGATGGCTTTGACCCGGGGCAGGGTCAGTGGGTCGTTGCGATCGGTCCGCTCCACGGCCAGGGCGGTGGCCGTCGCCCCCGTCGGCTCATGCTCGAAGATGACCTTGCGATCGATGATCTCGAACTTCTCAGCGCGCAGGGTCTCGAGGCCGACATCGAGCGTTCCCGCCTGGCGCGCGTCTTCGATGATCGCCGACAGAAACCCGCCGAAGGCCTCAAAGATCGCATCCTGCATGTTGATCCGGAGCGCGAGACAGCGATTCAGGAACTGGTGGATCGGTGGCAGGTTTTCTTTCATGGTGCCATCCGCTTCATCGAGCGTCAGCCCGGTCATTTCCTGAAACTTCGCGTAGGAGCAGGCTTCGATCTTGCCCGCGCGCAGCTTGTAGAAAAACTGCCGCAGCGCCGCCCGGGCATAGGGACTCTCGAGGTTGTCTTCGGCGCGAAACATGTTCTGCCCGCCAGTCTCGCGCTGTCCCTTGGTAATCGCCCCAAGCGTGTCGAGGCGACGCGCGATCGTGGAGAGAAACCGCTTCTCGCCTTTCACATTGGTCGCCACAGGCCGGAAGAGCGGGGGCTGGGCCTGATTGGTCCGATTGGTGCGCCCCAGCCCCTGGATCGCGTTATCGGCCTTCCAGCCCGGCTCCAGCAGGTAATGCACCCGAAGGCGCTGGTTCTTTGCCCCAAGATCGGCATGGTAGCTGCGCCCGGTGCCACCCGCATCAGAGAAGATCAGGATGCGTTTGGCATCGTCCATGAAGGCTTGCGTCTCGCCGAGGTTCGACGAGGCGGGGCGGTTCTCGACCTTGAGCCGCCCCTCGCGCGTTTTCACGATGCGCCGCTTGCGCCCCGTGACCTCGGCCACGGCCTCCCCGCCGAAATGCCAGAGGATCTGATCGAGCGCGCCCTGCACTGGAGCGAGCGCCCCAAGATGCTCGATAAGATCATCCCGCCGCCGCTCTGCTTCACGGCAGATGATCGGGTTGCCATCGCCATCGAGGGCGGGGCGCGAGCGCAGATCGCCATTCTCGTCAGTGTATGGCTCGAAGAGCTGCGTCGGGAAGCTGTGCATCAGGTAGTCCATGATGTTCTCCCTCGGCGTAAAATCGACCTGCAGATCATCCCAGTCCGAAGGAGGAATGTCCTCGAGGCGGCGCTCCATCACCGCCTCGCTGGTCGAGACCACCTGGATCACCGCCGAATGCCCCGCCGCCAGGTCCGCTTCGATGGCGCGGATGAGTGAGGGGCATTTCATGGCGGTGATGAGGTGATTGAAGAAGCGCTGCTTGTTGCTCTCGAAGGCCGAACGCGCGGCGGATTTCGCCTGAGGGTTCAAGGTGCTGGTCTCGGAGGAAATACCCGAGGCCTGAAGCGCGGCCTCAAGGTTGCTGTGGATGATCTGTAATCGCGAGGACGCGATAATGCGAAGGAACGCGGCACCATCGCTATCATTTGAGGAGTTCTGGGTTACGTCCTTC
>NZ_JAOWLB010000019.1 GCF_025751555.1 Ruegeria aquimaris
AAGCTGGTCTCCATCGCAGATACCAGCTTGAATCACGTTCAGCGCTGCCTGTGAATCCCTTTTGTCAACACGGCCTAAAAGTTTCAAATCCGCTCATCTAAAATAAAATTGCAAAAGAGGCTGAACTTTCAGCCTCTTTCAACATTTACCTATAGGGCCTTGGCCCGCCGGGTCGCCCCTTCTTTCATGCCCGCTTCATCACTCGGGCCGTAACGTCATCTTTGATCCGCCGTGGCGTCATCGGCGCTTTCTTTGATGCATCCGGTTAAGCGCCAGCTTGCGCCAGGTCGCGTTTCTTCGCATCTTGGTCACAAAGGATGGAATGGCCCGGACAACGGGGCCACAGGGGAGGATCACATATGGCGTTTGCCGGACTCGAAGACCGCGCGCGTATTGAAAACGAAATGCCGTGGGAGGACCGGGATGTTCCGGTGACCCTGCACCAGCTTCTGTCGCGGACAGCCGGAAAATTCCCGAACCGGAGCGCGATCAGCTACCAGCTGTTGTCCGGCCCGACCGACAAGGCGGAAACGCTGACCTGGTCAGAGCTGCTGGCCAAGACCAATCAGGCGGCCAACCTGTTCCGCAAGCTGGGTATCGGGGAAAAGGACGTGGTGGCCTATGTGCTGCCCAACACCAACGAGACGCTGATCACCCTGCTGGGCGGCGCGGTCGCGGGCATCGCGAACCCGATCAACCCGCTGTTGGAGCCCGAGCAGATCGCCGCGATCCTGCGCGAGACCAATGCCAAGGTGGTGGTCACGCTCCGTCCTTTCCCCAAGACTGACATCGCACAAAAGGTGGCCGAGGCGGTGCGCCACGCACCGCATGTGACGACTGTGCTCGAGGTCGATCTGAACCGCTATCTGACGCCGCCGAAATCCTGGATCGTGCCGTTGGTGCGGCCCAAGATGGCGGACAAGGAGCACCTGGCCCATGCCGACTATCTGAGCTTCAACAGAGAGTTGCGCAAGCAGCCGACCGAGCTGCAATTCGCCGACGCAACCCATGACCGTGTGGCCTGCTACTTCCACACCGGCGGTACCACCGGCATGCCCAAGGTCGCCCAGCACAAGTATTCTGGCCTGATCTACAATGGCTGGCTGGGTCACACGCTGCTCTTTACCGAAGAGGACACCATCATGTGTCCGCTGCCGCTATTCCATGTGTTTGCCTGCCACGTCATCATGATGGCGGCGATCTCGTCGGGCGCGCATGTGGTGTTCCCGACCCCGGCAGGTTATCGCGGCGACGGCGTGTTCGACAATTTCTGGAAACTGATCGAACGCTGGAAAGTCACCTTTATCATCACCGTGCCCACCGCGATCTCGGCCAAGATGCAGCGCCCGGTCGATGCCGATATCTCGACCGTCAAGACCGCGTTTTCCGGCTCGGCGCCGCTGCCGGTGGAATTGTTCAAACGGTTCGAGCAGGCAACCGGTGTGACCATCGTCGAGGGTTATGGCCTGACCGAGGCGACCTGCCTCGTGTCCTGCAACCCGGTGGACGGGGAAAAGAAGATCGGCTCGATCGGCATCCCGTTCCCCTATACCGACGTCAAGATCATCAAGGGCACGCCCGATGGCCCGGCGGAATGCGCGGTGGACGAGATCGGCGAAATCTGCATCTCGAACCCCGGGGTCTATGCCGGACATACCTATACCGAAGAGGACAAGAACAAGGATCTGTTCTACTACGGCACCCATCTGCGTACCGGCGATCTGGGCCGGATCGACGCCGACGGCTACCTCTGGATCACCGGCCGGGCCAAGGACCTGATCATTCGCGGCGGTCACAATATCGACCCCGCCGAGATCGAGGAGGCGCTCTTGGGCCACCCGGCGGTGGCCTTTGCCGGCGCCATCGGCCAGCCCGATGCCCATGCGGGCGAGGTGCCCTGCGCCTTTGTCGAACTGGTGGGCGGCGCTTCGGTGACCGAAGCGGAGCTGCTGGAATACTGCAAGGTGCATGTGCACGAGCGCGCCGCGCATCCCAAGCATATGACCATCCTGCCGGAACTGCCCAAGACGGCGGTGGGCAAGGTGTTCAAGCCCGACCTGCGCAAGAATGCGATCACCCGGGTCTATAACGGTGCCCTGGCCGAGGCAGGGGTCGCGGCCCGCGTGGTCTCGGTCATCGACGACAAGAAACGCGGCCTTGTCGCGCAGCTTGACGCCAAGGGAAGCTCGGAACAGGATGTGGCCAAGGTCCTGGGCGCCTATACGCGACCCTGGGAATGGGCAGCCTGAACGGGGAACACATGGATTACAGCCGGCTGATCGACGCGGAAACCTGGGCGTTCATCCGGCGAACCGCCGAGAGCTATCCCGACGATGCCGTCACGCTCGACATCGCGGGACAGCGGCGGGTCTATGACGCCATGTGCCGCGCCTTTTACCGGGGGCGGCCGGATCGGATCAAAACCGAGGACCGGGACGCAAATGGCGTGCCGGTCCGCGTCTATTGGGCGGGGCATCCCACGCGGACCGTTGTCTATGCCCATGGCGGCGGCTTCATCCTGGGCGGTCTCGACAGCCATGACGATGTTTGCGCCGAAATCTGTGCCCAGACCGGATATCGCGTCGTGGCGGTGGACTATCGCCTGTGTCCCGAGTATCGCCACCCGGTCCAGTTTCACGATTGCCGGACGGCGGTCGAATGGGCCGAGGCCGAGTTTCGTGACGCGATCGTACTCGCCGGAGACAGTGCCGGAGGCAATCTGATGGCGGCGGTGGCGCATGCGGCACGGGGACGGCTGAAATGCATCCTGGGGCAGGTGCTGGTCTACCCGGTCCTGGCGGCCAGTGGCGAGGCCCCGTCTTATGCCGAACATGCCGAGGCGCCGATGCTGACCGCTGGGGATGTGGAGTTCTATCAGGACATCCGGTTCGATGGCCCGCGCCCGGCGGGCGATCCGACCTGGGCGCCGCTGTCGGACCGCGATTTCGAGGATCTGCCACCCACGGTGGTCATTACCGCCGATTGCGATCCGCTGCGTGATGACGGGCGGATGTATTGCGAGGCGATCACATCCGCCGGTGGCCGCGCCGCATGGATCAACGAAGAAGGGCTGATCCACGGTTACCTGCGTGCTCGCGGCTCGGTCACGCGCGCGCAGGACAGTTTCGAGCGGATCACGGTGGCCATCGAGGCGCTGGGGCAGGGGATTTGGCCTTACGATTGAGGCAAGCCAGGCCGTGTCCTGGCACATGAACCCTCGGTTGATCATCAAATTTGCGTGCAAGAGCAGATCTTTAGCCCCACTGCGCTGTGCCTGTCGGACCGGGGCTGATAGGGCGCGCGTATCTGCGCAAGGAGGATCAAAATGACTCGTGAATTCATTGTCGATGTCGCCGGGGTGCCTGAATCTCCCTCGCCGATCAGCAATGCGGTTGTTGTCGGAAACACGTGTTGGATCAGCGGTCAGCTTTCGGTTGGACCCGGGGGGTATATTCCCGGAACCGCGCGTGAGGAGGCAGAGATCGCATTTGGCCACGTCTTCCGTATCGCAGAAGCCGCAGGTTTCTCCCCTTCGGACATCGTCTATGTCGATCTGGCATTTGCCGACCTTGATGATCTTCCACAGGTGAACGCCCTTTACGCGACGCTGTTTGCCCCTGGCCATCGGCCAGCGCGGACGGTCTATCAGGCGGCAAGGTTGCCCTTTGGCGGCAAGGTCAAGGTGCAGGCCATCGCCGCGAGAGAGTAGCCCGGTAGGGGACCAAACCGCCTGTTTGCGGGTGCGGGTGACCGGTTTTTTGCCCGGCCACAGGCAGCGGATCATTTCAGAAAGCTGGACGCCTTCATCGTCTCGGCAATCGGCGCGCCCAGACGGCCGAGGATGGTGGGCGCCAGTTGCAACTGGTCGATCACAGTCTCTGCGTCGGGGCCTTCGGCATCGCCAAAGTAGTAAAGCGCGGTTTCCTGCTGCAAGAGGCCGCGCCCGCCGTGATGGCCGCGCTCGTCCTGGCCGTGATCGGCAGTCACGATCACCTCGTAGCCCAGCTGCCGCCAGCGCGGGATAAAGGGCGCCAGCATCTCGTCCATCACGAAACAGGCGTGATCCATCTCGTCGCATTCGTGATAAAACCGGTGCCCCATGCTGTCCAGCGTGCAGGTGTGCAGGATGCCATAGTTCAGCCCGAAGCGCAGGCAGAGGTTGGTCAGCGTCGCGAACAGATCCACGTCCGAGGGCGTCATCTGATTGTCATGCCCGTACCCGGTCATGGTGTGGAACCGGCCATGGTTGATGGTTTCGCTCTCTGGTTCGTCATACTCGATGTCGCGCACGTAATCGAACGGGTGGCGGTTGAAGAATTGCGACCAGAAACTGTGCGTGACCGCTCCGGTCACGCCGCCGCCCGCGCGCACCTGGCTGAAGACGTCCTTGTGCGACAGGCGGAAGACATTGCCGTTACCGGTGCAGCCGTGCTCTTGCGGGCTGACCCCGGTATGGATCGAGGCATAACAGCTGGCCGAAGTCGAGGGCAGCACCGCGCGGTGTTTCCAGACCCGCGCCTCGCCACTGTCCACCCAACCCTCGAGATTGCCGAACAACCGGCGGAAGTTCCGGTAAGGGACACCGTCGAGAATGATGAGGAGAAGCTTGCGGTTCATGCTGGGGTCCCTGACTTGGTCTTCTGCGGTCGATTCGAGCCTGACTGGCTCTGCCCGGAAAGTCATGCCCGTTTGCGCCGAAAAGGAAACCCGGAACGTCAGAAATGTTCAGTTACTGTTCCAGATAACATATGCAAAATATATTGAGTTCAAAGTGTTGTTTTTCATATCTAATCTCACGATTTTGTGATAATCGATTCTTGGGGGCGCGCGTGGCGCGGTACGCGCCACGAAAGCGTGGAGTCTGCATTGAAGAAGTTTTCTTTGTCCTCCCTGATAGCCGCCGCGCTTGCCATCGGACTAGCATCGCCAGCCACAGCACAAGATCGCCCGGGGGCCTATCAGTTGATCCCCAATGCGGTTGCGACCGATGTCACCTACTCCTCGGCGATGATCGACCGGCAGGACAATGTGACCAACAAGGTCGCACTGGCCCTGCGGGCAAGGCAGAACGACATCCTGTTGCAGAACCGGCTCTATCTTGGCGGGCGGGCTTTTGGCTCGGTAATCCACGAGAACACCAATACCGCAGGCAAGTACCCGATCCTGTCCCGGCTGCCGCCCACCCACAAGCCCGGCACGTCCGATACCTATGGCGTGGTCAACGAGATCACTCTGAACGCGACGCTTACCCTGCCGATGGTGACTGCCTTTGTGCAGGGAGAATATACCGAGGTCGAATATCCCGGTCAGGACGATATCCAGTTGCGCAAGTACTGGATTGCCATCGGAGACCTGAACGTCTCTCCCTTCTACCTGGCTTTCGGGCGCAAGACGGTAAATTTCGGGAACCTTGCGACCTATGCGCCGTTCACCCACAGTCACTCGAACCACTACTTCTGGGCCCAGACCAAGGACCCCCTGATCGAACTGGGCTATGTCAGTGACCGCACCTTGGCCAGTTTCAGCCTGATCCCCGGCCATCGGGGCCTGCGGGTGGTCAATACTCCGGACAATGACGGCGATTACGAAAACTACGCGATCAACGTGTCGCACCGGCTGGATATCGGCAATGACCTGGATCTGACGCTGGGCGGCGGGTTCCTGCGTGGCACGATCTATGACAGCACCATCGCGCACCATCCGCCGACCGCCGGGATCAACCGGATCTGGAACAGTGCCTATGACCTGAACGCCACGCTGAGCGGCCAGAATTTCGACGTGATGGCAGAGTTTACCGAGACGACCAACACCTGGCCCGCAACCGGCCATTCGGTACGCGCGATGACGGTGCAGGGGCGCTACCGCTCCATGCTGCTGGGCAAGCCGACCACCTATTCGCTGAGCGCCAGCCGGGGCGTGCAGGGGGCCGACGGCACCCGCTGGGAGAAGATGGACCAGGTCATTCTGGGGGTCGAGATGCAGGTGAACCCGCATTTCCGTCTGGGGGCCGAGTACATGTTCAACGACGGGTTCGTGCCGCTCATCATGCCCACGGTCGTGGCCGATGACGGGGTGCGCTCGCACACGGTGATCGTGGGCGCCAAGCTGGATTTCTGACCCGGCTGTCAGGCGGTCTGCGCCTCGCGCGGGCTCTCGGCAAAGATGCTGGGGCGCAGCCACTGCGTGACATTGCGGGTCAGCGCGGGGTCGCCCTGCATATCCATGTCGCCCGCGCGCATGGCCTCGCGATAGGTGCGGTCACCCATCCAGACATCCGCCATCGTGCGCACGGTGCAGTTGAAGAACACATCGACATCCATGCCGGGATCCTTGAGGCAGACCTCGGTCCGGTCGCCACGCACCACCAGCCACCAGTCCTGCTGTTCCACCAGATCGGCAAACCGGAATTTCAGCACCGCCACCTGACCCGGCAGCTTGGACGTATCGATGCTGCGTTCCAGGTAGAACAGCAGGAATTCAGCATCGAAATCCTGGTCCAGGATCGTGTGCTTGGCCCAGCAGATGCCCCATTCTCCCAGGTTGAACAGGACCGGCATCAGTGCTTCGCAAGCCGGGGTAGGATGGTACTCGTACCCCTTCTGCCCCGGAATACGGCGACGTGTGATCATGGCCTGCTCTTCCAGCGACTTCAGCCGCGCCGTCAGCAGCGAGGGCGAGATATCGCCCAACCCCCGCTGCAACTCGTTGAACCGGCGCGCGCCCATCAGCAATTCGCGGATGATCAGGATCGTCCAGCGCTCGCCGAGTATTTCGGTTGCCTTGGCGATGGGACAGAACTGGCCGTATTGCATGACGGTAACCCCGGTTTCTTGTTCAGTGCAGTTTCTGTAGCGCGTTCCTTCTGAATCTGTAGTGCTTTGCTACAGGTCCTGAACTATAGCGCGGAATGCATCTTTCGTAACGTCCTCATATCGACCGGGCGAACCGGTCAGGCACAGAGGAGGAAAACCAGATGCCGCTCGTAACCGTTGACGTGATCAAGAACGTGTTCACCCCAGAACAGAAGGCGGACATGGTGCGCCGCGTGACCGAGGCGATGATCGCCGTCGAAGGCGAGAACATGCGCCCGTACACATGGGTCCGGGTTGTCGAGGTGGAAGAGGGCGATTGGGCCATCGGTGGCCAGCCACTGACCGCCGCCGCCGTTCAGGCCATCGCACAGGGACAGACGGCGGCCTAGGCAGGCCGCAACACGAAAAAGGCCGGGACCCGCCAAGGTTCCCGGCCTTTTTGCGTTTTCCTATGCGATCAGTTACCGGCGCTTTCCATCTTGCGATGGGCTACCACCTCTTCCAGCCAACCCAGCCGCATCTCGGGAACCGAACTGAGCAAAAGGTCAGTATAGTCGTCGAACGGCGGGCTCAGCACCTGGCTTTTCGAGCCATAGCGCACCACCCGGCCCTGATACATCACCGCAATCGAGTCCGAGATCGCCTTTACCGTCGCCAGGTCGTGGGTGATGAACAGATAGGCCACGTTCTCGATCTTTTGCAGATCCAGAAGCAGTTTCAGGATGCCATCCGCCACCAGCGGATCCAGCGCGCTGGTGACCTCGTCGCAGATGATCATTTTCGGCTTGGCCGCCAGCGAGCGCGCGATGCAGACCCGCTGTTTCTGGCCGCCCGACAGCTCGGCCGGATAGCGGTCGATGAACTTCTCGCCCATCTCGATCTCGTCCAGCAACTCGACGATCCGCTTGCGCTTTTCGGCGCCACGCAGGCCAAAATAGAACTCCAGCGGCCGCCCGATGATGGTGCCCACGGTCTGGCGCGGGTTCATCGCCACATCCGCCATCTGATAGATCATCTGCAACTCGCGCAGATCCTCGCGCGAACGCCCGGCCAGATCGCGGCTGAGTTTCCGCCCGGCAAAGGTAATCTCGCCCTCGCGCGGCGGCAGCAGGCCGGTGATCACGCGGGCCAGCGTCGATTTGCCCGAGCCGCTTTCGCCCACAACCGCCAGCGTCTGGCCGGGATGCAGGTCGACGGTCACATTATGCAGCACGTCAAAGGCCAGCCCCTTGTAGCGGGCCGAGATGCCGGTCACCGACAGCACCGGTTCAGGCGTCGGTTTCTTCTCTTCGTGCTCGATCGAGCGGACCGACACCAGCGCCTGCGTATACTCTTTCTGCGGGCGGTTGATGATCTGGTCGGTCTCGCCATATTCGACCATGTCGCCCATCCGCAGCACCATGATGTCGTCGCTGACCTGCGCCACCACCGCCAGATCGTGGGTGATGTAGAGCGCAGCGACGCCGGTATCCTGGATCGCCTCCTTGATCGCCATCAGAACGTCGATCTGGGTGGTCACGTCCAGCGCCGTGGTGGGCTCGTCGAACACCACCAGATCAGGCTCGGGGCACAGCGCCAGCGCCGTCATGCAGCGCTGCAATTGCCCGCCCGAGACCTGATGCGGATAGCGCTCGCCGATATTGTCAGGATCGGGCAGACCCAACTTGGCGAACAGCGTACGCGCCCGCGCCTCTGCCTCCTTGCGGGTGAACTTGTTCTGTTCCACCGCCGCCTCGATGACCTGTTCCATGATCTTCTTGGCCGGGTTGAACGAGGCCGCCGCCGATTGGCTGACATAGGTCACCTCGCCGCCGCGCAGGCCGCGCACATCCTTGAGCGAGGTCTTGAGAATGTCGCGCCCGTTGACCCAGACTTCTCCGCCGGTGATTTTCACACCGCCGCGGCCATAGGCCATCGAGGCCAGCCCGATGGTGGATTTGCCAGCTCCGGATTCCCCGATCAGCCCCAGCACCTTGCCGCGCTCGAGGTCGAAATCGACCCCGTGCACGATCTCGATATCATGCGGCTTTTCGCCCGGCGGATAGACGGTGGCGCCGATCTTGAGGCCACGGACCTTGAGAAGCGGTTCGCTCATCCCCGGCCTCCTTTCAGCGATGTGGTGCGGTTCAGCACCCAGTCGGCCACCAGGTTGACCGAGATGGCCAGGGTGGCGATGGCCACGGCCGGATAAAGCGCCGCGCCGATGCCATAGACGATGCCGTCCTTGTTCTCCTTCACGATGCCGCCCCAATCGGCAAGCGGCGGTTGCACGCCCAGGCCCAGGAACGACAGGGTCGAGATGAACAGCACCATGAAGATGAAGCGCAGGCCCAGCTCGGCCACCAGCGGTGACAGGGCATTGGGCAGGATCTCGCGAAAGATGACCCAGACGCGGCCCTCGCCGCGCAGTTTGGCGGCCTCGACATAGTCCATCACATTGATGTCCACCGCCACGGCGCGGGCTAGGCGATAGACGCGGGTGGCGTCGAGAAAGCCCATTACCAGGATCAGCACCGGAATGGTCACCGGCACCATGGCCAGCACCACCAGGGCGGTGATCAGCGAGGGGATCGACATGATCAGATCGACCGTGCGCGACATCAGCTGGTCAGCCCAGCCGCCCAGCACGGCGGCCAGAAAGCCCAGGATCGACCCTGTGGTAAAGCTGAGGATGGTGGCCATGGTTGCGACAAAGATGGTGGTGCGCCCGCCATAGATCATCCGGCTCAGCAGGTCGCGGCCGATATTGTCGGTGCCCAGCAGATACTCGCGGCTTGACGGCTCCCACACATCGCCGACCACCTCGGCCATGCCATAGGGGGCCAGCAGCGGGGCAAAGATCGCCCCGATGAAATACATCGCCGTCAGGAAAAGACCGATGGCGGCGGAAATTGGAATGTTCTTCATTTCGGATGCCTCAGTCTGGGGTTGGCCAGAATGGCAACGATATCGGCGACCATGTTCAGCCCGATATAGATCGCGGCAAAGATGACCCCGCAGGCCAGCACCACCGGCACGTCACGCTTGGTCACGTGATCGACCAGATACTGCCCCATGCCGGGATAGACGAACACCACCTCGACCACCACGACACCCACCACCAGATAGGCGAGGTTCAGCATCACCACGTTGACGATCGGTGCGATCGCGTTGGGAAAGGCGTGGCGATAGATGATCTTGAAGTTGGTCAGCCCCTTCAACTCGGCGGTCTCGATATAGGCCGATTGCATCACGTTCAGGATGGCGGCGCGGGTCATCCGCATCATATGCGCCAGCACCACCATGGTCAGCACGATCACCGGCAGGGCGATGGCGTTCAGCTTCTGCCCCAGGCTCATGCTGTCGTTGATCATCGCGAGGGGTGAGAACATGCCCAGCTTCACCGCGACGAAATAGACCAGAACGTAACCGATCAGGAATTCGGGGATGGAAATGGTGGTCAGCGTCACCGCCGAGATCACCTTGTCGGGCCAGCGGTTGCGATAGCGCACAGCCAGCAGACCCAGAAAGATCGCCAGCGGCACCGACACGATGGCGGCCCAGAAGGCGAGGAAAAGCGTATTGCCCAGACGACCGCCGACCGATTCAGCGATGTCGAGCTTGTTGGTCAGCGACTTGCCCAGATCGCCTTGCAGAATGCCGCCCAGCCATTCGAAGTAGCGCGTCAGCGCAGGACGGTCGAGACCCATTTCCTCGCGCAGGTTCGCCAGGGACTCGGGGGTTGCGGACTGTCCCAGGACGGCTTGCGCGGCGTCTCCGGGAAGCGCTTCGGTCAGGCCGAATATCAGGGCCGAAGCGCCAAAGAGGAGCATGAGTCCCAGCGCAAGGCGCTGGGACACAAGTTTCACGATCGGGTGCATGCTGCCGGACCCGGATCAGGCGAACCACATTTTGCGGGTAACCTGACCGCTCATCAACTCGCCGTTGGGGTCGGTTTCCCAACCGGCCAACGTGTTGCTGGTCGCGTCCACGAAGTCGTTGAACATCGGACAGATCAGGCCGCCCTCGTCACGCAGCATCATACCCATCTTCGAGTAGATTTCCTTGCGCTTGACCGGATCCAGTTCGGCGCGGGCCTGCAGCAGCATCGCATCGAAATCGGCGTTCTTGAACTTGGTGTCGTTCCAGTCTGCGGTGGATAGGTACGCGGTCGAGTACATCTGATCCTGCACCGGACGCCCGCCCCAGTACGAGGCGCAGAAGGGCTGTACGTTCCAGACCTCGGACCAGTAGCCATCGCCGGGCTCGCGCTTGATCTCCAGCGGGATGCCAGCGGCGGCCGCGGTCTGCTGGAACAGCGCGGCGGCGTCGACGGCGCCGGGGAAGGCCACATCCGACACACGGAGCTCGATGGGCGAGCCGTCGTGACCGGATGCCTTGTAGTGCTCGGCCGCTTTGGCCAGGTCGAACTCGCGCTGCGGGATCGCGCTGTCGAACAGCGGATAGGCCGCGTTGATCGGCATGTCGTTGCCCACCGAGCCGTAGCCGCGCAGGATCTTTTCCACCATCTCCTCGCGGTTGATGGCGTATTTCAGCGCCAGGCGCAGATCCTTGTTGTCGAACGGCGCCTTGTCCACATGCATGATGAACACATAGTGGCCGCGGCCCGGGGTCGAATGCACGGTCAGGTTCGGCGCACGGCTCAAGAGGCCGGCGACCTTCGGTTCGACACGGTTGATGATATGCACCTGGCCCGACTGAAGTGCTGCGGTCCGTGCGGTGGCATCGTTGATGACCAGGATTTCCACACCGTCGAAATAGCCGTCATCGCCCCAGTAGTTGGCGAATTTCGAATAGACGTGGCGCACGCCCGGTTCGTTGACTTCCATCTTGTAAGCGCCGGTACCGATGCCCGCGCCCGGATCGTCCATGCCGCCATCGGGCTGGATGATCAGGTGATAATCGGCCATCAGATAGGGGAGGTCGGCGTTGGCATCGCTCAGGGTGACCGAGAAATATTCGCCATCGGCCTTCATCGACTCGATGCCCTTCATGATGCCGAGGGCACCCGATTTCGAATCCTCGTTCGAATGGCGCTGCATCGTCTTCAGCACGTCTTCCGAGGTCAGCGTCTTGCCGTTGTGGAATTCGACACCCTGACGGATCTTGAAGGTCCAGGTCTTGGCGTCGGCGCTGGCCTCGACGCTTTCGGCCAGACGGTTCTCGATGGACCCGTCGGCGGCCACGTTCACCAGCGTATCGCCGAACTGATTGCCGTTGTGATAGGGGACCTGGCTGGCATAGGTTGCCGGGTCGAGCGAGTTGGTCGACTCACCGCCGACCGAGCCAAGCTTGACCACGCCGCCGCGCTTGGGTTCCGAGGCCCGTGCCGCCTGTGCAAAGATCGAGCTGGCCACCGCGGCCGACACGCCCAATGCGGCGGCCTTGCCCATGAATTCGCGGCGGGTCATCTTGCCTGCCGTTACGCGGCCGGCCATGAAATCTAGTTGTTCCTTCATCGAAGTCTCCCGGTTGAGTGGTTGGGCGCTTTGCGCGCCGTTTTTGTTGACTGGTGAATCAACGTTTGCGTATTTCGTCGGGCTGGGCAAGCGTGAATGTCCGCTCGCCGCTTGCCGGGCCCTCAGGCCATGTTGCGCCTGATTCGTGACACCTTGTCGTTTTGATACAGTAGCGTGTCGTTTTCGAATGCGGAAATGCCCGATTTGAGGTGGAAATACTCCGCATCCGACCACATTTCGCAGGTCGTTTCCGTTCTCAGCCTGAGCTCGCCGCGCCCTGTTTCACTGGTCCAGTGACAGGACCCGCGCGCCGAGAGGGGGTCATCGGGGTGAATCACCCAGGTTTCCCGCGCGATGGTGCCAGAGATGGCGCCATGGGTCGCGTCCTCGACCAGACCGCTGTCGTCGACAATGATCAGGCGCACCTCGCCGTTGGCCTTGTCGATCTCGGTGCGGCGGATGTTCGATGCCTCGCGCAGGGTGCGGATGTCCCAGGGCGCGTCGCCGTCCTCGGGCGGGAACACCCATTCGTCGGCCTCGCCCGCCGGTCGCTGCGGCAGGTCGATAGCGGCCTCGTGCAGGGTCAGGCAGGTGCGTTCGGGCGAGGGCCAGATCATCGGCCAGTAGGAGGACGACACCGCCACCCTGAGCCGGTGCCCCGCAGGCACGCGGTAGCCGATATGGTCGAGGTCGAAGGCGATGTCATAGACCCGCCCCGGCTCCAGCGCCTCGGGTGCCGCATGGCTATCGCGATGGGTCAGGTTCAGGACGCCATATGTGATCCGGGCCGAGGTGCCATCGGGCAGCACATGGTTAAGCCGCACCGCAATTTGCGCCTGCGGCTTGTCCGAACTCAGCCGCAGGCGGATGCGCGGGGCGCCGACGATATCCATCCGCTGGGGCAGGGGGGCGCTGTCGAAACAGACCGAAAGCGCATCGTCCAGCCGCTGGTCGCCAGGCAGTTCCGGCCCGGCAAAGAACGAGCCGTACTCACCGCAATCCATGCCGGCGTGCAGCGGGGTGCTGACCTGGGCGGTCAGCGATCCTTTGGGATCCAGCCCGGTGTCGGTCAGATGCAGCGTCTCCACCGGCAGGTGGCGGGTGGAGCCGGTCTGTTCCGCGATCCATCGTCCGGGGCGGTAGAGGCTCTTGGTCTCGGGTGCGATCCCGTCCATTACATAGGCGCGGTAATCGGGCTCATCCTCGACGCCGTTCTCGATGCCCTTCAGCCAGCGGTCCCACCAGCGCAGTGCCTCTTGCAGGAACCCGATCCGGGGGCCCGGAATGGCGAAATGCGGGTATTTGTGGATCCACGGCCCATTGATGCCCTTGACCACCGTTTCCAGGTTGTCGACCAGCTGCGGCACCGTGTTCATGTAACTGTCGCCCCAGCCGCTGATCGCCAGCGTGGGCGTCTTGACCGCGCTGAAATCCTCGCAGATCGAGCCATGCTGCCAATAGGCGTCCCGCGTCTGGTGCTGCAACCAGATCTCGGGCAGGAAGGGTTGCGCCCGCAGACGCTCCAGCCACATCTCGCGCCACCCCTCGCCGACCAGCGCCGGGTCGGGCGCGCGGGATGAGAAACACCACATGGTGGCGCCCCAGCCCAGGTTCTCGTTCAACAGGCATCCGCCCTTGAAATGGATATCCTCGGCATAACGGTCCACGGTCGAGCAGAGCGTGATGATCGCCTTGAGCGGTTCGGGCTGCATCGCCGCCACCTGAAGCGAGTTGAACCCGCCCCAGCTGATCCCCATCATGCCGACAGTGCCGCTGCACCAGGGCTGCGCTGCCAGCCAGCGGATTACCTCGACCGCGTCGTCGAGTTCCTGCTGGGTGTACTCGTCCTCCATCACCCCCTGGCTGTCGCCATTTCCGCGGATATCGACCCGGATACAGGCATAGCCGCGCTTGGCCATCCAGGGATGGGTCAGCGCATCGCGGGCACAGGTGCCGTCGCGCTTGCGATAGGGCAGGTATTCCAGGATCGCGGGCACCGGGTCGGTGCCGCTGTCAACCGGGCGCCACACCCGGGCAGACAGCCGTGTGCCATCAGACAGGGTAATGCCCATGTCAGCCAGTTCTTCGATCTCGCGCAGCGCATTGGTCGTGGTCATGGCCGAACTCTTTCAGAGCGTTCGCGGGAATCTGAGCAGGAATGCGACCGTTCAAGCGCGAACTGCGACCAGCAGGTCCATCACATTGGTGCCCGTCGGGCCAGTGGTTAGCAAGGCGCCATGCCGCTCCAGCCAGCTGCCGCTGTCGGCGGCGGCCAGCGCCTCGGCCGCGCCCGGACCCCATGTCTGGCCGGTAACGATTCCGCCCGCAGCCTCGGTCGGACCATCGGTGCCATCGGTGCCACCGACAACAACACACAGGTTTTCCTGCCCGGCGATCCCGCGTGCCAGTGCCAGCGCCAGCCCCTGGTTGCGGCCGCCTCGGCCCGGATTCTCCGGCAGCACCACGGTGGGCTCGCCGCCCAGCACCAGCACACCGGCGGGCAGGGCGCAGAGGCGCGGACCGATCCGGTCCGCCAGCGCGAAGAGATCGTCATGCAGCGCCTCTTCCTCACTCAACACCGCCAGACCCAGCTCACGCGCCCTGGCCGCCGCCGCAGCCCGCGCGATGGCGTTCGAGGCAATGATCTTGGCCGCGCCCCGGAACGCTGCGGTCGCCGGCCGCGCCCCGATCCCCGAGCCGATCACCATCAGGTCGTCACCCGGCACATCGGAAATCGCCAGCACATCCGCCCGGGCGCCCTTGAAGGCCGCCAGCAGGCCGCCGCCCTTGATGCGGGAAATCCGCCGCCGCCGTGCGTTCATCGCGGTGATGTCCAGCCCTTCGGCCAGCATCGCCCGGTTCAGCGCCGCCAGATCGTCCAGCGTCTTGCCTTCCACCAGATCCTCGGCCAGGGACGAGGCTCCGCCCGACACCAGCAGCAACAGGTGACTGCCCGCATCCATCGCCTCGACCGCCTGCCGCAGCGCCCGGCCACCGGCCAGGCTGCGCGCATCCGGCACCGGATGCGCCGCCTCGATCAACTCGACCGAGGCAGGCAGGTCCGCGCCATGGCCGTCCTTGGTCACCACTAGACAGGGCACCGGCCCGAAGTGGTCGAGCGCGGCCCGCGCCATGCTCGCCGCCGCCTTGCCCACCGCCAGAATGCGATCCGGGCGCGGCATGTCCTCCAGCGCGGTGGCAGTGGCGGCATAGCCGCCGACCGCGTCCACCCCGGCCTGCCAGATCGCGCGTGCCATGTCCTCGGGCGTCATCATGTTTCCATCCATATGGTAACGGGTCCGTCGTTGAGCAGCTCGACCTTCATGTCGGCGCCAAACTGCCCGGTTTCCACCGGCACGCCCTGCGCGGCAAGCTGCGCGGCAAAATACCGGTACAGCCGCTCGCCCTCGGCAGGCGGCGCTGCGGTCGAGAACCCCGGCCGGTTCCCGCGCGAGGTGTCGGCGGCCAGGGTGAACTGGCTCACCACCAGCGCCCCGCCGCCGATATCCAGAACCGAGCGGTTCATCTTGCCCGCCTCATCCTTGAAGATGCGCAGGCGCGCGATCTTGGCGGCCAACTGGTCCGCCTGCGCCTCGCCGTCGCCCGCCATGGCGCAGATCAGGATCAACAGGCCCGGCCCGGTCTGGCCGATCCTCTCCCCTTCGACCGTGACCGAGGCATGGGCCACACGTTGGATCAGGGCACGCATGTCAGCAGTTCCTCCCGTGTTGGGGCGGCCGCGCCAGGGCGTGTCACGCTCAGCGCGGCGGCGCGGGTGCCGTGGGTCAGCATCGCTTCGATTTCGGATGGGTCCAACGTCACCGGCTTATCCAGCCGTCCAGCCTGCCAGAGCCAGGCCAGACAGCCCGCGTTCAGCACATCGCCGGCGCCGACCGTATCGGCCACCGCGACGTCGGGGGCGGGCAGGGTGATTTCCGTTCCGCCCTGACGCGCGGTGGCCCCGCGCGCGCCATGGCTGATAATCAGCATCTGACCGGGGCGCACGTCCGGCACTTCTCCCCACCAGTGCAGGTCCTCGTCCGACAGTTTGACCACATCGGCTCGCGCCATCAACCGGCTCAGCCGGGCGCGATAGGAGGCCGCGTCGGTGACAAGCCCGGGCCGGATGTTGAGGTCGAGCCAGATCAATCGGTCCGCCGCCTGCGCCGCCAGTGCCTCGAACGCGGATGCGGCCGGATCGTGGATGAGGCTGATGCCGCCAAACACCAGCGCCCGTATCGTCTCGGGCACCCCGGGCGCGCGGTCAAAGGCGCGTCCGGCGCTTCCTTGGTCATAGAGGTCGAATTGGGTGCCATCCGGCAGCGAATGGGCGAGGGCCAGTGTCGTGGGCTCCGCTCGCCGCTGCGCCAGGGCCAGGTTTACCCCTGCCGCCTCCATCTGTTCGCGCAGCATCCGGCCCATAGGATCGTCCGACAACCCGCCGACAAACCCCGCCGGAACATCCAGCCGGGCCAGGGCGATCGCGGTATTGACGGCGGCACCGCCAGCGACCGGGCGAAACCCCGCGCTGCCGTCAGCCAGCGTGGCGGGGACAAGATCGGCCACCGCCTCGCCACAGCACAGGATCGCGGGGCGGCTCAGCCCCGCCATTCGACGAACTCGGCCAAGGGCGCGCGTTCCGTCCGGAACGCGTTCGCCGGATGCCCGGTGTCGGAATAGCCAAACGAGATGGCGCAGAGGATCAGCCGATCCTCGCCAATCCCGAAATAGCGGTGCAGGAACGGCGCATAAGAGGCGACCGCCGCCTGCGGGATCGTCGCAACCCCCAGCGCCTGTGCCGCAAGCGTGAAGGCGGTGACAAAACCGCCGCAATCCATCGCCCCATAACCGCCCAGCTCGGCGGGACTGGAAACGATGGCGCAATGGGGGGCGTCGAACAGCGAGAAATTCTTCATCATCTGCGCCGCTGACCCTTGGCGGTCGCCCTTTTCCACCCCCACCGCCTCGTACAAGGCCCAGCCGCAGGTGCGGCGGCGATCCTGGTAGACACCGGAATAGCCGGAGGGAAAGGCAAGGTCGGGCTTCGCTGTACCGCGCTGCACTTCCTCCATCAGGGCGGCCCGGAACGCGTCCGTTTCTGCGCCGCTGGTGATCACTAGCTGCCAGGGCTGCGCGTTGCACCAGCTCGGCACCTGCCGCGCCGTGGACAGGATCCGCTCGATATCGGCGCGCGGCACCGGGTCGGCGCGGAACGCCCGGCAGGAATGGCGGGCGGCCAGAAGATCGTCGAGGTCGCTCAGGGTCATCACGTCTTTCTCCTTGTTGTCGCGCACCATGGCGGCAGGGCGGCAAAGGCGCAAGATCGGGTCGTGAATTTGCGCCGGATCAAGGTGCGCGGGCGCAGGCCGTGCGAGACTCGGGCAAAACAGCACAGGAGGACCGACCATGGTTGAAAAATCCGATCACGCTGGCCTCTGGCCATCGCTCTATGACCCGTTCCGCACCTTTGGTGCGAAGCTGGCCGATTGGCTGAGTCCCGCGACCGAAGCATCCGGCAATGACACCGCCTATGACATCTCGATGGAGCTGCCGGGCGTGTCCGAGAACGACATCGAACTGACCGTCGAGAATGGCGTCGTCACCATAAGGGGCGAGAAGAAAACCCATGAAGAGAAGAAAGGCGACACCTGGTATTTCTCCGAGCGCCAGTATGGCGCGTTCCGCCGCTCGTTCCGCCTGCCCGAGGATGCCGAAGGCGCCAAGGCGGAAGCCAGGATGAAGGATGGCGTGCTGCATGTCCGCGTGCCCAAACGGGTCCAGGAGGCCCCGGCCGCGGCACAGAAGATCAAGGTCTCGCGCGGCTGACGCCATGCGCCCTGGCCCGAGGGAGAGAGCGGGCCGGGGCGGTTATTCTCTGGTGTGGGGGCTCTGCCCCCGTCGCGCGTGCCGCGCGACTCCCCCGGAGTATTTGCAGCGAAATGAAGATCAGGGCGCTGCGGGCTGGGTGCGGGCCTGTCGCAGGTCGCGCGCGGACTGGCCGTGCTGGGTGCGAAAGGCGCGAGCAAAGCTCGATTGCGAGGTAAAGCCGGTGGCCTGTGCCACCTCCATCAGCGGGATGTCGGTGTCGGTGACCAGCCGCCGCGCCTCGGCCAGGCGCAGTTGCAGGTAATGGTCCTGCGGCGTGGTGCCCAGGCGCAGGCGGAACTGCTGTTGCAGGGTGCGCGGGCTGGTGCCCAGCGTCTCGGCGATCTCGGCCAGCGGCAGCGGCTCGTCCAGCGCCGCCTCCATCAGCGCATTGGCCCGCGCGGTCAGCTTGTTGTGGCGGTGCGGCGCCCCGGTGCGGCGCTGCGGGGTGCCGGGCTGGGGCGCGCCCTCGTAAAGGAACAGCCCCGCCACCCGGGCGGCAAAGCCCGCGCCGTGACGCGCGGCGATGATATGCAGCATCATCTCGATGGCGGGCATCGCCCCGCCCGAGGTCAGCCGGTTGCCCGAGACGGCAAAGCGGTCGTGGCACACGTCGATGGCCGGAAAGCGGCTGGCGAAATTGTCCAGATCCTCCCAATGAGTAGTGGCGACATGGCCGTCGAGCAGGCCTGCCTCGGCCAAGAGCCACGGGCCGCCGTCGATCCCGGCGATCGTGGCGCCGCCCGCCGCGATGCGGCGCAGCCCGGCCAAGAGGCTGGGCGTGGCATGGCGTGCCAGATGGAACCCCGCCACGACGATCAGGAGGTCGCAGGTTTCGAGCCGTGCCAGCGGCAGGCCCGGCACCATCAGCCCGCAGGTCAGCCGCGCGGGCGCGTCGGTTGCGGTGACATAGTCCCAGTCGAACGCGTGCCGGTCCGCCAGCCGGTTGGCGGCGCGCATCGGATCCACCGCAGCGGCAAAGCTGAGCGTGTTGCAATCGTCCAGCACCAGAAGCGCGCATTTCAGCGCGCGGTGTTCCGGCTGGAGAATGTTTTTTGCGGATTTCATCAAGTTCGATTCGCATTCTGGCAAGTGGTCGCCGCAAGGCTGCGCCAGAGTCGAACACAACGCAAATCGGAATCCGGGGACAAACTTGGGGACAACCCGGGGGAGAAGCCGGTAAAAACAAGGGAAAACCGACATGCCTCTGGAAATGAACCGCGAGGTCTTCATCACCTGCGCCGTCACCGGCTCGGGCGGCACCCAGGATCGCAGCCCACATGTGCCGCGCAGCCCCAAGCAGATCGCCGACAGTGCCATCGCGGCGGCCAAGGCGGGGGCGGCGGTGGTGCATTGCCATGTGCGCGACCCCGAGACAGGGGCGCCCTCGCGCCGGCTGGATTTGTATCGTGAGGTGACCGACCGCATCCGCGACGCCGAGGTCGACGTGGTGCTGAACCTGACCGCCGGCATGGGCGGCGACATGATATTCGGCGATGTCGAAAACCCGCTGCCCTTGCGTGAAAAGGGCACCGACATGGTCGGCGCCACCGAGCGCGTGGCGCATGTGGCCGAATGCCTGCCCGAGATCTGTACGCTCGACTGCGGCACCATGAACTTTGCCGAGGCCGATTACGTTATGACCAACACGCCGGGCATGCTGACCGCCATGGGCCGGATGATGACCGAACTGGGTGTCAAGCCCGAGATCGAGGCGTTCGACACCGGCCACCTCTGGTACGCAAAGCAACTGGTCAAGGATGGCGTGCTGGACGGTCCGGCGCTGGTCCAGCTCTGCATGGGGGTGCCGTGGGGCGCGCCCGATGACCTCAACACCTTCATGGCCATGGTCAACAATGTGCCCGACGACTGGACCTTCAGCGCCTTCTCTTTGGGCCGCAACCAGATGGCCTATGCCGCGGCGTCGGTGCTGGCGGGGGGCAATGTGCGGGTCGGGCTCGAAGATAACCTGTGGCTCGACAAGGGCGTGCTGGCTGAGAACTGGCAACTGGTCGAACGGGCCGCAGGCATCGTGTCGAACATGGGCGCGCGGGTGATTGGCCCCGCCGAAGTGCGCGAAAAGCTGGGCCTGGTGAAACGCGCACCGGTGGCGAAGTGAACCGGCTGGCGGCGGCGCTTGCGGCTGTCTTTGCCCTGGCCGCGTCGGTGGCAGGGGCCGAGACCTATCGCGACCGCTCGGTCGCGATCAACGCGGTGTCGGCGCTGGACATCGACCGCTACCTTGGCCGCTGGTACGAGATCGCGCGCTTTCCCAACCGGTTCGAAGAGGGCTGCGTCGGTGTCACTGCCGACTATGCCCTGCGCGACGACGGACAGGTGAGTGTGACCAACACCTGCCGCAAGGGCGCGCTCGACGGGCCGGTGACCACGGCTGAAGGTGTGGCGCGGGTCGAGGGGCCGGGCAAGCTGTCTGTCACTTTCGTGCCCTGGCTGCCCTTTGCGCGCGGCGACTACTGGGTCCTCTATATCGACGGGGGCTACACCGTCGCCGCCATCGGCACCCCGCGCGGCAAGACCGGCTGGATCCTGGCGCGCGAGCCCCGGATCGGCGCCGATATGCGCGCCCGGGCCGAGGCGGCGCTGACCGCCAATGGCTATGACACGAGCAAACTGATCGACGTGGCACAAGATCCGCGTTGAAACACGGAACATGGACAAAGAAGGAGAGGCCGTCATGACAACGGCTGCAATCATCGGTGGCGGCGTGATCGGCGGCGGCTGGGCCGCGCGCTTTCTGCTCAACGGCTGGGATGTTCGGGTGTTCGACCCCGACCCCGAGGCTGAACGCAAGATCGGCGAGGTGCTGGCCAATGCCCGCCGTTCGCTGCCCGGTCTCAGCGACGTACCGCTGCCGCCCGAGGGTAAGCTCAGCTTTCACGCCGATCTGGGGGACGCGGTCGCAGGGGCCGCGTGGATCCAGGAGAGCGTGCCCGAGCGGCTGGACCTGAAACTGAAGGTCTATCGCTCGATCCAGGAGGCCTGCGATCCGCAGGCGATCCTTGGTTCCTCGACCTCGGGCTTCAAGCCTAGCGAATTGCAGGAGGGCGCGCTACGACCCGGTCAGATCGTGGTGACGCACCCGTTCAACCCGGTCTACCTTCTGCCGCTGATCGAACTGGTGACGACGCCGGAAAACAGCCCCGAGATGATCGAACGCGCCAAGGAGATCATGCGCGGTCTGGGTCAGTTCCCGCTGCATGTGCGCAAGGAGATCGACGCCCATATCGCCGACCGCTTTCTGGAGGCCGTCTGGCGCGAGGCGCTGTGGCTGGTCAAGGACGGCATCGCCACCACCGAGGAGATCGACGAGGCGATCCGCATGGGCTTTGGTATCCGCTGGGCGCAGATGGGCCTGTTCGAGACCTATCGCGTGGCGGGCGGCGAGGCGGGCATGAAGCATTTCATGGCCCAGTTCGGCCCCTGCCTCAGCTGGCCTTGGACCAAGCTGATGGATGTGCCCGAATTCACCGACGAGCTGGTCGACCTGATCGCGGGCCAGTCGGATGCGCAATCGGGCCATCATACGATCCGTGAGCTGGAACGCATCCGCGACAACAATCTTGTCGGCATGATGCGGGCGCTCAAGGCGCAGAACTGGGGCGCGGGCGCGGTGCTGAACACGCATGACGCGGCGCGGAAGCCCCGCGCGCTGCCCAACCTGGAAACTGCCGACCTGAGCCAGCCGATCCTGACGCTGTCGCGCGCGGTGCCGCTCGACTGGACCGACTACAACGGTCACATGACCGAGTCCAAATACCTGGAGGCGTTTGCCAATTCCACCGACCGGTTCATGGAGATCATCGGCTGCGATGCCGACTACATCGCCAATGGCGGCAGCTATTTCACCGCCGAAACCCATATCCGCCATCTGGACGAGACCCATGCCGGGGCGCGGATCCGGGTCGAGACCCAGATGCTGCTGGGGCAGGGCAAGAAGCTGCATCTGTTCCATCGCATGTACGAGGGCGACACGCTCTTGGCCACCGGCGAAAGCTTCCTGTTGCATGTGAGCCTGGAAACCCGCAAGCCCTGCGCGCCGTCACCCGCGATCGAGGCCGCCATGGCCCGCATCACGCAAGCGCAGGCGGGGTTGCCTTACCCCGAGGGCGCAGGCAGCGCGATTCGGAAACCGGCATGAGCGCGCGCGTCCTGATCACTGCCGGCGCCTCGGGCATCGGTCGGGCCATGGCCGAGGCCTTCGATGTGGCGGGCTGCCGGGTCTGGGTGGCGGATGTGGACCAGGCGGCGCTGGCCGCTTGTCCCACCCAATGGCGGCAAAGTGTTGCCGATGTGGCGGATGAGGCCTCGGTTGCAGCGCTCTTTGCCGAAATCGAGGCCGACTGGGGCGGGCTCGACACGCTGTGTTCTAATGCGGGCATCGCCGGACCGACCGCGCTGGTCGAAGATATGCCCCTTGACGGCTGGCGCGCCTGCATCGCGGTCAATCTCGACGGCGCGTTTCTCTGTGCCAAATACGCCGCGCCCCTGCTGAAACGGCAGGGCGCGGGCAGTATCGTGATCACCTCTTCCACCGCGGGGCAGTACGGCTACCCGCACCGCGCGCCCTATGCGGCGGCGAAATGGGGGGTGATTGGCCTTGCCAAGACGCTGGCAATGGAACTGGGGCCGCACGGGATCCGCTGCAACGTGATCTGCCCCGGCGCCGTCGAAGGCCCGCGGATGGAGGGCGTGCTGGCGCGCGAGGCGGCGGCCAAGGGCATGACACGTGACCAGGTCTATGCGGGTTATGCCTCGGGTACCTCGATGGGCCGGTTCGTCGAAGCGGCGGATATCGCCAACATGGCGGTGTTTCTGGGGTCCGACGCGGCACGCCTTGTGTCGGGGCAGGTTATCGCAGTCGATGGCCATACGGTGAACCCCGATCCCAAGGTCTGATCGGGGGCGCACCCGCGCTATCGCGCGGAAACAAGGTTTGGTACAAACCTTGTGGACACGATTTCGTTGAAATCGTGTGGCCGTCGCGCATTGCGGACAGGCCATCGGGTACAAGGACCACTGTTGTTCCTATGGCTATCCCAGATTGTCGGCGCCGTGTTTCAGGATGATCGGCACGATCAGATCCTCTTCATCCTCCAGATGTCGGCCGATCATCCGCTCCAGATCGCCCAGTCCCGCCAACAGCGTCCCGGCGCTGCTGCGCGCCTGAGGGCCATTGGCCTCCTGGATCGCCGCATTTGCCTGCTTCACGAACCGGTTCAGCAGGCCGTCCAGCGCATGGTGGTCCGCATCCAACAGGTCGAACCCCGCCTCGATACGGCTTTCCTTGCTCCTGAGCAGGGGAAAGTAGTGCTGATCCTCTATCTGGTGGTGCCCGTGCAACTGGTTCACGAACATGCCGCCATAGCGCGCGATGCCCTGCGCAAACCCTGCCGCGTCCCGGTCGGCCTCCAGGAACGCCCGGGTCTCGGCCTGCATATGCGCCATGATCCGGCGGAACATCATGTGACGTTCCAGCCAGAAGCTGACCAGACCATGAAAATTGGGATCGGCCTGCCAGCTCTCGCGCGGATGCGCCGCGAGCAGCACCCGCAGCGCTTCGGGCAGGCCGATTCTGGTATCGAAATTCAATTCATCCATTCCGGACGATATACAGCATCAATTGCCGCATGACAGGCACCCGGCAGCGATATTGCGCAGAAAAACCTCCGGCCTCAGCTCTGGTTAGCGCCGCGCATCTGCCGGATGGCACGGCGCACCGCCTGCCAGCTCTCGGCCTCGTCGATATTCCCCATCGCCTTGCAATGCTGCTCCTTCTGGGCAGCTTCCGCCTCGGCCCGGTCGCCATGTGCTGCATAAAGCGCGCGGGCGTATTCGGCACTCCTGATCGCGTCCATCGGGTCTCCTCCGTTCGATTGGTCCGGTTGGTCCTGTCTGGTTTCAGGACCCCCATCATAGCAGAGAACCGCGCCGCGCGCATCCCGCGCGCCAAACTCAGCAGGTTATTGCCGCCCTGAGCTGCCGCAGATGCGCGGGCAGGTCCCGCGCGGTCAGGTCCGCCTCGCGTACCAGCGTGTCGAAATGGCGGGTAAAGACCTCGATCCGGTCGCGGTCGCGGAACGCCATGTAATGGCTGCCCGCGTAAAAGGCGCAGAGCAGCGGGCCAAAGATCGTCATCGGTGCCGAGTAAAGCCGCTTGGCATCGTAGAGATAGATACGCAGGCGCGGGTAGAGCTGCTCGCTCAGCGCCAGGAACCGGTCGATCTGCTCCAGCCGCAGATCCAGCGGCAGCCCGTGGTAATAGCCGGTGGCATGGGCAAAACTGTGCAACTCGAACAGGGGCATGGCGATCTCGTAATCCGACTGGGCGCTGCGCATCCAGGCCAGCCTGTCTTCGGAGGCGCCAATCGCCTGATCCGCCGTCCGCCCCAGGTGCGGCGCGTATTCCCATTCCAGAAAGGCGCGCGTCTTCAGCATGTCGGGCAGGGCGGCGGGCACATAACGGATCTTGTAGCCTGCCGCCTCGCGGTGCCATTCATAGATCCGCTCGTCCACCAGCGCGCGCGGCGCCTCGGCCATGGTCAGCGAACTGGCCAGCAGTTCGGCGGCACTTTCGGGCCGGTCCGACAGGCTCAGGAGCCAGTCGGCCGAAACCCCCAGCGCCGAGGCGCAGGCCCCCACCACATGTGCATTGGGCAGGCGCGCGCCATCGCCAGACAGCAATTGAGAGATCGTCGAGCGATCCACCCCCACTTGCCGCGCCAGCGCGCTCTGGCTGGTCTGGCGCTGCTCCATCGCACGCCCGAGCCGAATCCGGAACTGCGCCGCCCGGTCACGCTTGTCCATCTTTTCCCACATGTGGTGACAATTATCATAGTTGCTGAATTTTGTTAATCATATTCCGAATTCCCGCATGCTTCACGACACGGTAACAGTTTCGTGAAAATTGCAGGCAGGAGACGGAATGGAAACGCGGCGAAGATCGGTCCTGAAGGCGTTGATCTGGAACCTCTTGGGCCTGGTCACGATGACCCTGGTGGGCCTTGCGGCGACAGGATCTGCCGCCATTGGCGGCACGTTGGCGCTGGTCAACACGGCGCTGGGCTTCACCCTCTACCTGGTTTACGAGCGTGTCTGGGCCGGCATCCGCTGGGGCCGCCATGTCTGAGCCGCGCCTGCCCGAGCGCGCCGAATGGGGCACTTTCGCGCTGATCCTCGCCTGCTATGCTGCCTGGCTCTTGGTGATCTTCGGGCTGGCCGGGCTGTCGCTCTGGCTCGCCATTCCGGCGATGGGGCTGGTTGCGGCGCTGCATTCCTCGCTGACGCATGAGGCGCTGCATGGTCACCCGTTCCGCTATCGCTGGCTGAACGAGGCGCTGATGGCGCTGCCGCTGACGCTGTGCATCCCCTACAACCGGTTCCGCGACCTGCATCTGGCCCATCACCTGGATGCAAACCTAACCGACCCCTATGACGACCCCGAGAGCAACTATCTCGACCCCGCCATCTGGTCGCGCCTGCCGGGCTGGCAGCGGCGCCTCTATGCGCTCAATAACACGCTTGCCGGGCGCATGGTGCTGGGTCCGCTGATCGGCACCGCCTGTTTCCTGCGTGACGAGGTGCGCGGTGCGCTGCGCGGCGACCGCGCGATCCTCCTGGCCTGGGCGCTGCACCTGCCGGGCATGGCTGTGGTGCTCTGGGTCGTATCGCTGTCGCCCATGCCCATCTGGGCCTTTGCGCTCTCGGCCTATATCGGGCTGGGCCTGCTCAAGATCCGCACCTTTCTGGAACATCGCGCGCATGAGAAATCGCGCGCCCGCACCGTGGTGATCGAGGATCGGGGGCTGTTGGCGTTCCTGTTTCTCAACAACAACTTCCACGTGGTTCATCACATGAATCCGGGCGCGCCCTGGTATGCGCTGCCCGCGCTCTACAGGGCGGGCAAGGAGCGGTATCTCAGCTGCAACGAGGGTTACAGCTATCGTTCCTATGGCGAGGTGTTCCGCCGCTATTTCTGGCGTGCCAAGGATCCGGTGCCGCATCCGCTCTGGCCAAAGCCCTGATTTGAGGCCACAAGAGGCGCATGAGCCTCTGGATCCCCGTCACCCTCGCCGCCGCGCTGTTTCAGACCGTGCGGTTCATGCTGCAAAAATCGCTGGCGACGGTGAAACTGTCGGCCTCGGGCGCAACCTTTGCCCGCTTCCTCTATTCCGCGCCGCTGGCGCTGGCGGGGCTCTTGATCGCCACTACCGCAGGCGGCTATGACCTGCCGGCGCTTGGCCCCCGGTTCTGGCTGTTTGTTGCCATCGGCGGCACCGCCCAGATCCTCGCCACCATCTGCGTGGTGGCGCTGTTCAAGCAACGCAACTTTGCCGTCGGCATCACCTTCAAGAAGACCGAGGTGATCCAGACTGCGATCGTCGGTTTTGTCATTCTGGGCGAGGGCGTCTCCTTTGGCGCGCTGGGCGCCATCCTGCTGGGACTGGCGGCGGTGCTACTGCTGTCCAAGACACCGGGCGGCAGCGGCGCCTGGTGGCGCCACCTGACCAACCGCGCCTCGCAACTGGGGCTTGGTTCGGGCGTGCTCTTTGCCTTTTCGGCGGTCAGCTACCGCGCCGCCTCGCTGGAACTGGGGGATCTGACGCCCTGGTTCCGGGCGCTGGTGACACTGGCGGCGGTGGTGTCGTTCCAGCTGGTGTCGATGGCGCTCTGGCTCTGGTGGCGCGATCGGGCGCAACTGGCGGCGGTCTGGGCCACGCGGAACACCGGCGCCTTTGTCGGGCTGACCAGCCTTGGCGGATCGTTCTGCTGGTTCCTGGCCTTCACGCTTCAGAACGCGGCCTATGTCAAGGCGCTGGGGCAGGTTGAGCTGATCTTCAGCCTGATGGCCTCGACCCTGTTTTTCCGGGAAAAGATCACGACGCGCGAGATTGCGGGCATCGCACTCCTGGGCCTGTCGATCCTGGCACTGGTGCTGACAATCTGAACCAAAGAGGGGCGCTCCCGCCCCCGGACTGGTGCGCTCTTGCGAGCGCTCCGTCCGGCGTTGGGCCGGGCCGCGCGTGCCGCGCGGCGGTTTTTGCGAGGCGCTGCCTCGCGCTCCGGAGTATTTCTGACCAGAAAGAAGCCCGATTGCACGTGCTTCGTGCTGAGGCCTCTACTCCGGCGGGGGGCGGGCTTAGCCCGCCCGGCGTTCCTCGAAGCTGAGCGCGATGAAGCTGGGCAGATGGTCGCCCATGCCCACCACCTTGGCACCACGATCCTCGGACCGGTCGCGACCGCGTTTGTCGTCGCTCCGGGAGCCGCGTTCGCGTTTGTCCTCGCGCGGCGCGCTGCTTCTGTCCTCGGCCCTGGCCTCGCGCTTGTCCTCGCGCGGCGCCTTGTCGGCCCGCTTCTCGCTCTCGCGGCGCGGTTTGTCCGACTTGCTCTTGCGCTCCTCGCGCCGCGGTTTCGGCTCGGGCAGTTCTTCGAGATTGACCGGGTTCTCCAGCCGCGGGATTTCCTTCTGGATCAGCTTCTCGATCGCGTCGAGCGCCTTTTCGTCGCGCGGGATGCAGAGCGTGATCGCCTTGCCGTCGCGGCCCGCGCGGCCGGTGCGGCCGATCCGGTGCACGTAATCTTCGGGGTGGCCGGGCACGTCGAAGTTGAACACATGGCTGACCGAGGGCACATCCAGCCCGCGCGCCGCCACGTCCGAGGCGACCAGCAGACGCAGTTTGCCTTCGCGGAAGCCATCCAGCGTCCGGGTGCGCTGACTCTGATCCAGGTCGCCATGGATCGGCGCCGCGTCATAGCCGTATTTTTGCAGCGATTTCGCGACGATATCCACATCCGTCTTGCGGTTGCAGAAGATGATCGCGTTGGTGCATTTTTCGCCCTCGGCGTCGATCAGCGCCCGCAGAATGGCGCGTTTCTCGCTGGCCTCGCGGTCGCGGCGGGTGCCCTTGAACTGCACCACACCCTGTTCAATCGTCTCCGACGCGGTGGCCTGGCGGGCCACCTCGATCCGCGCGGGCGCGCTGAGGAAGGTATTGGTGATCCGCTCGATCTCGGGCGCCATGGTGGCCGAGAAGAACAGCGTCTGGCGGGTAAAGGGCGTCAGGCTGAAGATGCGCTCGATATCGGGGATGAACCCCATGTCGAGCATCCGGTCAGCCTCGTCCACCACCATGATCTGCACGCCGGTGAGCAGGAGCTTGCCGCGTTCGAAATGGTCGAGCAACCGGCCTGGCGTCGCGATGAGCACATCGACGCCCCGGTCGATCAGCGCGTCCTGCTCCTTGAAGCTGACACCACCGATCAGAAGCGCCTTGGTCAGTTTCAGGTGCTTGGTATAGGTGTCGAAGTTCTCGGCCACCTGTGCGGCCAGTTCCCGCGTCGGGCAGAGCACCAGGCTGCGTGGCATCCGCGCGCGGGCGCGGCCACGGGCCAGGAGCGTGATCATTGGCAGTGTAAAGCTGGCCGTCTTGCCGGTGCCGGTCTGGGCGATGCCCAGCACATCGCGCCCTTCCAGAGCGGGAGGAATCGCGCCTGCCTGAATCGGGGTGGGGGTTTCGTAACCGGCTTCTTCTACGGCCTTGAGGACCTTGGGATTCAGGTTCAGATCAGAAAATTTTGTCATGTGTGTCCGATATATGCGGACACTCACCGGGCCCGCGCGTCAGTCGTACTGCCGGGCCCGTCATGGGCGCTGCGCCGGTTTGGGCGCGCTACGGCTGGGCGGGGCATAGCAAAAACCCCGGCCAGCGTCAAATGTTGCAGGTGCAGCAAGGGGATTTACGTTCATTGTGGCCAAATGAGCAACAATTCATGCCAAAGATGGAAACTGTTTCCGCGTCACCGCGTCCAGATCCAGTTCGCGCCGTTTCAGCATCCCCGCCGCCTCCAACCGGGCGCGGGCCTCGGGCGACACCGCGTTCATCTCGTCGAAAAAGGCGCGCAGCCCGGCCTCGCCGCTTTCCTCCTCGATGGTGCTCAGCAACTCATGCATGCTCAGCCCGCCCGCCTCGCGCGGGACATTGGGGGCAAGATCGGGCCGGTACGACCCCTTGGCGATGCGATAGCGATAGGCCGCGATCCAGTGATCCCAGTCGGCGCCGTGCCGGTGGCACAGATCGACCCTGTCCATCTCCACCTGTCCAGGGTTCATCTCCTTGTTGCGAAAGATGTTGTGGATACGGAAGTCGACCTTTTCCAGCCCGGTGCGTGCGATCACCTTGCCCGCCACATGGCTCATGAATCCGCCTTTCACAAAGGCGCCATAGGTCGGATATAGCCGCCGCACCGTTTCATCCCGCGCAGGCCCGCCGGGGATGAACGCCTTGTACAGCGCCGGGTCACCCGCCAAAGCCTCAATCGGGCGCATCCGGGCGCACAGGATTTCGGGTCCGAACCCGGCCAGGATACCGCCAAGCGGGGTCTCGGGCCAGATGAATTCGTCCACGTCGATATGCGCCAGCCAGTCCACATCGGCCCGGTTATAGGCATGCCGCGCATTCATCGTCTGGCGCGCCTGATGCTTGGCCGGGCGGGCCAGCTTGCGACGGGTCCAATAGCTGTCATCGCAGGCCCAGACCCGGATGCGCGGATGCGCCTTGAGCCGGGTGAACACGCCCGGATCCGGGTCGTCGAGATAGAGAAACAGCCGGTGCGCGCCCAGTTCCAGATGCCATGCGGCAAACCGCAGGATATCGCGCTCGGGCGCCTTGACGGTCGCCACCACGCCCCAGGTCACGCCCTTGTCGTCCATAGTCATGTTCCTGCCCATTGCCTGTTCCCACAGCCTAGGGCAGGGCGCGGCTCAGGTCATCATCTCTTTGGTCGCGGTCAGCTTCAGCTCGGGGTAATCGCGGATCACCCGGTCGATGTCCCATTGCAGCCGGGTCAGATAGACTACGTCGCCGTCATGGTCATGGGCGATATGCTGTTTGTTGGCGTTGACGAACTTGTCCATCGCCACCTTATCGCCCGCCACCCAGCGGGCCGAGGTGAATTGCGAGCCGTCAAACCGCACCGGCAGCCCGTATTCCAGCTCGATCCGGCTGGCCAGCACCTCGAATTGCAGCGCGCCCACGACACCGACGATAAAGCCCGAGCCGATCATCGGCTTGAACACCTTGGCGGCGCCTTCCTCGGCAAACTGCATCAGCGCCTTTTCCAGGTGCTTGGCCTTCATCGGATCGCCCGCGCGCACGCCCTGCAACAGTTCCGGCGCGAAAGAGGGGATGCCGGTGACCCGCAGCGCCTCGCCCTCGGTCAGCGTGTCGCCGATACGCAACTGGCCGTGGTTGGGGATGCCGATGATGTCCCCGGCCCAGGCCTCTTCGGCCAGTTCCCGGTCCGATGCCAGGAACAGCACCGGGTTCGAGATCGCCATCGGCTTTTTCGACCGCACATGCATCAGCTTCATGCCGCGCTGGAAATGCCCCGAGGCAAGCCGGACAAAGGCCACCCGGTCGCGATGCTTGGGGTCCATGTTGGCTTGAACCTTGAAGACAAAGCCGGAAACCTTTGTTTCGTCAGGGGAAATCTGGCGCGGCTCCGCACTCTGCACCTGCGGCTCTGGCCCGTATTTCCCGATGCCTTCCATCAGTTCCTTGACCCCAAAAGAGTTGATGGCCGAGCCGAACCAGATCGGCGTCATATGCCCTTCGAGCACGGCTTGCGGGTCAAGCGCGGGTAGCAGTTCGCGCGCCATTTCCAGCTCTTCATGCAACTGCTCCAGCAGATGCGCGGGCACGTGTTGCGCCAGCTTGGGGTCGTCAAGCCCATTGATTTCAATGCTTTCGGCGACCTTGTTGCGGTCGGCGCGGTCCATCAGCTCCAGCCGGTCGCGCAGGATGTCGTAACAGCCGATGAAATCGCGGCCCTGGCCGATTGGCCAGCTTGCGGGCGTCACGTCGATCGCCAGCATCTCCTGGATCTCGTCGATGATCTCGAACGTGTCGCGGCTCTCGCGGTCCATCTTGTTGCAGAAGGTCAGGATCGGCAGGTCGCGCAACCGGCAGACCTCGAACAGTTTCTGTGTCTGGCTCTCGACCCCCTTGGCCCCGTCGATCACCATCACCGCCGCATCAACGGCCGTCAGCGTGCGATAGGTGTCCTCGGAGAAATCCGAGTGGCCGGGCGTGTCGACAAGATTGAACCGGAACGTCTTGTAATCGAACGACATTGCCGAGGCCGAGACCGAGATGCCCCGATCCTTTTCCATCTGCATGAAGTCCGACCGTGTGCGCCGCGCCTCGCCCTTGGCGCGCACCTGTCCGGCCATCTGGATCGCGCCGCCGAACAGCAGGAACTTTTCGGTCAGCGTGGTCTTGCCCGCATCGGGATGCGAGATGATGGCAAAGGTGCGGCGCCGCGCGATCTCGGGCGGCAATGCGGGGCGGTTTACGGCGATATCCAACATGGGGGCGCGTATATCAGGTTGCGCCGCCCTTGCAAGAATGCGCGTTTACTGCGGTTTGCGGAAATCCTGATGACAGGATTTGCAGGTGCTGCCGATCCGGGCGAGCGCCGGTTTCAGATCGGCCTCGGTCTCGATCGACACGGCCGCCTCGGCGGCGGCCAGTGTCAGCGCCTCGGACCTCTGACCGAAGGTGTCGAATTCCTGCCAGATTGCCGGCAATGCCTCGGATTTCGGGTCGTGCTCTTCATCCATGAACAGGGTCGGCACGCTGGCCGCATGGGCGGCAATGGCGGCGGCGGCGGCGCGGGCCTCGTCGGCATCGAACGGGGTCTGGCCCTTGGCCATGGCGCCCAGGATCTTGGTATTGTCGGCAATCTGCATCATCGCATGCATCCGCGCCTTGACCGCCGGGTTGCTGACGCCGCTATGGGCCAGCGCGGCGCCTGCGGCCAGTAGCGTGGCGGTGATCGCTGTCGCGAAAATCGGGCGCATCTCATCTCCTCTGCCAAACTGTCGACCAGCGGAAAGCTAGCGCCCGTGGGCCGGTTTCTCAACCTTTGCCGCTACATTGCACGGTTGAACCGAACGATTGGCATGAAAATCCGAACGCGGCGCTATACGAAAGGGCAGGCTGTCCGATGCCCAACGCCGTCCTACCATCGACAGGGTCACATGGGAGAAAACACATGCGCCATCTGCTTGTTCTGGCCGCCCTCGGCTCTGCGGTCCTGCTCAATGCCTCTCCGGCCTTGGCGGAGTGGTCCTTCAACTCCGGCCCGGCTCCGAACGCCTTTGTCCAGACCAACACCAGCACGCTGGAACTACAATGTGACCGTATCCGCTTTGCGCCTGCCGGTTACGAGGACAGCCAGGACATCCTGTCCAAACGCGGCCTATCGCTGCGCTTCATGTCCGATGGCCAGACCGAGGCGGCGGCGTTCCAACTGGGTGATGCCAACGCAATGATCGAGATGGTGGACAATTACCCGGTCGAGATCCGCCTCAACGACATGTCCGACTACGACTTCATCCTCGACCAGATCGCGCGGAACGCCGCGCTGAACCTGTCGATGATCGACTAGGACGTGACCTACGGCATCTTCGATCTCAAGGGTTCAGGCCGTGCGGTCAAGTCGCTGCGCGCCAGCTGCGCCACCTCCACCCAAAGCGCCGCCGCCAGCACGCCCGAAGCGGCCGAAGGCGTGGTCTATTGCGGTGGCGGCGCGGTTCAGCGGGTGATCGAATACGCGATTCTGTCGCAACCCGATGGCCAGTGGGACGCGATCGTCTCCGTCAACGGCGAGACGAACCGCGCGATGACCGCCTATAGCTATTTCGGCAACGCCCAGCCGCCTGCGGGCTTTGTCGTGGCGCTCTTGGGCGAGGATCGGGCGGAATATCTGGTGTTCGAGCAGGATGGCCGCAACTGGCTGGAATTCGGCGACTATTCCTACGAGCAGTGCAACTGAGCCATGGCAACGGGCCTAGCGGTTGGTCGACGCCTTCTTCAAGAGCGCGATGGCGTCGGGCCGGTCCAGCAGACGCCGTGACACGTCCACCCCATGCCCGTCGCCGCGCCCGTGCTGGTCCAGGAGCGGCCGTACATCTTCGATCAGGCCGTCGGGCAGGGCGGGCCGGGTGCGCGGATCGAGCAGCATGGTCTCGGCCGCGATCCCCTCGGCATAGATGATGTGGTGACGGTCGAACAGCAGCTGGAAGTAGTCGACGAATCCGCCCTCCTGCACGAATACCGTCTCGCCATTGACCAGGTGCCGCGCCTTGACCAGCAGTTCGGGGCGGCCCACGCCGATCTCGTCGCGGCGCTGATAGACGAACAGGCGGTGATCGGGGCTGACCACTAGATCGTTTTCATTGTTGAGCGTGCCCGCCCGGATCACGATCGGGGCGAAATCGCCCACCGCGCGCACCGTGCTCTGGCCGATCCAGCGTACCTGCTGCACCCCGTCGTCGCGGGTCAGCACACGGTCGCCCACCGTCAGCTCCTCGATGGGCATCTGCGCGCCCGAGGCCAGCGTGATATGGGTGCCGCGCGTGAACGAGACACAGGCCACCTGCGCGAATTTCTGCCGTGCGTGGTCGCCATCTATTCCCACAAGCGTGTAGTCGGTCTTGGCCACCAGCGGCGCCAGCGGCAACAGGTAGACATCGGCGATATGGCCGTCACCATCGACCTCGACCAGAACGATGGCATCGGTGGTCATGCCGTCGGGACTCATCAGGTTCAGCGCGCAATCCAGGTGCAGCGCATGGCCCGGCCTGCCGCAGTCCGAATCCTCCGCGACGACCAGGGCACCGTCCGCCAGCACCTCCAGCCCCAGGCGGCGGGGCTGCGCATCGGGGCTCAGGCCATAGATGTCGTCCAGCATCAGCTCGTCCATCGGCGCGACCCCGTCGCCCAGATTGGCACCATTCGTCACCCGAAAGGCGCGGGCGGGGTACACGGGTACGGATTGGGCGGGGGCGTGTCTGGTCACGATGTCTAACGGGTGCTGCGGGCTGAGGTCTTTCATCTTCAATCTGTAGGTCGGTTGGTGCAAGTGCAATCCAGTCTGCCGCCAAAATATGGCGGATCTCGGTCGCGTGGGTGGTGATCCGCGGGCAATTGGTGCTAACTCCGCTGCAACGGCATCCAACAGGGAGAACGGGTGATGGATCTGGGTATCGCAGGCAAGAGGGCGCTGGTCTGCGCCTCGTCCAAGGGGCTGGGGCTGGGCTGTGCCCAGGCGCTGGCGGCGGCGGGCGTCGATCTGGTGATGAACGCGCGCGGCGCCGAGGCGCTGGAGGCGGCGGCCGAGGCTGTCCGCGCGGCGCATGGGGTCAAGGTGACGACCGTCGCCTGTGACGTCACCACCCAGGCAGGGCAGGCGCAGGTGATCGAGGCCGCCCAGGGTGTGGACATCCTCGTCACCAATGCCGGCGGCCCGCCGCCGGGCCTCTGGTCGGATTGGGACCGCGACGATTTCATCCGCGCGCTCGACGCCAACATGCTGACGCCCATCGCCTTAATGAAGGCGCTGTTGCCCGGCATGATCGACAAGGGCTGGGGCAGGGTGGTCAACATCACCTCGCAATCGGTTCGCGCGCCGATCCCGGCGCTGGGTCTGTCGAACGCGGCCCGCACCGGTCTCACCGGCTATGTCGCGGGCACCTCGCGACAGGTCGCGCCCTTTGGCGTGACGATCAACAACCTGCTGCCCGGCATCCATGCCACCGACCGCGCCAATGCGCTGGATGGCCCGGTGGCGCAGCAAAAAGGCATCTCGCTCGAAGAGGCGCGCGCCGAGCGCGCCGCCACGATTCCCGCCCGCCGCTACGGCACGCCCGAGGAATTCGGCGCCGCCTGCGCTTTTCTCTGCTCGCAGCATGCGGGCTTCATCGTGGGCCAGAACCTGCTGCACGACGGCGGCGGCACCAACCTGACAATGTAACCCATGGCGCAGGGGTTTTCGCTGAAGGATCAGCTCTTTAACGCGGAAAAGGTCGGCTATCTCGCCGGCCTTTTCGACGGGCCGGGGTTCGACGGTGCCGGGTTCGAGGCGCGGGTGATGCAGCGCCTGCCCGAGCTGGAGCTGAAACAGCGCATCGACTGGATCGCGGCCTGCCTGATGGACAGCCTGCCGGGGGAGCTGCCGCAAGTGGCGGCAGCGATCCTGCGCGCCCTGCCGCCACCGCTCGACCCGACCCTGTCGGACGACGACTTTGGCGATTTCATCTTTGCGCCGCTGGGCGAATGGGTGGCCTCGGCCGGGATCGAACACCCGGACCTGGCACTCGATGTCCTGGCCGAACTCACCCAGCGGTTTTCGATGGAATGGGCGATCCGCCCGTTCCTGAACCGCTGGCCCGATCTGGTGCTGGCGCGGATGCGGGACTGGTGCGATCATGACAGCTATCATGTGCGGCGGCTGGTCAGCGAGGGCACCCGCCCGCGCCTGCCTTGGGGCGCGGGCATCGCGCTGCCGCTCGACGCCGCGCTGCCGCTTCTGGACCGCTTGCACGCCGATCCCACCCGCTATGTCACCCGCTCGGTGGCCAACCACCTGAACGATATCGCAAAAAAGGACCCCGACCTGGTGCTGGACCGGCTCTCCGACTGGCATGCGGCCGCGCGGCACAGCACCAGCGAGCGCCAGTGGATCACCGCCCATGCCCTGCGCGGGCTGGTCAAGGCGGGCCACCCCGGCGCCATGGCGATGCTGGGTTACGACCCCGACGCTCCGGTCTCGGCGATGCTGGAGCTTCCGGCCAGCGCCCGTATCGGCACGGATCTGACCCTGAGTGTGGAGCTGGAGGGAGACGCGGAGCTGCCGGTGCTGGTCGATTACATCGTGTTTTTCCAACGTCCCGGCGGCAAGGTCTCGGCCAAGGTCCACAAGTGGAAACAGGCGCGTCTGACGGGCGGCCGCCTACGGTTGGACAAGCGCCACAAGCTGAAAGGCGACGCCAGCACCTTCACCCTTGTGCCCGGGCCGCACCGGGTCGAGGTGCAGGTCAACGGCCGGGTCCGGGCGATGGGTGTTTTCGAGCTGGACGCGTAGGGGGCGCTGCCCCCGCCGCCCGTTCCGGGCGACTCCCCCGGAGTATTTCCGGCGAAATGAAGACACGGTCACGCTTTCGTAGGTTCGATTGCGTGGACTGAGGCGTTGCGCTAGCTCTTGCGCGCGAGAAAAAAGGGGCCAGCGATGAAACACGAGGCGGTGCAGACCTATTACGGCGAGGTGCTCAAGGGCACATCCGATTTGCAGACCGATGCCTGTTGTACGGCCGCAGAGATGCCCGCGCATCTGAAACCGGTGCTGGCCAAGGTGCATGACGAGGTGATGGCGCGCTATTACGGCTGCGGCCTGATCGCGCCCCTGGCGCTGGAGGGCGCGCGCATCCTCGATCTGGGCTGTGGTGCGGGGCGCGATGTCTATGCGCTGTCGGCCTTGGTAGGGCCGCAGGGCGCGGTGGTGGGCGTCGACATGACCTCGGCGCAACTGGACGTGGCGCGCGCGCATCGCGCCTATCATGCCGAGGTTTTCGGTTATGACGCGCCCAATACCGAATTTCACCTGGGCTTCATCGAGATGCTGGACGAATTGCCGCTGGAACCCGGCTCCTTCGACATCATCGTGTCGAACTGCGTGCTGAACCTGGCCACCGACAAGGCGGCGGTGCTGCGCGGCGCGCAGCGGCTCCTGAAACCGGGCGGCGAGATGTATTTCTCGGATGTCTACGCCGACCGCCGCATTCCGGCAGAGCTGGCCGAGGACGAGGTGCTCTATGGCGAATGCCTGTCCGGCGCGCTTTACTGGAACGATTTCCTGACCCTGGCGCGGCAGGCCGGCTTCGGCGACCCGCGCATGGTGGAAAGCCGGGCGCTGAATGTCGGCAACCCGGCGCTGCAAGACAAGCTCGGGCCGATCCGTTTCCTCTCGGCCACCTATCGCCTGTTCAATCTGGATGGTCTGGAACCGGCCTGCGAGGACTACGGCCAGGCGGTGATCTACAAGGGCACCGTGCCCAACGCGCCGCATGCATTTGTGCTGGACGACCATCATGTCATCGAAACCGGCAAGGTGTTCCCGGTCTGCGGCAATACCTGGCGCATCCTGGCCGAGACGCGCTTTGCGCCGCATTTCGAGTTCATCGGCGATTTCTCCACCCATTACGGAATTTTTGCCGGATGCGGCGGCAACTCGCCGTTCAACGGGCTGGCAGCCGCGCCAGCCACGGGCGGCTGCTGCTGACCGGGGTGCCTTGCGCTGACGGGGCGGGGTTGCTATCCCCGGCCTGAACTCCCGACCAAAAGGCTAGGGATAGGCAGCGAGGCCCGACAGGTGACGGCAGGACGAACCCCTCCGCGGCTCGAGATCCGCAATCTGGTGCGCGTGTTCGACGGGCAGCGGGTGGTCGATGACGTGTCGCTGTCGATCCGCGCCGGGCAGGTGACCTGCCTCTTGGGTCCGTCAGGCTGCGGCAAGTCGACCACGCTGAGGATGATCGCCGGTGTCGAGATGCAGGACAGCGGCGAGATCCATGTCGATGGCAAGCTGATCTGCGACACAGTGTTCCGGGTCCCGCCCGAGCGGCGCGAGATCGGCCTGATGTTCCAGGACTTCGCGCTGTTTCCGCATCTCAGCGTCGCGGGCAACGTGGCCTTTGGTCTAAAGGGCAGCCGCGAGGAGAAACGCGCCCGGGTCGAGGAACTGCTGGCCCGCGTGTCGCTGTCGCGCCATATCGACAGCTATCCGCACCAGCTCTCTGGCGGAGAACAGCAACGCGTGGCGCTGGCCCGCGCCCTGGCGCCACGGCCGCGCATCATGCTGATGGACGAGCCGTTCTCGGGTCTCGACAACCGGCTGCGCGACGGTATCCGCGACGACACGCTGGCGCTGCTAAAGGAAGAGGATGCCGCCGTGCTGCTGGTCACGCACGAGCCGGAAGAGGCGATGCGCATGGCCGACGAGATCGCGCTGATGCGCGATGGGCGGATCGTGCAGCAGGGCGCGCCCTACAACGTCTATACCCGCCCCGTGGACAAGGCGGCGGTGGCGTTTTTCAGCGATGTGAACACGCTCAGGGCGCAGGTCAACGGCGCCCTGGCCAGCACGCCATTTGGCCAGTTCCTGGCGCCCGGCGTTCCCGACGGTACCGATGTCGAGATCGTGTTCCGCCCCCAGCATGTGAAGCTCGATTTCGACCGGGGCGGCAAGGGGCCGCTGCCCACGCCCTCGGACGGGGTCGCGGCGCGCGGCGTGGTCGAACGGGCGCGCTTTCTGGGCGGCGAGAGCCTCGTTGAGTTCCGGATGGATTTCGACGGGTCGATGCTCAAGGCCACGGTGCCCAACGTGTTCATCCCCGAACCCGGCCGGGTCATGTGGCTCACCATTCGCCGCGATCGTTGTTTCGTGTTCCCGACTCCGGTCCGGCGCCAAAAAATCTGAGATTTTTTGTGCCCAGAATTTTTCTGCAAAATTCTGGTGCTTCCCCCTGACCGGTGCGCTTTTGCCATCGACTGATACGCGAATGCCGCAGATCGCGGGTCCGGTACGCTTGCCGTACCGGTGGCCCGCGTCTATCAAGGGCCAAACGGGGCAGGACGACATGCGTATTCTCATCACCAATGACGACGGCATCAACGCGCCGGGGCTGGCGGCACTTGAGGCATTGGCCCGCGACCTCGCGGGTCCCGATGGCGAGGTCTGGACTGTCGCGCCTGCCTTTGAACAGTCGGGCGTCGGCCATTGCATCAGCTATACCCATCCGATGCTGATCGCCAAACTGGGCGCGCGGCGGTTCGCGACCGAAGGCAGCCCGGCCGACTGCGTGCTGGCGGGCCTGCATGACGTGATGAAGGACGCGCCGCCCGATCTGGTCCTGTCCGGGGTGAACCGGGGCAACAACTCGGCCGAGAACGCGCTTTATTCCGGCACGCTCGGCGGCGCGATGGAGGCGGCGCTTCAGGGCCTGCCCGCCATCGCGCTGTCGCAGTTCTTCGGCCCGCGCAATTATGGCCGCGAGGATCCCTTCGAGATCGCCCATAGCCATGGCACCGAGGTCGTGCGCCGCATCCTTGCCGCCTGGCCCGACGAGAGGCCCGACTACCGGCTGTTCTTCAACGTCAACTTCCCGCCCGTTCCCGCCGCCGAGGTCAAGGGCATCCAGGTCGTCCGCCAGGGCTTTCGCCAGGGCTCGCGCTATGCGGTCGAACCGCATCTGTCGCCCTCGGGCAAGCGCTTTCTCTGGATCAAGGGCGGCGACCAGCAGGCGCGCACCGCGCCCGGCACCGATGCCGCCGTCAATCTCGACGGCTATATCTCGGTCACGCCCATGCGCGCGGACCTGACCGCCGAGGACACGCTGGAGGCATTGCAGGCCACCCTATGAACGGACCCGACGCCGAAACCAAGATGCAGTTCCTGTTCGCGCTCCGGTCAAAGGGTGTGACCGACCGGCGGGTGCTGGCGGCGATGGAGGAGGTCGACCGAGGCCTCTTCGTGCGCGGTCTCTTCGCCGAACGCGCCTACGAGGACATGCCGCTGCCCATCGCCTGCGGCCAGACCATCAGCCAGCCCTCGGTCGTCGGGCTGATGACCCAGGCGCTCGAGGTGCACCCGCGCGACAAGGTGCTCGAGGTCGGCACCGGCTCGGGCTATCAGGCGGCGATCCTGGCCAAGCTGGCGCGCCGGGTCTATACCGTCGACCGCCACGCCCGGCTGGTGCGCGAGGCGCAGGCCCTGTTCCAGCGCCTGCAACTGGTCAACATCACCACGATGACCGCAGACGGCTCCTTTGGTCTGCCCGACCAGGCCCCCTTTGACCGGATCATCGTCACCGCCGCCGCCGAGGACGCGCCCGGCCCGCTCTTGGCGCAACTCAAGATCGGCGGTATCATGGTGCTGCCCGTCGGCCAGTCGGACACGGTGCAGACCCTGATCCGGGTCCGCCGCCTTGAAACCGGCTTCGAATACGACGAATTGCGCCCGGTCCGTTTCGTGCCGCTGCTCGAAGGGCTGGGCAAGGATGGCTGAGACGCCCGGTTTATTGCCCCGGGCCGAGTTGATTGACGCGAACCCCCGGACCACATGGGGGGCAGCATTGAGGATAAAGAGATGCGTGTTTCATTCCGAACCCTGACCAGACCCACCCTGGCCTCTGCCGCGCTGGCATTGCTTGCCGCCTGCGAGGGGCCGCTCGACTATGATCTGCGGGGCCAGATCGGCGCCTTCAACACCACCGAGGCGGCGCAGTCGGCCAGGACCGCGCCGCGCCCGAAACCGGACACGCGCGGGGTGATCTCCTATCCCAACTATCAGGTGGCCGTCGCCCGGCGCGGCGACAGCGTGACGGCGCTGGCCGACCGGGTCGGCCTGCCTGCGGGCGAGGTGGCACGGTTCAACGGGCTGCAACAGAATGATACCCTGCGCGAGGGCGAGGTGCTGGCGCTGCCGCGCCGCGTGGCCGAACCGGCGGGGCAGGGCGGCAACATAGATATCGCGGCCCTGGCGGGCAGCGCCATCGACCAGGCCCCTGATACCACCCCGGTTGAGACCACGACGCTGGCGCCCGCCGCGCCCGCGCCCGCAGCCGCCAAACCCGCCGGTCCGGAACCGGTGCGGCACAAGGTGGCGCGGGGCGAGACCGCCTATACCATCTCGCGGCTCTATCAGGTGCCCGTGAACGCGCTGGCCGAATGGAACGGGCTCGGCTCCGATTTCGCCATACGCGAGGGTCAGTATCTGCTGATCCCGGTCAAGGACCAGCCGGCGCCAAAGAAACAGGCGCCAGCCCCCGCCGCCACAGCCGCCACAACCGCCCCCGGAGCGGGGTCGCCGACCCCGACACCGCCTTCGGCCACGAAACCGCTGCCGGATGAGAAAGTTGCCGCCGCCGCGCCCGCAGCACCGGATGTCTCGGTGGGCCAACCCACCGGCAGCAGTAACGCCCAGCTTGCTTTCCCGGTCAAAGGCAAGATCGTGCGACCCTATGAAAAGGGCAAGAACGAAGGCATAGACATCGCGGGCGCCCCCGGCAGTGCCGTCAGCGCCGCCGAAGGCGGCACCGTGGCCGCGATCACCGCCGATGCTGATCAGGTGCCGATCGTGGTGATCCGCCATGCCGACAACCTGTTGACCGTCTATGCCAATGTCGACGGCATCGAGGTGAACAAGGGGGACACCGTCAAGCGCGGCCAGAAAATCGCCCGCCTGCGCGAGGGCGACAATTCCTATGTGCATTTCGAGGTGCGCAAGGGCTTCGACAGTTTCGACCCCGAACCCTATCTCAAGTGAGTGTACGGGCCGGACGGCCCGTGCCTCAGGCGGGAGTATTTTTCAACCAGAAAGAAGCGCAAGCGCGCCCGCGTCTTCATTTCGCCAAAAATACTCCGGGGGAGTCCGCAGGACGGGGGCAGCGCCCCCAGCCCCGCTCAGGGCTGGTAATCGGCCAGGGTCTTGCCCGGCTCGTCGCGGAACAGCTCCGGCAATGGGGCTACCGCCTCGATCAGGTCGATGCGGAACACCCGGAACCCGGCGCGCAGCTCGCACCAGGCGGTCAGCGTCCAGACCCGCCCCCAGTATTCCATATGCAGCGGTCGCACCACGCGGTCGGTCAGTTCCCCGTCGATGCGCCGATAGCTCAGCCGCAGTTTCTGCCGCGCCTTGATCGCGGCCCGGATTGGCGGCATATGCGCCAGGCCGCGCGCGGCATCGGCAAAGGGGTAGACGGCGAATTTCCAGGCATCGGCCTCGGCGATGGTGCCGACGGGCAGCACCGCGTCGATCTTGTCGGCGAGCGTTTGCGCCGCCGCCTTCAGCTCCGGATCCGCCGCCTCGGCGACGATCGCCATGCCAAGGTTCAGCGCCTCCAGCTCGGTCGGGGTCAGGTTCAGCGGCGGCAGGGTGATCTGTTCGCGCACCATGTAACCCATGCCGCGCTCGCCCTCGACCGGAATGCCCGAGGCGGCCAGCGTGTCCATGTCGCGATAGATGGTGCGGACCGACACCTCCAGCCGGTCCGCGATATCCTGCGCGCGGTGCAGCTTGCCGTCGCGCAGGATGCCAATGATGTCGAACAGGCGGTCGCTACGGCGCATGACCCGCCCTTTCGCATCCGCAGATCACATCCGCCAGTGCACCGCCTCGTGCCGCATGCTCAGGCTGTCGGGGGCAATGGCAGTCATCAGCGCCGCCGCGCAATCCGCAGTTTCGAAGGCGCGCGCGGCCGCCTCGGCCGCCGCCGCATCGGTCCAGACCACACAATCGGTCCAGCGCCCGTCGGCGCCCCGGCTCAGCCTGCGGTGCACAAAGCCGGGCAGGGCGCGCACAAAGTCCTCGGTCTGCCGGCTCAGTTCCACAAAACGCGCGGCGCTGACATCGGGGTTCAGCGCGAAGGTGACGATCTCGACGGTCTCGGTCATGGGATATCCTCTTGTCCATGTTGCGATGCTCCCGTGATAGCCACCTTCAACTGACATAAACCTGTCAGGAGAGGCAAGCCCCCCCGGCAAAATCGTAATATTCATCACAAAGGCGGCGCCCGGCGGGCGCCTTCCCCTTTGCGGCAGCACGCGCGCCCGGTAGACCGGACGCCAGACACATTCCCGGAGGCGCACTCGCGCTCCGCTGACGACAAAGGAGATCATCCATGCTCAACAATATCGGCCTTCCCGGCCTTCTGCTCATCGCCGTCGTGGTCCTCGTGCTGTTTGGCCGTGGCAAGATCAGCTCGCTCATGGGCGAGGTCGGCAAGGGCATCACCGCCTTCAAGAAGGGCGTGAATGACGGCACCAAGGAGCTTGAGGACGACGCGGCCCTGGCGGCCAAGGACGTCTCGCCCGAAACCGACAAGGACAAGGCGTAACCGCAGATGTTCGATCTGGGCTGGAGCGAGCTTCTGGTGATCGGCGTTGTGGCGCTGATCGTCGTGGGGCCCAAGGACCTGCCCGTGCTGTTCCGCAATGTCGGGCGCTGGGTCGGCAAGGCCCGGGGGTTGGCGCGTGAATTCAGCCGGGCGATGAACGATGCCGCCGACGAGGCCGGGGTCAAGGATATCTCGAAGGGGCTCAAGGCCGCCACCAACCCGGTGGATTCGGCGCTCGACGGGGTGCGCAAGGCCGCCAGCGACCTGCGCACCGGCGTGGACCCGACCAAATACGACCCCGGCACCGAGACCGGCAAACTGGCGACCGAGCGGGCCGAACAGGCCAAGAAGATCCAGGCCGCTACCGCCCGCGCCGCCGCGGAACGTCGCCTGCGCGAGGCCACGGCCGAGCTTGAAAAGGCCAAGGACGCCGAGGCCGCGCTGAAACCCGGAACCGAGACATGAGCAAGACAGACGAGATCGACGACACCTCTGCCCCGCTGATCGAACACCTGGCCGAGCTGCGCACCCGTCTCATTCGCGCGGTGATCGCCTTTATCGTCGGGATCGTGCTGGCCTTTGTCGTGGCCGAGCCGATCCTCCAGTTCCTCCTGGCGCCGATCGAGGCGACCCTGCGCGAGCTGGGCGACCCGTCGCCGACGCTGCAATACACCTCGCCGCAGGAATACCTGTTCACCCTGTTCCGCATCTCGATGGTGTTCGGCTTTGCGCTGGCCTTTCCGGTAATCGGCTACCAGCTCTGGCGCTTTGTCGCGCCGGGACTCTACCGCTCGGAAAAAGGGGCGTTCCTGCCCTTCATGATCGCCTCGCCCTTCATGTTCCTCTTGGGCGCGTCATTCGCGCAATTCGTGGTGACACCGCTGGCGATGCAGTTCTTTCTGGGCTTTGCAGATGTCAGCTCGATCTTCGCCAACCTGTTGTCGGGGGCTGCGGGGGATGTGCCCGCGGATGTGGCGGTGGTTCCCGAAACCTCCGACGGGGTCCGGATCACCTTCTTCGGCAAGGTCAACGAATCGCTCGACATCACGCTCAAGTTCATCATGGCCTTCGGCCTCTGCTTCCAGCTTCCGGTTCTGCTGACCCTGATGGGCAAGGCCGGGCTGGTCAGCGCCGAGGGGCTGGGCAGCGTGCGCAAATACGCCGTGGTGGCGATCCTGATCCTGGCCGCTCTGGTCACGCCGCCGGATGTGGTGACCCAGCTCATCCTCTTTACCGTGGTCTATGGCCTCTACGAGATCTCGATCTTCCTGGTGGCCCGGGTCGAAAAGAAGCGCGAGGCGCAGTTGCGCGCCGATGGCTATTATGACGACGAACAGGAATTCGACGATCCGCTGATGGCCGAATTCGACGAAGAAGAAAGCAAGTAGGCGCCACGCGTCCGAGACCCCAAAAGGCGCGCCGCCCTGGCGCGCCTTTTCACGTCTGCGGGCGAGGGACCGGCTCTTTCTTCGGCCCGGGCTGTTGCAGTCGTCCGGCCAGCCACCAGGTTTCCACCGGACCGACTCCGTTGACCTCGACCCGACCCCGTGGCTCGAACCTGTAGTTGGCCCGCAACTGCTCCTGTACCGGTTTCGTCGCCTGTATGCGCCCCGGTTCGCCATGGCTCTCCATGCGGCTGGCGATATTCACCGTTTCGCCCCAGATGTCATAGAACAGCTTCTGGTGGCCGATCACACCGGCCACCGCCGGCCCGGCATGCAGGCCGATCCGGATGTCCACACCACCGGCAAAGGTCCGGGCGACCTCCAGCATGTCCAGCGCCATTTCCGCGACCCTGTGCACCGGATCGTCGCAGGCCTCCGGCGCGCCCGCCGCCACCATGTAGGAATCGCCGATCGTCTTGATCTTTTCCAGCCCGTGCCGTTGCGCCAGCTCGTCGAAGACCGAGAACAGGCCATTGAGGAAGTTGACGATTTCCTCCGGCGTCATCTTGGCCGCGCGCGGGGTAAAGCCCTCGATATCTGCAAACAGGATCGCCACCGATGGCAGGCTGTCCGCGATTGTCCTTGTCGGATCGTCCTTGAGCCGGGCGGCGATCTGCTCGGGCAACAGGTTGCGCAGCAACCTCTCGGACCGCGCGTGTTCGGTGGCCAGCTCCGCCCGTTGCGCCTCGACCTTTGCATAGAGCTCCCCCAGCCGTTGGCTGGTCGCGTTCACATCGCGGGCCAGATCCCCCAATTCGTCCCGGTTGGGAACCGTGACCCGCATATCGAACTGCCCTCCCGCGATGGCACCAAGCGTCTCGCCGATCCGCCGGACCGGCCAGATCAGCGAGCTTGAGAACGCATAACCCAGCAGAAACGCGGCACCAATCGCGGCCAGAGCCGAGGCAATGACCATCTCGCGCGAGGATTCATAGGCCAGCGCCGTCGTGCGCGCCGTTTCAGCCATTTCCGCTTCGATGTCCTGAACCTTGGAATAGGCGCCACGCTGCATCCGCAGGGCGATGGGCAAGAAGGTCTGGCGCGCGATGGCGCCTGCCGACTTGTAATCCTTGCTCTCGCGCAGGGTGCCTGCACGCCGGGCAATCTCCTGCAACCGCTTTGCATTTGCCCGCTGCGCCGAGATTTCTGCAGCGTCCGGCTGCCCTGCGCGCCCGATGGTCCGGAGCCCCTGACCGGTGTGAAGCACAAGGTTATTTGTGCCTTCGATCAGAAGAAACGAAGTGTTACTGAAGAAACTGCTGGCTTTCTGCCGCTGCACGTCGTTCGGATCAATGGCCATCGCGGTGGCCAGGGTCACAAGATCGCTCAGGTAAACATACTGATCGTTGAAGAACGCGATGCGTGCCTGATCGCGCAACAACTTCTCGGTCCTGTCGTTGGCCTGCCGCAGTGTTTCCAGCCCGATCCAGGCCAGCCCGGCCATCAACAAAGTGACGCCCAGAAAGGCCGATAGCAGCTTCAGCCGGATCGAAACCGACAGACCTGCAATCGAACGAACCAGGATGTTCGGCCGGGGTGTCGTCTCGTCCGCGTGGTGATCTGGTGATTGCGGCAATGTCCGCCTCCCCAAAGCCCTGCCACTTCAACTAATCACACCGGCAGAGCTGAGACAAACGTCCGGGGCAAATACGCAAGGCCAAATGGCTTTCCCGATCTTGCCCGCCTGTGGCGATCAAACCACAAATCCCAAGAGACGCACAGGCCGCGTCAGACCAGACCGAACCGCACAAGCAGTGCCCAGAGCAAGGGTAGCAGCAGCGCGGTGGCCACCGCGTTCAGCCCCATGGCCAGTCCCGAAAACGCGCCCGCCGTCTCGTTCACCTGCAAGGCCCTCGCGGTGCCGATGCCGTGGCTGGCTGTGCCCATCGCCAGCCCGCGCGCCTGCCAGTCGCGGATGCCCAGCAGGTTCAGCAGCATCGGCCCGAACATGGCCCCGAAGATCCCGGTCACGATCACCAGCACCGCCGTCAGCGAGGGCAGCCCGCCCAGTTGCTCGGCAATGGCCATCGCCACCGGCGCCGTCACCGATTTGGGCGCGACCGAGGCCAGCAGCGCCTCCGATCCGCCCATCAGCCGGGTCACCGCAACCGCCGTCAGGATCGCCGTCAGCGACCCGCACAAGAGGCTGACCGTGATCGCCAGCGCCGAGCGCCTGACCCGGTGCCATTGACGATAGAGCGGCACTGCCAGCGCCACGGTCGCCGGGCCCAGCAGGAAATGCACGAATTGCGCACCCTGGAAATAGGTGCCGTAATCCGTCCCCGTCAGCACCAGCACCGCCACCACGATCAGCACCGCGCCCAGCACCGGGTTCAGGAACGGGCTGCGGCCTCCCCGCTCGAACAGCCAGCTTGCCGCCTGAAAGGCGACCAGCGTCAGCGTCAGGTGAAACAGCGGCGAGGCGCTGAGATAGACCCAGGTTTCGGCCAGACTATCCATCGCTCGGCTCTCTCCGGCCCAGCCAGCGCATCAACAGGCCGGTCACCGCGATGGTGGCCAGCGTGCTGACGACAAGCGCCACGCCCAGCGGCACCAGCGCCTCGCCCAGGAGCCGGAAATGCAGCATCACCCCGGTCCCCGCCGGCACGAACAGCAGCGACATCGCCCGCAGCAATCCTCCCGCCGTCTGTTCCAGCGCCTCGGGCACCTCGCCCCGGATCATCAGGAGCGCGAACAGCGCCAGCATGCCCAGCACCGGCCCCGGCACCGGCAGGTCCAGCGCGCCCACCGCCAGCTCTCCGGCCAGCTGGCACACCAGTATCAATGTCAGGAACCCCAGCATCACGCCCTCCGCTTGCCCCGGACTTGCAGAGTGTCAGTGGGGTCCGCGCGGATCAAGCCGTCTCGCGCCTTGTCTGAGGCTGTACAAAACGGTCAATTCCCCCTCTGGAACAGGTACAAAACGGTCAATCCGGCCCTTGCCGCGCCGCCGCGAACATGGTTTCTGTGCCCGACCGCAGGGAGGAGAGACATGGACAACGACGCGCTCAACCGCATTGCCGAAGCCCTCGAACGCATGGCGCCCGCCCCCCTGCGCGCCCCCGATTTAGCCAGCGCGCCCGCCTTTGTCTGGCATGTCGGGCCGGAACGGCTGGAACCGGTGCGCGATGTCAGCCGGGTCGATCTCGACCTGCTGGTGGGCATCAACCGCTCGCGCGATACGCTCCTGGACAACACCCGCCGTTTCGCCGCCGGGTTCAAGGCCAACAATGCACTTTTGTGGGGTGCGCGCGGCATGGGAAAATCGAGCCTGGTCAAAGCGGTGCACGGCACTCTTCAATCTGAGTTCCCGGATCTGAAACTGGTCGAGCTTCAGCGCGAGGACCTGCCCTCGGTCGCCCGTCTGCTGAACCATCTGCGCAGCGCATCGCAGCGCTTCATCCTGTTCTGCGACGACCTGTCGTTCAGCCATGACGACCAGCATTACAAGTCGCTCAAGGCGGTTCTGGATGGCGGCATCGAGGGACGGCCCGAGAACGTGGTGTTCTATGCCACCTCCAACCGCCGTCACCTGATGCCCCGCGACATGATCGAAAACGAACGCTCCAGCGCCATCAACCCCTCCGAGGCGGTCGAGGAAAAGGTTTCGCTTTCCGACCGCTTCGGTCTCTGGCTAGGCTTCCACCCCTGCGATCAGGACGAATATCTTGCGATGATCGACCGCTATTGCGCTGCATATGGTGTGTCCGTCGCACCCGAGACCCTGCGCGCCGAAGCCATCGAATGGCAGGCCACGCGCGGCGCCCGCTCCGGCCGCGTTGCCTGGCAATTCTTCGTCGATCTGGCCGGACGGCAGGGCGTCAGGTTTGAATGAAACGCTTGGGTGTAGGTGTAGGGTTGTTCCGGTTTATTGGAGCCAGTGATCGTCATTTTGAAATAAACGCTGCTTCGCTGAATCCAATAAATTATTGATCTATGCTCAGTCTAATTCGCTCAGCAAACAAAAGTCAGAGACTTAGTTGAGAGACGCTGAGTGCAAATACTACTCCTAGTGCTTGTCATAGTAAATCAAGCAGGTCATATTCTGTCGGGCTGCTGGAAAGTCCAAGGATTATTTCGCTGACTGTTTCGCATCAGCAATGGTTCGACGAGGTTCTCCTGCAGCTTCCAGGCCAACAACAATTTACTTAGTGGAGCTGCTTTCTCTTCCAATAGATGGCGCCATATTCTCAGCAATATGACTGATATCCAAATCCTCAATCGCTTCAACTTGTTCGCCCGTCAGGTGTCCGCCGTCAAGTTTCTGCCGTTAGCACGTATATATTCCTTCCGCCGGTGATGGTGATAACTATTATGGTTGTGTGGATTTAGTCGAGGTAGTATAAATATTGTTAATTTTCAGTTTCCCATGTTTGTGATACTGACTGCAACCGGATGAAGAGGGGCGTGCCCATGAAAATAGTTAGCCGACTTATCTTCATTTTGGTTTGGTCGTGTTTTTGTTATTGGGTGTTGAGAGGGGCGGTTGTACCGGATGCAATTGAGCCTTTGGTCGTGGGTTTGATGGCGATGATACTGCTTCGGTTTTACAAGTTTTGCTCCGGAAAGTTAAAGGATGGAGAATTGAATTGAGTGCACAACAAGACTTTGGCCTGAGTTGAAACTACGGACTGTGAATTTTACATGGTCTGTTAACGAAACAGATGCGAAATATGGTTTGCATAGGGATGACTGCGAGGGAATTCGATCGATCTTCATAAACTCTGTGCCACTTGCGTCCTTGTACGTTTGTCGACTTTATTTCCTCTCGTCTTACATTGTGCACTCTCGGTCCGTGTTATCTGGCAGTTCTTCGTCGATCCGGCCGGACGGCAAGGCGTGGCGATCTGATCCGGTCCGGTTGATCGGTAACCGACACTGTGGCAGACTGAACCGAACCTCTCTTGAGGGGGGGAGGGATTTTATGCTCAGACTTGTCTTTGCCCTGTTTTTCAGCCTGTTGCCCGCCGTTCTTTGGGCAGAGAAGGTGGCCCTGGTCATCGGCAACGCCTCCTATCAGAACGTGGCGCCGCTGGCCAATCCGGGCCGCGATGCCGAGGCGGTTTCGGCGGCGCTGAGCAGGCAGGGGTTCGAGGTGGTCAAGGTCACCGACCTGACCCGCAGCGCGCTCTACAACACCCTGCGCGAGTTTCGCGACAAGGCCGACCGCGCCGAGGTCGCCATGGTCTATTACGCCGGTCACGGGATCGAGGTCGGCGGCCAGAACTTTCTGATCCCGGTCGACGCGCGCCTCTCGGACGAGCGTGATGCCGACCTGGAGATGATCGGCATGGACGTGGTCCTGCGGCAACTCTCAGGGGCGAAAAAGCTCAAGATGGTGGTGCTGGACGCCTGCCGCGACAACCCGTTTGTCCAGAAGATGCAGCGCGAGAACCGTGGCCGCAACGTGGGTCAAGGTTTGGCCATCGTCTCCAACGCCGAGGCCGCGACACTGATCGCTTACGCCGCCGCCGCGGGCGAGGTGACGCCCGATGGTCTGGCGGGCCAGAACTCCCCCTTCACCTCCGCCTTTCTCAAGGCGCTGGATCTGCCTCCGGCGGATGTGCGCATCCTGCTGGGTGCGGTCCGGGACGAGCTCAACCGCACCGTGCCCGGCGCGGTTCCTTTCGTCTATTCCTCGCTGGGGGCCGAACAGGTGGTGATCAATCCCAATTCGGCCGAGCCAGCACCGGCACCCGTGGTGGTGGAAACACCGGTGGTGAATGACGAAGAGCAGATGCTGCGCGACTATGCCAAGGCGGAGTTCACCGGCACGGTCGAGGGGTGGGATGTGTTCCTTGAAACCCACGCGGCCCAGTCTTCGCAGCTTCTGTACTTGCTGGCGCAGCGCACGCGCAGCCAGTTGGCAAGCCAGCAGGTCGCTGCCCTGCCGCCGCAAACCGGCACCACAGAGCGTACCTCGGCCCCGCCGCCGGTGACCGCGCCCGTTGCCCCGCTTGTCGAGGAACAGAAACAGGCCGCTGTCCAGCTCCCGGTCACCCTTGAGCCTCAGCCTGTGCCCGAACCACCGGCGCCCGTGCTGAGCCGGGACGAGCTGAAGCGGGCGGTGCAAGCGGCGCTCAAGGACCGGGGGTGCTATCGCAGCTCGGTGGACGGCATCTGGGGGCGCGGCTCGCTGGCTGCTCTGGTCCGGTTCAACAAGGCCGCCGGAACCGATCTGCACCTCAACAGCAATTCTGACCCGGAAGTCTTCGCCGCGGTGCTGGAACAGGTCGAGCAGAACGAAGAGGTGATCTGCGTCGTGGCCCAGCCCGCGCCAAAACCGGCGCGAAAAACAACCGCGGCACGCCAACCGGCAACCACAGCAACCGCCCCCGCGCCAGCACCGGCGAAACCTGCGGCCAAATCCGGAGCGCCGACATGCCGTCCAAAATACGGCACCCTCTACGGATCGGACGGATCGCTTTCCGTCGGCCTGCCGCTCTGCCGCTGACGACGCAGCGCGCCGGACAGCAGCGAGGATTACAGCAGCGAGACGAGACGCGCGGCCTCTACGGCGCAGGGCGTCAGGGCCTCGCGGTCCTCTCCCGGAAAAAACCGGGCGCGCAGCGCGGTTGGCATCGGCGCAGGTGCCAGGATGGTCACGCGGGGACCGGTCCGCCCGGTCTCGGCGGCCCAACTGCAGGCCAGCGCCATCTGCGCCGCCTTGGTCGCGCCATAAGCGCCAAAGAACTTCTGGCCTGCGCGCGGATCGTCGAAAAACACCGCCTGGCCGGTTTCTCCCAGCAGGGGCGCGACATAGGGGATCAGAACCGATGTGGCGGTGGCGTTGACCGCGACCGATTTGGTCCAGTCCTTGGCATCGACAAAATTCGCCGGGCTCAAGGGCGCGGCGTGGATGGCCGTGTGCAGCCACAGGTCGAGCCGACCCCAGCGATCGTGAATGCCCCGGCAGAGCGTCGCCATCGCGGCCGGGTCGGTCACGTCCATCGGCGCCAGCGTCGCGCTGCCGCCGCGCGCCTTGATCCGATCGTCCAGTTCCTCCAGCGCGCCGGTGGTGCGGGCCACCGCCACGATATGATGGGTGGGGGCCAGCGCTTCGGCCAGCGCGGCGCCCAGACCGCGCGAGGCGCCGGTGATCAGGGCCAGTTTGGTATCTTGTGTCATGCGCGCGGTTTGACCGCGCCGAGCCCGCCCGTCAAGTGCGTTCAGCTGCCGGGGATGCTGACCCGGCGGGTCTGGCCACCATGCCGCAGCATCAGACCGTCGTCGTCAATGGCAACGATCTCGCCCGCGCGCAGCTTGTCGCCGGGCGCCACCTGTTCGACCTTGCCGCCGGGCAGACGCACCAGGGCGCGCATGTCATCTGCGGGGCCAAAGATGCCCAGGACCGTCAATGCGTTCTTCTGAATGTCGGCGGCCTGAGTTGCCGCCGAGCTGACCTTGCTGTTCGCCATCGATTCGCCTGTCTGTCTGCTTTGCCCCGGCGCCTAACAGGCAGGGCGAGCAAGGACCAGAGGCGCCACGCTTATGAGCAGGAAGCCGCCGCGCGTGGTTTACTCCGCAGCCTTGAGCGCGAAACCCTTGTCGATCATGTCGGACGGCGTGACCGGGTATTCGCCCGAGAAACAGGCGTCGCAATATTGCGGGCAAGCCTTGTCGCGGCCCTTGCTCTCGCCCACGGCGCGGTAAAGCCCGTCGAGCGAGATGAATTTCAGGCTGTCGACCCCCAGATGTTCGCGCATCTCGTCCTCGGTCATGGTCGCGGCCAGCAGTTTTTCGCGTTCGGGCGTGTCGACGCCATAGAAGCACGGCCAGGCGGTGGGCGGGCTGGCGATGCGGAAATGCACCTCCTTGGCGCCCGCATCCAGGATCATGTCCTTGATCTTGCGGCTGGTGGTGCCGCGCACCACCGAATCGTCGACCAGGATCACCCGCTTGCCACGGATCAGCGCCCGGTTCACGTTCAGCTTCAGCCGCACGCCCATGTTGCGGATCTGCTCGGTCGGTTCGATGAAGGTGCGGCCCATATACTGGTTGCGGATGATCCCCATCGCGTAGGGAATGCCGCTTTCCAGCGAGAAACCGATCGCCGCAGGGGTGCCGCTGTCGGGCACCGGGCAGACCAGATCGGCCTCGACCGGGCTTTCCTTGGCCAGTTCGCGGCCGATCGCCTCGCGCGTTTCATAGACGCTGCGCCCGCCCAGAATCGAATCGGGGCGCGAGAAATAGACATGTTCGAAGATGCAGAACTTGGACGGCTGCGGGCGGAAGGGGAAATGGCTCTGCACCCCGCTTTCGGCGGTGATCACCACCATCTCGCCCGGTTCGATCTCGCGGATGAACTCGGCCCCGATGATATCCAGCGCACAGGTTTCCGAGGACAGCACCCAGCCGTCGCCGATCCGACCCAGCACCAGCGGCCGCACGCCCAGCGGGTCGCGCACGCCAATCAGCTTGGTGCGCGTCATCGCCACCACCGAAAACGCGCCCTCGACCCGGCGCAGCGCATCCTCCATCCGCTCGGGGATGTTGCGCTGCAAGGAACGGGCCATCAGGTGGATGATGCATTCGCTGTCCGACGAGGATTGAAAGATCGAGCCGCGCTCGATCAGTTCCCGCCGCAACGCATTGGCATTGGTGATGTTGCCGTTATGGGCAATCGCCGCGCCGCCCATGGCAAACTCGCCAAAGAACGGTTGCACGTCGCGAATCTGGGTCTGCCCCTTGGACCCGGCGGTGGAATAGCGCACATGCCCGATGCCCAGCGGGCCGGGCAGGGTCTCCATCACCGTGGTCGAGGTGAAATTGTCGCGGACATAGCCAAAGCGGCGGGCCGAGTTGAACCCCTGGACCGGGTCATGGGTGACGATGCCGCCCGCCTCTTGTCCCCGGTGTTGCAAGGCATGCAGGCCAAGCGCCACGAAACTGGCGGCGTCCTGAACGCCGATCACCCCGAATATCCCGCATTCCTCGCGCAGTTTGTCGTCGTCAAAGGGATGGGCAATGGGAAAGCGCGGGGCGGGCGTCTGCGGGCTTTGCACGGGGGCAGCTCCGATTCCGTTTCAGGTCAGGCCACCACATAATGCCTCAAACCCCGGCTGTCACGAAAGGATCATGAATTCTTTTGCCGCACCTGCATCTTTCACGCGGCCAGGTCGGCCCCCAATGCGCCGCCGCTCATCATCAGCAGCAGTGCCCGGGCCTGACCATAATTCAGCCGCTTGTAATGAGCCTCGCCATCCGTGCCGGGGCAGAGGACGCGCAAACCGGTCTGCGCCCAGACCAGCTCCTCTGTTGCAAAGCGCGGCACATAGGTGCGGGTATGGGCGGGCGCGATACGGTGCACGCCTTGAAAACCGGCAAGTGCGCCTGCCGGAACCAGCACCATCGGTACTCCGAACAGCCGGTGGCAATCCCGCCCGTTCAGCGCCAGATACTGGCTTTCGGTCAGGGTCAGGTCGGAACAGGCACCAAAGGTGCCGCCCGGAACCCGCCAAAGCGGCGCGTCGTCCTGTTCGCGGCTTTCCAAGTTCAGTACGGCGCGAAAACCGCCATCCCCCATGGCGACACGGTCTCCGGCCCGCAGCCGTTCAACCGGCATCCAGCCTTGGGTGGTTTCAATCAGCGTGCCACAGGTCATCCCGGCGAGGGGGAGGTCAACCGGGGTGAATTCGGCAAAAGCGGTGTGGTGGGAAAGCAGCATCTGGGGGGTCCTCCTGTCGCTGAGGTCTGTTCTGGACTGCCCCCAAGTTGGCTTCGCAATTCCGCCGAATTTTCGACATGATTGCGGCCAAATCAAAGAACCGTTTCCCCTTCGCGGACAGAGCCCGCACCCGGACGGGTATTCCCGGACTTCAGCGAACGCGGGGCAAGATCCTGTTAACCAAGAAAAAACCCGCGCAAGCCGTTGCGCGGGTCGATTCGCTTCGCCGGGGGCGGATTACTTGGCGCAGGTGCCCACCAGGTTCTCGTATTGCTGGGTGATCCAGCCCAGGGCCTGCTCGGGGTTCTGTTCCTCGATCTTGCCGGTCATCCGGGCAAAGACCTGTGCCGAGCGGCTCTCGTCGACGATGGTGAAACTCTGCCCGGTCATGACGGTGTCATAGACAAAGAAGGCGATCGCAACCAACAGGATGCCGCGCGCCACGCCAAAGATGAACCCCAGCGCCTGATCCAGCCCGCCAAGCGCCGAGCGCTGCACCAGCGACGAGAACAGCGGGGTAAAGAAACTCACCACCACCAGCGCCACCGCAAACACCGCGGCAAAGGCCGCAATGACCGACAATTCGCAGCTGTCGGTCAGGAACTCGCCCACCACCGGCAGCTCCCGAATGAGCGGCATCGCCTTAGGGGCAAACAGAAAGGCCAGAACAGCCGCCGCGATCCAGCCCGCAATGGCCATCGCCTCGCGCATGAACCCACGCGCATAGGCCAGCAGAGCCGACAGCACGATGATCAGGGCCACGACCCCGTCGATGATGGTGAAACCTTCCATGGCCCTCGCCTGTTCGTTCCTTGGTGCCCGCTGGGGGCGATACTATCCCGCCCCGAAGAACTCGCCTACGAATCCCACCAGATCCGACGGCCGTTTCAGGGCGATATCCGTCCCGACGGCGGTCTTGCCGCCCGCCGGGGCGATGGCAGAGGTGAAACCAAGTTTTTGCGCTTCTTTCAACCTGTTTTCGGTCTGACTGGCCGGGCGCAGGGCGCCCGAGAGGGAAATTTCGCCGAAAACCACCGTATCGGCGGGCAGCGCCTGATCTTCACGTGCACTGAGAAGTGCCGCGGCCACCGCCAGATCGGCGGCGGGTTCCGAGATCTTGAGCCCGCCCGCCACGTTCAGATAGACATCGAGCCCGGCAAAGGGGATGCCGCAGCGCGCCTCGAGCACGGCGAGGATCATCGCCAGCCGCCCGCCATCCCAGCCCACCACTGTACGGCGCGGCTGGCTGTGGGGCGAGGGGGCGACGAGGGCCTGCAACTCGACCAGCACGGGCCTTGTGCCTTCGATCCCGGCAAAGACCACCGAGCCGGGACTGGGCGTGCCGCGCTCGCTGAGGAACAGGGCAGAGGGGTTGGTAACCTCGGCCAGGCCCGCGCCGGTCATCTCGAAGACGCCGATCTCGTCGGCGGCGCCGAACCGGTTCTTGACGCTTCGCAGGATGCGGAACTGATGGCCGCGCTCACCCTCGAAGTAGAGCACGGTATCGACCATATGCTCGACCACGCGGGGCCCGGCGATCTGACCGTCCTTGGTGACATGGCCGACCATGATCACCGAAACGCCGGTGCGCTTGGCGAATGTGGTCAGCTCATGCGCCGAGGCGCGCACCTGGGACACGCTGCCCGGCGCGCTGTCCACATTGTCGGCCCACATGGTCTGGATCGAATCGATGATCACAAGACCCGGTTTCTCGGCCTCGAGCGTGGTGAGGATGTCGCGCAGGTTGGTTTCGGCGGCCAGTTGCACCGGCGCATCCGCCAGGCCCAGCCGTCTTGCGCGCATGCGCACCTGGGCGCTGGCCTCTTCACCCGAGACATAGAGGGTTTTCAGGCCCTTGCGGGCAAAGGCGGCGGCGGCTTGCAACAAAAGCGTCGATTTGCCAATGCCCGGATCGCCGCCCACCAGGATCGCCGAGGCGGGCACCAGCCCGCCGCCCAGCACCCGGTCAAGCTCGTCTATCCCCGAGCACGCGCGCGGCGGCGGGGTCTCGTCCGAGGCCAGATCGGTAAGCGTGACGGCCCGGCCCCGCTTGGCGCCCAGCGATGTCTTGGCCGGGCCGACCGACAGGCCCGCGTCCTGGCTGATGGTGTTCCATTCGCCGCAGCCTTCGCAGCGGCCCGACCATTTGGTGAAGGACGCCCCGCAGGCGGAGCAGGAGAAAGAGGGTTTTGCCATATGCGCTTAGTGCCCTGTCTTTGGCGACACCTCAAGAGCGGAGCGCTCCCGCCCCCCTCGATGCCCCTGCGGGCCACCTGCGGGCGTTGGGCCGGGCGCCGCTGGCGCGGCGGTGTCTTGCGAGGCTCTGCCTCGCGCTCCGGGATATTTGGAGCAAGAGGAAGGGGTTATGGTGCCTTTTGCCTCTGGCGCTCGGTGAGAAGGCCCAGCGCGATCGAGGCCAGGATGCAGCCGGTGAAGAGATAGAGGCCCCAGGCGACCTCTATGGTCGCATAGGAGATGCCCTTGGCCAGGGTAATGTAGAGCGCGATGAGGAAGATATCGGCCATGGCGAGCTTGCCCAGCACGTGCAGGGCGGGTTGGGCACGCGGATCGAGCAGGTTCCACTGGATCAGGGCGGTGCCGATGGTCTTGAGATAGGGGGCGAAGAGGGCGAATGCGGTGACGATCAGCGCCAGCGCCACATCCGAGGCCCAGAGGCTTTGCAGCCCGGTGATCACGCTGATCTCAGAGAGGCCGAAGATCGGCAGCAGCCCCGCCCGCATCAGCGGCGCGAACCAGGCGATGGGGTAGAGGACCAGCAGCGAGAGGGTGGCGAGGCGGAGGGTCATCGGAATGTCTCGTTGTTTGCGACGACCGACCTAATCAGCCATCCACATGGCCACAAGCCTTGAGCGGTGTGAAACCTGCTATCATGAACGGGGAAAAGAGGAGGTGGTCATGTCAGATTTTGTGTCGTTCCGCTCGGTGGTGGATCCGTCGGATTGCGATTTCCTGGGCCATATGAATGTCTCGCGCTACTTCGCGGCCTGTTCTGATGCCGTTGTTGCGGTCCAGTCCGAAATGGGGCTGACCGCCAGTGACATGCGGGGCGGGAGGCGCCTGTCCTTTGCGGTGGTCCATGCCGACAGCAATTTCCTGGCGGAACTGGCCGCCGGAGACGCGATCTACATGCGGACCAGCGTGGTTGAGTTCGGCGGAAAGTCCCTGACCTTCCGGCATCGGTTGTTCCGGGCCGCGGATGGAAAAGAGGCGTTCCATACGCTGTTCAAATGCGTGCTGCTCAACCTCGAGACCAGGCGCGCCGAAACACTGCCCGAAGAGGTGCGCAGCAAGGCTCTGGAATGGGTGGAGGAGGGGTTTACCGGGATGCCGGGCGTTTAGCGTCTGGCCTCAGCGGACCGCCTCAATCGGCCCTTCCGCACGACCGTGGATGAACTGGTCCAGATAGGGGTCGCCGCTGTCGTCCATCTGCGCCACCGGGCCGGTCCATTGGATCACCCCGCCATGCAGCATCGCCACGTTGTCGGCAATCGCGCGGACGCTGGTCATGTCATGGGTGATGGTCATCGCGGTGGCGCCCATCTCGGTCACGATCTCGCGGATCAGCTCGTTGATCACACCGGCCATGATCGGGTCGAGACCCGTCGTGGGCTCGTCAAAGAAGATGATCTCAGGCTCGGCGGCGATGGCGCGGGCGAGGCCCACGCGTTTCTGCATGCCGCCCGAGAGCTCGGCGGGCAGCCGGTCGGCCACATCCGGTTTCAGGCCCACGCGGCGCAGCTTCTCGATGGCGATGGCGCGGGCCTCGTCAACCGGGCGCTTCAGCGAGCCGCGCAGCAGGCGAAAGGCCACATTCTGCCATACGGGCAGCGAATCGAACAGCGCGCCGCCTTGGAACAGCATGCCAAAGCGGGCCAGAAAGGCGTCGCGGTCGCCGGTATCGGCGGCATCCTTGCCATCGACATAGATCTTGCCGCTGTCGGGCCTGATCAGCCCCAGCACACATTTCAGCGCCACCGACTTGCCGGTGCCCGACCCGCCGATGATCACCGTCGAGGTGCCGCGCGGCACCTCGAGCGTCATCCCCTGCAAGACGCGGTTGTTGCCAAAGGCCTTGTGGACATTCTCCATCCTGATCATATCGAGAAGAACACCCCCGTGAGTACAAAGTTGGCGGCCAGGATCAGCACCGCCGCCGCCTCGACCGAGCCTTTGGTGGCACGGCCCACGCCTTGGGCGCCACGGCCCGAGTTCATGCCATAGTAACAGCCCATCACCGCCGCGATGACGCCGAACACGGCGCCCTTGACCAGGGACGAGACCACGTCGCGGGTTTCCAGGAAATCGACGGTGTTTTGCAGATAGGCGGCGGCGTTGAAGCCGAGGTTCTGCACCGCCACCGTATAGCCACCCATGATGCCGATGATATCGCCGATGCCCACCAGCACCGGCACCGTGATCAGCGCCGCCAGCACCCGGGGCGCGGTCAGGTATTTCATCGGATGGGTCGACAGCGTTACCAGCGCGTCGATCTGCTCGGTCACCTTCATCGTGGCGATCTCGGCCGCGATGGAGGAGGTCACACGCGCCGCGATCATCAGCCCCACCAGCACCGGTCCCAGCTCGCGCACCATACCGATGGCGACGATCTGCGGCACCACCGCCTCGGCATTGAACCGGGCGCCACCGGCATAGATCTGCAAGGCCAGCGCGCCACCGGTGAAGATCGCGGTCAGGCCCACCACCGGCAGCGACAGCCAGCCGATATTGAGCAGCGCCACCCCCAGCTCGCGCGGGTAATAGGGCGGGCGCAGGATGTGGCTGGCCGCGTCCAGGGTGAACAGGGTCACGCGCCCGAAACTGGCCATGACGGACAGGACCAGCCGTCCCAGGCGTGCCAACAGATCAAGTGGGTTCATTCCGCGGCGCTTTCCGAGATAAGGCCGGGACGGACCCGTTGCAGCTTGTCGCGGATCGATTCGACCGCGCGCTCGGCGGCCTCGGCCCGCGCCAGATAGGTCCGCCGGTAGCGTTGTCCCAGCGAGGTCAGAATTTCATACCCGATGGTGCCCGCCGCCTCGGCCAGATCATCGACGGTTTGCAGCCGGTTGAGCAGTTGCAGCGTATCGGGTTCGTGATCCAGATCGGTGATGTCGACGGTGATCAGGTCCATCGAGACGCGCCCGACGACCGGGCAGGCGGTCTTGCCGGCATAAAGTTCGATGCCGCGCCCCAGCGCCCGGTGCAGCCCGTCGGCATAGCCCGCCGCAACGGTCGCGATGCGGCTGGGCCGGGTGGCGGTCCAGGTGTTGGAATAGCCCACGGTCTCTCCCTCGGCCACGTCACGTACCTGGATCACCGGCAGGTCAAGCGTCACCACCGCCTTGGCCTCGTCAAAAGGTTCGCCACCATAAAGCCCCACGCCCGGGCGGCACATGTCAAAGTGATAGTCAGGCCCCAGCAGGATGCCACCGGTGGCGGCGAGCGAACGGCGAACATCAATTTCGCCCGTCATCTCCTTGAAAAGACGAAGCTGTTTCTGGTTCATCTCATGTCCGGGCTCGTCGGCGCAGGCCAGATGAGACATGATCAGGACCGGTTTCTGGCCCAGGGCGATCTCGCGCAGTTGTGTCCAGTCTTCGGGTTCCAGCCCCAGCCGGTTCATGCCCGTGTCCAACTGGATGCCAAACCCGTGGCCCGGCAGGCGCTCGACATGGCGCAGCATCTGATCGACCGAGTTGATCATCGGCGTCAGCGCATGAGCACGCAAGATACTGGCGTCGCCCTCCATATGCCCCGAGAACACACCGATCATCGGGCCGGGGCCTACCGCCTTGCGCACGGCCACGCCTTCCTCGGCGGCGGCGACAAAGAAGCTGCGCGCGCCCGCCTTGGCCAGATGGGCCGCGACGCGGCCCGCGCCCAGCCCATAGCCGTTCGCCTTGACCACGGCGGCGGTCTCGGTCCTGGTGCGTGCATCCAGCGCCCGCCAGTTATCGGCAAGCGCGTCGAGGTCGATGGTCAGATGTGCGGTGCTCATATCCCGTTCATGCCATGGCAAGGCCAGAGGTCAAGGGGAAACGCCCGGGCCGCTGGCGGGTTTATGCGCATCATAGGCCGCTTCCAGTTCCGACCGCAGGAAATCGGCGAATTTCAGCGGCGGGAACTTTGGCGTGCCTGTCCCGGGCAGTGGCTCAATCACCGTGTTCACATGCGGATCGTAGAAGAACGGGCAACTGTACCGTTCGCGGCCCGACCGATTGATCACCCGGTGCGGCGTCGACAAGAGCCGCCCGTTGGACATCCGGTGTAACATGTCGCCCACATTGACGACAAAGCTGCCCGGCAGGCGCGGAACATCCACCCAGTTGCCAGCCGGGGTTTTGACCTGCAAACCGCCGACATCGTCCTGCACCAGCAGGGTCAAACAGCCGAAATCGGTATGCGGGGCCGAGCCATAGAGGTCCTCGGGGCTGGCTGCCGGTTGCGGCGGATAGTGCAGCAGGCGCAGCCAGGTGGTCGGGGTCTCGAAGGCGCGCATCACATATGTGTCAACAACACCAGCGGCTTGCAGGGCAATCCTCATCAATCGATTACCCAGGGCGCTCATCGCCGCGGCATAGGATTCCAGCGTGTCGCGGAATCCCTCCAGCTCGGGCCAGCGATTCGGGCCGGACAGGTAGGTGCCCGGATCGGCCACCGCATCCTCGCGCATCATCATGAAACTGGCCGACTGGTTCGGTCTGGTCACGGTGGCAAGGGTCGAGTTCACGTCGGTCGAGCTGTTGATCGGGATATAGCCGCGATGGCTGCGGTCCACTGCCACCGCCACTTTCCGCTCCATCGGCAGCGCGTGAAACCGGCGCGAGGCGTCGAACAGCGCCTCGATCAGGTCGGGGTCGATGCCATGCTCGGTCACATAGCCAAAGCCGGTGGTGCCATAGGCGGCGCGGAACTCGGCGGCGATCTCGGCGTCAGGGCGCTGGCCCAGCCGGATGACGGGGATTTCTGTAAATTCGGTCATGTCTTTCTCTCTTTGCTGGTCAGGGGAACGGGCATGCAAGACCCGTCGCTAACCGGCAAAGCGCTTGCGGCGGTGGCCGAAATGCCGGGCCAGGATCATCCGGCGCGGCAAGGGGGAAAGACGCGACATCATATGTAGATCAGTGACAAGCGGCCGGGTTGGCGTCAAGCCCCTTGCCAGCGCGCGGTCTTAGCGCTCAGATGCGGCGGATGGCCCTGCCTGACCCGATCACTACCTGTGTGCTGTTTGCCGTGGCCCTGCTGGCCGGGGCGCTGAACGCTGTCGCGGGGGGCGCCACCTTTTTCACCTTTCCTGCGCTGATGGCAGTCGGGCTGCCACCGATGGTGGCAAATGCCACCAATTTTGTGGCGCTGGTCCCCGGAAATCTCGCTGCGCTGCCCGCCTATCGCGCCGAGCTGCGCGTTATCGGCCGCGCGCTCTGGCCGCTCTTGGCGGTCTGCGGTGCGGGCGGGGTGCTGGGCGCGCTGTTGCTGGTGGGGCTGGGCGGCGGCCTCTTCGAGCGTCTGGTGCCCTGGCTGATGGCCAGCGCCACCGCGCTCTTCGCCTTTGCCCCGCGCCTGCGCCGCTGGCTCGCCGCCCGGTCGCTGGGACAGGGGGCCGTCTGGGCGATGCTGTTCCTGTTCTCGGTCTATGGCGGTTATTTCGGCGCCGGTCTGGGCCAGATCATGCTGGCGGCGCTGATCCTGGCGGGTTACGAGGACTTCCACCAGGCCAACGCGGTCAAGAACGCGGTCATCGGCTGGATCAGCGTGCTGGCGGTGGCGATCTACGGCCTCAGCGCCGCCGTCGCCTGGCCCGAGGCGCTGGTAATGATGGCGGGCGCCACGCTGGGCGGCTATGGTGGCGGCACGCTGGCCCGGCACATCCCGCAGAGCCTGTTGCGGGGCTGGGTTATTACCTTTGGTTTGGCCCTGACTGTGTTCTATGCGCTCCGCGGGTGACAGTTCCGCACCGCGCCTACGGCCCGAAGTACCTTGAACGATGGTCTTTCTGGTCTGCCTGCGACAGCGCCTCGAACATTCGGTCGTAGCACTGATCGTCAGCAAAGCATGCCTTCAACCGATCCTTGGGCTCATCCCGCAGGTTGCCCTCGTCATCATATATGTTTGCGGTCTCGGCAAAAATCTCCAAAGACTTTCTCAGCTTGGCATTGGGCTGCTTGTCCCCTCTCCATGATTGATCGAACTTCGGGCTGATGGTGTCCACGAAGGACAGGAAGTTTGAGACTGCCTGTTCCGTTCTTCCAGCCTTGCGAAAGACCTGGCATCCTTCGAAGAACGCTTGTTCGGGGTGTTTCTTGAGAAACTCAAGAACCAGAGGTTCGTTGATTGCCTCGATAGCCTCGTCTTGCTGACCGGCGCGTGCCAGTTCGAATGCCTCTCTCATTGCCGCAACCGCCACAAGTTGACCAGGAGGAGCACTGGCAGCATCCCGGTCAGCAATAGCCGCCGCAGTGTTTCCCGCCAACAAGTGCGCTCGGGACCGCAGGGACCGAAAATACCTGTTTTCAGGTTGTATCTCAATTGCCTGGTCAAGATAGCCGATGGCGGCCTTGTAGTTGCCGTTTTCCTTCAATTCGATCTCGGCGAGTTGCATCAACAGGCCGCTGGCCTCTCTACGCTCAGACTTGGGGAGCTTTGCAAGCGCAGCCAACAGGCTTTCTGTGGTATTCTCGTAGCTTGGGGTCGATTGCCAGCGATACAGCCACGACTTGCCTTCATGAGCCGAGGCCTTTTCCTTGCGGCTCGACCATGGGCTGGCAATGACGCGGTCGCAGGCGGCCATATCCTTCTTGTGAACCGACCAGCAGGCTTCAAGATTTCTGGTGGTGCTTGCCAGAGTCCAGAAAACGATCGGGATCGCCACGCCAATCAGAAAGACCAGAAGGAGCGGCCTGTTCGAGATACGGCCATCCATGATGCGCGAGGGCAACAGGATCGTGTTTACGAAGAGGGGCAGGCCCGAAGTTATCCAAAGCAGTACAAAGAACCCACCCAGGCCATCACCCCAATCATGGCAACCGCCGATGAGAAAACAAAAGAATGCAACACTTGGCTCAAGAAAAATAAAGAAGGTCAACGGGTAAGACAACAAGGAGATCAGCGCGCGCTGCCAACTGCAATCTCTGATCACCCGAAAGAAAGAGACGAGTGACACAATCATTAGGGGAAACCAGCCGAAGACAACAAGTATCTCGAACAATACAGTCATTCGCCGTCCCTTGCCTCCTCAATGAAAGCTAAGTTGCGACCAGGATTAGATGCTTTGACATAGATCAGTATTGGTCTGGCTGAACGCCTTTGGTCCAATCACCAAATTGGGCCACCGTCAGGACGTTGCGTTCAGTAGCAGGTCGGTAGGGTGGGCAGTCTTGCCCACCATTGCCGAGTCCCGGAAATTCTTCGCACGCGCGGTGGGCAGAACTGCCCACCCTACAGCCGCCGACCCGCGGCAGATCAGTACCCTTCGATCTCGCCGCCCTGTTGCCAGGGCTTCACCAAGTTGCCAAAGCGGGTGAACTGCGCCTCAAACGACAGCTCGACCGTGCCAATCGGGCCGTGACGCTGCTTGCCCACGATCACTTCGGCCTTGCCATGCAGCCGCTCCATCGCGGTCTTCCACTCTTCCATCTTGTCCAGCTCGTGATCGCCGGGCTTCTCGCGTTCCTTGTAATATTCCTCTCGGAACACGAACATCACCACGTCGGCATCCTGCTCGATCGAACCCGATTCCCGCAGGTCGCTCAACTGCGGCCGCTTGTCGTCGCGGTTCTCCACCTGACGCGAGAGCTGCGACAGCGCGATGACCGGGATGTTCAGCTCCTTGGCGATGGCCTTCATCCCCATCGAGATCTCGGCGATCTCGTTCACCCGGTTCTCGGCCATGCCCCGGCACAGCTGGAGATAGTCGATCACCAACAGGTCCAGCCCATGCGTCCGCTTCAGCCGCCGCGCCCGGGCGGCAAGCTGGCTGATCGGCAGGGCGGGCGTGTCGTCGATGAACAGCGGACAGGCCTCCAGATCCTTGGCGGCGTTGACGAACCGGCGGAACTCGCCCTCGGTCATGTCGCCCTGGCGGATCTTGTGGCTGGAGATTTCCGAAGCCTCGGCCAGAACCCGGCCCGCCAGCTGCTCGGCGCTCATTTCCAGGCTGAAGAACCCCACCACGCCGCCATCCACCGCGCCTTCGGTGCCATCATGGCGCAACCCGCGCTTATAGGCCTTGGCCACGTTAAAGGCGATATTGGTCGCCAGCGAGGTTTTCCCCATCGATGGACGCCCGGCCAGGATGATCAGGTCGGACGGGTGCAACCCGCCCAGCTGCTTGTCGAGATCGACCAGCCCGGTCGAGATCCCGGCCATGCCGCCGCCGCGCTGATAGGCCTGGTTTGTAACATTGACCGCCTCGGTCACCGCCTTGAGAAAGCTCTTGAATCCGCTGTCGGTCTGGCCCTGCTCGGACAGTTTGTACAGCTTCTGTTCGGCCTCGACGATCTGCTCCTTGGGCTCGCTGGCCACATCGACGCGCGCGGCCTTGTCCGAGATGTCGCGCCCCAGCCGGATCAACTCGCGCCGGATCGCCAGGTCATAGATCATCTGGGCATAATCGCGTACGGCGAATGCGCTGATCGAGGCACCGGCGAGATTGACCAGGTAAGCCGCGCCACCCAGTTCCGCCAGGCCCGCGTCCTCGGCCATGAAGGATTTCAGCGTCACCGGCGAGGCCAGCGCGTTCTTGGCGATGCGGGCGGCGGCCACCTCCCAGATCCGGGCATGTACCGGGTCATAGAAATGCTCGGAGCCGATGATATTGGCGACCCGGTCATAAAGGTCGTTATTGGTCAGGATCGCGCCCAACAACTGCTGCTCGGCCTCAACCGAATGCGGCATGGTGTCCGGGTTCTGGACTTCGGCAGTTGCCTGTCCGATTGTGGTGATCTCGTTCATGTCTGCTCTACCGCCTCTTGGGTCAGAGGTCATAGCCGAGCGTCGCGAGTCGGCCAAGTTGTATGTTTTCTGGGGATATGCTGTGCATATCTCCGCACCCCCCGTATCTTGAAGGATCAGCAGGGGGTACGTCAATATCTGGTGGGGCGGCAGGGTTTTTCGGCCAAGAACCGCCCGGATGCCGTCGCGTCGGGCGTCAGCGTTTGTTGGCGGCCTGCCAGGCGCGCGGATCCTTCAGGAAGGCCTCAACCCCGCTCAGCGTGACCTCGTCAAAGGCCTCTTGCGCGCGGGCCTCGGCCAGCACATCCCACCAGGTGCAGAGGTAATGCAGCGCAACCCCGTGATCGCCCAGCGTCTTTTCCGTCTCGGGGAAGATGTCGTAGTAAAAGATCACCGCCGTATGGCCACAGCTTGCGCCGGTCTCGCGGATCGCATCGACGAACGAGAGTTTCGAGCCGCCATCGGTAGTCAGATCCTCGACCAGCAGCACCCGCTGACCTTCGCTCATCGCGCCTTCAATGCGGGCATTCCGGCCATAACCTTTAGGTTTCTTGCGCACATAGGTCATCGGCAGCGCCATCCGCTCGGCCACCAAAGCGGCAAAGGGAATACCCGCCGTCTCGCCGCCTGCGATATTGTCGAAGGCCTCGAAACCGGCGTTCCGCATCACGGTGACGGTCAGGAAATCCATCAGCGTCGAACGGATGCGCGGAAAGGAGATCAGCTTGCGGCAGTCGATATAGCTGGGCGAGGGCAGGCCCGAGGCCAGGATATAGGGCTCTTTGGTGTTGAAATTCACCGCGCCGATCTCCAACAGCATGCGGGCGGTCAGGCGGGCGATTTCTTCGCGGGTCGGGTAGGTGGCAGGGATCATGGTCAGGTTCCGTTTTTCATGGGCGGGACCAGAATTTTAAGTAAAATTCTGGGACAAATTCTTCGTTGAAGAATTTGTTACCCGGTCACCCTCCAATGCAGCGGGAAGCCGGGATCGAAGACGGTGACGGTGTGCTCCCCGACGGGCAGGGTCTTGGGGATGTCGAGCGGGTCAAGCTTGCCGAGGGTGATCGTGTCGGTATTGACGGGCAGGCCATAAAAGGCGGCACCGTGCAGCGAGGTGAAGCCTTCCAGCTTGTCCAATGCGCCCGCTTCTTCGAACAGATGCGCCAGGCAGGACAGCGCGATGGGCGCGGTGAAACAGCCCGCGGCACAGCATTCGGCCTCTTTTGCATGGGTCGGATGGGGCGCGCTGTCGGTGCCGAGGAAATAGCGGGCATCCCCCGACGTTGCGGCAGCGACCAGCGCCTCGCGGTGCTGACGGCGTTTGAGGATCGGCAGGCAGTAGTAATGCGGGCGCATGCCGCCCACCAGCATGTCATTGCGGTCGAACATCAGGTGCTGGACGGTGATCGTCGCCCCCAGATCCTCGGGGTTGGCGGCTACGTAATCGGCTCCGTCCTTTGTGGTGATATGCTCCATGATCACGCGCAGCCCCGGTGTCGCGCGGCGGATCGGGTCCAGCACCCGGTCGATGAACACCGCCTCGCGGTCGAAAATGTCGATCTCGCGATCGGTGACCTCGCCATGGACGCAGAGCGGGCAGCCGATTTCGGCCATCCGTTCGAGCACCGGCCGTACCTTGTCAAAATCCTTCACGCCGCTGGCGGAATTGGTGGTGGCGCCCGCTGGGTAGAGCTTCACCGAGGTGATCAGCCCGCTCGCATGCGCCGCCGCCAGATCGTCGGGATCGGTCTGCTCGGTCAGGTAGAGCGTCATCAGCGGCTCGAAACTCATTCCCTCGGGCAGCGCGGCCAGGATCCGGCCGCGATACGCGGCCGCCTGCGCCCCGGTCACCACCGGCGGCACCAGGTTCGGCATGACGATGGCGCGGGCGAAATGGCGCGCGGATTCGGGCAGGACGGCAGCCAGCATGGCGCCGTCGCGCAGATGCAGGTGCCAGTCGTCGGGGCGGCGGATCGTGAGGCTCTGGGTCATGCCGCCCCGCTAGCACAGCTGCGGCATCCGGGGAAGGGGGCGAGGCAATTTGCGCGGTTCTCAGCGACCCGCGCGCGCGGCAGTCTGGCCCGACAGGGGGACGTGATGCGCCGCAGGCTGACACTGGAACATACCTATGACACCGATCCCGACCGGCTGTTCCGGCTGGTCACCGATCTCGACACGCTGGATGCGGTGATCCAGCCGTGGATGCGGCTCGATCATCTGCCTTCCGGCCAGGTACGCCAGGGACAGATCATCGATGTCGACCTGTCGCTGCTGGGTCTGTTCCCGTCGCAACCCTACCGGATGGAGGTGACCCTGTTCGACGCCGCCGCCCGGCGCATGACATCCGAGGAGATCGGCCATGGCATGCGCCGCATGGTCCATGAGCTGGAGGTGCGGCCGCAGGGCGGCCGTGCCCGCCTGATCGACCGGATCGAGATCGAGGCCGCAGGCCCGATGGCGCCACTGATTCTGTTCTGGCTGCGGATCACGCATCATTGGCGGCATCACATCCGCAAGCGTCTGCTGAAATCTCAGACCTGACCGGGCGGCGGCGTGAACTTGCCCGCGCGCGCGTCCTCTTCCAACTCTTCCAGACGGCGGCGGAACCGCCGCGCCGGCATCCGCGCGATCACGTTGCGGCAGACCACCATATTCAGATAGGGCCGGTTCTGCCGATCAAGTACGGCCACCAACCCTTTGAGATAGCGGGGATACGACCGGCGCGCGCGGTAGAGCTGAAAGAAGCTGCGCGAATTCAGCTTGCCGGATCCCGCCAGGATCAGGATGCGATAAAGCAGGCTCATATCCAGAAGCCGCGCCTGCAACTCGGCGCCCATATAGCGCATCCGCAGCCGGGTCACATTCGACCGCTGGAACAGGGTGGCATGCATCGCATCCAGCGTTTCGGCCGGATCGTAAAGGACAAAGGCATGGTCGGCCGCATCCAGCATATCGGGGGCATAGCCATAGCGGTCGGTAAACGACACCCGGCGCATCTCGGTGAACCGGTCGTCCCATTCGGTCATGCGCGCATCCAGCGTCGCCTGCGGCTGCACCGCCACCACGGTGGCCCCCGGCGCGGCCACCGAAAAGGCTGCCGCTGCATAGCCACAGGGGCCCGCGCCATAGAACACGACCCGGTTGAAATCCTCAAAGAACCCGTCGTCGATCAGCCGGTCGAAGAAGCCATAGACTTTGGGGTCGCGAAACCATGTGTCCCCCTCGGAAATGATGCACAGATGCGACCAGCCCTTGGACTTCACCAGTTCGAACCCGAACGGCTGATGGGTTTCCGACATGGCACGGATGCCTTCGGCGGTCTCGAAGGTCACGATCAGCGTGGCATCACGGTCGATGAAGGTCGCGAAATGGCGCTCGCCCAGATCCTGGGCCATGCCTTCGGCCTCGGCCTGTTCCAGAAGCTTCTGCTTCCAGACTTCGCGGCGGAATCCGGCGATGGAGTCGTCGATGCTTGTCTGTGCGTCCTGCATAACTGATCCTCGAACCTCCGGCCTCGCGACGGACCGGTTACGGGATCAGGATTTATCGGTGAATTGAGGCCAAATTGGGCAAATCTCAGGCCGGTTTCGGGCCGTTTTCCGGGCTTTCCCCGGCGGCCTCCATCCGGCCCAGATTGGCAAATCCCACCAGCGTCCGCGCCGATGCGGCGTTGATCAGCCGCGATGGCGGGGTCATCAACAGACGTGCGAACAGCGCCCGAAACGGCTCCTGTTTCATCAGCTCGGTAAAGCGTTTCTGCCGCCAGGCCACGGCGCGCTTGTGCAGGCGCGCCAGTTTGGCATCGGCCATCAGCTCTTGCCGGATCGGCCCGGACCGCTCCGCCATCCGGGCAATCGAGGTATCCGTATCGGTGTTGAAATTGCGCTCGATCCAATAATCGACATCCAGCATATGGTCGGAATGTACCGCGCGGCCCCGGTCGGCCTTCAGAACATAGCTTTCCATCGCACCCAGCGGGTAGTGGTTCAGCTGCGCCAGCCCGTAATTCGGGCGGCCAAAGCTGGAGAAGATGCGGCTTTCGCGAAACTGCGCGTCCAGCTCGCGCCCATGGCTGTCGAACCAGCGCGCCTGCTCCAGCCGCTCGTGCACCGGGTTGCGCGGCCGGTGCACGCCCAGCTTCCGGTAAATGCCATCGTTGCGGTAAAGCGTCTTGAACATCGACGCCCGCCAGGGCCAGAACAGGATTTCCGGCGCGCAGCGGGTGAACTGGCCCGTCACCGGTTCATCGACAAAGCGCGTCACGTCGCCATTGCCGAACAGCCGCCATGTCAGGGTGATCGCGCTGGCCTCGGGCAGGGCCGCCAACAGGTCGGGCACCGTGCCATCGCCCGCGTGGATATTGACGAACTCGTCCACGTCCAGCGGCAGGATCCAGTCGGCCTGTTTCACCAGCCTGTGCCTGGAGGCGGATTTCAGCGCGGTGAACTGGATGCCGCCCTTGTCATAAGGGCCGTCGTTGCGCAGGTGCGTCAGCTTGCCCATTTCCGCCAGCCGGTCCAGCATCGCGTCGGTGCCATCCTGGCAGTCGTTCGAAAACACCAGGAAATCGGTAAAGCCCACCGCCCTGTGATGGGCCAGCCATTCCAGCAGAAACGCCGCCTCGTTGCGTACGGTCAGAACGGCCAGAATACGCATGCGCCCTCACCAATCGCTGCGGAATACCGCAACCTTACCCTGCGACCAGCGCGGGAAAAAGACCAGACCGGCGCGGCGCATCGCCTCGAACACCCGGGCGATCCCCTCCTTGCCGATCCATTGCGGATGCAGCTCGATCAGCACCGCGCGCAGACCGCTCAGGTCCAGCTCGGGCAGCAGATCGGCCTCGGCCCCCTCGATATCGCAGATCAGCACGCTGGGCTTGATCCGCGCCAGCGCCTTGGCGCCATCCTGTACCGGCACCTGTACCTTTTCCACCGTGTCGTCATCCTCTGGCAGCGCCTCCAGCGAACTGTCCAGGATCGAGGCGCGCTGGTAAAACACCCGCCGCCCCGGCTTCGGCCCCAGAAGGGCATGATGGATATGCGCGTTAGTGACGCCATTGGCGGCATGCACCGCCTCGATATAGGGGATCAGGCGCGGATTGGCCTCGAAACAATGCACCTCGGCGGCTCTTGTCTTGGTTCCCACCAGCGTCGACATGAACCCGATGCCCGCACCCAGCTCCATCACCACGTCGCCGTCCTGCACCAGCCGATAGGCCGCGCGCGCCTCCTTGGCCTCGTAGCCATCGGTGCGCAGCAGCACCCGTACCCGCTTCGGCAGGATATCCGCATCCAGCGGAAACCGCATCCCGCGCGAGGTGATGAACTTGCCGTCCTCGGTCCGGGCCCCATCCGCCATGCTCAGCTCTCCACATCCAGCGCCAGCGCATAAGCGACACGTTCCGTCCCGCTCAACCGCACCTCCAGCGCCTGTTCGTAAAGCTCCTCGAACTCGGGCATGCCGTGCAGTTCCTCGGCCTTGGCCCGGTGCCAATCCAGCCCCGCCTGATGCAACGCACGCAGCGTGTCGTCGGCCATCAGCCGGTCGTATTCCTCGCGCAGGCGCGGCAGGTTACGCTTGATCGTCACGTCGCGATGGTCGTTCCAGTCCATCCGGATCCAGTAATTCAGCCCGATCGAGCGATCCACATGCAGCGCCCGCCCGCGCTGGCGCTTGACCAGGAAACTCTCGGCGCTGCGCAGCGCGTAGTGATTGAGCTGGAGCAGGTCATAGCCGATGGATTTCTTGGAATTCCGCCAGCCCGATTTCAAAACCTCGCCGGTCATGTCCTGACCCGAGCCATTGACCCATTTCACCTTGTCGCTGAACTCTTCGTCCAGCTTGTTGGGACGGTGGCAGCTGATCTTCTCATAGGCGCCTATATTGCGGAACATGGTCTTGAACCCCCAGACCGTATGCGGCTTGGGGCAGTATTTCGGCGCGCAGGCGTCGAACTGGTCGATGACGAACTCGTCCTTCAGCCCGGTCACGCCATTATGGCCAAACAGCCGCCAGGTCATCGCCACGTTGGTGGCATCCGGCGCGGCGGCAAAGAAATCATCCAGCGTGCCATTGCCGCAGCGGATGTTGATGAACTCGTCCACGTCGATATGGATGATCCAGTCGCTGTTTTTCAGCACCGGTTCCTTCAACGCCTGGTTCAGCGCGTATTGCTGGGGCGAGTTGCCCTTCCACTTGTCGTTGTTGCGGTGCTGCAAAACGCCCAACTCCTGCAACCTTTGCAGGATCTCGTCGGTGCCATCGGAACAGTCGTTGGTGTAGATCAGGAAATTGTCCACCCCGATAGCCCGGTGATAGGCCACCCATTCGACGATATAGGGTGCCTCGTTCTTCATGCAGCCCACGATCAGGTTGCCGGTCCTGCCCTTGGCCAGCTTGCGCGGCTTGGCGGGCTTGAAAGCAGCGGCCAGCTGTTCCTCGTCCACCGCGCCGATCCGGTTATGCGGCGCATAAGAGGATGTGCGCAGCTTCTCGTAATTCTCCACCGCCGCCGGCGGCATCAGCCGCCGCGCCGCCGCGCTCAGCGTGTCGTCCCCGGGCGCGTCTTCCTCGATCACTTCCACGGCCCGCACCAGCGGTTCGGGCAGGGGGGCGGCGGTGATCTGTTCGGCCCGCGCGCTCAGATGCTCCTCGGTCGTCTTGTCGATCCGCCAGCGTGCCGCCAGCAGGTATTGCGAGGCGCGATAGCCGCGCTCGGGATCGGCCTCGGCCCAGGCCGCGGGGGCGGCGGGCGGCGCGAAACAGGCCTCGGTCAATGCCGGATGGAGCGCTGTCAACGCGGCGTTTGCCGCCCGGAACCGCGCAGAGAGCACCGCCAGTCCGCCCGCCTCTGGCGGTGGGCCGTCGGTCGCCACCTCATCCAGCAGCGCGCGCCACAATTGCCGCGTGACCACCTTGTCGCCACTGGCGATATAGCGCAGCAGGATCTCGTTGAATTGCCGCTGCCGTGTCAGCGTCGCCGCCGGGGGCAGGGCGGGCATCTCGGCCACAGCCGCACGCCCGATATTGCGCTCGATCCCGAACATGGCACGCACGAAATCCGTGGCCCCATGCCCGGCCAGTACTTCGGGGTCATAGGGCAGGAACCGGACCGATCCCGGTCCGAACCCCTCTTCCCAGAGCGCCTGCAACGCGGTGAAATCCAGCCAGAAGGCCGGGCCTTGCGTCTCCTCGAACTGGCCTTTCAGCGGGTCGATCGCGGGCATGCCCGCCAGCGCCGTGTTCCACCAGTCGGGCGCCGCCGCCAGCGCCAGTTCCTGGTCCAGCGGCGTGGCCCGCCCTTCGGACACCTGGGTCGCGTAATGCGCCAGCAACAGCCGGGCGGGATCGCCCACCACCGCCACCACCTCGATATCCTCCGACAACGGCGCCAGCAGATCGCGCAGCCGCGCAATCTCCGACGGGCGATGCAACGAGGTCGCCATCTGCGCCGCCGACAGGATCAACGTCTCGGGCTTTGTCTCGTCCACCTCGCGCGTCAGCGCCTCGACCACCTGCACGCGCAGCTTCTCCTGCGCCTCGGGCGCGGTGAAACCCCGGTTATAGCGGAACAGGTCCACATGGCCCGGATCGCTCACCGCCATCGCCAGCCGCATATGGTTACGGGTGCCGGGGCTGCGCGCGAACAGTGCGCCCTGCGCGCGCAGCACATCGCGCTTGGCCTCCAGAATGCCCTGTATCCGCGCCGCACCGGCCACCTCGGGCCCGATATGAAGGATGATCCGCATCACTCGTCCTGACTGTCCGTACCGGCCACGGCGGCCTCCGCCGCCTCGTCCGCCGGATTGTCGTTGACCTTGCCCCACCACCGGATCGGCAGGCCCAGAAAGGCGCCGATCTTCTGCGGCGCCGCTTCGTCCAGAATGTCGTATTCCAGGAAATTCGGATTGCCCGCAAATACCTGCCGACAGAACCGGTTATGCCCGTCGATCCAGCGCACCAGATCCCCCGGTTCGCGCCCATATCTCCCCGGCAGGCCCGGAACATCGAACATCTTCAAGCGCTTGCGGCCCAGATTGGTCCAGCGGATCATGCTGTCGGCCTGCGCCTCGGCCTCGCGATAGGACAGGATGAACTTCGCCCCCGGATGCCGCTCGATGATCGCCGACAACAGGCCCCAGTCGGTTTGCGGCCAGCGGTTCAGATCGCCGCCCACCACGTTGATCTCGCTCAGCGCGTCGAACTCATCCAGCCAGTGCAGCGGATCGCCGGTCTCGAAATAGCCGCGATACATCAGATCGCCCAGGAAATGCCGCGCCACCTCGGGGTTTGCCGACTGGAACTTGCGCACCTTCCAGTCCGCCACCTTCAGCCCCGAGGCACGCAGGGCCACGCCCAGCGTCGTTGTGCCCGACTTGGGCAGGCCGAGGTTTATGACCCTCAGGCGCGCCATGTCAGAGCATCCCCATCTCTAGCAGCATCGCCTCTTCGTCAGGCGGCAGGGCGCGCGCCCGGCGCAACTGCTCCTGCATCTGCATATAGGCGGGCTGCGCCAGCAGCGCATCGCGTTTCTCGCGATGGAGTTGCACCGCCTCGGCATGCAGCGCGCCGATCTCGGCATCGGCCTTCAACGCCTCCAGCGCCGCCTCCAGTTCGGGCAGATAGCGCGCGACGCTGGTATCCTGCCAGGCCGGATCGTTGCGTTCGCGCCAGTATGTGTCGTCAAACGCCCGGTTCTCGCGGTTCACGTCGCCCCGGTCGTTCTTGACCAGGTAACTGTCGAGCGAGCGCAGCGCATAATGGTTCAGCGTTGCAAAATCGCGCGCGCCCTTGGCGGGGAATTTGCGGATGCGGCGCGGATTGGCGGCCACCAGGAACCGGTGCGGCACCTTGCGTCCCGACCCATCGGTCCAGGCCAGGCTCTTCTTGTCACCCTTGCGCTCACTGAAAAACGGCCGGTGTGCGCCAAAATACTGCAAGGGGAAATCCTTGCGGGTCAGCGACTTGACCTCGATCGCGGTCTCGCCGCACCAGATGTCGGGATTGTGGCTGCGGGTGAATTGCGCGATCACCGGCCGGTCCTCGAACGCGTCGATGCCATCATTGGCGAAGAACTGGAAATGCACCGAGATCGCCGCCGGATCGCCACAGGCCTCGATCAGCGCCGGAATGGTGTGATCACCCACATGGATGTTCAGGAACTCGTCCACATCGGCGATCCAGACCCAGTCGGCGCGCTTCACCACCTGCTGATGAGCGGCATCCTTCAACGCCTCCATCTGGTAATTGCGCCCCTCGGCGGGGTTCGGCAGATGCACCACCCGCCCGGCCAGCACCTCCAGATCCTCGCGCGCGGCCAATGCATCGAGCAGTCGGTCGGTGCCGTCGCTGCAATCGTTGGAATAGAACAGGAAATCGGTGACGCCCAAAAGCCGGTTGAAGGCGATCCATTCCAACAGGAACGGCCCCTCGTTCTTGACACAGGTGACGGCCGTTATCCGCATGGACCGGTCCCGCACCCGCAGGTCACTGAAACGTGTCTCACTGTCATCGCCTGTCGCGGACGGTTGCTCCGCCCCCTCGTTGTTTCCAAAGTGATGCCATTTGAGCGCCCAACCGTCAACATTCGCCTAAACATTCGACTTATGTCGCACATCCCCGCGCACAAAACCCTGGCACAGCCGCTTGACGGCGGCGTCGGGGTGATGCCCCATTGGGCCAGAGCGGGAAACCCGAGCGGAGGCAGCAGATGACCAAAGGCCAATCCATCGACGACGTCCAGCGCATGCTGGGCGAACAGGGCTATGTCTGCGGCCGGGCGCTGGCCACCGTGGTGTTCCTGTCGCTGCGCCTCGGTCGGCCGCTGTTTCTCGAGGGTGAGGCGGGCGTCGGCAAGACCGAGATCGCCAAGGCCATCGCCGCCGCGCTGGGCCGCCGCCTGATCCGCCTGCAATGTTACGAGGGGCTCGATGCCGCCTCTGCCGTCTACGACTGGAATTTTGCCGCCCAGATGGTCGCCATCCGCACCGCCGAGGCCGCGGGCGGCGCCGACCGCGCCGCGCTCCAGACCGAGCTGTTCTCGGACGAGTTCCTGATCGAACGCCCGCTCCTGCAAGCCATGCGCCCCGATCCGGCGGGCGCCCCCGTCCTGCTCATTGACGAGCTTGATCGCACTGATGAGCCCTTCGAGGCCTTCCTGTTGGAGGCGCTGTCGGATTTCCAGGTCACCATCCCCGAGCTTGGCACCGTCAAGGCGCCCGAGCCGCCCATCGTCATCCTCACCTCGAACCGCACGCGCGAGGTGCATGACGCGCTGAAACGCCGCTGCCTCTATCACTGGGTCGACTACCCCGATTTCGACCGCGAGGTGGAGATCCTGCATGCGCGCGCCCCCGAGGCCGCCGAGACCCTCAGCCGCCAGGTGGTGGCCTTTGTCCAGACCCTGCGCACCGAGGACCTGTTCAAGAAACCCGGCGTGGCCGAGACCATTGACTGGGCCAAGTGCCTGCTGGCGCTCGACGTGATCGACCTCTCGCCCGAGGTCATCGCCGACACGCTGGGCGCGATCCTGAAATACCAGGACGACATCCAGAAACTCCAGGGCTCCGAGGCCAAGCGCATCCTGGATCAGGCCAAGGCCTCGCTGGAACCCGCCTGATGCTTCTTTCTGGTCCGAAATACTCCGGGGGTGCGGGGGCAGAGCCCCCGCGCGGCGCCCATGGTTAGGCGCGGCCCCGCAACCGGGGCGCGGTCAGTGGCGCGCCATCCAGCCGGTGATCCGGTCGAACTTGTCGCGATTGATCCGCACCGCGCCATTGCCCGATTGCGACCCGGTGGTGTGGATGGCGCAGACCTTCTCGCCCGCGTGCCCTTCCCAGACCGACCACACGCCCGAACCGGACTGGCCACCGGCGGTGTCGATATCATAGAACACCTTGGTATCGGTCACCGACTTGATCACGTCCTTGTGGGTCCACAGCGTCCGCCCGCCCTTGTCGCCGGGATAGCCCGAGACATTGACCCGGTGGTTCGACAGCATCGCCTCGGGTCCGGTGACGATGCCGTGCCAGCCGGTCCGGTCGCCCAGCTCGTCGGCCAGGATCAGCATCCCCATGTCGAACTCGGGGTTCTCGCCAGTGGTCCAGCCCGCCACCGACAGCAGCCGCACCGCCCGGCTGGTGCCAAAAGGCAGCGCGCCATCGTCGCGCGCGGCCTGAAAGATCACCTCGGTCGCCCAGCCACCATTGTCGCGCGAATAGACGCAATGGCCCGCCGTCAGAACATGGTGACGGTTCACCATCGTCCCCGACCCGATAAACCGGCGGCCATCGGGAAAGGTCATCTCCATATGGCCATGCACCGCCCAGGGCCAGCGATCGGCGGGGCTGATGCGGATCCGGTCGTCAAATCCGATCACCACCTCGGTCTGGAAACCGGTCGGGTTCATCAGCGCGTCCAGCTCGTCATCGGCCATGCCGGCGGCGCTGGTCTCGCGCGCCTCGGCAAAGCCCGAAACGCTGGTCTCGGCCAGATCTGCCGCAGGCTCCAGCCCCGGGGTGAAACCGGCGGTCGCGGCGGTATCGCCCACGCGCTCGATGCGCAGGTCCGAGCGTTGCGGGTGCTGCGCCTCGGGCGCCAGCAGGGCATGGGTGGAAAGGAGATCGCTCATGGTCTGTCCTTTGAATGCAGGGTGAAAGAAAGAGATTTGGACTTGCAGAATGGCGCCATCATAGCACGAAAAGCGGCATTTCGAAACATCGCAGGCGGGTATCATGCCTGAATACGCCCCGCTTGCCCTGCCGGAAAACCCGCGTCTGGCGCAGAACATCGTTCATTTCGCCCGCGCCCTGCGCAAGGCGGGATTGCCGATCGGGCCGGGCCGCGTCATCGACGCGGTGCGCGCGGTCGAGGCGGCGGGGTTCACCGAGAAACGCGATTTCTACTGGACGCTGCACGCCTGTTTCGTGAACCGCCCCGAACACCGCGCCGTCTTTGCCCAGGTCTTCCGCCTCTACTGGCGTGACCCGCGCTATCTGGAACACATGATGTCGATGATGCTGCCCGCCATCCGTGGCGTGCAGGAGGAACGCAGCGCTCAGGCCGCCGAGAAACGCGCCGCCGAGGCGCTGCTCGACGGCATCCAGCCCGAATTGCCGGAACCCGAACCCGAAAAGGAAGGCGAGGAAACCCTGATCGAGGTCGACGCCTCGCTCACCATGTCGTCCGAGGAAAAACTCAAGACACTCGATTTCGAGCAGATGAGCACCGAGGAGGTCGCCCGCGCCAAACGCATGCTGGCCCGCCTGACGCTGCCGGTGAAACCGATCCCGTCACGTCGCAGACAGGCCGCTGTTCTGGGCCCCCGCATCGACCGCGCCCGCACCCTGCGCGCCGCCATGCGCCAGGGCGGTGAGATGCACAGCATCGCCCGGGCCGAACCGCGCCCGCGCTGGCCCAATCTTGTGGTGCTTTGCGATATTTCCGGTTCCATGAGCCAATACAGCCGGATCATCCTGCATTTTCTTCACGCTGTCTCCAACGCCAAGGGGCAGGGCTGGGCCAGGGTGCATGCCTTCACCTTTGGCACGCGGCTGACCAATGTCACCCGGCATCTGAAGACCCGCGATGTCGATGCCGCGCTGAAATCCGCCGGGGCCGAGGCGCAGGATTGGGAGGGCGGCACCCGTATTGGCGCCTGCCTTCATGCCTTCAACCGCGACTGGTCGCGCCGGGTGATGGGGCAGGGCGCGGTGGTGCTGCTGATCACCGACGGGCTCGACCGCGACGACCCCGATGCGCTTGCCGCCGAGATGGAGCGCCTGCACCTGTCCTCGCGGCGCCTGATCTGGCTGAACCCGCTCCTGCGCTGGTCCGAATTCGCCCCCAAGGCGCGCGGCATCCGCGCCATGCTGCCCCATGTCGACAGCTTCCGCGCGGGCCATTCCATCGCCTCGCTCGAAGAACTGGCCGAGGTTATCTCGCGCCCCGACGACGTGGGCGAAAAGGCAAGGCTGATGGCGGCAATCCGCGAGGGTTAACCCCAAAGTCACCACACCGCCGGGTTGATGCCGTTTAGCCGCCGGGCAACGGCTCAAGTGCGGACCTGCAAAGACCTCCGAAACTGTGGTATCGTGACTTTGCAAAGAGGGGGGCAAATGACCAAAGCACAAGAGATTTCCGATCATTGGGGCAAGGGAGATGTCTATTCCCGTATCCTGGAAACGATGCAACTGGCCGGGATTGATCCAAATACTCTGACCATCGAACAACTCGCGCCGGTGGACCATTTCCATGCACGGGGGTTCCCGGCCACTGTCGAGCTTGCAGATGCCTTACCCATCCGAGAGGGCGACACCCTCGTCGATATCGGCTGCGGCATTGGCGGCCCCGCCCGGTACCTGGCCAAGCGTTTCAGCTGTCGCGTCGAGGGGATAGACATCACCGCGCCCTTCATCGACGCCGCTAACAAGCTAAGCGCATTGGTCGCGATGCAGGACGCCGTGAGATGCCAACATGGCGATGGTCAGAACCTTCCTTACGAGGACGAAACCTTCGACGGTGGATACAGCCAGCACGTCCTGATGAACGTGCCGGATCGGACTGCCTTTTTCGCCGAGGCCTTTCGGGTCCTGAAGCCCGGCGCCTTCTTTGCGCTCACCGAACACGGGCTGGGTCCAGTGGGCGAACCGCACCACCCGGTGCCTTGGTCCGAAGACGGTAGCGGGGCCCATCTTATGCGTCCGTCGGACACGGTGGATGTCCTCAACGAAACCGGTTTCAGGAATATCGAGGTTACGGATACCGGGGAGAAATACCTGCAAGGATACAAGGCCGCCATGGCGCTCGCGGCCAAGGGTGAAGCGCCGGTTTTCGGCACACATATTCTTTTGGGTGAACTCGCGCCGCAGATCGTGAAGAACGCCGCACGGAATATCGAGGAGCGAAGGACACAACCGGTTCAGATCATTTGTCGCAAACCCGAATAGGCGCGAGGCGAGTTCGCCATACCTGCAAAGCAGTCGCCGTTTGGGTCGGTGCAAGTGGCGGGTCCGGTTGGTCCTCGCCATTTGACGAGACCCCTGTTCTCGGCTCCGGGTTTCAGAACCGAGTATCCAAGGCGGGTAATTACGGGCGTGTTAGGTGGTGTACAAAACGGTCAATTGCCCGTCTGGCGCAGGTACAAAACGGTCAAAACGGGGCCATTCACTCCAGTTGCTTGGCGTTGCACTCGCGCGCCATCTCTATGGCCTTGTAGGTGCCCTTGAGGTTCACGGCAAAGGTATAGGCCTTTTCCGGAAACACGATCATCTCATGTTCCCTGGCCACCGCATCGACCACCGCCGGATCGTCGGTCAGCACGTAACCCCCTGAATATCCTTTGGTAATATTGCCGCGCATGCCGGTTGCCTCACCCACGAACAGCTTTTCCCCCAGCAGGATCGCGATGGCCCCGGCATCGCCCTTCTTGATGCCGGTTTCGGCCTTGGTGAAGACCCCGATATAGGCGACGCCCCGGTCCTTGGTCAGCCCCATCTGCACGACGTTTTCCGCCCCATCCACAGCCTCGATCAGGCAGGATTTCTTGGCCGTGTCGACAAAGACATTCCAGCCTTCGACGCTGCCATAGGGTTGGAATTCTTGCGCCAGAGCGGTTGTGGCGGCAAAACTCGTTCCGACCATCGCAAGAGCTGCGAACGTCTTTTTGTACATTTTTTTCTCCTATAAAACAAAGCATTACAAGGAAACGGGCGGCACAGAGGCCGCCCGTGTCGGTTTCATGCTAACCCGCCGGTGCTGGCCCGGCAAGCGACCTCAACGGTCCAGATAGCTGCTTACGTCCTGGGCCGATCCGGCGCCGATCAGCAGGCTCGCCTGGCCCATGTCGGGCAGTTGGTGGGCGATGCCCTTGTGGCAGTCGATGCAGGTCTTCTCGCCGGTGAACAGCAGCCGCTGGTGGAAGTCCGCCGCCCGCGCGCTCTGGCGTGTGATGTCCATCGACTCGTCGGAATGGCAGTTGCGGCATTCCAGCGAGTCGTTGGCCTCCAGCCGCGCCCACTCGTGCTGCGCCAGCTCCAACCGCTTGTCGAGGAACTTCTCCCGCGTGCTGATGGTGCCAAAGATCTTGCCCCAGACCTCCTTGCTGGCCTGCATCTTGCGCGCGATCTTGTTGGTCCAGTCATGCGGCACGTGGCAATCCGGGCAGGTCGCCCGCACGCCCGAGCGGTTGGTATAGTGGATCGTCGTCTTCAACTCGGCATAGACGTTGTCGCGCATCTCGTGGCACGAGGTGCAGAAGGTCTCGGTGTTGGTCAGTTCCAGCGCGGTGTTGAACCCGCCCCAGAACACGATGCCCATCACGAACCCGCCCATGGTCAGAAAACCCAAGGAATAATGGACACTTGGCCGACGTATCGTGGCCCAGAGCCGTTTCAGGAACCCCAGCATCAGTCAGAGCTCCCCTGGTTGTTCTTCACATAGTCCAGCACCTGGTCGATATCGACAAAACCGTTTTCGACCAGCGGCCGGGCGTCGGTCTGCACCACGTGGCACTGGTTGCAGAAGTACCGGCGCGGAGTGACCGAGGCGAGGAACTGGTTATCCCGGTTCATGAAATGGGTGATCGAGACCATCGGCGCCTGGCTGATCTCAATCGCGGCGCGACTGTGGCAGGACAGGCATTTGTTGGCGTTCAGGTCGATCTGATAGCCGTCGATCTTGTGCGGGATCAGCGGCGGCTGCTCGGGATAGTTGCGCACCTGGCGCAGGTCCGAGTTGATCTCCTTTGCCATCGCTGGCGGTTCCGCCTCTGTATCGAGCGGCGTGCCGCCGCGCAGGGTCGCGATCGAGGTTTGCGCCATCGCCGAACCGGCAACAGCCAGGACAAGGGCGGCGACAAGGGTCAGTTTGCGTTTCATGATCACACTCCCACCGGCACGACGCGCACGGCGCATTTCTTGAAGTCTGTCTGTTTGGACAGCGGATCGGTGGCGTCGAACGTCACCTTGTTGATCAACTGCCGCGCATCGAACCAGGGCACAAAGACCAGCCCCTTGGGCGGCTTGTTGCGGCCCCGGGTCTCGACCCGGCTGATGATGTGGCCGCGCCGGGATTCGACCTTGACGGCGGACCCGCGCCGCACACCCATCGCCTCAGCGTCGTCGGGATGCATATAGACCAGAGCGTCGGGCACCGCCTTGTGCAGTTCGGGCACGCGCTGTGTCATCGAACCCGAATGCCAGTGCTCCAGCACCCGGCCGGTGCTGAGCCACAGCGGATAATCCGCATCGGGGCTTTCGGCGGGCGGTTCATAGGGCAGGGCGAAGATCACCGCCTTGCCATCGGGCTTGCCGTAGAAGTCGAAATCGCTGCCCGGTTTTGCATAGGGGTCCGACCCCTCCTTGAACCGCCACTTGGTTTCCTTGCCATCGACCACGGGCCAGCGCAGGCCGCGTACCTCGTGATAGGTGTCGAACGGGGCGAGGTCATGCGCATGGCCGCGCCCGAACTCGGCATATTCCTCGAACAGACCCTTCTGGATGTAGAACCCGAAATCCTCGCTTTCGTGGTTGCCGTATTCCTTGGCCTTTTCTGTCATTTCGAACTTGTCGACCTGGCCGTTGGCAAACAGCACGTCGAACAGGGTCTTGCCCTTGTAGTCCGGGTTCCCGTCCAGGATCTCGGCCGGCCACACCTCGTCGGTGGTGAAGCGTTTGGAGAATTCCACCAGCTGCCACATGTCCGACTTGGCCTCGCCCGGGGCATTGACCAGCTGGTACCAGAACTGGGTACGGCGTTCGGCGTTGCCATAGGCGCCTTCCTTTTCGACCCACATCGCGGTGGGCAGGATCAGGTCGGCGGCCTCGGCGGTGACGGTGGGATAGGCGTCCGAGACTACGATGAAGTTGTCGGGATTGCGGTAGCCCGGCAGCCCTTCCTCCATCATGTTGGGGGCGGCCTGCATGTTGTTGTTGACCTGAACCCAGTAGCAGTTGATCTCACCATCCTTGAGCTTGCGGTTCTGCAAGACAGCATGGGCACCGACCCATTCCGGCACGGTGCCGGCGGGCAGTTTCCAGATCTTTTCCGCAAACGCCCGGTGCTCGGGCTTGGCGACCAGCAGGTCGGCGGGCAGGCGGTGGGCAAAGGTCCCGACCTCGCGCGCGGTGCCGCAGGCCGAGGGCTGGCCGGTCAGCGAGAAGGGCGAGTTGCCCGGCTGCGAGATCTTTCCGGTCAGCAGGTGGATGTTGTAAATCATGTTGTTGACCCAGACACCGCGGGTGTGCTGGTTCACGCCCATGGTCCAGAGCGACATGACCTTGGTGTCAGGATCGGCGTAGAGCGCGGCGATCTTTTCTAGCGTCTCGGCGGGAACGCCCGACATCTCGGCGGCTTTTTCCAGGGTGTACTCGGAGACGAACTCCGCGAACTCGTCAAAGCTCATCGGTTCGGATTTGCCGGAGTTCGGGTTGGCGGCGGCCTGTTGCAGTGGATGGCTGTCGCGCAGGCCATAGCCGATATCGGTGGCGCCGCGGGCAAAGTTCACGTGCTTGGCCACAAAGTCCTGGTTCACCGCGCCATTCTGGATGATGTAGTTGGCGATGTAGTTCAGGATCACCAGATCGGTGTGCGGGGTGAACACGGCGGGGATATCCGCCAGGTCAAAGCTGCGGTGCTGGAACGTGGACAGGACCGCGACCTTGACATGCGGGTGGCTGAACCGGCGGTCGGCGATGCGGGTCCACAGGATCGGGTGCATCTCGGCCATGTTCGAACCCCAGAGGACGAAGGCGTCCGCATGTTCGAAGTCGTCATAGCAGCCCATCGGCTCGTCGATGCCGAAGGTGCGGATGAAACCGACCACGGCCGAGGCCATGCAATGGCGCGCGTTGGGGTCGATGTTGTTCGAGCGGAAGCCCGCCTTCATCAGTTTCGAGGCCGCATAACCTTCCCAGACCGTCCACTGGCCCGATCCGAACATGCCGATCCCTTGCGGTCCCTTGGCCTTGAGCGTGGCCTTCCACTTCTCGGCCATGATGTCGAAGGCTTCGTCCCATGAAACCGGTTCGAAGTCGCCGTTCTTGTCAAAGACGCCGTTCGACTTGCGCAGCAGCGGCTGGGTCAGGCGATCCTGTCCATACATGATCTTGGACAGAAAATAGCCTTTGACGCAGTTCAGGCCGCGGTTCACCTCGGCCTCGGCGTCGCCGTGAGTGGCGACCACGCGCCCGGCCTTGGTCGCGACCATGATCGAGCATCCGGTGCCGCAGAACCGGCACGCGGCCTTGGACCATTTCAGGTCGGTCAACTGGGCATCGGTCACAAGGTTCTGGGCGGCTGCCGGTATCGGCAGGCCAGCGGCCGCAGCTGCGGCTGCAACCGCCTGGGCCTTGATGACATCTCTTCGGGTCAGGTTTGGCATGGATACCTCCTCGGGGTCCGGCTATTGACCGATTGGGGACAGTCCGCTTTCGGACTGGTGATAGACAAGGGCGGCGCTGACGACGCCGTCGATAAGGCTGAGCCTGTTCAACTCGCCGACGATCTCGGCTTCGCTGGGCGTCTCAAGCGTGACGATGATCTTGCCCGACGGATCGGTCAGCGCCACTTCGGCGGCCGCGCAGGTTTCGATCTCGGCAACGACCGCAGCTATGCGCGACGGTTTGGCGGTCAGCAACAGGCTGGAAATATGGGTCACGTCAGACATTGGCGGTCTCGTTCGGGCTCAGGGTGATGGCGTCCACCGGGCAGGATGACAGGCAGGCGCCGCAGCCTGTGCATGCCTCTGTCTCTATGACGATGCGGCCCACGGGGCGTTGAGAAAAGTCAAGTCGCAGGGCCTGTTCCTCGCAGCTGTCCCGGCACAACTGGCAACTGATGCCCGAGGTCATCATGCAGCCGGGGTCGATGGCCGCGACAAGCATCCAGGGTCGCTGGCCGGTCTCGGCAAAGACGGATTCGGCGCAGGCTTCGGCACAGCGACCGCAGAAGGTGCATTCGCCCCGGCTGAAATCAATGACGGGCGTCCGCCCGGGACCAGGCACCAAAATCGCTTCGGGGCAGGCGGCGATACAGTCTCCGCAACTGGTGCAGCCTTCCATGACCGAGGCTTCGGTGCTCCAGGGCGGACGAAAGACACTCCCACGACCGGTCAGGACAGAGCGGCGGCTGGATGATGCGAAGCGAGCAGCAGACATGGGTTCAGCCCGCGGGCGGCCCATAGATCAGCTGCGACATCCAGATGATGAACCCCCAACCTCCGACGATGGCGACCGCAAGGGCGGGCGCCAGAAACACCGCAAGGGCGATAAAGGCGCGGCGCTCGTCGCGCTTTGCCGGGGCATCTGGGGTTGCGGGGCTGGAGTCTGGCCTCATTTGTCCGGTCCTTTCTGGCGGTCGAACAGGTTTGGTCGCGGTGGCGTAGAGACGTTGAATAGAGAGAGATCGTAGCCGTGTATTTGATTTATGTCATGGAAAGTTTGATCGGCTGATTTGATCCATGTCATGCAAATATTTGAATAATTAATATATTGGAAAATAGGAATGTAATGAATTCTGAGGAGATTGACATGTCTTTAAACTGGAAGGTGGGGGGCCTGCTGCTGGGGTTGGTGTTCTTTGCCGCAGTCCTGCTGGTCAAGCCGATCGGGGTGTCGACCCAGTTTGTCATCGTCGATGGGATCATCGGCGATCTGGTCAATCCGGATCTGGTGACCCAGACCGATGACGGCTTTACTTCGACCAACGCATATCTTGCGAAATCGGGCGGTAAATACGCAAAGTCGGTGGCCAACCCTCTCAACTATTCCTTCATCTTTGTGCTGGCGATGATGCTCGGCGGATTCCTGTCTGTGTTGGCGCGCGGCGGGATTGGTCAAAGCGAACGGAGCATGCCGGAATTGTGGCGTGCCAATTTCGGGGACAATGCAGTCAAGAGATATGCGGTCGCGTTTCTGGGCGGGTTCGTCGTGCTCTATGGCGCGCGGCTGGCAGGGGGCTGTACCTCGGGACATATGATGTCGGGAATGATGCAGACCGCGCTGAGCGGCTACATCTTTGCCGCCGGTGCCTTTGCTGCCGCGATACCCGTTTCCATCCTGATGTTTCGCAAGGAGGCCTGAACCATGTCCTCGATTCTACTCGCCGTTGTCATTGGGGCCGCCTTTGGCGCCGTGCTGGACCGGGTCGGCGCCTCGAACCCGAACGCGATCAACCGCATGCTGAACCTGACCGATCTGCGCCTGGCCAAGTCGATCCTGCTGGCCATTGGCACCGGATCGGTGCTGATGTTCGGCGGTCAGATGCTGGGTCTGGTGGAGGTCGGCCATATGTCGGTCAAGACGGCTTATGCCGGCGTGTTCCTGGGTGGGCTGATGCTGGGGGCCGGTTGGGCCGCGTCGGGCTATTGCCCAGGTACCGGTGTCGTGGCGCTGGCTTCGGGTCGCAAGGACGCCCTGTTCTTTGTCGCTGGCGGATTGCTGGGCGCGGCCGCTTACATGCTGAGCTATCCAGCGTGGAAGGCGTCGGGTCTGCTGGACAAGATCGCAGGCGGGGCGGTGACGCTGGGAACCGTGCCTGGCTCCAGGTACGAAGGTCTGACAGCGCTTCCGGGCGATATCCTGGGGCTGGTGCTGGGCCTCGGTTTCGTGGCGCTCGCCTTTGCCCTGCCAGAACGGCTTGTGCGTCGTGAGGCGACACAGACCGCACCGGCTGAATGAACAAACCCGCGCCGCGGGCGAGGTTAGGTATGACTTCGCGCTGATTGGTGATGGCAATGCCCTTTCCCGGCCCGGCGAGACCACTCTTGCCGGGCCTTTGTTGCGTCAGGCGGCAATGCCGACTTTCGCACCATTGAATTGGCCGCCTTCCTCACCATACTTACAGGGGGGAGGCAGGCATGGAACGATTTGACAACAGCCCGGAGACAGCTCTGAAATGGCACCGACAAGGGCTGGGTGCAGCCCTTGCCACCGTTGTCGAGACTTGGGGAAGCGCCCCGCGCCGGACCGGATCGCAATTGGTGATCGGGGGCGATGGCCGCATTCAGGGATCGGTTTCCGGCGGCTGTGTCGAAGGCGCGGTGATCGTCGAGGCGCTGGAAGCGCTGGACGAGGGCGAAGCGCGGCTGCTCGAGTTCGGGGTCAGTGACGAAGACGCGTTTGCCGTTGGTCTGGCCTGTGGCGGCACCATCAGGGTTCTGGTTGAACCGGTCGGCAAGGTCCTTTCGGAAGAGATGCTGGCAGAACTGGTTGCCGCCCGCAGCCGCCGCGAGGCGCTGGCCTATGAGGTGAACCTGACAACCGGCCACCGCGCGTTGAAGCGCGGCGCCTATCCCGACCGGATGCGGATGGACCGTTCGGGTTTCGAGGAAGATGGCAAGACATTCGTGCTGGTCCACAACCCGCCGCTGCGGCTGATCGTTGTGGGGGCGGTGCATATCGCGCAGGCGCTGGTGCCGATGGCCCGGATCGCCGGATATGACCCGGTGATCATCGACCCGCGCGAAGCTTTTGCCAGCGAGAACAGGTTTCCGGGCGAGACCATCCTGCATGACTGGCCGGACGAGGCCGTGGCGCAACTGGGGCTTGATCCGCGCACGGCGCTGGTGCTGTTGACCCATGATCCCAAGCTGGACGATCCGGCGCTGGAAGCGGGTTTGGCGGCAGATGTATTCTATATCGGCGCGCTTGGCTCGACACGCACGCATTCCAAACGTATGGACCGTATGCGGCAGGCCGGTTTTTCAGCGGCGCAGATCGCGCGCATTCATGGACCCATCGGGTTGGATATCGGCGCCGCTGGCCCGGCAGAGATCGCGGTTGCGATCCTGGCCCAGATGACGGCCGTGTTGCGGGGCAGGGCATGAAGTTTGGTCCCGTCGCCATAGCCGAAGCCGAAGGGGCGATCCTGGCGCATTCGGTAAAGGTGGGTGACAAAAAGCTGCGCAAGGGGCTCAGGCTGGAAGCGACCCATCTCGCACAGTTGAGCGCGGCTGACATTTCGGATGTGATCGCCGCCCGTCTCGATCCTGGCGATTGCCACGAAGACGCGGCCGCGCGCCAGTTGGCGAGGGCCTTGGCGCCTTACCCTACGGCGGCGGGCCTCCGTGTCAGTGACGCCTTTACCGGGCGTGTCAACCTGCTGGCAGACGGGCCGGGCGTGGTAATGCTGGACGTCGGCGCCATCGAACGGTTCAACATGGTGCATCCGATGATCACCGTGGCGACGGTGCCGCAGTATCAGCAGATGGGGCCGGGCGGCATGGTGGCGACGGTCAAGGTCATCTCCTATGCGGTGCCGCAGGTGGATGTTGACCGGGCCGCAACCGCCGCTCATGCGGCGATCCGCCTTGCGGCGCCGGTATACCGGACCGCGAGCCTTGTCGTCACCGATATTCCGGGCGGACCCAGCAATGACAAGGGCATCGCCTCGATCCGGGGGCGGGTCGAGGCGCTGGGCATGGCTCTCGTCGAGGTGCTTACAGTCGCCCACCGCCAATCAGAGCTTGCCGCCGTGCTGCCGGACATTGGCGGAGACCTTGTGATGATCCTGACCGGGTCTGCGACCTCGGACCCCGAGGATGTGGCGCCATCGGCGCTGCGACTTGCGGGCGGACATGTCGAACGGTTCGGTATGCCCGTCGATCCGGGCAACCTGCTGTTTCTGGGCACACTCGGGGACCGGCCGGTCATCGGCCTGCCGGGCTGCGCCCGGTCACCGGCCCTGAACGGGGCCGATTGGGTGCTGTCCCGGGTGGCCTGCGGCATCGCTGTGACGGGGCGCGATATCGCCTGCATGGGGGTCGGCGGACTTCTCAAGGAGATCCCGACGCGGCCACAGCCGCGTGCCGGGCGGAATGGCTGATTTCGAGCTGCAGGGTGTTCCTGCCCAAAGGCCGGTCATCACGATATTTTTGTTCTCAAACGGAATTTGCCGTGTTTTACTCGGCGCAAGGAAGACAATCAAAAAGGGAGGGTTTCATGCCACAGGTCTCGATGACTGTGAACGGTCGTGCTGTAGTAGGTACGGTTGAGGGTCGTGAGTTGTTGAGTGGTTTTTTGCGGGATCATCT